>JBCDGU010000033.1:0-1512 GCA_038750875.1 Pseudomonadota bacterium | reverse complement strand
GCCATGGGCCGCTGACTGAAGCTCGAGCGACACTGCCAATTGCCCACCGCGCGGCGCGATGTCCCCGCAGAGAATATAGCCGACGTTGAGTTGATCGATGACATCTTGCGGCACAAAGCTCTCGGGTGGGAAGCGAAACGACGACCCGCGTGCAATCACATGCAGCCATTTCAAACGCGAAAGCGCTGAAATCAACTCCGCGGGGAGGGCGCTGGCGAGCAGCTTCGCGTTTGTGTCTTCGTCCAAACTGAGGAAGCGCAGAACGGCGATGCTCGGTCGACCCGCGCCGTGGCCGGGGGCTCTGATCGGGCTCCTTTCCTCCTGCCCATTAGCAACTGTCGCCGGTGCCCGTTGTTGGACTTCCGCGAAAAACCGGAAGCCTTTCCCATGCACCGTCTTAATGAAGCGCTGAGCTTGGCCACTGTCGCCTAAGGCCCGGCGCGCCGTCTTTACGGCGGTTGACAGGCTTGAGTCAGCGATAAACCTGCCATTCCACACCGCGTCGACCAACTCCTGCTTAGAGACAACGCGGTGCCTTTCCTTAATCAAGAAGGCGATGAGATCGAAAGCCATCGGTTCGATTGGAACGAGCGTACCGTCCCTGCGCAGCTCACGACGCAAGAGATCTAGAGTGCAATCTTCGAACACAAGCTCCACACTGGGACCGTAGCCCAATGCACTGGGGTTGTCATTGGGCCCGGGTGGAATGGTAGATGCGTCTTAGCCGTCTGTTGTTTCACGAACTCGCCGCTCGCGAGGGAAGGCGTGCGAGGGCATCGAAGAAATTACGTCCGAACTCAGATGCACCAGCTTTACGCCTGTCCGAAGACGGAAACCCAGCTTTTCATAGAGCGAAATGGCGCGTTTGTTGTCGGCGTAAGTGTGCAGGAAGGGCCAATCGCCTCGTTCGATGATGCGCTTTGCCATCTGCGATACGAGTGCGGCGCCTAAGCCACGACCGCGGTGACCGCGGTCAACGCAAACCGCGCTGATCTCAGTGAAACCAGGGAGCTTCATGCGCTGCCCCGCCATGGCCACGAGCACTCCCTCGTGTTTTATCCCGATGAAATCGCCGAGCATGTGCGTGCGTCGCTCAAACGGCCCCGGCCGCGTTCGACGGGCCAGTGCGAAAATCTGATCCGCATCGTCCTCGGTCAACTTGGCTATGCTAGGGTCCAGCTGACATTCGGGAACGCAGTCGGCGACCATCTGCACGCCATGCGTAAAAGGTTGAGCCTCCAACCCGGCGGGGACATTACGGGACATCAGCAATGCAGGATTCTGTCGCCTTCGCGCCAGCATGGCGAGGTCCACAAGGTCCGCAGCATGGGTGCCTCGACTGGCGGCAAAGGGGCCAAGGTCTTCAGGCAATGCGAGAGCATTGCCATGGGCCTCAGCGAGGTGATTGTGGCGGGTCGACAGCGACCACCATACGGGGTTGTCGAGTATGTCTGGGTAGTCTTTCATCGTCGCCTGCCTATCGAGTGGAGGGGAGGATAATCGGACCGACTT
>JBCDGU010000032.1:0-1679 GCA_038750875.1 Pseudomonadota bacterium | reverse complement strand
GAAACGCGCATGCGCAGCTTACGCGAGCAAGGCCGAGTCTTTCTGAGTCGCCTGCGAGAGCGGGCTAAGCACGCTGGAGCGACTGAGGTCGACGTACGACAACGCTATGGCGAACTTGTGGACACTCTTCACGAGCAGGAAGACGGGGTGCAATTAATCGTCCTGGGTCGACGCGGTCGTTCCGCCGAAGCCACCAGCCGCGACTTGGGCCGCAATGTGGAGTCCGTCGTGCGCGCATTGCAGAAACCAATCCTCACCGTCACCGAAGGCTTCAGTGAACCACAAAAAGTGATGCTTGCCTTCGACGGCAGCGCCGTGACCCGACGGGGTGTAGAAATGATCGCGAGCAGTAAGCTGTTCCCCGGATTGCCGATAGTGCTGCTGATGTCGGGAAAGGTCAGTGCGGACGGTTCGAACAAACTAGCCTGGGCGGAGAGGACGCTTTCCCGAGCGGGCTATGACGTTAACGCCAACATGATTCCCGGTGATGCCGAGTCAGTCATCGCCACCACCGTACAGAAGGAATCCATCGATCTGCTCATTATGGGTGCCTTCGGCCACTCGCCGCTGCGTTCGCTTTTCTTTGGCAGCAAAACGGCGGACCTATTGCGTTCTTCCAGTATTCCGACCTTGCTCTTGCGGTAACCGATCTGGTTAGACACATCGCCTTTTACACATTCAGCCACACGGATCGCTGTTGATCTGGCAACACTGCCCCAATGCTTCTAAAGTGGCGACGATGACCAGCCAAACAGCAACCGAAACGCCCGCCGTTCAACAGCCCTCTCTGATTTCGGAACAGTCACCACCGAGCCCCGCATTAGCCGCCCTGGAACAGGTGTTCGGCTACACGGCGTTTCGACCGCCGCAGGGCGAGATCGTCGATTGCCTCCTGCGGGGTGAGGACGCTCTCGTGATTATGCCAACCGGCGGCGGCAAATCGCTCTGCTATCAACTCCCTGCGTTGCTCCGGGATGGCTGCGCGATTGTCGTATCGCCACTGATTGCGCTGATGCAGGACCAGGTTGAAGCGCTGCAACAGCTTGGCGTCCGAGCGGCCTACCTGAATTCAAGCTTACTGCCGCAGCAGGCGGATGCGATCGAACACGAATGGCTGCACGATCGCCTGGACCTTTTGTACATCGCCCCCGAGCGCTTGCTTCAGCCTCGTACCCTCAGCCTGCTCGAACAGGTTACCCCCGCCCTATTCGCCATCGATGAAGCCCATTGCGTATCGCAGTGGGGACATGACTTTCGGGAAGACTACCTTCTGCTCAGTGAGCTGCACGAGCGCTTTCCCACCATACCCCGCATAGCTCTCACCGCCACCGCCGACGAGCGCACGCGAAAGGAGATTGCCCAGCGCCTGCAGCTTGAAGCCGCCCGGCACTTTGTTGCCAGTTTCGACCGGCCTAATATCTGCTACCGAATCGCGCTGAAGGACAATCCCCGCGCCCAGCTTCTGAAGTTTTTGCGGAACGAGCACGCGGATGATGCGGGCATCGTTTACTGCCTGTCGCGTAAACGGGTGGAAGAAACAGCGCAGTGGCTGAAGGACCAGGGATTTAACGCTCTGCCTTATCACGCCGGGCTGCGGAGCGAACAAAGGGAAGCGCACCAAAGACGCTTTCTTCGCGAAGACGGCGTCATCATCGTCGCGACCATTGCCTTCGGCATGG
>JBCDGU010000031.1:0-1755 GCA_038750875.1 Pseudomonadota bacterium | reverse complement strand
GAGCCAGTCGGTGTCTGCGCACTGATTACGCCATGGAACTGGCCCATGAACCAAGTGGCGTTGAAGGTGGCCCCGGCGTTGGCGGCAGGTTGCACTGTGGTGTTGAAGCCTTCGGAAGTCGCTCCGCTGTCATCTCATTTGTTTGCCGAGATGGTTGATGCGGCCGACATTCCGCCGGGTGTATTCAACCTCGTGCACGGTGATGGTGCGGGCGTCGGTACCCAACTGTCTACTCATCCTGATGTCGATATGGTGAGCTTCACGGGGTCCACCCGCGCCGGACGGCTCATCTCGAAAAATGCAGCTGACACCATCAAGCGGGTCACTCTTGAGCTGGGTGGCAAGGGCGCCAACATTATCTTCGCCGACGCTGACGAAAAGGCCGTGGCCCGAGGCGTACGTCACTGCTTCAACAACTCGGGCCAATCGTGTAACGCACCGACGCGGATGCTCGTGCAGCGGGCCCGGTACAGCGAGGCCGTCGACACGGCCATCAGGGTCGCCGGTGAGACCACGGTTGCGGCGGCATCGGCCGACGGGGACCAAATTGGCCCAGTCGTTTCGCTCGTCCAATGGGAGAAGATCCAAGAGCTGATCCAGGTCGGCATCGACGAAGGCGCGCGACTTGTGGCCGGGGGCACCGGCCGTCCTGAAGGGCTTAACCGTGGATACTTCGTGCGTCCAACGGTATTTGCAGATGTCGCAACGGACATGACTGTCTGGCGACAAGAGATTTTCGGCCCCGTCCTGTCTATTCGCCCATTCGACGATGAAGAGGAAGCCCTCGGTATGGCCAACGACACCACCTACGGCCTGACAAACTATGTGCAAACGCAAGACATGGAAAAAGCACACCGCGCTGCCCGTGCCCTTCGAAGTGGAATGGTCGAACTCAATGGTAAACCGAGAAGCGTCGGAGCGCCGTTTGGAGGCTACCGTCAATCCGGCAACGGCCGAGAAGGTGGCGTTTGGGGCCTTGAAGATTTCCTGGAGGTAAAGTCGGTTAGCGGCTGGGAATAGACCACGAATTGATCTAACTTGTTCGCACAGATTTCATGGCGCGCTGGGGCGTAGGGTTTCTCCACACTAGCGATTTCGCCTGACGTGCAGTCTGGGGGGCAAATGTGTTGTTGGGTCATGGGGCGAAAGGTGTTTTAGTGCGCAGCATGGCTTTGTTAATGACGCGGAGCTGCCGCGCGACGGCGATAAGGATGGTCTTGGGTGCCTTGCCTGTAGCGCGCATGCGATCGCGCATAGCGATCAGGCTTGGGACGCGCCGTGAGACGGTTAGAGCGATGTAGATCGCCTCGCGAACCTCGCGGCGGCCACCCCGATGCGGCGTGTGCCTCGCTATGTCCCGCTTTCTCTGGCGTACGAGGCGAGGCATGCGAGTGACGCATTGCGGCGTCGGTCGAATGTTCCGAATTCGGAGAGTTCGCCGAGAACGGTGCGAAGACGGTCGGACCTATGCCCTGCAGAGCGGTGAGAAGGCGAGATTGCGGAGACAGGGTTTGGTCCTGTTCGATAAGCCGTGCAATGGCGCCGTCGAGTTCGGTGATTTGGCGGGTGAGGAGGTTAACCATCGCCTCACTCTGCGCTGCGATTTCGTTGTGCCCCGCGTTGTGGCGACGCGTCTTCTCGGCCTTGCGGAACTCGACCAACTGCCTGCGGCGTCTGAGGAAATCCGAGGGTCGAGCCAGTGCCGAACAGGTTCGCATCGTGATGGGAAGGTCGAGGATCGAGCCTATTTGGGCG
>JBCDGU010000030.1:0-1885 GCA_038750875.1 Pseudomonadota bacterium | reverse complement strand
GAGCGTTCGCAACACGCGCATCTCAGCATCGCGAAAGTGCTGGCTCGACGAGATATCAACCGGTTCGCCGGGTCGCGCTCGCACGGACCAGCTTACTTGGTGCGCGGTGCCCCCTTCGATGTTGTTCACGACCCAACGACGCAGATTGGGTCGCACGGATTGCGGCCAAAGCTCCTTGATACGCGGTGCCTCCACTTCGTCGATGCCCAAGTCTAAAGCGACTTCCCAGCCCTCGCGTTGCGCACGGATTTGGCCGGTCGCCACGAGCGTAGACTCGCCGTCCACGACAACCGCCTGCCCGATGTCGAGCGTGAACGGGTCCAGCCTCAGCCGGAAATCGGCGGAGACCTTTTCAAGCCGCTCTGGCGTCTCATAGAGACCGCCAAGCGCTCCTTCGAGATTGTCGAAACGAAATTGGCCAACGATCTCCCGCGGGAGCACTCCGTCAAACGCCTGAAGCTGCGCGTTCCCTTGCGCGGATGCTTGGCCCCACGCAGTGTCGAGTACAAATTCATCGAACTGGATACGCCCCTCAATGGGGTCGTATTCAAGCGTTACAATAGCGTCTGAAAACGGGATCGGCCGCGTTGAGGGATTGGGCTGAAGCACCCCTGCACCAAGCTCCAGGGTAGACGACAACGTGGCCAGCCCCTCGCTTTCGAGTTTCGCTCGAAAGGCCACCGATAGCGGCGCGTCCACGGCGGACAGCCATGCGAGGGCGGGCACCTGCTGAGCAATGTCTGCGGCGGCCGCGTCCTCGATGACAACCGACAGCACGGCCTCGCCGGTAGACCCGTCACGGGATATGGATATTGACAGCGCCGCAAGGTCCTGTCGCCCCGTCAGCAGCGCGGCATCCGCTGTCAGGAGGAGCGATCCTCCTTCGCGGAAGAGCCTCATCTGACCCCCATCTCCCGTCCAGGTCTGTCCGCTGCCCACATCGGTGTAATTGATCGTGATCCCTTCGGCGGCAACCTCTACCAACCCGTCCAAATCTGGAGCTGCAAGAGCCCCGTCTAGCACTCCAAAAAGGTCACCTAACTCGCTGATTTGGCGTATTTCCTGGCTTTCGGACTGCCCAATCGCAATGTCAAAACTACCGTCCTGCGCTCGCGCAACTTTGAGCACGGCTCCTGAAAGCTCCACGCGGCGCAGCTCAACTTCCCCGCTCAAAAGCGCGCCGATGGAAAGGTCTCCCTGGACTGACCGCATGTCGACGAGAGGTAGCCCTTCTCCCTGCGCGACGGTCACATCATCGAGGTAAATCTGCGGGTGGTAATCGGGATCCATTCCCAAGCGAATGTTGCGAAATTCCAGCGTCGCATCTGGTAGGAGTGCATCGGCCTGTGCGTTGACGCGATCCACTACCCATTGCGGCGCAGGCACCGGCTGAGCCTGGAGGCGCGTAAGACCCGCAAAAATGCCGCCCGCTAGTAGCGCAAGCAAACCGGCAAGGACCCAGAGCCAAAGTCTGCGCCCTTCACCGCTAGGGTTTGCATCAGCCACGTCTGTCAAACTAGAACTATCCCGCTGCTTTCGACCGTCCCCCCTTTATCCCGCGCCAAGCCCACCTAGAACAGGGCTAAGCAAAGAACGGAGACTTACATGGCCACTATTGGCGAAACTGCCCCTGATTTCACCCTGCCGCGCGATGGCGGCGGCGAACTGACGCTTTCATCGCTGCAGCCCAAACCCGTCGTTCTCTACTTCTACCCTAAGGATGACACGCCAGGCTGCACGAAAGAGGCCATCGCCTTCTCCGACAATTTGGCTGAATTCGACGCTGCTGGTGTGGTCGTCGTTGGCGTCTCGAAAGACCCTGTGGCCAAGCACGACAAGTTTGTTGCTAAGCATGATCTCAAAGTCGCGCTCGTCAGCGACGAAG
>JBCDGU010000029.1:0-1952 GCA_038750875.1 Pseudomonadota bacterium | reverse complement strand
TGGCCATCGAGCTTGGCGAAGTCTTCCAGCGCCTTGATAGAACGCATCGCTCCCTCGGGCAGCATCAGGACTTGTCCGGTTTCAAAAGTGAAGTCCCAGCGACGGTTGCCCACCCACTCGACCGCCTTGACCTGCGCCTCAACAGCCGGGGCGGCCTCGAAGAGGTCCTCCAGATCCTCCATTCGTTTCGACGCGCCGGGCCCGCTTACGCGCAGCATGCCTTGGGCGTTCTCCGGAGAAATTACGGTTAGTTCGTGTCCACCCTTGTCGATCAGCATAAGCCGATCGGGCCTTTCAAGGACAGCGTGCGGCACGCGCTCGACGATATCAACGGCGAGGGTGTCCGGCAGTTGGATCGAAACCCTTGCGTCCTCGACCCACTCAAGTTCCTTTAAGGACTCGCGCAATTCAACAATGTCGATCTCGGACATGGGGCGGTCTTCCTGAGCCATCGCCAAAGCGTAAACGCGCGCCTCATCCATCCGTTCAAGGCCAGTGACCCGGACCGTAGTGAGCGAATAGCCCGCGCTGGCTGAAAGGCGGGCAAATTCCGCTCGCGCCAAGTCAGTCACTCCCGCAAGGCTTGCAATCGTGGCGACGAGCAGCAGCGCCGCGCCGAGAATCAACGCCATAAAGATTCGGCTCCACTGCTCCTCGCTCAACGGCAGAACGCCCAAGATGGTGTCGAACACACCCGTCGTCTTGGCCTTGGCCTTACGCGCGCCCGCCGCGCGGCCCTGCGCTTTCGCCGCGCGCCGTACACCCTTGGATTTGGAACGCGCCAGTTTAGCCATGGCTGACTTCCTTGTTCGCGTGCACGCGAAGAGCCTCTTGCACCAGCAGATCAACCAACTCAGCGTAGTCGATCCCCGCATGGCGCGCCTGTTCGGGCACGAGGCTAAGTGGGGTCATGCCTGGCTGGGTGTTCGTTTCGAGGGCGAACAGCCCCTCTTCACCCAGCTCATCATCCCAGCGGTAATCGGTGCGGCTCGTCCCGCGGCACCCCAGGGCCTGATGGGCCTTTAAGGCGTATTGCTCGCACAGATTGGCGATCTCGGGCGGAATCCTGGCGGGACACACATGCTGCGTGCGCCCTTCAGTGTATTTGTGTTCGTAGTCGTAAAACCCATGCTCGATGATCAATTCGGTCACACCCAAGGCGCGCGGGCCTTCGGGCCCGTCGATCACCGCTGTGGTGAGCTCTCGTCCCTTGATGAACGGCTCTGCCAAAAGCTCGGAAAACTCCTGCCATGGACCGCCAGCGCCGCGGGCAATCGGGTTGCCGACATTGGAATCCTCCGTGATGATCGCAACGCCAACAGAAGACCCTTCGTTAACGGGTTTCAGCACATAGGGACGCGGTAGCGGGTCGCGTTCGAACAGTTGCTCTGACGAAACAATCCGCCCGCCGGGCATCGGCACGCCGTGCGGTGCCAACGCCTGTTTGGTCAGCTGCTTGTCAATCGCAATCACGGACGTGGCGAGACCCGAATGGGTGTACGCCAGCCCCATCAGATCGAGCATACCCTGCACGCTTCCATCTTCGCCGGGAACGCCATGCAACGCATTGAAGACGACATCAGGTGCGACCTCAGCAAGTTTAACGGCGACGTCGCGGCCCATATCGATCGGGGTGACGCGATAGCCCTTCATTTCCAACGCGTCGCACACGCCATTCCCGCTCATGAGCGACACTTCGCGCTCATTGGCCCAACCGCCCATCAGGACAGCCACGTGGATAGGAGTCGCGGTGTTCATCCCATGCACCTTCAAGGGCGTCCCACACGCTTGATTTCCCATTCGAGCTGGACGCCCGAGTTGGCATAGACTTTCTGGCGGACAGTTTCGCCCAGCTCCTCAATTTCAGAGCTGGTGGCCGTTCCTGTATTGATCAGGAAGTTGCAGTGCTTCTCCGAAACCTGCGCACCGCCCACCTTCATGCCGCGGCATCC
>JBCDGU010000028.1:0-2221 GCA_038750875.1 Pseudomonadota bacterium | reverse complement strand
CACTTACGCCGACAACAAACGCGCCATTTCGCTCTATGAAAAGCTGGGTTTCCGTCTTCGGACAGGCGTAAAGCTGGTGCATCTGAGTTCGGACGTAATTTCTTCGATGCCCTCGCACGGCTCCCCTCGCGAGCGGCGAATTCGTGAAACAACAAGCGGCTAAGACGCATCTCCCATTCCACCCGGGCCCAATGACAACCCCGGTGCATTGGGCTACGGTCCCAGTGTGGAGCTTGTGTTCGAAGATTGCACGCTAGATCTCTTGCGCCGTGAGCTGCGCAGGGACGGTACGCTCGTTCCAATCGAACCGATAGCTTTCGATCTCATCGCCTTCTTGATTAAGGAAAGGCACCGCGTTGTCTCTAAGCAGGAGCTGGTCGAAGCGGTGTGGAATGGCAGGTTTATCGCTGACTCAAGCCTGTCGACCGCGGTAAAGACGGCGCGCCGGGCCTTAGGCGACAGTGGCCAAGCTCAGCGCTTCATTAAGACGGTACATGGGAAAGGCTTCCGGTTTTTCGCGGAAGTCCAACAACGGGCACCGGCGACAGTTGCTAATGGGCAGGAGGAAAGGAGCCCCATCAGAGCCCCCGGCCACGGCGCGGGTCGACCGAGCATCGCCGTTCTGCGCTTCCTCAGTTTGGACGAAGACACAAACGCGAAGCTGCTCGCCAGCGCCCTCCCAGCGGAATTGATTTCGGCGCTTTCACGTTTGAAATGGCTGCATGTGATCGCGCGCGGGTCATCGTTTCGCTTCCCACCCGAGAGCTTTGTGCCGCAAGATGTCATCGATCAACTCAACGTCGGCTACATTCTCTGCGGGGACATCGCGCCGCGTGGTGGGCAATTGGCAGTGTCGCTTGAGCTTCAGTCAGCGGCCCATGGCACGCTCGTTTGGGCCGATCAATTTACATTCCCGGCGGCAGAAATTGAGGCGGTGCGCGCTCAAATAATCGCGGCGACGGTATCAAAACTTGAAGCCTCTATCCCCGAATTCGAAGCGGCGGAGACGCGTAAACTCTCTGAAACCCAGTTCGACGCATGGTCGCACTTTCACCTCGGCCTGACTCAGGCCTTTCGCTTCAACGCCGACGCCAACCATACTGCCGCGAAGCACTTTGAGGCCGCGTTAGGTCTCGACCCTGGCTTCGCCCGCGCCCATGCAGGGAATTCGTTCGTGCATTGGCAGAATGCTTTCATGCGCATCGAGGCCGACCGGGAGGAGCACCTTTCCATCGCCGCCGCTGAGGCAAAGCGAGCGCTCGAGATCGACCCGAATGATCCATTTTCCAACTTTTGCATGGGACGCGCAGTCTGGTTGAATGGGGACGTCGATGCCGGTCTCAACTGGCTAGATCGCGGGCTGCATCTGAACCCCAACTTTGCTCAGGGCTACTACACCCGCGGTCTCCTGCTGAACATGCAGGGCGAATACGACGAGGCCCACGCGTCAACGATCAAAGCGAAGTCGCTGAGCCCGCTTGATCCGCTGTTTTATGGAATGCTGACGAACCAGATGGTGGCCGAAGTGGCTCTGGGGAACTTCGAGGCGGCAATGGGCACCGCTGAACAAGCTGTGACCTCTCCAGGAGCCTACTATTACCCTTTAATTTGGGCGGCCATTACAGCGGAGCTCAGCGGGAAACCTGCAAGGATGCAGCGATGGCGTGATAAAGCGCTGTCCGAATGGCCAGATGCCTCAGCAGCGGCAATCCTTCAGACGTTTCCCCTTTCAGACGCCGAGCTGCGCCACAAAGTCCAAGGATCGCTTGAGCGGATGGGCATCCGGTGGGGCCTCTAAGCAGCCTTACGAATGCCGCTAAAGCTAAGCCAGAAATTCGGATGATCTCAGCTTTTCGCGCAAGCCAAATTCATCGACCGCCTCGCTTGCTTAGGTGCAGGGAGCGGCAGCAATGCCAAGCAACGCCGAAGAGTTCGATACTCTCATTCAACGTCCAGGCGCCCTTGATCCGGGTTGTCTGTCCTTGAACGTCAGGGGACACCAAACAAAATCGCTCGGGGCTCCGTCTGGTTGCCTGGATCGCAGACCAAGACTACCCTCCGAGCTTCAAGCGAAGAAAGAACGAAGCGTCTCGGTGTGAGACTGTGAGCTATATGGCAAAGTGCCGAGGTTGCTTACCCACAGAAATCCACATGATGACAACAGCGATCTGGCCACCGCTTTCTCCAAGTCGAACAACGAGCATTACAAGATCGCTCGCTT
>JBCDGU010000027.1:0-2780 GCA_038750875.1 Pseudomonadota bacterium | reverse complement strand
GTTTGCGGAGCGCGTGATGACATCGTGAAGCAGCTTGAAAAGAAATATGGCGAAACCCGCCGGTCTGTCGGGCTCCAGCAGGGCCGCGGCGTGGTCGAGGTTTATGCCTCGAAGAATACTGGAAGCTGGACCATCCTCGTCACCGACACACGCGGTAAAAGCTGCCTGATGGCCGCCGGTGAGGCATTCCAGATAGAAGAAATCGCCGAGATCGAAACGCCGACTTGAACAGACGCAACGGTGCGAGGCAGCTCCCGCCGCCGTTGAGATTGGTTTTAGGAAGACGCCCCCGCGGGGGCGTTTTCTTATAGCGTATTGACTGCTACCAGATCCACAGACTGGCAGCGAACGACCTGAATTCATGGAGTTTGCTGGCCGGGATTAAAGTTACGTGCGCTATAGTAGGGTGTTGGGTTTGCTTTTGCTCTGCTATTGAAGTTGCCGAGCGACTTCCATCTATAACCGCTCGCAACGCCTTCTTCTGCTGACTGATCTCAGGGACCGAGTATCGGGCGACGAGCGTGAGCGAATTACCTTCCAGGCAATTTCGCGGGTCGACATCTAGACGTTCCGTGTAAGCGATACGGGATCGGGCAAAGTACGGTATCACCCTCTGATGACGCAAGGGAAGTTGGTGTAAGCCTATGTGCGCGGTGTTTCTCCTCCTGTTTAGCCCAGATGGCGATTCAAATGGACGTATGGATGCTGTGCGTTGCGACAAATTTGCATACAGACCAAGAATTGATGGAAACTTTGTGCTGCGGAAGGCCTGGTACACTGCAGCGGCGTTCGAACAGGTGCTGCCGAGCAGGTACTGGTGATAATGTCTGAGGTGTGTCTGCAGAAGGTCGGCACCGCGTCTGTGCAAGGCTTTGATAGTGATGCAAATGCGACGAACGTCAAATCGATTGGGTGCGATCGGATCCGGGCGCTGCGCGAGTACTACTTCGTGCCGCCATCGGACCTAACAAAGGCATGCCAGAAGATCATTGCCCCATGGCTGCTAGAGGTGATCGAGACCGTGAAGCCCGACCTCCCAAAGGTTTTTTTTTACAAGAAACAAAAGCAGGCCGGCAAGCTGGTTTTAAGCAGCCTATTCAATTGATTTTTGGTTGTTAACCCGAGTTGTGGAGATAGACTCCCTGGAAATGGTGTAACTCTGTTCTCCGACCTTGGTCGGCGTTCTGGTTACAGGGCGGCGATCAACGCCGGATCCATCTTGGGATCCTCGCAGACAGCGGCGACAGTTTCCAGTGTCATGTATCGGCGCGTAACCGCCCACTCGTCATTCTGCTCCAGCATGAGCGCGCCGACGAGGCGCGTGATGGCGGCCTCGTTCGGAAGTGAGGCCCGCACCGCCACCGGTTCGAGGGGCGAGGCCGAACCCCTACTACGTTGCTCCTCCGCTTGATTTCCTGGTTCAGGCGCTCCAGCGGGTTAGTGGAATGGATCTTGGGCCAGTGTTCCTTTGGAAGTTCGCGCCGGTTCGCCACAGGCGACGGGCCGTCCAGTGGATGGGCCGAGGCAAGAACGGGCGTTAGCCCCTGTAGGCCAGCACGTCATCCTCGGCACGACGCATCAGTTCGGCGAGCTTGGGATGGCGGGCCTCGAAGGCGTCAATCCGTTTGGCCCAATGCTTCTTCGATGCGGCCAGCGTGTCCTGGTCGAAGGCGGTGCGTAGTGCTGCTGTAACGATCGGCTTGTCCTTCTTGCCAACGCAGGCCAGCGCGTTGCGCATGAAGTGTACGCGGCAACGCTGGACCGAAGCACCCAACACCTTTGCAGCAGCAGCCTTCAGTCCTTTGTGGTCATCGGCAATAATCAGCTTCACGCCCCGCAAGCCACGGTCGGTCAGGGATCGCAGGAACTCGTCCCAAAAGACCTCAGCCTCGGAGGGCTGCACCGCGACGCCCAGCACCTCCCTGCGCCCGTTCGCCGGGCGGGCTTGAACCAGTGGCGCCTCACCGGCTCACTGTTGACGCCCACGGCCACTATGGCCGCGACAGAGGCGATCCTCCCGCCCTTTCTGGCCTTGATGTATGTGGCATCGAGCCAGAGATAGGGCCACTCACCCTCCAGCGGACGGTTGAGGAACGCATTCACTCGCTCGTCGATCTCACCGCACAGCCGCGAGACCTGGCTCTTGGACACCCCGTTCGGCGGGAAATCGCGGGTCCATCCACGATTTCTGATCCGCCTCACTCCCCATGGCCTTGACCAGGTCGTCCACGGAGCGGGGCGAGAGACCCTGCACGTCGTTCGGCGTCGGCCTCAAACCGATGGCGGCGCGACGCCTCACCCTGGATGACTGCGGCCATCGCTTTTTCCGCAGCGCGCCGGGGTTCCAGGAATTCAGGAAAGTACGAACCTTTGCGCAGCTTGGGGATCTTCAGATCCACTCGTCCAGCTCGCGTCTCCCAAGCTCGAGGGCGGTATCCCTTTCGGTGGTTGGCCCGAGCGCTGCTGCGCTCGTGCTTACCAGCCCCGCACAGCTGGTCCGCATCCAGTGCCATCAGACGGTCCGCAACGAAGCCCAGCATCTCGGCCAGAACAAGATGGTCCGGTCCCTCAGATAAAAGCGCCTTCAACGACTCGATCTCTGATAAAATCTCTTTGGTCATGGTTGCCCCCCTTCGACAATGGTCAGTTCCGCAAACCAACCTTAGCCGAAGAACAACCGCGGCCACCAAACTGCCCGCACGGGCTTCGCCTGAGCTACGCGGGGCTCCACTCAGCCCGCGCTACCATCTGAAGTTACACCATCCCGTGGGACACTGCTT
>JBCDGU010000026.1:0-4279 GCA_038750875.1 Pseudomonadota bacterium | reverse complement strand
CTGGTTTCGATCCCGGGAAGCCAACCGCTGTCCCAGGTTCCTAAGGTCATAGCGAGCTGATCACCAGAGGCAACGGCGAGTGAGTGTCCCAGATAGCATTTGACCGCGGCTACGGGCCAGTCGGATATCCCGAAGGCCGCGGCAACCTTGTTAAGAATCGCCGATTCGGTGACCCGATTTTGCGGCGTACCCGTTCCATGCGCGTGCACGAAACCAGCCGTTCTGAGCAGTTCATCCCCCACCAAGCTTTGGGCGCAGGCGGTGGCGCGTGCGACGGTGAGATAGTTGCCGATGCCGGGCCCAGAGATTGATTTCTTTGGTCCATCGGCGTGCACGAAAACCTCAGGCACCGACGCAAAAATGGAAGCCCCAGTCTCTAGCGCGAGCGCATCGTCAAACAGAACCACAAACTGTGCCGACTCGCCCATGGTAAAACCACAGTTCTGGGCGAAGGGTCGGCAGGCACGCCGATAATCGGGCGTGCACGATGGATCAAGTCCATCGAGCGCTCGCAACTCTTTGTCCGTGGCCAGCGCACCCATAGCGAGGTAGCCGTCCATGGTCTCCGGGTTGATCGGTGCCTCGGCGGCACCGACGATCGCCACTCGCGCCCTGCCTTCTTGAATATCATGGACCGCATGCCGGAGGTTGTAGAGAAAGGTTGCACAGGCACCGATCGTAGCGCCCGTGGCGCCCGCCGTTCCGAGGACATAAGCGTTGGTAAAATCTCCAGGCATCTGCGCCATCCCTAGAGGGCACTGCTTTGACGTGACGCGACCACCTCGGTGTCGTTGCTTCAACATACCGCCGAAGCCTTTGTCGTCTAGCTGACCCATCGAACTGCCGGCATAAACGCTGATCTGGTCGGGCGCAACAAGCGAGACAATCGCATCCCAACTCAAGCCCAGGTTCCCTAAGGCATCGCTCGCCGCGTACACAGACATGGCGACGCCTCTAGGATGGTTCCGAGAGGGATAGAGAGCCGTGGGATTGCAACCATCCGGTAGTTGACTTGCAACTTTGACGTCAAAGTCACGCGTGGTTGGCAGCAGCCAGTCGTGTTGACCCTGCAGCGCTACCCGCGACGTCTGATCGGTTGGGCCTGCGGATACGGACCATCCGGTGGGGAGCGTTTTCGGAACCTGCTTGCTGGCTAGCTCAAGATGCACATCAGCGCCGGCAGCCTGCACGGAGAGCGGTTGATTCCAGGGCACTGCCTGCGGATCAAAGTGATCTGCACCAATTTGCCGTATCAACGTTGCCGCCAGCAACTCTTCGTCCGTCGCCTCGGGACGGTTGCAGAGTTGCCGCAGCGAAGCAAAAGTTTGTTGGCGACGCTCTTCAGACAGGACTTGATGAATGAGCCGTCCATGAGCGTGGTGAGAAGAACTACGACCGGCAGAGTTAATGCCGCCGAAACTCACAAGCACCGGTAGTGGTTTGCTCACGTGTTTGCCTCACCTGTAGGGAACAAGAAAGTCTACGAGTGCAAAACGTTTTCTTTTATACTTATCAGGCCAAATTATTTCTTTTAATTGCCAATTAACGTCGATCAATGCCCGTTATAGCCGCCCTTGTCTATCCTGAAGGCCTCGCATCGAGCATTACCTTGCCAGCGGAGATTGTGCATGCCAGCAATCAAATGGTGGCCGCGCAAAACCGATCGCTAGCGCTGACGAAGTTCCTAACCGTGAGCACGACGGGGTCGCCGCAGGTAGAGTTCTCGACCGGTTTGACCATGGCCTGCAGTGGCGACGTAGAAGACCTCAGTCGATGCGATGTTCTACTTTTACCGGCCATTTGGCGACACCCGCGCAAAGCGCTACGCCACGTCGAACCGCTGTTTGAGGTTCTTCACAGCGCCTACCAATCACAAACCATTCTCTGCAGCGTCGGAACCGCTAGCAGTCTATTGGCGGAAGCAGGGTTGCTCGACGGCAAAGTGGCCACTACCCATTGGATGGACTTCCATCGTTTCGCCGCGCGCTACCCCCAAGTGGAGCTAAAGCGACGTCACCTAATAACGCAAAATGATCGAATATTCTGTGTAGGCAGCGTTAATTCGATCGCCGACTTCATGGTGTATCAATTGGGTGAATGGTACGGAACAAACATCGCCCGGGCAGTGGAGGCGCAATTCTCACCGGAGGCGCGCCAGTCCTTCGAGACCGCGGCCTTCTTACAACAAGCACCGGGGAATCATCACGACGCAATCGTGCGTGAGCTTCAAGACTATCTGCAGGCGAATCTCGCGAAGCCTCATAAGCTCGAGCAGCTTGCTCGACGGGCGGAGGTCGCTCCCCGAACCTTGAGCCGGCGATTCAAACACGCGACCGGTGAATCGCCCCTTGAGCACCTCCAGAAGCTGCGAGTAAAAGAGGCTCAAAGCATGCTCCAGCACACAGATCTTTCGCTGGCGGAAATCGGCTGGCGCTGTGGATTCCGTTCAGCCAGCCGCTTCTCGACCGCGTTTCGAAGGATCAGCGGGCTGGCGCCGCGAGACTATCGAAATGCGGTGCGAGGAAAACGCTTTGGAGCGGTCAAACACTAAATCAAAGTCGAAAAATCCAACTTGAGAGCGCGAATGCGCTGTGGCTAAATCACGCGCCCGCAGAACGGCTCAACTTCAAGGACGGTCATCATGAGCACGAACCCCAGTAGCAACGACGTCTTCATCGTCGATGGCGCTCGTACACCTATGGGCGGTCTTGGAGGCGCGCTAGCGCCCGTAGCTGCGCCGGAACTTGCGGCCGTTGCGGCACGCGAAACGCTACGAAAGAGCGAGGTGGCGGCAGATGCGGTTGACGAGGTTTTCATGGGCTGCGTGCTACCAGCAGGCTTGAAGCAATGCCCCGCCCGCCAGTCTGCGCTCGCCGCGGGTTTAGCCCCGAGCGTCGGCGCCGTCACGGTGAACAAGGCTTGCGGCAGCGGTATGCAGGCGACGATCTTCGGCTACGACAGCATAAAGTCAGGCACCAATGAACTCGTTATGAGTGGCGGCATGGAAAGCATGAGCAATGCACCTCACCTCCTTCCCGGCGCGCGCTCGGGTTTTCGCCTGGGCTCGAGCATCGCCTACGATCACATGATGCTCGACGGACTCGAAGATGCCTACGAAGGGCGTCCAATGGGCAGCTTCGCCCAGGAAACAGCAGATAAAGAGGGTCTGACTCGTGAGGCGATGGATGCCTTTGCGATCGAGTCGCTTCGTCGCGCCCAGTCCGCCATTGACAGTGGCGCACTACGGGCTGAAACGGCGCCGGTTACCGTAGTAAACCGCAAAACCGAAACCCTGGTGATCGACGACGAGCAACCGCACAAAGCTAACCTGGAACGGATTCCAACGCTGAAGCCCGCCTTTGCCAAGGAGGGAACCATCACTGCCGCCAATGCGAGCTCGATATCCGATGGTGGCAGTGCCTTGCTACTCGCATCCACGCAAGCGGTCGAACAGCACGGCTTGAATCCGCAGGCACGCATCGTCGGGCACAGTCGCCACAGCCAGGCGCCCAATGAGTTCACCCTCGCACCCATTGGTGCTCTGGAAAAGCTCTTCGTCAAAACGGGCTGGAGCCCTGCAGATGTTGATCTATTTGAGATCAATGAAGCCTTCGCGATGGTCACCATGCTCGCAATGAGGGCTCACAAACTGCCCCATGAAAAAGTGAACGTGCACGGCGGTGCCTGTGCGCAGGGGCATCCTATTGGCTCGACCGGCTCTCGTATTCTGGTCACTCTTGTTCACGCTCTCAAACACCACGGACTCAAACGCGGTGTGGCCGCTCTGTGCATCGGTGGCGGTGAAGCGACCGCCATGGCCGTTGAGCTGTGCGAGTGATCGACCCAAAATCTTTGGAGCAATCTTGTGAACTTGTCTAGCGTCCCAGATCTCATCGAGACCATCCGCAAAGGAGGCACCGTCATCCTTATGGATGATGAGGATCGTGAAAACGAGGGAGATCTCATTATTGCTGCGGAGGCGGTGACCCCAGAAGCCATTAATTTTTTTGCCACAGAAGCCTGCGGTCTCATCTGTATGCCAATCACTGAGGACCGGGCGCGCCAGCTGCAAATACCACTGATGGTGCGGGACAATCGGGCCCAGCACGAAACCAATTTCACCGTATCTATCGACGCGGCAAAGCGAAAGGGACCGGGCATCAGCGCTATTCAGCGCGCACACACGGTGCAGTGCGCGGTCGCCAAAGATGCGCGACCAGCAGACTTACGCCAGCCGGGCCACATTTTCCCTCTCGTCGCCAAGGCCGGGGGCGTGCTT
>JBCDGU010000025.1:0-4601 GCA_038750875.1 Pseudomonadota bacterium | reverse complement strand
CAGCGATCCAGCGATCCAGCGATCCAGCGATCCAGCGATCCAGCGATCCAGCGATCCAGCGATCCAGCGATCCAGCGATCCAGCGATCCAGCGATCCAGCGATCCAGCGATCCAGCGATCCAGCGATCCAGCGATCTGGTAGTCCCCCTATGGTAAGACGCACAGCAGTGTGGCGGTGTAAGGGCCCGAACGGTGGGGCATCACAACGGGTTGAGGTTCGGAGCTCTAGAACGCATTCTCGGGTCTATTTTTCTGGGTGTTCCGCCGCGGTGATCGTGCCAAGAATCCGAGGGCCAGCAGCACCGGTTACTACGGGCGAGTTAGCAGGAATTCCGCGCAGCCTGGCATAAGCGAGCCAGGCCCAAGCGCTGGCTTCGACCCACTCTGCATCGAGACCCAGTTCGTCGGTCGTGCCCAGCGTGATCCCATGGGGCGCCAGCCGCCGACCCAGCCGGCGCATGAGGTCCGTGTTTCTGGCGCCACCGCCGCACACGTAAACACCTTCAAGGTCGTCCACGTACTCTTCCAGGCTCAGGGCGATAGCGAAGGCTGTGAGCTCCGCTAGAGTCGCCTGAACATCGCCCGGATTCTCGTCACCGGTCAGATGCCGCTTTAGCCAATCGAGGTTGAAATGCTCTGGGCCCGTGCTTCGCGGCCCGCGTTTCTGAAAGTAGGGGTCCTCGGTGAGTCCCATTAGCAGCGGATCAATGACACGATGCTCCGCGGACCAGGCGCCGTGAGCGTCGTAGGACTCTCCTCGGACTTCGTTCACCCAGGAATCGAGGAGGGTGTTTCCCGGTCCACAATCGAATCCCGCGACGACTTCTCTCCCAGACATGAGAGTCGCGTTGGAAATCCCTCCAACGTTGACGATCGCCCGATGCTTTCCCGCCTCTCCAAACTGCATCGCGTGAAAGCTGGGTGCGAGAGGTGCTCCTTCACCGCCGGCCGCAAGATCCTGAGTCCGGAAATCAGCGACGGTCGTGATCCCCGTTACTTCCGCAATCGTTGCGGGATCACCAATCTGGAGTGTGTAGTTCTCGTCCGACACAGAGGGCGGATGGTGACGGACCGTTTGACCATGGCTGCCAATGGCTATGATTTCGCCGCGATGCAAACCGGCTATCGATAGCAACTGCTCGACGGCCGAGGCGAACGCCTTTCCGACCGCGCGGTGGGCGACGGCCACCGTGTGGAGGTCTTCTTTCTCACCCAAAGCGATGGCGCGCAGAGACACTGCAACCTCGTCGGGGTATTGGACCGTAGTATGTTCTTTGAGATCGCAGCCGCGATCGGAGACTCGGGCCAGGACGGCATCAATGCCGTCCATACTGGTTCCCGACATTAGGCCGATGTAAAGGCCGTCTTCAGATGAGTCGCTCAGGGGGCGCCGACGCCGTCAGTCACGCTGTTAGCGGCCAGTTGGCGTTCTTCACGAATACTGGCGAGTTGCGTTGCCGATTCAGCGATGGCGAGACGATAACGGGGCATCTCCGCATCGGGCAGCGACTTGGCCTTTGGGAGGCTTTTGTGAATCGTGCGGGGATTACGATGCCTGCCTCCGACGAGGAACTCATAGTGCAGGTGAGGCCCCGTCGCCGCGCCGGTGGATCCAACGGTGCCAATCACCTGGCTTTGCACCACGCGTTGCCCTGATTTGACCTTACGCTTGTGCAGGTGCAGATATTTTGTGACGTATCGTTCACCGTGCTGGATGAATACGTAATTTCCGTTGGCGCGCGTGTAGCCCGCTTCAACGACGCGTCCATCACCGGCCGCAAAAACTGGCGTACCCCGCGGTGCCGCGTAGTCTGTGCCGTTATGGGGGCGGACCGTCTTGTAGATGGGGTGCAGCCTGCGTGGATTGAAGTTCGAACTGATGCGCGTGAAATCTACAGGCGCCATAAGGAAGGCCTTGCGCATGCTTACACCGTCGGCGTTGTAATAAGACACCATACCGTTGCTGTCTTTGTAGCGGTAAGCGTCAAAGCGTTCGCCACGATTTGTGTACGACGCGGCAATGATCTTGCCGTCTTCATACTTTTCTCCGTCGAGGTATAGCTCCTCGTAGAGCACTTCCATGGTGTCGCCTTTGCGTGGATCCAGGGCGAAGTCGATAACGCCGCCAAAGATATTGGCGAGTTCCATTATCAGATTGCTGGACATGCCCGCTTCGCGGCCAGCCAGAAAAAGAGAAGATTCAATTTCTGCATTAGCCCAGCTTTGGCGAAGCTCTGGCTCACGAACGATGCGCTCAGAAGAGAAGCCCCCGTCCATGCGTCGATAAACGGTGGTCTGCTGTCGATCGATGGTGTGTTTGACGGCAGAAAGCTCGCCGCTCGCGTCGCGAAGGAATGACAGACTCTGACCGGGAAACATGCGCTCCAGGGCACGTCCCTCTGGCGCTGTATTTACGATGCGGTAGACGTCAGCATCACTGAACCCTGCCCGCTTGAACACGAGGGAAAGGTTGTCACCGCTCTGAACGATGAACTCTTCCCAGGGCTGGGACTTGGGCGGTGCTGGGTCAGCGGTCAGGTCGTCTGCGCTCGCTGTGGCTTCCGCCGCCTCGATAAGAGGGGTGACGACCTCTTCCGGTGCCTCGACCAGCGTCTCAATGGGCTCTTCAGGGACGGTTCGCTTGGCGTTCACATCACCTGTGGGCGTGATGATGGCCCAGGCTGCCACGAAAGCAGAAATACCCGCCACCGCCAACAGGTGGTGGTGCGTGATGCCTTTCGGCTCGCGCAGGGGTGTCGCTCCGCGTTGTGGCTGCCTATTGAAGATCATGGTCATGCCCAGGTGATCGCGTCAGGAGTATATAGAAAAGCTACGCGTGCCAGATAGTGACGGATTTAACCCCTTGCGTTCGCTGCGAGGTAGGGTAAGGTCGCGCTCCCTTGGGCTGTGCGGCCCCATACACTGAAACGTGCACTTATAAAGAGAGTAGAAATGAGTAATGCGCTGCTAGCTGATCTCCGCGCGCGGGGCCTGGTGTTCCAGGTGGCCGGCGAGGACCAGTTCTCGGAATGGCTCGATGGCGGTTCGCGCACGCTCTATTGTGGATTCGATCCCACGGCCGACAGCCTACATATCGGCTCACTCGTTCCTCTATTAATGCTGCGCCGTTTCCAGCAGGCGGGGCATCGGCCCATCGCTCTGGTGGGTGGTGCGACGGGTCTGATTGGCGATCCGAGCTTCAAAGCTGCAGAGCGACAGCTCAATACGCCCGATGTAGTGGCCAACTGGGTTGGCCGGATTCGTGAGCAGGTGTCCCAGTTCATCGATTTCGATGGCGGTGACAATGCTGCCCTTGTTGTGAATAACCTCGACTGGACCCAGGGCGTCGACGTGCTGACCTTTCTGCGGGATATTGGCAAGCACTTTTCTGTCAACACCATGGTGCAGAAGGAGTCGGTTAAGCAGCGCATTGAACGTGAAGGTAGTGGCATTAGCTTCACGGAATTCACCTACATGGTTCTGCAATCCTTCGACTTTGCGGAGCTCTACAAGCGGTACGGCTGTGGGCTGCAGATTGGCGGCTCAGATCAGTGGGGCAATATCACGGGCGGCATCGATCTGACGCGCAGGCTGCACGGCGGGCAGGTATTTGGCCTGACCATGCCTCTCATTACAAAGTCGGACGGCACGAAATTTGGCAAGACCGAATCCGGCACCATCTGGCTGGATGCGAAACGCACCTCACCTTATAGCTTCTACCAGTTCTGGCTCTCGGTGGCGGACGCCGACGTCTATCGGTTCCTCCGTTACTTCACCTTCCTCTCGATAGAAGAAATAGAAGCGATTGAGCATGAAGACGCCAACTCTGGTGGTAAGCCCCAGGCGCAGGCGGTTCTGGCGCGTGAAGTGACGGAGCTGGTGCATGGCGCTGAGGGCCTGGCCGCGGCGCAGCGCATCACCGAAAGTCTGTTTAGCGGCGATACCGCATCGCTTTCTGAGGCTGACCTTGAGCAGCTTGGTCAGGATGGGCTGCCATCCAGCACCATTGATGAGGCTGCAATGCCAGACACCCTGACGCAGTTGCTTGCCGATTGCGGTATGGCGGGCTCTGGTAAGCAGGTCAAGGATGCCCTGCAGCGTAATGCCGTGATCGTGAATGGCGAGGCCATCGGTCTCGATAGCAATGGCCAGCCAGCGGCGGTATTCAGCGCAGAAAAAGCGCTCTTTGGGCGCTTCTATCTGGTCCGTCTAGGTAAGAAGAAGTACCACCTGTTTACCCGCTGATCGGGGCGCGATGGCGCCTCGCTAGAGGGGTGCCAGAGCAGGCCGTAATTATTTCGAAATATCCCTTGCGCGGCCATAAGCCGTAAGTATAATACGCCTCCCCGCATGACCGGCCTGGTCGGCGGATTCCCCCGACTTCACGTTGCGGGGAGATATTTAACAGTTAGATGAAGACAGAAGTGTGGGCACTTGTTGGGATAGATGCCGAGCTTCCTTAACGCGGATTTCCTTTTGGGATGAGGTGTTGCTGTATAGGAAAGCTCACGACTATTCAGACACAACAAGTGACTCATTGATTCTTTTGAACATTGATTTCGAGATTGTGTCTGAGCCGAGATTTGTGGGTTAAGCAGGTT
>JBCDGU010000024.1:0-24514 GCA_038750875.1 Pseudomonadota bacterium | reverse complement strand
TCAAATTTGTGCTGTGGGGTATCTGCGTCGCGCTCATCTATCACAGCCTTGCAGGCGTCAAGCATCTGATCATGGATTTCGGCATCGGCGAGACCATGGAAGGTGGCGTATTGCTGGCCCGCATGGTCATCGGCCTCACGGTCATCGGAGCCGCCCTGGCAGGAGTCGCCGTATGGTAACCGCAGTAACGAGTCTTTCCCGCTCCGGGCTTTCCGATTGGTTGGTGCAGCGTGTCACAGCCGTTATCCTTTTGGCGTTTTTTGGGTTTGTTACCGCCAAAATTTTAGGCGGTCTGACCTACGCTGAGTGGGCCGGCCTCTTTGAGCAAACGTGGATGAAGGTGTTTGCTCTGTTGGCAGCGCTGTCCCTCGCTGCGCACGCGTGGATTGGCATGTGGGGTGTCTTCACGGACTACCTCACGGAGCGGATGCTGGGCTCCAAGGGCAATGTCTTTCGCATTGGTTTGCAGCTCATCACCTCGCTATCGCTGGTGATCTACGTCATTTGGGCAATACAGATTATTTGGTCCTAGCGCGCGACAGGCACGCAACGGCAAACAGGAGTTAGGAAGCACATGCGCACGATTTCCTTTGACGGTGTAATTGTAGGCGGCGGCGGCGCGGGTATGCGCGCTTCGCTGCAGCTCGCCCAATCCGGGTACAAAACCGCTGTCATTTCCAAAGTATTCCCCACGCGCTCGCACACGGTGTCTGCCCAGGGCGGTATCACCTGCGCTATTGCGAGTTCGGACCCCAACGATGATTGGCGCTGGCACATGTATGACACGATAAAGGGTTCCGACTACATCGGTGACCAGGAAGCCATCGAGTACATGACCTCCGTAGGCCCCGAAGCCATTTTCGAGCTCGAGCACATGGGCCTGCCTTTTTCCCGCACGGAAGAAGGTCGTATTTATCAGCGTCCTTTCGGTGGCCAGTCGAAGAATTTCGGCGAGGGCGGTCAGGCGGCGAGAACCTGCGCCGCGGCCGACCGTACCGGCCACGCGCTTCTGCACACGCTGTATCAGAACAATGTAAAGAATCAGACCACTTTTCTGAACGAATGGTTTGCCATCGATCTGGTGAAGAACCAGGACGGCGCCGTGGTGGGTGTCACCGCCCTGAGCATTGAAACGGGCGAGGTCGTATTCGTTAAGAGTAAGGCGACGGTCTTCGCCACGGGTGGAGCGGGTCGTATCTACGCCTCGACCACCAACGCGCATATCAACACCGGAGACGGCATCGGCATGGCCCTGCGCGCTGGCTTCCCCATGCAGGACATGGAGATGTGGCAGTTCCACCCCACAGGCATTCATGGCGCCGGAACACTGGTGACGGAAGGCTGTCGGGGTGAGGGCGGTTACCTCATCAATAAGGACGGCGAGCGTTTCATGGAGCGCTATGCGCCGAACGCGAAGGATCTGGCGGGCCGCGACGTCGTGGCACGCTCAATGGTTCTCGAAATCCTCGAAGGTCGCGGCTGCGGCCCTGAGGCCGATCACGTTTATCTGAAGCTTGATCACCTTGGCGAGGAAGTGTTGGAAAGCCGCCTGCCTGGCATCCTTGAGCTTTCCCGAACCTTTGCCCACGCGGACCCGGTGAAAGAACCGATTCCCGTGGTGCCGACCTGCCATTACATGATGGGCGGTATCCCCACCAACATTCATGGCCAGGCGTTGAGCATCGACGGAGAAGGCAATGATCACATCGTTCCGGGCCTCTACGCCTGCGGCGAGGCGGCCTGTGTGTCTGTTCATGGTGCGAACCGCCTGGGCGGCAACTCGCTCCTCGACCTCGTGGTTTTCGGTCGGGCTACAGGCCTGTTCCTCGAGGAGGCCATGCGCTCTGGAATAGAGGTGCGCGATCCCACGCAGAGCGACCTTGAAGAAGCGAACCATCGTCTGGCGACCCTTGAGGAAGCCCCGGTCACGGAAAACGTGGCGGATCTTCGCAAGGAGCTCCAAAACATCATGCAGAACCACTTTGGCGTGTTCCGCAAAGGCGATTTCATGCGCGAAGGAATCGAGCACCTCGCAGCGCTGCGACCCCGTATCGAGGCTGCGGGTGTCGCGGACAAGACCCGCGCCTTCAACACGGCGAGGATCGAGGCGTTGGAGCTTCAGAATCTCTTCGAGGTGGCAGAAGCGACCGCCGTTTCTGCCGAGCAGCGCACGGAGAGTCGCGGCGCGCATGCCCGCGAGGATTATCAGGAGCGAGACGACGAAAACTGGCTCTGCCATTCGCTTTATTTCCCCGGCGACAAGTCTGTGGGCAAGCGCGGCGTGAACTTCGCGCCTCGCACCATGGATGCGTTCCAGCCAAAGATTCGGACCTACTAAGAACCCTCATCGGGTTAGGAAGACAGGGAGTCAACACATGTTGCAGGTCAGCATTTATCGCTACAACCCGGAGCAGGACGCAGAGCCGTCCATGCAGGATTTCCAGGTTGATACCGGTGGCAAGGACGTCATGGTCCTCGACGTGCTGGAGCAGATCAAAGGTCAGCAAGACACGACGGTGACCTACCGTCGCTCCTGCCGGGAGGGCGTTTGCGGTTCTGACGGTCTAAATATGAACGGCAAAAATGGTCTTGCCTGTATCACCCCTCTCTCCGAGTGCGTGAAGAACAACAAGCTGGTGATTCGCCCGCTGCCGGGATTGCCCGTTATTCGGGACCTGGTAGTGGACATGAGCATGTTTTACGCGCAGTACGAAAAGGTGCAACCGTACCTACAGAACGACACGCCAGCCCCAGCGATTGAGCGTCTCCAGACGCCGGAAGATCGGGCGAAGCTCGACGGCCTCTACGAGTGCATTCTTTGTGCCTGCTGCTCGACCAGTTGCCCCTCCTTCTGGTGGAATCCCGATCGCTTTATTGGGCCCGCAGGTCTGCTGCAGTCCTACCGGTTCCTGGCTGATAGTCGCGACGAGGCAACGGAAGAGCGCCTGTCACGACTCGATGATCCCTTCAGAGTCTTCCGCTGCCACGGTATCCAGAACTGTGTGAACGTCTGCCCCAAGGGGCTCAACCCCACTCGCGCCATCGGACACATCCGCAGCATGCTCCTTAAGCGAGCGGCCTGATTTCCCCCCTGCGGGCACCAACGGTGCCCGCATCGACCATCTCCCCTCGAAAACGCTGAAAAACCGTGCTCTAGGGCCTTCATCGGCTTGCTAGAAGGTTCCTCGTGGCTGGCTCTACTGGCATACTATGCGCGCTCGTCAAAGGCCGCTGAACGCAAAGGCCGTCCCATGAGCGAATGGCCCCGTTAGGGGTGTGGGCTTTCGATTGAGAAAGTTCCTCGAAGTTTGTGAACAGGGACGCGCGGGCATTCGACAAATTGCGTCGGCAACATGTCGGCGATCCAGGGGGCACAATGCAAGAGAACTCGATGGAGCTGTTTCGTCGCAGCTCGCATATCGCGGGTGGTAACGCCACCTACGTTGAGGACCTCTACGAAAGTTACTTGGTCGATCCCAATGCCGTGCCAGAACAGTGGCGGGATTACTTTGATCGTCTTCCCAAGGTAGATACGAAGACCTCGCTCATCGAGGACGTACCCCACAGCACCGTCCGCGAGCGTTTCGCAGCCATCAGTAAGATGCGCGTTCGCACGGAAGCGACGGTCGCCCATGACAGCCAGGCTACGCAGCACGAGCGTAAGCAGGTCAAAGTGCTGGCGCTGATCTCCGCCTACCGCCAGCGGGGTCACCAGAAGGCCAACCTCGATCCCCTGGGCCTCGCTCGTCGCGAACACGTGGTCGATCTGGAACTGGGCTTCCATGAGCTAAGCGTTGCCGATCTCGATTCCGTATTCCAGGTGGGCAGCCTGCGCATTGGTCACGACGCGGCCACGCTGAAAGAAATCATTGATGCCCTCGAGCGCACCTACTGCAACACCGTTGGCGTCGAGTTCATGCACATCGTCGACACGGAGCAGCGCGCGTGGATCATGTCGCGCATGGAGTCTGTGCGCTCTGCGCCCGATTACGGTCCCGACGTGCAACGCACCATTCTCCGCCGCCTTATCAAAGCCGATGGCCTTGAACGCTCTCTGGGATCTAAGTTCCCCGGTACCAAGCGCTTCGGTCTAGAGGGCGGCGAAAGCCTGATCCCTATGATGAACGAGATGATTCGGCGCATCGGTGGCTACGGCGCAAAGGAGATCGTTCTGGGGATGGCCCACCGCGGCCGTCTCAACGTGCTCGTCAACATTCTGGGCAAGAACCCTTCGGAGCTGTTCGCTGAATTTGAAGGCCGCGCCAAGTACGAGAGCTCTGGCGATGTGAAGTACCACCAGGGCTTTTCATCCAACGTGATGACGCCGGGCGGCGAGGTTCACCTTGCTCTCGCATTTAACCCGTCCCACCTCGAGATCGTATCCCCGGTGGTAGAGGGCAGCGTACGCGCCCGTCAGGAACGACGCGATGATCCCGTGGGCGATTCGGTCTGGCCAATCGTGATTCACGGCGACGCTGCTTTTGCGGGGCAGGGCGTGGTCATGGAAACCTTCCAGATGTCCCAG
Organism: Pseudomonadota bacterium; assembly: GCA_038750875.1. GTDB lineage: Bacteria > Pseudomonadota > Gammaproteobacteria > Pseudomonadales > Halieaceae > Congregibacter. Next base: position 19,989 of record JBCDGU010000024.1, on the reverse strand, counting down.
ACCCGGGCCTACAAGACTGGCGGCACGGTCCATATCGTTCTCAATAATCAGGTGGGCTTTACCACCAGCAACCCCGATGACTCCCGTTCCACGGAGTACTGCACGGACGTTGCGAAGATGGTGCAGGCGCCGATCTTCCACGTGAACGCGGATGATCCGCAGGCAGTCGTGTTCGTGACACAGATGGCCATCGACTACCGCAATCAGTTCAAGCGGGACGTGGTGATCGATCTGGTGTGCTATCGCCGCCGCGGTCACAACGAGGCCGATGAGCCGTCTGTGACCCAGCCGCACATGTATCAGGCCATTCGTAAGCACCCGACCACACGCGACATTTATGCTAAGCGCCTCATCGAAGCGGGCGTAGTGACGGAAGAGGAAGATCAGCGTCTCGTCGATGGCTATCGAGATTCTCTCGATCGGGATGAGCCGCTAGTCTCTAGCCTTGTGAGCGAGCCGAATACGTCACTCTTTGTGGACTGGACGCCGTATCTAGGCCACGAGTGGACGTTGCCCTGCGATACGAGCATGGACCTGCAGCATCTGCAGACGCTGGCCCACGATACGAACGTCGCGCCTGATGGTTTCCCCCTCCAGCGCCAGGTCACGAAGATCCTCGAAGACCGTCGAAAGATGGCCGCAGGCGCACTGCCGCTGAACTGGGGTTTCGCCGAAACCTTAGCGTATGCATCGCTGCTCGAGGCGGGCTATCCCGTACGCCTGACGGGGCAGGACGTCGGTCGCGGCACCTTCTCCCACCGTCATGCGGTTCTTCATAACCAGCGGGAAGAAGGCTCGTACATTCCGCTGCAGCATGTATCCGACGATCAGGAAGAGTTTGTTATTTACGACTCGCTGCTGTCCGAAGAGGCCGTGCTGGCCTTCGAATACGGATACTCAACAACATCACCGAAAGGTCTGGTGATTTGGGAAGCGCAGTTCGGTGACTTCGCCAATGGCGCCCAGGTGGTGATCGATCAGTTCATCACCAGCGGTGAGCACAAGTGGAGCCGACTCTGTGGCCTGACCATGCTGCTGCCCCACGGCTACGAAGGCCAAGGGCCAGAGCACAGTTCTGCGCGTCTAGAGCGCTTCCTGCAGCTGTGTGCTGAGCACAACATTCAGGTATGCATGCCCACAACGCCCGCGCAGGTTTACCACATGCTTCGTCGTCAGGCGATCCGCCCGCTGCGCAAGCCGCTAGTGGTTATGTCACCCAAGAGTTTGCTTCGCCACAAAGAAGCGGTTTCGACCCTTGAGGAGCTGGCCAACGGTCGGTTCTACAACGTGATGGACGAGACGGATGATCTCGACAAGTCGAAAGTCGAGCGCGTGATTCTGTGCTCCGGCAAGGTGTTTTTCGATGTGCGCGCGGCACGACGTGAGCGCGGTATCGACAACATCGCCATCATTCGTATGGAACAGCTCTACCCGTTCCCTGAAGCAGAACTGCTGCAGGTGCTCAGCACCTACAGCAACGTGCGCGATGCGGTCTGGTGTCAGGAAGAGCCCATGAACCAGGGCGCCTGGTACTCCAGTCAGCACCATATGCGTCGCGTGCTGGCTTCCCTGAATCCGAGCATCTACCTCGGCTACGCCGGACGGGAGGCTTCCGCGGCCCCCGCAGCCGGATACATGGCCCTGCACCTGCAACAGCAGGAGCAGTTCATCAACGACGCACTCACACTGAACGAAAGTACCGCTTAAGCGCTGAACACTGACAAGGAACAGTCATGGCTATTGAAATCAAAGCCCCCGCATTTCCAGAATCCGTTGCCGACGGCGAGGTTGCTGCCTGGCACAAGCAGGAAGGGGAATCCGTTCAGCGTGATGAACTAATCGTTGAAATCGAGACCGACAAGGTCGTCATGGAAGTGGTGGCGCCTGCGGATGGTGTCATCGAAAAGATCTTCGCCGCCGAAGGCGACACCATCGAGAGCGAAGCCCTGTTGGCGTCGCTCGCCGAGGGTGCGGTGGCGGCCGCTGCGCCTGCTGCGGCGGAGGCTCCCGCTGCGGAGGCGGCCCCGACAGCTGCCGGCGGTGACCGCAGCGCTGCGGGCGAGATGGGTCCGGCGGCTCGCCAGATGATTGAAGAGAATAACCTCGATGCCGCCGCCATTAAGGGCACGGGCAAGGGCGGTCGCATCACCAAGGAAGACGTCGTAGCGTTCATGAAAAATGCGCCTGCACCTGCGGCGCCACCTGCTGCGGCCGCACCCGCGGCTGCTGCCGTTGTCGATGCTCCCGCCGGTCCTAGCAGCGAGCGCGTCGATAAGCGCGTTCCCATGACCCGCATGCGCGCTCGCATCGCGGAGCGTCTGCTGGATGCGACGACATCGACGGCCATGCTGACGACCTTCAACGAGGTCAACATGGCGCCGGTGATGGCCCTTCGCAACAAGTACAAAGATCAGTTTGAGAAAACACACAATGGCACTCGCCTTGGCTTTATGGGTTTCTTCGTGAAAGCAGCCTGCGAGGCACTCAAGCGTTACCCCGCGGTGAACGCGTCCATCGATGGCAATGACGTCGTGTACCACGGCTATCAGGACGTTGGTGTGGCTGTATCGACGCAGGATGGGCTGGTGGTTCCCATTCTTCGCGACGCCGACTTCATGAGTCTCGCTGACGTAGAAGCGGCTATTGTTGACTTGGGCGTGCGCGCTCGCGACAAGAAACTCACCATTGAAGAAATGACCGGTGGCACCTTCACCGTGTCTAACGGCGGTGTATTTGGCTCACTGCTGAGCACGCCGATTCTTAATCCACCGCAGACCGGCATCCTGGGTATGCACAAGATTCAGGAGCGACCCATGGTCGTGAACGGTGAAATCGTTGTGCTGCCCATGATGTATCTGGCGCTTTCATACGATCACCGTCTCATCGATGGGAAAACGGCCGTGCAGTTCCTGGTCGCCATCAAGGATCTCATCGAAGATCCCGCGCGGATCCTGCTGCAGCTCTAATCGCAGCATCCATCGACGAATTTACGTACCTGGGGTTTTCTCATGGCAAACAGTTTTGATGTGGTAGTTATTGGTTCTGGTCCGGCAGGCTATGTGGCTGCGATACGCGCAGCGCAGCTCGGTTTGAGCGCAGCCGTTGTAGAAGAGTGGGTGGACGACAAGGGCGCACCCACGCTGGGTGGCACCTGCCTGAACGTCGGTTGCATCCCCTCAAAAGCGCTGCTGGATTCCAGCCAGCGCTTCCACGACGCGAAAGACACCTTCTCCGTCCACGGTATTGGCGTTGAGTCACCGACCATCGACGTGGAGGCCATGCTGGGTCGCAAGAACAAGATCGTGTCACAGCTCACCAGCGGTGTGGCGGGTCTATTCAAGCACAACGGCGTGACGGTCCTCCAGGGCCGGGGCAAGGTACTCGCGGGCGCGAACGTTGAAGTAACCGCCGCCGACGGCGAGAAGACCGTTGTCGAAGCGGGCAGCGTGATCATCGCCGCGGGCTCTGAGCCCGTCACCATTCCTCCGGCGCCCGCAGATGACGAATACATTGTGGACTCCACCGGTGCGCTTGAGTTTACACAGGTGCCCGGGCGTCTCGGCGTTATCGGCGCGGGCGTTATCGGTCTCGAGCTTGGCAGTGTCTGGGGTCGCCTGGGCTCCGAGGTCATCCTGCTGGAAGCCATGGACGAGTTCCTGGCCATGATGGACAGCCAGATCGCCAAGGAAGCGGCCAAGATTTTCAAGAAGCAGAAGCTTGATATCCGCCTTAGCAGCCGCGTCACTGATGCGACGGTGAAGGACGGTAAGGTACACGTTAGCTATACGTCACCCGACGGAGACCACACGGAAGTTTTCGATCGCCTGATTGTGTCTGTTGGTCGTCGCCCACGTACCCAGGATCTTCTCGCTGATGATAGCGGCGTGACCATGGATGAGCGCGGCTTCATCTTTGTGAACGACCAGTGCGTAACCGAAGCGCCCAATGTGTACGCAGTGGGTGATGTGGTCCGTGGCCCCATGCTGGCTCATAAGGGCTCAGAAGAGGGCGTGATGGTTGCCGAGCGCATCGCCGGCAAGCATGCACAAATTAACTACGACTGCATTCCTTCGATCATCTACACGCATCCGGAGATTGCCGCCGTCGGGCGGACAGAGCAGGAGCTCAAGTCCGATGGCGTTCCCTATAAAGTCGGAACCTTTCCCTTTGCGGCCTCTGGACGAGCCCTCGCTGCCAACGATTCTGAAGGTCTGGTAAAGATCATCGCCCACGAAGAAACCGATCGAATACTGGGTTGCCACATTGTTGGTCCTTCGGCCGCCGATCTTACACAGCAGGTTGTGATCGCCATGGAGTTTGGCTCCAGCGCCGAGGATCTGGGCCTGATGGTGTTCGGCCACCCAACGCTCTCGGAGGCCGTTCACGAAGCGGCGTTGGCGGTAGACGGGCACGCCATCCACGTGGCCAATCGCAAGAAACGCAAATAGGGAAATCTTGATAGTAGGCTTCGAGCCTCTAGTCCTCATGGTCATGAAGCACAATGACCGCATTTAACTCAGTCAGTAACAGGATGTGACATGAATCTTCACGAATATCAGGGCAAGCAGCTCTTTGCTGAATACGGCTTGCCCGTCTCCAAGGGTCATGCGGTGGATACACCCCATGGCGCCACGGAAGCGGCCGACCTCATCGGCGGCGATATGTGGGTAGTAAAGGCCCAGGTACATGCCGGTGGCCGCGGTAAGGCCGGTGGCGTCAAGCTGGTGAAGACCAAAGCGGAAATTGAAGAGTTTGCGACGAAGTGGCTCGGAAACCGTTTGGTGACTTACCAGACCGATGCGAATGGCCAACCGGTCTCTAAGATCCTGGTGGAATCGTGCACGGACATCGCTGATGAGCTTTATCTGGGTGCCGTTGTCGACCGTTCCTCCCGCCGTATCGTCTTTATGGCCTCCACGGAAGGTGGCGTCGAGATTGAGAAGGTCGCGCACGAAACGCCAGAAAAAATTCTTCGTGCAACCATTGATCCCCTCGTTGGCGCTCAGCCCTACCAGGGCCGCGAATTGGCCTTCAAATTGGGTCTCAAGGGTGACCAAGTCAAGCAGTTCGTAAAGATCTTCCTGGGCCTTGCCGCCATGTTTCAGGAAAAGGATCTCGCTCTGATCGAGATCAACCCGCTAGTCATTACCACGGAAGGAAACCTTCATTGCCTGGACGCCAAAATTGGCGTCGATAGCAACGCACTGTTTCGTCAGGCGCAGCTTCGTGACATGGCAGATCCCTCCCAGGAAGACGAGCGCGAAGCGCATGCTGCGCAGTGGGAACTGAACTACGTTGCGCTAGACGGCAACATTGGCTGCATGGTCAACGGTGCCGGTCTTGCCATGGGCACCATGGACATCGTGAAGCTTCACGGCGGCGCGCCTGCCAACTTCCTGGATGTTGGGGGCGGTGCAACCAAGGAGCGGGTCTCCGAAGCGTTCAAGATCATCCTGTCCGACGACAAGGTGAAGGCGGTCCTTATCAACATCTTCGGGGGTATCGTGCGCTGTGATCTCATCGCCGAAGGCGTGATCGGTGCTGTTCAAGAAATTGGCGTGGAAGTGCCCGTCGTGGTGCGCCTCGAAGGCAATAACGCGGAACTCGGCCAGAAAGTGCTCGCGGACAGCGGCCTCAACATTATTGCGGCGACCAGCCTGACCGATGCCGCGCAGCAAGCCGTTAAAGCCGCCGGAGGTGAAGGTTAATGAGTATTCTGATCGACAAGAACACCAAGGTGATCTGCCAGGGCTTTACGGGCTCTCAGGGTACTTTCCACTCTGAGCAGGCCATCGAATACGGCACGCAGATGGTCGGTGGTGTCACACCGGGCAAAGGCGGCCAGGAGCATCTGGGTCTGCCGGTTTTTAACACGGTGGCAGAAGCAGTTGAAGCAACGGGCGCAGACGCGTCAGTGATCTACGTACCCGCACCGTTCTGCAAAGACTCCATCCTTGAAGCGGCCAACGGTGGCGTCAAGCTGGTGGTCTGCATCACGGAAGGCATTCCTACTCTCGATATGCTCGAAGCCAAAGTGAAGTGCGACGAGATGGGCGTGCGTCTGGTTGGCCCCAACTGCCCCGGCGTTATTACACCGGGCGAGTGCAAGATTGGCATTATGCCCGGGCACATCCACCTACCCGGCAAGGTCGGTATCGTGTCGCGTTCAGGTACGTTGACTTACGAAGCGGTGAAGCAAACCACAGACGCCGGATTTGGTCAGAGCACCTGCGTCGGCATCGGTGGCGATCCAATCCCGGGTTCAAACTTCATCGACATTCTGGCCATGTTCGAGGCGGATCCCGCCACGGAAGCTATTGTGATGATCGGCGAGATCGGTGGTACGGCCGAAGAAGAGGCGGCGGCTTACATCAAGGCCAATGTGACCAAGCCTGTGGTCTCCTACATCGCGGGCGTGACCGCGCCGAAGGGTAAGCGCATGGGCCACGCCGGTGCCATCATCTCTGGCGGTACAGGAACAGCCGACGAGAAGTTCGCGGCCCTGGAAGACGCAGGCGTGAAGACTGTGCGATCCCTCGCGGATATCGGCTCCGGTCTGTCAGAGATCACGGGCTGGTAAGGTCTTTCATCGACGAGAAACCCGCCTTTATGGCGGGTTTTTTATGCCTGTGACTCTGGTTCGCAGTGTCATTGCGGGGCGTAATTCAGTGCCGCGCCGCAGGCACCTTCGTCGTGTCCAATCTCTTGAAAAGGCTGGAAAAGCACCCATATCCTGCCCATCACAACAGTTTTTCGATCTTTATTAGGACCTACCCATGACCGCAGACGTCCAAAAGGAAACTCTGGGCTTTCAGACCGAGGCGCGACAGTTGTTGCACCTCATGATTCATTCCCTGTACTCCAACAAGGAAATCTTCCTCCGCGAATTGATATCCAATGCGTCGGATGCGGTAGATAAGTTGCGTTTTGCGGCGCTGAGCGACGATGGCCTTCTTGAAGGCGACGGCGAATACGCCGTACGCGTGGATGTAGACAAAGAAGCGGGCACCATCACCATCAGCGACAATGGCATCGGTATGAGCCGTGACGAGGTTATTGAAAATCTCGGGACCATCGCGAAATCGGGTACGGCAGCGTTCCTAGAGCAGTTATCCGGCGACCAGCAAAAAGACTCGCAGCTCATTGGCCAGTTCGGCGTGGGCTTCTATTCCTCCTTCATCGTGGCTGAGCGTGTCGAGGTACACACGCGACGCGCAGGTGCACCGACGGCCGAGGGCGTGCTGTGGGAGTCATCGGGTGAGTCCGATTTCTCTATTGGCAGCCTCGACAAAGAAGGACGGGGCACCAGCATCACGCTGTATCTGCGTGACGACAGCAAAGACTTCGCTGATGACTGGCGAGTCCGCAGCGTTATCAAGAAATACTCTGATCACATCTCCGTGCCTGTGCTGATGAAGGAGATGCAGGCGTCTGTTCCCGAAGGCGAAGAAGAGTCAGCGGCGGAGGCGCCGGAGCCGGGTTACGAAGCGGTCAACGAAGCAACAGCCTTGTGGACGCGCAGCCGCAGCGATGTATCCGACGATGATTACAAAGCCTTCTACAAGCACGTCTCCCACGACTTTGAAGATCCGCTGAGCTGGAGCCACAACCGCGTTGAAGGCAAGCTGGAGTATACGAGCCTGCTGTACCTTCCGGCGCGAGCTCCCTTCGATCTCTGGAATCGCGAAGCGACGCGTGGCCTGAAGCTGTACGTGCAGCGCACTTTCATCATGGACGATGCCGAGCAATTCCTGCCCATGTATCTGCGTTTTGTGAAGGGTGTGCTTGACTCGAACGATCTGTCGCTAAATGTGTCTCGCGAGATTCTGCAGCAGGATCGCACCGTAGACTCGTTGAAGAGTGCCTTAAGCAAGCGCGTGCTCGATATGCTTTCGAAGATGGCCAAGAATGACGCAGAGAAGTACGCCAGCTTCTGGAAGGAGTTTGGTGAGGTGCTGAAAGAAGGCCCCGCCGAAGATCATGGCAACAAAGAGAAGATCGCGAAGCTGCTGCGTTTCTCGACGACGCACACGGACGCTGAGACTCAAGACCAGGGTCTTGAGGACTACGTCTCGCGCATGAACGAGGGCCAGGACAAGATCTATTACGTGGTGGCAGACAACTTCAACACGGCGCGCCGCTCTCCGCAGCTGGAAATCTTCCGCAAGCGCGGCATTGAGGTGCTGCTGCTGACCGATCGCGTTGATGACTGGCTGATGAGTCACCTGCAGGAGTTTGATGGCAAGACGCTTCAAGACGTTGCCCGTGGTCGCCTGGACTTAGACGACGCTGATGACGAAGAGAAGAGTGCGCGTGAGGCCGCTGAGAAAGACAGCGAAGCTCTTATCGAACGGATCAACGGCGTGCTGGGCGAAAAGGTAGAGGACGTGCGAGCCACGCACCGCCTGACTGATTCTCCGGCGTGTCTCGTGGTCGGTGACTACGATATGGGCGCGCAGATGAAGCGCATTATGGAGGCGGCGGGGCAGGCGGTACCGGATAGCAAGCCGATCTTCGAGATCAACCCCACGCACCCGCTGATCCAGCGCCTGGATAAAGAGTCGGACGAGGATCGCTTTGCCGACCTGACCCGCATCGTGTTTGATCAGGCAACGCTGGCTGAGGGCGGGCAACTGGATGACCCCGCGGCTTACGTGGAGCGACTGAACACGCTCCTGCTTCAGCTCTCTGGCGAGTGAGTCGAGAAAACGCTGAGTTAGCCGGGTAAGCTGAGTAAGTTGTGTGAGCAGAGTCATGCGCAAGGTCGAAACCGCTGGTAGCAAACCGTTATAGTCAGCCCGTGACGTCAATAATCACATCGCTGTTGCTGCTAGCGGCCCTGACCCCGGTCTATCTATCCGCGGAAGAGGACCTGCGCACGTTTGCGGAGGGCCTCGATGACCGCAGCTACCTCGAGCTCACGGAATCCGTACCCTCCGAGACGGTGACCGATTACCTCGTGCCCCTGGGTGCGATGCAAAAGATTCGCGGCGTCTGGGCGCCCCGGACTTCGGCTCGCTTCACCGGTAATCGCATGCGCTACACCTGGCGCGTTGGGGACGGCTTTTCTTCCAGTGAAGTTGCTGCGGAGATCTCTGATTACCTCATTAACAGCGGCGCGACCATTGCCTTTGCCTGCGAGGCGCGAGCCTGCGGCAGCAGTGTTCAGTGGGCGAACCGGGTTTTTGGTGAACGATTACTCTATGGGACTGAAAAGTCTCAGGAGTATCGGGTTTTCACGATGTCGGTCGATGCGAATGTCATCGAGGACGCGACGGGGGATCGCGGTGGATCGGCCAGTGGAGCAGTATTAGCCCCCTCAGCGACTGTTCTGCTCTACGCTTCAGCCCGCACCAACGACCGTCAGTATCTGCGCCTTGAGATACTGGACGCTCCCTGAGTCATCGGTGCGGCGCTTGAGGGAAGCAGTCTAGGCACGCAGCTGAAGCAGCGACAGGAACTCGTCCCGGGTCTTTTCGTCGGAGCGGAACGTGCCCAGCATCGCCGATGTCTTCATGCGGGAGTTCTGCTTCTCTACGCCACGCATCATCATGCACATGTGTTGCGCTTCGATGATGACGCCAACGCCATCTGCGCTAGTCACCGAACGGATCGTCTCCGCAATCTGTGAGGTGAGCGATTCCTGAATCTGAAGGCGGCGCGCGTACATATCGACGATGCGCGCGACCTTGGACAATCCCAGAACTTTTCCCGTGGGGATGTAAGCGACGTGACATTTGCCAATGAAAGGCAACATGTGGTGTTCACAGAGAGAGTAGAGCTCGATGTTCTCCACAACGACCATTTCGTTGCTGTCGGAGGGGAAGAGGGCGTTGTTCACTACCTCGTCGAGAGACTGGCCGTAACCCCGTGTGAGAAACTCAAAGGCCTTGGCTGCGCGCTTGGGCGTATCTTGCAGACCTGGACGATCAAGGTCTTCGCCAACGGCTTTGATGATTTCGGCCCAGTGATGTTCCATGTCTTGTCGATCTGAGGAAGAGGGCGGCGGATGGTAGCAACCCGTGATGAGCACAGCAATCTACTTGGTGATGCACCTGCGACGATTGGTGCTGCCATAGAGCGTGTTTGCGATGGCTTTGAGTTTTGTGATCTTTCTTATGGCCACGGCAGCGACAATGCGTGGGATGAAGCGGTGTTTCTGGTTTTGGCAGCCTCCGGTCTCCCGCTGGATGCAGATTCGTCGGCGGCGGCGCAGCTGCTCTCTGACGAGCAGTGGGCGCGCATCTGCGGCTGGTACCAACGGCGCGTCGTTGAGCGAAAGCCGCTTCCCTACCTCATGGGCCGAGCCTGGTTCGCAGGCATCGAGTTCCTCTGTGATGAGCGGGCGCTGGTGCCCCGCTCACCCTTGGCGGAGGTGATTCAGAACCAGTATGCCCCGTGGTGGCAAAGTGGTTCGCCTCAGACACTGCTGGACCTCTGCTGTGGCGGAGGCTGCATTGGTATCGCAGCGGCACTGTATGGTGAGTCTCTGGATGTGGTTCTCGCCGACGTCGACAGAAACGCATTGGCGCTAGCGCAGGAGAACGTGGAGCGTCATCAGCTTAACCATCGCGTTAGCACCGCTCAGTCCGACCTGTGGTCGTCCCTTGGGGGCCAGCGCTTCGACATTATTTTGAGCAACCCGCCTTACGTCGATGCGTCAGACCTGGCGAGTATGCCCGCGGAGTATCATGCGGAGCCTCCCATCGGACTGGGTTCTGGTCCCGATGGTCTGGACGCATCTCGTATTATTCTCAAGGGAGCGGTCCAGTTCTTAAACCCGAGCGGCCTTCTTTTTCTCGAAGTTGGCAATTCCTGGGAGGCGCTCGATAAGCTGTTGGCGTCCGCTGCGCCAACCTGGCTTGAGCTAGAGGGCGGTGGCCATGGCGTAATGGTCGTCCGCGCCGAAGAACTGCCAGCTATCGCGGAGTTACTCTAACGTTGCACACTGCGCGCGTTCGTGGGCGTGCCGCAGGAACCCGCTGCGCGCAAACCGTCTGCATCCTTGGCCCTGAGGTAGCGGTATGCACCCCACGGAGTGCTTCCAACGCTTATAATCGCGCCTTCACCTTTTGAACTGATCAATCATGGCTGGCAACACCTTCGGCAAACTCTTCACCGTTACGACGTTCGGCGAAAGCCACGGGCCGGCACTGGGCGCTATTGTGGACGGCTGCCCTCCTGGCCTTGCGCTGGATAGTAGCGATATGCAGGGAGACCTCGACCGTCGCAAGCCAGGGACCTCACGTTTTACGACCCAGCGCCGTGAGAACGATGAGGTTCAGATTCTATCGGGCGTCTTTGAGGGCGTCACGACGGGGACGCCCATCGGTTTACTGATCGAAAACCAGGATCAGCGCAGCCGCGACTACGCTAACATCGCCGACCGCATTCGTCCGGCGCACGCGGATTACAGTTACATGCATAAGTATGGCCGCCGTGATTACCGAGGCGGTGGCCGTTCTTCTGCGCGGGAGACCGCGATGCGCGTTGCCGCAGGTGCCATTGCCAAAAAGTATCTGGCCGGGCACGGCATTCTTGTCCGCGGTTATCTGCAGTCTCTGGGACCCATCAATGCTGAGCAGCTCGACTGGTCCGTTGTAGAAACCAATCCCTTCTTCTGTCCCGACCCTAACAAGATCGAGGAGATGGAAACCTTCATGGCGGCTCTGAATAAGCAGGGCGATTCCATTGGTGCTCGTATCAACGTGGTAGCCGAAGGTGTGCCCCCAGGTATCGGTGAGCCTGTCTTTGATCGGCTTGACGCCGATATTGCGAGCGCCATGATGGGGATCAATGCCGTAAAAGCGGTGGAGATTGGCGCGGGGTTTGAGAGTGTTGCCCAATTGGGCAGCGAGCATCGGGACCTCATGACTCCGGACGGATTTATGAGTAACAACGCTGGCGGAGTCCTGGGCGGCATCAGTAGCGGCCAGGACATCACCGTGAGCATGGCTTTAAAACCTACCTCAAGTATTCGTCAGCCGGGTGCCAGCATTAACCATGCGGGGGAACCTATCGAGGTAGTAACCACCGGGCGGCACGATCCCTGTGTGGGTATCCGCGCGACGCCCATCGCAGAGGCGATGCTGGCGCTGGTACTCATGGATCACGTCCTCAGGCATCGAGCCCAGAACGCCGATATCGATTCACCAACGCCCGTGTTGCCCGCCAGCGCTCCAGGCGCCAAATGAAGTTCCCCCGCCTGAAGCGCTCCACCGCGCGCACGACGCTTCTGGGCGTTGCGGCGCTGGGCACGCTGCTGTGGGCGGCGGTTAGTCAGCTTGGATTGAGCGTTAACAGTCTGCTGGCGCAGTTCCTTGTAGTAGGAGCAGCCCTGCTGATGCTTGTCGTTGCGGCGGCGATCATGGCCGCGATCCTTACGATCGTAAAGCGCGACCGCTAATCATCAGGGCAGCAAATCGATCTCGAGCGTCATGGCCTCCGCCAGGGCGTCGAGCTGCCACTCCAACTCATCGAGACGGGCACCGTCGAGCAACTCAATGCGCGCCTGCGCGCGAAAAAGCGGTTCGCCACTCATGGGCGCGGTCTCGACCGTCGTTTCGAGCGACTGCACATTGAAGCCAGCGGTATTCAGGGCTCGCGTTAGCTCGTGAACGATACCCGTTCGGTCTGGCCCCATAAGTGTTAACTCGCGCACCGCAACTGCAGCACCGCTGTGGTCGCCGGCTTCGGTCACCGTCGCCGTAATTCCTTTATCACCCAGGGCCTCGAGGCTCGCCCTGAGTCCATCTACATTCACCTTGGCGATATGTACGTGAATCACACCCGCAAAGCGGCCACCCAGACGCGACAGCTGGGAATCCAGCCAGTTTCCGCCATTGGTACTCACCGCTTGGCTGATCGCCTCGACGACGCCAGGGCGATCGTCACAATAAAAGCTGATCAAAACTCGTGTAGTCACGCTCGCTGCGCTCCACTTTGTAGAGGTCAGGGCGTATATTAGCGCCCTCGACACCATCATCGAAGGAGTTCATCGTGCGTTTGACTCGTGTTCTGTTCCTTACTGCCGCCTTTGGCGCCACCCTAGCCCTGCCTGTTCAGGCAGAGCTCGGTTGGGATACGGCGCTCACGGGCGATCACCGGGCTGAAAAAAATGCGGCTCGCGATGAGTTTCGCCATCCCCGGGAGACCCTTGAATTCTTCGGTCTTGAAGAGGGCATGACCGTTGTGGAGCTGGCGCCGGGCGGCGGCTGGTACACAGAGGTCCTCGCGCCGCTACTGAAGGGTAATGGCGCGTACTACGCCGCACACCACTCGCCCAATGGCAGCTCCTATGCTCGCCGATCCCTGGGTGGTTACCTGCAGAAGCTCGGCGAACTTGAAGTCTATGACGAAGTGACCGTAACCACGCTGGCGCCTCCGGCTTCCGTTGTGATCGCACCTGCGGAAACTGCGGATATGGTGCTGGCATTCCGGAACATCCATAGCTGGATGCGCAGCGACACGCTCGCGGAGACGCTGATCGCCGCCTACGATGCGCTGAAGCCTGGCGGTGTCTTTGGCGTCGTTCAGCATCGCGCCAGTGATGGCCGCGATCAGGAGGCCATGAAAAAGACGGCCTACGTGAGCGAAGACTTTGTGATTGCTGCTGCCAAGAGCGTTGGCTTTGAACTGGCCGGACGCTCAGAAGTGAACGCCAATGGGAAGGACACGGGCGAATGGGAGGGTGGTGTATGGGAGCTACCGCCATCACTACGGAGCGACCCCGCTGATCGCGAAGCGCGCATCGCCGTAGGTGAAAGCGACCGCATGACCCTCCGTTTCGTCAAACCGGCCCCCTGATTTGCCCGACTTCATTCGTGTTCCCATCGATCGGCTTGATGGGGACACGCTCAGCGCACTTCTTGAAGAGTTCGCCAGTCGAGATGGGACCGACTACGGCGAGTCTGAAACGCCACTCGATCAACGGGTTTCCCAGCTTCGTCACCAGTTAGATAGCGGCGAGGTTCAATTGCTCTTCGAGGCTTCGGAGGAACGCTGGGACCTGGTGTCTCGTCAGGATGCGGAAGCTCTGCTTTCGTTGCCGGAGGACGAATGACGGATTCTCATACTCTCGACGCCCGCGGGCTGCTTTGCCCGGAGCCGGTGATGCTGCTCCATAAGGCGATGCGTTCGTTAGCGGTGGGCGACCAGTTGACCGTGTTGGCCACTGACCCTACGACGGAGAGGGATATTCCGCAGTTCTGCCGCATGCTGGGTCACGAGTTGGTGTCACAGCAGTCTCAAGGTGAGGAACTGGTCTATGTGCTCCGGAAAGGCCGCTGACGCTCACGCGCTGACGGCGCTTTTCAATTGTCTCTTCGCGGACGCGGAGAACACCGTGCTCATCGGCGGTGCCGACGAGCCGCTGTACGAGCCTGGTGATGGGGGCGCTCTACCTGCCAGAATCTACTTTCGCGCCGATTTCGCTGCCAGCGCTCTCCATGAGACCGCGCACTGGTGTATCGCAGGTGCCGAGCGTCGCCGTTGCACAGACTATGGCTATTGGTACTCGCCAGACGGTCGGGGTTCAGATGCCCAGCGACGTTTTCTGGAGGTCGAGTCGCGACCACAGGCCCTTGAGTGGGCGTTTGCCCTGGCATGCGGGCGCAGTTTCCGTTTGAGTCTCGACAATCTCGATGCTCCGACGGACACCCAAGACCAACAAGATTTTGTCGATGCGGTTTGCGAAGAGGCTCGCAGGGTGAAGGAGGGTCACTGTTCTAAGCGGGCACAGCGCTTTATGAAGACTCTCGCTGCTGAGTTTCGTCCCGAGGATCTGGCGCAGGCAGGCGGCGATCCACTCAAAATGCTGCACTTCAAGCGCGCTGATCTTACCTCATGAAACTTGTCGCGGATGAAAACATCCTGGGGCTCCGCGCGATCGCCGCCGCCGGCGTGGACGTTGTTCGGCGCCCAGGCCGAGAGATCACGAATGAAGATCTGTTGGATGCAGACGCCCTGTGGGTTCGCTCCGTCACGCAGGTCGATGCCGCGCTCGTGCACCGGTCTAGCCTGCGCTTTGTCGGCACGGCCACGGCGGGCGTCGAACATATCGACGTAGAAGCTCTCAAAGAGCAGGGCATTGCTTTCGCAAGTGCGCCGGGCGCGAATGCAAACGCGGTCGTGGAATATGTACTCGCAGCGATGCTGGAACTCGAGTCACCGTGGCAAGCGCTCGATGCAGGAGGGACTCTCGGCATCATCGGTTATGGGCACGTCGGACAGCGATTGGCTGGGGTGGCTGAAGCTCTTGGGTGGAAGTTTAGCGTTTCTGATCCCCATCTTGGCGCTACGCCGGATTGCACGCTGAATGATCTTGGCGAGCTGTTGTCGTGCGAAGTCATCAGTCTGCACTGCTCCCTGACTCGGGGTACTGAACACGACAGTTTTCATCTGTTCGACGAAGATCAGCTAGCGGCCCTCGGCGGTGAGCAGACTTTGATCAATGCGTCCCGTGGCGCCGTCGTAAACAACGGCGCACTCGCCCAACGGTTAGCTGCAAAAGACCCGCCTAGCGTTGTGCTCGATGTCTGGGAGGGTGAGCCCATGTTTGATCAGTCTCTCCTTCAATTTCCAGCTTTGCGCCTCGCGACATCGCATATCGCCGGGCACACCATCGATGCAAAGCTCAATGCGACTCGCATACTTTGGTCAAATACGCGGATCAAACTGCCCGATCTACCCGATGTGGACTTTGAGAGCAGTGGGGCAGGCGTACCCAATGAGCTCAACGGCATCAGATCTGCACGGGCCCTGATGACAGAGGTTTACCCGATTCTTCGCGATGACAGGGCACTACGGCAGCTTGAGAGCGCTGATCCAGCGACCGTAGGCGGTCTTTTCGATGCGCTGAGGCGGGATTATCCACCACGCAGAGAGATCGCCACGCTTTCAGATGGAAAGCTTGTAAGGCTAGGCGCGGATGCGCTGCGGCTCGCTCGCGCGCTACGAAGATAGCTCGCCCAACTACAACTTGCGTGACAGCGAAAGGACCGAACTCCTCCAACGTCACACGCGCATATTAAAACTTGCACATATGTGCATCTGCACATATAGTCTCTACCCAGGGAGGAGCCTATGGCGTTAAAACACGCGATTCTGGTCAGTCTGGGCGACACGCCCATGTCGGGCTACGACTTGGCGAAGCACTTTGACGAATCCATCGGTTTCTTCTGGCGCGCGTCCCATCCGCAGATCTATCGGGAACTCGCCAAGCTTCGGGAAAAAGGCCTTGTGAGTGCCGAGGATATGGTCCAGCAGGGTCGGCCTAATCGCACGGTTTACACACTCACCGATCAGGGCCGGGATGAACTTCGAGAGTGGTCCCGCCAACCCAGCACCCCCGACTCCATAAAAGACGATTTTCTCGTACGGCTTTACGGTCTTGAGTACGTGGATGTCGCTGCTCTTCGTGAAGACCTCCAGCAGCGCATGGAAGGGCACCGGGATCGGCTTTCACGGTTCAGCGCCATGGCAGAGGAGATGAAGCCCGCCACGGTGATGGAGTTTGGTCGTCTGCGCGGATTGGAGATTGGGCTTCGCTACGAACGCGAGTGGGCGAACTGGTGCGAAGAGACACTGGCGGCCCTCGATGGAGATACGCTTGAATCTCTCAGTTCAACGCCCCTGAAGCTGGTGAAGTAGTCTCGAGAGACATAAGAAGTAGGCTCGAAAGACATAATAAGAAAGGAGTAGATTGGTGCTGCAAGAGAAGAAACGGGTGTTACTAGTGCTGAACGGAGCGGCTCTACTGCTCACATCGGTACTCATTGGTTGGTTCTACTTTTTCTTTACGCTCGGTGCTATCGATCTCTGGCCATTTGTTACAGACATACCGGTAGAGATCGGTGGAGATCGCAGGGCGTGGAACATGGCGCATCTTGAGGCCATCACCAATGGCCTGATCCTGATCGCCGTCGGCCTTGCGGGTCGTTACATCGATCTGGGGAATCTTGCGCAGGGCTTTCTGCTCTGGGGCAGTCTGGCCTTTGCCTGGATGTTCACGCTTCCGGCCTTTGCCAACGCTGTTTTCGGAACGCGGGGTCTCGAGTTCGGGGGAGGTCCTTTTCCCGGCGACGTCACCATTAACAACATCATCTTTCTGAGCGGTTGGCCCGCCATGATCGGCGTGCATATCGCGCTACCCTTACTGGTGTTGGGTATCTGGCGCCATTACCGCAACCTGGAGGCAGAGGCATGACCATTCCCGCCGGCAAGCGAAACGGCGAGCACCAACTCGATATCGTAGTGCGCCGTATTCCCTTTGAGCTCAGTGAGGGCATCGATCCCGTATGGAATCCGGCCAAGCACGAGTGGAGCCACATGATTAACGGTGCTTCGCTCACCATGCCCTATCTCGAGCCGTTCCTCATCAAGAGCATTCGCGAGGCGCTGCCCCAAATCAAAGACGAGGCGCTCCGTGACGAAGCCCGGGGCTTTGTCGAGCAGGAAGCGCAGCACTATCAGCATCACCGGCGCTACAACGAAATGTTGAAGGCGCAGGGGTACGAAGTGCTCAACGACGTAGAAGCAGGGTTCAAGGCCGAATATGCGGTGATGGCCGATAAGTCCCTCCGCTGGAAGCTCGCTTATACCGCGGGCTTTGAGACCATGACCATCGGTGTAACCGACTGGCTCATTAAGGGTCGTCGCAAACTGTTCGCGGGCGCAGACCCCAGGGTCGTATCGTTTGTGCTTTGGCACATGGTAGAAGAAACGGAACACAAGTCCGTCGCTCTCGATGTTTATCGTGCGTTGTTCCCGAGGGACTACTTGGCTCGTATTCGAGGGCTGTTCTGGGGATCGCTACACGTCGGGCTTCTTTCCCGTCGCGGCTACATCGCGATGCTTAAGAAAGACGGCAAGTGGTCGGACTGGCGCAGCCGGTTGCGGCTCTACGGCATGATCGGCTCTTTCTTCCTGCGGGTGTCCCCGGCAATACTTCGCGCCCTGGTTCCCGGGTATCACCCCCAGCGCATTGAGGATCCTGATTGGGCCGCCGTCTGGGGTAAGCATTACAAGAATCTGGAAGAGGGCATGGTGCCTCTGCTGGATACGGAGAATCCTGATATTCCGCCGGTGTTCGCGGCGGGCTAAGCCACCACTACCTGCTCAGGGCCGAGACCCGGAGATCCCGCCTGTGCAGCTTCAGCGTCGCGAATAAGCCCCGTCACCCGCGAGCAGATCGGCGCGGTGCGCCCCACAGACTCCGCTAGTTCAACGCAGGCCCCCTGAAGTTGATCGATCTCCGTTGGTCGTCCTCGCTGCAGGTCTTCCCACATGGAGGAGCGGGCCGTAGGATCGATCTTCAGCATGCGCCCCGCAATCAGCCGAAAAAGCGGCGTCGGCAGGCGCATGATGGTGGGCATGTACTTGGGCGGTAGAGCAATGGCCTTTTCCGGCTGAATGCCAGCAGCTTCAAGCAGAGAAAGGGCTTCGGACATCTGATCAGCAATAACACGCCGCCAGGCTCTGGATTCCAGCTGCTGTTGCAATGGGATGCCCGATAGCGCATTGAGTGCGTTGTTGAGGTTTAGCAGCAGCTTGCCCCACATGACGCTGCGCATGTCGGTCTTTTCTACCAACGGCAGCAGTGGTGTTCTGATGAGATCGGCGAGCCCCTCGTGCCCTGCGGCGATGGCTAGTTCGCCAGATGTTCCGCGATGAAACTTTCCCTCGCCAAGGCTCACAACATTAAAGGGCACCATGCCCGCGACTACGGTACCCGAGGTCATTGCACCGCGTAGCGTATCGGCGTTCGACACGCCATTCTGAAAGCTCACGACCGTCGCGTCTTCTCGCCCGTGCTTGGTGATGAGCCCGCCAATCTCGGCGGTTGCGGCGCTCTTAACCGTAACAAGAATCGTCGACGCGGCGCTAAGGATCGCCGGATCTGTTGTGACAAGAGGAGACTCCGCAGCGATGGTTTCCGACATCCCGGAGAAGTCGCTAACGGTTAGACCGTGCTCGGCGATCTCGTCTCGAATCCGTTCCCGAGCAAGAAGGGCAACGCGCCGTCCTGCCAGCGCAAGGGCGCCACCCACAAAACAGCCGAGGCTTCCCGCACCAGCGATAACGATATCTACAGGCTTGTCGGTCACGGGCTAACCCTCCGGCGCGCCTAGCAGGCTTGCCCAACGATCCAGATAGACCTGAATGATCTCAATCAGTGCGCCGTCGGGATCTCGGCACACCGCGACGTTGGCCAAATCGCTGTGGCCTGATTTCGCGTCAGTGAGGAATTCAACGCCCTTGTTCTTCAATCGCGTCACGTCCGCTGCGAGATTTTCTGATGTCAGGCATATGCGCACCAGACCGAGATCGCTATTGGCCAGAGGCGAGCTCCCAGCAACACCGCTGAATTCCGTGAGGTCGAGTTTAGGGAATCCGTCGTCCAGACCCATGATGCA
This sequence comes from Pseudomonadota bacterium, assembly GCA_038750875.1. Classification (GTDB taxonomy): domain Bacteria; phylum Pseudomonadota; class Gammaproteobacteria; order Pseudomonadales; family Halieaceae; genus Congregibacter. Next base: position 574 of record JBCDGU010000024.1, on the reverse strand, counting down.
GGCGCGTCCCTTAGTTCCCGCAGGAACGCCGAGGGCCTCGCACATGTCGTTCGATAGCGCTGCTGCTTCAGCATTGAGGGAAAGACCCAGGTAAGGAATGCCTGGCAGGAAGATGTCGAAACCGAAGAGGCGATAGAAGGCAATGGATCGATCGAGGTTTCTCACATTGAGATTGATGTGCCCCCAGCCAAAAGAGGGTGAAGAATCTGCCATGGGTTGCCTCGGGCTTATGTGTGTAGCGCCAGCAGTTTACACGGTAGAAGAAATGCGCCAGTGCGTGTGTAACCCTATAAATGCGCCGTGCCGCCAATGGATCGGACTGGTGCCAGGGAAATCAGTGGGCGATTGTGTGCCACAACGAAAACACTCAATCATCGCCGACGGTCGATGCACGATTAACAATCTAGAGAGAAATCGGGCTAGGAAGAAATCGGGCTAGAAAGAAATCTGGAAAAAGAAGAGGGCACGTTGGAGCGGGAAACCGGGTTCGAACCGGCGACCCGCGCCGAAATCACAAATCGGATTGGCCTTGGGCGCGTGGGGTGCTGTGCAGGCCACTGCTGCGGGTATTGGC
>JBCDGU010000023.1:0-25464 GCA_038750875.1 Pseudomonadota bacterium | reverse complement strand
GAGGGCCGACGTCTTCGATTACATCGAGGTGTTCTACAATCGACAGCGGCGTCATGAACACCTCGGCGGCGTCAGCCCCGAGACCTTTGAAGCAGCCTCACAGTGAGACTGATCGGTGTCCAAAAACTGGGGTCATTCCAGCACACCCATCAATCCGGATTCCCGTTGACCAGCGATACACAACTTCCCGTCGTCGATCTGGTGTTTTCCTACTCCGGCGGCTCAGGCCCGAGCTACGAAGAGTTACCGGCGGGCGTCGTTGTGACCGCGACGAACACCACCTGCGCCGAAACCCTCACCTTCCAGGAAATTGCCCGCCAAGGGGTGCCCATAGTGTCCGCCTTCCCGACCGGTGAAAGCGCCCGCAGGCTGCGACCCGTGCAGGATGCCGCGCCGGATTGGCTGCGGGAGAGCTGCTCGCACCTAGCCGATGATCCACGCTGGGAAGGGCCATGGATTTGGCCACTGCCCGCGCGCATGCTCACGCCCCAGAAAGCACGCATCCTCCTGATGCTGGCTCTGAGCACAAATCCGGATCGCGAAGCGCTGGAGTTGATCTTCCGGAAGTACTGAGTAACCCGACCATCATCGGCATGTCACTTAAGCCGACAGATACAACGATAAAAACCTGCCCATCGCTGGCCCTCAACTCGCAAACCATTTACTGTATATTTATACAGTATTTGAGTGCCCCCCATGCAGCTCTGGCTCTGCCTGCGCCTTCACGAACTGGCGGTTCAATGCCTGCCCCAGCGTCGCCCTCAGCCCCTCGCGGTGGTGGAGCGGCAACGGGTGTACGCCGTAAACGGCGCCGCCGGCCTCTTAGGTCTGGAGCCCAGCATGGATTTGGCCAGCGCACGGGCGCTGGCTGGAGAAAACCCCGTACAGATGCTCCTCCGGGACCCAGAGGCAGAAAAAGAAGCCATCGACTCCCTCTGCTGCTGGGCCTATGGGATCACGCCGCATCTTTATGAGTTCCGCGGCGACTGCCTCATGCTGGAAATCAGCGGCTCTCTGCGCCTGTTTGGTGGCGCGGACGCCATCCTGCGTCAGTGCACCCAGGGGCTGGCCTGCCGGGGCTTTAACGCGGAGCACGCCTTTGCCGAATCGCCACTCGCCGCCTGGGCACTTTCGTTTACCGGGGATCAATCCGCTGAAGGCACTGATCGAGCACTGCGCGAACGCCTGAACCCGCTACCTCTCCAGCTTCTCGAGCCGCTGCACGAACAGTTTGCTGCACTGCAGCGCAGCGGCTTCCAGCATCTTGCAGACATTCTTGCTCTTGAACCCGCCGCGCTCAGCCGGCGCTGCGGTCATGAGTTCAGTGAATTGCTCCAGCATCTGTGTGCAACCCTGAGCAATCCCGTGGTGCACTTCGAGCCGCCAAGCTGTTTTACCGACAGCTTTCCCTTGGGTTATCCCGTCACCAACCATGAAGAACTGGCGCCGGCCTTTGAACAGCTTCTTGAGTCGCTGGATCGTTACCTCCGACAGCGACAGCTTCAAACGCGGCAACTTCGATGGCTCTTTTATGGCGCCGGTGGTTACCGCGATGAGCTAGAGGTGGGCGCCAGTGAAGCAGGCTCACGCCCCAACGAGTGGCTGCGGCTCACGCAGCTCCGACTCGAGCGCAAACCGTTCAGTGACGAGGTGGAGCGTGTACAACTCCAGGTTGTTCAGCTCGAGAACGCTCGGCCTCAAAGCGGCAGTCTGCTGCGAACCACAGGGCCTTCCAGCACACCGGCCCAGCTAGTTGATCTTCTGAGTAGCCGCCTGGGCTCCCAGGCCGTCAGCAGTCTGCGCTGTCGCGATGCGCATCTTCCGGAGCACAGTTCGGCCGCGGTAGCGCCGGGTATCGCCGATAGCCCCGCAACCACAGCTAGCGCCCAGCGCCCCTTCTGGCTACTCCCTACACCGGAGCCGCTGCGCCACGAAGGCGATCGGCTGTATTTCTGGGGGCAGCGTCTCGAGCTTTTCTACGGCCCAGAGCGCATCGAAGATGGCTGGTGGGACTCGCCAACCAGCCGTGATTATTTCATTGCTCGAAACAGCCAGGAGGAACGGTTTTGGGTGTTTCACGAGCGCCGACAGCGCAGTTGGTATATTCACGGCTTCTTCGCATGACCGTGCGAAGTTCACACAAAAATCGGAAAATTGTTACAAATTTATGAAAACAATAGATTTTTTGTCTTCGAGAGGGGTACTATCGATCTCGGTCTAGCAAAGTTATGTGACAGCGATATGACAATTGCATGTCTATATTATGAAAGTTGCATGACACGCCAGCCCCAGACCAGTGCGTCAGGGGCACCAACACACAGGAGAACGCTATCGCGATAGCACCACAAACGTGAACAAATCATCGCCGTGAGGCGAGGGAGATTGCAATGATGACATCAAAGAAGAATGAAGCCTTGCACACGAGCACAGGCATAAATAGAAACAGCGACCTTGGGACGAACCCAGTATCAATGGAACGGAACATTGCCCGTTCGACCAGTCGAAACGTAACCCGTGCACTGACACTTACTGGCGCCGCACTCGCGATGACCTTTGCAGCGCTTTCTGCGCAGGCCGAGATTACTCAGGACTGTATCGTTGAAGGTACCGTCGACATGCGGAAGGCGGAGCAGTTGGGCCAGCCGACCTACGTGAAATTCAGTAAGGCGCGTCGCGGAAGCGAGGCCAACTGCAATATGAATCGCCGCAGCAAAAGCCGCCGCGTGCAGTACGTGAGCAGCCCTGACGTCAACGAACTGCAGAACGTCAGCCATGGCAGCAAGGTCAGCTACCGCTACGTCGAACGGGACAACCAGCCAGGCACCTGGGAACTCATCGAAGTTAACTGATCTCCCGCATGAGGCGAGATCTGATCCAGATCGCTTAACTTACTGAGTCAATTCGGCCCCGTCCTATAAGGGGCCGTATTCAGTATTGGGCGCGTCTATTGTAGATTAAGAGCGTGCAAAGTGCGGATCTGCAGCGCATTAAGAGTGGGTTAGGGGCACGTTAAGAGCGGGTGAAGGATGTGCAGTACGCTCTGATGCGCCCAAATCAACGCTTCCTTAACGGCATCTAATCGGTGCTCTGCTCAACCCAGATTAGCTCTTCGACAGCAAAGCCCAGGGCGCGAGCCTGTTCCTCAAAATCATCCCGCAGAGCCTGCGGAACATCCGGTGTTCTGGACAGCAGCCACAGGTAGCTCTCGTTGTAGCCGCTAACAAAGGAGTAGCTGTAGTTCTCTTTCTCGAGCTCGAACACCACATAGGATCCGTAGAACGGACCAAAGAAAGAAACTTTCAAGTGGGCCTCGCTCGGCTCACCAACAAATCGCGCGACACCTTCCGCTTCTTTCCACTCGCCCTCTTCGGCATCGAAACCACGATTCAGCACACGCAGAGCCCCATCGTCGCGCCACTGGTACTCGGCCGAAACCTGCGTCAGCCCCCGTTCAAAGCTGTGATCGAGACGCGCGATCTCGTACCACTTGCCAAGATATCGCTCGGCTTCAAAGCCCGAGACCGGCTTAACCGTGTCGGGCATTCCGAGACATCCGACCAGCAGAGCTAGCGCAGTGATCGCCAATACACGAAGAGAGATACGAAGAGAGACGCGAACAGAGGGGCACCACGAGATCCGCAGGGCCGGGCGGCCGCGCCGGCGAGGCCCCGCATGTTTCCATAGCCGCGGACGTTGCGCTTGGTCATCGATGGGATACATAAGGCGGCTCTCCTACTGTCAGCGACCGAGCTTGAATGTCAGGTTACGTTTTACCGCCGGCCACTCAGGGTTGATGATGGAATAGACGCAGGTATCGCGCAGCGAGCCGTCCGAATACAGGCGGTGACTGCGCAGCACACCATCCAGTTTGGCCCCAAGACGCTCGATGGCATGCCGACTCTGGCGATTGAAGGACGACGTGCGAAACTCCACGGCGAGACAACCCAGTTCCTCGAATGCACGAGTCAAAAGCAGCAACTTGCACTCGGTGTTTAATGCCGTTCGCTGCACTCGCTTGCCGTACCAGGTATGCCCGATCTCCAGCCGCGGCGTGTCTGGCTCCGCGTTGCAGTAGGTCGTCATTCCGACGGGAACACCCTCGCGGTCCAGTATGGTGAAGGGGCGCATGTGCCCCTCATCAAGCCAAGCCAGCCGCTGTTCAATGGCGGCACGCATGCCTTCCGGTGAGGGGACCCCTGTATACCAGATCCGGTAAAGCTCGCCTTCCGTCACTGCGTCCGCGAGAGCGGCTTCGTGCTCCAACGACAGTGGCACCAGTGAGCCATGCTCTCCCCGGAGCGTCACCGGAGCCAACATCTCATAACTCATCGCTGTCATTTCCTTTTTCGTGGTGTACTCAGCCAACGAACGAAGGCCGAGGTGCATTCCCTGACTTGGCGCCAACGTTCTTTATTCTCATGTTGCGAGTCTAATGAGGCACAGCGGTTCGCAACTTTTCAATACCCCTTCAGCCCGCAGATTCGCAAAGGCTACCTAGGCGGCGGTGTAGATTGATGCGAAACTCTCTACCCTAACAATAAGGAGTCACACTCATGAAAGCACTCACGTTCGTTTCACTGCTCGGCCTCACCGCTCAAATCGCTTTCGCCCAGGCACCGCAGATCACCATGGGGAATGGTGAATCCAATTGGATACACACGGACGGCGCTACCCGCGATGGTGCGACCTTTGTGTTCCCCGAAGTTCACATCGACGGCAATGGCTGGCTCGTGATGCACCCCTTTGAGAACGGCAAGCCCAACGGTAACGTCGTCGCGGGTTACAGCAAAATTGCTGGGGGAACCTCATCAAACGTAGCCATTTCCGTGGACCCCGCGCCGGCGAAGGGCGACTTGTTCGTCGTTATGCTCCACAGCGATGCAAACAAGAACGGCGAGTTCGATTTCGTGTTCGTCAACGAGCGTGAAGTCGTCGATAAGGCGGTGTTTGAAGGGACGACCATGATCGGTCACGTCTATAGCGCGCCATAAGCCGCGCCTGAAAAAGCTCTGCACTCAGGCTAGTTTCTCGACTTCAACGAGGGACGGCATCCACGGGTTCGTCTTGCTCAGTGACGGCAGCAGGCGCCCCACTACACGAGCCGGTCCGCGATCCGGTACGGGAAAGGACCGAAAGCGAACATCCGCTTCATGACCTAGCCAACGCCGCAGCGTTGGCTTCACAGCGTAGCGATTGATCCCCCAGGGCATCGGCGGCATCCGATAAAATGGCGTCAAAGGAAAGCCGTTCGCCAGCACCGATGCTCGGGAAACCCAGGCGGGGACCACATCAAAAACGACTTGCACACACCGAAATTGTGCAGTGATTTCACGCAGCAGCATCCGAACTTCCGCAGCCTGAAAGTACATGAAGAGCCCCTGGGCAGAGATAAACGTCGGTCTCGCCGAATCGAGCTCTGCCATCCAACTGGGATCGGTCGCCGATTTCGCGAGATGCCGGTGTTGGTCATCCGGCGGCATAAACCGCTCACGGACCTCCAGGGCGTCGGGGAGATCAACGGTCAACCAGTCGCTATGTGGAGCAAGCACGCGGTAGCGCTGAGTTTCCAAACCCTCTCCAAGGGCCACAATCTGGGCGCCGCGGTACCTCGAGAGGAAGTCTTCAAGCGCTCTGTCGAACGCCAGTGACCGCAGAGCAAATACCGGCTGCGGCGGCCCGAACCGACGGAAGAACGGATACTCAATGGCGCCAAAGATCTCCTGAGCCATCGGATCTGCGAGCATGCCTCTGCGTCGGCCCGCCTCGGCGGCGCGTCCGTAAAGCGTCCAGAGCATAGTCTCTGGCACGTCAGCCAAAGAACTCGCGTTCACCAGCTCACTTACGGACGCACGCCCTCCCTCAATCACCGGCATTACCTTCGCCCTCAGAACTAGCCGCGCCCTCGCAGATAGCGGCGGGGAATGCGGTGACACTGCAGCGCGCGGTACTCACGCTCCACCAATCGGAGTTGCGATTTCCATCGGTCCATCGCGGCTGCTGACCCACCGCGACGGCGCTTGGCAACCAGGGCCTGAATGGTTCCATCCAACTGACGGCACTCGGGCAACGCTGCATCCCAGGGGAGTTCCGCCGAAGCCCAGTGGGCGTATAGAGCAAGGCCCACTGCGAATAGACAGATGCGAATCCGACAACGCACAACAAACAGCTCCGTAAACGTTCACCTGCGCTCAGACTAGGGATGATGGGCGGCAATGCCCACGTCAAAGCCAATCGCTGCGCGGTCAAAAACCTCCATATCCGTAAGAGAACCAAAATCTCCACAGACACCTTAGAGCCGCCGAGCTCTATCGGTCGCCTGTCGTGGGGCCGACCAAATGCATTGCCAAAGAAATTTCGACAGACAACACTCTGGAAACCGGGCAGGTTGGCAACACGCGCGGTGCGCATGCTCGCACTAAGGAACCGGGCAGCCATCGACGCATTTTTCATTCGTAGCGCTCGCCGCGATGCTCAAGCCAGCCATCCACGTGTCGGCCACCGGGATCATGATGGGTCCAGTGAATCACGCCGCCGCGATCGTTCCATTCGTACTCGCCGAAGAAGCGAACCCGATCTCCTTCCCGCAATCCCGGTATCCGCGGCGCCAAATCAATGTTGTGCGCTACCAGCAGCGTCTGCCCCGCATTGGTTTCCAACAGAAATCGCTGATGCTGGCTGCCCTTCGTATCATCGGGCAGGACCTTAACGACAGTCCCCGAACCTTCGATCTGCAGATCGTTCTCGCGCGCTGCGAAAGCCTGCTGTAAACGCCCATCGGTCGATGAGGCCATCGACTCGCCTGCCTGCCCTGCGCCGACAGCGTTGCCACCACTCAACTCACCGCCGTAGTACTGCCAAAGCTGCGCGAGCAGTACGAGGAGTACGAGCGCCGGAATGGAGCGCGTGGTCAGATTCTTATTCGCCATGTGATGCGTCTCCCAGCGCGAGTTGCCAGTATCCTACATCGAGCCTGCGACCGAATTTACAGCCCACCCCTTCAAAGTGTGCAACTTTGTGCATCCCCATCTTCTCGTGGAGGCCAACGCTGGCGTCATTGGGCAGCGTTATCCCGCCGATGGCCACGTGTTTCCCCATAGCGCGCAGCGCCTCAAAGAGCTCGCCGTAGAGGCGACGGCCAACGCCACGTCGGTGAGCTGCTGGAGAGACGTAGACCGTCACTTCGACAGAATCGTCATATGCTGCGCGATCACGCCAACGCGTGGCGTAGCAGTATCCGAGTAGCTCGCTCTCACTGGAAAGGGCGACATACCAGGGCAAACCGAGGTCGCTCACGCGCGCCATCCGAATCACCATCTCTTCTGCAGCGATGGCCTCCAACTCGAAGGTCGCGGTCGTTTGTTCGATGTAATGGTTATAGAGCGAGGCCATGGCTTCAGCGTGCGCTCCCGTCGCAGGCCGAATCGTCAGGGCTTCATATTCCTCGATCACAGACGCCACTCCTCCACCGGGCTCATCAGTTGCGGAGCGCCTTCACCGCTGACCAGGTCGAAACGCCGTAAGGCACGAGGTACGTCAGACCAATTTTAAGGAAGTCTGTCATGGTGAATCCCCCGCCCAGCAGCCGATCACCGTAATTGATCAGAAACAGCAGTGTCCCGACCACCGCCGCAACTTTGAGCGCCCGAGGAAGCACATCTGCGGACAGCGCAATGGCAGCGAAACCCGCGGTTTCGTCTTCCTTGCCAACTTGTGCAGGACGCTGATGCAGCCCAATCCGGTTGCCTTCACTGTCTTCGATTTCGGCGATGTAACCGTGCGCGCCGGCCTCTTGTTTATGAAGGAGCGGTGTTTGCCCAAGATCCGCGACTCGCCCTAACACCGCGTCGATGCTGGGGACATGGAAGTAGACTAGGCTCCCCTGCCGGGAGGGGACATAGACATCGCCGCAGGCCAGCGCACCATTGGCCGCGTCCCCCGCTGCATTGGGGAACACTGCCATAGCGTACCCATCGATCTCCTCAGGCTCTGAGGGGTACCCTAGAACATCGCTATAGAAGCGCCTTGCCCGGTCCAGGTCGGTCACCGGTATCTCAAAATAAGTCGCACCCATCGAACCCTCCATTCGCCTCAATACAGCGCCATCAGACCAACTGATAGATGTCGTAGCTCACGGTGTTATTGGGAAGGTCGGCTTTGCCAATGCCGACGAAGAATCCCCGGTTCAGCCACTCATAATCAGGGTGCGATGTCTGGAAATTTGGATGCGTGCGGATTGTATGGCCCTCCGGGGGCGGGGCCTTGCCATCCAGAACGTCCTGCAGGCCCGTGGGACCCATGTCAGTCTTCCCCATGTACGTCACATAGATCAGCGCATCGTCATGGGTCTGGATGGTCGCGCGGACATCAAGAATGCCGACGCCATCGTTTCTGATCATGTACCAGTCGGCGCCCACAGGAACAAATTCGCCTTTGATCTTCGGGCCCTCAATACGACCGCCGAGTACATTGAAGGTCATCCGGAATCCGTCGGGTACGGGGCCTACCACCTGCGGCGCATCGAGATGCGCTGTCAGCGATAGGGCGTGTTCCAGTGAAACGTCGAATCCATGAGCAGCCATATTCTTCTCCCGATTACTTCGCGTTTTTATTGTTGCCCACTCCGTGGGCGGAATTAGTGTCGAGTTCATACAGGGGAAGATAACGACCGGCGATGCTGCCAGACGCCCGATCGTCGACGTGTCGGGCTCCTGCCGCTTCATAGAAGGCCGCGGCATGGGGATCCCCCTGAATCACAAGCACGCTGGCTGAAAAAGACACAGCCTGGACCCTAGCATGCTCCAGCAGGGCCCGTCCGACGCCGCGCCCCATGTGCTCAGGTGCCACGAACAGCGCGTCGAGCTCGCAGGCCTCGCTACTTAAAACTTCAAGGGCGTAGAACCCGAGGAGCTCATCGCCCTCGAGGGCTTTGAACGCATGAAGCTCACGGGTTTCAAGTTGCTGGGCGCCGATGGTTAGCTCTCCGCGGCAGGCGTCCATAAACTCGCTGGAGTAACCCCAATGGGCCTTGGATCGGAAGGCGAGGGCCGACAATGCCGGCGCGTCTTCTGGCGTGGCTCGCCGGATGAGAAGCCTGTCGGCCAATTCGCGCTCCTCGGTCCGATACTTAGCGGCGAATACCAACGCGGACGACGCCCGTGGCGTGGACGCGAGGTTCTCCATCTACGCTGAATACCGTTGCTTCGGAAAACAGGTTTTTTCCAATCTGCTGAGTGGCTCGGGCAGTGGCGTAAAACCCCGTGTGTTCTACGGGTTTGTTCAGATCGATGTGCAGACTGCTGGTAGCAAAGTATCCCTTGGGGGCGTGACGCAGGCCCGTTAATCCGATCGCAAGATCGATGACACCGGAGGTTATGGCGCCATTGATGTAATTCTGGCCAATGCCCCCAAGGTGATAGTCCTCCACATGTTCAAGGGTGCAGCGAGGGCAGTCGGGATCTGCCAGGGAGACCAGAATGCCAAGCCGTTTTACGAAGGGCATATTGTTGAAGCTGTCTTCGACCGCCTGCCAGTTTCCCGCTGCGATCCAGTCTCCCGTTGCGTTGGTCAATGCTTGCTCCTCAGTTTTGCAATGCACCGACAACAGCAGTGCACGGCGTTTCAATAAATGCGGTGCTAGAGTGTAACCACGACAGCTCGGCTGCACACGTTGACGCATGCAGCCCGAGCCTGCTTAAAGGCCGCTCTCAGACGAGGACAATATGCTGACTCTTCACTTTGCACCAAACTCCCGTGCCAGCCGGATTTATTGGCTGCTGCGCGAACTCGATGTGCCCTTCGAACTCAATCGGATGGACTTCAACCCCTCGGACCTGAAGTCCGACGCCCACCGTGAGCGGCATCCTCTTGGTCGTGTTCCCGTGCTGGACGACGGGGATGTTCGAATTTTCGAATCAGGCGCTATCGTCGAGTACATTCTTGAGCGCCATGCGCCGGGCCGTTTAAAGCCTGCCGTCGATAGCCCACTTTTCCCCGAGTATTTGCAATGGTTTCACTACTGCGAGGGCATGGTGATGCCGCCAATCAACACCATCGTGGTTCACACGCTGTTGCTTCCGCCGGACCGTCGAGACGAGACGGTACTGGGCCAGGCGCAGCGCCTGCTCCAGAAGTCCCTGGGGCCTGTTGAGGAAGCACTGGAGGGCCGTGAGTATCTGATCGGAGATTTCTCAGCGGCAGACTGCATGCTCGGACACTCCTGCATCATGTCCGGGCGCCTTGGACAATTCACTGAAGCCATGCCCAATCTGAAAGCCTACGCCGACCGCCTTATGGCTCGACCGGCTTGCGCCGAAGCCTTCGCCGCCTAGGACATTCTCCCGGGTATGTACGCTGCGTCGATAACCGTGGGAGTTTTGGGCAGCCTGAACGGCCTGGGTAGGTCGTTACCATCGACGAAGAAAACCGGGGCGCGAACTGTGCGCCCCGTTTCTGGAGGCCCCACGGCCTCAGTCAGGGCAGCGTTCAGCCGCCCATATGGATGCCACAGATCTTGTGGCCATCCGGATCCAGGAAGTAGCAAAGATTCATGACACCCATGGAGCCTTCACGGGGCCCCGGGGGATCTTCCGTAGTCGTCGCTCCATTGGCAATCGCAACATCATGGAACGCCTGAACCTGCTCCAGGGAATCACACTTAAACCCGATGGTAGAACCATTCGCCACCGATACCGGCTCGCCGTTGATGGGCTCGCTGATGCTGAAGGTTGAGCCGTCGTGGATGTAGAAGAGACGCGTCTGGCCCGTACCATTCACATTGACGAAGGGCTCACCAGCGCCGAGGACAGCCAGCACAGCGTTGTAGAAAGACTTGGAACGCTCGATATCACTCGAGCCAATCATGATGTGGTTCAGCATTGTAGTTATTGCTCTTTCCGTTAAGTGGGCGAGCCAGCCTAAAGCTTTCGGTAGTGCAGTGGAACCGTTATCCGGTATTGCATCTCGGTGGGCACGATTTGCTCGGCTCAACAACGACGCTTAGCGGCCGCAAAGGCAATGACCGCGGTTCGCACTCAGGCTGACTCCTCCTCCACAGAATCAGTGCCAAACCAGTCCTGAAGCTTGAGTGACGCTCGCTCCTTGACGTCGTCATCGATGAACATAGCAACGGCGCCAACCGCTGCAGCGAGAGCCCCAAGGTCGTCGGTGAAACCCGCTACGGGAATCATGTCGGGAATCGCATCCAGAGGCAGAACAAAGTAAGCGAGGGCACCATAGATCACGGACTTGGCCCATGCTGGCGTGCCTGGCGCCTGCGCTGCATAAAAAAGCCACAGGCACTTCTCGATCACTTCCCGACCGGCTACCCGCGCAAAACCGGTGACTTTGCTCCAGAAATCATCCTCATTGAACTCTGCCGTCATGCGCGAACCCATGCCTTGCCACCGCAGTGAAACACTATCATCTCTGTCATCCGCCAACTGCTAGCCTTTTGGTCATAAACAGACTGTAGGGATCGAGCACATAGTCCCCAAAGGGTCCACATGCTGCGAAACCGTACTTTCGGTAGAGCTCAATGGCCGGGAAAAAGGCCTTATTACTGCCCGTCTCGAGACTGAGATGGGCGTAACCACGGCGCTCTGCTTCCTGCAGTATCGTCTCGAGAATGCGCGCAGCAATACCCTGACGCAGGAACGCGGCATCGGTTTTCATGGACTTCACTTCGCCGGCTAGGGAAGAGATCTCCTTGAGGGCTCCGCAACCCGCCAGAACCCCGCCGACACGAGCGCCCCAGAATGTGATTTTCGGTGATCTGAGGGATGTGGGATCCAGAGCGTGGATGCTTTCGGGCGGTGAGTAATGATGCATGTCCTGCAGATGCGCCTCCAGCAACCGTTCTATGGCGCCGTCTGACAGATCGTCTACAGCAACCTCAATCATCGGCGGCTTTCTCAACTCGCCATGGTGGATACAAACGGTTCTCACCCGCCCAATACAGTTTGACTTTGTTGCCGGAAGGATCGTGAAGCACCGCTTCACGCCATAGATAGCTTTGATCCACAGGCTCTTCGTCGAAGACAATACCCTTTACCTTCAGTTCGGCGACCCACTGGTCCAGAGCTTCGTGCTCAAAATAGATGATGGCGCCGTTTCGAAAGTCCCGTTCTTCGAGCAGAAGGGAAAATGTCGAACCCTGATTCGGGCACTCAAAGCGCGCGTAGTGCGGCGAGTCCACAATCTGCAGAAATCCGAGACGACGATAGAACGCAGCCGTCTCTTCGACATCGCGAACCGGCAGTGTCACTTGGTTCAACTTCATGGACCTTCCTCCAAAACAGAACTACACCGATGCTGGCACGACCAACTCCAGCGGCGGGTCACGCGGATGCGCGATTCGTGATCGCCACCCTGAGCCTTGGTATCAGCGCTACCAGCAGATAGGCCACGGCGATCAGCAATACGCCGAACTTTGGGATTGCCATCCATCGACTCAGGAACGCCATACCGTCGTTGGGCCCGTGGAGCAGCTGGATTATCAATCCGTAGTTCTCAATCGCATCGAAGGGCGCGGCGAGCAACACCAACCAGGCAGTGACGACGCCCATGCGCTGCCACGCCGGACCCAGACGTCGGCTGATCAACCAACAGGCCATAGAAAACCACAGCGTGTATACCACCAGGTACAGATAATCGACACCCTGCACAAGCATTGCGACGGATTGCGCAGCGCTGTCCCAGGCATCGAGAATGTCTTTTGCCGACCTTGCATCGCCCGCCAGCTCAAACGATACGATCCCGTTGGGGGCCTTGTCGGTGACCAGAGCCCGGTCCATGCGGGCCATCCAGGTGCTCATGGCGAGAAGTATCACCGTCAGCGCCAGGAAAACGCGCAGCAGCTGGCGTTCATTCAGCCAGCCAAAGGGTGAGATGGTCATCGCACGGAACTCCTTTCGCCGAGTCCAAGGTCACAGTGTTGTTATCTCGTAGTGCCGCTCGGCGCCTTCCGTGAGCCTTCCCCAGCGTGATGCCTTGACCCGCCTTTGATGCGCCTCGAAGGAGGCGGCGCTGCGGAACTCTTCATACACGGTGAGCCGGTGCGGGACGTTTCGATCGGGATCCACCTCAAAGCACTGACATCCATCCTCCGCCAGGGTGAGCTGCACATGGTTGGACAACTCGGCGAGCACCGCATCCCAGGAGAGGGCCGGGATATCGATGTAACCGCGGAGTACAACCCCGCTCTTCACAGATTCACGCGAGCGGTATCGCGCTGCAGAAAGTCAGTCCACACCGCGTCCATCTGCGACCGCCACGCCGTCAGTACCGGCGTCGTCGCGTCCTCGGCCGAAAACCCTCGCCGAGACTGCAGGTAGCGATGAAGAAATGCGGATACGCGGGCATTGACGATGCAGTGGACCCAGACTTTTCTGTCGGCCATGGCTTCCATCGCGTTACAAAAAAACTGGTAAAACCGCTCGTCAGGCGCATCGAAGGGTACGGGGATATGGAGATAGATCATTCCAAGTCCGGTGACCAGCGCCCCCTCATTGGCGAGGGATCTTTCGTGATCAGGCAGCGCGAGATTAATCACGACTTCGTGTCCCGAATCGGCAATAGCCTGAAACTCGCCGGCTTTTGGCTGACCAGACGTGCTGATCGCGTCTGTAATAGCGTAGTAGTTGAATATATCCACGGTGTAACCTCCCGAGGGAGCAAAAAGTGTCTACTGCATCGAAGAAGGGAGCGCTAACTTCCTAGCTTATAGGAAGCCGCCCCAAGGAGCTAAATCATGGCCGATCACCCATCCGCTTTGGATAACATGCTGGCCGCATGGAACGAAGAAGACCCGGGCAAGACTCGCGGACACCTCGAGAACGCCCTGGCGCCGGGCGTGCGCTTTGTTGATCCCTCTATCGACGTGACCGGCATCGACGGCTTCGAAGCCAATGTTCACGAAGTGCGGGCGAGCATTCCCGGCGCCGTCTATTCGCGGGCATCAGCGGTGGACTCGCAACATAACTTCCACCGCTATCACTGGGCGATTCATCAGGATGGCAAACTCCTGATCTCTGGTTTCGACGTGACACAAACCAATGACGAAGGTCAGGTGGTCTGCGTCATCGGTTTCTTCGGCGAGCTGGAAAGGGATTAAGACTCTCTCGTCTGCGGTGCGGCTCTGCTGATCAATCCACCGCTAAAACCCGTAGCAGGCCTCGTTACAGACGACTCCAGCTGTTCATCAGACCCAGCAAGTGCACCGCGCCAAAGGCGGTACAAATCAGCGAGCTGACGATCCAGAAAGTCACCGAGTTTTGCTGTATCGCCGGGTGCGTGGAAACGAATGGCAGCACAAGACCTGCCAATCCGCGCAGCAAATAAACGGCCGTAATGAGTGAAAGCCCCAGCTTGAGCAGGGGAAGACGCAGAATCACCCCGGCTCCGGACAGGGCATAGAGCCCCCAGAGCATCAGCACCAGCGTGATGCCCGTGGTGACAAGTGTCGGATACCGACTGCCGGACTCCGCAAGCCTCGCCATCCCTTCGCCTGCACCAAAGAACCGATACCAGTCGGGCCCGCCAAAAATAACGCCCACATGCAGGAGCGCCGCACCGAAGCTCAGAATCGCGGCAACTAACAGCTGACTGCTACCAGCCATAACCGCTCGCTTTGGCGCATTTGAAAACACGCCTCTCGTCGCACTTTGCCGTTACTCCCGTTGCACCAAAAACTCTGCTTGTTTTGATTGCGCTGCTCGACGAATAGATGCCCTGATCCTGGGCACTCAGCTCATCATCGCGCCGCAGGGGCATTGGGTCAGTAAGGGCACCGCCGCGTGGGCCATGCAAAGCAGTTCCTTCCCGAGCCGGTTTCACGAGAGCTGCTCCTCGATGGATCGCGTCTTTTCCGTCACGGTGTCGCCCGTATGGGCGGTGGTCACCGGCTCGATCAATGCGATCAAGCATTCGTCTTCACAGATCGGGTTGTGCATAACGCCACGGGGCACCACGTGAAACTCACCGCTCGCGAGCTCCACGGCGTGGCCCTCGTACTGGATCGTTAACTGGCCATCAAGAATAAGGAACATCTCGTCTTCATCATCATGCTTGTGCCACGCGAACTCGCCCTTGATCTTGGCCACCTTGATGTACTGGTCATTGACCTGCGCCAGCACCTTGGGAGACCAGTACTCGGTGAGCGTCGCCGCCCGCGATTTCAGATTCATATTATGGATTCCTGCAGATTCATGATGCTTGGCATCTGCTGCCCGTCAGCGAGCGAGCCCAGAAGGCCCCTGCGTTCATGTCGCCATTCTGCATGGGTTGTGGTCCTTGAGCACTCCAAAAAATCAGCGTCGGGAATCAGCTTCTCCATAAAAATACGTGTCGATCGATGGGTAAGACACCCAGGAGCAGAACCCAGCTTTTGAAGAGAATTTGCCCCGTGGGCCATTCAAGAATCGGTCGGTCTCTCCATTTTGGCAAAGCAGTCATCCGCGCTAGGGGCCAAAGCTCAGCGTTCACACCCTCCATGGTCATACCGTCGAGCAGGCGCCCGCCGAAACTCTCAGTCCAGAAATTTCCAGGTATCGGCGCCATCAAACCTCCTAATGGGCAGCGTTTTCGCGATACTTGGGTCAACAAGACGGAAATTCACTGCCATGTGATTGGACTGATCGGGCCGCAGGTTTTCCCAGTGCGTTGTACAACCGCACTGCTTGCAGCTATGAAAGGCGAGATTCCGGTCACCGCGCGTGTAGGCAACGGTATCGCCTTGCCAAATCTGCACATCGTCTATAGGCAGGTGCCCCCACAGCGCACCGAGACGGCGGCAGATACTACAATTGCAGTCGACCAGTTTCTCGGGCATCGCCGCTACCTCAAATCGCACCGCACCGCAGTGGCACGAACCGGTGGTTTTTGGAATGTCGCTCTTATCGGGAATGCTCACGATTTTCTCGATCCTTCAGCGGCCCGCGTGATGCCTGATGGAACTCTGAAACGGTTGAACCGGCAGGTCGCTCGGACTCGCTCACGGCTCATTTTCGTACTCCATGAGCTCAACGGGCGCTCCGTTAACTTCGATGAAGGCCACGGTTAAACCAGGGCTGGGTGAGTTTGGCTCGATGATCACCTTCTTACCCACCAACTCGGCCTCCAGATCATCAACCTCAAAGGCGACATGAGGCACGCGCTTGACGAGTTCCGGATAAGGCGCATCGTCCCAATAGCGCTGCCACTGAATCCCATAGGAGTTATTCTCGTGGTCGGACACCCTCATCTTGAGGTGGGGGAGATCAATCTCACCCTCGAAGGCGTCGGTGGTGGGGATCCCCAGATGATTAAATCGCATTGCTCCACCTCGGCGGCTGACGCCATGCCTCCCATAGAAACACTGACGCTCTTAGCGCTCTCAGCGGTAGTGAATGGCAATCCATACGGTCTCCGTGTGGGGCGAAGTCCAACTCACTCGATGCTTTGTTCGGGCCGGGATGTTCAGGTAGCTTCCCGCCGACAGATGCTCCACATCGCCGTTGTCGAAGGAGACTCTAGCTTCTCCCTTCACCACCAGAACCCATTCATGTTCTTCCTGGTCGAACCATCCCGACTCCGGCGCGGTGTGCCCTTTCGAGACGATGCGCTGCACGCGAAACTCTTTGCCCTCAACAAGCTTCTCGAACAGCTCTTCAGCGAGCTCCTCGGGAATCTCATCAAGCAGGTTACCGGATTGCGTAGCCATTGCTTACTCCGAAAAACTTCAGAACCAGGAGCATGAGCTCCTTACCGTTCGATGGGGAGTTCCATATCGACGCGATGCATATCGCGCCCCCAACCATGCTTAGTAAACCGTTTACGCTGCGCACCAAATTTCTCGAAGAAGGGAGCGGACTTGTGACTAGCCGCAATCCGCAGAAAGGCCGCCTCTAATGCCCGTGCGCTCGCGCTGCTCCTCGCCATGATGGCTGAGCCAAGGCCAAGCCCCTGCGCATTGGGATGCAAGAGAATCCAGTTGAGGCTTGGCGCACCGTCTAGTTGCGGGAATACTCCAAACGCTCCCACAACATCGCCCGCGCTCAAACAGACTTCATAGCCTTTCGGGCTGGCGCCGAGGAATGCGCGGTAGTCTTCTCGCTCGTTGGGTGCAAAGAACTCCGGGCAGTTGCCATCAAAAATCGCGAGACACGCACTCTCGTCGTCTTTCCCATAGTCCCGGAATGCGAGGTCAATCATTGGGTTTTACTATGCCTTAGCGTCCAGAGCTCAAGGACCGGCGTCAAATAGGGATGCGTTGATGAACCCCACGGTCACGTGCTTCGGCCCACGCCCCACAGGAACTCGTACTCGTTCCATGTGTGAATTCAGGTTTACAAGCGACACATCATCCGATCGCGTGTTGGGTAGCACACATGTTCCCCCATCAGCACTCACTGCAGCCCAACTCGGCGCATCCCCGGTATCGACGGTCGCCAGAAGCCCCATGGGCATGCTGTCCTGCCCATCGGCCCCGACTCCCGTACTCACAATCGCTGCGTAGTCTGAGGCGCGGCCTGCAATGCATAGACGCGTTTCGTCCGCGGTTATGGCTAGCCCATGATGCGGGGCCTCGAAATCCCAGTCGGCGTCTGTCACACCGTCATCGACGGGCAGCGTCAGAACCTGCGTCACGTCGCCGGACTGCGTATCGAAACGAATGATATCGTGCGTATTTGAAAGCTGAACAAACAGTGTGCTCTCGCTGTGCAATGGCTCAAAGGGGCGAACGCCGGCAGCAAACTGATGCCGCTGCAAAACGGAGAGCGATTCGGTCTCGGCGATAGTAATGGTGTACGCGTTGTTCTGGGCGCCACGCTCATCGAGACCTGCCAGCATGTCACCGAGGCTGGCCACGTAGACTCGCTCATCGTCGGGACTCACCCAAACGTCGTGAGGCCAACGACCCGCCCGAAATTCGCCGATCACTTCTCCGCTGGCGCTATCCAATACCTGTAGACGATCGCCGGAACCGATGAGTGTGGACACATAGAGACGCTCGCCATCGTGTGAGAGCGCCATATGGTCAGACCGTACGCCAGACACAGCACGGCGCCAAAGAATACTGCCGTTGGCGATATCCATGGCGATGACGTCCCCCAGGTAACCCCGCGACACAAAGAGCACGGTGCCGTCCCGTGACAGATCCGTATCCTGCGCATAGTTGCGGCCGGCGCGGCGCTCGAGCACTGACTGACCCACCCACTGCAGGGGGTCGCGCCAAAATCCCACCGCCAAACCATCGGGGGCAATATTCAGCGTATGAAGCAGCCGCGCTTCCGCCAGATCAATGATCGAGACGGTGCCTTCGACAGAGTTCGAAACAAAAGCCACTTCGCGCTGCTCTCGCGGCGGATCACCACTACTAGCTCGCGGTCCTTCACCAAAGGGCGGTCGGGGCCAAAGGATGACTAGCGCGAGGCAAACCGCGACAACAAATAGGCCAGTAAGGGTCCGACTAAAACGACGCATGGACGAAAGCTGCTTGGAGCGCGATCCTCATGCGCCACGAAACCTGTCTTTCACGGAACGAGAGCGCAGCAGATAGACCGAAAGGGCCACATACAGGGCGTACTCCGCCGACATAATCAGGAAGCGGCCAGGCCCGCCTCCAAATGCGTCGAAGTCGACGGTCTCCACAAAGCAAAGGGTTGCAAGCGTCGCGTACATAGCAATGGTGACCGAGACTGTGTGTCTCCAACGAAGCACGTAGCCACCAACGAAAAAGAGACCCGTAAGGATAATCAGCTGCCAGTGGAGAAACTGAACACCTGGCGGAAAATTGGCATCCTGCAAACCAAAATCCGCTGATGGCTCCAGATACTCAATGAGCCCCATAACACCCCAGATGATCAGCAAGATTTTCACAATCAGTAGCAGGTGGAGAGCTAGCTGCGACATGTGCCCTTGAACCCTGAAGGTTCCGAAAATGGCTGGCATCAAAATTATGCGCTCGACAGCGCTTAATCGGCAATCAGCATCGGTTAGTTGTTCATAGCGCTTTTCTGTCAATAGAGAGCTGGTTGCAAACGTCTTTGGAAGGGTTGGCGCCACTAATTTTGCAAATCGTCTTCCAAAACGGAACTTAGATGCCCCGGTGTCGCGCTGTATGGGTTAGCGATGTCATCTAATGACGTAGACGTAGGCCTTCACGGGTTGCCCAGACGACACCGAGACTTCCGTCAAAACCCTTTCATACTCATCACCTTCGAACTCATCGAGAGCCGGCCACTCCTCAGCCAGCCCTTCAGAAGTCAGCAGATGCCCTGGCACGGGCTCTCCGTCATCACTAAGGCGCAGGCCAGGACAACCATGATCCGCGCCCCAGCCCTTTGCAATGAGCAGGCCACGAACGCTGGCGCTCACCCATGACCCAGCCAAGTGTTCCAGTTTGTGGTGGTTGGGTGCGCCGGGCTGGAGGGTCCCGTAAACGAAAAGCCGGTTTACTTCTTCCATTTTGCTCATCCGGGTGCAGCGGCCGTGGTGATTGTGGGTTGGTAACGTTTCGGCAGTCTATGCAACTTTCTACGAAACTGTCCGCGCAACTTTCTACAAAACTATCTACGCAACCATCTATACAGTTATCTAAGCAACTATCTGCGCCACTTTTCGCTCAAGGCCGAAAACCATGGCGCTCGCCCTCCGAGTTTAGCGAAACACCGAAATGGAAAAGTAGCGATGAGCACCGCGGTCCAAGACCGCTAGAACCCACCACATCAGCGACGCCCGGGGGCATAGCAGTGACCGATTCCCTAAGGGGGCTCGGTTTCCCAAGATATGGGATGCAGCTTGGAGCATAGGGTTGGTGCCGGCGGATACCTGTGCCCCAGAACAATTTCTATTGCCTTCGTGTCGAACAGGCCGTTCAGGCTCTTATCCAACACCGATGAACGGGCGGTCGATTCGACCACAACCGGATCCACAATTGCGCCCTCTTCGGTGATTAGATACTTCACCACGACCTTGCCCGTTACTTGCCACGTCCGAAAGTGTCGGTCGGGCAAGCCAAAGGCTTTCGCTATGGCCTCCTCGGGCCAGAAGTTCATCCCAACATTCCGTTCAACGGCTACGAAATCGGGATCACATGGCGGAACCTCGCCGTTTTTCGCGAATACCGACCCATGCATGAACAACAGCGTGCCTATGATGCTTCGCAAGCGAAGACTCAGCACCGCTTTCGAACGCGAACTGACCTTCAAAGGGTTTGACCTCAATGGAGCAGCGTGCCCGCGAGTTTTTCTATCAAGCGCGAAAGGCCCACATGCTTGCGAAGCAAAACGCAGCATCCGGTTAAAAGCACGACGCGGCTCGCAGGAGCGATGTAAGCGCCCTTCTAGTCTTAACTCGCTATGCGTTAGACGCGCCACCATTTCCTACTACCTAGATCTCCGTGGCGACTTCGAATTGCCATGAAAAAGTCCCGACCAAAAAAGCCCCTCGAAAATCACCCCTAGGACAACAAATGCCACACCGCCAACGGGAACCCCAAACGAGTAACAGGCGATCGCTGCGAAAAAACAAAAAATGATCAGCGCGATCCTAAGTAACAGGCTCATCAGTAACTCTCGCTACAAGACTCTCGTCGCAATTTGCGCCATCAGCGTGGGCGCTCATTGGCTCGTCGGAGGCGAAGGGCGATGCGGCCCTTGCTTGTCACTTTGCTCTTCACGTTGCTCTTCATGTTGCTAGCCACTTATACATAACCAATGCATCAACGAATCCTTTGGACGGATGATTGAATGCATTCGGTAAACGACCAACGGTTTCGAAACCCAGTTTGCTCCAGAGCCGAACGGCGCCCTCATTGCTAGATGCAACGATGTTGAATTGCATGGCTTTGTACCCGAGCTCTAATGCAATGACTTGCGAATGCTCGCACATTGATGTTGCAAGCCCTTTGCCTCTCGCTAGAGATGACACCATGTACCCACAATTGCATACATGGTTGCCGGGGCCCGCCTGGTTGGTTTTTAAGTAGTACGTACCTAAAACCTCGTGGTCTTCTTCAACGACATAGGTCTTGCGTGGAAGAACCAACCAAAGCTTCTCGGCTTCCTCTTTAGTAGTCCATTTATCGTAGGCATAGGTATCACCTGCCGACACGATCTCATGGAACAGCGGCCATATGGAGTTCCAGTCGGATTTCGTCGCTTCTCTAATCGTCAACGGTCTTCAACGCCCAATCACTCGTGAAACAGAATCAGCCAGCTCAAGGAAGCAGACCGCCGTGAAAGGCGCGGCGCTGTGCGCCGGCCGTCAGAGTATCCAGCCCCGGATTGGGCGCAGCTACTTAACAAAGTTGAACCTCGCCAAGAACACAAGAATCGTAGACCAGAGCACAGTATTAAGGACATCGTGGGCGCTCGCACCCCAGCGTAGATAGCCCAGGGATCTGGAGTCATCGAAGAGATCCAAAACCTCCATCGTGACCGCAACGGCAAAAACAGGTACGAGGCTGAGCAGCAAAAAAGGGCCCTTCTGAACAAGAACGACGAACAGTAGGAGAGCAGACATACCCACATAAATGTGAATCGCGTCCCTCGATAGATCCACAGCGTTGAGCACGTGAGTCTTCATGAGCTGATAGGCGCTGGTTTCTATGGGAAGTACCTATAAAGACTCAAGTTGGGGATTAGACTGGGAGAACCATTTAAAGCCCTCGACGCAAAGCGGCCTTGTCCCACTGATCTGCTAGCGCTGCGCAAGTTACTCCAACGAAATACTGTACACAGCGCTGTTGACGCCGCCAATTGTGGCTGGCTCATTCAACCCGAGTACGATTGTAGTCTTCAAATCCGTTTGATAATCACTGCTTTTGATTTGTCGGGAGAAAGCCACGTCTACTCGATACCGTTCTCCCTGCTCGCTTACATTACCTGAGAAGACCACAGTTTCGAGTTCCGTATCCTTGCTCGCTAAAAAGGCCCCTCCTCCTCCAATCTTAGCCGGCACTATCGTATCGGCATATTGAAGGACGACCTCTCTGGGCGCGATCGGCGCGTTAGATGAGCAGCCAATGATAAGCAGCAGAAGCATGGATGTTAGGAGAAGTTTCATCTCATCAACCGCCTGGGCCGCCACTTAGACGAGACACGCCGCGTTAAGACGTTGCTCACCTGTGCTTTTTTTCAATGAGGCTGATGGCATAGTTCCGCAAGCACTCCCGCAACCTGTTCTACTAGATCACTGGGCTGCAGTTCAATTTCTAGGCCCCTTCGGCCGGCACTTACAAAAATAGTGGAGTGATCCAGAACCGATAGATCGAGAATGGTTTTGAGTCGTTTCTTTTGACCGAGGGGACTCACACCACCCAGCACATATCCTGTCGAACGTTCTACATCCGATGGAGCGGCCATGGTGGCTTTCTTCGCTCCAGCGGCCTTAGCAATGCGCTTCATGCTTAGCAACGATGAAACGGGTATGACCCCAACAGCGAGTTCCTTGTTGTCGAGGTTAACGACGAGTGTTTTAAAGACTTTTGCCTCAGGCACACCCAGCTTTTCGGCGGCCTCCAAACCATAAGATTCACTCGACGGGTCATGGGAGTACTCATGGACTTTATGAGTGATTTTGGCTTTCCGGGCTACGCTGATTCCTGGTGTCATTTCGATTGTGGCCGTGTACCGGCTGTGGGCAGTTCGTAGCTGCGGACGCCTAAGCTTGCGAGAAGCACTGAGATAGGCATCCGGCCACCGAAGGCCGCCTAACGCCCACCCTTGTTAGGAAAAGCGACGCTCATTTCTGTAGATGAGCCCCCAAGCGGCACAAGTTAATCCCGCAATGGCGCCCAAAACGCCAAATGACAGTCCTGCGCCGCGCGAGCTTATGTCCCCGTTTTCGAGGCCCTCGATGATTGGGGTAATGCCGAAGTAAAGACCCAGACCCAGGCCAACTAAGCCACAAAAGAATCCCAGTAACCCTCCAGTTTTCATTGGTTCACTCCCGAATGATGAGATATCCACCTGCCGATTGTGACTGCTGACAGCGAAAGCGCAAAGCGGTTTGAATATCCGACAGCAGTCGGTAGCTCACAGCTCGTCCGCAATACGCGGATCGATGCTGAATGTCGTGCCATCACCGTATATCTAGGTTGGTTTCTCCAGTTGATAAATTGCATCAGCCAGTTCTTCCACCTGACTGGCAACCAGCGTGTGTGCATCTTGTAACCCACGGTTATAAAAGTGAGCTCCAATCTCTTCGGCAAAGAAGTCGATAAGGAACTCTGCATCGAAACCACCGATCTGCTGATCCAGCTTCTCATTGAAGTAGAGTTTTACTTTCTCGACGATTGCTTCTTTCTCAGAAGGGCTGAACTGAACCAGACTCACCAAAATTCTCCAAAGGAATATATGCCGCTGTTAACTGCGGGGACGCAGACCACAGAACGCTTTGCGTCTACTACGAGCGAAGCGTTGCAGGCAGCCAACACTATGATGTGTCGCAAACCTTATCGAGTAGCGGGAACAAACTGGGGCTTCTGACGAGTGGCAGAGAAGGTCTGCCTGGTTCATTGAGCAATATTTCCTAACGCTTCAAGCTGGGGCGGCGGAACCGCGCAGCGGTTACGGCGTCCCGGCGCAAAGCGCCCTTACAGCCTTGACTTGTTAGTGAGGACCCCGCAATGTGTACCAATATGTAATACAGGGTGATTGGTATGCCTAGAAACACTAGTGTGACTATTGGAAACCACTTTGAAAGCTTCATTGCCGAGCAAGTTGAAGACGGTCGTTACGGCAGCGCAAGTGAGGTAGTGCGCGCGGGCCTTCGTTTGCTCGAAGAACATGAAGCAAAGGTGCAGCGGCTGCGCGAAGCTCTTATTGAGGGCGAGCAAAGCGGCTTTGTGGAATACAGCTACGATGAGTTCATGGACAGCCTAGACTAGCACGGGTGACAACATTCCGAATTTCGTCGGCCGCTGACGCGGACCTTAGACTGATCGCGGAATACACCCTCACACAATGGGGCGCAGAACGACGAGACTCTTACATTCAGCGTATCTTCGACGCCTTCACGCGACTCGGCGAAACACCTGAAATATCGACGAAACTGGACAGTGTTCGAAAGGGGTATCGAAAGTTTCCGGTTGGAAGCCATGTCATTTATCTCCGAACATCAGCAACGCACTCTATTGAGATAGTACGTGTGCTTCACAAACGTATGGACGCCGAGGTTCACCTCAGTTCTCACTAACGCTTCAAGCCGGGGCGGAAAAACCGCAACGCGGTTTTGGAGTCCCGGCGCGAAGCGCCCCAGCCGCCGTGACATGGATGGTTAATTTCTAGGGCATCCCATCAAACGATCCCCTGCTCGAACGGGTAAATTGAGGCCCACCTTCGGTGGCCGCCGAAGGCCTTTTGCAGTAGCTCGAAGCCTTGTCGGTTCCAGTCATAAGACCGGTAACAAGTAGGAGCGCTGCAAACTCTATCTCAGGCACAACTCGAATAGTCATGTGGGCCTCGAGCCCGAATAGCAAGGCGGAGTTAGCTTAGCAATGAATTCAGAAATTAGCAGTCAAACCTACGTCGGCATCGATACCTCTCAGCATCAGCTCGACGTCTATGTTCGCCCCACGGGAGAAAGCTTCTCGGTTCCCAATAACTCTGAAGGCATCAAATCTGCACTGGGAAGACTGAGAGCCATCAAGCCACACCTGATCACCATCGAATCAACCGGCCGACTAGAAAGCCGGTTTGTCGTCGCGGCTCATAAAGTCGGATTACCCATCGCCGTTTGCAATCCCGGCAGCGCCAGGCACTTCGCAAAAGCCATCGGCCGTACGGCGAAAACCGACCGGCTCGACGCCATGGACATCGCCCATTTCGGCGAGGCCACCCAACCGCGCATCACCCCAGTAAAGCCCGAGAAACTTAGGCTCATCAGCGATCTGCTTGCCGTGCGCAGCCAGTGCCTAGACATGAGCACAATGCAGAAGAACCGTCTCAAACGAATGCCAGCGTCGGTTCACGGGCCGATCAAACAGATCCTCAAGTCCATCCAACGAGAAATCGTGAAGATCGACCGTAAGATCGATGCCCTCGCCAGTGAAGCCCCACAGTGGAAAGCACAACGTGACCTGCTGCTCAGTGCCAAGGGCGTGGGCAAAATACTGGCTTACACCCTAATGAGTGAACTGCCCGAACTGGGGTCATTGAACAACAAAGAGATCGCCGCACTGGTCGGTGTCGCACCGATGAATCGAGACAGCGGGCAGTATCAGGGTAAGCGCTTCATTCGAGGCGGGAGGCACAAGGTGAGAACGGTGTTGTTCATGTCGATGCTCTCGGCTATCCAATGTCACCCGAAGCTCAAGCCCATGTACGAGCGCCTAGTCGCGGCTGGAAAACCTAAAAAGGTGGCCATCATTGCCTGCATGCGAAAGCAGTTGATCATCCTCAATACGATGGTGCGAAACGGGACTCCTTGGGACCCCAATATGGCTTAAAACGTTGACTTCGAACCATAGTCACTTGTTATGTG
>JBCDGU010000022.1:0-26232 GCA_038750875.1 Pseudomonadota bacterium | reverse complement strand
GGGTCCAGGCTGTGTGAAAACCCCGTTGCAGATGCTTTCCACATCTACCGGATAGTGATCCGGGAACAGGTTTAGTGTTTGAGTGAACGTCGCTGCGATCTAAATCGAAAAGGGGAATCAGACTGCAATGGCCTCCATGAGCCTCTGCGGACCCAATATGTTCATCACTCGCTTCATGTTGTACGCCAGAACGTGAAGACTCATCTCCGTACTGACTTTCGGCACCGTTTTCGTCAGAAAGTGGGTATAACCCATCCAGCATTTCAGCGTCCCAAACGGGTGCTCAGCCGTCGATCGTCGTGCTCGCATACGATCCGGTTCACGATCCAGCCGTTCTGCAAGCTCATCCAGGACAGCTTCATGCTCCCACCGCGATACGCGACGGTACTGGCTGGTGGTGCACTGCTTACGCATAGAACAGGTCGGGCAGTTTGATGACCAGTATTTGTGGATCACCTGACCTTTCTCTTCGGTCCTGAAACGCCAAATCAGTCGCTCGCCCGCTGGACATTCATACTCGTCGTTGTTCGGGTGATACACAAAGTCAGGCTTGCTGAATCGTCCGTGCTTAGCGCTGGTCGATGTGACGGGTCTGGGAAGATACGCGGTGATGCCATCGTCATCGCAGGCCTTTATCTCCTCCGCCTTGAAGTAGCCCCGGTCCGCAACGACTTCTAAGTCATTGGCCGCCATCGCTTCCTTGGCTTTGCTAGCCATACGGTGCAGCTGATGGCGGTCGTGCCCATCCTGCGTCACATCGTGAGCGACAATCAGGTGATGCTCGGTATCGACCGCAGCCTGAACGTTGTAGCCGACCATCCCGCTACCACGACCACTGGTGGCCATAGATCTTGCGTCCGGGTCGGTCAGAGAGATTTGCTGGTCCGGTTCAGCGAGTAACCGGACCTCGATCTTTTTTAGGCGATCCATCTCCTCTTCCAGCGCGGAGATCTTGTCCTTCAGTCGCTCCGACTTAGTAGCCGATCCCACCGTGTCATGACGGTCCGCACTCGCGATCTGATGCAGATACCGTTCGATGCTCTCATCGATCTGCTGTATCCGTCGCTTGAGCTTCGCCTTCGTGAAGTTTTTGTCGCGGGTGTTCACGGCCTTGAACTTGGCGCCGTCTATAGCCACGAAGGCCTTGCTGAGCAGATTCAGTTTGCGACACAGCAGAACGAACTCACGACAGACCAGGCGAATAGCTTCGCCATTGTCCTTTCGGAAGTCGGCAATGGTTTTGAAGTCGGGTGCCAGCCGGCCGGTCAGCCACATGAGCTCAACATTGCGCTTTGCTTCGGCTTCAAGGCGTCGGGATGAGTGCAACTTGTTCATGTAGCCGTAGATAAATATCTTCAGCATTGTCCGCGGGTGGTACCCGGGACGACCGGTGTAAGCAGGCTGGGCTTTGAATCCCAGGCCGGAGATATCCAGCCGATCAACAAAGACATCGATTACGCGGGCGGCGCTGTCTTCCTCAACGTAATCATCGATGCATTCGGGAAACAAAGTGGATTGGTCGCGGTTCTCGCCTTCAATGAAGCCACTCATCGATCAATCCTTTGCGGGAAAGGCTCATTCTACTGGGGAGCGGAGTTTTCACACAGCCTGGACCCAAAGCGGACGACGCATGGGGAATTTTTTCGATTACGCATCAATGCCGGCTATGTTGGGAAGATTCACCTCTAATGATTTCAAGAAGGCACGCAGGCGCTGAGTCTGATGCCGACCAGGTAAGTAGCAGACATTGATATCCAACGAGGGTGCCTGCCAATTCGGCACGACATCAACAAACTGACCGCTCTTCAACTCATCAGTCACAAACCAGCGGGGCATTACCGCAGCTCCTATCCCAGCCGTGACTGCCTCTTTCAGCGCGAAGATGTTGTTCGTGCGTGAACGCACCTGCGGCCTAATCTCAGTCGGTCGCTTGTCAGGATGTGTCAGTGGTATGTGCCCGCCTTCAAAAGGATCCAACGCTATGAAAGGCAGTCGTTCTACTTGCTTGGGTGACGAAGCGATTCCATGTTCTCTCACGAATCCCTTAGAAGCGATCAGTATTCGCCGTACTGAACCCAGCTTCCTAACGACCAGTGTTTCGTCAGGGACCGGACCCACTTTGATCCAGCAGTCGCAGCCCACTTCAGCAAACTTGATCGGCTGATCATCGAGCTGCCAGGCAATCGTGACCTCCGGATGATCGATCTGGAACTGCCAGGCGATCTGCGCCAGATGCATCTGACCCAGAGCAATCGGTGCGACGACGTTGAGCTTCCCGCGTATTGCTCCCTCAACCTCGATATGTCGTTCTTCAAGCGATTCCCAGCCATCGATGAGCGTACGGGCATCCGCCAGCAAATCAGCCCCGGCTTCGGTTAGCGCAAGCGAATGCGTCGTACGGCGCATCAGTTGCACCTGAAATCGTGTTTCGAGTTCCTGTAGCTGACGACTCACGGAGGGTTGAGATAAGCCCAAGTCGCGCGCCGCGGCACTAATGCTTCCCGCATCCGCAATGCGGACGAAGGTTTCTAGGAGGGAAATACGGTCTAGAGTCTTACTCATGCGTAATACGAATATCAGAAATACATATTATCTGTCTACCGTATTTAGCGCCAAAGCGAGATAGTGGTTCTAACAGACACCGACTTACGAAAGGCGACGACATGAACACTTCAGTGAGCAAAACATTCAACTTCGGCGGAGAGCACGCAGTGAACCGCCTCGGATATGGGGCAATGCGCCTCACCGATCAGCCCGCCAACTTTGGCCCTTATCCGAAGTGGGACGAAGGCAAAGCGTTGTTACAACGCGCTGCAGAGCTTGGGGTTCAGTTCTTTGACTCCGCACGCTCCTACGGCCCGGAGTGGGCGGACAAAATACTGGGCGATGCACTGCACACGCATGAGAATGACATCTTCTTTGCAACGAAAGGCGGCGTCGATAAGCCCGCAGCCGACAAGATCATCGTTGATGGATCGGCGGCCACACTCACCCGACAGATTGACGAAGCACTCTCTAACCTGCGTGTTGATCAGATTGATCTGTTTCAACTGCATCGGGTTGACCCCAATACCCCGATTGAAGAATCGGTTGGCGCTTTGGAGGACGCGCGTAGTGCTGGAAAGATCCGATTTATCGGGCTCTCCAATGTAAACCGCGAAGAGCTGGATCGAGCGCTGAGTGTTGCTCCGATCGCCAGCATCCAGAATCGGTTCAATCAAGCAGAGGTTGAGCAAAGCGATTTGGTCGACTACACCGCTGAGCGGGGTATTGCCTTCATCCCCTATGGCCCGCTTGGCGCGCATCCAATGCGTAAAGGCGCTGCGCTTCCCGCACAGGAAGCGCTTGCTTGGCTGCTGCGCCGATCGCCCAACATCGTTGTCATCCCTGGAACAACTTCAATCGTTCACCTTGAAGAAAACGCGCGTGCTTGGGATTTCGTTTAACCCAACCTCATCAACTCAAAAAGGAGAAAACCATGTTTAAGCAACTCTCAAAACTTCCCGCCGCAACGCTTCTCGGTCTCTCACTACTCAGTGGCCCCGCTCTAGCAGAAACAGAGCAGCTGCTACCTGACCCGCTGTCACAAGTGCGCGCCGAGCACGTCATGATCTCGACGGACAACTACGACGAAACCCTCGCCTGGTACACGGACAAGCTCGGCTTCAGCGTCCAGCATGAATGGACCGTTCCTGAGTTTCCGGGCGTCAAACTGTCCTATATCGAACTCAATGGCTTCTTGATCGAAGTGGTAGAGACGCCTGAGCGGTTTCAAGAAAAGAGGATTCCCACTGATCTTGGCACCGCGCTCAACGACCGAGGGTTCGGGCATCTGGCGTTCTTGGCTGCCGATGTCGATGCCGTTGCGGAAGAACTACAGAAGCGAGGGGTCAAGCTTGTTGTTCCGCCGACCAGTTTCCCAGATTCAGGCCGTAGGCTCATCTTCATCCAGGACAACAACGGCAACTACATCGAGTTCCTGACGCCCCTCACAGCTTATGAAGGGAGAGAGTGATGAACTCCACTGTACGTCAAGGGCTTGTCACGTGGATGGTGGTCTACCCGACCATCACAACGTTACTCACCATACTTGAGCCGTTGCTCGTTGGCCTCGCCATGCCGCTTCGGACCCTGATCGTAAGCGGGCTGATGGTCACCATTATGGTTGGCTGGGCCATGCCAATCGCAAACAGGAAATTCGCTCAATTTATCGACGTTGGCTTTCTCCGCTAAGCCAAGCGGCCCGCAATGAGGGAAGAGCTGCTCTTTGGTTTGGCCGAAAGCGGCTGTTCATCGGGCGAACGCCGAATATCCCCTAAGAAAAAATCTGAGTAGAGATTACGCCTGAGGTAGTGCCCAGAAGACTCCTCGCGTTGTGGGCACAATCCCCAGAAATCCAGAAGTTCCATCCTGTCGATAACTGTTGGGTTTGCCCGCGGCAGTAGCGGTCAAGACTGGGTTAGAACTAACCAATCAAGCCGCTTCATTGCGGAACTGGAGTTTCGCAAGCCGGGCGTAGAGCTCGCTGCTCTGCAGCAACTCCGAGTGGGAGCCCATGGCGACCACGCGTCCCTCATCAAGCACCGCGATACAGTCAGCATCGCGGATGGTCGCCAGACGGTGAGCAATGATGACCGTCGTCCGCTCATGCATAAGCTCCGCAATGGCCTGCTGCACCTGAAACTCGCTTTCCGCATCCAGTGCGCTGGTGGCTTCGTCTAAGAGGAGCACCTTGGGGTCCGTCAGCATGGCTCGGGCAAGGGCAATACGCTGGCGCTGACCTCCGGATAGGCGGACTCCCTGCTCACCGAGGTCGCTGCTGTAGCCCTCGGGTAGCGCCTGGATGAACTCATGGGCGTGGGCCCGGCGCGCCGCTGCTTCAATGTCCGCGTCGCTTGCATCGGGACGGCCGTAAGCAATGTTGTAGCGGACGTCCGCACTGAACAGCGTCGGCTGCTGCGGCACGATCGCCAGCTGGGCGCGAAGTTGTTCCAGGGGAAGCTCGCGGATATCAATGCCATCCAGGGTCACTGAGCCGCCCTGGGGGTCGTAGAAGCGCTGAACGAGTTCGAAGATCGTGGACTTCCCTGCCCCAGAGGGGCCCACTAGGGCGAGGCTTTTACCCGCTTCAATCTGAAGGGTCACATCATCCAGGGCAAGAGTCTGTGGACGAGAGGGGTAGCTGAAAGACACCTTACGGAGCGCCATGGCGGGATTCACATCCAGGGTGGCTGGTTTGGCAAAGTCCGTGATCGCGCTCTTGCTGTGCACGAGCTCAAGGAGGCGCTCCGTGGCCCCGGCCGCTCGCTGCACATCGCCCCACACCTCAGACAAGGTTGCGAAGCCCGTGCCCACCATCATGGCGTAAAACATAAAAGCTGCGAGCTCCCCGCCGGTCATTGCCCCGCTAAGGACATCGCGACCACCGGAATACATCATGGCGATCATGCCGCCGCTGAGCACGATAATCGCCGCCATAATGAGCAGCGCTCGCTGCCTGACGCGAGATCGTGCGACAAGAAAAGCCTTTTCCACCTCGCCATCAAAGGCCTGCGCTTCCGATCCTTCCCGATTGAACCCCTGCACGGTACGGATGTTCTGAATGATCTCGCCGGCGTAGGAGCCGACGCTAGCCACACTGTCCTGGCTGCTCGATGAAAGCTTTCGGACTCGCCGGCCGAATAGCATGACCGGCAGGAGCACTAGCGGTACCGTCGACACGATAATCAGCGATAGTTTTATGTTGGTGACCAGCATCATCACGACGGCCCCGCTTAGCGTGAGCATGCTGCGCAGGGCCATGCTCATGGAGGAGCCGATGATGGTCTGAAGCACCGTCGTGTCGGCTGTGAGCCGGGACATGATCTCGCCAGAGCGGTTGTCTTCGAAAAAGCCCGGGTGCAGGCGAACGACATTGCGGAACACGGCACTACGCAGATCCGCGCTTACCCGCTCGCCAAGCCAGGACACAAGATAGAACCGAAAGAATGTGCCGATCGCGATGGCGACAACGATCACCATGACCGTTCCGAAGGCGTCGCGCAGTGCATCGGGGTCACCGCTGCTAAATCCCTGGTCGATAAGAATCTGCAGGCCTTTCCCAAGCGTCAGCGTAGCGCCTGCGGTAAAAATGAGTGCTACCGCCGCGGCAAGCAGCCGAAACTTGTATGGAACCAGTAGCGCCCCAAGGGCACGAAGAGGCCGCGTGGGAACTGTCGATGGCGTGCTCAGGAGTCCTTCCTCTCGGGGAGCGTAATCGCTGCGTGCAGCTCGGTTTTCTCTTTCGGCGTGTAGTCAGGGAAGGGTAGCGCGTCCTGGTCTTGCCACTGCTGGAGCTGAGAATGAATACCGTCGATTGTTTCCTCCGACGCCCGATAGAAATCGCGAACCTGGAGCACCTGCCCAGGTCCGCTGAAGACCGCGCCCGCTTCGTGCACCAGCTCAATCATGCGCAGGTTGAGATCTTCTGCAACAGCCAGATAGCGCTGAAAGTCAGTCGTCTGAACACCGGAATCGATGCGGATTACGGCGGTGGCCGCCTCGATCTTCTCCAGGCGTATGCTGACCGTTTCCTGGATCACATCTTCATGAGAGAGGAACAGCTCCCGCAGCCTTCCCAGGATGACGCGCAGCTGATCAGCGGTCGTCATCTGCAGCTCCACATGCTGGTAGTAACGGATGCGATCGCGGTGACTGAAATTCTCAACTTCTACAGACGAGAAAACGGAGTTGGGTACGGCGAGCATGGTGCGATTCAGCGTGCGGATCATGGTCGAACGAAGACCTATCTCCTCCACCACGCCGACGATGTTTCCAAAACGACAGAGATCGCCGGGGTTTACGGGCCGCGCTGAATAAAGGGTGATCGCTCCAATCACGTTCTCCAGGGTTTTCTGGGCTGCGAGGGCGACCGCCAGCGAACCCACGCCAAGACCTGCGATGATGGTGCTCATGTTGTAGCCCGCCCGGTCTGCCCATACGAGGGCGATCACCGTGAGCGCGACAAACTTCACGATGGTCGTGAAGGGCTTGAGCAGCGCAACGTACTGCCGGTTACCTGCTTTCTCCAGGCGTCGGATGTTGTAGTCACGAAGCAGAGAGATGAAGCCCAATAACAAGATAGAGAAGGCGATGTAGTCCACGCCCGAGGAGTTCAGATAGACCCGGGCAGCAAGGGACAGCGCGAGCTGATCCATGAGCACGCGGAAGATCGCCACGAAGGTGAAAAGGCGCAGAGGGCCGCGGAAGAAGTTCTCGATGCCTACGGGAAAACTATTGGGAATGAGTAGCGCAATCCGCATCAGCACCAGGCTGATGAGACCGGCGAGGGGCCAGGAAACAACAAGAAAAATTAATCCTGCAATAATCTGCCAGCTATAGAGACCGGCTAAGCGGTAATCGGGAAGGTGGCGCTCTAACCAAACAGCGATAGGGCCATAGCCCAGGTCATCCCACAGGTCCGGGATTCGAGAGACGCTGGCATTGGATATCTTCCAGATCTTGCCGCCCTCACCGTCGGGGATGCGCTGCAGAAAGATGGGGACCTCCTCGCCATCATCCTTAAGCACCAGGCCCAGCAAATCGCGATACGCCGGAAGCCCGTCATTCTGCTTGCCGTCGGGCTCGTCGCTGATTTGCGTGATGTCGATGAGATTCTGCTGATTCCAGACGATGCGCAGGGCGTCGAGGAGGTCCCGGGCCTCCCATTTCTTAACGTCGTCCGGGAGATACCGCATGTCCAGGTATTCGGCGGCCTTGTTCCAGTCTTTTCGTTCGCCCGCGTCTGCCATCGCGACCATGAGCTGCAGGGGCGTTCGCGGTAAGTCGCGGTTCTCCCCAAGCTCTGCAGCCTTCTCACGAATAACCTCATCCGCTCTTTTCTCGGTCTCCAGAAGCTCACGCATATTGGTGCGTTCATCGGCGTCATCGACCGTGTCTTCCACCGTCTCCTCAGTGGCTTCAACTGCATTCTCGTCTTGCGAAGCCACGGGCCAGGCCACGATGAGGAAAAGCAGCGCAAGTGCGAGGAGCGGCGACTGATGGCGAAGGGTGATCATCTCTGGCAGACCTGAATCCCGAAAACGCTCAGTGTAGCGCCCCTTGAAGGGGCCTCAAGCATCGGCGGCGGCGTTTTTATCCTGCTTTCTGCTCAGCAGGAAACGACCGGCGAGCACGCCGGCCTCAAAGAGCAGCCACATAGGGATAGCCAGTAGGGACTGGGAAATCACGTCCGGCGGCGTGAGAAGCATGCCGAAGATAAAGCAGCCGACGATGATGTAGGGACGCTTCTTCGCCAGAGAATCCGGTGTGGTGATGCCGGCCCAGATAGCGATGAGCGCTGCGATGGGAATCTCGAAGGCAATGCCAAAGGCGAAGAACAGCTTCAGCACAAAGTCGAGGTAGCGATTGATGTCCGTCATGATCGCGATGTCTTCCGGTCCTACGCTGGTGAAAAACGCAAAGATCAACGGGAAGACCACGAAGTAGGCAAAGGCCGCACCCAGATAAAACAACAGTACCGAGGACGCCAGGATCGGCAGTGCAAAGCGCTTTTCATTGCGGTACATCCCCGGTGCGATAAACGACCAGGCCTGGAACAGAATGTACGGCATCGCAATAAAGGCAGCGGTAAACAGGGTGAGCTTGAATGGCGTCAAAAAAGGCGATGCCACCTCTGTCGCAATCATGCTGGCGTTCTCGGGAAGCAGCTCTCTCAGCGGCGCCGATACAAATGCGTAAATATCATTGGCGAAGGGAAACAGCACGATAAAAGCGATGAGTATCGCCAGCACGGCCCGCAAAAGCCGGTCGCGCAGCTCCGTGAGGTGCGCAATGAGCGGAAGGGGCGTGTCTCCGGGAGCGTCAGTCACGCGCGGGCGCTTCCTGCTCTGTTCGCTCAGCACTCGCTGGATCGGTCGTTTCCTCTGCGGAGGCTGCCGCGGAGTTTTCGAGACCGGTTGCATCGTTAAGCGACTCGGTCAGCCCCTGGCCAATAGACTGGGTTTCTTTGCGTAAAGCCTCGCCGGATTCACGAAGCTCCTTGAGTTCGCGCATCACCGAATCGTTGTGAAGCTCCTGCTGCACTTCCTGTTTGATGTCATTAAAGCTGCGGCGCAGACGGTTCAGCCACGCGCTGGCGGTGCGAATAGCATCGGGCAAACGCTCGGGGCCAATCACGAGCAGGGAAACAACGCCGATAATCAGTAGTTCGGCGAAGCCTATATCAAACATCTGGGCTTACTTGTCTGCTTCTTCCCTTGCAGCGGTGGTGACCTCCTCTGCGTCGCCCTCCGCGTCCTTGGCATCCTCATCGTGCATGCTGCTGCGGAACCCTTTTACTGCGCTGCCAAGGTCCGAACCCAGGGTGCGCAGGCGCTTGGTACCGAACAGCATGACCACGATGGCCAAAATGATGAGTAGCTGCCAAATGCTGATTCCACCCAATCCCATAACACTCTCCTTTGTCGATCCGGACGTTCCGCTCTTACGGAATCACTCGTCCGATTCTGTTGTTGGCTCTCTCGCCGCTTTTTCCATATGCCCGGAAACGCCAAAGCGCTCGTCGAGGCAATCGATGACATCGGCGGCCGATAAACCCTGCTTGGCCAGCAGCACCATGGTGTGAAACCAGAGGTCTGCGACTTCGCCGATAAGCTCGGCCTCATGGCCTCCGTCTTCATTGTCTCTGGCGGCCAGAATGACTTCCGTTGACTCTTCGCCGACCTTTTCCAGAATCTTGTTGAGACCCCGATGGTAGAGGCTTGCGACGTAGGAGGTTTCTGCGCTGGCCGTGCGGCGCTCCGCCAGGACCGTGTCGAGCGCTTTCAGCACGTCGCCATAAGAGTCTGTTGCCATAGTGCACTGTCGGTGACCGAGTCACCGTCTCCAAATTTCACGGTGGAAAGCAGGTTCAGGCTTCCGCCCGCCAGCTTCCTCCGAGAGGCTAGCCCTTAATTATTGCACAGCCTTGAAGGTGTCTACGCGCTGTGGCCGGGCCAGGCCAGCCCTGCAGCGATCGCCAGCAGCACCCAACTCACCGTCGGAGCCTGCTCCACGACGTCGCGAACAGCCGGTAATGCCGCCGCTGCCGCGACTACGCAGACCGCGGCCGCAGCGAAGCGTCGCCGGGCCCGCTGGTCTACGCGGGCGCGTTCTTCCCGCTCTTTGATGAGCTGTAGTTCTGCCCGTTGCTGCCGATCTCGCTGGCCTTGAAGGTTTTCCATCACCACTTCGGGTAGTTGCGGCAATTGTTCGAGCCATCCCGGCGCGTGATGCTGTAGCTTCTTCACCAGGGACTGGGGTGAGTAGCGATCGGCGACCCAGCGCTCGAGGAAGGGCATGGCCGTGTCCCAGAGGTTCAGCTGTGGATAGAGCTGGCGGCCGAGACCTTCGATGTTCAAAAGTGTCTTCTGCAGAAGCACGAGCGACGGCTGTACTTCCATGTCGAAGCGCGCCGCGGTCTGGAACAGATAAATCAGTAGCTGCCCGAAGGAAATCTCGGCGATAGGTCGCTCGAAGATTGGCTCGCAGACGGCGCGCATAGCCGACTCAAAATCCTGCACCCTTGTATCGGCCGGAACCCAACCACATTCAACGTGCAGCTGTGCAACTTCGTGATAGTCACGCCGGAATATCGCCAGCAGGTTTCTGGCAAGGTAGTACTGATCGGACTCACTGAGGGAGCCGATGATGGCGCAGTCGATGGCGATGTAGCGCGGATCAGCGGGATCCGTTGCATCGATAAAGATGTTCCCAGGATGCATGTCTGCATGGAAGAAGCTGTCGCGGAAAACCTGGGTGAAGAAAATCTCAACGCCGCGTTCACCGAGGAGTTTTAGATCGACGTTCTTCTCTCGCAGCGTGTCGAGGTCCGAAACGGGGATGCCGCGGATGCGCTCAGACACCATGACGCTGCGGCGAGTGTAATCCCAGAACACTTCCGGCACATACACCAGCGCACCGTCCTCAAAATTCCGTCGAAGCTGAGAGGCGTTTGCGGCCTCTCTGCCTAGATCGAGTTCGTCGAGAATCGTGTGTCGATAGTCAGCAACGACTTCGGGGAGGCGCAGGCGCCGACCATCTTTGGACCAGCGATGAATCAGCTGGGCCATCACGGAGAGCAGCCCCATGTCTTTCTCGATGACGCGCTCGATACCTGGACGGATAACTTTGACCACGACTTCGCGCTGATCCCTCGTGCGCGCTGAGTGCACCTGGGCGACCGACGCCGACGCCATGGGCGCCCGATCAAAGCGCTCAAAGAGCTCCGGCACGGTTCCATTCAGGGATCGCTCGATGGTCTCGACAGCCCGATCCGCGTCGAAGGGTGGCACCTGATCCTGGAGCTTTGCCAGTTCATCGGCGAGTTCTACGGGCAGGAGGTCTCGGCGCGTGGAGAGCATCTGCCCAAACTTTATGAAGACGGGGCCGAGGTCTTCCAGGGCTCTTCTCAGTCGCTCGCCATCGGAGCCATCCGCACCATTGATGCGCCAGGGGTTCAGTGCCAGAACGCGGCGAAGCCCCGAATTACCCTCTCGATCACCGAGGAGCGTATCCAGCCGGTAGTGTCCCACCGTGCGCAGAATCTGTATTCCCCGAAGCACGCGTGACATCAGGAGAGCCTCAGCCGTTCGATGCGTTGCCGTAGGCGTTCGACGCGCGCAGCCAGACGATCACTGCGCTCAGCCAGCTGCTGGACATCGCTGTAGTAGTCTTCGAGGGCGAGAGCAGGCGGTGTGAGTCGCGCCTCTTCGAGGGCGAATTCTCCGAGCTGGCGCTGCAGATTGCTCGAGGCCTGTTGCGACCAGCTAAAAGCAGCGCGCAGCATGCTAGCGAGTTGGTGGCCCGCCACATCACCCAAGCCATCGACGATGGGCGCCTCCCAGTCGAGGTCCAGATCCGCAAAAATCCGCTGCATATCTGTGAGCGTGGCGCTGCTACCGTTCAGCTCGAGGTTGCCGTTAATGAGCTCAGCGGCAGGATCCTTAGCGCTCGCGAGGGCGCCAAAGTCTTCAGCAGTTCCGCGAACGCGAGTCGTCACGTCAGCCTCGTGAGCACCCGCAAGATGCAGGTAGCCTTTATCGTCCGCGCGCAGAAAAAGCGTCAGGGCGGGCTTTGTACACTCGAGGGCAAGAACCTGATCCGCGAGACCCTTCAGCGCTTCAACACTGTGCGGTGACAACTTGAGTGCAGCATTGAGTGCGCTCTCCGCTGCGGCAAGTCCGGCGGTATGAATCGTGGGGAGGCGAACCTCGGTGGAC
Source organism: Pseudomonadota bacterium (assembly GCA_038750875.1). GTDB lineage: Bacteria > Pseudomonadota > Gammaproteobacteria > Pseudomonadales > Halieaceae > Congregibacter. The sequence goes on along the minus strand of JBCDGU010000022.1, from coordinate 13,972 downwards.
ATTTAGCCCTTGGTGCCCCGGTGCACGGCGACGATGCCCCCGGTCATGTTGTGGTAGTCGCAGCTCGCAAAGCCTGCGTTCTCCATCATCTCACGCAGCGTGTCCTGGTCTGGGTGCATGCGGATGGACTCGGCCAGATACTGGTAGCTCTCGCTGTCGCCTGCGACGAGGCGGCCCATCATGGGCAGAATTCCAAAGGAATAGGCATCGTAGGCGCGGCCCAGCAGTGGGTTGTCCGGCTTGGAAAACTCCAGCACCAGCAACCGACCGCCGGGCTTCAGGATTCGCAGCATAGAGCGCAGAGCGAGATCCTTGTCGGTTACGTTGCGTAGACCGAAGGCGATGGTGATGCAGTCAAAGTGATTGTCGGGGAAGGGCAGGTACTGGGCGTCGGCCTGCACGTAGTAAAGATTGCCCGGCACTCCGCGATCAATGAGCCGATCACGACCCACAGAGAGCATGCTGGCATTGATATCGGCGAGAACGACTTCACCCTGGTCTCCCACCATGGGAGCAAACTTTGCGGCCAGATCGCCCGTACCACCGGCGATATCGAGGACCCGATGACCCCGCCGAACGCCTGACAGCTCGATGGTGAAGCGCTTCCAGACCCGATGAATGCCCGCAGACATCAGATCGTTCATCACATCGTAACGGGTGGCCACAGAGTCAAAGACCTGGCCGACGAGGCCGGCTTTGTCTTTGGTCTCCACTTCCTGGTAGCCGAAGTGGGTGGTGTCCTTCTCAGTCATGAAACCGGTCCTTCTCTCAAGAGGGACATTGTAGCGCGGGTGGCTGGGCGATGAGACGCCAGTTCGTCAGGGTTCGAAGGTCAGGACCTGCGTGTCAGGGTCGCGGCTTTTGCCTGCGTCATGCAGTTCATCGAGGTACTCGTTCCAGAGCGCTTCTTGATCTCGTCCGAGCCTGAACAGGTAGTCCCAGGTGTACAGTCCCGTGTCGTGACCGTCATCAAAGACGATCTGCAGTGCATAGTGGCCAGCGGGTTTCAGTTCCCGCACGCCAATGTTCCGCTTTCCCCACTGCAGCTGGGCTTGGGACGGATGATGTCCACGCACCTCGGCAGACGGGGAGTACACACGCAGAAACTCCCAGGGCAGGCTGAACCGGGTGCCGTCCTCATACTGGAGTTCAAGGACCCTCGATTGCTTGCGCAGCGTAATGTCGCTGGGGGTGGGCGCGCTGCTCATATTGTCTTGAGACTCGGGCTTAGAGGATAAAGCGCGAGAGATCTTCATCGGCAGCCAGCGCTCCCAGCTGGCTGTCGACATAGGCCGCATCGATCGCCAGGGTGCTGCCCCCAAGGCCCTCGTCGGCGGCCCTGAAGGATGCGTCTTCCAACAGACGCTCCATCACCGTATGCAGTCGTCGAGCACCGATGTTTTCCGTGCTCTCGTTGAGACTAAAGGCAGTTTCCGCGATGCGGCTTATGCCGTCCTCAGAAAATTCGATGGTCAGGCCTTCCGTCGCCATCAGGGCTTCATACTGCTTGGTCAGCGCGGCATCGGGCTCGACGAGGATGCGCCGGAAGTCTTCCGGAGTCAGTGCGGCCAGTTCCACGCGAATGGGCAAGCGCCCCTGAAGCTCGGGGATTAGGTCCGAAGGTTTCGCCAGGTGGAAGGCGCCGGACGCGATAAACAGAATGTGGTCTGTTTTGATCATCCCGTACTTCGTGCTGACGGTGCTGCCCTCGATGAGCGGCAGCAGATCACGCTGCACGCCTTCACGGGAAACGTCGGCGCCGCTGGTCTCGCCGCGCTTCGCGACCTTGTCGAGTTCGTCGATGAAGACGATGCCGTTCTGCTCCGTGGCCTGAAGGGCGTTCTGGCGAATCTCATCCTCATTCACCAGCTTGGCCGCTTCTTCATCGCACAGCGCCGCGAATGCTGCCTTGATGGGCATACGTCGGGTCTTGCTCTGATTGCGCGACAGGTTAGAGAACATACTCTGGAGCTGATTGGTCATCTCTTCCATGCCGGGAGGCGCGCTGATCTCCACATTGCTCTGCAGATTGATCTCGAGGTCGATTTCGCGATCGTCTAGTTCTCCTTCGCGGAGTTTCTTTCGAAGAAGCTGACGGGTGCCTTCCCCTTGTGCCTCCTGGCCGTCGCGGGCTGCAGGCAGCAGTACGTCTAGGATACGGTCCTCCGCGGCTTCTTCGGCACGAAAACGAACTTTGTCCATGGCCTGCTCACGCAGCATTTTGACTGCCATCTCCATAAGGTCGCGAACGATGGATTCCACATCGCGGCCGACGTACCCCACCTCCGTGAATTTGGTGGCTTCGACCTTCACAAACGGCGCGTTAGCCAGTCGTGCGAGGCGGCGCGCGATCTCGGTCTTGCCCACACCCGTGGGGCCGATCATGAGAATGTTCTTTGGCGTGATCTCAGCGCGCAGGCCTTCCTCGACCTGCATGCGGCGCCAGCGGTTGCGCAGGGCGTTGGCCACCGCGCGTTTCGCTTCGTCCTGCCCGACGATATGTTTGTCGAGTTCGTGGACGATCTCCCGGGGAGTCATGTTGGACATAAAAAGTAAATCCGTCTCAGAAGTCGAGCTGCTCGATGGTGCGCTGCTCGTTGGTGTAGATGCAGATGTCGGCGGCGATGGCGAGGCCCTTCTCAACGATGTCGCGAGCACCGAGGTCCGTGTTATCCATCAGCGCCCGAGCCGCCGCCTGGGCAAAGGAACCACCGGAACCAATAGCGATCATGTCGTTTTCCGGCTCGATAACATCACCGTTCCCAGAAATGACAAGAGAGGTATCTTTGTCGGCGACGGTGAGTAGCGCCTCGAGTTGTCTCAGGGAGCGTTCGGTGCGCCACGCCTTGGCGAGTTCGACAGCGGCGCGCACCAGCTGGCCTTGATGCTTCTCGAGCTGCGCTTCGAATAGCTCAAACAGGGTGAAGGCATCGGCGGTGCCGCCAGCGAAGCCTGCGATTACCTGATCGCGATAAAGGCGGCGCACCTTGCGGGCATTGCCCTTCATGATGGTATTTCCCATGGATACCTGACCGTCGCCGCCGATAACGACACTGTTACCGCGGCGTACGCAAAGGATGGTTGTTCCGTGAAACTGTTCCACTCGTCGCTCTCCACTGTTCTTTACACACAATGGGGATGGCAACGGGGAGATTCAAGGCGGTGCGGCGGGCTTTGGCCTCTCAGGGCGTGGCACGCTGGACCAGCAGCGTGTCGATATCTTGCTGCGCGGTGAGGCTGCGTGCTTTGTTCATGGCAGAGCGACTTTCAAAGGGACCAATCACGACACGAAACCAGCGCCCGTTATCGCCATTGGTCTCTTCAACGGCGGGATCAAGTCCGAGCAACAGAAGCTCTGCGCGCCGGCGGTCCGCATCCTCCGCCCGGCGAAAGGACCCAGCCTGCAGCAGGAACTGCTTACTAGATGTGCTGTTGCGTTGAGGCAGCTCCGCCGGATCCACATCGACGGTGAGCTCCTGGGCTGGAAGTACCTCGAAGAACTCGTATTCGGGTGCGGGGACCGACGGCGCACTTGCAGCGGCCGTCGGCGTAGTCGGCTCTTCATCTTCCGGAGGGAGGGTCACCAGATACAGCATAAAGGCGATAAAGAGGCCGCTGACCACTCCGAACCCGAAGGCTTTCAAGGTTGCGTTGCTATCCTGTGGCTCCGCCTTGCGACTGGCGCCTCGGGTACTTCGCCGCTTTTTTTGCGAGCTGGTTTGCGCCATGTTGCCTACATGCTCTGGGGCGCGGAGACGCCCAGCAGATCGAGGCCATTGGCCAGCACCTGCCGCACGGCTTCAGACAGCGCCAGGCGAGCGGTCCTCAGAGAAGCATCATCAACCATCACTTTGTGGGCGTTGTAATAGGCATGAAACTCGCCCGCCAGGTCACGCAGGTAGTTGGCGATCTGCTGTGGCTCGGTGCTCTGGGCGGCCCTCGCAACGGTATCAGGATAGCGAGCCAGTTTTTTGATGAGCTCTATTTCCTGGGTTTCACCCAGGGGAGACAGGTCCACGCTGTCGCCATCGAACGCGGTGCTGTGTCCCGCCTCCGCAATGCGGCGCTTCACGCTACACACCCTGGCATGGGCGTACTGAATGTAGTACACGGGATTATCGTTGGACTGGGAAAGCGCCAGATCAATGTCAAAGGTCAGCTGCGAATTGGGTGACCGCGCAACCAGAAAATAGCGTGTGGCATCACGGCCAACCTCGCTGATGAGATCTCTCAGCGTGAGGTAGCTGCCGGCCCGTTTGGAGAGCTTCACTTCCTGTCCATCGCGCATCACCGTCACCATCTGGTGAAGCACGTACTCGGGCCATCCTTCGGGGATGCCTTCTCCCAGAGCCTGCAAACCCGCGCGCACTCGCGTTACGGTGCTGTGGTGATCGGCACCCTGCTCGTCGACAACGCGCTCGAAGCCGCGCCGCCACTTGTTCAAATGATAGGCCACATCAGGCAAGAAATAGGTGTAATCGCCATCTTGCTTTCGCATTACCCGATCTTTGTCGTCACCAAAGTCCGTGGTGCGAAGCCACAGCGCGCCATCCTGCTCGTAGGTATTGCCGCTGGCGATCAGGCGCTCAACGGTCGCCTCGACCTCACCAGATTCGTAGAGGGACGACTCCAGAAAGAAAACATCGAAGCCCACGCCAAAGCTCTGTAGGTCCAGATCCTGCTCCCGGCGTAGCCAGGCGACGGCGAAATCACGCAGATCGTCGATATCGTCGGCATCGCCGCTAGGGGTCACGGATTTGTCCCGAGATGCAACGGACTCGCCGGCGAGAAAAGCCTCGGCAAGTTCCACGATGTACTCACCGCGGTAGCCATCGGCCGGCCAGCTCTCGTCTTCAGGGGTCAGCTTTTTGCAACGCGCCTGCACCGATAGGGCCAGATTATTAATCTGGGCGCCAGCGTCGTTGTAATAAAACTCCCGGGTCGCTTCCCAGCCGTTTGCCTCGAAGATGCGCGCAAGACTATCTCCCACGGCGGCACCACGCCCGTGACCGACGTGGAGGGGGCCTGTCGGATTGGCCGATACAAACTCGACCTGGACTTTTCGGCCCTGGCCGGCGTTATTGCGGCCAAACGCTTCGCCCTCCCGCAAAACATTGCGAACGACGTTGCCCTGGGAATCCTTAGACAGGAAGAAGTTGATAAAACCAGGCCCCGCGATTTCGGTCTTCGCGATGGCGGCGTTATCAGCGATCGCGGCACACAGCTCCTCCGCCAGGGAGCGGGGTGCCATACCTAACTTCTTAGCATTGGCGAGAGCGACGTTGCTGGCAAAGTCACCGTGGGCGGGGTCGCGGCTGCGCTCCACCTGCACGGATACGGTCTCTGCGCCGCGGTCATGCTCAGGGAGATGACGCTCAATGATCTGATCGAGTGCCTCGCTAACAAGCGCGGCAACGGTGTCTTTCATACGTGGATTCCAACGGAAATTGCCTGCAAAACCGGCGCCGTAATTATCCCCTCTCGCACCGGCCAATGCCAGACGCTCGGCGTATCAGACGACATCCGATGGGTCGATATCGATAAACCACGACAGGTCACGGGACTGTTTAAGGTCTGCCGCTGCTGCGACGAGCCGCCGTGCCGCCACAAGCCCGCTGCTTCGCTTCTGGCTAAGACACCAAAGTTGCCAGCGAAAGCGGCCGGCTCGGCGCGACATGGCCGCAGGTAGCGGGCCTATGAGCGTCGTATCGCGCGGGAGCAGGCGCTGAGAGCGATCCCGAGCTGCCTTGAGGAACTCCTCTCCTTCCGATTCATTCGCGGCGTCGGCCCGCAGCATGCATAGATGACCGAAGGGTGGCAGATGAGATGATGCCCGTTGTTCCAGAATCGTATCCGCTATCTGGTCATAGTTCTGCGCGGTGATGGTCTGCAGGAGCGGGTTTTCGGGATAGTGGGTTTGCACGACCACGGAACCGCCGGCGGCTTCCCGGCCCGCTCGCCCAGAGACCTGCACCAGCAGCTGAGCCATGCGCTCTTCACCGCGAAAATCCGCGCTGTACGTGAGCGCGTCCGCATCGATAACTCCCACCAATTGGACTGCTGGAAAGTGGTGCCCCTTGGTGAGCATTTGAGTTCCCAGGATCACGCAGGGCTCGCCGGAGTGGGCAATATCCAGCAGCGTTTCCATGGCATCCACACCCCGCATGGCGTCGCTATCGATGCGGTACACGGGGCAGGAGAGTTCAGCCTTCAAAAAGCTCTCGGCCTGCTCCGTGCCCAGGCCGTGGGTGAGGAGCGACTTGCTGCCGCATTGCGGGCATCCTGGATCCAGAGGACGCTGGTAGCCGCAGTGATGGCATCGCAGCAGTCTATTGCGCAAGTGCAGCGTGAGTCTGGCGTCGCAGTGATCGCAGTCAGCGATCCAGCCGCAGTCATGACACTGAAGGGTCGGCGCAAAGCCGCGACGGTTCAGGAACAGGAGGGCCTGACGACCGCCCAGTTCGACGGTCGAGCGTACCTCCGCAAGCAGTTCATCGCTGATGCCCGCGCGCAGGGCCAGGCCTCGCAGGTCGATGATCCTCATTGCTGGAAGGCTGCCACCGGCCTGGCGCTCCCGTAGTCGGTGATGTTGATAGCGGCCGCGCTTTGCGTTCTGGAGGCTTTCGAGCGACGGCGTGGCGCTGCCCAGCAGGACAGGACATGCCTCGAGCTGCGCCCGTTTTACACTGACATCTCGAGCGGAATAGCGAAAACCATCCTGCTGCTTATAAGAGCCATCGTGTTCTTCATCGACCACGATAAGTCCAAGATTGGCTATGGGCGTAAAGCTTGCGGATCGCGTACCGATCACCACTCCGGCAGCGCCCGTACTCCCTGAAACCCAATGATCCAGGCGCCTTCCATCGGCGAGTCCCGAGTGGAGCAGCGCGACCGGTGCTGAGAATCGCGACTCGAAGCGCGCTACGGTTTGAGGTGTGAGGCCAATTTCGGGGATCAGGACTAATGCCTGTTTCCCCCGGCGCAGACAGTCCTCGATGCAGCGCAGATACACCTCCGTTTTGCCGCTGCCCGTGACCCCTTCCAGCAAGTGCACGGCAAAAGTGTCGGCAGAAGCCTTAACCGCATCGATGCACAGGCCCTGTTCGGCGCTCAGCGTTGGGCCGGATTCGCGAGTGACCTCCGCCGGCCAGTTAGAGGCTGGCAGACAGGCTTCCATAAGGTCTTTTTTTCGTAGCTCCCGTAGGGTCGCCGAAGATACCCCGTCTGCACGCAGGGACTCGTGGGATACGGGGCCATTCTGCAGGCGTGCGACCGCATCGGCCTGAGACTTTGCCCGCTTCAGGCTCGCGGGACCCAATCCCAAACCGCGCGACGTTAGGCGCCATGAGGATTTTGGAACTTCGCGGCCCTCGCGCAAGGTTGGCGTGAGCGCAGCGGCGAAGACCTCACCGATGGCGTGCTGATAGTAGTCGGCGGACCATTGGCAGAGATCCCGAAGGGGGGCTGGGATCAGGGGGGATTCGTCGAGGACGGCCAGCGCGTGCTTGAGTTTCTCCAGGGGTTGCTCGCTTTCGGCCCGGGTGTCCACGAGGATGCCCGTGAGCTTGCGCCGGCCAAAGGGAACGCGCAGGCGCATGCCCGGGAGCAGCGCGTCAGCACTGACGCCTTGCGGCGGCAGATAGTCGAACACATCGCGCAATGGAACCGGCACTGCCACACGAAGGATAAAGGTCGCGTGCTCCTGGCCTTCCGCCGGCGTCAAAGGGCTACCCCGTTGCCGCGAGGCAGATCTATTCGCCCGCCCCGAACCGCCGAGGGCGTTTGACCGGTCCAGCGTCGAAACGCCTTTCTGAAAGCGGCGGAATCCGAGTAGCCCAGGGTTGTTGCGATGGACTCGACGCTCTGGGTCGACTCGCACAGCCATCGTATGGAGAGGTCCGACAGCACCTGATCACGTACGCTCCGGTAGCTGGTTCCCTCGCGGTCCAGACGCCGAGCCAGCGTGCGCCGGGACAGGTACAGGGCGTCCGCCACATCTTTTTCTGTGGTTGTCGCGAAGGGTTTGAGCAATAGTAGGGTGCGCACTTTCTCGGCGGTCGACGCGCTCGCGTGATCGTGTGTTAGCTGCAGCAGGTCGTCACACAGGCCTTTTGCGACGCTAAAGGCCACTGGGTCGGCCACGATGTTAGGTGCGCTCTCCAGCGTTCGCGGCAGTCGATAAATTGATTTCGGGGCTCCAAAGCGCCAGCTGGCGTGGAGGTAATCGCCGTAGGCGACGTCGTAGTTAGGGGTCTCATGGGTCAGATGAATTTCTGCCTCGGGAATCTCCCGTCCCAACATCTGCTCACAGAAGGACTGCATGAGCATGGCGAAGCCTTCGTTAATCATCTGCGCGACGAGGGGTTCATCGCCCATGTCCATGTTCAGGCGCAGCTCGTAATCCAGCCAGGTGTCGTCGCTGCGCACATCGATGGACGTCCAGGGGAGGCGAATCGGGAGGTATTCACTGAGGCTGAGCAGGGCGCTTTTCAGGTCAGGGCTGCTCAGTACAAGATATCCGAGAGCACCGTGGGACGCCGGTTCCAGCATCTGGCCAATTCGCAAACCGAGATCCGGTGATGAAGAAAGCCTGCGAGCGTTTTTCATGATCAGGAGCTGCTGCTCCCCAGTCACGTGAGAGTCGTCACCCGGGTTGAACACTGTCAGGGGAAGTCCCGTGCCTTCAAGGAGTTGCGGTAGTCTTCGCTCCGACAGGCGCAGCACGCGAGCGATAACGCGGGTGTAGGTACTTGGGATGGGATAGCTCACGGAGCGAGTATCTCAAGCCGCACCAAAAAAGGCCAAAAATAACCCCTTATTGGCAAAAAATAACCTGCCGCGGGACCCATGGCGGTGAAATTATGTTGGATCTAAAAACTAGGAGGCCCCCATGCCCAAAGTCATTTTCGTCGAGTTCAACGGCTCAGAGCACGCCATTGATGCGGAGAACGGAAAGTCGCTCATGCAAAACGCGATTGATAACGGTGTACCGGGTATTGACGCCGACTGCGGGGGCGCCTGCGCCTGCGGCACCTGCCATTGTTTCGTCGATGGTGAGTGGACAGAGGCCACGGGCGACGTCGATTTCATGGAGGAGAGCATGCTCGCCATGCGTCCCGACCGAGAGGATGGTTCCCGCCTGAGCTGTCAGATCGAAGTCAGCGATACCCATGAGGGGCTGGTGGTTCGACTGCCGGAATTCCAGATGTAGGTCTCAAGGAGACCCAACAGCGAGGCTAATAATAATGAACGCAATCAATGAAATCACCGACCCCTATACCCTGTCGCTGGAGGACATCGATCCCAGCGACCCGGGCTTGCTGGAGCACGATGCGTGGCGCCCCGTGTTTGCGCGCCTAAGAGACGAGGCGCCGGTGCACTACTGCAAAGACAGCCTTTTCGGGCCCTTTTGGTCCGTGACCCGATGGGATGACATCGTCGCGGTAGACAGCAACTTCAAGGACTTCTCCAACGAGCCGGCCATTGTGATTGGCGACCCGCCGCAGGAGCAGTTCCTGAAGCAGTTCATCGCCATGGATCCGCCAAAACATGATGTTCAGCGTCGGGCTGCCCAGCCGGTGGTCGCGCCGAAGAATCTGGCGCAGCTCGAGTCCCTTATCCGGTCTCGGGTGGCGGATATCCTGGACAATCTGCCCGTCGGCGAAACCTTTAACTGGGTGGATCACGTGTCGATCAATCTCACCACCCAAATGCTGGCCACGCTATTCGATTTTCCCTTTGAGGATCGCGCCAAGCTGACCTACTGGTCAGACATGGCGACCGCAACGAAGGAGATTGCGGGTGCTGATGGTGATCCCGAAGAGCGTATGGCCGCGCTCGGAGAGTGCCTTGAGTATTTCAATCGTCTCTGGCACGAGCGCAAAGGTGATGGCGTAGAGAGCGTCGACCTGATCCGCCTGTTGCAGCGGGATCCGAATACGAAAGACATGGTCGATGACCCCATGGAATTCCTGGGCAACATCATTCTGCTTATCGTTGGTGGCAACGACACCACCCGAAACTCAGCGACGGGTGGCGTGCTGGCCCTGAACCAGAACCCCGGTGAATACGACAAGCTGCGGGCTGACCCGAGTCTGATTCCATCCCTGGTTTCAGAAGTCATCCGCTGGCAAACACCTCTCGCACATATGCGTCGCACGGCGACCCGCGACCTGGAGTTTGGCGGTCAGCAGATCCGCGAGGGAGAAAAGGTGGTGATGTGGTATCTGTCGGGTAACAACGATGAGCGAGCCATCGACAGACCCGATGATTTCCTGATCGATCGAGCCAACCCGCGCAAGCACATCTCCTTTGGCTTTGGCGTGCACCGCTGTATGGGGAACCGCCTCGCCGAGATGCAGCTTCGCATTCTTTGGGAAGAGATCATGGCCCGTTTCAAGACCGTGGAGGTCGTTGGCCCCGAGACGCGTGTACGCTCCTGTTTTGTCCGCGGTTATTCGCATCTGCCAGTGGTCGTTCACCCCCACTGAAACCCCAACTAATCACGGACTACGACCCCTAGGCGGGCCGTATGGCTTCTGCTAAACTCCGCGCCCCGTTCGCCGGTCCCAAGGACGGCGACGCCAAGATACGGTGCCTGACGATGAACGAATCCCGATCAGGTGGCGGTGTCGAACTTTAGGAGAGAAACAATGAAGCCAGAAATTCACCCGGAGTACCGCGACGTACTGTTTCACGATACGTCATCCGATACGTATTTCCTGATCGGATCGACCCTTGCGACAGATCAGACCAAGGAATACGAAGGTGAGACCTACCCTTACATGGTGATCGACGTGTCCAGCGCCTCGCATCCGTTCTTCACCGGTAAGCAGAAAGTTGCTACCAGCGACGGTCGTGTCGCCCGCTTTAACAACCGTTACAAGCGCCAGAGCAGCTAAATCGCCGGGTCGGCATGCGGCACCTGAGCCGCGTGCTGAGCGTGAGCGTTACCCTGGAAAGCCCGCTGTCAGAGGCAGCGGGCTTTTTCGTGTGGGTCAGAAAATCTCCTGGATCAGATCGTCGGTGCCGTTCATGCCGCCGGGATTAGCAGCATCTAGACTGTCGGGTACCTGCTCATTGCGGAAATACTCGAAGATCGCGTCGCGCTGCTCCGAGGGAGCCAACAAACCCGTTTCTGGGTCAATACGAACGGCGCTGACGCCAGCGGGCAATGGCCTCGCTCGCTCCGGCGAATCTCTGAGGGCTTCGCGCATATAGTCGATCCAGATGGGCAGTGCCGCGGTGCCGCCAAACTCGCGCCGCCCGAGGGGAGTGTAGTTGTCAAAGCCGACCCAGGTGGTCGTAACCACGTCGCGGTTATAGCCCGAGAACCAGGCGTCTACGGGGCCATTGGTGGTGCCTGTTTTGCCGGCGATATCACTTCTCTCAAGCACCAGAGCTTTGCGCCCCGTGCCCTTTTTAATGACGTCCTGGAGGATGGAGTCGACAATATAATTGACGCGCTCGTCCATCACCCGTGGCGCGCGGGGCATGGCATCGCGCTCAGCAGCCCCAAGGATTTCTTCCATTGAGAGTTCTTCCGAGCCCTGTACCGGCATCTGGTCGCAGTCGAGGCAAACGGTCGCGGGCGACGCCTCATAGACAGTCTTGCCCATGAGGTCCGTGACCTTGCCAATGATGAAAGGCTCTACGCGGTAGCCACCATTCGCCAGCGTGGCATAGCCCGTCGCCACCTCCAGAGGCGCCATGGCATGGGTGCCCAGGGCCAGGGAGAGGTCCGCTGATACATCCTCCGTTTCAAAGCCGACCTCCCCCAGATAGTCGACGAAATTGCGGATGCCCAGCTGCTGCAGGAGGCGGATGGAGACCAGATTCCGGGACTTAGTCAGGGCGGTGCGGAGCCGTGTAGGCCCGAAAAACCGGCCGCCGTCATTCTCCGGTCGCCAAACGCCCTCAAGAGAGGCGTCCTCCATCACGATGGGCGCATCGTTGATGATGCTCGCCGCAGTGAACCCCGCGTCAATGGCAGCGGCATAAAGGAAGGGCTTCAGATTTGATCCGGGTTGACGTTGCGCCTGTGTTGCCCGGTTGAACTTGCTGAGCTGGAATCCCGTGCCGCCCACGAGGCTCACGATGGCACCGTTGTCGGGATTCAGGGACACGAGCGCGGCCTGCGCCGCAGGAACTTGCGCGAGTATGAGGGCACCCTCGTCGTTTCTGGCGACGCGAATGATGTCTCCGGGGGCGAGTACAGCGGCTGCTGAATCGGGCGCAGCCCCAACGCGATCTTCATTAAGGTACGGCTTGGCCTGCTGAATCCCATTTTCCCAGAGCAGTCGGTCCTGCTTTTTGCTGGGCAGCAGCAGGTCGGCGGCGCCCTCGTCGACCGCCAGCACCAGAGCCGGCGTGAGGCCGGCGAGAACCGGTACATCTTCAAGGATCGCGGCCCAGCTCGCGGGGTCCTCTGCGCTTTCGCTGTTCTGTGCCAGGCGTTGTTCCGGCCCGCGGTAGCCATGGCGACGATCGTAGGTCACCAAACCGCTAACCAGGGCTTCACCGGCGACCACCTGGAGACGTGAGTCCAGCGTTGTGTAGACCGAGTAGCCTTCCGTGTAAGCCGACAGTCCGTAGCGTTGGATCATGCGCCGGCGCGCCATTTCGGCGGCGTACTGCGCATCGAGAGAAATTCGAGCGCCGTGCTGCGACGCGGTCACGGGCATCGCGATAGCTTGGTCGTAGGCGGGTCGCTCGATATAGCCCAGGGACAACATGCGCCCGAGTATCCAGTTCCGGCGGTCTTTGCCTGCGACTGGTCCGCTGAGTGGATTGTTCCTTGAAGGTGCCTTGGGTACCCCTGCCAGCATCGCATGCTGAGCGAGATTGAGCTCCGAAAGGCTCTGCCCATAGTAGGTGAGCGCCGCGGCCTCAAATCCGTAGGCGCGGTGCCCCAGAAAGACGCGGTTCACATAGAGTTCGAAGATCTCCTCCTTACTCAGGCGGCGCTCGATCTCAATCGCCAGCAGGATCTCGTTGAACTTCCGCATGAAGGTTCGTTCAAGGGTGAGAAAGTAGTTCCGCGCCACCTGCATAGTGAGCGTGCTGCCGCCCGAACCTTTCTCTCCGGTGAGGACGAGCTCGGAGACCGCCCGCAGAAGCCCGCCGATATCGATGCCATTGTGCTCGAAAAAGCCATCGTCTTCGGCCGCAAGCAGCGCGAGGATGAAACTTTCGGGAATCTCGTCGTAACCGATCGGATTCCGCTTCTGCTCGCCAAACTGTCCGATGAGGTAGCCATCTTGCGTGTAGACCCGCATGGGCGTTTGCAGGCGTACATCGCGCAGCGTCTCCACGTCTGGCAGATTCGGGCTCAGATAAAGATAGATACCGGCGAACAGCCAGCACGCCCCCAAAAAGCCGAGCACACCCAGCCTGAGGGGCCATTTGAGTAGTTTCAAAGACGCCATTAGTGGTCGTAGGCGTGTTTTGTGCGAGACATGTCAGAGAATTCCAGAGGTTGGAGGGCGTGAGCATGGAATCCATGCCTGCTCGCTATCAAAGCATTCAGCACGTCTAAGGCGGCAGATTTGGCAACTACTCGGGAGGCCATTAGGGCAACAATTTTGGCAACCATGGTGTGCATTAGGCATGCATTAAGCGAGTAGGAGAAGCATTAACAGAATAGCGGGCATGAACAGCAGGCATTGCGGCGTTAAACGTGGTTCATCATGAAATGTTTGTGTGGCCCAACTGTTGCGGCCACTGTGCTCCCCCGGGCATTTCCACCTCACCCATCACCCGCCGCCAACAGTACCGCTCAAGGTGCAGTGCGAGTTTCGACGATTGGTCCACGGTTTCGCCAAGGCCTTGGTAATTATATGCTTTTTTTGTGTTTTCATTGCATTGTGGGCTATCTTAACGCTTAATATTGAAGTATAAGAACACAAAACAAAGCTAAGTTCGTGAAACATATAGGAAAACGACTTAGCTTGGGTTGCTAGGGAAACGTAAG
>JBCDGU010000021.1:0-35720 GCA_038750875.1 Pseudomonadota bacterium | reverse complement strand
CTGGCGCCGCAGGCGTCCGCAGGATCGCAAGCAACGCTTGCGACCAGTAGTAGGTCATCGCCAGGCGCCAAATATCAACGCCTCATCCGGAAACGGGTGGGGCGTTGTTCTTTGTGGGTTAGACGAACACCGCAGCTGGCGAGATAGCCTACTAGTTTGATCGGTTACGCGATCACCAAGCGTCGAGGTTCTGGACGGCTGCCTAGCCGTTCTGGTAAATCTACTTACCCACATAAATAGGAGCGCGCTTTTCGAAGAACGATGTCAGCCCCTCCTTTAGATCATCTGACTGTGCGATGTGACTAACCGCGTATGGTCTGAGCTGCTCACTGGCATCCGATTCTCCAAGCGCTATGTAACCATTTTCTAAAACGCCGGTTATGGCTAAAGGTGCATTCTTTGAAATTGTTTCCGCTATCTCCATGGCCCGCGCAAACGCAGTCCCGTCCGGCACGACCTCTTGTACCAAGCCACGCTCTTTAGCGAGGTCCGCATGAAATTCTTCTCCGGTTAACAGAAGCTGCATCGCGTTTCCCCAACTGGTCCTCTCTAGATAGCGCTCTATGGCACCTCCAAGCGGAATAAGTCCGCGCGTAACCTCTGCTTGAGAAAATGTACTGGATTGCTCAGCAATAACAGTGTCCGTAGCTAACGCTAGCTCGATTCCCGCTGTGAAACACTTTCCGTTGATCGCCGTGACTACTGGTTTGGTCCTCCTGCGGCCTTGTCGTCCAGACGCGCTGCCCCAGTTCCACAGATCAACCTGATCATCGTCGATAACGTTTTGCTGATTCCCTTGGTTCATTAAGGTTGGTCCTAGATCCACGAGGTCCAGACCCGCGCAAAACTGATCGCCCTTGGAATAAAGCACTGCACATCGAAGTGTAGTGTCCTCACACAGCATGGTTAAGGCAGTTGATAGCTCCCGCATCATCGTTTGGTTGATGATGTTTCTTTTTTCAATTCTGTTTAATCCGATCTTTAGGATGGAACCGTCAATTTCGATGTCGACTGTCTCAGGCATTAGTGTGTTCCTTTGGTTTCAAAAAGAAACCAAAATCATACACATTTCGTTGCAAAAGAAAACTAAATCTGTAAGATTTCTGTCCAATGACTAAAAAACACACTCAGCCGTGCTCCGTGGCAGCAGCCTTAAACGTGTTTGGGGACGCGTGGACTTTGAGGATCGTTCTTGAAGCTTTCTATGGAGCTACTCGCTTTGAGGAGTTCAGACGATCAACAGCCATCGCAAAGAACATTTTGGCGGACCGGCTTCGGCAATTGACCGATGAGGGAATTCTTGCGCGACGTGCAATCGGAGAGAAAGGTACAAGATTTGAATACGTCTTAACGGAGAAGGGCGAAGGCTTGTCCACAGTCATGCTATCGATTATCCAGTGGGGGGACCGTTGGGTGTACGGAGAGCACGGCAAGCCGGTGAATCTTAGTCGCGTTGGAACCGGTGAGGGGCTTCCGGAGTTTGTTCCCACGTGGAGTGATGGAACCCCTATTGACCGAGATTCTCTCGTGCCAAGCCCTGGCCCTGGGGCGAACGATGCAATAAGGAAACGATTTTCCGGGCCTAAGTAGCCAGTTCCTTAGCCGCGTCGATGACGAAACTTTGTTGCCAACCGCGTATTAAACACTTAACAAATCCTGGTATTAACCGGAGTGAGATGGATCTATGTCCCTGCTTCACCTGAACAATGAATTGACGCTAAGCATCGCCGTACGAGACCGCTATGCGAGTGCAAAATGGTACAGCGATAAGCTAGGATTTCAGCTTAATTTCCATCTTGACGACGGAGGTTGGAGCGAGATGAGCACTACAATTCCGGGGGCAACACTAGGCTTCAACGAGCATGCCAAACCCGGACAAGGATCAACGATTCCTGTGTTTGCTGTGGAGGACGTGTCCACAGCTAGAGCTTCCCTGGAGCGCGGTGGGGTTAAATTCGACGGTGCCACTGATATCGAAGATGGAATGGTTAGTGTGGCAACGTTTTTCGATCCTGATGGCAATGCACTTATGATCGCTCAGGACTTGTCTAATTAGTGTTTACTGACATCCCTGATTGAGTAAGCGGTACGGTGTAAGCATCAAAAAACCGATTACGCCTGCAATCGCGTTTGTTCCGAGACGTACGGATTAAATCTTCGTCGATGGCCATCACAGTTTTGGGAACCCGTAGGTCTCACTTCACCCGAAAAGTTCGCCTTTTACTGGATCATCTCCAGATTGCATACCGCCTTGAAGACGTCGGCGATGTGTCCCGAAGCGACCACGAAGCGTTCAATAAACATCCTATATTGACTGTGCCTATAGCGCTGTTTGATGAGGACGTGGTGTACGACTCTGACGAAATAGCTCGCACCTTGGTTGCTAGATACAATCCTGGCGATGATTTCTGTGTGAATCCGCAATCCACTGAAATCCTAAATATGAGAACCGTCCTCAATGCCGCGATGGCGGCGGAAGTTCGACTCATCGTCGCAAGCAGGCTCGGACAAGAGACCGAAAACACCGCGTTTTTCGATAAGTCCAAGATCGTTATCCATCGCTCCATGGAATGGTGCGAAAAACGCTCTGATCTTCTTGACGTCACACTCCCCAAGTATCTGGATTTTCACTTTAAGAGCTTCTGGGATCACGTGCACTATTTCAAATTAGTCGACTCCAGGTGGCCGAAACTAGAGGAAATATCCGCGCGCCTCGAAGAATCTCCCGTTTTCCAACTATCTTCGATCCGGTGAATCGGTCAGTACACGCTGGCAGGGCTTCTTTTATTGGATATCTGAAAGGCCCAGAAGCTGGATGCTCCCTGCTTTTCGCAGCGGGACTCCCCAAGCATCTCGCGCAGCCTGATGGGGGCTCTTCTTTGCAGCACGATGTGAACGGTTGAGAAACCGCTTAGATACGACGGAGCTGTTATTCGCATTGGCATCGTAACAAGGGTCTGAAGTGGCAATGGCGGGGTCACAGCGTTCATTTTTTGACCCGACTTCGGATGCTGCAGTTTCCCTAATTGAGACAGGAAGTCAGCTCAGAAGCGTATAAGTTTCATAAACCATAAACAGTACGGGGTGACGCACGTGTCGAACAAAACAGAGGTTATCGGCGATTGTGCTAAAGACAATCGACGAAGTTCGAACGTCATTGCTGCAGTGATCTGGCTCTGTACGATGGTCATAGGCTGCTCTGGCGGAAGCGGTAGCTCTATAGCGCCTCCACAAGCCTCAGATGTACCCGAGAGTCCTTCTATCTCTGCGCCCTCTGCACCAGCTGTGAGCAATAATCTCGAAAGCGAAAACAATGTTGTTTACGGAATCGGGGCCGTAGAGGGAGGATCTGAAGATCTGCTTCTGGATATCTATCAGCCGGATAGCGATTGCTCAGAGAACCGTCCATTTGTAATTGGGGTTCACGGAGGCGGATTTACCGGAGGATCCAAGCGCGATCCAAACTGGGTTCAGAACCTGGAGGCCGTCGCCGAGAGGGGATATGCAGGCTTATCCATTAACTACCGGCTTGCAGGGCTGCAGCCGGTCGTTTCACCTGAATTTCAACCCATCCTGGATGACTTTGTTGTGGAGGCAAACCGATTGGGCGCCTCCGCCGATGAGATCGACCGCCTAAGCGCGGTCGTTGCTGCCTTTGAAGACACCGTCACCGCATTGGAGTGGGCGCGGGCAAATGCGGATGAACGATGTTTAGACACTGATCGCTTTGCCCTATGGGGGTCATCAGCGGGCGCAACAACAATCCTGCACGTCGCCCACGCCTTGGATGAGTACTTTATAGACAGACCTGAGCCGAAAGTCGTTGTCGATTACTGGGGTCGGCTACTCATCGACGGGCAATTAAATGCGAACGGACCGCCCCTCCTCATTATCCACGGCACCAATGATCAGACTACGGACTACCAGGAATCGGCGGTGGTTCTAGCCGCGGAGGCCGGACCCATAGGATTGCCCTTTAGCTTTTACTCGATTGAAGGTGGCCCCCATGGTTTTGGTACCTTGAATCCCGATCGTGTATCGATCAATGGTCAGACCCCTCTGGATGTCACCGTTGATTTTATCGAAGACCATCTTCTGGGCGAAAACCCACTCTACGAGTCGCAAACGATCGTGCCTAACTAAGAGTCGGAGCAGCACGGGCGTCTTTGCCCGACGAATAGGAGTGACGCGAACAGCGTGTTAGCAACCTCAGGCAATGTTCAGCAAGTTCCTTCGGAAGCCTTGTGTCAGTCGGTTTCCCAGGTTTTTGCAGCAACCTAGCCCAGCACCCTGCTTAAAAGCTTTGCTCCATCTCGACGGTGGACCACAATAGCCGCAATGCTCAAAAGTGCCGTCGCTGTAGGTCCCGTTCATGTCTTTATTTTTTCGAAACGCCATCACTCTTTCGCTGATCGCTGTGCTCCTAGGGGCGCTGCCAACATCGTCTTCTTCAGCAGCCGATGACAAGAGATCTTTCTTTGATGGCGTAGAGGCCAGAAACGTCGGTCCGTTCCGCGGTGGCCGCGCAACGGTTGCCGTGGGTGTGAGTCAGTCACCCAACATCTTCTACATGGGTACAACGGGCGGTGTTTGGAAAACGGAGAATGCTGGCGCCAGCTGGTTCCCAGTGTCCGATGATGACTTCGGCTCATCAGCAGTTGGCGCTATTGCCGTCGCACCTTCGGACCCCTACGTCCTGTTTGTCGGTATGGGTGAGTCGCCCTTTCGCAATATTGCCTCCTCACAGGGTGACGGCGTTTATAAATCCACGGACGGTGGCCGGTCATGGTCTAAGGTAGGCTTTGAGAAGGTCCGGCAGATCGGCGAGATCCGAGTTCATCCCACGAACTCAGACACTGTCTGGGTTGCCGCCCAGGGCAATACTTATGCCGCCGAAGATGATGGCGGCGTCTATAAAAGCACCGATGGTGGCCAGAGTTGGCGCCGTGTTCTTGTGCCCCTTAACGACACAACGGGAGCGGTGGATCTCGCCATCGATCCAAGTAATCCGCGCATTCTTTACGCAGCAATGTGGGATAACCAGCGCACCCCTTGGGCGCTGCGCTCTGGAGGAGAAGGGAGCGGTGTCTGGCGTTCTGCGGATGGGGGCGAAAAATGGGAGCGGCTGACGACTGATCTCCCCGAGGGTATGGGCAAGATCGGTGTCGCGGTTTCGCCGGCGAAAGCGGGTCGTGCCTGGGCGATCATTGAAGCAGAGGGTGACGAGGGCGGGCTTTACCGCACAGACGATGGCGGCGACAGCTGGACCCAGGTCAACAAGGAGCGAGTCCTGCGCGCCCGTTCCTGGTACTACATGCATATCTTTGCCGACCCAAATGATGAAAATACCGTGTACGTCCTCAATGCACCGTTTATGAAATCCATTGACGGAGGCAAGACGTTCGCACAGGTCGAAACACCGCATGGAGACAACCACTACCTCTGGATTAATCCAGAGAACTCACAGTGGATGATCAATGCGAACGATGGCGGCGCCAACGTATCCTTCGATGGCGGCCAGAGCTGGTCCCGCCAGGATAATCAACCGACCGCTCAGTTTTATCGGGTGAATACAGACAATGCTTTTGAGTACCGCATCTACGGCGGCCAGCAGGATAACTCCACCGTGGCTATTCGTAGCCGATCACGCGATGGATCGATTGGTCGCGACGATTGGGAGATCCACGGCGGATGCGAGAGCGCATACGTCGCTATGGACCCTGAGAACCCACGTTATACCTATGCGGGATGTTACCTCGGTCTGATTGACGAATTTGATGCCGAGACTCGCACCAGCCGTTCCATCAAAGCCTATGCGGAAGTGGGCTTGGGCCAGCTCTCGGCCGAATCCAGGTATCGATTCAACTGGAATTCCCCTATTCACGTTTCTCTCCATAACCCCGATGTTATTTATCATGGGGCAAATGTGCTTCTGCGCACGAGCGATCGGGGGTATAGCTGGACCGAAGTGAGTCCGGACCTTACCCGGGATGAAGCCGATAAGCAGGGGCAGGGCGCTGGCCCTTACACCAATGAGAACATCGAGCAGTACAACACCATCTTTGCCTTTGCAGAGAGCCCACACGACGCCGATACCTTATGGGTCGGTACGGATGATGGTTTGCTGCATGTGACTCGCAACGGCGGGGATGACTGGAAGGATGTGACCCCGCGCGGCGTCGATCGAGGCCTGATCAACAGTATCGAAGTATCGCCTCACGACCCAGCAACGGCTTACGTCGTGATCATGAACTACAAGCGGGGCGATAACCGCCCCATGATTTTTCGCACCCAGAACTATGGCCGGAGCTGGTCATCCATTGACGAGGGTCTACCCCAGGAACACTTTGCCCGTGTGGTTCGCGAAGATCCCCATCGTCCTGGCTTGCTCTTCGCCGGGATGGAGCGTGGCCTGTTCATCTCCTTTAATAGCGGTGATGACTGGCAGCAGTTTCAAAGCAACCTTCCCATCGTTCCCATTACTGACTTGATGCTTCGACAGAACGATCTCGTGCTGGCCACGCAGGGGCGCGCCTTCTGGGTGGTTGATGACATCAATCCTTTGCGGCAATTCGAAGTCGAACATGAGAAAGCAGGGCTCCACCTCTACGAAGCGAATACGGCTTTCCGTCTAACGCCCACAAAAGGTGGGTTTGGAGGTGGCGAGAGCGTTGCGCCGAGCGCTCCCGCGGGCGCGGTGTTGTACTACGCCCTTTCGTCGGAGCTCGATCTGGAGGAGGAATCGCTCGTACTCGAAATACTCGATGCGACTGGTGAAGTCATCCGCGAGATGAAAACCGATTCGGAGACGGGCGTCGAGGGTGGCGGCTCTGGCGTAGATTTCGCGCTGCCCGCCGAAGTGGGTGTTAATCGTGTCATCTGGGATCTACGAATCCGGTCAGCGACCAAACTGGAGTACGACGTGGTCTACGGGGCCGGTCCTGACAAGGCCATAGCCGGCCACAACGTGGCACCTGGCGAGTATCGCGTTCGGATGACGCTGGGCGACGTGGTACAGGAGCAAGTACTGACCGTTGCTTGGGATCCTGCCCAGAGCTACGAGGATCAGGTCATCGCTGATCAACAGGACTTTGTAGCGGAGGTTCATGGCATGGTTAATGGGTTGTACACCCGTATTGCCAGTCTTCAGACCATGAAGGAGCAGGTAAATCTTCGAAAGGCCGTCGCGGAAAAAGCCGATGACGCAGACGTGATTGCCGCGGCAGAGACGTTTTTAGAGTCTCTCGATACCTGGCAGACCAGTGTTTCGACGCCCGCTCGTGAAACCTTCCAGGACGTACTGAATTTTCATCCGCGTATCGACGCTTTTCTCGTCGATCTCTTAGGGGAGGCGGATGATGCGGTGCTTGGGCTCACGGACGGACAGCGCGCTCGTCTTGCAGATCTCAGAGATCCCTGGCAAGACGCGATCGACCGGTGGAACACGCTGATGAATGAAGACCTCCCGGCCTTCAACGCGATTGCAGGACCTGCCGTGGTCGCACCTGGCTGGTGATAGAGAAGGGAGAGAAGAGACGTAGCTTGAAGGGGAGGGTGCCTTGCCTACTTCAACCCAAAGATAGCGTCATCGGCATCGCGTTGTTCGCGCGATCAGCCCGTCGAGCTTACCAATAGCGGTTTCTGCATTCAGCGGGTACGTATCGCAGATTCTCGTCGCCAACGTTACTGTCCTGGCCGCAGCGCCATGACAGCTTGCCGTCGACGATCACGGGACCGAGTTGGAGTTCCAGTTGCGAAGAGAGTGATAGCGCGGCCTCATTGAACTCAATCTCGATACGTTGATCCGTGTGCCAGTCGATCGTGTCGACATAGTCTGAATAGTAGTCCTGAGTGAATCCAGCGGCGTCGTTGTCGCCGCCGGGGGGCAGCTCGCCTCTGATCTGGAAGTATTCGGTCACTGCGGTTTTTGCGGAGGCGGCTGCGACGACACCTTCGAGAACCCGTGCTTTGATCGTGTAGTCGCGGTATGCAGGCAGTGCGATGCTCGCCAAGATGCCAATAATGGCGATCACGATCATTAGTTCTATTAGTGTAAAGCCGGCACTCGCACGTTGCCTCATTGGAACTATCCGCATCTGTATTTCGTACGGAATAGGATGTACTCACCAGACCTAAACATCGGCCGATTCGCTGTAATCTACTCCGAGATTCACTTCTCGGAAGAGGTAGAGCAAGCATGGTGCCAGGCGCTAATGCTTTGAAAAATGTAGTTATTATTTAGTTTGTGATGGAAATAGTGACATTTTTGGCCACTTACTGCCTGTCAGCGTCAATGGGGCTAGTCGGTGCGACTGCAATGCCGGTACTAGCATGAGACTATCAGCGGTGGCCTCCTCAATGGAGGCCAGATTGACCCGAAAGTCTCCCGGCTGCGCCGTCGTTGCATCAGTCTCAGGCCCGACGATCAGGGGCATCCCATCCTTCCCGCGCGCCCCGGCGCAGATGACCCTGCTGGCGAGCACGGGGAGACCGTTATCAATGCCATAGAAGGCGGATAGCAGCACGCAGCGATCAGGGCACCAGCTGGAGCGAGCTGATGGCACTCGCCTTAGCTGCCTCTAGGGAAAGAGGCGTCTGGCTGCCAGCCCCTGAAAGCCAAGTTTCGATCTGATCGCCGTAGTGTTCGTGAAACATTCGCGCTGCAACGCCTCCCGGCAGCGCAGTTTCAATGTAATCCGAACGACTCATATCGCTGACCATATTGTAGGACGCAAAAAACGCAGTCTCGAAGGGCTGGTTAAAACCGTAGCGCGCTCGTCGCAGGGTATCGCCGCTACCCGAGATCGGATGTGTTCCCGCGCCCACCAACTTCGCGCCAAACCCCGATTGGCGGAGGGGGCTGGAAAAGGTCAACGTGTGCACGTCTCCCCAGGCTTGGGGCGCATCCAGGTTCGCGAGTTCAAGTGTCGCCGCATCAGCAGCGGCGCTCACCACATTGGCTCGGCGTTCGCGTTCCTCTGTGGTGACATCGTCAAACCAGAGCGCGTCCTCATCGGCAAAAAGTGCGTCAAAGCGTTCCTGCCAGTAGTACCAGTTTCCCAGATACTCCTTGACGAGCTCGTCGCCCAGTTCATCAGCAAAGGTTTTGATAACCAGTTGCCGATATAGCGTTTGGTACACAAGAGGTGCCCGCCCGTCGATCGTGTCATCGAAGGACCAATCTTCCAGCGCGGCCGCAAAGTCTTCGTGCCCTGATGACCGCAGTATCGGTGTCAGCTGCGGCACCATTGCCGCCGCCTGCAGATTCCGTACGTCGTGCATGAATGTCCAATGGTCAGCGGCGGAGAACTGATCTTTACTCTCCATAAGCTCGCCAAGTCGTCGATATCGATAAGACGGCGAGAAAAACGTGGAGTACGTGTAGGGGTAATTATCGGGGCGGGTATCATGGTTGGCCGTGCCGGACCATCCACGTTCTGGATTGGACTCGCCAGGCATTTCGTCCTTTGGGATCCAGGATGTCCAGTACGGTTCCCCATCCGTCACAGCGACTGGTATCACTCCCTGGCCAACGCGTCTATTGGGGATCTTACCCGTAGACCGCCGCCCAAAGTTTCCATCGACATCGGCGAAGACGACGTTGAACATATTGATGTCGATGAGCTGAACCGCGGCGTCGACCTCGGCAGCCGATTGCGCAAAGAACAGTTTGTCGTAGCCTATCTCCGGGCCATAGGCGACGGAAGCACCCCATTTCAGAGAAATGGTTCGACCACCAAGGTTGACGATGCCGTGATCTGAAACGATCGGACCTCGTTTCGTGGATCGAACGGCGATGCTCTCGATCCGATACCCACCGTCGGCGTCCTCATCACGAACGCGGATCGCCTCAATGCGTACGTCGAACGGCACGCGCTCTTCGCCCTCTAGATAGTGATCTTCAGACAGCGGGTCGGGCCTCTCCAAAAAGAGGTCCTGTACATCGCCGTAGGCATTAGTAACGCCATAGGCCACTCGGTTCGTTCGACCCACCACCAGCCCCGGGATGGCGGGCAGGGCTACGCCGGCTGCGTGAAAATCTGGCGTGCTCATGCCCACGGGGTACCAGACCCCGGGCAAAAGGCGAGAGTCCAGATGGGGGTCATTGACGACGATGGCCGCGCCATTTTCGGAGCGGGTGGGGCCGGTCACCCAATTGTTCGAACCGAAATGGAGTGGTGCGAAGACATCGGCGAGCGTCTCGGGCACGACCGTGGAAGCCTGCTCATTCAATGCCGACGGACGTGCGGAAGAGGGGTTCATCGGATTGTGAAATGCTGCGGCTTCTGCGGGTGCAGTCCGGTCCACATTCACGTTGATTGGCATGAGGCTCGCGGCGCGCTCAGGTCCCACCCGGTCTATGAGGGCCAGGGAAAGGGCCTCGGCCTTCATGTTGACGGAATGCTGAAGCGAGATGAACTGCAGCACAATCGCAGAGTCCTCCAAAGACCACGGCTGCGGGGTATGGCCCAGGAGAGAAAGCTCCAGCGGGAACTCGTCTTCCCGGGTCGCGATATAAGCGTTTACTCCAGTCAGGTAGTCTTCGAGGAATTCCCTGACATCTGGAGCAAACTGTATCGCCATGCGTCGAGCATTTTCCGGGAGTCCCAGGACCCTCATCTCCGTATCGGAAGACAGGCCCGCTTCACCGATGAGCTCGGAAAGACGGCCCCAGGCCAGCATGCGGAAAAACTCCATCTGGAACAGACGATCCTGCGCAGTGATAAAACCCTGCGCTCGGAGCATGTCGCGACGATTGCTGGCCGCGATGTGCGCCACCCCGCGAGAATCTCGCGTAACGGTCACGGGCGCCGAGAGGGCGCTTAGCACCAGGATGCCGTCAGTTTGGTAATCGTTTGCCTGTTTGACCCAAACGATAAGAACGGTGAGTGAGACGCCCACGATGACAACGAGTCCGCCTAAAATACGACGCATGGAGCTCCCCTTGTTGGCTTTTGGAGGAAGAAAGTTCAGCGCGGCAATGTAGCGCATAAATCGATGGGTGGGGCAGGCGAATGGGTTCCCAGGCACCCTGGCTGTTTCTTGAAGCATTTGGAAAAAGGTAAAGCGTATGCCGCAGCGTAGGTTTCTCGTCTGCCGAAGTGGGTGACCCTATGCGCTGGGACATTCGCATCCTGCGCCTGCGATAAGGTCCGGGACAGTTCTTGTTGGAGTAAACAATGGCAACTCAGCTCTACGACGTCATTATCGTGGGTGGCGGCCACAATGGTCTCACCTGCGCAGCTTATCTGGCTCGAAAGGGGCTGCGCGCGCTCGTTTGCGAGCGCCGGGACGTCTTGGGCGGTGCTGCTTTGACGGAGGAATTCCATCCGGGTTTTCGCAACTCCGTGTTTTCCTACTTGGTCAGCCTGCTGGACCGAAGCGTCATGGAGGAGCTGCAACTGGGGCTCCACGGGTTGGAGCTTCTCCATCGACCGGGAGGCTCCCTATCGATTCTGAAGGGCGACCACATGTACCTGCCTCGAGACACGGCGCGTGCTCAGCAGGCTATCGCGCGGTACTCCAAGGCAGATGCAAAGGCTTATCCCGCCTTTGAAGAAATGCTTGAGGATATGGGCGATCTGGTTCGCGATATTGCTCGCACCATACCGCCTAATTTCGGAGGCGGCCTATCCGATCTGTGGCGACTGATCAAAACCGGCAATGGCTTCCGCCGGCTCTCCACGCAGCGTCAGCTGGAACTCACTGAATTGATGACCATGTCCATTGGCGACTGCCTCGATCGCTGGTTCGAAAGTGATCCAATAAAGGGTATGTACGGTTTTGAGGGTGTGATCGGAAACTATGCTAGCCCTTACACCCCCGGCACCGCCTATGTCCTTCTGCACCACGTGTTCGGAGAGGTGGACGGACGCACCGGAGCGTGGTCCTACGCAAAAGGTGGTATGGGGTCTATCGCCGAGGCTCTCGCAAATTCCGCACGGGCGGCAGGAGCAGACATTCTGACTGATGCATCCGTTGCAGAGATAACGACGGAGAACGACGCCGTGACCGGGGTTCTTCTTGAAGATGGGCGCGTTTTCAAGTCTTCCTGCGTTGCCGCTAATACCCATCCGCAGATTCTCTTCGGCTCCCTGGTAGATCCTGCGTTAACGCCGAGGG
This sequence comes from Pseudomonadota bacterium, assembly GCA_038750875.1. Classification (GTDB taxonomy): domain Bacteria; phylum Pseudomonadota; class Gammaproteobacteria; order Pseudomonadales; family Halieaceae; genus Congregibacter. The sequence goes on along the minus strand of JBCDGU010000021.1, from coordinate 23,597 downwards.
AATTCCAGAGCAGAATCAAAGGGTACCGGAGCGAGTCCGCGACCTTCCGCATGAACCTCGCGCTCAGTGAGCTTCCTCGCTTCGATTCTCTGCCTCATGACGAGGATGGGCTGACGGCCATGAAGAACACCATCGATATCTGCCCCTCCCTGTCCTACATCGACGCCGCCTACGAGGATGCAAAAAGCGAGGGCTGGGCGAGAACCCCCATTGTCTCCATGTGTATCCCGACGCTCCTCGATGACACTTTGGCGCCCGAGGGCTGCCACGTGATGAGTCTTTTCTGCCAGCACTTTCGCAGGGAACTGCCTGATGGTCGAAGCTGGGATGATGTGAAAGAAAGCGTTGCGGATGCGATTATCGACACCGTTGCTGCTCACGCACCTAACTTCAAGGCCTCAATTGTTGGCAGGCAGGTCAATTCGCCCCTGGACATTGAGCGCCAGCTCAATATGGTTGGTGGCGATATCTTCCACGGCAAGCTCGCTCTCGATCAGATCTTTTCGCTGCGTCCCGTCGCAGGCTACGCGGATCACCGGATGCCCCTGAAAGGCCTTTACCTATGCGGCGCTGGTGCGCACCCCGGCGGTGGTGTTTCTGGGATCCCTGGCAAACACGCGGCTCAGATCATCGCGCGTGACTTTCGAACGCTTTAGGCATTATCGGGATCAAGACCTAAATCCCCACAAAAACTATGTAACGCTTTTCTTTGGAATGCCTTCCCGCTGGTGTGTTTAACTTGGGCGTTATACAGCCCGGCCGTTGTCACAAGTCACCGGAAAAGGTGCTCAGCCACAGTGCGGGTAATTAGGAGGGTCCTTTCATTGCCTAGAGTAATTGCAATTGTGCTCTCGAAACGTTGTGTTTGTGGGCTGATCTGGCGGGGCTTTTAAGCGCGTTCGTATTTGTGAGTTTTCCAAGTGTTTGACGTAAAACCGATGGCCGGCGCTCTGGGTGCCGAGCTTCATGGCATCAGCCTGAAAGACTCCCTGAGTCACGATCTCGTTGCTGAGTTGCGTGCACTTCTGAACGAGTATGAAGTGCTGTTCTTTCGCGATCAGCCCATCGATCCCGTGGCGCAAAAAGCGCTGGCTCTGTCCTTTGGTCCGCTTCAGACACATCCCGCCTACGAGACTATCGAAGGCTTTCCTGAGATTACTGTGCTCGAAAGTACGCCAGACAAGCCGACGAAGATTGAGGCCTGGCACTCGGACATGACGTTTCGGGAGCATCCACCCATGGGCACGGTCCTCAAAGCCGTGGTTACGCCACCGAAAGGAGGAGACACTCTGTGGGCCAGCATGACCGCTGCCTACGCAGCGCTATCTGCGCCCATGCAGCATTTCCTCTCGAGCCTGAATGCGGTTCACGATTTTTCCTGGGGGTTTAAAGAAAGCCTGGCCGAGGTTGGGGGCAGAGAGCGTCTTGCCAGCGCATTGGCGACCTATCCGCCAGTCAGGCATCCCGTAGTCCGCACTCACCCGGAAACGGGGCGTAAGGTGCTCTTTGTAAACTCACTGTTTACTACGCATATCGAGGGTTTGAGCGCGGGAGAAAGTGCTTCAGTGCTGGACTTTCTGTTTGAGCACATCAAAACCCCCGAGTTCTCCGTTCGCTTTCAATGGCAACCCCATAGCATTGCGATCTGGGACAACCGCAGCACCCAACACAAGCCCGTCAACGATTACTTCCCGGCGCATCGGAGGATGGAACGCATTACCATCGATGGAGATATGCCGTACTGAGCCCAGGTGTCGTCCGACAGCGGAGTAAAAAGAGTGCATTGACTTCGAAGGGGCAATGCCTGACTCTGGCGCGCGGCGGTAAAACCTTCACAGCAAGGAAATACGGTATCCATGTCCGTCGAGAAACCTACGCTCAACAAGTGTTTGAATCATAAAGATCAGCCGGCGGACTTCGTTTGCACGGTCTGCTACAAGTACTTTTGCAGTCAATGCGTTTCTGTCCGTGATTACACCGGGTATATCTGCCACGAATGCTCCGGTGAGAAAGTGTCGGAACCTGTTGTGGAAGCCGAGGCAGAGAGTCCCGACAAGCAGGCTGCGCCGAAGCCAAAGAAAGCAGCGCCGCAGCGCATAACGGCCCCTCAAGAAAAATCAGCGTCGCTCATGGCTCCTGGGATTGAGTGGGCGATCATCGGCGTGTGCGTGGTGCTTGCGGGCGCCCGGCTCTTCACAAGTTTCGGCGGGAGCGAGGAGCCATTGCAGCTTGAGTCGAATGCGCCGGAAGATATTTCTGTTTACTGCCTTGGCATCTTGGATGAGATGGAGTACCAGGGCGCCAAGCCCGATCTCTTGGACATCAAGTCGGCGTGCCCGTATCCCGTGGAAGTAGAAGAAGTTAGTACCGGATTCCTGGTCACAGCGCCGGATCCTTATGTTTATGGCTTCGGTGAGATCGAGATCACTCTTGCGCCGATGACGCTCACCATCACGGAGGAATAACGAATGAGTTATGCGACTGTTGTTCCTGAATCCTGTAATGGGCTGGGCCTCGCCAAGCTTATGGGGCGCGCGTCGCGCGGCTTCACGATCCTTGAGTTCATGATGGTGCTCGCCATAGTCGGATTGCTTGCGAGTATTGCGCTGCCTTTTTACTCGGACTATCAGATGCGTTCGCGCATGGTTGAAGTCACCGCCTTCATGGGGGAAGTGAACACAGCGATCATGGCGGAGCTGTCCACATCCGGAGAGTTTCCCGACCAGCTCTTGGGTTCCCAGTCGCGCATTGCTGCGCGACAGCAAGGGCAGCCGCGTGTGCGGCGCCGTGATTCGCGCGTGCGACCCGATAGCGGACTGATTCAGGAGTGGTATTACGAGTACAACCCGCGACGCCAGTTTGCTTACGTGGCGATTCGACTCAATCGACAGGAGATTCCCGACTGCCGTGGGCGGTGTATGCTCCATCTCGCGTTTACCACAGTAAACAACGAGCTCAACACCGTGTGCGGTCGCTGGAATCGCGGGTACTGGCGAGACCCCTTCCCGCCGCGGATTCTGCCCTATGAGTGCGATTCCACTAACGTGAACCGTGAACTGCGCCGTATCCGGCGTCGCCGTTAAGTTCCGGTCTAGCTCGCACTTGCCACGAGCACCTCGCTGCGCTTCGTGCAGACCATGGTTTCCTGAACCACGCGGACGTAGCCGAAGCCACGCATGCTGACAGTGCTTACGGATTCCTGCGGCTCATAACTGAGACAGGCGCCGAGGCGCTGGTGCGTGCAGGCCGTGTTTCCGACCGCGATGAAGAGCAACAGGCCCGTGAATCGGGCCCAGCGCAGCTTATTTCTGTTCATAGAAACTCCCAATAAACGTTAGAGGTCTCGCGTCGAGCTTCGGCTCGAGGCTCTGGTTCCCTCGTATGTTTATTGGCAGGAACAGGCGCCGCTCGGCGGCGCACGCTTGAGATACAGCAATCTTCACGCCAGAACCGTTTTTTGCCGATTGTTGACCGGGTTTAGGGCGATGCCGCGGTTTTTTGGGTCGTCATGGCGCAGGCGCGCCGCGTTTCATTGGCGCTAAATGAGTGCTGGCGAGTTCGTTGCTGGTGCACACAGCGTCGCTCAAAAAGCTTGGCTTAAGGCAAGGAGTTGCTTGCGTTGGTGATCTAGCCGGCTTTTGCCATTCCCCTTCGCTTCCAGCCGGAGAACGCTTGGAGAGCTTCGCGGTACGGCGTAAGCGGTGCGATCTCGTACTCTGTAAGTGAGACGGGCACGGTGCCAAGAAACTGAAAACCCTCCGGCGTCGGCTCAAAGCCCAGCGCGATGAATCGAACGCCCTTCTTATGGGCGCGCCGAGCTTCGACGGCAAATGCGGGATCATGAAGGTCGCTTGGTAGTACTCGCTGGGCATCATTCCGTTGAACGGTGAAGAGTACTGTCGCCTTGTCGCCATTACCGACGCAATGTGCGAGCTCCTTGAGATGGCCGGCGGCGCGAACGCTGACGGAATCTGGGAAGTAGGCGCCGCCATCGGGGTAAACAAGATGGCAGTTCTTGACCTCAACGTAGTGATCAAGCTGACCCTGGCGTAAGAGCAGGTCGATGCGGGAATTCTCTCCGTAGCGCACTTCTCGCTTGAGCTGGCTGAAGCGCTTGAGTGTGGGTACCCAGCCGGCACGCACGGCGTGCTCCGCCAGGTGGTTGGGAATCTGTGTGTTCACGCCGATACAGATACCGTCGATTTCGAGTAGCTCAAGGGTGTAGCGAAGCTTTCGTTTGCTCTCGGGCGGTGCCTCGGAGACCCAGGCGCGCGCGCCGGGGCGAACCAGGCCTTCCATGCGACCAGTATTTACACAGTGGGCATCCACGGTGCGACCGTTAAGTCTCACCGAGGCAATGAAACGGTCGTAGCGAGCTAACAAGGTGGCCTCGAGAAGAGGCTGTCGAGATGGGATAAACACGGACGCAGCTTATCAGGGCCACGGTCCGCTTTTAGGTCCTCAGGCTCAGAAAATCTCGAATCGGCAGGCGTCGTGGCCCATTGCGCAGCACGACACTTCGCGACATCGAAGGCTTGGATCGACGATGTTGCGGAATAGGTGAGCAAATACCGCTGTGTGCCAGTGGCAAATCGGTTCGTGGGCGATCTCGCCGCGTACAACGGGATTATCTACAATCTCAAAAATCGCAGGCTCTATCTGAATCACCCGAAACCTGCCGGATCCAGCAAAAGTCCACGCATGTTTTTCGATCACTCGAACGAGCAACGGACCGGCTAGCCAGGGCGGTAGTCGGCGGAGTACGAGCAGGGCTGCCGGTGGCATACGGTTCTGGATGATGAACGCTCCCGTTCGATCACCAGCACTTTCCGTGAGTTGCAGGGCCAAATCCGGATGATCGGCACGCAGTCGCTGATGAAGGTTCGCTGCCGGTTGCTCCGCCATCAAGCCGTCGTCGACGGGTGGGTGGGGCATACCCGACTCCCGCAGTATTCGATCGCGCTCTGCTCTACCAAGATGCTCATCCAAAAGCGGCAGCAGTTGGAGAACGCTATTGGCGCCAATGCGCGCGACGGAATCCGTTGGCGGCTCAGCGACGGCTACTCTCACGCCTCTACCCCAGCACCCATCATTTGGCACGAAACTCGGCGCGTGGCGCTATCAACACGCCGTGGTCCGCGGGGCAGGTAAAGTCTGCCAATCACATAGTGGCTACCGTGATCGCTTTGAGAACGCACATGCTGTCTTGATGCAGTTAGCACTGCTGTTACCGCCTCGCGGGGTAGGGCACCCGCCACGAATGTAAGATAAACTATACACAGTCAGTGTTAATTAAATTTGACAAATGTCAAGTCGCTGTGTCACGCAACAGGTTCTTCGCCCATGGTTGTTTCTTTAACCGCGCCCTTTGACGCGCAAGAGGAAAGCTGGAGTCTGCTCCATAGTGGAGCGGTGCTTTGTTACCACAGACCAGGCACAGGACGGCCCGTGCTTCTGTTGCACAGCATCAACGCAGCGCCCAGCGCCTACGAGATGGGCCCCTTCGTCACGTCTATGTCATTGGACAGACCGCTATTTGTTCCGGATCTGCCTGGCTTTGGTCGATCGCAGCGGGGTGATCGCGCATACACGGCTGAGTTTTTTGCGACAGCGGTGATTGAGATCATCGCGAAGATCGGTGGTGGCTCGGTCGACGTTGTTGCCCTTTCGACGACCGCTGAACTTGTCGCCCGCGCGGCATTGAAGCGCCCCGATCTTTTTTCCAGCCTGACGCTCATTTCGCCCACGGGCTTTAGTCGACGGCGACCTGGGCCCAACGCGACGGGCGATCGGGCGCGCCAGATTCTCTCTGCGCCGGTGCTGGGCGCGAGTCTTTTCCGTCTCCTTCGGTCTCGAACCAGCGTGCGCTGGTTCCTTAACATGGCATTTCGCGAGAAGGCGCCCGACGCCATGGTGGACTACGCGTGTGCAACGGCGGCGCAGCCGGGTGCGTCGTTCGCGCCGTTTTACTTTTTGTCCGGTGCGCTTTTCGCGGCAGATGCCGTAGGTGAGTTGTACGAGCCCCTGGAACTCCCAGTACTCGTGCTCTACGACCGGGATCCCAACATCTCTTTTGACTATCTTTCTGACGTTGAGAGCTTGCCCAACTGGACTCTAGTAAGAATTCCGAAAACCCACGGCCTACCGCAATTCCAGGAGCCGGAGCTCACAGAGCAGGCGATCGTTGAATTCTGGTCGACACTCGACTGAATTACGGCACTTTCGACGCGGCACTCTATTGCGACTACTGCCGTGCTCCGTCATGGTGTAAGCTAAAGTTTACATTCTGCCGATAAAGAAAAGATTACACGGCAGGAGCTTACTGGTGACTGAGGGGTAGCCATGGCGAAGGCCTTCCCATTCACAGCGATCGTTGGTCAGGACGAAATGAAGCGTTCTCTGCTAATCGCTGCTGTGGATCCAAGTATCGGCGGTGTTCTTGTTTTCGGTGATCGAGGCACGGGTAAATCGACGGCCATTCGATCCCTCGCCGCGCTGATGCCAAAAGTACCCATGGTCGATGGCTGTGCTTTCAATATCGATCCCGCTCAAGCCCAAGATTGCCCATGTGAGCGATGCCAGTCACCCACGGCACAGCCCAAACCTCGAATGGCGCCTATTCCCGTGGTCGATCTTCCCCTCGGCGTGACGGAGGATCGTGTGATCGGCGCGCTGGATCTTCAGCGCGCCCTGAAAGATGGCGAGAAGGCCTTCGAGCCCGGTCTCCTCGCACGAGCGCACCGGGGATTCCTCTACATCGATGAGGTCAACCTTTTGGAGGATCACATCGTGGACTCCCTCTTGGACGTTGCCGCAAGCGGCGAAAACGTCGTGGAGCGGGAAGGCATGAGCGTGCGTCACCCCGCGCGCTTCGTGCTTGTGGGCAGTGGAAATCCGGAGGAAGGTGAGCTCCGCCCTCAGCTTCTAGATCGCTTTGGTCTCTCCGTAGAGGTGAGAACGCCTCAGGCTATTGCCGATCGCGTTGAAATTGTTCAGCAGCGAGATGCTTTTGAGCGGGATCCCGCTGCTTTCGCCAAACGCCAGCAGCGAAAGGAGGGGCGTATCCGGTCGCAGCTCAAAGCTGCGCGGGAAAACGTGGATAGCGTGGACGTTCCCATGAATGTTGTGGAGCGTGCCGCTGCCCTTTGCATGGAGCTTGGTACTGATGGTCTTCGCGGGGAGCTGACCTTGGTCCGCGCCATGCGGGCTAATGCCGCCCTGGCCGGGCGAGAAGCTGCGGGACTTGCAGACCTTAAGATGCTCGCGCCCTCTGTGCTCCGTCACCGCCTGCGCCGTGACCCTCTGGATGAATCGGGCTCCAATGCCCGTATCGAGCGAGCAATGCTCGCGGTGCTGGATGACTGATGACGACCAGGCGCTGGGTGATCAGCGCTGGCAGGATGCTGCGCTAGCGGCTGCCTGTATTGCCGTCGGCGGGCATGCTCTCGGAGGTGTCCGCGTTCGCAGCCGTGCCGGTCCCGTGCGTGACGAATGGCTTCGAGCGCTGCGGGCGCTCTATCCGAAAGACACGCCATGGCGGAAGGTGCCGGTAGGTTGCGCTTCGGCTCGACTCCTGGGCGGTCTTGATCTGGCTGCAACACTGCAGGGTGGTGCGCTGGTCGCGGAGCGCGGTCTTCTCGCTGAGGTCCATGAGGGGGTCGCACTCCTGGCGATGGCGGAACGCACGTCTGCACAAGTCATCGGGATTCTTTGCTCTGTCCTTGATGCTGGGGAGGTGACGGTAGAACGGGAAGGTGTTCGCGCGCAGTACCTCTGTCGGCCCACACTGGTGGCTCTCGATGAGGGGGTCGATGACGAAGCGCTGGTAGAGACCCTTCGCGATCGTCTCGCCATCGAGATAGTGCTGGATGATATCGGCATCGCCTCGGTCGACGATTTCCCTTGGTCCCACGTTGTTATCGAAGATGCCAGATCATGTTTTAGCTCAGTGATTATTGAGGATCAGCAGGTGGCGGCGCTGTGTCGTGCTGCGGATGCCTTCGGTCTCTCTTCGCCACGCGTCAGCCTTCTAGCAGCGCGCGTTGCACGGGCGCTGGCGGCGTTGGATCGGCGCACGTCGGTCGAAGAGAGTGATCTGGAAGTTGCTCTAAGGCTCACAGTTATTCCGAGGGCGACTCGCCTGCCTCAGGCACCGGAAGCGGAAGCCACTGAAGAAGCACAGCAGGATGAGTCGCCTCCCGAAGATACAGAAACGAACGAGGCCGAAGAGCCCGAAGACAGGCCAGCTGCCGCGCCCGGCGAAGCCGAACGCCTCCTCGAAGCGGCGAAAGCCCAGCTGCCCGAGGATTTGCTCGCGCAACTCATGGCAAAGTCGGTTCGACGCGGTGGCGCGAAATCCAGTGGCAAGTCCGGGGCGCAGCAGCGTCACAAGCTTCGCGGACGTCCAATGGGTAGCGTTGCCGGCGATCCCCGAAGGGGCGGGCGCATGGACGTGATCGGTACCCTCAGAGCTGCCGCTCCATGGCAGCGCCTGAGACCGAGTCGGGCGGGCCGCAGTGGTCTGGCTATTCAATCCGATGATTTTCGGATTGTGCGCTACCGACAACGATCCCAGAGCGTGACGATTTTTGTTGTCGATGCCTCGGGATCCTCAGCACTTTATCGACTGGCGGAAGCGAAAGGCGCTGTGGAACTGCTGCTTTCTGAGAGCTACGTTCGCCGAGATGAAGTCGCACTCATCGCCTTTCGCGGTTCGGAGGCGGAGTTGCTGCTTCCGCCAACTCGGTCCCTGGTGCGTGCCAAGCGGGCGCTGTCAGCCTTGCCTGGTGGCGGCGGTACTCCCCTTGCTTCGGCGTTGCAGCTGACGGGTGAAATGGTCGAGCAGCTGGAGCGTCGGGGAAGCACGCCATCCTATGTAGTTTTTACTGATGGCCGCGCCAACGTCAGTCGCGATGGCTCAAAGGGGCGCGAAGTCGCTATCGAGGATGCGCAGCAGGCTGCGCGCCATCTGCGCTTGCAATCATCGGTGTCGGGGCTGGTGATTGATACCTCTCCGCGCCCGCATCGCACCGCTGAAGAACTCGCGTCTGCATTAGGGGCGCGCTATCTCCCCCTTCCCAATGCAGATGCGGAGAAGCTCCAGATGGCAATTCGGCGGGTGGCCGCCTGAGCTGTGGACATACCAGAGAACTGGCCTGGCGCTGAGTTTGGGCGCTACGTCGAGGCCGGGGGTCTCACCTGGCGGGTGAATATCCGTGGTCGTGGTCCGGTGCTGTTGCTGCTTCATGGTACGGGAGCATCGGCGCACTCCTGGGTGCCATTGGCGCCCTTACTCGAGCCACATTTCACGCTGGTCATGCCTGATCTTCCTGGCCAGGGTTTTTCCGAGCTTGCTGACGTGCAGCAGAGCACGCTCACAGGCATGGCGCGGGCGCTCGCATCATTGCTTGAGACGTTGGAACTTGAGCCAGAGCTGGTGGTCGGTCACTCTGCAGGTGCGGCAGTCGCCTGTGCACTTAGTCTGACGGGGCGCGCGAATCCGGCGGCTATCGTGAGTATCAACGGAGCCCTACTACCTTTTGGTCGCGTAGCGGCCCCGGTATTCAGCCGGGCGGCAAAATTTCTTGCGTCCTCATCGGTCTTTCCCCATTTGGTTGCGCTCCATGCCGTATCGCGCAAGCCCGTGGAACGAATGCTTCGCCAGACGGGGTCTGACTTACCGCCAGAGATGGTTCGCTGCTACCGGACCTTGCTCGGCGATGCCGGGCACGTCGCTGGCACGTTACGCATGATGGCGAACTGGGATCTCGTGCCCTTGGAGGAAAACTTTGATCGTTTGGAGCCGCTTCTTGTGCTCCTTTGTTGTGACAACGACTTGGTGGTGGCGCCAGCCCAGGCGGAGGAGCTCAAGGAGCGTTTTCCGCCCGCACGGTTGGAGTACCTCGCGGGTTTGGGGCACCTCGGGCATGAGGAGGCGCCGCAGCCATTTGCTGAGCATTTGATGGAGCTCGCGGAGGAAGTTCGCTAAATGCTGCTGTGCAGGGGGATGCAGTCCTGCTAATCTGTAATAAATATTAGACATAAATGGTGTAAGTCAAGATGAACACTTCTGTGGCTCCAGATCCCATACTGGGTATGGATGGGCGCCCCCATGCGGTTGTGATCGGCAGCGGTTTTGGGGGGTTGGCGGCGGCCATTCGTCTGAGCGTCCGCGGCTACCGGGTGACAGTGCTCGAAAGGCAGGGCACTCCCGGCGGGCGTGCGTCGGTTTTTCGTCAGGATGGCTTCGTCTTCGATGCCGGCCCAACCATCATCACGGCCCCCTTTCTCCTGGAAGAGTTATGGGAACTCTGCGGTCGCCGCTTCCAGGATGATGTAGATATCCGCCCCATGGCACCGTTCTTCCGTTTGCGCTTCGACGATGGCACTCACTTCGATTACAGCGGTGATGCCGACGCCATGCGCGCACAAATTGAGAAAATTGCGCCCGAGGATGTCGATGGCTACAACCGTTTTCTTAAGGCCAGTGAGAAGGCCTATCACTTAGGCTACGAGCAACTCGGTGTTATCCCCTTCACACATTTGCGCGACATGCTGAAAGTGATTCCGGAGATGCTGAGAATGCAGGGTCTTCGCAGTCTCCACTCTTTGGTACGCAGCCACGTTAAGAGTCCGAAACTTCAGACAGTTCTGAGCTTTCATCCGCTACTCATCGGGGGGAATCCCTACTCGGTAACGGCAGTCTACGCGCTCATCTCTTATCTTGAGCAGCAGCACGGTGTGTACTCCGCTATGGGCGGAACCGGCGCCCTGGTAGAGGGTATGGTCAAGCTCATGGAGAGTCAGGGCGTACAGCTTCGTTGTAATGCGGAAGTTGATGAGATTTTGGTGAACGAGGGTCGCGCGACGGGCGTTAGGCTTGCGAGCGGTGAGGTGATTGCCTCGAACATCGTTGTCTCTAACGCGGATTCGGCGTGGACCTACCGTCATCTGCTGCGTCCCGAAAACCGTCGACACTGGACCGATCGCAAGATCGAGCGATCTAAGTTCTCTTCGGGCCTCTTCGTTTGGTATTTCGGCACCAGCCGTCGCTTTGAGGAGGTTCCCCAGCACTCGGTGCTGCTGGGGCCGCGCTACAAGGGCCTGCTCGACGACATTTTCAAGAAGCAGCACCTTGCGGATGACTTTAGTCTTTACTTGCACAGACCGACGGAGTTGGATCCGTCTTTGGCGCCAGAGGGTTGCGATACTTTCTATGCGCTCGCGCCGGTGCCACACCTGGGCAGTGGCACGGACTGGGAAGCCAAAGCTGAATCATTCCGGCGGGCAATAGAGCAACGACTGGCGGAGACAGTGCTTCCTGGCCTCTCCGATTGCGTTGTGTCTTCCATGGTCATGACGCCGCAGGACTTCGAAAGCCGTTTGCTGGCGTTCCGAGGCTGTGCCTTCAGCTTTGAGCCAACCCTTCTTCAAAGTGCCTGGTTCCGTCCTCACAATGTCAGTGAGGACGTAGAAGGTCTGTATCTGGTGGGGGCAGGCACTCATCCGGGTGCGGGCATTCCCGGTGTGATCACGTCCGCCAAAGTGCTGGATCAGGTTGTGCCGCGCGCGCACACGCTGGTTGAGTGACCCGCTAGTGCTTGAGCTGCGGGCGCCGATTCCCAGCGACCTCCGGTCTGATGTCGCCCATTGCCGCGCCATGATCCGCACGGGCTCGCGCTCGTTTTTCATGGCTTCCCAGCTCCTACCGTCTTCTTTCCAGGACGCGGTCTACGCCTTGTATGCGTTCTGCCGAGAAGCGGATGATGCCATTGACGACGGTCCCGACCCCCATGAAGGGCTGGCGATCTTTGAGCGTCGCCTTGCAGCGGTTTACAGCGGCACACCCGATAACGCCGTGGATCGGGTGTTGGCGCGTGTTGTCGAAAACTACGGCCTGCCCCGGGAGCTGCTGGAAGCGCTGCTCCAGGGTTTTGCCTGGGATGCAGGTGCAAGAAGCTATAAAGACCTGGGTTCCGTCTACGGTTACTCCGTACGCGTGGCTGGTTCTGTCGGCATTATGATGGCTATTTTGATGGGCGTTCGCGATGCACATCTGCTCGCTCGTGCCGCCGATCTTGGCGTTGCCATGCAGCTTACGAACATCGCCCGGGATGTGGGTGAAGACGCTCGAAATGGCCGGGTTTACCTGCCATCCCGTTGGCTTCGAGAGGTGGGATTATCCCCGGCGCAGCTGGTACGCAATCCAGAATTCACGCCTGCCCTTGGACAGGTCGTGCAACGTCTCTTGTCCGCCGCCGAATGCCTTTATTGCCGCGCCGACAGTGGGATAGCCGGCCTGCCCCGTCGCTTTCGCCCGGGGATTTACGCTGCACGGCGGCTCTATGCCGGTATAGGGCATGAGTTGCTTCGTCGCGGGAGTGATTCCGTCAGTCGGCGCACGGTGCTGTCGTTCTCCGCAAAGGCGCTGCTAACGTTGAAAGCTATCGGACCGATCCGTCACAATCCCGCGCTGCGACCCGTGGAACCGTTGCCCCAGGTCCGTTATCTCTTGAGGGCCGTCGACGCAATTTCCGATAAGGACTGGGTATCCCCCGGATCTCTTGATGAAACGGGAGATATTGAGTGGATACTCGGTTTGATCGGAAAGCTGGAACACCGGGATCGTGAGGCGAATCCTGTCTCGAGCGGTGTCAGCTCTGGCGTGGCATCCTGAAGGGCAGCAGCCGCTGTACCCATCCCCGCTCGAAGCGGTTCATGTCTAGGCTTTCGTGGACGCCTTCTGCTTTTTCGCCATGAAATGAGGCATCGATGACCGATCGTGCATAGAAGGGGGTGTCCTCGAGGGTGCGCTGCAAGGCAGAGCTGCCGTTGGCACTCGGCATGCGCCGGTTGATGCGCCAGATTGGCGTGGTCGGCAGATCCGCCGCGTTGGCCACAGGTGCCGCAGACACATTTCCTGCATCGTCAAATCGCAGGGCTAGGCGTCGCGGCTGGCGGTGCGGTGATCGCGCTTCGTAATGCACCGCGCAATCCCCGTTGGCAAGGCGGGCCCGGGTCCAGTCCCAGCCCGTGAAGCCATCGGATAAGGGCTCGTTGCCGTCATTCTGGTCCAGATAGCCATCTCCCGTCCAACTTAAGCCCAGTTCCGGGAAGTCCACGCTGACGCGAGAAATAGGCGCCAGAGGATGCCACCGATGGTGCCCAATCTCATCCAGTTCGAAGGTATGCGCGGTCATCGCTGCTGGGGTCACTCGGATCTGACCCCGCATACGTCGGGGCATTGGCGCGCAGCGCTCATCAATATCAGCGACAAGTTCTCCTCCGTCCCAATGAAGTGAGGAGGGGCCGAGTTCATAGCGATCACGAGTGCGTCTTAGCTGCCGCTCCGTGCGCTCCGTCATGCTCCACAATCGCTTGCTGCCGGGGCCGTAAAGGATGGTGTTGAAGGCGCAGTGCGCCTCGGCTTTCTGCGGATGACGCTTTCGAGCTTTCGCGTAATAGGGCGAAAAAACGCTTCCCACAAAAACTATCAGTGTCATCGCCTGAGTGCCGTCATCGCTGATGGCATCCACGTACCACCATAAATAGCCGTTATCGGCCACCACTTGGTCCAGAACGATACCGGGCTCTCGGGTGACGTAGCCAATCGGGTTTGCACCCAGGTCACCGCCATCGGGGGAGCCTGGATAGACGCTGCTTGTCGCTGTGGGTGGACGGTTCATGCTTGCTTGTAATCTTATACTGTCTAAACTAAATTACAAACAGTGTGTAAACTAAAATAAACAGTTTGAGGTGACATTCATGGGGGAAAAGGAAAGTCACTATGAGCACGTGCTGCGATCCGCGATCGCAGACAGTGCCGACAGCCGCTGCCCACCCACCTTGGCTGCTGCGCTGGATCATGCGGTGTTCCCCGGGGGTGCCCGAGTCAGGCCAAAGCTATGTCTGGCGGTCGCAATGGCGAATCATTGCGATGCACCGATGCTGGCAGCGACGGCTGCCGCATCCGTGGAGCTTCTTCATTGCGCCTCGCTGGTTCACGATGACATGCCCTGCTTTGACAATGCCGCCGAGCGGCGCGGTCAGCCGTCTGTGCATGCGCGCTTCGGTGAATCTATCGCCTTATTGACGGGCGACGCACTGATTGTTGCTGCCTTTACGATTCTTGCGCGTGCATCGCTTCCCGCACCGGAACGCATTCCCGAGCTCATTCGTATTATCGGCCGTGGTGTGGGTGCCCCCTGCGGTATCGCCGCCGGACAAGCGTGGGAATCGGAATCTGTCGTCGATGTCTCCCTTTATCACCAGTCGAAAACCGGCGCACTGTTTATCGCGGCGACCGCAGCAGGCGCAGCTTGCGCAGGCGTGGAGGTCGAGCCCTGGCGTGCGCTGGGAGCAAAGATCGGTGAGGCGTACCAAGTCGCTGACGACATTCAGGACGCCACCGCCACGCCGGAGGAGCTTGGAAAGCCCTGTGGTGTTGATGAGGCCCTTGCCCGACCCAGTGCGGTCAAGGAATTGGGTCTGGAAGGGGCCGTCAACCGCCTCAAGGAATTGGTGGAGGAAGGCGTCGACGCAGTGCCTCCCTGCGCGGGTAGGCATGCTCTCCAGGAAGTGGTCCGCGCTCAGGCCCAGCGCTTCCTGCCCAAGGCCTGTGAGGCTGTAGCCGCCTGACCACGCTCGGCGATCGGTCGAAATCAGCCGGGGGATTCTTCATGTTTGGTGAATGGTTGCGCTCGCAGCGTGATCGGCTTCTCAGCGACCCCGGATTTCATTATCGCGTTCTTCGCTTCTTTCCAACGCGCTGGATTGCCCGGCGGCGCGCGAGGCAGCTTTTTGATATCGCCGTCGGCTTCAGCTACTCCCAAACCCTCGCGGCCTGCGTCGAGCTCGATCTCTTTGAGCGCCTGCGCAGTGGTCCTGTGTCCAGCCAGGTGCTGTCGCAGGAACTCGGGCTTCCGGTCGACGGCTTAAGAAGTCTTCTCGGGGCCGCCGCCGAGCTGGATCTACTTGAACGCCGTCGCGATGATGTCTGGCGCCTAGGACAACTGGGCGCCGCAAGCCTGGGCAACCCGGGTGTGTCGGCCATGGTTCGCCATCATCGACTGCTCTACCAGGACCTTTTAGATCCCGTCTCCCTGTTTCGCGATCGCAGTAACAGCGCCCTTGGGGACTACTGGCGTTACGCGGCCACACCCGGCGCGAGTGAACCGGTGACCGCGGCAAGTTACAGCGAGCTCATGGCCATATCACAGTCGTTTGTTGCCGATGACGTGCTGAGTCACTGCGCACTCTACGATCGCGAGCACCTCATGGACCTGGGTGGCGGTAGTGGGGCGTTTGTCGAAGAAGCCCTTCGCAGACATCCAAGGCTTAGGGCAACGGTTGTTGACCTCCCTCATGTCGCGCCGTTGGCTGAGGAGCGGCTCGAGCAAGCTGGATTGGCGGCCCGGGGCGTTGCCATGAGCGGTAACATTTTTGAGGGAGATTTCCCCGCCCGGGCCGACGTGATTTCGCTGGTGCGAATTCTCCATGACCACGACGACGAGCCTGTGGAGCAACTGCTTCGTCACGCGCGTCGCGCGCTGACCTCCGACGGCCTCCTCATCATTGCAGAGCCGATGGCAGAGACCCGTGGTGCGCCGGGTGTCGGCGCCTATTTTCACGTTTATCTCTGGGCCATGCGCAGCGGACAGCCCCGAAGTCGCCAAAAACTGCGCCGCATGCTCGAGGCTGCCGGCTTCGCAGACGTGCGCGAGCGAGCCACTTTTCAACCGGCACTGGTGCGCATCATCACGGCACGCCCGGGGGAGGCGGTCCCGAGTCCCACGATGTAGCTTGGGATATATGTCATTTAAGCTTGACAGTTAAAACTGTCCATATAGACTGACAACATAAGAAAGCCGGAAACCCGCTTAACGTATGGAGAAGCAGGGTGATTGATAACACGGCGACTGCTGTCGTTTTTGAAAAGCCAGGCGTGATGGCGCTTCGTAGCGTGGGACTAACCGAGCCTACGGAATCGGACTGTGTCGTCGATGTGCTGTGGAGTGGTATCAGTACCGGTACGGAGCGGCTTCTTTGGGATGGCCGTATGCCGCAGTTTCCAGGTCTCTCCTATCCACTGGTGCCCGGTTATGAATCTGTGGGACGGGTTAGTCGTGCGGCCTCCAATTCAACCCTAAAACAGGGTGACCTCGTTTTTGTCCCTGGCTCTCCGGGATTCACCGATGTGCACGGACTCTTTGGCGCGTCTGCAGAACGCCTTGTTGTCGCATCGGAGCGGCTGACGCCGATTCAAGAGCAGTTGGGTGATCACGGTGTGCTCTTGGCGCTGGCTGCAACGGCGACTCACGCGGCAACACGGGTTAATGACGATCAACTACCCGACCTGATCATCGGTCATGGGGTGCTCGGTCGATTGCTAGCGCGTGTGGTCATCGCCCTCGGTGGTGAGCCACCCATGGTCTGGGAGGTTGATGAACAACGTCGCGCAGGTGCTGAAGGCTATGTGGTCGTTGATCCTGCTAAGGATCACCGACGTGATTATCGAGTGATAGCCGACGTGAGTGGTGACGTGTCGGTGCTCGACAATCTGATCGGGCGTCTACTGCCGGGCGGTCATCTCATTCTGGCGGGCTTTTACCACCAGCCCATCAGCTTTGCCTTTGCGCCTGCATTTCAGCGTGAACTCACCGTTTCCATTGCCGCGGAGTGGAAGCCGACGCATTTGGAGCAGGCGGTATCCCTTGCCCATAGCGGTGTATTGCCCCTCGAAGGCTTGATTACGCATCACCAATCTGTGCGCGCGGCAGCACCAGCTTATCGCACAGCGTTCGGAGACCCCGACTGCCTAAAGATGGTTCTTGACTGGAGAAACGACACATAATGAATAAGGCCGTAACGCAGTACGTTCCCGGTCAGGAAGAGGGTGATCTGTTAGCCAGTTCTGCTGACGGCGCACCTAAGACCCAGATCATCGCCATTTACGGGAAAGGGGGCATCGGTAAGAGCTTCACGCTCTCTAACCTCTCCTACATGATGGCTCAGCAGGGCAAGAAGGTTCTGCTCATCGGCTGTGATCCCAAGAGTGACACGACGTCGCTACTCTTTGGCGGCAAAGCCTGCCCCACCATTATCGAAACGGCATCGGCCAAAAAAGCCGCTGGCGAAGAAATCAGCGTCGGTGACGTCTGTTTCAAGCGCGATGGTGTGTTTGCGATGGAACTGGGCGGCCCTGAGGTCGGACGTGGCTGCGGCGGGCGCGGCATCATCCACGGCTTCGAGACCCTAGAGAAGCTCGGCTTCCACGACTGGGACTTTGACTACGTGCTCCTCGACTTCCTGGGCGACGTGGTCTGCGGAGGCTTTGGGCTCCCGATTGCGCGGGACATGTGCCAGAAAGTCATCGTCGTCGCCTCCAACGATCTACAGTCCCTGTACGTCGCCAACAACGTCTGCTCCGCCGTTGAATACTTCCGCCGCCTCGGCGGAAACGTTGGTGTCGCCGGCATGGTGACCAACAAAGATGATGGAACGGGTGAAGCTGCAGCTTTCTGCAAGGCCGTGGGGATTCCCGAACTGGCTGCTATCCCCGCGGATGAAGATATCCGTCGAAAAAGCGCCAACTACGAGATCGTTGGCATGCCCGAGGGACGCTGGGGTCCGTTATTTAGCTCTCTCGCCGAGGCCGTCGCAGAGGCGCCTCCCCAACAGCCTGCGCCCCTATCCCAGGATGGCCTCCTGGAACTCTTCGACAGCGACACCGTAGGGCGTGACGTCGTGCTCCAGCCTGCTGCTTTGGAAGAAATGTGTAGCGTGGATGCGCTGAACAAGCCATCGCTCGAGGTGATTTACGACGATGTCTGATGTCGTGGAGACGACTCCTGTGACCGATGTGATCGCTTCTTCCGGGCCTGCAGAGGACGGAGCGGGTTGCCACGCGGGTGCCGAGAAGATGAAGGCAGCTGCTTCTGCTGCGGGTAAGTCGGAAACCCTTGAGCAATATGCAAAGGACTACCCCACCGGGCCTCACGACCAGCCCCAGAGCATGTGTCCTGCCTTTGGTTCGCTCCGTGTGGGTCTGCGTATGCGTCGCACGGCGACAGTGCTGTGCGGGTCTGCCTGCTGCGTTTACGGACTTACTTTCACATCTCATTTCTATGGTGCTCGCCGGACTGTCGGCTATGTGCCCTTCGACTCAGAAACGTTGGTCACTGGAAAGCTATTCGAAGATCTCCGTGAGGCGACCTATTCCCTGGCCGATCCGGACAAATACGACGCCATCGTGCTGATCAATCTGTGTGTCCCGACGGCGTCCGGCGTGCCTCTGGATCTGCTCCCGTCAGAAATCAACGGCGTTCGCGTCGTTGGCATCGATGTACCTGGGTTTGGTGTGCCCACGCACGCGGAGGCCAAAGATATTCTGGCGGCAGCAATGCTGGCCTATGCGCGCGGCGAAGCGCAGGAGGGGCCGGTTGCCCGTCCATCGGGTGAAAGCACCGGGCTGCCAAGCGTTGCCCTCGTCGGCGAAATTTTCCCCGTCGACGCCATCATGATTGGTCGAATGCTTGAGCCCATGGGGCTCGCAGCGGGTCCCGTGGTGCCGACACGGGAATGGCGAGAGCTCTACGGCGCTTTGGCAAGTCCGATTGCCGCTATGTTGCACCCGTTTTATACGGCAACGGCTCGCGAATTCCAGACCGCCGGCCGCCATCTGGTTGGGTCTGCTCCCGTTGGTTTTGAAGGCACCCGCGCCTGGCTTGCGAACATTGCCAATGCTGCGGGGGTGCCCGAACGTACTGCTGCAAAGACCGCAAATCAGCTTCTACCCGCCATTCAGGGTGCTTTGCAGGCAGCTCCTATCGATGCTCGCATTACGCTTTCCGGTTACGAGGGATCCGAATTACTTGTCGCTCGTCTGCTGGTAGAGGCCGGAGCAGATGTTCGCTATGTCGGTAGTGCTTGTCCTCGTACACAGTGGTCGGACAGCGATCGGGAGTGGCTCGAGGCCAAAGGCGTACAGGTGAACTACCGTGCATCCCTCGAGGATGATGTTGCGGCCATTGCGGAGTACGAGCCGGATCTCGCCATCGGGACTACCCCGGTCGTGCAGCATGCCAAGGAGCACGCGATTCCCGGTCTGTATTTCACGAACCTGATTTCCGCTCGCCCGACGATGGGGCCTGCGGGTCCAGGATCATTGGCACAGGTAATTAATGCTGCGGTCGGCAACGCAGAGCGTTTCTCCCGCATGGAGGCATTCTTTTCAGGCACTGGACAGGGCGATGAGGCCGGCATCTGGCCTTCCCAAGCGGGGAGGGCTGCCTGATGTTGGTGCTCGATCACGATCGGGCTGGAGGCTACTGGGGCTCCGTCTACGTATTTACGGCGGTGAAAGGCCTGCAGGTCGTTATCGATGGCCCCGTAGGCTGTGAGAACTTACCGGTGACGTCAGTGCTGCACTACACGGACGCGCTGCCGCCTCACGAACTACCCATTGTGGTCACGGGTCTTGCCGAAGAGGAACTGGGTCAAAAGGGTACGGAAACCGCGCTGCGACGGGCGCACAGTACCCTCGATCCTGATCGCCCCTCCGTAGTGGTCACGGGATCCATCGCCGAAATGATTGGTGGTGGCGTAACGCCCCGAGACACCAACATCGAACGTTTCCTCCCGCGCACCATTGACGAGGATCAATGGCAGAGCGCCGATCGGGCGCTTTACTGGCTGTGGGAGCGCTATGGCAAGCAGAAGAAGCGTAAGAAGCAGAAGGTCGAGAAACGGCCAGAGGGCGCCAAGCCCAAGGTGAATATCATCGGCCCCATTTATGGGTGCTTTAACACCTGGTCTGATCTTGCCGAGATTCGGCGCCTGATTGAAGGTATTGGCGCGGAGGTCAACCTTGCTTTCCCCATGGGTGTGCATCTCGACGATGTCCCCAAACTTGCCAATGCCGACGTCAATGTCTGTATGTACAGAGAGTTCGGGCGCAAACTGTGCGAAGCCCTGGACAAGCCCTATCTGCAGGCGCCCATCGGGCTGCATTCGACGACAGCATTTCTGGAGTCCCTCGGGGAACTGCTGGGGATCGACCCGCAACCGTTTATCGAGGAAGAAAAGCGCTCCACGATCAAGCCACTGTGGGATCTTTGGCGCTCCGTCACGCAGGATTTTTTCGCAACGGCGAATTTTGGGGTCGCGGCGTCCGAAACCTATACGCGCGGCATCCGGAATTTCCTTGAGGAAGAGCTGGGCATGCCTTGCAGCTTCGCCGTATCGCGGCAGGCCGGTCAAAAGACCGACAACGAGGCCGTGCGCGCTGCGATTCACGATACCTCGCCACTGATTGTTTTTGGCGGCTACAACGAGCGCATGTACCTCGCAGAGTCTGGCGCGAAAGCGGTTTACATCCCAGCGTCCCTTCCGGGAACGATCATTCGGCGTCATACAGGCACTCCTTTCATGGGCTATGCCGGAGCCTGCTACGTGCTGCAGGAGGTTTGTAACGCGCTCTTCGACGCACTCTTCCACATCCTTCCTCTGGGAACTGATCTGGACCGGATCGATGCAACGCCGACCAAGATTCAGGAGAGTCTCCAGTGGATGCCTGAGGCGGAGCGCCTTCTCGAACTGCAGCTTGAGCGAGAACCCGTGCTCCTTCGTATTTCCGCGGCAAAACGGTTGCGCGACTCAGCCGAGGCTCGAGCCCGTGCTGAAGGTGTTCGTGAAGTTGAAGCTGCGCACTTAGCTCCGGACCTTGAGATGGCCCAGGAGCATAAATTGAGTGATGTGGTGGACGTGGCATGAGCAGTGACCACCACAGTAACGACATAAGAACCAGTCAGGGCGAATAAGCAGGGGACAGGGATATGTTGCAACTACGCGATACGCAATCTGCGATGCACACACGGCAGGCTGACCGGAGAGAGTACCGATGGCTTTTTGCGATGGCAGTGAGCTGTTTTTTGGTCGTAAGCGTGCTTACGCGATTCATGCCTAAGGGGCTGCGGCCATTGGCAGCATCGGGTGAAAAGCGCGAATCCTGCCTGAAAGAGGCCCGGCGCGCGGCGAACGCGGTACTGCCATACGCCTTTGAATGGTGAGCAACGAAAAGTAAATACCGGGAACACGAGCTCGCGACGCGAGCTTGATCCTGAGACGGGGATGAGGCTCGCCAAGGGCGGGGATTGGAGGAAATCGCATGTCGATGTTGAGTTTTGAGCAGAAGTATCGCGTTCGGGGTGGGACGCTTATCGGTGGCGACCTCTTTGATTTTTGGGTCGGGCCGTTCTACGTCGGTTTTTTTGGTGTCACGACTGCGTTCTTCTCGATCCTGGGTACCGCATTGATCCTCTATGGTGCTTCCCAGGGCGAAAGCTGGAACGTCTGGCAGATTGATATCCAGCCACCCGATCTAAGCTACGGCCTTGGCCTGGCTCCACTCATGGAAGGCGGGCTTTGGCAGGTCATTACTATCTGTGCGACAGGCGCATTTTGCTCCTGGGCACTGCGGGAGGTGGAAATCTCACGCAAACTGGGGATCGGCCTCCATGTTCCCTTTGCATTCAGTTTCGCCATTCTGGCTTACGTCACGCTTGTAGTTTTCCGTCCGCTCCTTATGGGCGCCTGGGGTCATGGCTTTCCCTACGGCATCATGACGCATCTGCAATGGGTGAATAACGTGGGGTACACCTACGTGAACTTCCACTACAACCCTGCACACATGATTGCCATCACTTTCTTCTTCACAAACTGCTTGGCGCTGGCCATGCACGGATCGCTGATTCTCGCGGTAACCAATCCGGCCAAGGGCCAGCCAGTGAAAACCGGCGAGCATGAAAACACGTTCTTCCGCGATGACATCGGTTACTCCATCGGCGCCCTGGGAATTCACCGCCTCGGTATGTGGTTGGCGATTGCGGCCGCGTTCTGGAGCGCGGTGTGCATCGTCATCAGCGGACCGCTCTGGAGCAAGGGTTGGCCTGAGTGGTGGAACTGGTGGCTTGAACTGCCGATCTGGGCTTAGGGGGTAACTGACTATGACTGCTGAATATCAAAACATTTTCACTCAGGTCCAGATTCGTGGCCCACATTACCCGGGCGTATCCCTGGGCGCGGACAACGAAAATCGTATCGGTAATCCCGTTGACAACTACTGGCTTGGCAAGTTTGGTGACGCTCAGCTGGGCCCGTTTTATCTCGGTTACCTCGGGCTTGCATCGCTGTTCTGCGGATTTATCGCTATCGAGATCATTGGTCTGAACATGTGGGCCTCCGTGGGCTGGGATCCAATCGAGTTTGTTCGCCAGCTGCCGTGGCTTGCCTTGGAGCCGCCTAAACCGGAGTACGGCCTACGCATACCTCCACTGAATGACGGTGGCTGGTACCTAATGGCCGGCATGTTCCTTACGGCTTCGATTCTCTTGTGGCTTGCCAAGACGTATCGGAGGGCTAAAGCCCTTGGCATGGGGCAACACCTGACTTGGGCCTTTGCCAGTGCTATCTGGTTGTATCTGGTGCTGGGCTTTATCCGCCCATTGCTCATGGGTAGTTGGAGCGAGGCCGTACCCTTTGGAATTTTCCCGCACCTTGATTGGACGAACTTGTTCTCGTTGCGCTACGGCAACCTGTTTTGGAATCCGTTCCACATGCTCTCCATCGCATTCTTGTACGGGTCCGCGCTGCTTTTCGCCATGCACGGCGCAACGATCCTCGCGGTGAGTCGTTACGGTGGAGATCGAGAGATTGATCAAATTACCGATCGCGGGACCGCGTCAGAGCGAGCCGCTTTGTTTTGGCGCTGGACCATGGGTTTCAACGCCAGCATGGAATCGATTCACCGATGGGCCTGGTGGTTTGCGGTGCTGACGGTCATTACTGGCGGAATCGGCATTCTCATCACAGGTACCGTGGTTGATAACTGGTACCTCTGGGCCGTGAAGCACGGCGTGCTGGCCGGTTACTGAGTAAAGGAGATGACGCGTTAGTAGGTGAGCGAAAGATCTGTCTGAGGCGCCGGCGAGAGTCTGCGACATCAGGTAGTGACAGTTCCGATAGCTGGGGGGACAGCTGTCAGCCGACGCAGAAATCTGAGGGTGGCATCTCGGCGAGCATGCCACCAGCAGGTGCAGTGTCTGTTAGAACCCGTGTGGATCTACGCGGCGCTGTGAAGGCCCCCAACTCATCTCGAGAGAGTCGGGGAAAATAAACTGACATGGGAGATAGATATCCATGACTGATCCTAGCAGCAGCCTAACCGGGCTTTCGGAGGGCGCAGCCAGAGAGTTTCACAGTCTTTATGTGAAGGGCTTTCTGGGTTTTACCGCAGTAGCGGTAGTCGCGCATCTCTTGGTCTGGTCCTGGAGACCTTGGTTCTAAGGGCTGATTTGACACTAACCTGCGAGTTCAGAGATGCGCTCGCAACATCTATAGGAGAAGCGTAATGCACAAGATCTGGATGATCTTTGATCCGCGTAGACTGCTGGTGGCGAACGCCATCTTCGCGTTTACACTCGCGATCTTTATCCATTTCATCGTGCTGAGCACCGACAAGTACAACTGGATCGAAGGAAGTTCGATGTCAGGCGCACCTGTCGCTCAGCAGACCCAGGCACTGCCCGCATCGCGCAGCT
>JBCDGU010000020.1:0-37937 GCA_038750875.1 Pseudomonadota bacterium | reverse complement strand
TCAGCTTTATGCGCTATGACCTAGGCTTCTTCGATCGAACAGTGAACCGAGTAGAGCCCGTCGGGGACAACCCCTTCGCTCCAAAAGTGTTACCCATGCGCTCGGAATAAAATGGGTACCATGCGCCCGGAAAGGACACCTCTGAGGATTGGTCGGTGTGAGACCGACCTAACAATAAAATTAAGTATTTGTTTTATATTTATAAATTATCTTTCGCCTTCCGCAAATACCATCAAAAGTACCAACAACCTAAAAGAATCTCTCCGCAAATTTTGAGCGACAAATCTTGTCTCTGCCTCGCGCAGTTACAGTACTAAGAGCCCAACATTACGTAACAGAAACGATATCATCATCAACTCCCCTCTCAGCTAATCCAAAGCGAATGAGCATGGACCTCAGTTTTTGAAGAACAGTGGCTCAAAAACATCTACTCCTAGTTTAGATGGAGGGCTTCGACCCGCACACAGAGGTTATCTCTATCAAGATATAGTCTCCGCGTACTTACTTGTGCGCTCATTAGTAGACAACTTAGTCTCCGTCACGATTGACGAAAAAGTGGTCGAAGATGACCGCTTCGATGACATAGAGATTGTCAGCGCCACGTTTCGATCTCGCACACAGCTCAAGTCAAGCGAAGACTTGTCAAAAGAGCTGTCGCTGTCGCATTTCAGTTCATCAAGGTCGTCGCTGAGGTTCGATCGACTGGTAAAGACCATGCTCGAAGCGGGATCATCAGCGGCAGATGAGTATCGGTTGTCCGTGACATGGCTGCCGCCGTCGAAAACCGGCTTCCCAGATGGCTTACTGCAATGCAGCGATGATCCTGGGACGTTCTCTGAGTACCCAACTAAAACCTTTCGATTAGACCATCGCGTACTTTGGCCAAAAGATTCGGAGCCAGTTCTTAAGCCCCTAGTTTCATCAGAGGATAGCGATTCCCCTGTTAGTCGTGATGAATTAATTAGGTTTTGCGAGAGATTCGTGGTTGAGACTTCGCTTCCGCCCGCATCGCTCGACCTCGACAGTCCAGGCCCGCTTGAGGAACTACTAATCAATCTGATGTCCACGAGCGTCGGAATAGGTCGGTATCCAAACCATCATCGGGAAATCAGGGATGCCTGTGCACAGGCAATCTTTATTGCGTCTGTCGCGCGGGTCAAGGGGCAAACACTTCAACCAAAGGACGTCATAGAGCGCCTGAGAGTAAACACCGACTTCGGCAGGGTCGCGCAGGAGTTTCCTATCGACTATGCGGTGCTACAGCAGCGTAGGTCGCCGCGCCAGCTCATGTCTAGCGCCGTTAAGAAAGGGGGTGTTCATCTCGCAGTTGGCGGCCCAGGGGCTGGCAAGTCTTGGTTGCTAACCCAGGTCTCAGAAGATCTACGGACAGACGGCGTTGTGGTTGCCAGACACTACTGCTACCTGGAGCCAGGGGACGACCTGGTCCTAGAGCGCGTCACATCTAACGTTTTCTTTGGAAATCTCATCGGGGAACTCGACGACGCGTTCCACCGCGCCGGGATACAAACCCCTAGCAGATTCTCCGCGGATCTAGACGCACTGGATGAATACCTAGAGCTTGCCGCGAAAGCAGAGCAACTCGTTGTTATCGTCGTAGATGGCCTAGACCACATCTTCAGAGTTCGCGATGCCTCTGACGATCTGACCTCATACGAAACTAACATCATTGAACGCTTAGCAACTTTGAATCTTCCACCT
Source organism: Pseudomonadota bacterium (assembly GCA_038750875.1). GTDB lineage: Bacteria > Pseudomonadota > Gammaproteobacteria > Pseudomonadales > Halieaceae > Congregibacter. The sequence continues at coordinate 36,218 of JBCDGU010000020.1, read as the reverse complement.
AACGTCGCTCTAGTCCTCGGTTCACAACCAGGCGAACACTTAGATCCAATTTACGCCAAGTTTGCGAATCACTTGAGCGAACACGCCATTGCCCCTTGGTCGGAGGGCGAGATAGTTGAACTAGCGGAATGCCACAATGTTCTCTCGGCCTTAGACGCCGCTCAAATCGAATGCTCTGAACAACGAACAGAAGTTCTTAACCGACTAGCCGAAAGGTCTGAGGGCAATCCTCTTTATGGAAGGTACTTGAGCATTGGTCTCGCAAGCGGGCTACGGTCCGGCCAAGTTGTTGATCCAATCGATTGGCTAGACGGCAATCCCAATATCCAAGGAGACATAGCGTCGTACTACAGACACGTATATGACTCGATAAGTGCCGAAGGGCAGTTGATAGCTGGCGTTCTTGGTGCACTCGATTTTTCAATCAATGAGGAGGAGCTAAGAGAGATAACCGGCCCGGTGGCATCCGATTGGGTGCCTCAAGCACTTCGCGTCATGCAACCAATTCTGTCGAACACAACTGGACAAAGTGGGCTAAGAATTTTTCATGAAAGCTTTCGACGCTTTGTACTTGAAGAGCTATCCGCCTCTGGTAAAAGGCTCTCCAATGTACTGATCCCGGTTGCTAATTGGTTGCAATCTGGGGACTTCTTTGCGGATTCGAAATGCTATCGATTCACCCTGCAGGTTTTGAGCAGAGCTGAGCAAGAGCAAGGAATCCTTGACAGGGTTTCTTCGGACTTTGTCCAGCGAAGCCTACAATATGGGCACCCGTTTGAAGCGATTAATCGCAACTTAGATTTGGCTCTCAGTGCCGCCGCTCGAGCTTTGGATTGGCCATCCCTGGTCCGTTACACCGAGCTGAAGCGAGCGCTCGACGCATGCTTCTCACCACACGCCAATAATTGGAGAGAGTACTGGATCACCTATGAGGCTCTTTTCGGTCCGACTTCGCTAAAGAGCAGGCTACTTTTTGACGGGCGACCGACCCTCCCGCGCGAGGAGGGCTTGAGCCTCTGCTCGAAGATCGAGGAGATCGGTGTGACAGCGCCGTGGCGTGAATATCTTGACTTGCGAGTCACAGAAAGCGAGGAAGACTTCACATACGGAAAGTTCGCGCCTTATGGCGAGCTGCTAGAGCAAGAAACTGACTGGCTCGCAGCAGCAAAAGGTAGACTCAAACTATCGCAGCGCTTCAAAGTCGTTAAAGCGGCTATTAGAACACTGGAGCAAACTGAAACTCATGTAACGTCCTACTTTTGCCGTGAAGTTGCAGTATTGCTCGCTTCGGAGTTTTCCGCACCCACGGTCGAGAGATTTCTCGACCGCATAGAGCAACGAGATAGAGGAGAGAATCGCATTGCGCTCGAAAAAAGTCGCATTTGTGGTCTCCGCCTGGGACTGTCGGACGCGTACCGTTCAATCGGAGATGTGGCCAATGCAACAAAGACTGCTGTCATAGCTCTCGATTATGCGCAGTCTCCCGAGGAAGCGATTTGGAGTCTTGAGTGCGGCGCACCACGTGATCAAGCTAGGCAACATGCATGCGACCTAGACTCGATTAATCTGTCCCTGAACGGCAATGGCACGATAGATGCTGAAGCTGTAAGCAAATGGGTTGCGTCAATTCGCCTCATTGCAAACGACTCAGCAGCAGACGACATCATCATCAAAGAACGTACCCGACTGGCAGGGATCGGATGGTACAGATGCTGGCTACGCTTCGCGCTGGAATCGGCGGTTGCCGAATACGCATTTGCATCCGGTCACCCCATCATAATAGAAGCGGTATTCGATAAACTGACCGAGGACACCCGGCCATTCGCGGGCTCCCCCCGAGCCTGTGATCTCTACTCGATACACGCTCAAATAGATCAAAGTATTCGCCGAGCACTAAACCTTGTTGTCACCGCTGAAGAATGGCAACACTGCACCGACGCACTCGCAAAAGCACGCACCGATACAAGCACGCAATTCGATCGAGAAGATGGTGGCCCAATCAGTACCAGTTCTTTCTTTTCGATGCTTCTGGAGCAAGTGTCGCGCCCATCGGCAGCTGCGGCAGTAGTGCCCTGCCTTGAGCGAGAGCTCATGTCAGAAGAAGAGGGCGGTACCTACTACAGTAACCATGCCGAGTACCGAATGCGTCTTGCCCGACTACAGGCGTCTATCTGTAACCGAGACAAAGCGATTGATCATTGGCGGGAAGCTGCACAGCTACTTCTAGGGTACGGATTTCACAAAGACATCTCTCTGTTTGATATTGTCGAAAGCGCACCAACACTAGCCGCCGTTTCACAGCGAACCGCGCTTACAGCTCTAGGGCGCCTCCAACCTCTGGTGACCGCGGCCCTTCGACATACAGACGGCAGAGAGACCAAGCGCCTTCCAAACGCGTGGTTCCAAGCACTTTTAAACACAAGCCCTGTGCACGCCATCGAGTTGCTGAGCCGTGAAAATGCCAGAGAACTTGGTCAGGCTTGGTGGGTCGCTGATACGGCTCTGGAGGATGCTCTCGATGAACTAAAAGATGAAGCAGACCCAGCGTTACTCGACAGCCTTTGGTCTACGCTACCGACCGATATCGAGTATGAAGGTGAGGGAGCAAAGATTGCTGAACAACGCCTTCATCCACTAAAACGCATGGTCGCGGAGAACGGCGACTATTTGAGTAATCGATTCACTAGGTTGTACGCAGAAGTACATGACGATGCCCGCCGACATAGAGATGAGGCGCTATCGCAGCTTGACGACTTCGCTGTGAAATACCGTCTCAATACACCGTGGGCGACACCGGTAAACGACTCAAAGGATCAATCATATGCCCCGAGTAGAAAAACAACTCTCTCCAGAGAGCCTTTTATTGCCGTCACGCCGAGGCTGTTCAGCCCCACCCCTACTTACGCCGAGGTACTAGCAATACTGAGGCGGCTTTCAGGACAACATGCGCTTCGGGGAAAGTTAGCGGAACTGGCAATTCTCCCTTTGAGCTACCTCATTACTGAGATGGTCGATCGCGGTGAAGAGAGTAGCGCCGAGAAAATCATTCGCTTTATCGCTAGAGAGTCATCGGCGTGGGCAATGGGGGACATTCACCCTATCGGGCTCCTCGCAAGCTGCCTGGACAACGCCGGTCACGATCGGCTAGCTGCTATTTCGTTTGCATACACTTTCACGACATCAAATGGAGATCGATGGTGGTCAAACTTTGGGGGTCGAAAACAGTACCCGGCAATCAAAAGGGCAATAGAAATCGATAGGGCTCTTACACTGCAGATAGTCGCCGATGAGATCAACCGATTTGCCTCGTCGGGATACATCACCGGTGTCACTCGCCACGTAGTCGAACTATTGTCAAACTTCGTGGATCAGGAGATAGCTCTTAATTGCTGGGAAGAGGCATTCAAAGTATTCGAATCTCGTCTTAAGTACCCCGGGAACGGGTATTTTTTCGAGCCACTAGATCCTTGCGAAGAGTTTGACTGGACTATCGACGAAGCGCTATCTGCGTTACTCCTTTCCCGCATAGGAAACGCATCTAATTCACGTAAAATCGCCGCACTTTCTGGATTCCAGCGCATCCTCAACAAAAATCACGAAGCACTCATCAAACCGCTCAGATGGTTGCTAACTCAGAATGCCACCATTTCTACGGTCCAATTAGTTTTGCTAGTTTTACTCGAGACTGGCGAAGCCGCATCGCAAACAGTCAATTCTGTAAAAGATCTTCTTCAGAACTACGCTCGAAGCGAATCTTGGTCCCTGTCTTGGCTCGCCAAAAAGCTACTTGCGGGAGAAACAAAGGCACTCCAGAACGAATTAGGGAGTAGAAATGCTAGTGAGCCCGCTCCATCGGTAGATAACAACTCAGTTGCCGATATGGCGGACGATGGAAGAGTACTTAATAAGCTAAAGGCGATTTGGCCAAGTCTGAGCCCGATAGTTGAACACCGCCTAACGTCGATCGCAAAGGGGGCGCTTAACTTTGAACAGATTACGAGAGAGCGCCAGGAGCTTAAGTACGGAAATTCGGAGCACAATGTGCCAGGAGCCGTACTCTCATGGCCTGCCGAGCTGTTTATCTCGGTGCTTGATAACACTTTAGTAGGTCTGCGTGAGCAACTATGGAAAACAGGAACATGGCGCGCCGAAACTGAGAATCAAGTTGCACGACTTATTCTTCCAAAGCCAAAGATTCACTTGGCGATCGAAAACAGTCGTGTACCGCGACCTAATTGGGACCACGCACACAAGGTCACAGAAGGGCTGAAAGAGATTGTTCACGTTCCAGAAGGAGATAGCGCGTATCGCAACTGGGTTCGACTTGGAATCCACGAACAGTCCCTGTGGCGAGAGACGGGCAACAGCTATGGGCGACCCAATAGATCTACCATTCGAACCGCGGCAATTGTGTGTACCAACCTTGACGGTACAGTACCAACACAGGCATCTCCAGTATTCGACGATGAGTTGATTGAATGGTGGAAAGACACCTCGATTCTTGGTCCATATGAAAACGCACCAGCTCCTCAAATAGTCGGCCTAGCGGGCGTAACAGATTGGCTGAGCACCAGCCTAGCTCTAATGCCTCCCCAGTTGCTGGGAACAAAAGGTAGCTTGCGCCCTTCCCAGACTGGCGCCCCAATAGGGTGGCTGGACGCAGAAGGCCATTATGCGGTCATCCTCAGAAGCTGGCGCGTCCGGGATGCCGCTTCTACTACTGAGGGCTATAGCAACCTCGGTTGCGACGTATTGGTGCGACCGGACGTTTTCGAATTACTTGCTGACTTGTACCGAACATACCCCATTCGGGAACTTCAGCGCGTCGCCACCAGAATGCTCTAGATCAAATACTTGAAGTCAGCGCCACACAAACCTCCGCCTTCTAGAACCCGCTACAGCCGCTACAGCCGCTACAGCCGCTAAAACTAGTGGAGGTATCACAGAAACCTTGTAGTAAGCTCGCGTCGTACCCGTAGCGGGAGTAGCACCTATTCGGGAAGGTATCGCCTCCATGGATCCTCCAAGTCTTCCCGCACATAACCCCGCGAAACCTTATCTCCAATGCGGAGATCCTTGGGTTTCACTCCATACTCGGAGAGGGTTCTTGCCAAACTCAAAGCATCGATTCCCGTTCCGCGATAACCGCTCCAAGGAGCCTCCTCTAGCTGACAGAGCTGGCTGATAATAGTTTTGCTGTGCAGTTTGCTGCTCCCCAAGAAAATCTCGCGTAGATCAGATAGCAATTGAATTCCGAGGCTTGGTGCTTGTTGTTGAGACATTCCGACCAACGCAAGTGACGCAGCGCGAGCCGTATCCGGCCAATGGCCGCCAGCTAAATCGGCAACGCAGATTAATGGCTCCCACACGTCTGCATCTCGATCAACAATCTCGGGGGGCAGCTCGGAATATACAACTAATTCCGCCGATCCTGCGCACCAGTTAGCCAAGCGCGCTCCTATCTCGTCACCCTCCGGACCGTTAACACGACGCCGGTAAGGTTCTACTACTTCATCGGGGCGTCGCTTTCGCATTCTAACAATCACTGAGCGAGATAGAATTGTCTCCGGTAGATTCCCAAGGCCAGCAAGACCCACCGCGGAGTATGCCGGAATCTCTTCTGTAAGCACTTCCTTCCCACGCACTACACACCTGCCTGCTACCGAATGACGGCGATGCCCGGCATTTAGAAGCCCCCGAATCTCCTCGTTTTCCCGCGCTTTGGGGCCAAATATTGTGTCAATCTCATCAAATAGAATCGTGGGCCTTGCTGCGACGTCTCCAACTTTCCGGAACAAGTAAGCGGGCGTTACATTTACCGCTTCTACCGGGTTAGGGACGAAATGAGCCGAGACCTCAAGGCAGCGAGATTTGCCACTTCCAGGCTCGGGAGATAGGAACGCTATACGGGGAGTAGCGTCCCATTTATCCATAAGATGGGTGTGGGCGAGCCATAGAGTATGGGCATAACGGGCATGTTCTGATGGGTAAGCGACGAACCGCGCCAAATAGTTTGAAACATCATCTAGAACATTTTCACCATTTGCTGGTGTCGCTTCCTCGATCCCGTGCTCGTTGGCCTGACCTAAGCCCGGCGAGAAGTTTTGCTTTTCTTGACCATCCCGGTACGACCCGTAGTCATCCATTAGGAAGCCTCCATCGGGTAGTTAGACTGATGCATATCGGCATCTGGCTCCTCAAAAAGCACCTTTACCGTGGTCAAAGTTCGACTCGCGGGCCGGTGCGAAAATAACGGGCAATTTGGGCTGGTACAGACATCTACCTGCTGCCGCCAAGTACCAGGCGCCGTTTCATCATAGATGCACTGCTTACACATATCGTTGACCGCCTGCCGAAGACTCATGTTCGAGCCTCCTCATCACGCTCCGCGATTACGTCTGCTATGTAGGCCTGAACTTCGTTCTCGGGCCATGCGATCGACCGGAGACCAATTTTGACTGGCTTAGGAAATTTGCCTGACTCAATCTTGCGACGTAATCCGGACTCACTATCTCCGGTGATGTGCAAAACTTCGGGGAGCCGCATCAAGCGGCCAGGATTGACTATGGTGGGTTGTGGCATTGCATACTCCTTCATGGTTGCTAGGAGTCGCAAGCACAACAATTAATTGATCCGCAGTCAGATAGGCGGACCTATATTCCCCTTAGCGGGTCGAATTTATAGTTCCACCCTGTTCAGAGTCGCTCTCTACCACCACGTGCCGAAAGATTGCCTTGCCCAGATTTTTGGCGGAAACGTATTTCTTTGACACCTTGGAACCGTTTACGTCGTAGGAAAATCCCTGGAGATCATCGCGAACTGCAATCCCATGCGGACGGTCCTTTTTCCAGGCTAGAAGAATGCTTCGAGCGTTTGGAACCGGCTCGCGTCTATCTAGAGAGCTTTGCAGATACTCCCGGAGCAGGGAAACGTAAGTACCCTCTCTCTTGGCCGGCCTCAGCTCCCAGCTAGGGTGCTCTAAAGACTGGACACCGCGCTTTAGCGCTTCAGGTCCAAGCTCCTTTAGCTGTCGCACCCAGACGTCCAAATCATCAGATGAAACACTCAAAAGTGGCTCAAAGCGGGTCTCTGGCCCTTTCACCTCAACGATCCCGGCCTTCAGATCCCAGATACTGCGGGCTAGCTCTACCTGCTGGCCACCACCCTTTCTAATAGCCGCAAAGTACCGGGGGTGGACGAACATATGGAACTCCCCGCCACGTTCACGACAAAGCGCGGGCAACTGATGTTCCAGCATAGCCGCTTCAATTTCCTTGGCCGACACCGAGACACCTTGCTGATGCACATAGGCGACAGCAAACTCGATGTCGAGAATCATGCTCTCTCCACTCACCGTTTGGCTCCGCAATGGTTCGATCTGCTCAAGACGACCCACCGCCAACCTCAGCACGCAATGCGTCAAGGTAGTCTGCCCAGTTCTGCATCATTTCACTTCGTTCTTGGAGGAAATTCGTCCTGTTATAAGCTCGACCATTCGGGTCTTTAACAGCATGAGCTAATTGGTGCTCTATATAATCCACACGAATTTTTAACTCCTCGTCGAGAAGCGTCCTAGCTGTGGCTCGCCATCCATGAGAAGTCATTTGATCATTCGTATAGCCCAAGGTACGTAACGCCGCACGCATTCCGTTCTCAGAGAGTGGCCTGCTCGGACCTCGCCCATTAGGAAAAGCGTATCGACCTCGCCCGGTAAGGTTATGCAGCTCACGCAATAGCGCTACAGCCTGAGTAGATAGGGGCACCACATGCGCCCTTCGATCACCGCCGGCTTTATGTGTTTTCTGCATTGCCTCTGCTGGAACGCTCCAAACACCTTCGTCCAGATCCACATGCTCCCACTCCATTGCTCTAACTAACCCAGGGCGCTGGAAGGTAAGCCCGTTTATCAGCATCGCTACCTTTACGACGTAACTTCCTGTGTAACCGTCTATTGCCAGGAGGAGCTTCCCCAGCTCACTTGGATCGGTAATAGCGGCATGATGCTTCTTGTGTTTCGATTTTAGGGCCCCGGTTAAATCCCGGGTCGGGTCCCGGGGGGCCCTCCCGGTGGCAATGGCGTATCTAAAAACTTGCCCAGCAGTCTGTTTCGCCCGGTGAGCTATATCAACGGACCGGGCCTCAATTTTGCGAAGCGCTGCGAGTAGAACCGGGGGCTCTATTTCCGCTACCGGGTACCTACCGAGCTGAGGGTAAAGGTCTTTCTCAAGAATCCGCCGTGTCCTTACCCGGTAGCTGTCACTCATTTCTTCCATATGACGTGAAAACCACTCCCGGCCAACGGCCTCGAAGCTCTCTGCCGCCAGCAACACCCCGGTCGCTTTTTGTGTCGCTCGAACCTGCGCCGGATCGACGCCTTTGGCTAGCATCACCCGGGCCTCATCCAACGCCCCCCGGGCCTTCGCTAACGAAATTTCGTTATACACACCTAGGGCTAGCGTTCGTTGCTTACCGCCAAATCGATAGCTAAAGCGCCAGCGCTTAGCCCCATCCGGGTAAATCCAAAGCTGCAGCCCTTTACCGTCGCTGAGCTTGGACAGCTTGTCCTTTGGCCTGGCAGCCTCAACAGCTTTGGCAGTCAGTTTCCCCACGGCAAACACTCTCTGCAATAGAATCGGGATGCTTCAGCAAAGAATCGACTTGTTGGTATACACAGGAAAACAAGTGCAAATACCATCTCTTATACCAACAATAAAGCTGGTATCCAGTGATTTTTACTGAAGCCTTCTGGAGGGACTATATCCTATAAATACAATACTTTCAGCGGTTTATAGTTCTTATGAGGGGTCCTGGAATGATTTATTGGTCGGTGTGAGAGGATTCGAACCTCCGACCCCTTCCTCCCGAAGGAAGTGCGCTACCAGGCTGCGCTACACACCGATTGTCGTTTTGACATCGCGATCGCGAGGCGCGCGATTCTAGCAAACGAGTCCTTTTTTAGTACACACCCGCCATATTGGCCAGCCACTGACTGAACAGGCTGAGTCCCGTGACAAAGGCAATAAGGATGAGCATCAGGTAGATCGGCCGGAACGGTTTGCGCTCCACCGAGTTCACACCGGTTTTTAGAAACTCATCAACGGCTTTTTGGTCATCCGGATACAGCTGGGGCTCTTCGTTCTTCGATACCGGATCTGCTTTGTCTTCGTCAGTCATCTTCTGTCCTGGGAAACGAAAACGGGCGCGAATTATCGCGCCCGTTGACTTGCTTTGCATCCCCAAAGGTAGGGAACGCGATCTATAGCTGATCAGAAAGCGAACATAGCCTCCGGCATGGCCATAAGGTTGTCGGCACCAGACAGTAGCGACTCCTTGTGGGAGGCGGTGCGCGGCAACAGGCGCTCGAAGTAGAAACGCGCGGTGTGCAGCTTGGCTTCGTAGAAAGCAGTATCGCCATCAGCTTCAGCAATTTTTTGCTGAGCCACGACGGCCATCTTGGCCCAGAAGTAGCCGAGGACGACGTATCCGGAGTACATGAGGTAGTCCACCGCAGCGGCGCCGGCTTCCTCGGGGTTCTCCATGGCCTTGCCGCCAACTTCCAACGACATGTTCAGCCACTCGTCCTTGTACTTCGCAAGCGGCGCGATGAACTCGGCCTGTGCTTCTTCGCCGTGGGCGTCGATGAATTCACCCATCAGCTCGGTGAAGCCCATGAGCAGTTTGCCGCCAGAGCCCAGAACTTTACGACCCAGCAGGTCGAGGGCTTGAATACCGGTCGTTCCCTCATAAAGCATCGCTATGCGCGCATCGCGCACGATCTGCTCCATGCCCCACTCACGGATAAAGCCGTGGCCACCGTAAATCTGGACGCCGTGGTTGGCAGCTTCATAGCCCGCTTCCGTAACAAAGGCTTTGCCGATGGGCGTAAGCAGCGCCATCAGGTCGTCGGCTTCTTTCGCCTGTTCTTCAGTGCCACGGTCGACGATGTCGCCCAATTGCGCGAGGTAATACAGCATGGCGCGGCTGCCCTCAGAAATCGCCTTCTGCGTGAGCAGCATACGACGCACGTCGGGGTGCACGATGATCGGGTCGGCAGGGCCGTCGGGGTTCTTAGGGCCCGAAAGGCTTCGCATCGCGAGGCGATCTTTGGCGTACTCCAGGGAACCCTGGTAAGACAGTTCTGCGTGGGCAAGGCCCTGGATGGCGGTTCCGATACGCGCCGTGTTCATAAAGGTAAACATTAGATTCAAACCGCGACCATGCTCACCGATGAGGTAGCCCTTGGCGCCATCAAAGTTCATGACACAGGTGGCGGAGGCTTTGATCCCCATTTTCTTTTCGATGGACGCACAGTGCACGGCGTTGCGCTCACCCACGGTGCCATCTTCGTTAACGTTGAATTTGGGCACTACGAACAGCGAGATTCCCTTGGTGCCTTCGGGGGCGTCGGGCAGGCGAGCGATCACAATGTGCACGATGTTTTCTGACATATCGTGTTCACCGGCAGAGATGAAGATCTTCGTGCCCGTGATGCTGTAGCTTCCATCGGCCTGTGGCTCTGCCTTCGTGCGAAGGAGACCCAGGTCAGAACCGCAGTGTGATTCCGTCAGGCACATGGTGCCGGTCCAGTTTCCGCTAACGAGGTTCGGCAGGTACTGGGCTTTCTGCTCTGGGGAACCGTGTTCCTCCAGCGTCTTGATGCAACCGTGAGACAGGCCGGGGTACATGAGCCAGGACCAGTTTGCGGTGCCGGCAAGCTCATTGATGACGATACCCAACATGTTGGGCATATCCTGGCCGCCAAACTCCGCTTCTGCAGACAGTGCAGGCCAGCCGTTTTCGACGTACTGCTTGTAAGCATCGGCGAAGCCCTCGGGCGTCTTGACGCCGTCTTCGGACCAAACGCAGCCTTCTTCATCGCCACTCTGGTTCAGCGGTGCCAGTACGTTCTCGGCAAACTTCGCGCCTTCTTCGATGATGGCGTTCATAAGGTCAGGCGTCGCTTCCTCGTAGCCGGAAAGCGACGCGTAGATCGCTTCCGTATCAAGGACTTCATTCATTACAAACTGGATATCGCGCAGTGGCGCTTTATAGGTAGGCATACCTTTTCTCTCCCATCTTGCGGGTTGTTCTCCCCCGGAACACACAGGGCATACCATGTGTTCACTGTTAACTTTCGGCGCGAATTATAGCGAAAATCCGTGACAATGCACGATGAGAACTGTGATGGAAAAAGCAGATATTGCGGGTGTCAAGGGTGCGCTAAAGCATCCACTTGACGCATCTTTGATGGAATTAGTTTGCGCTTACTTACGCCCTGTAGCCCGGCGATCATTGAAGAGGGTCGCTGAGAGCCAGCACAATAGCTATTGAGAGCCTCTTGAGAGTTCAGTACGCCCGCGCGGCGTTGTAAAAACGCGGGTCGGGCGAAGGCGCATTTTCCACCGTCCTTTCTTCAGGATTGATTCCTAAACGGGCGAAAAGCGCGAGATCGGTGTTGGCTCGCGGGTTCGGCGTCGTCAAAAGCTTCTCACCGTAGAAGATGGAATTTGCACCGGCGTGAAAGGCTAAAGCCTGGGTCTGCTCATTCATATCTTCGCGACCAGCCGACAAGCGCACATGCGATGCGGGCATGAGAATACGTGCAACGGCGATGGTGCGAATAAACTCGAAAGGATCGAGATCATCCGCCTCTGCCAGCGGAGTACCCGCTACGCGCACCAGCATATTGATGGGCACGCTCTCTGGATGCACGGGCATGTTCGCCAGCTGTTGCAGCAATCCAACGCGATCGTTCTCCGTCTCACCCATCCCGATAATGCCCCCGGCGCAGACTTTCATACCCGCCTGACGCACTCGATCCAAAGTCTCAAGACGATCCTGGTAAGTCCGGGTGGTGATGATGTCACCGTAGTATTCCGGCGAGGTATCCAGATTGTGGTTGTAGTAGTCCAAACCTGCATCGGACAGCGTTTCTGCCTGGTGATCGGTCAACATACCGAGGGTCATGCAGGTTTCCAGCCCCAGACTCTTCACGCCCTCGATCATCGCGGTGAGCACGGGCAGATCTCGATCCTTCGGTGATCGCCAGGCGGCGCCCATACAGAAGCGCGTGGCGCCGGCGTCGCGGGCGGAGCGCGCTTGCTTCACTACCGCTTCCACTTCCATCAGTGCCTCGACGCTCAGACCCGTATCGAAGCGTGTGCTCTGCGGGCAGTAGGCACAGTCTTCCGGGCACGCGCCGGTTTTGATGGAAAGCAAAGTGCTGATCTGCACTTCGTTCGGGTCAAAATACTGCCGATGAACCGACTGGGCCTGAAACAACACATCATTGAACGGTGCATCAAACAGCTCGCGGATTTCTTGTCTCGACCAGTCGTGGCGCAGAGCAGCGTCGCGCATTGGCGTCACGGTGGCGGGGCTTGAAATGGGCATAGCAAGAATCCAGAGCGGACAACAGATGAAGCGTTATGGTAATAGCCCATCAATTTTGGTCAACCAATATTTTTATTTATGGTTAACAGCCGAATGCCGCCCTCGGTGACGCTCTTCAGCCGAGCGCTGGACCTGATCGCGCCTCACCGATGCCTGCTTTGCCAGCAACCGTCCGATCTTGAGATGAGGCTTTGCGGTCACTGCGCAGGCGTTTTGGAATCCAATGACGGGAGCTGCCCTCGCTGCGCGCTACCGCACACCCATGGCTCCCTCTGCCCCGCATGTCAGGCGAGCCGGGAAAGTCAGGGAAGTAAGGAAAGCCCTGCCGTTATCGATCAAATCCGTGCGAGCTACGTGTACGAACCGGTGATCGCACAGCTCATCAGCGTTTGGAAGCACGGTAAAGACCGCGAATTATCGCTAACGGTGGCGAAATTGATGCTAATTTCTGGTAACGCGCCCTCATCTTTCGATATCGCTCTTCCCATCCCACTCCACTGGACACGCCAACTACGCCGCGGCTTTAACCAAAGCGCTGATCTGCTAGAACATCTGATCTCCCTCAGTACCGATCTGCGGCGCCAGAGCTTCGCCAACAGCACCAGCCCAGGTTGGCGTCGTCTGCCACGCCTGGTGCGCACAGGCTTAACGGCGCCACAAACGGGAGCAGACCGAAACACACGGCAACGGCAGCTCCGGCGTGCTTTTCAAGCGCGCGGTTCCTTTTCGGGCCTGCGGGTTCTGCTTGTGGATGATGTCTGCACCACCGGCGCCACGGCCGACGCCTGTGCCTGCACCCTTAAGGAGGCAGGTGCCGCCGAAGTAAAGCTCTGGTGCGTGGCGCGAACGCCCCTGCACTGACTTACAATGCGAGGATGCTCCATCGACTCGCCGCGGGATTAGCCGCACTCATTCTGCTAATACCCGCGGTGGCTCACTGCGACGAAGGCGCGGTGACGCTCCGTGTCGCCGTCGCCGCAAACTTCCGCAAAACTCTGGAGCAGCTTTTACCTGCTTACCACCGACGCTCGGGCGTTAGCGTTAAGATCACAAGCGCTTCCACAGGTATGCTCAGCGCACAGATACAGCGGGGCGCACCTTTCGATGTTTTTCTCGCTGCCGACAAAGCCAGACCCGACGCGCTTGTGGACGCCGGTCTTGCCGCAACCGGGTCGGAACAATGCTATGCGAGGGGCACGCTCACGGTGCTGGGCGTCAACGCCCTCTCCGATCTGGCCTCGACGGACCAGCGCATTGCCATTGCCAATCCTCGCTTCGCCCCCTACGGGCAAGCGGCGCTCGATGTGATCGCGAGCTTTCGAGATAGCGATGAACAGCCAGCCCACCTGATCTACGGCAGCAACGTACAGCAGGCGTTTCAGTTCTTTGAAAGCGGCGCCGCGCAAATCGCGGTTGTTGCTGGGTCTATTGGCGCAGACGACGGTATCTCCGTGTCTGCTGGCCTTCATTCACCCATTGAGCAATACGGCCTCGCGCTGGCACGCTCTGCGGTGCCGCAGGCCGCCATGGACTTCCTGAGCTTCCTTGTTAGCGAGCAAGCCATCGAGCGAATGCGTAGCTCTGGGTATCAGCCATGCTCCTGAGCGAGACGGAATGGCAAGCGGTTCTGCTGACGCTGCAACTTGCTGCGACCAGCACGGTCATTCTGCTGCTTATCGGTACGCCGCTGGCGCTTTGGCTCTCCAGGCAGCGCGGCACTATCGGTGCGCTTGTCGAAGCTCTGGTCGCGCTGCCCCTTATTCTGCCACCGACGGTGCTCGGCTTTTATCTGCTGCTGATGCTGGCACCCGATGCGCTACCGGGAAAGCTATGGGCGGGTGTTACGGGCACACAGCTCGCCTTCAGCTTTCCGGCTCTGGTCATCGGGTCGGTGCTCTACTCCATGCCTTTTGTCGTTCAGCCTTTACAGCAGGCATTCTCCCGCGTCTCCAAACCGCTTCTTGATACCGCGGCGACGCTGGGTGCCAATCGTCGCGACCAGTTCTTCTCCGTGATCCTGCCGTTGAGCAGGCGCAGCGTCGTGGTCGCCGCCGCCCTGGGCTTTGCCCATACGGTGGGAGAGTTTGGCGTTGTGCTGATGATTGGGGGCAATATTCCCGGAGAGACCCAGGTGCTCTCCATCGCGCTCTACGACCACGTAGAGGCTCTCGACTACGATCGGGCACACCGCCTGGCCTTTGGCCTTGTTGGATTCTCCCTGCTGCTATTGTTCCTGCTCTACCGGGATCGGGGGTGGAGACTGGGACGATGAGTGCACTCGCCATCGACATCACTCACCGCGACGAACATGGATTCTCGCTGCAGGTAGCAACCAGCATTTCTCTTGGCGGCGTCACGGCGTTGTTCGGGCCCAGCGGCAGTGGCAAAACGACGCTGCTCGACTGCATCGCAGGGCTGCGGCCAGACATCGATAACGCGTCCATCCAGTGTGCAGACGAGCTGTGGCAGTCAGGCGCCACCCAAAAACCTGCCTGGGATCGCAGCGTCGGCTATGTGTTCCAGGATGCACGGCTACTCCCCCACCTTACCGTGGAAGGAAATCTAGTCTACGCCGAAGCTCGGCAACTTAGCGCGGTGGACGCGAGCGCCATCATTCAGTGGCTGGATCTTTCGTCACTGATGACGCGTAAGCCGGCGGCGCTTTCGGCGGGCCAGAAGCAGCGCGTGGCTATTGCACGCGCGATGCTGCGGGGCCCCCGCCTCCTTTTACTGGACGAGCCATTGGCGAACCTCGACCGCGTCACTGCAGACGAATGTCTGAATTACCTACAACGCGTGAGCACCGAAAGCGCGCTTCCCATGATCTACGTAAGCCATCGTATGGAAGAAGTCAGCCGCATCGCGGATCACCTCCTGATCATTCGGGACGGGCGGATCATCGATAGCGGCCCCGTCGCGAAACTCATGGGCCGTCTGGACACGGAGCTCGCCGAAGACGAAGCCGCCGCCGCACTCCTTGAGGTTTCCGTAGATCACTATGACCCTGATTTCGCGCTCACAGAACTGCGCGTGGATGGGGAAGCCCTTTGGGTGAGTGGAGAGCAGACCGCTGGCAATCACCGCCTCAGGATTGCCGCTCGCGATGTCAGCGTCTGTCGTCAACAACCCGATCAAAGCAGCATCCTGAACGTCCTGCCTGTAACGCTGGATGACGTTCGCGACGTAGGAAGCGCCCACTGCATGCTCCGTTTGCAGCTAAAGGAGCAGGTCCTGCTGGCTCGAATTACTCGCCGCTCCCGGGAAGAGCTAAAACTAGAGATCGGCGACGCCCTGTTTGCGCAGATCAAGGCGACGGCAATCCTGCGCAGCGAAAGCCCATGACGGAGGAGAGTCATCCTTTCGACATCCTCACTCCCGATGCCATCATCGATGCCATTGAACAGGCGGGGTACCCCTGCGATGCGCGGCTGCTCGCTCTAAACAGCTACGAAAACCGCGTTTACCAGGTCGGCATCGAAGACGCTGATCCCCTGATCGTTAAGTTTTATCGAAAGGGCCGCTGGACGCGCGAGCAAGTGCTGGAGGAACACGCCTTCGCCGCCGAGCTTGTGGACGCAGAGCTCCCCATTGTCGCGCCGCTTGCCACCGAAACGGGAGAAACGCTCCATCAGTATGAGGGCTTGGATTACGCACTGTTTCCGCGCCGGGGTGGCCACGCGCCCGAGTTTGACAACTTCGACAACCTGCTCGTGCTGGGAAGGACCCTGGGGCGTATTCATGCCGTCGGCGCCTCAAGATCCTTTGCACACCGCCCACCCCTCAATGCGCAGGCAGTCTTTGATGAGTGTCGAGATCTGTTGCCGGAGCACTTCTTACCGCTGGATCTGAAAACCGCGTACGTGACGCTTCTTGATGATCTCGAGAAAGAAGTCATGCCCCGCTTCGAGGAGATTGAGGCGGGTGATCTGCTTCGCATCCACGGCGACTGTCACGGCGGGAACATCCTCTGGCGGGACGACGTAGCGAACTTCGTCGACCTCGATGACTGCATGTCAGCACCGGCGATTCAGGATCTCTGGATGTTCCTTTCTGGTGAAAGGCACGAGCAGGAACTGCAGCTCGCAGAAGTCATCGCGGGCTATGAAGAGTTTTTTGATTTTTCAGGGCGGGAATTGCGATGGGTGGAAACCTTGCGCACCCTGCGCATCGTCCGTTACGCAGGCTGGCTCGCCAAACGCTGGGATGACCCTGCGTTCCCCAAGGCATTCCCCTGGTTCAACAGCCCCCGGTATTGGTCAGATCACATCCTCGAGCTGCGCGAGCAGTTTTCACGGATTCAGGAACCGCCGCTGCGTTTGCTGTGAGCTCAATCCTCTCGCAAGGCGCGATTCATGCTCTCGCGAATGGGTTGAACCAGATAATCAATGGGCGAGCGAGCACCAACCTGAATCATCACTTCAGCCTGCATCCCGGGATAAAGCTCACCTCCCGCATAGTCAGTGTTTTCAAGGGCCGGCAACTCGACGCGAGCCAGGTAATAACTCAATCCCGATGCCTCATCGATAAGACTGTCTGCCGAGACAGAGACCACCTTGCCCTCCAGGGGCTGCCGATTGCGCTGACTAAAGGCCGTTAGCCGGACGAAGGCCATCTGTCCTGCACGGACGACGTCGATGTCTTTTGGCTCCAGCCGGGCCTTCACCAATAGCTCTTCGTCCACCGGCACAATGTCCATCAACGGTTGGCGGGAGGCGATGACGCCGCCCACAGTGCTCACGCTCAGATCAACGATGGTTCCCCGAATGGGTGCTCGAATTTCCGTTCTACGCAGTACATCCTCGGCCGCCGCTACACGCTCCGTCAGCTCCAGAATGTCTGCCTGGGTTTGGCGAAGTTGCGCCAGAATCTCCCCATTGCGCTCCGTCTCCATATCGATGAGCCGAAGCTCCTCTTCGCTGATGCTTTGCTGAGCCCTGGCGATGGCAGCGCGATTGCGGCTGCGTTGACCTTCAAGCTCTGCCGTCTCACGCTGCAATGCAAGCATTTGCTGCTTGCCGACAAGCTTCCGCTCTACGAGGGAATACATACTCTCGCTCTCGTCCGTAAGAAGATCGATCTGTCGATCCTGTGCGCCAATCTCTTCCCGCAGCCCGAGTATCTCCTCCTCCAGCTGACGGATACGCTGGCGAACAATGCCCTTCTGCTGCGCCAGGTTTTGCGCCCGCGTAACAAACAGTCGCTCCTCGCTTTGACGAATGTCGCGCGCATTGTCGGCAAAGCTGGGATCTTCAAGAGGTTCCGGGAAAACAATGGCCTTTGATCCATCGCGTTCTGCGGAAAGGCGGGCCTCCGTTGCCAGCAGCGCAAGGTAGCGTGCATTCACCTGTTCATAGGTTGCCTCGGGCTGTGTGCGGTCCAGGCGCAACAGCGGATCACCTGGCGCTACCACATCACCGTCGGCCACCAGGATCTCTGCGACGATGCCCCCCTCGAGATGCTGAACACTCCGTCGATCGATGTCGAAGTCGATTTCACCGGCCGCGATCGCAGCGCTGGCCAGTCTGCTAAAAACCGCCCAGCTACCGAAAACACCAAAGAACAGACTGGCGATAAAGACACCCACGCGAACGTAGCGTCGCGTATGCGCGTCCATGATCACGATGCGGCCACGCTCCGTGGAGCCTGGGTACTCACTTCGCGGAGCTGCGTCATGACCTCAGCCCGCTCGCCATAGTGAGCGCGGCGCCCGTCCTGCAACACAAGTATCTGATCAACATAACGGATGATGGAGGGCCGATGCGCGATCACCACCGAGGTGACTTTTCGATGCTTGAGGTGCTCAAGTGCCCGCATCAGCGCGTCTTCTCCCGCGCGATCCTGGTTGGCATTGGGCTCATCGAGAATCACCAGACGAACATCGCCAAAAAGCGCTCTCGCCAATGCAATGCGCTGACGCTGACCACCCGAGAGCGTTGCGCCGCCAGGGCCAATGCGCGTGTCATAGCCATTCGGGAGCGCCAGGATCATTTCATGGGATCCGGCAAATCGTGCGGCGCTGATGACATCCTCGTCGGGCGCGTCGCGAAAGCGGCGAATGTTTTCTGCAACGGTACCGGCGAAGAAGGTGGGATTTTGGGCGAGGTAGCCGATATAGCGGCCTCGATCAGTGTTATCCCAATCACCGAGACTAATCCCATCGAGACGGACCTCGCCGAGTCTCGGCTGCAAAACCCCCAAGAGACAAAGCGCCAGAGTCGTCTTCCCGGAGCCCGTAGGACCAATGAGACCCAGGGATTCACCGGGATCCAGATGCAGGGAGATCGCCGATAGGGCCGGCTGCTCGGCATCGGCAGAAACAAAGGTTAGATTCTCAGCGGTCAGCCAGCCGACAGGTATGGGCATCTGCGTAGCGGGCTCTGGCGGTTGCGTGCCCAGCACCCCCTTTCGAAGGCGATTCATTGCATCCCATGCGCTGACCGTCTGGCTCCATGCACCGATAAGTTGTTCTACAGGCGCCAATGCTCGGGTGACCAAGATAGACGCAGCGATCATTGCCCCTGGGGTGATAGCACCACTAATAGCGAGAAAAGCGCCGGTCGCGAGCACCGCAAATTGAACACCCTGTCGCGCAGTCTTCGAAGTGGCGCTGAAAAGATGGCCACGAAAGGAAGAGACCTGGAACCAGTGAAGGGCCTTGTCTCCCGCCGCGTCCTGCCGCGCCGCCAGAGTCTCAACCATCCCGAGAGCGACGGCCTCACCCTCATGCTCTCTCTCGTACTCGAATTGCCTGACTGCGGTGGTAGAAGAAGAACGGCTTCGCCTTACAGCATCTTTTGACAACCACTCGTTCACTAATGCCAGCAGAAACAGAACGACCCCCGCACCCAGCGCCAGCCAACCCAGTATCGGATGCAGGAGAAACACCGTCGCGATGAACAGCGGACACCAAGGCGCATCAAAGAGCGACAGGACGGCCTGCCCCCCCAGATACGAACGAAGCGTCTGAAGATCGCTCAGCTCGCGCTCATGCTCCAGGTTTCTACCGGCAACACTGCGATCACTGGCGGTCCTGAAAAGCCGTGGACCCGCCTGCGACTCCACCAAAATGCCACACCGCGTGAGAATGAGGCGACGAACGGCCTCTAATGCTCCGTAGGCCAAAATGGCTGCGAGCGTGATCACGGTCAGAACCCCAAGGGTCTCCAGGCTTTGGCTCATGAGGACCCGATCGAACACCTGCAAAAGGTAGAGCGGAAGGGCAAGCTGCAGCAGATTCACGGCAATACTGAAGATCGTTACCCAGGCGATCGGGCCCCGGAGAGACGCGAGCAACTGCTCAAAAGTATTGCTGCCAGCCGGCATACGGATCCCTGTCGATGCTGGAGAAATGCTCCAAAACGCTAACAGGTACAACCGATGTCGTGCTCAGGGGTCAATTTGACCCATTTGGGGAGGGGCTTAGAAGCTAGCTGCGCGACGGGGGATAAACAATGGACCACAACCATCGAAAAAAGCTGTTCTCCGACAGCACCTGCCGATCCACCTCATCAAAAAACCGTGCGAGGCCCTCCGGGTCAGCAAAGTAGTCCATGCGAGTGATCATCTCCCGATCTTGGTCGAGTTCCTTCACGACTCTTGCGGGATTGCCGGCAACGATCACGTTGGCAGGGACATCTTTCGTTACGACTGCGCGGGCGGCGATCACTGAATTTTCACCAACGGTGACACCCTTGAGCACAGTTGCGTGGTCTCCCAACCAGACGTTCCTGCCGATGTGGACGGGCGTGGGCGTTTCTGCGCGCTGGATGCGGTCGTAGATCGTGTGCCAGTCAGAGTCGGTGATGTAGACACCATTAGCAAGCATGGTTCCGTCGCCGACGGTGATCTCATCGGACGCACTGATGCGCGATCCCGGGCTCATGAGCACTCCATTGCCTATACGGATGGTGCCCTCTCTTGCTTGCCTGCCCCAAACTCCGATCTCCACTCGGTGCATGGGCTCTGCAATGGCGGTAAAGCAATCACCAATGTGAATGTTCGGTCCAGAGATAATCACGTAGCGCGGTTTCATCACCGTTGCGTAACGGCCTAAGCTCGCGCACTCGGGTCGCAGGAAGTAATCCACGTACCACCCACGAAGCCGTAGATAGGTTTTCTTGACCCAGTAAGGACGGAGATCTTCGCGCATGGGGTCCCTGACTCGTTGCGGCGCTAAAACGCTAACCGTATCATCCCGCACCCCCTCACGCTCCGAAACCAAGATGGACGCTCTTTCCCGTCAGATTGTCAGCTCACAACCCGGCCCCCATCCGAGGCTTGCGCAGACTATTGCCCGCCATGAGGGTGCTGAATGGCGTAAGCCCGAGCAGCAGGTCGATAAGAATGCGTTGCATACGCTGGATGCAGCGCTCGAGGATTGGTCAGGCCCGATCATTCTTGATTCCTTCTGCGGCACAGGCATGAGTACCAATCAGATTGCCAGAGCGCATCCAGAGACGCTGGTCGTCGGTGTCGACAAATCCCTTCACCGTCTTGAGCGTGCTGAGACTAAAGCTGCTAACGCCCTGTACCTTCGCGCACACTGCGAAGCCGTTTGGAGGCACCTTGTTTCGTGTGGCCGACGCCTCGACCAACACTTTTTGTTCTATCCCAATCCATGGCCTAAGCCGGGTCATCTCGGGCGGCGGGTACACGGGCATCCCGCGTTCACGCTGCTGCCGATCCTCGGCGGTGATCTGGAACTGCGCAGCAACTGGCAGATCTATGTGGAAGAGTTTGGCATTGCATTGCATCTGCTCGGCCATATATCCCGTATCGGCACGGTGGATCCGGATGCACCTATGACGCTTTTCGAAAAGAAGTACCGTGAAAGCGGCCACCGTCTCTGGCGATTGAACGTCCGCTTTAGCTAGCGGTCGCAGTAGAAATGAACGTAAGGAACTCAGCGGCCTATGCGATTGCACATTGCAACCATGCAGGGCCCTTTAATGAAGCTGCCACGCCAATGAGCTACCCTCAACGGCTAGCAGGGAGGACATACTCATGATGCCTGGACTGGACGATCCCATCTGGCAACGAATCTGCGAAGAAACGCGGCAGCACGCGCAGGATGAACCGATCCTGGCGAGCTACCTGCACGCCACCATCCTGAACCATGATCAGATGGGACGCTCTCTGAGTTTTCATCTGGCAAACCAGTTGGATAGCCCCGCGGCGTCTTCGCTGCTGCTGCGCGAAGTGATGTTGGAAGCTTTCGAAGCCGACGAAGCGATCCTCGATGACGTTCGCGCGGATCTGCTGGCAGTGCTCGACCGTGACTCGGCCACGCATCAGCTCTACATCCCCTTTCTGTACTACAAAGGCTTCCATGCTCTGCAGGCCCATCGCGTCGCGCACTGGCTGTGGAAGAGCGGGCGCCAGTCACTCGCCATGTTTTTCCAGAACCGTGTGAGTACCAAGTTCGGCGTAGACATCCACCCGGCTGCTCAGCTGGGTCAGGGCCTCATGCTCGACCACGCGACGGGCCTGGTCATCGGCGAAACCGCCGTGGTCGGAAATAATGTCTCCATCCTTCAGTCCGTAACCCTCGGCGGTACCGGCAAGGAAGACGGCGACCGTCATCCAAAGATCTGCGACGGTGTGCTCATCAGTGCCGGCGCGAAGATCCTCGGCAACATTAAAGTTGGGCAAGGAGCTAAAGTGGGTGCCGGGAGCGTTGTGCTGGAGCCCGTGCCGCCCCATACCACCGTTGCTGGCGTGCCGGCCAAGGTCGTTGGAAAACCGACCTCCGATCAGCCCGCTCTGGACATGGACCACTGTTGGTCCTGCAGCGATGACTGATTGAACCCGGATACGAGAAAGGGCTCCCTAAGGAGCCCTTTTTTTATTTCGGTCAGTTGATAGCCTTCAACTCACGAAGCTATTGCGCTGGCGGCCTTTAACTCTGGTGATAGCGCGGCGAAAGCTCTGTAACCGCATCAACAAACGCAGTGACATGATCGGGATTCACGCCCGGGGTAATTCCATGGCCTAAATTGAAGACGTGGCCGCTGCCGTGCCCAAAGCCTTCCAGAATATTTGTTACTTCTTCGCGAATTCGGGCCGGCGAAGCGAACAGCATCATGGGATCCATGTTGCCCTGCAGGGCAACGCGATCGCCCACAAGCTTGCGCGCTGTCGAAATATCCGTGGTCCAGTCGATACCCACGGCGTTCGCACCGCAGTCGGCAATCGCTGGCAACCACTGTCCGCCACCTTTCGTGAAAACGATAACGGGAATGGTGCGACCATCCGCTTCCCGCGGCAGGCGCGACACGATGCGCTGCATGTACTTGAGGGAATACTCTTTGTAGGCCGCAGCGCTGAGGCTTCCACCCCAGGTATCAAAGATCTGCACGGCTTGAGCGCCGGCGTCGATCTGCGCCGACAGGTAATCGGCAACCGCATCCGCCAATAGCGTGAGCAGCTCATGCATGAGTTCCGGCTGGTCGTAGGCCATGGTCTTCACGCGGGAAAAGTCCTTGGATGATCCACCCTCAACCATGTAAGTGGCCAGCGTCCAGGGAGAGCCGGAGAACCCGATGAGCGGCACAGCGCCGTTCAGCTCCCGGCGAATGGTCGATACCGCATCCATAACATAGGACAGATCATCCGCTGCATTGAAGCTGTTGAGGCTCGCCAGATCTTCGGCACTGCGCACGGTCTTCTTAAACCGCGGGCCCTCACCCTCTTCAAAATAGAGACCCAGGCCCAGAGCATCGGGCACGGTCAGAATATCCGAGAAAAGAATCGCTGCATCCATGGGGTAACGACGAAGAGGCTGCAGCGTCACTTCGCAGGCCAGTTCTGTGTTTTTGCACAGATCCAGAAAAGAGCCTGCCTGGGCTCGGGTTTCGCGGTACTCGGGAAGATAGCGTCCTGCCTGTCGCATCATCCAGATGGGCGTGCGATCGACGGGTTCGCGCATGAGCGCTCGCAAAAAGCGATCATTCTTCAGTTCAGTCATTCTGTTCCCTAGCGCCTCTTGTCGGGCGCGCCATGCTGCATGGGGGGGCAGCTTCTTATTAGTTACTCAAACCTCAAGCCTATACCTCGAGATAGTCGAGGATGCCCTCGGCGGCCTGTCGGCCCTCCCAGATCGCGGTGACCACGAGGTCAGAGCCCCGAACCATATCACCGCCAGCAAAGACTTTGGGATTGCTTGTCTGAAACTTGAGGGCCTGATGCTCTTCAGCGATCACGCCACCCCAGCTATTGATCTGTACGCCGGCTCCCTCGAACCAATCTGCGGGGCTGGGCTGAAAACCGAAGGCCATGATCACCGCGTCGGCTTCGAGGACTTCTTCACTGCCCGGGATTGCCTCGGGTCTACGACGCCCGTCGGGGCCCGGCTCACCGAGGCGAGTCTCGACCATCTTTACGCCGCAGGCGTCACCGAAGTATTCAACCACTTCCACGGGCTGACGATTGAAGAGGAATTGGACACCCTCCTCCCGCGCGTTTTTTACCTCACGGCGCGAACCCGGCATATTCACCTCGTCGCGACGATAAGCGCAGATAACATGCTCGGCCTGCTGGCGAACCGCCGTGCGCACGCAGTCCATGGCCGTGTCGCCACCACCCAGCACCACAACACGCTTGCCCTTCAAATTCACATAGGCATCCGAATCCTGCTCGTAGCCCATGTTGTTGTTCACGTTACCGATCAGGTAGTCGAGGGCCTTGTAAACGCCCGGCAAGTTTTCACCCGGGAAGCCCCCTTCCATGGCCTTGTAAGTCCCCATGCCCAGAAACACCGCATCAAACTCTTCAAGCAACGCGTCGAAACCGATGTCTTTGCCAATTTCCGTGTTCAGACGGAATTCCATACCCATGTCCGTAAAGATTTCACGGCGCCGAACCATGACCTGCTTTTCGAGCTTGAACTCGGGAATGCCGAAGGTCAGAAGACCGCCAATTTCCGGGTATCGATCGAAGATGACGGGCTTAACGCCCGCGCGCACGAGCACGTCA
Organism: Pseudomonadota bacterium; assembly: GCA_038750875.1. Taxonomy (GTDB): domain Bacteria; phylum Pseudomonadota; class Gammaproteobacteria; order Pseudomonadales; family Halieaceae; genus Congregibacter. Next base: position 11,852 of record JBCDGU010000020.1, on the reverse strand, counting down.
GCACAGCCAAGACCTGCGGGACCGGCGCCAATAATGGCGACGCGCTTGTCCGTGTGGATAACCTCGGAAAGGTCTGGACGCCAACCCATGGCTAGGGCCGTATCGGTAATGTACTTCTCGGCGGAACCGATGGTGACGGCGCCAAAACCATCGTTGAGCGTGCAGGCGCCTTCGCAGAGTCGATCCTGCGGACAGACTCGGCCACAGACCTCAGGCAACGTATTGGTCTGGTGGCTCAGTTCCGCAGCTTCAAATAGATTGCCTTCGGCAACCAGCTTCAACCAGTTAGGGATGAAGTTGTGTACGGGACACTTCCACTCGCAGTAGGGGTTGCCGCATTCCAGGCAGCGCTCGCTCTGCTCCTCTACCTGCGTCTTGGTAAACGGGTCGTAGATCTCCACGTACTCCGTTTTGCGCTCGGCAATCTGCTTCTTGTCCGGATCGGCACGATCGACATCGATGAACTGAAAGTTGTTGCTGACGCGTCCGCTCATACTCGGATTCCTGTCTCTCTAGTCCGTCTCGCGGAGACGGCTTAACAACTGCTGCAGGTCGGCAGCCTTGGGCTTCACCAGCCAGAATTTGCCCACGTAGTCTTCGAAGTTATCGAAGATCTCACGGCCCCAGGCAGAACCCGTTTCTTCGACGTGCTCCATGATGATTTCGCGCAGGTGGGTACGGTAGGCCTCCATGTACTCCGAGCTCACCCGATGAATCTCCACCAGCTCACTGTTGTAGCGGTCGATAAAGCGGCGACGTTGATCCAGCACGTAGGCGAAACCACCGGTCATGCCCGCGCCGAAGTTCACGCCCGTATCGCCGAGAACCGTGACGCAGCCACCGGTCATGTATTCGCAGCAGTGATCACCCGCGCCTTCTACAACCGCGTGGGCTCCAGAGTTTCGAACAGCGAAGCGCTCACCGGCGATACCCGCGGCGAACAAAACACCACCCGTCGCTCCATAGAGACAGGTGTTACCGATGATCGCCGTTTCCTGGGACGCATAGCGACTGTCCGCCGGCGGATAGATCACCAGCTTGCCACCAGCCATACCCTTGCCCACGTAGTCGTTGCTGTCGCCCTCGAGGTACATGTGCAGACCACCGGCATTCCAGACACCAAAGCTCTGGCCGGCGGTTCCCGTCAGGCGGAGCACCAGGGGCGACGTTTCCATACCCAGATTGCCGTGACGCTTCGCGATTTCACCCGAAAGTCGGGCACCGATGGAACGGTCACAGTTAGTCACGGTAAAGGAGAACTCGCCGCCGTTACCCGATTCGATAACGTCGATGGCAGCAGCCACCATCTCCTCGGCTTTTTCACCGCGATCGAAGGGATCGTTGGATGCAACCTGGCAAAACTCCGGCTGCCCTTCCGCATCTTCGTGTTTGTGCAGGATCGGCGCGAGATCCAGGGAGCGCTGTCTGGGCGTGTCACCGGGAAGGCGATGGAGCATGTCCGTGCGGCCTATGAGCTCTTCCAGAGAGCGCACACCCAGGCGGGCCATCCATTCGCGCGTTTCCTGCGCCACAAAGCTGAAGAAGTTCACCACCATATCGACGGTACCGGCGAAGTGGTCGTCGCGAAGCTGGGAATTCTGCGTCGCAACACCGGTCGCACAGTTATTCAGGTGGCAGATTCGCAGGTACTTGCAGCCCAGGGCCACCATGGGCGCCGTACCAAAACCAAAGCTCTCGGCGCCGAGGATCGCCGCTTTGATGACGTCAAGGCCCGTCTTCATACCGCCATCCGCCTGCAAACGGATCTGCCCGCGCAGGCCGTTGCCGCGCAGTGTCTGCTGCACCTCTGCGAGACCGAGCTCCCAGGGGGACCCCGCGTGACGAATGGACGTGAGGGGGCTTGCAGCCGTACCGCCGTCGTAGCCACTGATGGTAATGAGATCCGCGTAGGCTTTTGCAACGCCGGCCGCAATGGTTCCAACGCCGGGTTCAGAAACCAGCTTCACCGAGACCAGGGCTTTGGGATTGACCTGCTTGAGGTCAAAGATCAGCTGCGCGAGGTCTTCAATGGAATAGATATCGTGATGGGGAGGCGGGGAGATCAGCGTCACACCGGGCACGGAATAGCGCAGCCGTGCAATCAGTTCATTCACTTTTCCACCCGGGAGCTGACCGCCTTCACCGGGCTTGGCCCCCTGCGCAACCTTGATCTGCAGAACTTCAGCGTTCACCAGGTAATGCGGCGTAACGCCAAAGCGACCCGATGCGATCTGCTTGATCTTGGACACGCGCTCCGTGCCGAAACGGTTCGGATCTTCGCCACCCTCGCCCGAGTTCGAGCGCGCGCCCACTCGGTTCATGGCCGTTGCAAGGGCTTCGTGAGCCTCGGGGCTCAAAGCACCCAACGACATTCCGGCAGAGTCGAAGCGGCGCATGATGTCCTCAATGGGCTCGACCTCTTCAATAGCCACGGGCTCGAGCTGAGACACGGGGCTCAAAAGATCCCGAAGCGTCGCCACGGGACGGTCGTTCACCAGCTGGGCGTAGGATTCGTAGTGGCTGTAGTCGCCGCTGGCAACCGCCTGCTGCAGGGTCATCACCACGTCGGGGTTGAAGGCGTGGTACTCCTGGCCATGAACGTACTTGAGCAGACCGCCCTGGGTGATTCCTTTCCGGGGCGTACGCGCCAGACGAGCGAGGGTGCGCTGGTCGTCCTCGATATCCACAAAGCGGGTGCCCTGAATACGGCTGGCCACACCGCAGAACGCCAGATCAACGACTTCCCGCGCCAGGCCAACTGCCTCGAAGAGCTGTGCTCCCCGGTAAGAGCTCACGGCGGAGATGCCCATCTTGGACATGATCTTGAGTAGGCCCTTGTTCACGCCGCGGCGATAATTCTTGTAGCAAGCGCTGGGCTCGCCAAGCAGCTCGCCACTGCGCATCAGGTCCTCAAGTACAGAGTATGCGAGGTAGGGGTAAATCGCCGTCGCACCAAAACCCAGCAGACAGGCAATCTGATGAGAATCGCGAGCGCTTGCTGTTTCGATGATGAGGTTGGCGTCACAGCGCAAACCGCAGCGAATCAGATGGTGGTGTACTGCACCGGTCGCCAGCAGGCTGTGAATCGGCAGGCGGTCTTCTTCGATCCGCCGATCTGAGAGGATCAGCAGCGTATGCCCATCGCGCACCGCAGCTTCCGCGTCAACCTGAAGGGCCTGAATCGCACTTTGCAGATCCGTTTCCGACGGATCATAGCTGCAGTCGATATCGGCCACGCTGAGTCCGGGGCGCTCGATATTGAGTAGCGTATTGAACTTGCTTTGGGACAGCACCGGTGACGAAAGAATGATCCGGTCGGCATGTTCGGGCCCGAGGTGGAAAAGATTTCGCTCGACGCCCAGATCGGTCTCCAGCGACATCACGATGGCTTCGCGAAGGGGATCGATGGGTGGATTTGTGACCTGCGCAAACTTCTGGCGGAAGTAATCGTATAGCGAGCGCTGTTTCTGGGACAGCACCGCCATGGGCGTATCATCGCCCATGGAGCCAACGGCTTCGTTTCCAGACTCCGCCAGCGGTCGAAGCACTTGATCGCGCTCTTCGAAGCTCACCTGGAACATCTTCATATAGGCCTGAAGATCAGTCTCATCGATCCCCGGAGCGACTTCACCGTCGAAGCTGCCAACAACGCGCTCTGAATTCTCCTTCAGCCACCGCTTATAGGGGTGGGCTGATTTCAGGCGCTGATCGATCTCATCGGTCTGCAGTAGCTCGCCGGTCTGCGTATCAATAACTAGGAGCTGTCCCGGGCCGACGCGACCTTTGGCGACAACATCCTCATTGCGGTAATTGTGTGTACCCACCTCCGACGCGAGCGTAATGAAACCATCGGTGGTCCGCACCCAGCGCGCCGGGCGAAGTCCATTTCGATCCAGCAGGCAAACCGCGTAGCGTCCATCCGTGAGGACAATACCCGCCGGACCATCCCACGGCTCCATGTGCATAGAGTGGTATTCGTAGAACGCCTTCAGATCCGGGTCGATGTCTTCGATGTTTTGCCAGGCAGGCGGAATGAGCATGCGTAGGGCGCGCGGCATCTCAATGCCGCCGGTCAGGAGCACATCCAGCATATTGTCCAGACTCGAAGAGTCAGATCCCACGCGATTCACGAGGGGTGCGATGTCGGCGATGTCTGGAAGACGAGGGCTTTCAAAAAGTGCTGTGCGCGCCTCGGCCCAGTTACGGTTGCCCTCGATGGTATTGATCTCGCCGTTGTGAGCCAGCAGACGGAAGGGCTGTGCCAGAGGCCAGCGCGGCATGGTGTTCGTGGAGAAGCGCTGGTGGAACACGCAGATGGCCGTGGTAAGCCGCTCATCAGACAAATCGTGATAGAAGCGCGGCAAGTCGACCGGCATCACGAGACCTTTGTAGGCGATGATCCGTGCCGACAGGCTGCAGATGTAAAAATCTTCATCGCCCGCGGCGGCAATCTCCGCTTTCCGTCGCGCTACAAAGAGCTGGGTGGACAATTCCTCAGCGGTCAGCTCACCGGCGTCGATGAAAACCTGTTCGATGCGCGGAAGCGCGGCGAGGGCGATCTCACCACAGACCGAGGTATCGACCGGAACTTCCCGCCAGCCCATGACCGTCAGCCCGCGCGCAGTCAGGGCACCCTCAAGAGCAGCTCGCCCGGCGCTTGCCTGAGCTGCGTCCTGGCTCAGAAAGATCTGGCCAACGGCAAGCCGGTTTGGCGCACGCCCAAAAAGCTCCTCCGCAAGGCTTCGTATGAAGCCTTCGGGCATCTGCAACAGCAGGCCGCAGCCGTCACCGGTTCGACCATCCGCCGCTATGCCCCCACGGTGCGTCATGCAAGTCAGCGACTCGATGGCCACCTGCAAAAGGCGATGGCTGGCATCGCCAGACATGTGCGCGATCAGGCCAAAGCCACAGTTGTCGCGAAATTCCTCAGGGCTGTACAGGCCTGCGCTCATGCTCAGGTCGAAATCCTTTTGAAAACAATAGTTTAAGTGAGTGGCCCCCACTCGTAGGCAACTCTTTTTGGCGCTCTAGGGCAGGCAGGGGGCCGGCAATTTTACACACATGCCTATAGGGGAACAAACCGCCTCAGGCGGCGGAAAAGGGGCGCAGAAAGTCGCCTAGCTCAGCGGGGGAAACATCATCGGCGATGACAGCTTCGCCAATGCTTTTGAGAAGAATGAGACGCAGACGACCATTGATGACCTTCTTGTCTCGGGCCATATGTTCGAGCCAGGAATCAACGGGCATGTCCTTCGGTGGGTCGACGGGAAGGCCCGCTGCGGACAGCCAATCCTCCAGGATCGTCACCTGCTCCTCGCCGACCCAGCCCCGTTTCACGGAGAGTCTCAGCGCCAGCATCATGCCTGTGGCCACCGCCTCACCATGGAGCCACTTCCCATAACCCTGCGCAGCCTCAATGGCATGACCAAAAGTGTGCCCAAGATTGAGAATCGCGCGGCGACCACCCTCGCGTTCATCCTCGGCGACCACCCGGGCTTTTGCGTCACAGCTTCGCTCTATCGCTTCCACGAGTGCAGCCTCGTCGCGATCGACCAACAGATCCCGATTTTCGAGAAGCCAGCGGTAGAACGGCCGATCACAGATCAAGCCGTACTTGATGACCTCGGCCAATCCTGCGGCGTACTCCCGATCGGGGAGAGAAGCCAACACCTGCGGATCAATGAACACGGCCTGGGGCTGATAGAAGGCGCCAATCATATTCTTGCCCAGAAGGTGATTCACGGCCGTCTTTCCGCCGACGCTAGAATCGACCTGAGACAACAGCGTCGTCGGCATCTGTAGATAGTTCACGCCCCGTTGATAGCTGGCTGCGGCAAAACCGGCCATGTCGCCCACGACGCCTCCGCCCAGAGCAAGAATGGTGGTACTTCGGTTATGGCTGTCCCGTAGGGCCGTATCAAAAATCCGCTCCAGCACCGCAAGAGACTTGTGCTCCTCTCCGTCGGGGAGGATCACTTCACTCACTTTCAGATCGGCGCGAAGGGCCGACTTCACGTCCGCCAGGAAAAGCGGCGCAATCGTCTCGTTACTGACGATAAGCAGCTGATTGCCGGAAATGTGCTCAGCGAGGCGCTGGGCACTCTTGCGGATACCCGCCTCGATATAGATCGGATAACTGCGTTCGCCGAGATTGACAGTCAGTGTGGTCATGGATGGGTGGCGTGTTGAAACCGGCCTCAGTGTTTCGGGGTGCGCTACGGTAACTGCGCGAGTAAGCGCTGCGCAATGACTTTCGGGCTGCTGCTGTCTGTGTCGATGATGTGGTCGGCGATCCCCCGGTACAGAGGGTCGCGAAGCGCCATAAGTTCACGCAATACCTCCTCGGGATTCCCCTTGGAAAGCAGAGGCCGATTGCGATCATTTCGAGTCCGTCGCACCTGCTCCTCTAGCGTGGCATGGAGATAGATGACAAAACCTCGCTCGGCCATGGCACGGCGGTTCACCTCGCGCATCACTGCGCCACCGCCGGTCGCCAGGACCGTATGATCGAGGAGGGTCATCTCTTCGATAACGTGCTCTTCCCGATCACGAAAACCCTCCTCCCCCTCAACATCGAAGATCCAGGGAATATCGGCGCCGGTGCGATGCTCGATTTCCGTATCGCTATCGGCAAAACCAAGTTGGAGGCCGCGGGCCAGGAGGCGGCCGATGGTGGACTTGCCGGCCCCCATGGGGCCGACGAGAAAAACGCGGTTGTAGCGGCGCTGATCGTTGCCGCTGCTGGACATGGTGTCGCCGTTAGTCCAGCAGCGTGTCAGCGAGAATGCGCGGCGTGATAAAGATCAGAGTTTCTGTCTTCGTACGCTGCGTTGATTCGTTCTTGAACAGGGCGCCCACGTAGGGAATATCACCGAAGAACGGCACCTTGCTCGTGGTCTCAAGATTTTCTGTACGGAACACACCGCCCAGCACCACCGTTTCGCCGTTGCCGACCAAGACCTGCGTGGTCAACTGCGTGGTATCAATCGCAGGAATCAGGCCGCCCTGACCGGATGGCACAAGATCACCCACGGAGTCCTGATTGATCTGCAGATCCAACAGGATGCGATCATCGGGGGTGATGTTTGGTGTCACCTCAAGGGCCAGCACCGCCTCCTTGAACTGCACAGCGGTTGCACCCGAGGCCGCGGCCTGCTGGAACGGAATTTCCGTACCGGACTTGATGACCGCCGCCTGCTTATCGCCCGTGATCACCTTCGGCTGCGAAACCACCTCACTCTTACCGGCCGACTCCAGAGCCGACAGCTCTGCAGTTAGGAACAAGTCATCCGAGGTGAAACCAACGGCGAAGCCACTGGTGCGGGTACCCACACCCAGATCCACGGCCAGAGCGCCGGGGAAGGACAGCTGCGGCTGCGTGCCATCGATAACAGAACTGTTCAGCGCTACGGCGTTCGCCGAATCGCCGGACACGGAAAGGATGTTGCCGTTGGCGTCGGGATTCAGGTAGCCACCCCCCCAACGGATGCCCAGCTCCTTCTCGAGGTCTGACTGCGCGATCACGATGCGCGACTCAATCATCACCTGGCGGATGGGGATGTCAACGCGGTCGATAAGGTCACGGATTTCAGCGAGCTTTGATGAGGTCTCGGTGACGATCAGCGAGTTTGTGCGCTGCTCGACGATAACCGACCCACGAGATGAGATCAGGCTGCCACCGTCCTCGGAACCTGCCTGGAAGAGGTTGACCAGATCAGCGGCGTTGGCGTAGCGGATTCGAATGAATTCGCTGCGCAGGGGAGCGAGCTCTGCAATTTGCTTGTTGGCCTCGATTTCCTGACGCTCACGCTCCGCGATTTCTGCCGCGGGAGCCACCATCAGAACGTTTCCAATCTGCCGCTTGTCCAAACCCTTGGTTTTGAGTACCAGCTCCAGCGCCTGGTCCCAGGGCACATTCTGCAGGCGCAGGGTGATGCGACCGGCCACGGTGTCCGAGGCAACCAGGTTCAGCTCCGTAAAGTCCGCGATGAGCTGCAGCACCGCGCGAACCTCAATGTCCTGGAAATTCAGGGAGATTCGCTCTCCCACGTAATCAAACTCGTTGCGACGCTCTTCCGCTTCGCGCGCGGAAAGCGGCTTGATACTAACGACGTATTCGTTGTCTGTTTGATAGGCGAGGTAATCAAACTCGCCGGTCGTTTTCAGCGTCAGAGAGGTTCCACGCTCAGAGGTGTTTACGTCTACGCTGTTTACCGGCGTCGCAAAGTCCGTCACGTCGTAACGACGCAGCAGGCGCTCGGGAATATCCGTATCCAGGAACTCGACTTTCACGTCTCCGCTTTCACTGAACACGTTCACGTCGACGCTGGGATCTGAAAGCTGAAGGATCAGTCGACCCTCTCCTTCGGGAGACCGCTGAAATTGCAGATCCGAGATGCTTGTACGTACATCGGCGACAGCCTCGATCTGAGTCTTCAGCGCATTGGGGTCACTCTCCTGCTTGAAGTACCCCGCATCCGCATCCTGACCCACGGTCAGATAGAGACTATTGCCATCGACGCGGGTGTCATAGGGCACGAGTTTCACTAGGTTGAGGATCAGACGCGTACGGTCACCCGATTCTAGAACCAATACCCCCGTCGCATTGCCGTAGGGCAGGCTGTAGCGCTTTCGCTCGAGAGAAGACGTAGTGTCCGGAAAATCGATAGCGATGCGCGCAGGCTTTTCGATGGTGTAAGACTGAAGTTCCGCCGGAGGCGCCTGATCGAAATCAAGACGAACCTCAAACTTGCTGCCCGGACGAGAGCTGAACTCGATGTCCGTCACGGCCACGGCGAGGGCCTGCCCGCTGACGAGCAGCGCCGCGAATGCAGCGACTGCGGCCGCCGGTCTCCGCCACAGAGCACTTCCACCGCGTCGCGATCGTTTCGTGATGCGGGTCCCCGTGATCCCAATATGGCTTCCGTTCATGGTCTTCACCCAGGGCGGCTTAGATGCCGCTCAATTCTATGGTCCGCGGCCGTTCTACCCAGCCGTCGCTTGTTCCGTCGCTAACGATCTCAACCACCGCAAGATAGGTATCGGTCATTTCGACGATCTTGCCATGATTGCGGCCCAGGAAGTTGCCAACCTGAACGCGGTGAATCCCGCCCTCAGGGTCTTTGATCAGGGCCCAGTCATCACCGCCACGCTCCAGGGTCCCAACCATGGAGAGTGAATCAAAGGTGTACTGCTCGAGAAACTCTTTCGCGCGGGCATCGTCAGGCTTTACAGCACTGATGGCCTGCAGTTGCGTGATCTCCCGAACCTCGATGGGACGATCGAAGGGGCTGCGCAGCCGCGTCGCACTGTAGGCAAACGCTTCATAGGCCTTAAACGTAGGTATAGGCGCAATGATCCCGCCGGGACGGGCACGCTTCTCCGCCATGTAGTCATCGAGATCGGAAAAGTCGCTCGATCCGCAGCCCGCCAAGACCAGCGTCGATATCAGACCCAGCGTACGCAGGCGAAGCACCTTAGCCCTCCCCATCCTTGTAGCGATAGGTCTTCGCCGTAATGCTCATGCCCAAGGGAGTCCCACCGTCAGCGTCGGCACGGATCGTGAAATCGTGGAGGGTCACAATGCGGGGAAGACCGGCCATGCCACTGATGAATGCGCCAAGGTCGTGGTACGAGCCGCGCGCCGATATGGCGATGGGGAGTTCCACATAGAACTCTCGAGCTACTTCGGGCTGCAGGTCGATACTGCTGATTTCAAGGCCATTCAGAAGCCCCTTGTTGGTGATGTCCTCCAACAGGCCGGGAACTTCCGTATCAGAGGGAAGCTGGCTAATGAGGGCACCAAAGGATTCCTCCATTTCCGTCATCTGACGGCGATAAGCATCCAGGTTGGCCACCTGGAACGCTTTCTTTTCGTACTCCTGCTTGAGCTTTTCTTCCTGCGCCTGCACAGAAGTCAGGTTCTCCTGCAGCTTTTTGATGTGGTAGTAGTAGCCGCCGGTTAGCACCAACGCGAAAAGAAGCACGCCGAGGATCACCTTGACGGCGACCGGGAGCGTGCCGATGTTGTCGAGACTGATATCCGCAATATCAAATTCGCGGAGCGATCTGAGAGTGTCATCCATCGCCATAGCTAACCCCCCTCATCCTGTTGGGCAGGAAGATCTACCTGCACCGACAGATCAAACGTGTTGGCCTGGTCTCCATACCGGGGCGCCGCTCTCACCGCATCGAGGTTCGGGTCCTTCAGCCAGTCCGACGCATCCAGTCGGCGCATCAAGCTGGAGACGCGGTTGTTCGACTCGGCCACGCCATCGATGCTCAGGGTGTTGGCTCGGGCAGCGACACTCGTATAGAACACGCCGTCGGGCACGGTCCGCACCAACTGATCGAGTACCCTCACAATGATCGGCCGGTTGCCCTGCAGTTCCTGAATGACGCGCATACGGTCAATGAGCTGATTCCGCTTGCGCTGCAGGTCCTTGATCTCTTCGACCTGCCGATCAAGATCCCGGATGTTCGTACTCAGGTAGTCGTTTCTGGCGCGCTGATCATCGATCTGCGAGTTGACGACCCGGTCGGCAGCAACGATCAGCACCACACCGATGGCCGCCACCAAGCCCAGCACCGTCAAGAAGGTCTTTTTGAGCTCTTCTCGACGTGCCTCGCGCCACGGTAGTAGGTTAATTTTCGCCATCAGTCGAAACTCCTCATGGCGAGGCCGCAGGCAATCATCATCGCTGGCGCATCTGCACTCAGCGCCACCGCATTGACCCGCGGCGAGATGGTCATTTCAGCGAAGGGATTAGCAACCGTTGTCGGCGTATCCAACTCCTCCTGCACAAGCTCTGGCAGGCCTTCCATATAGGAAACCCCGCCGGCCATGATGATGTGATCGACGTCGTTGTACTGACTCGACGAGAAAAACAGCTGCAGTGAGCGCGTTACCTGCTGCACGACGGCTTCGCGGAAGGGGACAAGGAGCTCGGGCTCATAGTCGTCGGGCAAGCCGCCCTGCTTTTTGGCCAAGCCGGCTTCTTCCAGTGGCAGCCCGTAGCGACGCATGATCTCGTCCGTCAGCTGCTTGCCGCCGAAAAGCTGTTCACGGGTGTAAATAGTGGCGCTGTCTTTGAGTACGCTGAGCGTCGTCATGGTTGCGCCGATATCGACGATGGCCACGACGCTGTCATCTTTGAGTTCAAGGTGGTCACGAATGAGTTGATAGGCCCGCTCCACAGCGTAAGCCTCCACATCCATGACTTTCGCCGTGAGCTCAGAATTCTCGATGGCCTCAACACGGGAGTCTATGGTCTCCCGTCGACAGGCGGCGAGTAGCACTTCGACCATATTGTCCCGCTCCGCCGAGCTGCGCTGCACTTCGAAGTCCAGGGCAACCTCTTCAAGGGGGTAGGGGATGTACTGATCAGCTTCGAGCGTCAGCTGCGTCTCCATCTCGTCGTCGGACAGGCCCACGGGCATATCAATCACTTTGGTGATGACTGAGGAGCCGGCTACGGCGGCGGAGACGGTTTTCAGTTTGGTACGGGACTGCGCAACGACAGAGCGGATGGAATTGGCTACCGCTTCAACGTCATTGATCGCTTTTTCGACCACAGCGTCCTGGGGCAACGAACTGACCGCGTAACTCTCTACACGATACTTGTCGCCCGATCGGCTGAGCTCGAGCAGTTTGACCGTTGTGGAGCTGATATCGAGCCCCAGAAGCGGCGTCTGCTTACGTTTCCCTAGCAACCCAAGCAAGTCGTTTTCCTATATGTTTCACGAACTTAGCTTTGTTTTGTGTTCTTATACTTCAATATTAAGCGTTAAGATAGCCCACAATGCAATGAAAACACAAAAAAAGCATATAATTACCAAGGCCTTGGCGAAAC
>JBCDGU010000019.1:0-44697 GCA_038750875.1 Pseudomonadota bacterium | reverse complement strand
GGCGCATGGAGTGACCCGGGTTCGGTGGACTATTTTTGCCTACTCTATGAGCATAGGAGAAAGTGTATGAGTAAACAGCGATATACCCCAGAATTTAAAGACGTAGCGGTACGGCAAGTCGTGGAGCGTGGCTATTCCGTGTCCGAGGTGGCCGAGCTCCACGACTTGCCGTACCGCTTCGTCTTTAAATTCTGGGGTATATCGCTGGTTACTCATACACTTTCTCCTATGCTCATAGAGTAGGCAAAAAGTGTCCACCGAACCCGGGTCACTCCATGCGGCCGCGTCGGTCGGTACAAGAATTCGGGGCCATCGTGGCCGATAACGCCGATCTGGCCTTCGCCGAAACCACCAATCCGTGGGTAGTCTTTGCGCACTGCCCGAGCGGACAGGATGCGCTCGTCCATCACTAACATCACGCCACGATCGCGAGCGTCCGGTGAGACGGCGGTGCGCACGGCGGACAGCAGGTTCGCCGGGCCATCTGCGCTGCGATGGGTTGCCGGTCGCTGGGCGCCCACCATAATGACCGGCTTCTTTGAATTGACGGTGAGGTGGAGAAAGAACGCGGTTTCTTCCATTCGGTCCGTACCGTGCGTAACGACGACGCCAGCGATGTCGTCGCGCTGTGCCAGGCGAGCCGTAATAAGGTTAGACAGTCGAACCCAATCTTCCGGCGTGATCTCAGTGCTTGGAACATTGCTGAACTGCTCGACTTCCATACGCGCGTGTTTGCTGAGTCCTGGTACAGAGGCAAGGATCTCCTCGGCACTCAGGGAGCCAGCTTTGTAGCGCGCTGGGTCATTGGGATCGTTCTGAACACCCGCGATGGTTCCTCCGGTGGCCAGTGCGAGGACGGTCGGTAAGTCCTCGGGCGATTCCAGGGCAAAGGACCAGCCGCTGATCAGTGTGACGGCACACAGGGACCAAAGCAGTCGGGTGAGCGGTAGAGTTAGCAGTGTATGCGCTTTCATGATCCCGAGTGTACGCGTCTGCTCTGGCGCCAGCGCAACTTTCGAACGAGATGGCGTAAGGCTCTGGGGAGCGGGCCTGATGCTCGGCTTTGAATGCCTACACGCTGTGAACAGGCGAGCGGCCAGAGGACAACGTCGGCACTCAATGGCGAGGATTCCGTCAGGCAGTTAAGTATAGGACCGCAACGCAGTAGCAACCAATCAACACCGATAGGGCCCTGAACCATCTTGGCCGGACCACAATGCCCAGGCACAGCGCCGCGCCGATCCCCGCCACGATGATCGACGGCAATGCCGCATTTTCGAGCATCGCGATGTTGTAGTAGGGGCCCACAGCGAAGTAGGCCAGCATGGATGCGGCGGAGATGCGCCCCAGGGTCTGGCTGTGATTGAGATAGTCGAGCTCCTGATCGCTGCCCACGTCGTAGTCCTCCACCGGCAGCGCCAACTCGGCAGCTCCAAAGACGAAGATGGTTCCCGCAACAAGGAAGAGAAAGTCGACGATGGACCAGTCGGCGTAGTCACGCAGTTCCCAGCCGACCCACCACATCTGCAGCACGAGGATCATCACGCTGCCCGCCCACAGGGCGGTGGCCCAATGGAAACGGGCTCGGCGTTGGGCTCGGATAAGGCCTCCGGCGTGCCCCAGAAGCCGAGTTATGGACAAGCCAAGAATGATTGAAATAGCGACAAATACGTACTCGTGCTGTGTCACGACCCGGCTCCAGCGTCTCTGGCAGTAGCATTCTAATCGACTCTATTCGTGGGCGTGACTTGCTGTGCGGGTGACTGTTTTCTGCATACCGCGATAATTGGCACATTTGACAATAAATAGAAGACCACTATTATTGGCAGTATTGTCAATTTACGTGTAAAGCGATGGCGCGTCCCAGCAAAAAAGATCAGCGGCGAGAAGAGATCGTTGACGCATTCCGACGTTGCGTCATCCGCTGGGGTGTGGCAGGCGCGACCCTTCAGCGCGTCGCCAATGAATCAGGGTTGGCACGCCCGCTCATTCACCACAATCTAGGTAATCGGGACGATCTCCTGGAAGCGCTGCTGTCTCGACTCGAGGAAGAGAGCGACACGCAGATCCAAGAGTTGAAGTCTTACCTTCCCAACAAGAATCGTTGCGCCGCGCTGGTCAACCTTCTATTCGACCCACAGTACGCGAGCGGCGCCCAGGAGACGCTCCTGTATCAAGCACTTTTTGCATCGGCTCAGGACTCCGCCCGTCTGCGGAAGATCCTCTTGCGCTGGCAGGACGATTTCATAGAAGAACTCGCCGTCGAGCTACGGTCTGAGTACCCAATGGCGGCGAAGAAACAGGTTGCTGCCGTTGCAGTGGGCATCGCGGCCCTTTATTTCCACGCCGACTCGATAAGCCCATTGTCGAGCGATACGAAGGCGTTCCGACTCACGGGGCAAGCCGCAAATACTCTGTTGGAGAGCCTCTCATGGAATGGTTAACGCAAGTCGTTTCCGTGCAATCGGTCCAGAGTCTCGAGGCCTGGCTTGAGGCTTGGGGCTACTTGCTGTTTGGAGCTCTGTTTCTCTTCGAGATTGCGCGGCTGTTGCTCAAGCGCCGACTGACGTTGACGCTGCTGGGCGATTCCGTGGCAAGCTTTTTCACCTTCGGATTCTTCGTGCTCGTTACTTACGGGTTGATCGCCGCCGCTTACATTTCGATTTTTTACTGGGCTCACCTGAACTTTGCGGTGGCAACGATTCCCGTGACGCCGGCGTCAGTATTCCTCCTCGTCGTCCTCTGTGACTTTGCCTACTACTGGGAGCATCGCTTTTCTCACCGGGTTGGTCTCGCATGGGCCACCCATTCTGTGCATCACAGCTCACCGTACTTCAATGTTTCCGTTGCCTATCGATTCGGACCAATGGATGGCGTGTGGCCACTATTGTTCCATTTGCCTCTGGCAATCGCCGGTTTCGATCCCTTCGTGATCTTCGTCTGTGAGGCCTTTGTGCAGCTCTATCAGACCGCACTGCATACGGAAGTCGTAAGAAAGTTGCCGCGCGCTGTCGAAGCGATCTTCAACACACCCTCACACCATCGCGTTCACCACGGAAACAATGATGCATACATCGACAAGAACTATGGGGGAATCCTCATTGTTTGGGATCGGCTTTTCGGCACCTATGCCCAAGAGCAGGAGCCGGTAGTCTTTGGTCTCACGGAGCAGATCAATAGCAACAATCCCTTGACTGTCTACCTTCACGGTTTCACACGATTGCTGCGACGATCATTTAATGCACCGGGGTTACGCGATGGAATCTATGCTCTGGTCGCACCGCCAGAGTGGAAGGCCGGTGATCGTCGGAAAGAGGCGACTCAGTGGATCGCACCGGTCGCGATGGCGCTGCTTTTAGGCGCGTGGGCGGGCAGTACACCAGGGCTCGCTGATGAAAGCGACACGCTAGCGCCGACGAAGAGTGCGTCGGGTGTTGTCTCAAGCTCTCGGCAACGAGAGCCCTTGTCGAGTCGTGATGCGGAGCGCGAGACCGAACTCCTGGCAGCGGCAGCGTCGTACTACGAGCGCTACATTGTTGGCGATCTGGACAATGCCTACGATCGCTTCATGCCCGAAGCGTTGCTGAACTACGAAATCGACTTTGGACCGGGCTATGGCGCGACGAAGTTCAGTTTCCGGGCCGACAACACGGAGGGCTTTGATGAAAGCATGTTTGCCGGTTACGAGGTTCAAACGGCTGACTATGAGGTTACCGACGTCGCGCTCTCTGCCAACGGCGGTATCGTAAGCGTGTCTCTCCGCGAGTCCTATTCCTGGGATGGGTATAACGGAACAATGTCCGCGACAGAGCGGTTGCACCTGGAAATTTATGCTGGACGGGCATACGTGGTGCGTATGGACTCCAAGCAACGCTACCGCTGAGCTTATGGCCTGAGTGAAAGCGGGTGCTGGAATCCAGCGCCCGGATCGCGCACATTATGCGCATGCGCCGATCGCTCATTCTTCTTTTACTGCATCTGGTCTTTTCCTGTTCGTCGGTGTTCGCTGAGGCGGCTGCCAGCGGTACTTCAAACGTCGTCTTATCGACCCATGACAGCTTTTGGGCGGTGACGGAAATCCATCTCAGTCTTGCCGACTCCTTACCTAATGATGCAGAACCATCGGCCGTTGTAAGCGGCGAGTTTGCGATGTATTTCGGCCCTAGTGAGTCGCCGGTACCCATTTTCGATGGCAAGGGTATGACGATGTGGGGACGAGTTACGCTTGAGAATCCGCGCGATGTACCACTAGCTGTTAATGCGCTGATCAGGTACGCATTTTTTGAACGCATCGACTGGTTCTGGCGTGATCCCGACGGTGGTTTGCGAACGCAGGCGATGGGTCAACAAGTGCCCGCCACGTCTCATGCGCCGCCCGGACGGTTCCCGCTGGTGGAATTGCTTATAGACCCGGGGGAAACGCGGGATCTTTACTTCAGGGTGCGCTCCGACACCCTTGTCGTTATGCCCCTGCGCATCTACGAGCGGGGGCGGTGGGTGGCCAGCGAAACCCTGGACTTCCTGGTGCTGGGTGTTTTCATTGGCTGCCTGTTTACCATGTTCCTGGTTGGCAGCCTGTTCTATATGACCTTTCGCCGCGCGGCATTCTTGTGGTTTAGCGCGTACTGCCTCGTGTCCATTGCCTACAGCGCATACAGCTCTGGCATCGGCAAGGTCTACCTGTGGCCGACAGCCACGTTTCCTCTCTTGCAACCCCTTTGGCTGATTATGGGGATTGGCCTGATCATCAATGTGCTTTTCGTTGCGACCTTTATGGGTACACGACAGCATGCGCCGCGCTATCACCGATTGCTGGTGTCGATAGCGGCGGTCTCATGTCTTGTCTTTTTCAATTCCGTTCTGCCGGACTGGCTATCTGGCCTGGTTTTTGTGATCGCTACGGGCCTTGGTCCCCTTGCCATATTGAGCGGGGCGCTCGTGCTTTGGCTGCGTGGCGTGAGCGGAGCAGGCCTGATTGCTATCAGTTGGATACCGTACCAACTGGGGCTGATGTGGGCTTATCTGCGTAGCTTCGATCTGGTCCCGTACTTCGATGGAAACCACTACACGATGCCTCTGACTTCGACGCTGACGGCATTGGCTTTTATGTGGGCCTTGCACCGACAGTCATCCAAAGCGGAACACGAGGCCACTCACGATCAACTGACCAACCTTCCCAATCGAACCCTCTTTGATCGGCAAATCTCGCGGCCCAATCAACAAAGCGGGCGATCGGTCGGCGTCATGCAGGTCGATCTCGACGGCTTCAAGGGGATCAACGATAACCATGGCCACGCGGCGGGCGACTTTGTGCTGCAGATTGTTGCGGATCGATTGCGCAATGTCTGCGGATCAAACGCTGATGCGTTTCGCACGGGTGGTGATGAGTTCATCGTGCTTTGTCACCGGCGAACGCGGAAGGAGGATGTGGAGGCGCTGGCGAACTCTATCGTCGATGCGGTCTCGAAATCCATCGATTACCAGGGTGATGTGCTCACGGTCGGAGCCAGTGTTGGCGTTGCCTATCCCCTTGAGGCTCGAGACAGTATTTTGAGTGCCATAGATGAGGCTGATGCCGCGCTCTATGAAGCGAAAGCCCGAGGCAAGGGGCAGGTGGCGACCGCGGCATCATTTGGGGAGCCGGTTTTTAACCGGCGTAGCACTGATAGGGGGTCGGCTAGCTAACCCTCGAGGATTTTGTCGAGATTCGAGCCTATTAATTGGAAGTGGCCGGCCAGTGTTTGCGAAATGCCGGTGGCGGGCTGGGATTGAAGTCTGTTTCCTTAAGTGCGGCCAGGGCCCGTTCGCGATCTCCATCATCGAAGGATTCAGTGGTGCAGCAAAACTCCACAAAGTTGCCGTTGGGATCGAAAGTGTACACGGAGTGGCACCAGTTATGGTCGATCTCCAGGACGTCGAGACCCGCGGCGTTCCACTTCTCACGCCAGGTGTGGAGTTCATCGATGGTATCGACAGCGAACGACAAATGATTGGTGCCTCGGGGCATATTCGTGCCGACATTCAGGTCGTACTCGAGTTCGTCCTGCTTCGGAGTATCGTGCACTTCCCAGAAAGCGATGAAGCGGCTGTCGTCCTCATCCATTCGATAAAAAAAGTGTTTGCCCCAGCCGCCATCCGGTAACGGGCCCACCTCGACTTTCACCAACTCAAAATCCATCACGCCTTCGTAGAAGGCATGGATCGCATCCATATCGCGGGCCGCGAGTGCGAGGTGGTGGTAGGCCATTAGCGGTCCTCCCCTTGATCGACCATGCTCATGACATCGCCGTTGAGTCCGCCGCCCGGGCCAATCTCGACCACGCGCTCGTCGACGTCGTCATACTCAAGGCGCAGGGCGCGACTCATGACCGCATGCATCATGTAGGTGCAAGTGATGTAGGTGAGCTCCAGTATCTCTTCGTCGCTCAGCGACTGTTTCAGGGCTTCGAAAACGCCGTCCGGTATACGTCCGTGCTCCAGTACTAACGCATCCGTGTATGCGAGCACGGCTCGCTCTGTCGTATCGAAACAGTCGGCGGTCGACCAGTGGGGAATCGCCTGAATCTGTTCTTCCCTCAAGCCAGCATCGCGCGCCGCTTTGCAATGCTGGGAAAAGACGAACTGCGACCCGACGGCATAGCCCGCGCGTGTCTGCCCCAGTTCCCGAAGCTTTGCATCGATGAGGCGTTTTGGCGAGCGGTAGAAGCGGAAGCCTTCGGTGGTGTGCTCGAAGGCATCGGGGACGATATTGAATACCGTCCACCAGTTGCCCGGCGTGCCCGTCGGTGTGCCAGGCTCGTCTACGGGATCCTTGTCACCGAAGAGCAGGTCAAAGATGCGGTTGGCGTAGGGGTTGTCGGCGTCGCGGCCGGCTTGCTTGAGTCTCGGCATTCTGAGCGGGCGTCCTGGCTGAATTCTTCAGAGTATTCGCACTATAGGCGGGCGAACGCTGCTTTCTCAAACGGTCGCTTCCTAAGACGAAGCTGGACGGGCGTCAGTTGCCCGCCACCTTGTCTGCGCGGCCCATGGGACCGCGCTCTACATCGGGCAGACCGGGTACGGGATCGCGTTTGCGTGCGCGCATGTTTTGCGTTGTCACGGCGCCATGACATTCGGGGCAGCTCATCATGGGCTGTATGTCGTGGCCGCAATCGAGGTGCGTGCGCAAAATAGGGGGTCCTGCCTCATCGCTGTAGTAGGTGTCACCCCAGTTGAGGATCGTAGTAATAACTGGGTAGAGATCGCGTCCTTTCTGAGTGAGGCGATACTCATAGCGGGGCGGATTGTCCTGATAGCGATCGCGCCGGAGCACGTCGTGCGTTTCAAGAAGTTTTAGCCGAGAGGTCAGGGTGGTGCGCGAAAGCTGCAGGCGACTCTGGAAATCTTCAAAGCGGCGCACACCGAGAAATACGTCGCTCAGGATGAGCAGGGTCCAGCGGTCGCCAAGCACCGCGCTCGCCCTGGCCACGGAGCATTGGGTCCCTCTAATCTCGTCCCAGCGGGAGGTTTTCTTCACAGTGAAATCTTTAATTTGCCTTTAGCGGATAAGATAGTACACTTTTTGGACTTACTACAATAATTAGGACAAAAACCTATGCCGGCGCCCGTTCCCTTTGACCCCAAGGCGGTTGCGGCCGCTCCAACCATTGAGCGCCCCGCCAAACCGGGCACGACGACCCATCGTGTCATCTGCCAGACCTGCGATATCGCCTGCAGTGTGATCACCGAAGTCCGCGGTGATCGCGTTGTAAAAGTGCGCTCCTCAGACAACCCCCTGTTCCGCGACCACATCTGCATGAAGGGCATTGTTGCGCCCAAGGGCTTGGCGAATCCCAATCGTGTTCTTCAGCCCCTTAAGCGTGTCGGTGAGCGCGGCTCTGGTCAGTGGGAAACGGTGTCCTGGGATGAGGCCCTTGCAGACATCGGGCAGCGCTTGAAGACCGTGATCGAGGAGCACGGCCCTGAGGCCTGGGCCGTCTCGACCAGCCAGTGGAACACGGGCACCGATCACGGTCTCGGTCGCCGCATCATGAACAATATCGGCTCGCCGAACTGGATCAGCGGGGTTGCCCTGTGCGCTGGTAATACGGCAGCTGTTAATCGCTACACCTATGGGTGGTTCCCCATGGGTGACTTCGGCAATGCCCAGTGCATCGTGCTTATGGGCCATAACCCGCGCCGACACAGCTGGACCCCCATCTACAGCGCGATTAGGAGCGCTCAGGCACGGGGTGCCAAGCTGATCGTGACGGACCCCCGTCGCAGCTCGAACGCCGAGCGCGCGGACATCTGGCTGCCGCTTAAGGCCGGCAGTGACGCAGCGATGATGCTTGGCTGGCTAAAGGTCATCATCGACGAAGAGCTTTATGACAAGGACTTCGTTGAGAAATGGACCGTTGGTTTTGACGCGCTAAAGGCCCGCGTGAATGAGTACCCCCTTGAACGGGTCGCAAAACTCACGGAGTGCGATCCCGATATGATTGCCAAGGCAGCGCGCATGTACGCGACCTCTGGTCCCGCGGTAATCCCCTGGACCCCGATTACCGATATGCAGCGCAACTCCACCTCGGGCATTCGTCTGCAGAGCATTCTGCGGGCCATTTGCGGAAACCTCGACGTGCCGGGCGGTGAACTGCTCCAGGGCTTCAACCCCGACATCATTCCCGAGTCCACTATCGAGATGCATGAGGTGCTCTCAGAGGAGCAGAAGCTGAAGCAACTCGGTAATCAGGACCATCCTGTGTTCACGTACCGTGGCCAGTCGAGCTTCCGGGAACCCATGAAGCGGGTGTGGGGGCACGAGTATCCAAACCAGGTCACCGGTTGCTATATGGCGAATCCATCCGCCACGTTTCGGGCCATGGCGGGCAAAGGCCCGTACCCGGTAAAGGCCTTCTTCTTCCTCGGCAATAACCCCATGATGAGCTATGCCAACATGCCCATGATCATCGACGGCATGATGAATCAGGATCTCATCGTTGCTCACGAGCAGTTCATGACGCCCTCGGCACAGCTTGCGGACTATGTGCTCCCGGCCGATAGCTGGCTGGAGCGGCCGTGGCTGACGGATGGTTTCGGCTGGATGTCGACTTACCGCATGTCGGAGAAGTCTATGGATCCGCCCGGAGCCGCCCGAAGCACGTTTGATTTTTGGCGCGGCATCGCCGGGTCTCTGGGTCGCGATGATCTCGTGCCCTGGGCTTCTCTTGATGAGTACTACGATTATCGGGTCAAAGGCACGGGTCGTACCTTTGCAGAACTTGCGAGGGAATCGGACGTTTACCTAACGACGCCCAAATTCCGTAAGTACGAGCAGGATGGTTTTGCGACGCCCAGTGGCAAGGTCGAGCTCTACTCCAGTGTTCTGGACGATCTGGGCTTCGACCCATTGCCGTACTTCCGTGAGGACCCGCCGGAAGATCCGGTCTACCCGCTGAAGTTATTCACCGGGGTGCGGGAAGACGGCTTTTTCCAGACCGGTCATCGTCACATTCCCGAGATGCGGGCGAGGCATCCGGAACCTCAGGCCTTCGTGAGTGAAGGGACGGCTGCGAGCTATGGCCTTGCCGAAGGCGACTGGGTAGAAATCGAGAATACCCTCGGAAGTATCTCCATCACGATCTCGATTCGCGACAGCATGCCCGACGGTCTTGTGCGTGTGCCCCATGGGTGGTGGAAACCCGAGATGGAGCAGGGCGCTGCCGTTTTGTCCGGGGCTCGCAAATACGCCGACGCGCAACTTTGCCGCGATGATGCAGATTACCTCGATCGAGAGCAGGGTATTCCTCACCTCAA
Source organism: Pseudomonadota bacterium (assembly GCA_038750875.1). Lineage (GTDB taxonomy): Bacteria > Pseudomonadota > Gammaproteobacteria > Pseudomonadales > Halieaceae > Congregibacter. The sequence goes on along the minus strand of JBCDGU010000019.1, from coordinate 34,902 downwards.
AGGTGTTCCCTGCCGGATCCGTAAAGCGGATGCCACGACGCACGCGGGCAGCGATCACATCGCCGTGGGAACCGCGGTATGAGCGTCACCGACAAGCAGCGGCGTAAAGAGGCGCGTACGGTAGCCATCCAGACGTGGATGGCCCGTCGGTCCTCACGGAACCAAAGCTTTATCGATCGACTCTGTCGGCGAGTTCTGGACCGAGCGCTTACGCTGCCGCCGGAGAAGGATTTCATGCGCGATGATTTCTGCGATAACGACGAAGGGTTTGATGCTGAGGAACTCGATCGATACCAGCGCGGGGCCTGAGCCCGGAGCGGAGCCCAGACCAGAGCTCGGACCAAAGCCCGAACAAAAGCCTCTATCGATTCGCGACAAATCCTGTATTCGCCTATCTTCCCGGTAGCCGGGGTTCGGCACCGTTGCTAGCATCTCCGTTTTGCTCGGAGATTCACCATGAGACGGTCTTTCATGCTCGGCGCAGCATTCCTCTCGCTCACGGCAGCTTTGCCCGTATCGGCAGACACAGCCCAATGGAATGAGCCTGCCGATATCCCAAAAATTGAACCGGTTAACGTCGGTCTGGCTGGAGAGAAGCCAGCGGACATCGTTCGTTATCTCATGGCCAGGGGTGCTCTGCGCACCGGAATTTCACCCGACGGAAAAACCATAGCGTTCAGCTATCGCGTGACGGGTGAGCCCCAGCTGTGGGTGGTGCCGGCAGAAGGCGGATGGCCGACGCAGCTCACCTTTGGCGCGGGGATTCGGCTCTTCTGGTGGTCGCCCGACGGAAGCGCAATTCTCGTATCTCGCGATACGGATGGCGATGAGCGCGAGGGGTACTACCTCCTCTCCACGGATGGCACTAAAGAAACCGAGGTTCTGTCTCCGTCATCGGCATTCCGCTCCTTCGGCATGTTCGATAACGAGGGTTCTCGAATCCTCTTCGCCTCTACGGAGCGCAATGGCCGTGACTTTGACCTCTATGTCACAGACCTGGACTCAGGAGAGACTGCGATGGTTTATGAGGGTAGCTTCGGCTTCTACGCGAGAGCCTGGCAGCCCGGTGGCGACCTGGTTATCGTCGACGAGGTCCGCGGCGAAGGCACCAACGATACGCACCTGTTAGATCTCGCCACCGGCGAGATGCGTCGACTGTTCCATCCGGAGTCACCCGCTTATCACGGCAGCTATCGTTGGCTGCCCGACGGCAGCGGTTTCTATATGGTCAGCAGCAATGGCCGCGACTTCCAGGGGCTTGCGCGCGTCGACCTTGCCTCGGAGAGCGTCGATTTTCTTGTTACGCCGGAAGCCGATGTCGAAGATGTGGAGGTCACTGGGGACGGCCGCTACATGGCCTGGACAGAGAATCATGATGGCTACTCCCAGGTTACTGTGCGTGATGTCGAGACGGGCAAAGATCTGCCGCCTGCGGATCTCCCCGATGGGGTCTACGGCATTGAGTTCGCTCGCGGTGCAGCGCAATTGATGGTGCGCGTGACTGGCCCTGCGATTCCAGGTGACGTGTACGTCTGGAACGTTGCCACTGGAGCGTTGAATCGCGCCGTAGCGTCGAGCCTGGCCGGGTTAAATCCCGAGACCTTCGTTGTGCCCGAGTCACTGCGCTACCCCGCGCAGGACGGCGTGGAGCTTCAGGGCTTTTTGTATCGACCCAAAGATACTGCCGGTGATGTGCCCGTCGTCGTGCGTGTTCACGGCGGTCCGACGGCTCAGTCACGACCGAGCTTTCGTAATCAGGTGCAGTATTTGGTGAGCAACGGGATCGCTGTCTTTGACGTCAATGTGCGCGGGTCCACAGGCTTCGGTCTGCGCTATGCGTCCCTCGACAATCAGGAGAAACGACTCGATTCCGTGCGCGATCTTGTGGATACGGTGGAGTTTCTGAAAACCCTTCCAGGCATCGATGGTGACAGCGCTGCGGTTATGGGCGGTAGCTATGGTGGCTACATGGTCAATGCGGTTCTGGGCAGCTACCCGGGCGTGTTCGTCGCCGGTGCATCCTTTGTCGGCGTATCAGATTGGGTGCGCGCGCTTGAAGAGGCGTCGCCCGCTCTGAAAGCATCCGACCGCATTGAGTACGGCGATATTCGTGAAGAGCGCTGGCAGGAGTTCTACGCCAATAACTCACCCATCAACAATGCTGACAAGATCAACGTACCGTTGCTTGTTGAGCACGGCGCAAACGACCCGCGGGATCCGGTGACGGAATCTGATCGGATCGTAAAGACAGTGCGTGAGAACGGTGGTGAGGTGACCTACCTGCGCTTCCCCGACGAAGGACACAGCGTAACGAAGCAGCCGAACCGCGTTGCCTTCAATCGGGCGCTTATGGGGTTCCTCGAGAAGCACCTCGCGGGAAGCTAGCGAGTCCAAACCTCGCTCGAGCAGGTAGGTGATGATGGTTTTGATAAGAAACCCGAATACGTTTAAGGCCAGAGCGAGATAGAGAATCTTGGTGCCGTATTCGGGCAGAGAGATCAGGATAGCACTGCGGGTAGTTCGGCTCGCCGGTCAGTGCTTTGCTGTTCAGGATGCGTTCACAATAGACGGCTTAGATAACCCCATGACGCAGTCCTATGAGGCGGCACGGGCCTGCTGCATGGGCATGTCGGCCGGCAGCTCCCATAGCTGAGGCTGGTGAGGCACGTCATCTTCCGGCGGCAGATATACATCGATGCCCTGCAGACCACTGCGCTGCTTCAGGATATGTACCTGTCGATAGGCGGTCATCTGCAGTCTCAGGGCCGCCGGAGAATGCTGATGCGCAGCTTCCTGGGGGCGGAACAGGATGGCCAGAGTGTTGCCTCGGGCCGCGGCCAGCTGCAATCGACGTAGCTCCGCATAGCGGTATTCGCCCGCGCCCAGCCAGCTGAATACGGCGCTGCAGGTGCCACTGCGCAGAGCCTGCTCTGTGCTCCAGAGAATTTCTTCCCGCTCCCGTGGATGTACGAGAAGTACCTGCTTGGTATCGATACCCCGTGCGGCCAGAAGAGGGGCGTAAGGCGTGTACGGAGGCGCGATAAAGGTCTGCCAGCGCTGCTGACGGTTGAGGGCCTCCATCGCAGGCAGAAACAGGCCCATGGCCCCCATCCCGCTGGCATCGCTCAGTACTTCGATGCAGGTGCCCAGGGGCCAGCCTTGCTCACAGAGGCGTGCGTCCAGGGGGGCAAAACCCGTTGGCAGCTGCTGGTGATAGTGAAGATCGCTGTTTGCGGCCGACTCTTTGTCCGTTGGTCTCCCTGCTGAACCGTCTGTTGAGACAGGCGCCTGGCGGAGGCTGTGGCTCAGTTCGCCGCGGCCCACCCAGGTATCGCGCCGGTTGATGACCTGCTGAAGAATTCTGGCGCCCGCCTCAGGGTCTTCCGCTTCGGCTTCCGTTGCCTCGGACGTCAGGGGGTCGATGGCCGTCTGCGAGCTCCGGGCCTGGAGCCTGGCAGCGGCTCTTTGCAGGGACGGGCGGAACTGGGGCTGTACGGCGGCGGGTGCCGGTCCTCTGTTATGCCCGGCTTTTTGTCCGACGTTTTGTCCGACGTTTTGTCCGGCGTTATGTCCATCATTGCGGCCTGTAGTGCTTTGCATCGCTTGCCCCTCTTGTCCCTTTTGTCTTCATCAAAATACTGTATATAAAAACAGTAGTCTGGATTGGCCGATCCTGCAAGCTTCTAAAGGGGTACCTGTCGCCTAGTTGGACATGTGCAGCAGGGTCGGAGCGAACTGAATTGGGAGCCGAGAGCCGAGAGCCGAGAGCCGAGAGCCGGGAGCCGGGAGACAAGAGTCGCGAGCCTTGTACAGGAAGCAGGCAATGGTGGGGCTGACAGCGATAGCTGGTATTGCGAGTGGACCTGGGGCCCTGGCCCAAATCTGGGCAGGGAGAACTGGGGCGTACTGACGTAGAGCGAAGAGTAAAGCGAGCGGTACGTGTGAGTCGTATCAGGCAGTCGCCGCAAAGGTGCTGTTGGCGCTTTGTGCGATCCCCAGAACCAGCGCTTCCATATGGTCCCAGGCATTGCCTTGGGCATAGCCCTTAATACAGCCATCGACGTCGCTGGCGAGGCTGAGAAGGGTCGAAACACTGTCAGTCGTATGCCGCTGCATCGCTGCCTGCAACACGGGCTGGCGGTTTTTCCAGACTCGCGCCTCTGTAAGGGCCTGCGAAGGATGGCTGCCGCGTTCGGTCGCGGCGCAGAGTCCCTGCAGCAGGCGCAGTTCCCGCACCAGGCCCCACAGAAGGGCGGGCGGCTGGACGCCCTCAGAACGCAGACCTCGCAACATCCGCAGGCTGTGCTCCGCGCGACCTGCGAGGGCGACATCGAGAAGCTCAAAAAGGTTGAAGCGCGCGCTGTTCGCTACCGCGTCGGCAACGGTCTGGGCGTCGATGACACCTTCCTGATGACCAAGACGCAGTTTCTCAAGCTCCTGCACAGCCGCGAGCAGGTTCCCCTCAACACGTTCTGCGAGAAGCTCCAGAGCGTCGCGGTCGATGGGCAGTTCGATCTGCCGGGCACGCTGTTCCAGCCAGCGCGGAAGTTCCGCCGCGCTCACGGGCCACAGCTGAACCGTGACGCCGAGCTTGTCGATGGCCTTGTACCACTTGCTGTTGGCGCTGGCGCGATCGATCTTGCCCGACACAATGAGCAGCGTGTCGTGCTCCGGCGGTGATTCCAGATACTCGCATAGGGCCTTGCTGCCTTCGGTACCGGGTTTGCCATTTGGGATTCGAAGCTCGATGAGGCGCTGTTCTGCAAACAAGGACATGCTGCTGGCATCCTGAAGTAGATCCTGCCAGCCGAAAGAGCGATCGCTGGCATCCAGCACGTGGCGCTCTGAGCAACCGTGGTAGCGGGCTGCGCGGCGCACGAGATCAACGGATTCCTGAACCAGGAGCGTTTCGTCGCCGCTGATGAGATACACCGGTTGGAGACGCTGTTTCAGCTCCTGGGCGAGTTTCTCCGGGTAGACGCGCATCCCGTCCGGCTAGGTTGCGTTCGCCGCGAAGAAGCTGATACGTCGCAACACCTGGCTGGCCAGTTCGTTGCGAAGCTCGCCGCGAAGGACGCGTACTTCCTCCGCCTTACCCACAACATTCTGTGGATCGTTCTCCATCTGCTTGTTCACGGCGGCCGTGGAGCGTTCCATGACGACTTTGCCGGCATTATCGAAGACAACGAAGTCCACGCGCATCTGAAGATCAAACTCGGCAGCGCGTGCCTGGGCATTGACCGACAGATTTCGTTGGCTGAAATCCTCGGGCCCGATACGCAGCACGTAGTCGGCGTCTGCCCGGTCGGTCCAGGCGACGCCGCTGGCAGAGAAGGTGGACTCGACGATCCGGCTAAGCTCGCCATTCGGATTCTGGGAGATCAGGTGCATGCTGCGCCACTCATCAGGCAGCGCTGATCCACCGCCGGCGCCGCGCAGCTGAAAGCCACAGCCGGCCATCGTTGCCAGTAGCAGAACAATGCTTGCGCAAACGATCGAGCGCTGTGCGAATGCACTCATACTTATCGCCTCAGGAAACCACGACGTTGACCAGCTTACCCGGCACAACGATAACTTTGCGAATAGTCTTGCCCTCGATGAAGCGCTGCGCGTTTTCCTGCTCCATCGCCAGTTTCTCGACAGTCTCCTTGTCGGCACTGGCCGGAACCTGCATGCGGTCACGGACTTTGCCGTTTACCTGAATCACGATCTCAATGGAGTCTCGGGTCAGGGCGCTCTCATCGACCATTGGCCAGGCCGCATAGGTCGCGTCACCCTCACCACCCAAATAAAGCCAGAGATGGTGGCAGGCATGGGGCGTAATGGGCACCAGCATGCGCACGACGGCCAGCAGGCCCTCGCGCATCACGGTGTAACCCTGGGGTGTCGTGCCGTCCAGCTTGCCGAGTTCATTGCACAGTTCCATAACTGCGGCGATGGCTGTGTTAAAGGTTTGACGGCGCGCCATGTCGTCGGTCACTTTGGCGATGGTCTCGTGGACTTTGCGGCGCGCGTCGCGAGGAGCGCCTTCCACGTCAGACAGTACCGCGGAATCAGCGGGCGCGCCCGTGCTCAGATGCTCATGAACCAGGCGCCACAAACGACGAATAAAGCGATGAGCGCCTTCGACGCCATCTTCTGACCACTCCAGCGATTGATCCGGCGGAGCCGCAAACAAGCTGAATAGACGCACGGTGTCTGCGCCGTGGCTGTCGATGAGCGACTGCGGATCGACGGTATTGCCCTTGGATTTGGACATCTTGGCGCCATCCTTCAGCACCATGCCCTGGGTGAGCAGTCGCGTGAACGGCTCATCGGAGGCCACCAGGCCTTCGTCGCGCATGAGCTTGTGGAAGAAGCGCGCGTAGAGCAGGTGCAGAATCGCGTGCTCGATGCCACCCACATACTGATCCACTGGCAGCCAGTAGTTGGCGCGCTCGCTGTCGAGCATGCCCGCTTCATAATCAGGGCAGGTAAAGCGCGCGTAGTACCAGCTCGACTGCACGAAGGTGTCGAAGGTATCAGTCTCGCGCTCGCAGGCCTGACCATCGAGGTCGAACTTGCGCCATTCGGGATCGGCCTTGATGGGCGAGGCAACGCCGTCCATCACCACATCCTCGGGGAGCAGTGAGGGGAGGCGATCTGCGGGAATCGGTATCTCACCACCGTCAGCGAAGTTGAGCATGGGGATTGGCGTGCCCCAGTAACGTTGTCGTGAAACACCCCAGTCGCGGAGACGGAACTGCGTGGTCACGCGGCCCATGTCCTTGGCTTCCAGCGCCGAGGCGATGCCATCAAAGGCTGCTTCGAAGCCCTGCCCATCAAAGTCGCCGAACGCCGTCAGAGCGCCATGAGCCGTGTAGGCGGCTTCGCTGACATCCGCAGGCTGGCCAGCCTCATCGCAGATCACCGTTTTTATGGCCAACTCGTACTTAGTCGCAAACTCGTAGTCGCGCTCGTCATGGGCAGGTACGGCCATGACCGCACCGGAGCCATAGTCCATGAGCACGTAGTTGGCGACCCACACCGGCACGGGCTCACCGGTGAGCGGGTGCGTCGCGCGCAAGCCCGTATCCATACCGAGTTTCTCCGCCTGCGCCATGTCTGCTTCGGCGACGGAGGATAGCTTGCACTCGTTGATAAACGCCTGCAGCTGGGGGTTGTCGGCTGCCAGTGCCAAGCTGATCGGGTGCTCTGCCGCGAGGCTTACGTAAGTGACGCCAAACAGCGTGTCAGGACGGGTGGTGTACACCTCTATGCGATCCAGGTCGGCAATCGGAGCCTCAAGACCAAAAGCGAGTTCGACGCCTCGGCTCTTGCCGATCCAGTTGCGCTGCATGGTGCGCACCGCATCGGGCCAGCCATCCAGCGTATCCAGATCATCGAGGAGTTCCTGCGCGTACTCCGTGATCTTGATAAACCACTGGGGAATCTCGCGACGCTCCACGACGGCACCAGAGCGCCACCCGCGACCGTCGATGACCTGCTCATTGGCAAGGACGGTCTGGTCGACGGGATCCCAGTTCACCGTCGCCATCTTCTTGTAGACAAGGCCCTTCTCGTAAAGGCGCGTGAAGAACCACTGCTCCCACCGGTAATACTCGGGCGTGCAGGTCGCCAGCTCTCGTTCCCAATCGAAGCTGAAGCCAATGGCCTTCAGCTGATTGCGCATGTGTTCGATGTTGGCGTGGGTCCATGCTGCGGGTGCGGTCTTGTTGGCTATGGCTGCGTTTTCTGCGGGCAGGCCAAATGCGTCCCATCCCATGGGGTGCAGGACGTTCTTGCCCTGCATGCGCTGGTAGCGCGCGATGGCGTCCGAGATGGAGTAGTTCCGCACGTGTCCCATGTGCAGCTTGCCGCTGGGGTAGGGGAACATTGACAGGCAGTAGTACTTCTCGGAGCTGAAGTCGTCTTTCGCGGCGAAACTGCGGTTTTCGTCCCAGAATGCCTGAGCTTCGCGCTCGAGCTGTTCGGGCTGATAATGCTGGTCCATGGAGGTGATGTAACTCGTTGTCGGTGCGCTTGAATGCCTTTCTATCAGGCGGTTTCGGCGGATTTTAGAAAGCGCGAATGGTAGCAGTTATTGAGAGGCTCGGGGCGGAGTTTGGCTCCTTCCGCAGTGGTTTGTCGCGTGATTTCCGCGAGGCAACTGGTGGGCAATTTCAGTCGCTCCGCGATAATCGCTTGGTGAAATTGCCCCCCAATCGCCTCGCTGGCGCCGAGCAGTGGCGAGGGTTTTATCACTCCAAGAGAAGAGCCTTTAGATGTTGGACACATCCTCGATCCGAGATGCGGGTGAGAGGGACTTCTTTCACAAAGCGATTATCGCGGAGCGACTGAAAGGAGTCCCTCTTACCCGCTTCGAGCTTCTGAGCATTGAATCAGGAGCAAAGTTCGGTGGTCTCCTCCACGTGTGCCGTATGCCGAAGTGTGTGGAAGTTTTGAGGAGAACCGGCGGACCTGATGACCGGGGGAGAGCAGCCTCGGGTAGCGAAATCAAGTCAGCTGATGTCGGGTGCTAGTTCCCCAACTCATCGTCGCGCCACAGGGTTCTATAGAGCAACGCCATCGAGCCGACCAGCAAGCTCAATGCCCACAGCAGAGGCGCTGAGCCGAAGCTGGTAAACGGCGTGTGCCCGAGCATCACCTCGGCCTCGCCCAGCAGCGTTTCCTCCTCAAACTGCGCGGACCGCGCAACGATCTGGCCGCGGTGATTGATGATGGCTGAGACGCCATTGTTGGTGCCGCGGAGCATGTAGCGACCGTTCTCCAGAGCGCGCATGCGCGCCATCTCCAGATGCTGCAGTGGGCCTATAGAGCGGCCGAACCAGGTGTCGTTGCTGATGGTTATCAGAAGCTCTGCGTTCTGGGCCGCCGCTGCAGTCAGTGATGGGTAAACGACTTCGTAGCAGATAAGAGGTGCGACGCGATAGTTGCCAGCTCTCAACGGCCCTTGCCCCGCGGCACCACGGCTGAAGTTCGACATGGGCAGGTCAAAGAAATCGATGAGGCCCCGGAGCCACTCTTCCAAAGGAACGTATTCGCCGAACGGTACTAGCCGCTGTTTGTCGTACTGACCGTTGCCGAGCCCCAGGGCGATGACGCTGTTGTAGTAGCGCCCGTCGTTGCGTGTCGGAATTCCCGTTATGAGTGCCGTATCCGCCAGTTCGGCGCGGCGGGAGATGTTGTCTAGAAACCCTCGCGCCCTGTCATAAACCCTGGGAATAGCCGACTCGGGCCAGAGAACCAGGTCGCGTTCAGACAACGAGCGAAGGGAGATTTCGAACTGCGCGAGAATATCCAGGTAGTACCTGCGGTCCCACTTCCGCTCCAGGGGGATGTTGGGCTGATACAGCGCGACCTTTAAGGGTTGCTCTGCAGCCGGTGCGACCCACTCGATGGGTTTGAGCATGAGTCCGCCAACCCATAGCGTCGCCAGGAGGCCGCCGTAGCTAACGAGCGTCGCCGTTTGTGGCCGTCGCCACGCTAGAAAAAAGCAGCTGGCGCTGAACGCGACGGCAAAGGACAGACCGAAGACGCCTGTGATCGGCGCCCAGCCTGAGAGCCAGGTGTCGATATGCCCGTAGCCCACGTAGAGCCATGGAAAGCCGGTGAATAGCCAGCTCCTCACCCACTCACCCAGCACCCACAAAGCGGCAAAACCCAGCAACATACCGCCGGGTAAAGGGCGAATAACCTTGGCGTAAAACCAGGCCTGAAACGCGTGGAGCAGGGCGAGACCTGCACAGAAAACCACCGTAAGGAAGAGCGCGAGATGAACGCTCGCGTTCCCGTACACGTTAATGCTCACATAAACCCAGGACGCGCCGGATCCAAAAAGGCCGAGACCAAATAGCCAGCCTCGCCATGCGGCCTGTCTAGGTGTGCAACTGGCCAGCAGATACGCGAGCAGCGCGCAGCCAAGAATGGAAGCAGGCCAGAAAGAGAAGGGTGCCAGTGATAGGGTGATGAAGACGCCTGCGAGAGGCGCCAGGGTGAGAACCTGCCACCCCGGCAGGGAGCGCGGGTTGTCGGCCTCGCTCATTCCCCGGTGGGTGGTCTGAGGCGGAGGCTGTGTATCTTGCGCTGGTCGGCGTTGATCACCTTGAACTCAAAGCCCTCAACGGTCGTCACTTCGTTACGCGCTGGCATGTGCCCAAAGGCGTGCATGACGATGCCGCCAATGGTGTCGAACTCATCGTCGCTGAATGACACCTCGAAGTATTCGTTGAAGTCTTCGATGGGGGTGAGGGCCTTGATGAAGAAGTCGTCGTCGCTGATGCGGCGGATGAACTGATCTTCTTCCTGATCAGTCTCGTCCTCAATTTCGCCAACGATTTCTTCAAGCACATCTTCGATGGTCACAAGGCCGGCGACGCCGCCGTACTCGTCGATCACGATGGCCATGTGGTTCCGATTCTCGCGAAATTCTCGCAGCAACACGTTCAGGCGCTTGCTCTCGGGCACTACCACACTCTGACGCAGCAAGTTTCGCACGTCGAAGTCTGCGTGATCGTCGGAGAGAATCTGTGGCAGCAGGTCTTTGGCCAGCAGGATTCCGAGTACGTCATCCGTACCGTCACCGATGACCGGATAGCGCGAGTGATTGCTGCGTGTGATCTGCTGGAGAATCTCCTCCAGGGAGCATTCCGCCTTGATCACTTCCATCTGCGGGCGGGGGATCATGATGTCCCGAGCCTGCATATCAGTGACCTGCATGGCGCCATTGATAATGGAATGGGCATCCTCGTCGAGAATGTCGTTTTCCATGGCGACATCGAGAATCTCCTGAAGATCGTCTCGTGTGCGGGGTTCGGCGGAGAAGGCGTGGGCAATTCGTCCGAGAAGCGTGCGCTCCTCGTTGCCGTTGCGCTCGTCGTTCACGGTAGGCGCTCCATTGCAGGTTGCTGCGCGGTTTCCAGATAGGGGTTTGGCCAGCCAAGGTCGGCCAGTACGCGGGTTTCGAGCGCCTCCATTTCGGCGGCCTCTCCGTCGTCTACGTGGTCATAGCCCAGCAGATGCAGCACGCCGTGTACCAGCATGTGATCCCAGTGGGCGTTCAGGTCTTTCTGCTGTTCCATCGCTTCGCGCTCAACGACCGCCGCACAAATGGCGATGTCGCCGAGCAGAGGCACGGTGACGCCGTCGGGCAGATCGGCCGGGAAGGAGAGAACATTGGTGGGTTTGTCTTTGCCACGATAGCGGGCGTTGAGCGCCTGCATTTCGTCGCTGTCGACAATACGCAGGGAGATCTCGCTGTCTTCATCGCGCCCCGCCGCAGAAAGAGCTTCCGCTGCGGTGCGCAAAAGACTCTCGTCGTCGGGGGCGTCTTCTGGTGCTTCGCGCTGCACGTCGATGGTCACCACTAGCGCTTCCCGGAGTCCAGGTTTGCCGTGCCATTCTCCTGCTGGTCGTAGGCAGCAACGATGCGCTGCACCAGCGGGTGGCGAACCACGTCCTTGTTGGCGAACCACGTGAAGCTGATGCCGGCCACATCTTCCAGGATGTTCGCGGCGTGCGTGAGGCCCGACTGGGTGCCTCGGGGCAGATCGATCTGCGTGGCATCACCGGTGATCACGGCGGTGGAACCAAAACCGATGCGCGTCAGGAACATTTTCATCTGCTCCCGGGTCGTGTTCTGCGCCTCATCGAGAATGATGAAGGAGTGATTGAGCGTGCGACCGCGCATAAAGGCCAAAGGCGCCACTTCGATGATGCTGCGTTCGATGTACTTGTTGACCGTCTCGAAACCGAGCATCTCGTACAGCGCGTCGTACAGAGGCCGCAGGTACGGATCGACTTTCTGGCTGAGGTCACCGGGCAGGTATCCCAGCTTCTCACCGGCCTCTACCGCCGGACGAACCAGAAGAATACGGCGCACTTTCTCGGCAAGCAGTGCCTCTACAGCGCAGGCAACGGCCAGGTAGGTCTTACCGGTACCCGCAGGGCCGATACCGAAGTTGATATCGCAATTCTGAATGTTGCGAACGTAGCTCTGCTGATTGCGGCCGCGGGGCTTGATGGAGCCTTTGCGCGTGCGGATGACCTGAATCGGCTCAACGCTGCCGCCGTCCCGCTCAACGCTCATGGACTCCAGGCCCGACTGCTGGAGCTGCAGATGCAGTGATTCCGGCGACAGGCCAACGCCCTGCTGAATCTCGTCATAGAGATGCGTGAGCAACGACGCTGTCGCTTCCGCCGCTGGCCGAGAGCCGCTGATCTGGAATTTGTTGCCCCGCGCAGCGATGGATACACCGAGGCGCTCTTCGATCTGGCGCAGGTGGGCATCAAGCTGTCCACTGAGGGCAGCCAGATCACGGGCGTTATCGGGTTCGAGGGTCAGACTTAGCGGCTGGACTGGAGATTCTCCAGGAGACTGCGCTAAAGGCTGCCCGTTTGTACTAGAGGGTTCGCTGGTCAATTCGATGTGGGCGGCGTTTGCCGTACTATTGGAAAAACTAGAATAGTCCTGAATCTGCCGCAGTCAACCCGCAGTTCCGGCGATCAATTCGCCGCGAAGGGAGTTGGGAAGTGCCTCGCCGATGGCTACATCGACGAACTGCCCGATCAGGCTGTGATCGCTGGTGTTGAAATTCACCACGCGATTGTTTTCGGTGCGGCCCTGAAGCTGCCCCGGATCCTTTTTGGAGGGGCCGGTGACAAGAATACGCTGCGTGGTTCCCACCATGCGACGGCTGATCTCCTGGGTCATCTGGTTGATGCGCGCCTGCAGGATGTGCAGGCGTGATTTTTTGGTTTCTTCGTCGGTGCCGTCAGCCAGATCCGAGGCGGGTGTGCCCGGCCTGGCGCTGTAAATAAAGCTGAAGGACGCATCGAAGCCGACATCCTCGATCAGCTTCATGGTGGCCTCGAAGTCTTTCTGTGTTTCTCCCGGGAAGCCGACGATGAAGTCTGAGGACATGCTGATGTTGGGACGTATGGCGCGCAGCTTGCGGATCTTCGACTTGTACTCCAATGCCGTATGGCCACGTTTCATGGCAGCCAGGACGCGATCGGAGCCGGCCTGGACAGGCAGGTGAAGGTGATCGACAAGCTCTGGAATCTCTGCGTAAGCCTCGATGAGTGCTTCGGAAAACTCCACCGGATGCGAGGTGGTGTAACGAATGCGATCGATGCCGGGGATGGCAGCAACGTAGTGAAGTAGCTCTGCAAAATCGACGATGTCACCGTCATGAGACTCGCCGCGGAAGGCATTCACGTTCTGCCCCAGTAGATTAACTTCACGGACGCCGCGACCAGCCAGGCTGGCGACTTCGGCAATCACGTCGTCGACGGGGCGGGAGACTTCCTCACCGCGCGTGTACGGCACTACGCAGAAGCTGCAGTACTTGCTGCAGCCTTCCATGATCGACACGAACGCTGTTGGACCTTCGACGCTGGGCTCCGGCAGACGATCGAACTTTTCGATTTCCGGGAAGCTGATATCCACCACCAGCTCGCCTTTGTCGCGACGCTCGTCGAGCATCTCAGGAAGACGGTGCAGCGTCTGCGGACCAAACACCAGATCGATGAACGGCGCTCGCTTGCCGATCTCGTGGCCTTCCTGACTCGCAACACAGCCACCGACGCCAATAATCAAGTCGGGGTTCTTTTGCTTCAGGGGCTTCCAGCGTCCCAGCTGGTGGAACACTTTCTCCTGGGCCTTTTCACGAATAGAGCAGGTGTTGAGGAGGATGACATCTGCCTCTTCTTCGCGATCCGTCGGCTGTAGCCCATGGCTGTCCACGAGCAGGTCCTGCATGCGTGCAGAGTCGTACTCGTTCATCTGACAGCCGTGAGTCTTTACAAAGACTTTTCTGGTCACCGTGCTTCTATCCACAAGGTCAGTCCGCCGCCCATCACTGTTGTGCAAGGGCGCTTATTGGGTCCAAAATTCGGGCGCGCGAGTATAGCGCCAGCGGCGGCGCGTGCCCAGCGCCAATACTGGCATTTAAGCAGCACTATCGGTATCATCGCGCGCCCGCGAAAAGCCCGACCCCCGGACCTGTGGGCGTCGAATTGAGTACCCGGAAACCTTATGGCCACCCATCCTGTTTACAAAGTCATCTTTCAGAACGGCAACCAGATCGTAGAGATCTTTGCGCGCCAGATTTACCAGAGCGATATGTGGGGCTTCATTGAAGTCGAAGAGCTGTTGTTTGGTGAGCGCTCTTCGATTCTCGTCGATCCTGCGGAAGAAAAGCTGAAGAACGAGTTTACGGGTGTAACGCGCAGCTACATTCCTCTCCAGTCGGTCATTCGTATTGATGAAGTCGCCAAAGAGGGTGTCGCGAAAATCTCCGAAGTGAAGCCCAGCGAGGCGACCAACGTGGCGTCGCTGCCACTGCCGGGCGCTCCAGCAACGCCGCGTTCCGGCGACGAGTAAGCCGCGCCGATTTTCGGCGTTAGGCGCCGGTTCAAACTCAGTACCAGCAGTGCCAGACGGTGGATAAGTGCCGTGATGGCGGCGCTTCCGTGTTTGTCCTCTGAAACTGTCGATTCTTTGGAAAGTCTCCGCTTGGGGATTGGAGCTTCGTTCCGCCGTCTGTTGTCGGGTCGCTCCACTCGCTTTGGGTGGGGGAGGCTCGCTACGCGACCCGACAACAGACGGCTAGTCAGTGCCATCTCATAGAGCAAGCACGAGTGAAGTTGGTCGATCTCCTGTAGAGCCATAGACAGGTGGCTGGAGCGTTGTTCCGTCGTCTGTCGTCGGGCCTCTCCGCTCGCTTTGGGCGGGTGAGGCTCGCTGCGCGACACAACAACATACGGCTATTCAATGCCACCTGATGGAGCGCATACGAATGCGCGCAAGCGAGATTTTCAGCTTCAGTCGTGAATCCTCTACGAAGTGAGGCTTGGCTGGGTGATATTCCCGGAGTGAGCCTCCCCCTCCCAAAGCGAGCGGAGGGAGTATCACCCAGCCAAGCCACCTCCAGCGTAATCACGAGCTGTTTCGATTCGTTTCATCGCGCGTGTTCTGCGCGCATCCGAACCTCCAACAACAATCGGTGTGCCGCAACGCACACCAAGTTGAAATAACGGTCAGAATCCCTATATCTAGTCTCAAGATGCAAAGGCTTAGTAATGCACGACGAGAATGACGAAATAGAGTCGATGGAAGAGAACGAAGGTCAGGAGCCTAAGACCTTTGAGGGCGATGTAATCAGCCACAGTTACGATGCGTCCCCCGAGCAGCCGCCGGCGGTCGCCGACGATGTGCTGCCTGACTCTCTGTACTTGATCCCCGTGCCGCAGCGCCCCTTCTTTCCCGGGCAGGTCCAGCCCGTGGCTATGGATCCCGAGGAGTGGGCCGGTACGGTTTCGTCCGTGATGGAAAAGGCAAACGGTCTCGTCGGCCTTGCCTATGTCGATCGACAGCAGTTTGGCGGTGGTGAGCCGGATCCGCGGCACTTCCCGGACATGGGCTGCGTAGTGCGTCTACACAAGCCGCCGATGATGGCGGACAACCCTGGCCAGTTTCTGGCGCAGGGCGTTCGGCGCTTCCGCATCGTGCGCTGGCTCAACGACAAACCGCCGTATCGGGTGCAAGTGGAGTATCCGCGTAGCCAGGGTGACCGCGACTCCGACGATATCAAGGCCTACACCATGGCTGTGTTGCAGGCAGTGAAAGAGCTGCTGCCGCTGAATCCGCTCTACAGCGAAGAGCTTCGTCACTACATCGCCAACTTCAATCCCAATCAGCCCAGCCTGCTCGCGGATTTTTCGGCGGCGCTCACCACCGCCAATGGCGAGCAGTTACAGGAGATTCTGGATACGCTGCCCCTGCAATCGCGCATGCAAAAGGTACTGGCGCTGCTGCAGAAAGAGCGGGAGGTCGCCGAGCTGCGCGGCAAGATCACCGAGCAGGTCAACGAAAAGGTCAGTGATCAGCAGCGGGAGTTTTTCCTGCGCGAACAGATGAAGGTCATTCAGAAAGAGCTTGGGCTCTCAAAGGATGATCGCACCTCCGATGCTGAGCGGTTTCGCGCGCGCCTTGAGGGCCTCACATTGCCCGAGGCCGTGGAGCAACGTATCGAAGACGAGTTGCAGAAGCTCTCGGTGCTGGAGACTGGCTCTCCCGAGTACGGTGTGACGCGCAACTATCTCGATTGGGCGACGCAGGTGCCCTGGGGCATCACCTCCCACGACAACCTGAACATCAAACATGCTGCGACGGTTCTCGATCAGGACCACGATGGCCTCGAGGATGTGAAAGAGCGCATCCTCGAATTCCTCGCCGTGGGCTCTTTCAAGGGAGAGATCGCGGGTTCCATCTTGTTGCTCGTCGGCCCACCGGGTGTGGGTAAAACCAGTATCGGTAAATCTGTAGCCAATGCCCTGGGACGCGAGTTCTACCGATTTAGTCTCGGCGGCATGCGGGACGAGGCAGAAATCAAAGGCCATCGCCGTACTTACATTGGCGCGATGCCGGGTAAGTTCGTACAGGCTTTGAAAGAAGTGAAGGTTTCGAACCCCGTCATCATGCTCGATGAAATCGACAAGATCGGGGCGTCATTCCGTGGCGACCCGGCGTTTGCCCTGCTGGAGGTGCTGGATCCGGAGCAGAACAGCGAATTCCTCGACCACTACCTCGATTTGCGAATCGACCTGTCACAGGTGCTTTTTGTCTGCACGGCAAACCAGCTCGATACGATTCCCGGTCCTCTCCTGGATCGCATGGAGACGCTTCGCCTCTCGGGATATGTCGCCGAAGAGAAGCTCGCCATTGCCCGCAATCATCTTTGGCCCAAGCAACTCAAGCGCCATGGCCTGACTGATGATCAGCTAAAGATCAATGATGCAGCGCTGAAGTACGTGATCGAGTCCTATTGCCGCGAGGCCGGCGTGCGCCATCTAGAACAGCAGCTGTCGCGCATCATGCGAAAAGCCATTGTGGGATTCGTTCGCAGCGGTGAAAGGAAGCAGCGTGTCGGCAAGAAGGACATCGATCAACTGCTGGGAAAACCGATCTTTGCGACGGAGAAGCCGCAGCGGGGAATCGGCGTTGCGACGGGCCTCGCCTGGACCGCCATGGGGGGCGCGACGCTGCCCGTGGAATCGTCCCGGATCCATACGCTCAACCGAGGCTTTAAGCTGACGGGCCGATTGGGCGATGTCATGCGGGAGTCGGCGGACATCGCCTACAGCTATGTTATCGCCCACCTGAAAGACTATCGCTGTGATCCCGATTTTTTCGATACCAGCATGGTGCATTTGCATGTACCCGAGGGTGCGACGCCCAAGGATGGACCAAGCGCAGGTATTACCATCGCTACGGCGCTGATCTCTCTGGCGCGTAAGGAGCGAATCAAGCGAGCCCTTGCTATGACGGGCGAGCTGACTCTCACGGGTCAGGTACTTCCCGTCGGTGGCATCCGCGAGAAGGTGATCGCTGCCCGCCGCGCCAAGATCATGGAGCTGATTCTGCCCCACGCGAATCGCCGCGACTTCGAGGAGCTACCGGATTACCTCCGCGAGGGCATCAACGTGCACTTCGCGCGTAGCTACCGCGATGTCTTTGAGACGGTGTTTGAAGATCACCGGCGGGATAAGCCGCTGCATTAAAGGCTTGCAAGTCGGCATCGGTGCGCTAGTTTGGGTGAATCATTCGCTTGGGAGACCCGATCATGCGATCCACCGCAGTTATTGTCTTCTCTTTACTCATCAGTCCGTTCGCGGTTGCCGAGGACCACGTTGAGAGAAACAAGGCCCTCGCCAGAGGGTTCTATGAAGATCTCTGGTTTAGCAATAACACCGTTGCTTATGAAAAGTATGTTGCAGAAAGCTACGTGGTGCACGATGCCGGGGGTATCGATGCGCAGGTAGAGCCTGCCGAAAAACAGCAGGAAATAGCGGATCTTTTTCACAGCTTCGGTAAGCTCTCGGGAAAGATCGATTATCAGATCGCCGAGGGTGACAAGGTCGCAACCCGGTGGTTCGTCTACCTGGAACCGACGGAGCAAGCTCAGGCCATGGGCATGATCCCCGTCGATGGCGTAGCGATCATCAACGTCTTTCGATTTAACGACGACGGGAAGATCGTGGAAATCTGGAATCACCGCCACGACACAGACCTGCCGCAGCCGCCGGGACGCAAGCGCTAGGACGTAGTTTCGGCGATGAGCACCGCGCGCCGCGGTGCCGGGTGGCCTTCGATGGTTTTGCTAGAGTCTTCTGGATCAAGAAACTGAGCCAGGGAGTGGAAGGACATCCACTCCGTGGATCGCTGCTCCTCGACGGTGGTGTAAGACTCGTCGACGACTCGCGGGTTTTGGAATCCAAGCTTGGCAAGCCAACTCAGCAACTGAGCGCTGCTGGGCAGGAACCAGACGTTTCCCATGCGCGCGTAGCGACCCTCCGGCACCAGACATGCGTTTTCATCGCCCTCGATAACGAGGGTCTCGAGCACCAGTTGACCACCCGGTGTGATCGCATCGCGCAGAGTCTGCAGGTGCTCCATGGGTGATCGACGGTGGTACAGCACACCCATAGAAAATACGGTGTCGAAGGCCTTCATCTTCTCGGGTACTGCCTCGATTCCCATTGGCAGCACCCAGACAGCGTCGTCCTGAAGGTACTTCTGAAGGGCCGCAAACTGCACAACGAACAGGGGCGTCGGATCGATGCCAATCACCTCGCTGGCACCGTCACCTCGCATGCGCCAGCAGTGATAGCCACTCCCACAACCCACATCCAGTACACGTCGACCGTCCAGGGGCGCGATGTGATCGCAGAGTCGATCCCATTTCCAGTCTGAGCGCCACTCCGTATCGAGGTGCACACCAAAGACCTCGAAGGGCCCTTTTCGCCATGGGTGAAGGCCTTTCAACGCGGCGATCAAAGCATCGCGTTGATCATCGGTGAGGTCGTGCGAGGTTCCCACAGTGACCCGCGAACTCGATAGGTCTGCGCTTGAAGGTTCTGCATCGGGCAACGAAGCAAGGGCCCCTTGCCACCTGGGCAGATCGCCGTAGCGTTCTAGGGCGAGACCTGCTGCGACCTGCGCTTCGAGCAGCTCGCCCCAGGGTTCCAGGGGTGTGTCCGTCCAGCGCGCGCGGAGCGTATCCGTATCGATCATTTCAGCGCGACGATGGAGGCGAAGTTAAAACACTGGAACCATACGTCGCAGGACTTAAAACCTGCATCAAGTAATCGAGAGCGGTGAGTCTCGAGTGCTTCGGGGATCAACACGTTTTCGAGGGAGTCGCGTTTGCCAGCGATCTCCAAATCGGAATAGCCGTGCGCGCGCTTGAAATCGTGATGCATCTCGATATTGAGCTGGTTTAAGGCTTCGTCGGGGAACGTGACCTTCTCGGACAAAACCAAGACGCCGCCGGGAAGCAGCGCATCGGCTATGCGAGTGAGAAACGGCAGACGATCTTCGATCGGGATGAACTGCAGCGTGTAGTTCATCACCGCCATGGACGCGTTGCTCAGCGGAAGGGCGCGAACATCTGTTTCGACGAGCTCTACGGGCGCGGTTCCCGGGGCAGATGCAATGAGCTCTCGGCAGCGCTCGATCATGGCTGCGGAGTTATCGGCAGCGATCAACCTGCAGTCGATGTTCTCCAGATGCTTTCTCATAGAGAAGGTGCTCGCACCCAACGATGAGCCGAGGTCGTAAACGTGGGTGCCTGGCTGTACGAAGCGCTGGGCGAGCAGTCCGCAAAGAGTGATAACCGTTTCGTAACCCGGTACCGATCGGGAAATCATGTCGGGAAAAACTTCGACCACATCCTGATCGAAGCGGAAAGGACCCGGCGCCCTAAGGGGATCGCTAAAGAGAGTGTCTGGGGAGTCGCTCACGAGGTTTTTCGTCGTCTGAAACGCGAGGGGAAAACGCGGCGCATGGTAGCATGCCGCCGTTTTTCCGATGACCTTCCGGGAGTAGGGCGGTGAGTAAAAAAGGCACCCACGAGTATCTGGGCGAAGAAAAAAATCAGCACATCCTCATCGACATCAATGGCGATCTGGTGCCCCGGGAAGATGCGAAAGTGTCCGTCTTCGATTCCGGTTTTGTTCTTGGCGACGGAGTCTGGGAAGGACTTCGCGTAGAGCAGGGCACGGTCCTGTTCCTCGAACAGCACCTGGATCGACTCTACGAGGGCATGCACACGCTCGACTTCGATATGGACGTCGATCGAGACACCATGACCCGCCGGCTCTACGGTGCGCTTGCGGCAAACGAAATGACCGACGGCGTCCACATCCGATTGATGGTGACGCGCGGTGTGAAGTCGACGCCCTATCAGGACCCTCGCGTAACGATCACGCCGCCCACGGTCGTTATCATTCCCGAATACAAAACGGCATTGCCAGAAACCGCCGAGCGCGGCGTGACGCTTTTTACCGCGCACGTTCGCCGTGGCTATTCCGATGTGCAGGATCCCACGCTGAACACCCACTCGAAGCTCAACTGCATCACCGCGTGTATCCAGGCCGCGAAAGCGGGAGCCGACGAGGCCCTTATGTTGGATCCGCATGGATTTGTCGCCACCTGCAATTCAACGCACTTCTTTATCGTGCGCCGAGGCGAGCTTTGGACAAGCACTGGGAACTACTGCCTCGACGGCATTACTCGTCGGAAGGTGCTGAACATCGCGGTTGAGGAGGGCATGGAAGTCCACGAGAGGAACTTCACGCTCACCGACGTCTATAACGCCGAGGAGGCCTTTGTGACGGGCACTTTTGCGGGACTCGTACCCGTCCGGGAAGTCGATGGCCGTCAGATTGGATCGGGAACACGCGGTCCGCAGGTTGAGCGACTGCAGGGAGCCTATCGCCGAGCGGTTGCTCAGTACGTAGAGACCGTCGGCGTGGGACATCCTCGTGACTAGCGTTTCCGTGACTGCATCTCTCAGCTCGCAGAGCTTTGAAGTCCAGCACGCCGATAAGCTTAGCTCGAGCACATGACACTGCGAGTCGCCATGTGGTCAGGCCCGCGCAACATCAGTACGGCGATGATGCGTGCCTTCGAGAATCGAACCGACACGGAAGTAGTCGATGAGCCCTTCTACGCGGCCTACCTGAATGCCACAGGTAGCGATCATCCGGGGCGCGACGAAATTCTGCAGAGTCAGCCGAGAAACTGGCGTGTTGTCGCCGAAGAACTGTGTCGCCGGGAGCCGGCAAAGGTGTTCTATCAAAAGCACATGACGCAGCACATCCTGCCAGGGATGGATATGTCCTTTACGGAATCCCTGGTGAACTGTTTTCTCATTCGGGATCCGCGCAGCATCATCGCGTCCTACGCGAAGGTTCGTCCGACTTTTGTTCTGGAGGAGCTGGGTTTCCCCCAGCAGGAAGCGCTCTTTGATCGGGAGTGTGATCGCATCGGTGAGGCCCCACCGGTATTGGAGGCATCTTTAACGCTTAAGAATCCGCGCCACGTGCTCACGCAGTTGTGCGCTCGATTGGGGATTGAGTTCGAAGAAGGAATGCTCAGCTGGCCTGCGGGCTCGAGAGCGACGGATGGTGTTTGGGCGACCCACTGGTACAGCGCAGTATTGGCGTCTACAGGATTTGCTCCGCCGACTGAGTCGCCGGCAGGGCTCGCGGTGGAGTTAAACGATGAGCAGGAGGTGTTAAGCGAGCGCGCACAGGCCGGCTATCACCGATTGGCAGCATTTGCGCTAAAACCGTAATCCGCGCTTCTTGCTCGTCTCTTTCGCAGACCCATCTCAGATCCGTCTCAGATCCGACAAAGATCAGTCTCACCCAGCGCCAAAGGCGGAGTGTGAGCCGGAGATGATCAGTTCGCGCTGGGGATGCAGTTCGTCTCGTCGTTAGCAGCCTGACGGGCCCGCGGATGGGGCTGGGCGAAGGTACGATCTACCGTGCCTTTGCTGCGCAGCGGCGCGCGGAACTTAATCGCACGCATGAAGGCCGCAAGGCTGTCGCTTTGTTCGTTTCTGTCGAGGCGCTCAGTTTGCTGAGTCATTGGTCTCAATCCTTGGTCTTACAAGCGGAAGCATAGAACTTGGACGCAGAGCAACAAGGAAAAAGTCCCTAGAAAAAATGTGAAAAATCCGCAGCGGCCTCCCGGTGCCCGTTTTAACGCCGCAGCCGGTCGCGTATTCTCATGACTCAACTGCGCCTCTCTTTTTTCAGGACCTGATGTCATGTTCCAGAACCTCGAACGTCTCCCCGACGACCCTATCCTCGGACTTGCCGCGGCTGCACGCGCCGATACGAACCCGGACAAGGTGGATCTGACCGTTGGCATCTACATGGATGAGTCGGGTGTGTGCCCGGTTTTCGAAGCCATTCAGAAAGCCCAGCGCGCGCTTATCGAAGAAGAGATCAGCAAGGCTTATCTGCCTGCAGCGGGTGTCGCGCCTTACAACGAGGGTATTCAGAAACTGGTTCTGGGCGAGGGCAGTGCTGCTCTGGCCGATGGCCGAGTAAGCAGCATCCAAGCGCCCGGTGGTTGCGGAGCGCTGCGCATCGGCGCGGAGATCGTTTACGCGGCGGCTCCCCATGCTCGCGTTTGGGTGTCTGATCCTACATGGCCCGTTCACATTCCATTGCTCGGTAGTGTCGGCCTCTCTTTTGAAACTTACCGGTACTACGACCCCGTTACGCACGGCGTGAACTTCGACGCCATGGTCGAGGACCTCAAAAACGCCAAGCGCGATGATGTAGTTCTGCTCCACGGTTGTTGCCACAACCCCTGCGGCGCTGATCTTTCGCAGGAGCAGTGGGGCGTTATCGCCGACATGGCTGAGGCCCAGGGCTTTACCCCCATGATCGATATCGCCTACCAGGGACTTGGCGACGGCCTCGAGGAAGATGCGGCGGGTCTGCGTCAGCTTGCAGCCCGTGTTCCCGAGATGATTATTGCTGCTTCCTGCTCAAAGAACATGGGGCTGTACCGCGAGCGCACCGGCTGCACCATTTTTCTAACGGAGAACAGCGACAGCGCTGAAGCGCTGCTCAGTCAGGCCAAAGTTGCTGCCCGTCGCGTCTATTCTATGCCACCCGGCCACGGCGGTCTGTTGGCCGGTCGCGTGCTGGCGGACGAGTCATTAACGGCGCTATGGAAAGCAGAGCTCGAAAGCATGTGCCAGCGTATCAATGGCCTTCGTGTAGACCTGGTGGAGAAACTCCAGGCGGCGACGGGTCAGGACTATGAGTTCATCCGCAAGGAAAAGGGCATGTTCTCTTTCCTCGGTCTGTCTCAGGATCAGGTGAAGACCCTGCGTGAGGACTACAGCATTTACATGACGGGTTCGTCCCGTGTGAATGTTGCTGGCGTTAATGCACGGAACATCGATTACCTGGCTGAGAGCATCGCCAAAGTTCTCTAACTTCGGTCGGCGGTAACTCATGTCAGTAAAAGCACTCTGGTCTCCCTCGTCGGATCGAATCAAGGGAGAGGTTCTGTCTCGTTTCTCCCGACAGTATCTGGGCGTGAGGGGCGATGACTACGACGCCATCCATCGCTGGTCGGTTGAACAACCCGCTGAGTTCTGGAAGGCGGTATGGGAGTTTTCCCAGATCGTCGCCAGCGAAACTGGCGAGTCCGTGCTTGAGAATCCTGACGCACTACCGGGCGCCAAGTGGTTTACCGGCGCACGCCTGAACTACGCGGAGAATCTGCTCGGCTCTCAAGGGAACAGCAACGGCGACAGTGCTGCACTGATCGGCCTGCTCGAGGCCGGCGATGCGCGACGTGTCAGCTGGTCGGAGCTGCGTTCAGAGGTGGCTTCCGTCGCCGCCTATCTGCGGAGCGTCGGTGTTGTACCGGGTGATCGGGTCGCGGGCTTCATGCCCAACATCGTTGAGACCATTGTCGCCATGCTGGCAACAACCAGTATTGGCGCTGTGTGGTCGTCGTGCTCGCCAGACTTTGGCATCAACGGTGTACTGGACCGCTTCGGACAGATCCGCCCCAAGGTGCTGTTCTCTGCCGATGGGTACTTCTACAACGGCAAATCCTGCGACAGCCTTGAGCGGTTGCGTGAGATCGCGGCAGCCATCGAAAGTATCGAGGCGGTCGTTGTGGTGCCGGTTCTGGCGGAAGAAGCCGATATCGGTGGTCTGCCAAACGGCGTCGGCTATGGCGCAGTATCCGCCGATAACGATGCGGAGCTTGTTTTCGAGCAGCTGCCTTTCGATCACCCGCTGTTCATCATGTACTCCTCGGGAACTACCGGCGTGCCCAAGTGCATCGTTCACGGCGCGGGTGGCACCTTGCTTCAGCACCGCAAGGAGCATCTGCTCCAGGTGGGGCTGAATCCCGGCGACGTGTTTTTTTACTTCACCACCTGTGGCTGGATGATGTGGAACTGGCTGGTGAGTGGGCTGGCCTGCGGTGCCACGCTCGTTCTTTATGACGGTTCTCCCTTTGCTGACGACGGCGATCGGCTTCTCGATGCCATCGATGCCGAGGGCATCAACGTTTTCGGTACGAGCGCCAAGTTTATCGCCGCTCTAGAGAAAGCAGGCAAGCGCCCGTCGGAAACGCACAAGCTCTCAAGCTTGCGGAGCATCTTGTCCACGGGCTCACCGCTTTCTCATGAGAGCTTTGAGTACGTGTATCGCGACTTCAAAGAAGATGTGTGCCTGTCCAGTATTTCCGGTGGCACGGACATCCTCTCCTGCTTTGTCGGCTGTGTACCGACCCTGCCCGTGTATCTCGGTGAGATTCAGGGCGCCGGTCTCGGGATGGCCGTAGAGATCTGGAACGACGAAGGCAGGCCCGTTGTTGAGGAGAAGGGCGAGCTGGTTTGCACGCGACCTTTCCCCTCCTGCCCCCTGGGCTTTTGGAATGACCCAGACGGCGCCCGCTTCCGTTCTGCCTACTTCGATTCGTGGCCCAACGTGTGGGCCCATGGCGACTACGGCGAGATCACGGAACACGGCGGCGTCGTGATTCACGGTCGATCCGATGCGGTGTTGAACCCAGGCGGCGTTCGTATTGGCACCGCTGAGATCTATCGTCAGGTGGAGCGTATTCAGGAGGTGCTCGATAGCATCGTCATCGGCCAACAGTGGAAAGACGACGTGCGCGTTGTCTTGTTTGTGGTTCTGCGCGAAGGCTTGGAGCTAACCGCCGAACTGGAGAAAGCGATTCGCCAAACGATCCGCGAGAATACGACGCCACGCCATGTTCCTGCGAAGATTGTGCAGGTGGCGGATATCCCGCGCACGATCAGCGGCAAAATCGTCGAGCTGGCCGTTCGTAACGTTGTGCACGGAGACCCCGTGAAGAACACGGACGCGCTCGCCAATCCCGAAGCATTGGCGCTCTACAAGGACCTATCGGTCCTGGCGCAGGACTAGCAAAGCACTACCCTCCTTCGAGCGTTGCGGATGGATCCGTGAAGGACGCGAGAAACCGGTTCTACTCTCAGGCAGTGACTGGGCGAAGAGCGGGGTATTGGCTATCATTGCGCCCGCTTTTTTGGGGGTCCCTTGTCTACTTTCGCTTCAACCCGCTTTTACGCCCGCAACTACCAGCCGAACCATGATCGCGCGCTGGCGGTGTGGCTAGCCACGTGTGCAGTGGTCATCTTCGGCATGATTTTGCTTGGCGGCGTCACCCGCCTGACAGAGTCTGGCCTGAGCATGGTGGAGTGGCGTCCCATCATGGGGATTTGGCCTCCCATTGGTGAGGCGGCATGGCTGGAGGTTTTCGCCAAGTACCAGCAGTTCCCCGAGTACCAGAAGATCAATAAAGGAATGAGCCTCGGCGAGTTCAAAGTGATCTTCATGTACGAGTATCTGCACCGTGTACTCGGACGCCTCATCGGCATGCTCTTCACGCTGCCACTGCTCGTCTTCGCCCTTCGCGGCATGATCAAGCCGGGCATCATGTCTCGCTTGCTGGTGCTTCTGTTTCTGGGCGGATGCCAGGGGTTGTTGGGCTGGTACATGGTGAAGAGTGGCCTGGTGGATCGCCCTAGCGTCTCTCAGTACCGGCTGACGGCACACTTGGGGTTGGCGGTAGCGCTGTACGCGGCGATAGTCTGGCAGATGTTGAATCTGTGGACTCGTGATGAGCGTCCGCCGTCTTCGGTGTCGCTCCTTCGGTTCGCCTCGCTGGCGCCAGTGCTCTGTGCTCTGGTGTACCTGATGATTCTTACAGGTGGCCTGGTGGCAGGAACCGATGCAGGGTTCTCTTACCCCACGTGGCCGAAGATGGGTCCGGGATTTGTGCCTCCAGGGTTGTACGCGGGCGAGCCTTCCTGGCTAGCCGCATTTGAGGACGTCACGACGATCCAGTTCAACCACCGGCTCTTTGCCTATCTGCTGTTCTTCCTTGTGGGAGGCTTCGGTGTAGCCTTGGCGATTTCCGCCAAAGAGCTCTCACTCAAGCTGATGGGTAGTGCGGTGGTTATCACCTTGCTGGGGCAGATTACGCTCGGTATCAGCACGCTGCTCACGCACGTTGCAGTACCTGTTGCTGCTGCTCACCAGGGCGGAGCCATCGTATTACTCACCGCGCTGCTCATCACCACGCACGCGCTTAGACGCAGCTCAGCGGTAGCTCACTACCAGGAAGCCTTCTAAGGGTTCATCGCCGTCGCAGCGGATACGGTGGGGCAGGTCGGCTCGATAGTGCGCCGTGTCGCCGGTGCCAAGCGCAATCTCAGAGTTCCCCACGAGAACTACCGCTTTACCGGTCGATACCGTCAGCATTTCCCGAGTACCCTCAAAGTGAGCGGCACTCGCTAGCTCGCCTCCCGGATTGAGGGTAATGGCGTAGAACTCGATGTTCTTTTCCAATTGAAGGGGCGACAGGGTCCTCAGCTCGCACTCTGCATCAGCGCGGAATACGGTGCTGGGGTCGTCCCGGCGAACAACGTCGATGGTGGCGCCTGCATTAGGATCGTCGACGAGTTCGCCAATGCTGATCCCAAAGGTTTGAGCGATGCGCTGCGTCACCGCGAGTGTCGGATTGGCGCGACCTCGTTCGATCTGACTAAGCATTGAGCGGCTCACGCCCGACGCGGCCGCGAGTTGCTCCAGGGTCATGGACTGGATCTGCCGTAGCTGGCTGACGCGTTCGCCGAGGAGTTTGCTGGTGGTGTCGCTCATGGGGCGATTATAGGCGCAGGCTGGGTCGCTTTGGGCTTGGTTGGCAGGGCGCGGGGTGCGGTGGGGTGTGCGACACGCACGATCTACAGCGCTGCGCAGCGGGCCGCTCGCGAACTCGGCAGCTGACGCTGCCTCAAACAGCGCGAGCGGAAAGCCCCCGCTGCCCAGCGCTTCCGAAAGCCTCGTGCAATTGTGTAGAACACCCCACCGCACCCCGCTCGGCAGAGGGCTCAACCATGGCGTGCTAAGGCGAATGGGGTCTTAGGACCGATGTTCTTTCCAACGGCGTCACACAATTGTGTCGAACACTCCGGCGCATCCTGCTTTGTCCGCGCTGATAGCATGCGTTTTGAAAGCAGATCTCGACCCGTGCGGCGTGGGCTCAATTCAGGTGGGACATCAATGTCGGCAGCCCTCGCCGACGCTCTTTGTTCTGGCGAAAAGCATAGTCTTGGCACGAAGCGGGTCAGTACCCAGGGTTCAGCACAATTCCGCGAGGCTTTCGATTTTGCGGATCGATGGGGGCTGTCCGGTCGCGTTGTTTGAGGCAGCGTCAGCTGCCGAGTTCGCGGCCGGCCCATCGAGGAGCAGAATCGATCGCGGGTGCAGAACCCTGGGTGCTGACCCGCGACCTTCCCACCGAGAACCGGGGTGAATCGCTGGTGCCGATCTCTGTGTACCGATCCGCGACTCCTCGAACTGACAACTCAAATTGATCAGGCACAAAAAAGCCCGCACAAGGCGGGCTTCTTCGACTGCTTGGGTGTGCCTTAGAAGGAATACTTCAGACGGGCACCCCAGACAGCGCTCTCTTCGAGATAACGGGAGTGTGAGCCCGCAAGCACCGGCGTGTCGTAGGACTGCATGAACACCGCCTCATCGAAGATGTTTCGACCGTAGGCCATAACCTCCCAATCCCCAGCTCGCAGGCCAAGGCGTAGGTTGGCTTTGGTAAACGACGGGATCACGTCGATCGGATCGTTGTCACCGGCGGAGTTGAAGGAGTCGCGATAGTTAACTTCGCCACCGGCGAAGAACTCCATGTTGCCCATAGGCCGGATATAGTCGAAGTAGAACGACGCACTGTAGTCAGAGGCGTAAAGCGTAGGCTCGCCAGACAGCGGGTTGTTGGTAGCGCCAGGCAGGCCCGTACCGCAGAGTGGGTCTGCGTCGAGCTGGATGGCGGTACATGGGCCATTGTCGAAGTCATCGTAAGTCGCATCAAGCCAGGCGAAGTTCGCGCCCAGGCGGAGGTTATCCGTAGCCTGCCAGAGAGCGTCCACTTCCAGACCTAGAATCTCAGAGCTGGCCGCGTTTTCCACGACGAATCCGATGCCCTGGAAAATGGCGACTTGGAGGTCGGTATACTCCGTATAGAAGAAAGCCCAGTTCAGAGTCATTCCGCCGTCGAGGAGGGTGTGCTTACCACCAATCTCTAGGGCGTCCACTTCTTCGTCGTCAAACTCGAACTGATCGTTCGGGTTGGTTACGTCGTAGCACGCAGACAGATCGACGGTGAAGTCCGGGTTTGGTGCACAGGGGAATGTTCCCTGCTGCAGGTCACCAGGCTCTCCGTCATCCGCCGCGGTAAAGCCGCCAGACTTGAAACCCTGTGAAAAGCTTGCGTACAGCATGCTGTCTTCAGTGATGTCCCACTGCAAGTTGAAGGAAGGCACTAAAGCGTCGGTCGAACGACTTTCTCGATAGTCATAAGCGTACGCATTGAAGCTGGTTGCCTGAATGAGGTGGAGCCACCAGCTGTCGCTTGGGTTCGTAATGCCCGAATCCAGATCCGACAGGAACTGGGTGCTGATAACGTCCTTGTTCTCTTCGGTGTAACGAACACCAACGGTCAAACGGAGGTTATCGGTAAAGTTGAAGGTTCCTTGACCAAAGATGGCCCAGGAATCGGAGTCGAGTTGATAGAAGTGGTTACGGGCCACCTGGTTCTGGCTGTAAGCACCACCGGTGAGGTCGTTCAGGAGGTTCTGAGACAGAAACTCTGCTGGAACGGTGCCACCCGTGAAGACCTGTGAGATGAACTCCGGATAGAGGCCATCGAAGTTCGTGTCGATGCTTACATTCCGATCGAACTCCAGGTCGGACTGGTCATAGTAGAAGCCGGCCACGTAATCGAAGAACTCACCGCCGGGTGAGGTAATGCGAATCTCCTGGCTGAACTGCTCGAAAGTCTGATCGTCATCACGGGAGATGAACTGGAGGGGCAGCCAGTCCACGTCGGCACCATCGATATACTGATACTCAGACCAGCCGGTCACTGACGTAATGGTGTGTTCACCGACCTGCCAGTCTACGTTGAGAGCGAAGTTAGTGATGTCATTGTCGGAACTGTCTGGGTTCAGACCAATGCCCAGCCCGTCCGATACGGAGTTTCCGTAACCATCGTCTTTGAACACCTCAAAGTCGTTACCCACTGAGGAAGGATAGTTAGGAAAGAACACGTCCATGATCGCGTACGCGGTGTCGGCAAATGCGCTGCGGTTAGGGACGAACTGATCCCGCTCGGCAGGGCTTAAGAACACACTGCCCGTCGTTGCCGCGCCGATCCGCTCATAGTCCGACTGGCTGTACTTGAAGTTGATGTTTAAATCGTCCGTGGGCTGCCAGTTCAGAGATAGTCTGTAAGACAGCTCTTCGATCGCTCCCACGGGATTGCCGTTGAAGGCGTTGTCGGCGAAACCATCGGTTTCTCGGTACTTGGCGGCCAGGCGAATGCCCATGGTG
Organism: Pseudomonadota bacterium; assembly: GCA_038750875.1. Classification (GTDB taxonomy): domain Bacteria; phylum Pseudomonadota; class Gammaproteobacteria; order Pseudomonadales; family Halieaceae; genus Congregibacter. The sequence goes on along the minus strand of JBCDGU010000019.1, from coordinate 5,112 downwards.
TCGCCAATACCGGATCCGACGTATCCCTCAACAACGCGGCCGTCGAAGGATTCAGCCGAAGCCATGATCTCACCTTCGAGATCGTCGCCCGCACGGGCGCTGGCTGTGGTGATGTTTACGGCACCAGCAACGGTGTTGCGACCGAATAGAGTGCCCTGCGGGCCGCGAAGAACCTCTACACGCTCAACGTCCAGGAATGCGGCGCGGTACTGACGGCCACGGCCCATGTAGACGCCGTCGATGTACATGCCTACGGACTGCTCGAAGCCCTGATTGTTACCAGAGCCAACGCCGCGCATATAGATGTTGGTATTTACCGGGGCGTCTGCAATGTGCAGGTTCGGTACATAGTCAGCCAGGGCTGCCATATTGGGGATGCCGGCATCCTGAATCTTCTCGCCCTGGATTGCAGATACGGAGATGGGGACGTCCTGCAGGCTCTCCGCACGCTTCTGTGCGGTAACGATGACTTCTTCAAGTTGCTGGGCTCCGGCGGTGAGAGACTGAGTCGCCAGAGAGACCGCTGCAATTAGCGGCAGTGTGCGGAACATCGCAGACATGGGTAACCCTCTTGTGAATTTTATATTTATCGGCGCGAGGAGCTGAGGACTCTCATCGCCTTACCTAGATGCTAGGTAAATTTCATGCCTAAAGGCAAGTGATCGGGGCGGTAATAGTAGTTAACTATTTGCACCGAATCAGTGCGTTAGCAGGGCTCCGTGAGATACGCGGAAGAAACCTTGAGCGTGATCGCGACTTGTCTTTGGATTGCGCTTTGATGCGCCATGCTCTTGATCGAACATACCGAGAGCCGAGCCTTTTCGGTGGACCCATGGAGACAGTCTATCTCCGGTGCTATATCGATATCTCGTTGTCACGATTCGCCCGGCGCACGCGAAATCAGCCGGGCGCTTACTGGTTCAGGCGTTGTACCCGGGTGGCGGCACAAAGGCGCGGTGGTGGGTCTCCATGAGTCGGGCCACGGCCAGCGTTGTCCGATCGCCCAGATAGCGGCTGGCGATCTGCATTCCAATCGGCAATCCATCGCTGGTTGTTCCCAGCGGCACGGCCGTCGCGGGGAGGTAGGCGTTCAACGTGAGTCCCGCCCAGCGAAGAATGTGGGTGTAGGGCCGCGTCTCGCCGTTGACCGCGAGCGTCCTCGACTGCATGTCAGGGTGGTGATCGTGGGGGAAAGCCGGCACGTGGGCGCAGGGGCAAAGGAGTACGTCGAAGTCGCGGAAAAAGGCCTCCCAAGCGATGCGTGTGCGCTGACGTTTCTCGTTCTCAATCATCCACTGCTTGTGATCCATGGCAATACCACGCATTTGCAGCAGAGGTTCGCTCATGTCATCCGGATCTGCCGCAGCGACCATGTCCCGGGCCATGTTGCGCACGTCGTCGGGCATATCAGCGCCGATGACCGACAACATAAGCTTCGTATAGTTGATGTGATTGGCAGTGGGGTCGATGGCCGGACGGGCGTCTCGATCCACGTGGGCGCCCAATCGCTCGAGCGTTTGGGCGGCAGCTTCAATATGTTCCGCCACGGCGCTGTCGACCTCGCAGAAGGGATCGTCGGCCCAGACGGCAACGCGCAAATGGCTCGGGTCTCGGAAGCTTGGCGTCGGCAGCGCTGGCACGGCGTGCGCCGTCACGTCAGGCGCGGGCCCCGCCAGAAGGGCGAGGGCATGCTCGAGATCGTCCACGCAGGTACCGATGGGGCCTGCGCAGGACAGATCGGGTTCAGAGAGACCTTTTTCACCGGGCGGCAGATGGCCTCGAAGGGTAATAAGCTCCCAGCTGCACTTATGGCCGAACACGCCATTGAAATGGCTGGGTGTGCGGATGGATCCGCCGATGTCGCTCCCGAGTTCTAGCGGCGTCAGGCCGGCGGCAACGGCCGAGGCTGCTCCGCCAGAGGAGCCCCCGCTGGTGCGTTCGTTGTTCCAGGGATTATTGGTAACACCATAGACGTCATTGAACGACTGCAGGTCGGCGCTCATGAAGGGGACATTGGTTTTACCGAAGATGATGGCGCCGGCGTCGACAAGGCGCTGCACTGCAACGGCGTTGCTGCTGGGGACGAAGTCCTCCATTTCGGGAACGCCGCCGACGGTGACCAGGCCTTCTGTGCACCAAGCATCCTTGATCGTCATGGGAACGCCGTGGAGCGGCCCCCAGTCTTCTCCCTCTGAGGCTGCCTTATCAGCGGCAACGGCGCGTTCCAGGGCGCGATCCCGGTCCAGCATCACCACGGCATTGATTGGCTCGTTGTACTGATCAACCCGTTCGAGGAAGAACTCGAGTACCTCTACTGCCGACAGCTTTTTCGCCTTGATGTCTTGGGCCAGGCCAAAGGCGCTTCGGTACAGTATGCTCATCTTCGATCTCCGGTAATGACGGACAAGGCAGGAAAACCGTGACGCGACGAATCGTTGCCGCACTCTGCGGACTATACCTCCTGCTGCCGGCAGTAGCATTGGCGCAGCACTGCCCACATGGGCATGAGGTCGCGGTGCAGGTGCTGGGCTCTGGTGGACCGATAGCAGACGACGGACGTGCGTCGAGTGGGTATCTGGTTTGGTACCGCGGTAAGGCTCGTGTTCTCGTTGATCTTGGGGGCGGGGCGCTGCTGCGCTTCGGCGAGGCAGGAGCACGCTTTGGAGATCTGGATGCGGTGCTTCTCACGCATCTGCACGCGGATCATTCGTTGGGAATTCCAGGGCTGTTGAAGTCTGGCTACTTCGACTCCCGCAAGCGCGATCTGCCTATCGCGGGCCCCACCGGCGGAGGAAACGCCCGCGTTCACTTTCCATCCATTGAAGAGTTTTTGGCCGCGCTACTGGCGGACAAGTCCGGGGCTTATGGCTACTTGAGCGACTATCTGGATGGCCGCCCCAAAGTCCAGCCCATCGCCCTTGATGCCCGGGTCGCAAAAGGCATCGCGGTCATGCCCGTCCTCTCGACTGATCGGTTAACCATCGAAGCGACGCCAGTAAGTCATGGTCCCGTGCCCGCGATTGCGTACCGCGTTGCGGTCGGTGGAAAGGTCATTGTATTCGCCGGCGATCAGGACGGCTCTGCGCAAAGTCTAGAAGCACTGGCGTCCAAAGCGGATTTGCTCGTGTTGCACATGCCTGTACCGGAGAACGCGGGGCCTGCAGCACAGGCGCTGCATGCGGTTCCGAGTCGCCTCGGCGCCCAGGCGCGCTCAGCGAAAGCAAAGCGCGTGATCCTCAGTCACTTTATGGCCAGATCTCTGGCCGACCTCGATGGAAATCTGCGCGCCTTTGAGTCCCGGTATGACGGTGAATATTTTGCTGCGGACGACCTCCTGTGCGTGGGTCTTTGAGGCGCTGCCCGGGCCCTTCATGTCACAATAAATTCATAAAAACAGAGACTTACGTCATTCGAGGGTCATAAATGGGCTCTACAGTCCGCGACATGCGAGTGATAAACAGCATTCAGGATTTTGACCGGCGATGGCTCCTCCTGTTGCAACATTCCAGGAGTTGGCTCGCTCTCCACGCCCGCGCGGTTTCAAAGACGGGCGATGGCTCTCTCTACGTTGTTGTCAGTGGGCTGATCTACCTACTTTCCGCGACGGGAGAGACCTTCCTGATCCATATCCTCGCAGCCTTTAGCTTCGAGCGCATCGCTTACTGGGTTGTTAAGAACGGGCTTAAGCGCAAGCGCCCCGCCGAGGTATTGCCGAACTTCCAAAGTCACATTACGGCTTCTGACGAGTTCAGCTTTCCCTCAGGCCACACTTCGGCCACGTTTCTCTTCGCAACCGTCCTAGGCCTCCACTTCGGTCCCATCATGCTGCCTCTCTACCTCTGGAGCATGGCGGTGGGCATATCGCGTGTATACCTTGGCGTGCACTTCCCGACAGATACCGTGATGGGTGCGATTCTCGGAATGAGCATCGCGCTGTCCACGGCATATGGGATGTACTGATCGGCTAAGAAAAGCAATGAAGATTCTTTACGGGGTTCAGGGCACGGGCAACGGGCACCTGAGTCGTGCGCGGGCGCTTTCCGCGGCTTTCGATGAAAGCAGCCTCTACGTCGACTACCTGTTCAGTGGTCGCAAGCCCGAGCGGTTCTTCGATATGGAGTGCTTCGGCGATTACCAGACTCGGTCCGGAATGACCTTTGCCAACATCGATGGTCGCGTGGACTACGTCCGAACGGTGCTAGGGAATAACTACTGGCACTTCGTTCGCGATGTCTTTGCTCTTGATCTAACGCCCTACGATCTGGTGATCACGGACTTCGAGCCCATCACCGCCTGGGCGGGTCGTTTGAGGGGGAAGACGGTAGTCAGCATGGGGCACCAGCCCGCGTTTGATTTCTCGGTGCCCGTGGCAAACAAAGATCTGCGAACATCGCTCCTTATGAAACTGTTTGCGCCGGGGCAGTTGCGCATCGGTATGCACTGGGACAAGTTTGATGCGCCGATCCTTCCGCCATTGGTCGATGTCGGCGCGGGTGCGGTGTCGCACACGGATCACAAGGTGCTTGTGTATCTGCCCTTCGAAACCCAGAGCCGTGTGCACGCCTTGCTGGCGACGCTCGAGCCCTTTCAGTTTTTCGTTTACGCGCCGGGCTCCGTGCACGAGCAGCGAGGGAATCTGCATCTGCGGCCGACCTCCCTTGAAGGCTTTCGAGCCGATCTACACGATTGTTCGGCGGTGATCTGCAATGCGGGTTTCGAGTTGTCCTCTGAGTGCCTGTCGCTGGGAAAGCGCCTCCTGGTCAAAGCCCAGGGACGACAGATGGAGCAGGCATCGAATGCATTGGCGCTCGAAAAACTCGGCTACGGGGCTTCACTGAAAGAGCTCGATGCGGCGCGGATACGCTGTTGGCTGGAGCGTGAGGACACAGCGCCCCACATTCGCTTCCCCAATGTCGCCCACGCGATTGCCGAATGGTTAAAGGCGGGGGATCTTGACGAGAGAACTCTGGCGGCATTGAGTGACCAGCTATGGCGTTCCGTTACCGTCAATGATCAGCCCCTATGGCCTCGAAATGCGCTGCCAGCCCCCGAGGAGGCTGCCTTACACCCCTATAGGAGCTTGATCGCTCAGCAGAAATAACCAACCAATTT
>JBCDGU010000018.1:0-55833 GCA_038750875.1 Pseudomonadota bacterium | reverse complement strand
CGCGGCCTCGGCGACGGCCCCGGCTTCGGCTTCGGCTTCGGCTTCGGCTTCGGCTTCGGCTTCGGCTTCGGCTTCGGCTTCGGCTTCGGCTTCGGCTTCGGCTTCGGCTTCGGCTTCGGCTTCGGCTTCGGTGATCAATATGGTGTTTGATGTCCGATCAGCACCACCACCGAATCGAGGGCGGTTGAGAAGCTTTTCTCCCACAACATTTGACAGGGTCACGCCAACCCCCTTTAGTAGCGCAGTTTACCCAACCGGCCAGCGCGAGTCCCGAATGCCCGTATCGGTACCCCCTTTTGAACAACCCGACTGGAACACATTTACTGCGGTCTCACTCACCGGCGACTACCGGATCGATGACGGAAAAGTTCTGTCGCTGGCCTCTACGGCAGGGGATCTCAAGATCTCGTTCTCCAACTTCGGAATGCGACTGCGGGCGGGCGAGAACTCCGCCCCCACCTATCCGATCCTGATCGCGGATCCGGAGTGCCATCGCATAGGTGTCGCGCAAACGGAAGGTGGGCTTTCAATTTCCGCCGGCGACTATTTGCTGGAACTCGATTACGAACCCTTCAGCTTCTGCCTCCACCGCAATGGCCACCCGGTTCAGCAGAGCGCAACCGACGGCCACTTCACCCGGGCGCACCGCCTGCCGCCCCTCGGCCGAACGGAACAGGGGTGGCTTTTGAGTCTGGAACTCGACCCCGAAGAACGCATCTATGGCCTCGGCGAAAAGTGGGGCCCACTCAATCACCGCGGTCAGCTTTTGCGCTCGTTTAACGAAGATGCCCTCGGAGTTAACGCCGAGGCGTCCTACAAGAATACGCCCTTCGCATGGTCCACCGAAGGTTGGGGGCTGCTCGCTCACACGCCGTCACCGGTGACCCATGCCATTGGCTACCCAGGCTGGTCGCAGCGCGCCTATGCGCTGGCAATCGATGACGCAGACCTCGACATCTTTCTTTTTGCGGAGCCCTCTCCCGCCGCACTGATCGCGCACTACTGCGAGCTCACTGGCTTTACGGACACACCGCCCGAGTGGAGCCTGGGCGTCATCCTGTCCAAGGCTTACTACAAAGACGCCGAAGAGCTGCTCAGCGTTGCTCGGGAAGTGCGCGAGCGCGACATGCCCTGCGACACCATCACCTTGGATGGTCGCGCCTGGCAGGATACGGCGACGCGTTTCGCCTTTGAATGGGATGCCACCCGCTATCCGGACCCGGGCCGTATCATCGGTGAACTCAAGGCGCTGGATTTCAAGGTGTGCATCTGGGAGTACCCGCTGATCTCCACAGCCCATCCGATGCACCAGGAAATGGCTGACAACGGGTGGCTGCTCAAAGATGGGCGTACCGGCGGGCCTTACCTTTACCAGTGGGACAGAAGCCCGTTTGGGAACGTGCTTACACCGCTACCGGATTCGGGCATCGTCGATTTCACACACCCAGACGCCTATGCGTTCTGGCGAGATGCGCACAAACCCCTGTTTGATCTAGGCATTGATATGATCAAAGCGGATTTCGGAGAGCAGATCACCGACAACCATATGCTGGCGCACAACGGCGATCGCGGAACGCGTCTGCACAACGTCTACAGCCTGCTATACAACCAGTGCGTGTACGAGGCGGCAACGCAGTACGGCAAAAGCGGCGCCTTCCTGTTCAGTCGTTCTGGCTGGACTGGCAGTCAGCGATTCCCGTCACTCTGGGGCGGTGACCCGCAGGCGGACTGGCAGGGCCTCGCCGCCAGCATTCGCGGCGCACTGAGTTGGGGCCTCTCCGGCGGACCTTTTTACGCGACAGATGTGGGGGGCTTCTACAGGGATACGCGCGATGGGGAGCTTTACGTGCGCTGGGCCCAAGCAGCCGTTTTCGCCGCCCATTACCGCCTCCACGGCATCGGTCCGCGAGAGCCCTGGTCTTATGGCCCGGAAGCAGAGCGGGCAGTCAACAAAGCCCTCAAACTGCGCTACCAGCTACTGCCTTACCTGTATGGCGCGATGCAGGAAAGCAGCCGATCGGGGCTACCGGTTCAACGCGCCATGGCCCTAGCATTCCCCGATGACCCCTTGAGCTGGAGCTTTGAGCACCAATTCCTTCTCGGCGATCGACTTCTGGTCGCACCCTGCTTCCGACCCGGCGGCAAAGTCCGCTACTACCTCCCCCATGGCGAATGGCTGCGCTTCCCCTCTGGCGAAGTACAAAATGGAGGCACAGTTGTCGAAGAAACGCTCGCCCTCGATGGGATGGCTGTGTTTGTTCGAGCCGGGCAAACGCTCCCACTGGGCAGTGCGATGAACTGGAAAGTGCAGACCGTTAACGGCCCCATTTCTCAGTGGCCAATGGACTGTGTTTCGTGAGCAACAGCGACCTCCTTCTCACGGTGACGACGGCAGCCCTCTGTATGGGGCTGGTGGCATGGGTGTCCTATCTAAAGACGCGAGGCGAAGTCGATACGCGCGATGGCTACTTCCTGGCCGGGCGCGGCCTCACGGGCACCTTCATCGCCGGGTCGATGCTGCTGACCAACCTCTCCGCGGAGCAACTCATCGGGCTCAATGGCTCAGCCTACGGCTTCAACATGTCCGCCATGGCCTGGGAGGTGACGGCGGGCGTCAGCACCATCATCATGGCGCTGCTGTTTTTGCCCCGCTATCTTGCCGGCGCGTTTTCCACCCTGCCTGAATTCCTACACGACCGTTTCGATGAAACGGTACGACGGATGACCGTCGTTCTTTTCATGGTGGGCTACAGCCTGGTCACCATACCGTCGGTGCTTTACTCGGGCTCCATCGCGGTCCTTCGGCTGTTCGATGTCCCCGAGCTACTGCAGGTGAGCTACGAGGTAGGTCTCGTACTCACCATTGTCTTTGTCGGCAGCTTGGGTGCGGTTTACGCGATCTTCGGCGGCTTAAAGGCCGTAGCCGTCTCCGACACGATCAACGGTGTTGGCCTGCTCATTATTGGCATTCTGGTGCCCGTGCTTGGGTTTATCGCCGTGGGCGACGGGAGCTTCTCGAACGGCGTGACGACGGTGCTAAGCGAGGACACGCACAAGTTAAACGCAATCGGTGCAGAGGCTGACCCCGTCCCCTTCGGCACAATCTTTACCGGGATGATTCTCGCGAACCTTTTCTATTGGGGCACGAACCAGTACGTGATCCAGCGAACGCTGGGGGCGCAGAATCTTGCGGAGGGCCAGAAAGGCGTGCTGTTCTCGGGCTACTTCAAGCTCCTTGTGCCGTTCATGATGATGCTGCCGGGAATCATCGCCTTTCACCTGTACAAGGAGAGTGAATTCCGCTCCATCGATCTAGCCTATCCGCAGCTCGTGCGCGATCTGTTGCCGACGTATCTCTCAGGCTTTTTCCTGGCTGTACTTCTTGGAGCCGTGTTCAGCTCCTTTAACTCACTGCTCAATAGCGCGGCGACTCTTTTCTGCCTGGATGTGTACGCACCCCTTCGCAAGACGCCGCCGTCGGATCAGCAGTTGATCCGCGTCGCCAAGATCACGAGCGTCATCATCGCGCTGCTGTCCTTCATCATTTCGCCACTGCTGATGCTCGCACCGGATGGTCTTTGGCAGATCATTCGCCTCTTCACCGGGTTCTACAATATTCCCCTCATCGCCATCGTGCTCGTGGGTCTCTTTACCCGACGTGTGCCTGCCCTAGGCGCGAAAGTCGCCATCATTTTCCATGTCGTGGCCTACGGCTTTATCAACTTCATCTGGAAGCCGGACTTCAGCTTTATTCACAGCTACGCAGTGCTATTCAGCGTCGAGATCGCCCTGATGGCCTGGATCGGATATCGCTATCCCGCACCAACGAGCTGGACCTTTGAGCGCAGGTCGAAGGTCGATCTGGCACCGTGGAAACATGCTCTGCCCTGCGCCATTACGCTGTTCAGCATGATCGCCGGGCTTTACCTTTTCTTCTCCCCCGTCGGTATCGTGGGCGGCCTTAGTGCGTGGTTCTACCCCCTGTTAACGGGCCTCGCTTTGGCCAACGCTCTGCTGTGCTGGTGGAGCCTCAGATGGTGGCGGGAGCGATACGATGCCGACGTTGCGGCCCTGGGCCGTGCATAAAAAACGGGCGCCTGTAGCGCCCGTTCAAGAGGCCCCCCGTGGTGAGGGCCGTTGAGTTTCGCGATCAAGACACAACGTTAAAGGTTACACCCGCGTTGTTGTGTAGGCGCTCGCGAAGAGCATCCCCCATAACTGGAGCGGCCGTGAACATGCCACCGCCTGCATTCGGCGTCTGTCCCAGGCAAATCGCAGCTTCTGCGATCATCTTGGAAGTGGAACCGTAGCCGGGATCACGATCGCCAATGACCTGCACCGTCAGTTTGTCACCCGAGTCGTTGGTGCCGATATAGGCGATATCGTAGTACCCCGCCTCGCGCTCTTCCTTGCTTGGACCTTCTCCGGGCTTCAGGCTCATATCGAGACCAAAGTCGCCACCCGCTGCTTCCGGCTGGGTCTCACCCAGAAAGATCATCTCGTCGTAGACCAGGTCTTCACCATACGCGTGGCCCAGCAACTCATTGGAACGGTGCACGTTCTTGGTATTGATGGCCGCCATCACGAAAGGGCCAGACCACTGATTGAGGTCTTCGTCGTGAATGATGGTGTTGCCCTGGGGCTGCTCGGGCCCGCTAAACCCATCGGTCAATACAAAGGGGTTTGCGAGATCTGCGAAGAGTGCGGGGTTTTCCTTTACCGCAGCCATCGTCGCAGTAAATGACGCCACGGTGCCGCCAGAGGCTGTGCCGCGCATGTCTTGCACCCGGCATCGAACACGGGGCAGCGATGCACCCAAACGCGTGCGAGCTTCCTGCTGAAGGTAGTGCACACCCAGATCTGAGGGCAGCGAATCGAAGCCACAGGAGAACACGATACGAGCGCCGCTTTCCTTGGCCGACGCGCCATACTCATCACCCATCTGCTTCATCCAAAGGGGCTCCCCGCTCAGATCGACATAATCGGTACCAAGGCGTGCACAGGACTCAACAACCGTTGTACCGTACTGCTGGTAGGGACCCGTCGTCGTGAGCAGCACCTTGGTGGCACTCGCCATCGCGTCGATGGACGCTTTGTCACCGCTGTCGGCAATGACGCTGGCGACGGAGTCACCGATGCCAAGTTCAGCCTTCACTTCGGCCAGCTTGTCGGCATTTCGGCCTGCCATACCCCAACGCACTTCACCGTCGTCGCCGTAGGTCTGGTGCAGATATTCCGCCACGAGCTTGCCCGTAAACCCTGTCGCGCCGTAAACCAGTACGTCGAGCTTGTCTGCGTCACTCATTTTTCGTCCTCATTATTCGAAAAGGGGGAGCCGGAGCCTAGTGGTTGCTGTTGCGTGCTGCAAGGGCATTTCACGGCCCCGCCGAGCGCGAGGCTGATGCGCTCGATGAGAGCAAGCCTCTCTGCAGAAAGTCAGACGGCGAGGCGATCTCGAACATCCGCCAGGAGGCCATCGCTCGCCTCTGCGATGAGTTCAACAACGCGCGCAAACCCGTCGTCGCCCCCGTAGTAAGGGTCCGGCACCGCATCGCCGGCGTCGTCACTGGCATAGTCAAGAAACAACTGCACTTTGTGCGCATGTTGCGATGGGCACGCCGTCATCAACGCCATGAGATTTTCTTCATCCATGGCGAGAATGTAGTCAAAAGTCTCGAAGTCATCAGGTTGCACCGCCCGTGCTCGAAGATGGGCAATGCTGATACCGTGGCGCGCGACCGCAACTTGCGCACGGGGGTCTGGTGCATTGCCCACATGCCACGCCCCTGTACCGGCGGAATCGATTTCGACTTGATGGGTCAGACCGGCGTCGATGACGACCTTTCCAAACCATCCCTCGGCCGTGGGTGATCGGCAAATATTACCGAGGCAGACGAAAAGAACGCGCAGCACGGCTTCAGCTCAGATCGAGAGCATAGCTGCGAAGCACATCCATCGGCACGGTTTCCAACGCACGCTGGTGGGTGCGGCGCAGGTAAACGCGCGGCGCGGCCTCACCCTCATGGGCTTCCAGCCAACGGGTTGCGCAAAGACACCAGCTGTCCCCGGGCTTCAGCCCTGGAAAGTTGAAGTGCGGCATGGGAGTCATCAAGTCATTGCCGCGCGAGCGGGAGAATTCCAGAAACTCCTGCGTCAGGTCGACGCACACCGTGTGCGAGCCGCGATCCTGGGCGCTGGTGTTGCAGCAGCCGTCCCTGAAAAACCCCGTAATCGGATCCATGCCGCAGGGCTCCAGCGGCTCGCCAAGTACATTCAGGGATTCAGCCATGTCCATTTCAGCTCTCCAGCAACATTCACCATAGACCCGCAGCAAAAAGCCACAGGATGCCCGTTTGTATGCGGACTCTCCATGCACCACCAAGAAGAAGCGGAGACCGGCGCGATCTGCAGCCCCTTCCGCTGGCGCGCATCATACGCCTGTCTCAGACCTGGCGCGGGCTTTTGTACAGCGAAACGTTCCTAAATTCCTTCGATTCGTCGAGGTCGGGAATCGTGTTGGATTGATACGTGCCCACGGGGGCATACGCGTCATGGGAAAAATCCCGGAGTCGAGAATCAGCGAGAAGCACCTCTGGCGCGCGATCCACTGCACGATCCAACCAGGGAAGGTTTGATCGATCATAGAGCACGTCGGCCATCACAATCAGGTCCATAGGACCCTCCACCGCATAGAAGTCTCCTGCGAGCGTCAGGGGAACGCCGTTCATGGCGGCGTTTACCGCTGTCGCCTCCAGAGCCAACGGGTCGTCATCACAGGCAACAACTTCCCCCGCCCCGGCAAGCGCAGCAGCGATGCCGACCACACCGGACCCACAACCAAAATCCATGACCCGCTTTCCCGCCACGGTCTCAGGCTGATCCAGCAAGTAGCGAGCAAGCACCTGACCGGAAGCCCAGCAAAAGATCCAGTACAGCGGGTTATCCATCACCCTTTGGGCGGTTGCGCCATCCAGATTTCGAGCGGGTGCGGTATCCGCGAGCAATACGAGTTCGATCTCGGGAACTTCGGGCAAGCACTGACAGCTTAGGGATGCACCAGGCAGAATTTGGTGGAGCGAGTTCTCCAGTTTTTTGCGTCGATTGATCATAGGGACAGTATGCGCATTCCACGGAACGCATACCTGAAAGTCTGCGCTCAAGCTAGGCGGCTCGACCGCTCATCGTGATCGCCAAAAGTCGGTGAAATAAGATTCCCTCGCGTGGCGACGGCGAGTGCGGCCACAGGCGGTGCAGGCTGCACAACGGCAAATATCCTCCTGATCTCTGCTGCGAAGCAATGAGCGCGGTCACTACTGCTCTGATCTCAGACGATCGTTGCTGGCAATGGAGTTACCCATACGCGCGTAGCGAGCGCGTGTCTCTGCGTTCCATCGATCAGTCTCTTCTTCGGGCATCCCGTAGCGCAGGCCGCGTTCGACACCGGGCCGTTCACGCACGCGCTCGACCCAGGCTACGATGTTCGGATGCAGCGTAATATCGATCTTGCTCCACTTGTAGCCACGCACCCACGGATAGCATGCAATATCTGCGATGGTGAAGTCTTCGCCGCAGAGGTAACGGCTGTCACCGAGCTTGTTGGACATAACGCTTAGTAGTCTCTGTGCTTCCTTATTGAATCGCTCCAGCGGGTGCACCTTCTGCTCGACGGGCACGTCGGGCATGTAGCGTGTGTAGCTCAGCTTGTTCCCAAACACCGGCCCAAGATTTGCCACCTGCCAATATAACCAGGGCAGAACCTCCCATTTACCCTCGTCCAGTGGAAGCAGAGACGTCGGGAAGGTCTCTCCGAGGTAGCTTAGGATCGCGCCCGTTTCCATGATGGATCGGCCATCATGCACCAGCGTCGGAATTTTCTGGTTGGGATTCAGCGCCGTGTATTCGTCACTGAACTGTTCGCCATCCGCAAGACTGACGTTGCGTACTTCAAGTTCCGGAAGCTCTACACCGGCCCCGAGAAGCTCCTCAAGCATGATGGAAACCTTCCAGCCGTTTGGCGTGGCTGCGGTCCAGAGTGTCAGGCTCACGGGCAAACCTCTATTTTGTAGTGATTGCTACAATTACTGATTGCGCTTGAAATAGCAATATGCGTACATGGACAGCCGAGTGCCGCTAACTTAAATACTAAGCTCCCTTATGCCGCGAAATCGTGCATTCAATCAGGACGAAGTCGTCCACAAAGCGATGATCACCTTTTGGCGTCAAGGCTATAGCGCTACCAGCCTCAAAGATCTCGAACACGCCACCGGACTGACCACCGGCAGCCTCTATAACAGCTTCAACGGTAAGGAACAGCTCTTCGCAACCTGCGTCCGCCATTACATCGAATCCGTTGTAGGAAAACGTATCAATGAGCATCTAGTGGATGAAAATCCGCTCGATGGCTTGCGAAGCTACGCCCAAGAAATCGTTCGCGCGTTGGGCGATACACGCTATACGGGATGCCTACTGCTGGATGCGCATCGAGAGCTCGCCCAGCTATCACCAGACGTGGCTAGGATCATCCGACGCGGGCAGCGCCGGCTTGATAAGGCCATCCATGGCTCTTTTGAGAGGGCTGCTCGAGACGGAACGCTGGGCCCGCATGCAGACACGAAGGCGACATCGCGACAATACGGCCTGATGCTGGCTGGACTTCTGGCGAATAACCGGCGCTTTGGCCACGCCGACAGAAAAGACGCTCTGAGAGCTATCGATGTGTTTTTGCAGGGCCTGCGACAAGCAGGCCCTGCGGGAGAATCGAACTAGACGCGACTCGCGCCTCCCCGGGGAATCAAAACAAGACCTATGCGTCGAGTGACTGGTAGTAGTCCATCAGAATCTTGGCCACCTCGGGGCGCGAAAACTCAGGCGGCGGCGCGATACCGTTACCGAGCATCTCGCGCACCTTGGTACCCGACAGAAGCACGAAGTCTTCCTTGTCGTGGTCTGGCGCATCTCGCATCATCACCACCCGATCCAGCTTCTTGCTGTAGGCGGTGTGATCGGCCTTGTAGATTTCCAGCGCCAGCGCACCTTCCGGCACTTCTTCATCGAAGATAGTTTGGGCGTCAAAGCCGCCATAGTAATCGCCGACGCCGGCGTGATCACGGCCTACGATCAGGTGCGTGCAACCCGCGTTCTGACGGAACACGGCGTGAAGCACGGCCTCCCTCGGACCGGCATAAAGCATGTCGAAGCCGTAGCCGGTCACCATCACCGTGTTGGGCGGAAAATACACATCCACCATGGTGCGAATCGCGTTATCGCGGACATCGGCAGGGATATCACCTGGCTTCAATTTGCCGAGCAGCATGTGAATGAGAATGCCGTCCGCATTCAAGTCTTCCATCGCCATGCGGCAGAGCTCTTCATGCGCCCGGTGCATTGGATTGCGAGTCTGGAAGGCGACGACTTTTTCCCAGCCACGCTCGGCGATCTCAGATCGGATTGCCATTGCTGTGCGGAACGTATCCGGGAAATCCTTCTCGAAATACGAGTAGTTGAGGACTTCAATTGATCCCGAGAGAAGCACACGCCCCTGGCTGTTAAAGGTCGCTACGCCCGGGTGCGCGGGATCATCTGTGCGGAAGACCTTCTCAGTAATCAGCGCCATGTCTTCGTCAGACAGGGTCTCGATACCCTCAACGGTCATCACCGCCAGCAACGGATTCCCGTCGACATTGGGATCAAGCAGCGCGACGCGATCGCCCACGCTACCGTCAAACGACTCCGTGAGATTCACGACAGGCACGGGGAAGAAGAGCCCGCTGGTGGTCGTCATAGAGTCGGCAACGGCCAGCGTATCGGCACGATTCATATAGCCCGGCAGCGGCGAGAAATAACCCGCGGCCAACATGACGGCGTTGGCGGCGGCGGCGGAGCTCACCAATAGCTGTGGCAGAGTCGCGGCTTCCTCCGTCAGCGCCTGGGCGCGGGCTTCGTCGACGATGCAGGGCTTCAGTTCTTCACTGCCGTGAGGCGCGATAAGAGTCATGTTTTTCCTCTGGGTAATGGGACACCGATTATTTTATGCTTGGCGCGTTCGCGGCGTATCGGCGCAACGCTCTGCTACCGCGTGAACGATCAGCGTCAGCTGCCGTTCGCGAACCGCGACGTTACAACATAATGGTTAAGTTTGCTCGGTTTGAAGGGCGCAGCTGCGGGTGCAGTACTCGCTGATCGTTCAAATCGTGGCGCAGATCGCGGAATTCCCATGACAGCCAACGACTTCACTCCCATCGAGACTTACGAAAAGTCCACCTTCTCTGCTGAGCTCGCCTCCGGCGCGACCATCACGCACGATGTCTATGAACGGGGCGATGGCCCTCCCATCGTGCTCATACAGGAGCTTCCTGGCATTGGCGTGTAGACGCTGCGATTGGCGGACAAGCTGATCGACAGCGGCCTGTCGGTGGTGATGCCACACCTCTTCGGCCCTATTGGTCGTATTGCCATGGGCAGTAATCTATTACGCGTGTTCTGCATGCGTCGCGAGTTCTCCGTCTTCGCCTCACGCCGAACAAGCCCGGTCGTCGAGTGGTTGCGCGCCCTGTGTAGTGCCGTACAGCAGGATCGCGCGGTTCGCGGCGTCGGTGTGATTGGACAATGCTTGACCGGCAACTTCGCAATCAGCCTGATGGCTGACGATAGCGTGCTTGCGGGTGTCTCCGCACAGCCGGCCATGCCCTTCCACAAGCCCGCTGCGCTGCACATGAGTGATGCCGATGTCGAGGAAATCCGTGCGGCGCTAAGCGAAAAAGGCCCGATGTATGCCTACCGATGCGAGAGCGACAAACTCTCGCCTGCGGTAAAGCACAAAGCAATCGACGCCGCGTTTAACAACGATGCAGAGCGCATCAAACTGCGCTCCCTCCCCTGTGATGGCCACTCGGTATTTACTCTGGATTACGTCGACGAGAGCGGCCACCCCACCTACGAGGCGCTACGGGAAATCATCGAGTACTTCCACGAGCGCCTGTAGAAAATTGCGATTCTCTGCCGCACGCTTTTCCCGGCCTGATCGCGCCGACATGACAGAGCCGACCTGACAGCGCCGACCTGATAGTACCGAGCTGATAATACCGAGCTGATAGTACCGAGCTGATCGTCCCGACCTTTTCTCCCCAACTTAGAACACCGCAAACACAGTGCATGTCGTCTCGGCCGGGGGTTTACGGCATTGCCGTCAGATCCAAGATGCTGGCATCACCCGCCTGGGCGGCAAGAAACAATCGCGAGTAGTCCTGCGCACTCAGTTGCCTCGCATTACTCGCCGCCGTGGGATCCTCCAGCGCAAGGTTTCCAATCTCACTCGCCCGTGCTGCATCAACGCCGATCTCCGCCAGCGAAGCCGGGATATCGAAGCCCGCGCAAAACTCCGTCAGAAAGTCGTTGAAGTGATCCGCACTTTCACCCGGAAGTGAAAGGGCACGGCAAAGGTAGGCCAGCTTCTCGTCAAGGACTGAGGCATTCAGCTTTACGCCATAGGGCATGACGATCGCATTCGTCAGACCGTGATGGGTGTTGTAGAGCGCACCCACCACGTGAGAGACAGCGTGAATGGAGCCGAGCCCTTTCTGAAACGCCGTCGCGCCCATGGACGCGGCGACGAGCATTTGTCCCCGCGCCTCCAGATCCGCCCCATCTTTCACGGCCCTTGGAAGGTATTCCTTGACCATACGCATAGCCTCGATGGCGATGCCTGCACCCATGGGGTGATACATGGGTGATGTATACGCCTCCAGCGCGTGAACAAAAGCATCGATGCCAGTCCACGCGGTAATAGTCGGCGGCAGGCCAACGCTCAGCTCCGGATCACTGACCACAAGCTCGGGCAGCATCTTGGGATGAAAGATGATCTTCTTGCGATGCGCTTGCTCATCGACAATAACCGCAGCCCGTCCAACCTCAGACCCCGTACCGGCAGTGGTGGGAATCGCGATCACAGGCGCGATCTTTGCCGCATCTGCGCGCTCCCAGCCGTTTTCACTGTCTTCAAAAGCCCAGAGATCGACAGACTGTCGAGCGACCAGTGCAATGGACTTGGCGGCATCGAGTGCTGAACCGCCACCCATGGCAATGACACCATCGCAATTGGCATCGCAGTAAGCCTCTACACCCGCGTAGACATTGCCGCCCGTTGGATTGCCCTGAACATCGCTAAACAACGTGACCGGCAGTGAACCTGCCTCCAGCACAGACTTCACTGAGGCTACGATCGGGAGCCTAACAAGCGCCTCATCGGTGACCAGCAGCGGTCGACGGATTCCGCACAGCTCGCATGCAGCAGCCAACTCGCTGATGCGTCCAGCACCAAACCAAATCTGGGTGGGGTAGTTCCAATCTACGATCGCGGTTTCCATGGACGGTTTGTTGAGTCTCTCAGATAATTTCGAAATAGCGCTGAAGCTGCCAGTCGGTGACCGCCGCCAGTTGCTGCTGCTCTTCCCACTCACGGGTGTAGGCATAGTGATCAACAAAGCGATCGCCGAACAGCTCCCGCGCGGCACTCGAGCTCTTCAGCTTTGCTGCAGCAGCGCCCAGGGTTCTGGGCAGCTGTTGCTCGACGGGGAACGTCGCTTCGTAGGCGTTGCCCTTCACTGGCTCACTTGGCTCAAGCTCGTTCTCGATACCCCAGATTCCTGAACCCAGAGCTGCCGCGAGGGCCAGGTATGGATTGATGTCTGCAGCCGCAATGCGGTACTCAATGCGCTGCGACGCGGTACTACCCGGTATCACGCGGAGCGCACAGGTTCGATTCTCTACGCCCCAGGAGGCGGCGGTAGGCGCCCAGGCACCTGGAATCAGCCGGGTATAGCTATTGCAAATAGGCGCAACCATCGCCAAAAGCTCTGGCATAAGCGCCTGTTGCCCCGCGACAAATTGACGCATCAGGGCTGACATGTTGTTGGGCTGGGCTGGATCGTGAAATGCGCCGTTCCCATCGGCATCCCGCAGCGACATGTGCAGATGACCGGACTGCCCGGGATAATCCATGGACCACTTGGCCATAAATGTCGCCAGCAAACCTCTCTGCTGAGCCAGCGCTTTCGTAAAGGTCTTAAACAGGACCGCGTTATCCGCCGCTCTCAACGCATCGCAGTGGGCAATGGCGGCCTCAAGGACTCCCGGTCCGGTTTCCGTGTGGAGCCCCTCCAGGGGAAAGCCCATGGCTTCCGACGCATCCAGCAACGCGTGGTAAAGATCCGCGTGGACTGAGTTCCGAAGCACGGAGTAACCGAAGTTGCCGGGGGTGAAGGGCTGAAGACCCCGATACCCCTTGTCCCGAATGGAGTGCGGCGTCTCCTCAAAAAGGAAAAACTCGAACTCCGCAGCAGCCGTCGCAAAAAGTCCATGTTCCTCGAGACGGCCGAGCACCCGCTTCAATAAGGCGCGTGGACAAACCGCCGCGGCGTCAGAGTCAGCAAAGTCTGCCAAGAAAAGAAGAGACCGGTCTTCCTCCAAAGGTAGAGCACGGGCGCTCTCTGCGTCGATTTGCGCCCACGCATCGGGGAAGGCCTGCGCCCAGCCCGTGTAGGAATCGCGCTCGTAGAGCAGGTCATCCGAGTCCCACCCGAAAATCACATCGCAGAAACCGAAGCCTTTTTCTAGAGCGCTCTCGAACTTATCGCGACTCACGTACTTGCCGCGCAGCACACCGTCCAGATCCGTGACCGCAAGCTTGATATTGCGGGCGTCGAGGGCGTCTATCTTCTCCATGGCCTTGGCGGACATATTCTCAGTCATCGATTTACCTCGCAATTCGTGGAACACTCTCAATCTTGGAGCGCTCAAGCCCAGTGACGAATAAGAAACTAACCTATGCGCGAAACGATGTCTTGATTGGCATCCTCGGCTCGCAATTTCGAAACCGCCTTGTGCGGCGCATCGGTTGAACAACGGATACCAGGAGCACAGATCCATGCCCTCTCAGCGACTGATGGCGACCACGTTCATCTCCCTTGGCCTATCGTTTTCTCTGACTCTTGGTTCCGTCGCCAATGCTCGGGCCTATGAGCCACCGCGGACCGCTGATGGGAAAGTGGATTTCAGCGGTGTTTGGCAAGTGCTCAATACCGCCAACAATAATTTGGAGCCCCAGGGGGGACGCGCGGCCCAAATGATGCGCGAAGGCCCTGCGGGCCCGGTGCCTGTCAGTGAACTGGTCGCTCTGGGCGCAGCCGGCGCCGTGCCCGCAAGTCTTGGCGTGGTCGAAGGCGGGCTTATTCCTTACAAGGACGAGGCCCTGGCGCAGCGAGACGAGAACGCTAAAAACTGGATCACGCAGGACCCCGAAGTCCGCTGTTACCTGCCCGGCATCCCCCGTGCCACGTACATGCCGCACCCCTTTCAGATCATTCAAAACGAAGGCGTATTGTTCTTTAACTATGCCTATGCCGGCGCGGTGCGCAATGTCGCGCTGTCAGATCCTGGGCCAGCACCCATCGACTCCTGGATGGGTGAGTCCTGGGCACGCTGGGAGGACGATACGCTGATCGTCACTACAACCGGGCAGCATGATCAATCCTGGTTCGATCGAGCTGGTAATTACCATTCCGACATGATGACGGTAGTGGAACGATTCACGCGCACCTCCGATCACACCATCGATTACATGGCGACCATGACGGACGAGCAGGTATTTACCCGCCCCTGGACCATTCGCATGCCGCTTTACAAACGCATCGGCAGCGATGCCCAGATGCTCAAGTTTGACTGCGTCGAGTACGTGGAAGAGTTGATCTACGGCCACCTGCGCAAGGAGCCGCTAGACTGATGCTGCGCATCGCGTACAGCAACGGGAGACAATCATGAAGATTCGATATGCTCTGCTGACCTGCCTCTGTTTGGCGACATCGATGCAAACGTCCGGCTTTGAAACGCCCCGCATGGCGTGGGGCCACCCCAATCTTCAGGGCATCTGGACCAATGCCACGGTAACCACACTGGTACGGCCTGAAGAAGTGGAACAACTCGTTCTCAATGAAGCCGAGGCTGCGGCGATGGAGAAAGGCGGCGCAGAGGCCATTGCGGCCATCGACGACCTGCCCGAGGGTGATCTAGAAGCGGGCGAAGATGTGGGCGGCTATAACGCGTTCTGGGTCGATCCTGGCACCCGCGTACTCCGGGTGAATGGCGAGGCGCGCAGTTCCATCATCGTCGACCCCGAAGACGGCCAGATCCCCTACACCCTCCTCACCCGGCCCAAGTATTACTGGCGCGCCTACAACATGCTCAACACCTACGATAACCCTGAGGAACGTCCTCTTGGGGAGCGCTGCACCGTGGGCTTTGGTTCAACGGGCGGCCCGCCCATGCTGCCGGTTCTCTACAACAACAACTACCAGTTCATTCAGACCCCGGATCAAGTGCTGATCCTCGTCGAGATGAACCACAGCGTACGCAACATTCGCCTGGACGCCGAACCGTTGCCGGAGGTCATCAGACCCTGGATGGGAGACTCGATCGGGCACTGGGAGGGTGACACGCTGGTTGTACGTACCACGCAGTTTCACCCCCAGCAGGATTTACGCCTGGCCATTAAGCACCAGGTGATGATGAGCAAAGATTCCGTCGTTGAGGAGCGCTTCACACGTGTGAGCGAGAGCGAAATCAATTACGTGTTCACCATCACCGACGAGAACCTGTATTCACAGCCCTGGATCGGCGAACAAACGCTGCGCAGTACGCAAGGCCCGATTTACGAATATGCCTGCCATGAAGGCAACTATGCCCTGCCGAACATCCTGTCCGGCGCGCGCCAGGAAGAGGAGAGTTAAAAGCGATGCGCATCCCGATGAACAAACTGATGATTGCCGCAGCAGCCCTTGCGGGCGCGACGGCAGTTTCCTGGGAGGCATGGGGCCACCACGCATTCTCCGCAGAGTTTGATGCAGACGCTCCCGTGTCCCTTGAAGGTAAAGTGAGCAAAATCGAGTGGATCAATCCCCATGCTTGGATTCACGTTGATGTGACGCAGGATGATGGGAGCACGCAGACCTGGATGGTCGAGGGCGGAACCCCGAATACGCTGCTTCGCGCGGGAATACACAAGCGTTCCCTCCCCATCGGCAGCGAGATCAAAGTGCGCGGCTATCAGGCCAAAGACAAGAGCTGTCAGCCGGCGTGCAAAGCGAATGGACGTGACCTGACCTTTGCCGATGGGCGCCAGGTCTTCATGGGCTCCTCCGGTACCGGTGCGCCACGGGACGGCTCGGATCCCCGCGAGAGCTAGCGCCGGAACCGTAACGCGGTGAACAAGCTGATTTACGACTTTGCGCTGTGGGTCGATGGTCATGCATCGAGCACGTCCCTTCACGAGTCGTTCTATATGTACAACTGGGTCGAGTCGACGCACGTGTTGGCGTTGATGATCAGTCTCGGCATGTTGTTTCTCATCGACCTGCGCATGTTGGGTTTTGCGTTACCGGGCGTACCAGCCAGCACCATTGCCCGGCGACTCAGTGTTCCGATGATCTTTGGGTTTACGGTGATGTTTGCCACCGGGCTGCTGTTGTTCTACGCTATCCCCGTGCGCACCTCCCAGAGCCTCTGGTTCCGAATAAAGCTGGTGCTCCTTGTGGCCGCCGCCCTCAATGCTTTTCTCTTTCATCGCCGCATGCTGTCCGCGCCAACGGGCTGGGACCATCAGATCAAGGCACCTCGGAACCTTCGCGTGGGCGCTGCGCTGTCACTGCTGTTCTGGGCACTCATTGTTGTGTGTGGCCGTTTCATTGCTTACGACTGGTTCGATTGTCAGCGCGATCCGTCGCCACTCGTCGGCCTACTGGCCGGCTGTCTCGACGGTCAGACGGTGTTCTGATGCCGACTGCTCTGCCCTTTCCTCGCACTGTCTCAACGGCGCTGTTACTGGCTCTCGGCGTCTACTTCGCACTGTCCGAGATCCGCATTGAGTGGTATGCATCTTTGCGGCCGTTCTTTGAGTGGATGGAAACCACAGCGTTTGGCCGACTGGGAAAAAGCTACGGCGGCGCCTTCGCGCTGGTGCAGGCCATGCATTTGCTCTCCATGGCCGTGCTCGGTGGCACCGTTCTTGTAAGCGATGCCCGGCTGATGGGCATCGTTCTAAAAAACGTGCCCATAAACCAGGTACTTGAGCCCTGCCACCGACTGTTTAACTGCAGCCTGTCTCTTGTCGTGCTAAGCGGAGTCTTCATGGCCTGCGGCGTCGCGATCAAGGTCTATTACCTCGAAGTCTTCTGGTACAAGATGCTCGCGCTCGCAATGGGCGTGCTCTTTGCCTACTTCGTGCGTCGTCCTTTGCTTAAGCCCAGCGCAGAAGCCGTGCCCCAACGATTGCGCACACTGGTCGGGGTCGCCTCCCTTATGACCTGGTTTACGGTGGCAGCCACCGGCCGATGGATCGGATTCTCGGGCTAGAGGTGAAGATGGACGGACCAGAAAACACACAATCCGCTGCGGCTAGAGCATCTGTCGATAGCAAAGCTGGGCGGGGCTCATCCAGAGACAAGTCCGCCTCCGCTGCCTTAGCGAGCGCCGTCATTATTGTTGGGTTCGTCGTCTATTGGGTATCAGAAATCGATGCGGTCCGAGAGATGCTGAAACTGGCCTACGGTTGAGCTTCGTCGCGCATTTAGGAAAAAGACCTTACCTAACGCGGAACGGCTAGTTCTGCCGAGAATCCGCCCAGTACTGCATATGACAAGCCAGGCACGCCTGGTAAATCTCGCCGCCGGCATCAAAAAGCGCCGTCGCATCTTTTGCAACTGCGGCGTCCAACGCCTGTTTGCCCGCTGCCGACATCCGCATTGCGTGCCGATTCCAGTCGAGGCCCGCACTCCGACCCGGGATCATCATCAAATTTCCTGCTTCGGCAAGGAGGGCCGACGCGTTCACGACATCGGCCCAGCCTTCTTCACTGGTCGGCGACAAATCCCTCTCGCCAGCCTCTGTGATCACAGCCCCGGCCGAGTCCCAAATCACTTCAGCCGCAGGCTCCAGTATCCATTCCATGTTTTGTCGGAGGTCCGTGACCGCTTCAAAACTAGCGACATCCGCAGTTGGCGAATCTTGAGCGACACCGGAGACAGCGAATACCGCTAGAAAAAGGCCGCACCGAGTAGAGCGGGATAGATACATGTCGCCACCTCTTATTTCGTCTTAGAAGCCCAAAGAGTCAATAACGCTCTGAGCTTATGGCACGGCTCGTAACGTAGATACCTACCTACGTTTATCCAAGGATAATGGCCCCGACGCAATATACATGACTGCGCGTCTGGAAAGGCGCGAAGGCTAATCACCAAGTCTTGCGAGGAAACGCAGCATGCTAAAGCGCCCAACAACGCGCTTCGGGATCAGCGGTGAATAAAGTTCGGCTTTCGCTTTTCCTTGAACGCGTTGACACCCTCCATGAAGGTATCAGTGGCGATTAACTGCGGCTGAATGGCAGCTTCATAGTCTAACTGTGCCCCGAGGGTGTTTACCTCGGCCTGATCAAACGCCTTTCGCACGGCAACGTACGCAGCCGTCGGACCATTCGCCAAGATCGCAGCGACGCGCGTCGATTCTGTCACGAGATCCTGATGAGCGACGGCCTTCCAGATCAGACCTGATTCCTCGGCTTCTTTGGCCGAAATAGTCTCCCCGAGAAATGCGGCGGCGATGGCGCGAGCGCGACCGAGCTTTCGTGGAGCATGCCAGGAAGCGCCCAGGTCCGGTATGAGCCCGAGCTGCGGCGTAAACACCAACTTAAAGGAAGCGTTGTCGGAGGCCATGACCAAATCGCAGGCCAGAGCTAACCCGACGCCCCCGCCCGCGGCGATGCCGTTAATCGCAGCAATGGTGGGCACCGGCAAATCCAGAAGCCTCCTGATGAGAGGGTTTAACTCATTATTCATCGCCTCCCTCGACACCGTCTCGCGAATACTGGGATCAGCGTCGTCAGCCTGGCCGGCCGACAAATCAGCTCCCGAACAAAAACCGCTTCCTGCGCCCGTCACGATGCACACGCGAACACTTGAGTTTCGTTTTACCGCCGCCAAGGATTCATGCAGGGCCGCCAGCATTGAGGGTGACAGCGCGTTTAAATTGGCCGGCGCATCGAGGGTAACTGTTGCGATGCCGTTCTCAACCTCTGTCCTTACCATTTTCCCATCCTCACTTATTGTTATCGCAGAGACTTTCCCTGGGGAGAGTGATTGCGCCATCTCTATAGGCCCGCCAGCTTATTCCTTCGCCCTACGGAGATCGAGCAACTGATGCACCCCTTGTTTCTTACGCACGACCTCACTCCCGCTTAAAGCCGCGGCCTACCAGCCTGTCGTTTAACCTCGGCCTCGCATTTACGCAGCAGGCCAGCTAGCCCATAGATTCCTGAAACTTCTTGCTGTTTTGCGCAACGCTTTCTAACCACCAACCGCATCCGCTGCCGTTTTAGGCGCCCGCGCGATCTGAACCGTCCAATTCGCGCCCACCGAGGGAGTGACTTTCGGCGCATCGATGCAAGGACCCGCATAGGCTACGGGTGAATAACGAGAACCCAAGCGCGCTCCTTATTCACGCTTCGGGCCAGGCAGGCAAAAATTCTCACACACGGGACTGGCTTTTAAAAAAACAATTATGTATGTTTTAATAATCGTCGGCAATGATTTGTGCAAAGCCCGCCGAAAACCGTCCGCTAGCGAGCGTGGTTTGCCTGGCCCCCGGCTAAAACGGCAGGCTCCGTAAAGAGACCGATTTATCGGTTTTAGGTTTCCAATCCGTTTTTGGCGATCTAACGCGCGCCAAGCGATCGCTCTCGTCATCAGATGGGTGCACGGAGTGACCGCGGCTTATGGACACATCAGAAGATCCAGAGAGATCGCAAAGACCGAAACTTGATCGCAGCCAGCGCCGTGATCGCCCGCTGAATACGTCCGCCTTTGCCTTTACACACGGCGGTACCCATACGCCGACAACATCATGGTAGCCAAAGTATGAACCTTCAAAGCAAGCGCGTTGATTTAAGTGAACTTAGTTGGCTGGCGATGGAGACTCGGGATCGCCCGATGCATGTGGCAACGCTGCTTGTGTTTTCCCTCCCGAAGGACGCGGCACCCGACTACCTCAATACACTCGTGGCGTCGCTGCGAGATTCGACGGAGGTCGTAGCCCCGTTCAATCAGATATACGCACCACCACGAATGTTCTCTCCCATGCCGAGCTGGGTTCGCACCTACGATCCAGACCTCGAATACCACGTGCGGCATCTTGCCCTACCCTCTCCTGGGGGAGAGCGGGAACTCGGCATGCTGATCGCACGATTGCACTCAAACAAACTCGATTTCAAGCGTCCCCTTTGGGAATACCATCTGATCGAAGGTTTGGAGGGCGGCCGCTTCGCAATCTACTTCAAAATGCATCACTCGCTGGTCGACGGGGTCGCGGGCGTCAGGATGCTGCAACGTTCCCTGAGTAAGTCTGTGGAAGAGCAGCGATTTACGCCACTCTGGTCAGGGCCAGTGCCGCGTGAAATTATCGATGCGAATCACTCAAAACAAAGACTACGACGCGCTCTGAGTGGCGCTCGCCGCTCGCTGATATCCTTCAACCATGTCAGGCGAGAACTAACATCAGCGGTCAGAGCGGGACTACGCGCCCATGATCCCCTCGTCATGCCGTTCCAGGCCAACAAAACAATTTTTAATGGCCGCATCGGTAGCCAGCGTCGCTTCGCGACGCAGCAGTATGATCTAGCGCGGCTTAAACGACTGGCAAAAGCGGCAGGGTGCACGCTTAATGACATTGTCCTGGCAATTAGCGCCGGCGCCCTGCGCCAGTTCTTGAAAGATCAGAATGCCCTTCCGGGTCAACCACTGATCGCTGGTATCCCCGTGTCCCTAAGACCTGCTGATGATCAAACGGCCGGATCAGCGGTGTCCTACATCATGGCGAATCTAGCCACCCACGTCGCCGATCCCGTACGACGCCTTGAAGTTATCTGCGCATCCACGCGTCGCGCGAAAGAAGTCATGAAGAGAATGTCTCGCGATGAGATCGAGAACTTCACGGCGCTGACCCTCGCCCCGGCACTGATCGCGTCCATGCTCAATGTCGATGGATACAGCAGACCCGCATTCAACGTGAATATCTCCAACGTTCCAGGTCCGAGTGAAAGACTGTACATGCGGGGATCTCGACTGGAGGCGATGTATCCTGTGTCCGGGGTTACCCATGGTCAGGCACTAAACATAACGTGCTATAGCTACGCGGGAACCTTTGGGTTTGGCTTTGCCGGGTGTCGAGACAGCGTGCCTAGCCTGCAGCGCCTTGCGGTTAGCGCCGGCAAAGCCCTTGAGGAACTCGAGGCAACGTTCCTTCCCGAGCAAAAGGCCCCACCCTCCGGTGATGGAAGCAAATCGGAACGACCAAATGTGCGTGTCGTTGCATAACCGGAACTAGGCACACCCAAGAAACGCAATCCGCGTCTGATCTCAAGAAGCCTATGTGCCCATGCGTTGGTAGCACGAGAGTATCAGCAGGGAATTAGCGTAGGAGGTAGCGCCTGGATTTAACCCCGGCGCTTCACATCATCGAGGCTATGCTCGCCCAGGGTGGGCGCCGGTGTTCTTTCCGGTGCGGACCAGTCTGAAAAACTCGCTGCTTCTCGCATTTCAAAGTGCCAACCCTCCGTAGGGTGTTCGCGCCTCTGGAAAAATCCCGTCGCCTGCAAGTGAGGATCTTCGAGAATGCTGTCGATGTCGCGTACCGGCATGCACGGAATGTTCAGGGGGCGAAGAATGTCGCACCACGCCTCGCTGGTTTTCTCCGGCGTTCGCTCCGCGAGACCTTTGTACAACTGCTCCAAATTTTTTACTCGCGCCCGCGGTGTGTTGAATTTCTCATCATCGAGAAACTCCGAGTACCCAAGGGCTTCATAGACAACATCCCAAGACTGCAAGCTGTAAGGCACGATGACAATATGTCCATTCGCGGTCGGGAAGGGCTGCCGATCGGGTTCAATTTGTCGGGCATAGCAGGCGGGTCCCAAGGGAGGATCGAAGGCCATATCTGCCAAGTGCTCTTTCAGCATGAAGTTGGCGAAGGCTTCGAACATGGGCACTTCAACATGCTGTCCTCGCCCGGTTCGGAGCTTATGGATTACGGCCCCCAAGGTAGCGTAGGCCGCATTAAGGCCAGCGACCTTATCTGCGATTAAGGACGGAAAGTAGCGCGGCGCGGAATCTCCATCGACTCTGCCAAGCAAACTCGTTGTACCTGTCGCCGCCTGAATCACGTCATCATAGGCTTGCAGATGCTCATAGGGGCCGCCTGCCCCAAATCCCACGCAGTGCACGTAAATGAGCGCCTCATTGAGGGCGATACTTTCCTGGTATCCGAATCCAAGTCGCTCGATAGCAGACTTCCGAACGTTGTGGATAAACACGTCAGATTCGGCAATGAGCGATCGCATGGCCGCTCTGTCATCGTCGTCTTTTAAATCGAGCACCACGGAGCGCTTTCCGCGATTGAGGGCGATGTGGCCTGCACTCATTGCGCGCGTCTTTGCTGAGCGACTCGAGTACCGAAAGATATCGCCTGATGGCGCTTCAACTTTAACGACGTCCGCCCCAAAGTCTGCGAGGATTTGCGTTGCGTACGGGCCGAAGACAACGCTTGTCATATCCACAATCCGTACACCCTCTAGCATTGGCAATGCTGCGGTCAGTGACATCAGGCGCTCTCCTTTGTCGCGGCGACGCTAGCCCGGTGCTCGCCCAGGTCAATGTGAATCAACTCGTAAGCACTCGAAGCACCGTTAGGCTCCGATTGTGGGTTAACTTCAGCGGCGGCCAGCCGAACAGACGCACCGATGGGATCCAGGCCCGTGGCCAACTCCCGAGCCAGGTCAGAATCCTCGGCGCCAACTTTCACAAACACCCTTGCATCCTCATGACGGACTGCCAGGGTGACGTACTCGGGATGTTGCCGCCCATGGACCACCGTAAAGCTTTCGACGCGCCCGGTGAAGCTTTGGTCGGACGCGTCGACTTCCGCTCTGATCGCCGCTGCATCGATCTGTGACTGCATCGCAGAAGAGTCGCCCGCCATCCAGTTTCTCGGCGCTTCCGTCGAGTAAACACCGGCAGCGTGCTTGCTGAGGTAGCCTCCATTTGCCAGTACAAGTCCAAAGCTACCGGGCGCACTCCTCAGCCGCTCCACAACACTGGCGATGGCATGCATCGAGTAGTTGTTTCCCGGCCCTCCAAAAAAAGGCAGGCCGCCGGTCTGGGTCAGACGTTGTTTGCGCCAGTCCAATCCCAAGGCCTCTGCCGCCAGGAAGACCACACAGGGAAAGCAGCTGTATATGTCGAAAAATTCAATCTCTGATGGCTCCAGTTCAGACCGCTGCAGTGCATCGCTGAGGGACGCCGTTAACGATTGCGAACGGGATAAATCAGGTCTCCGCCCGAGATGACAGTCCTTCAGCGCGCTATGGCCATGGAGGTATATCCATTGGTCCCTCGGAACACCGGCTTTACGTGCAGCACCCACCGTGGTCAAAACCAAGGCGGCCCCCTGATTGACCGCGTCCTGAGCTACGTGCCACTTCAGGTAAGGGCCCGCTATGGGGTAGTTTGCCTTCGATGCAGTTTTGAGAAACTGCGCACTGCGAGCCTGGGGGAACTGAGAGTGAGGGTTTTCCGCAGCGACTTCCGAAAACTGCTCCAATAGCCCCGCCATTTCCTCCAGGTAATCGTCTCTGGAAAGTCCTAGCCGTGCTCGGTAGGCCTCCTCAAACAGCGGGTAGCTATTTGTTGGCCAACCCAACCCCGCCCGACGCTCAGCGCGAGTGGATAGCGGCTCGCCGATTCCTCGATCCTCAAAGGGGAAGTCGCTCTTCGACGCCCAATCCAAAGGCGTGTGCTTACGAGACGCGGTTTTAAAAGCAGACGTCGCCTCAGCACCACACAGCAAGACCGCCGCACACTCTCCACGAGAAAGACGCACCGCATACTCATTGACAAGGCACTGGGGCTGGTCACCTCCCACGGCGGAATACACCCCCCGCGATGCCCGTAGCCCAAGCTGCTCTGTGATGGCGCCGGGATAATTCGTGCAACGCCCGAACGGATACGGGCTTTGGGGGATCGAGTCTTCCAGGGTGCGTACGACGGCCACCGTATCCACAAGGTTCCGAAGCTCCGCTCCCCGCCCTGCGTCGTCGAGAGCATTTGTCGCGGCATCGACGCAGAGCCCGAGGGGACTTGGAGCAGCATCAGTGTCCTCACCATCCCAGTGCACCACCGTCTGTCCGACGCCAACAATGATCGGAAGTTGATCTCCATTAACGGCCACTTTGCACCTCCTCTTCACGCCGCGGCGCCGAGGGTTCGTCCGGAATGAGTACCGCTTTGATACAAGACCCTCGATGCACTGCATCCACAGCTTCGTTGATGCGCGCCAGGGGAAAGGTTTGGATCATTCGATCAAAGGGCAGCCGACCTTGCTGGAAATAGCTGACGAGCTCCGGAAGAAACGTATCCGGATCGCTGTCACCTTCCAGTATTCCTCGAATCGTTTGTCCGTTGGTTACGAGCAAGTTCGCGCGCCCTGGCGGTTTGTTCTCTTTGGCACCGAGCCCCACCAATCCCAGGGTGCCCATACTGGCCAAACACTTCAGCGCGCCCTCCTGCGCTGGGGCGGCACCGGACGTGTCCAGAGCAAAGTCAAAACCCAAAGGGAATGCTCGCCGAAGCCCTTTCACCCACTCCGGCTCACGCACTGGATCAACGGTGGCCGTGGCACCAAATTCCTTGGCGAGCGTTCGCCTGGCTTCAACGGGTTCGACGAGAACGATGTGGCTACAGCCTGCGATGACAGCGCCCATAACCGCACTCAGCCCCACCGCGCCACCACCAACAATAAGCACCGACGATCCCGCCTCCACCTTTAGCGAACGCAGTATGGAACCAACACCGGTTTGAACGCCGCAGCCGAGCGGTCCCAGCAGCTCTATGGGTAAGGAAGCATCAACGGGAACGACATTACGCTCATAGGTTATGGCCTCTGTTGCGAAGGAAGACTGACCAAAAAAGTTTGCGGATACGGCCTGCGAACGCTGATCCTGGAGTGGCGTGGTCCCATCCTCTCGTCGGCCGCTGTAGTTCAGTGCAGCGCTGGAGCGGCAATAGGCGGCTCGACCCTGGTCGCATCGATCACAGCTCCCACAGGAGCGAAAACTGATGAGCACATGATCGCCCGGCGTGACTTTCGACACTTTTGTGCCGACCGCTTTGACGATACCAGCGCCCTCGTGACCGAGAACCGCTGGGAACGGGAATGGCATTCCACCGCCGCTGACGACAAGATCCGTGTGGCAAATGCCAACCCCTTTTATTTGCACCAATACTTCGTCGTCCCGTGGTGTCTCGAGGTGCAATGATTCGTAGACGAATGCCTGTCCGGCAGCGGGCGTTACAGCCGCTTTGATTTCCAACAATATCTCCCCCAGCGTTTTTAGTGCGCCGCCGACTCTCTGCTCACTGCTTGACGCGCACGCACAGGCTTCCCTGCGTTTGCCGCGCTCCAGTGAAGGTCTCTTTTTCGACGCTTCTTTTTTAGCGCTATCGTTTTAGTTCCGTCGCGAGCTCTTATTGATTTGCTCGTGGCGTCTGAAACAAAACTCCTGGGGGCAGATCAGAAGTCTTGATTACTTAGCTCGACAGCAGGTGCGGTTCCGAGTCGTCCGCTTCTGTTGAGCGCACATACAGTTCAAAGGTCTCTCTAACTAACAGCTCGAGCAGGTTCTTCACTCGTGTCTGACGGCGGTTAATGATCTTTGTGGTCGCCATACCCTGAAGCGTGTAAAACCATAAATCAGTCACAAGCTCTCGCGTCGATTCGATGGATTTCCATGCCGGAAAAGTCGCTCTGATCGCCGCATTCACTTGTCGATCAAAGTCCAACTGGCTTCGCTTCATAATTTTGGCGAGCTCATCGTCAGTGCGAGCGGCAATCAATAGCTCCAAGTAAGCGACGTAGCTCGGGAGGTGGAAAAACTTCCACAGCGAATCGATGGTGATTCTGAGCTTCTCTTCAGTCACCTCGTTCTCGTCACCGATATCCGCTGCCGCAACCAGCGATCTGAACTCGTCGAGCTGCTTTTTCGAAAGATAGGCGACGGAGGCAATGATGACGTCCTGCCGGTCCGCAAAATGGTGCATCATCGCACCACGGGACACTCCGGCGGTGGTCGCGATTTTGGTGACCGTTGTATTCGTGTAGCCATACTCTACATAGCATTTGACCGTGGCTTCCATAATGACGTTTCGAGTGTTTTCACTCTTCTCCGCCTGCCACGTGTCCTCACGACCTTTGCTCTTGCGTCGAGCCATC
This sequence comes from Pseudomonadota bacterium, assembly GCA_038750875.1. Taxonomy (GTDB): domain Bacteria; phylum Pseudomonadota; class Gammaproteobacteria; order Pseudomonadales; family Halieaceae; genus Congregibacter. The sequence goes on along the minus strand of JBCDGU010000018.1, from coordinate 29,475 downwards.
GGAATGTCCCTGCGTCCTGTAATTGGGGAATTTTCGCAGACTCCCGGGCGATCAAGCTCCGAGCCTTTGAAGAACGCAGGATTGTAGCCCGTCTCAGGGCCGAAAAATACGGATCGTTCCTTCGCTGAATGGTCACCCAGCACGCGAAGCGTGTTTCGCACCAGTTGCTCCAACAATGATCGAGTGCGCGGAGGGAGGCTCTCAGAAAGGTGGTTTAGGGTGGCGCCATGAAGGTTGAACAACAGCAAGTCGGCATACAATCGTGAATCGACATCGGGCGGAAGATCTGGCCCCAAAATCAGACCGATCTCCTCACTCATCCCAATGTCCAGCAGCTTCTGCGATGACGCCAGCATCTGCTTCATACGCTCATCGGATCGGGTCACAACAGAAAGCTCCTGCAGCACAACGAAGCTCGGCAAGCGATAGAATTCCCAAAGGCTTTCCAAAATCCTATCAACGCGGGACCCATCGGCATCATGAGCGTCAAGGCTTTGTCGTGTTGCGTGGAGCAGCTCGCGTAGTTCCTGCAAGCGCTCTTCACAGAGAACGCGAATCACTTCCCTGATCACGTGATCTCGCGAGTCAAAGTGATGCATGATCGCGCCGCGGGAGATTCCCGCTTGTTCAGAGATCTTCTGAATCGTGGTCGGCTTAAGACCTTCTCTAAACAAACATTGGATAGCAGCACGAAGCACGGCCTGGCGGGTACGACTGCTTTTTTGGTCGCGCCACAGGGGCTGTGCCCTCGCGTTTTCCGCATGGCCAGCGCTAACGGTCCAGGGAGCTTCCTCGGCCTGCCCGCTTGCGTTCGTTTCCAAGGTTGTTTCAGCTGTAACCATTGACGTCAATTAAGCCATGTACATGTAGATGCCGTTTGCCCTCGAAGCACTGGGGACCGGACCGCCGCTGAATTATAAACAACCAGTATTGTTTTTTATATAGTAGTACGCTAATTTGTTGTAAAAGAGCTAGAGCGTCAAAGTAACGCGGTGCCCGTGGAGATGTCTGTGAATAAGAAAAGACAGAGGAAGATCGCCGAGAATCTGTTTTCCGAGCTTCATCAAACTCCGGTGCTATTAGGAAGTTTGTGCGGCGCCTGCGACGAGCACTTTTTCCCCCGTCAAGATGCTTGCGCGAAGTGCCCTAGCGAAGATATGCAGGACGTAGTGCTCGGAAGCAGCGGGCAGCTCTGGTCTTGGACAGTCCAGCACTTCCCGCCAAAACCGCCCTTCCGCTCGAACGCGTCGGCAGAAAAATTCGAAGCCTATGGGGTCGGCTACATCGAATTGCCCTGTGGCCTCAAGGTGGAATCACGTTTACTCGAGAATAACCCGGAGAATCTGAGTATTGGTGATTCGATGGAGCTGAAGATTGTCCCTTTTTTTACTGATGAAGACGGCTGCGAAGTCCTTAGCTTCGCCTTCCAACGAGCTTCCTAGGGCTAACTTATGACAGATGTTGCGATTGTTGGTATTGGCCTACACAACTTTGGCCGAACACCGAACCGCAGTGGCCTGGAGCAAGGTGCCTTCGCGGTGCGCGAAGCACTGGCCGATGCGGACATGGCATGGCGAGATGTGCAGGTGGCCTTCGGGGGAAGCCAAGACGCTGGGAACGCCGACTCTCTTTGCCTCAAGCTAGGGCTGACAGGACTGCAGTTCACCAACGTGTCGAACGGTTGCGCAACGGGGGGCAGCGCACTAAACGCCGCCTTTCAGTGCATTAAGGCAGGCTCCGCTGAGACGGCGCTCGCCGTAGGTTTCGACAAACACGCCCACGGTGCGTTCAACGCCGACCCCAAAGACTGGGGGCTACCGGACTGGTACGGGGAAGCCGGCTATATGCTGACGACGCAGTTCTTCGCGCTCAAGCTTCAGCGGTACATGCACGACCACGGTATTAGCAGCGACACTTTAGTCCGCGTCGCAGAGAAGGCGTTCAGAAACGGCGCTCTCAACGAGCGGGCCTGGCGGCGCAAAGCTCTCAGTTATGACGAGATCGCGGAGTCGCCAATGGTGAATAACCCGCTGCGGAAATACATGTTCTGCAGTCCAGCCGAGGGCGGTGCAGCGATACTGCTGTGCGATGCCCGCATCGCCCACAAGTACACCAGCAAACCCATCTATCTAAAGGCCGCGGTCGTCCGAACGCGTCATTATGGAACCTTTGAGGTGTTCAACCCATCCCTTGCCGCAGAGCAAACCCCTCCTCCGTCGGTACAGGCGTCTAAAGACGCCTATGAAATCGCCGGTGTCGGCCCCAAGGACTTTGATGTGCTGCAACTACAGGACACGGAATCAGGTGCAGAAATCATGCACATGGCTGAAAACGGTTTCTGCGAGCACGGTGAACAGGAGACGCTAATCAAGTCTGGCGCGACAGAAATTGATGGGGCGATGCCCGTTAACACCGACGGGGGTTGCCTGGCTAACGGCGAGCCGATTGGCGCATCGGGCTTACGGCAGGTCTACGAAGTCTGCCTTCAGCTGCGGGGAGACGCTGGGAGCCATCAGGTACCAGGGAACCCTAGCCTTGGTTACACCCACGTGTACGGCGCGCCTGGGGTGAGCGGTGTGAACATACTCCAACGATAAAAACCTCTTCGCTCTCATCGGGAGCTCGAAGCGGCAAACAAACTGGGAATGCGAGGCAACTCATGGGCCAGACAATAGCCAAACAACAGGGCGGCGAAGTACGCTGCGAAGCCATCAACGTACAGCAGCTCCTCGACGACGAACAGGTAACGATTCCCGCGCACCTACGAACGAACACCAATCCCGATATGGGTGACGACCATCTACCCATATCAATCTACACAAGCCGAGAACACTTTGACCTCGAAATAGAACGCGTATGGCCGCGCGTATGGCAGATGGTATGTCGCCAAGAGGACATCCCAGAGCCCGGTGATGTGCATGTCTACGACAATCTGAACGAATCGCTGCTAATTACCCGTCAAGCAGATGGATCAATAAAGGCTTTCGTAAACTCCTGTCTCCACCGGGGGCGAGCTCTCCGCGCCGTCGACGGCCGCGTCCGCGCGTTTCGCTGCCCGTTCCATGGATTTCAATGGAATATTGACGGCAGTTTCTCCCACATGCCCTGCGAGTGGGATTTCCAACACGTGTGTAAAGACGCCATGCAACTACCCGAGGTCAAGTGTGATACCTGGGGCGGATTTGTTTTTATCAATATCGACGGTGAAGCCAAACCGTTACTGGAGTATCTGGGTGTGATTCCGGAGCACTTTGAACGCTATGGCTTGGAGCAAGCTTTCAAAGGCGTTCACGTACAAAAAATGATTCCCTGCAATTGGAAAGTGGCCCATGAGGCCTTTCTGGAGTCTTATCACGCGATCGCTACGCACCCTCAGATTCTTCCGTTTACCGCTGACGCAAACACGCAATACGACACCTTTGGCGACCATGTAAGTCGCATGATCACTGCCATGGAAGTAAGTAGTCCGCATTTGAAAGACATGACGGAACACGACATTGTCAGTGCATCGCTCAAGTACTCGGGCAGGATGGCCGACCACGGCGACAAAGATATCGAAATGCCCGAGGGTATGACCGCCCGGCAGTACATCGGTGAGATGAATCGACAGGCCTTTGCCGAAGCGTCAAACCGAGACCTATCCGACGCTACGCTCAGCGAACTTCAGGACGCAATACTTTACGATATTTTCCCCAACACACAGGTTTGGGCAGGGTACTTTGGCAATATCGTTTATCAGTTCCGTCCCAATGGGCTCGACCACGAAACCTGCATTTTCGACGTGCGTATGCTGCTGCGCTCGCCAGAGGCTGACGCCCCACCGCGGGGTGTACCCGTTCATCGATTATCTGACGAGGAACCCTTCACCGCCGCGGAGGAACTGGGTGCGCTCGGCGAAGTTTTTGACCAAGATATGCGAAACCTTCCGTACATGATGAAGGGTCTAAAGGCGTCAAAAGTGGGCTCAGTCACTCTTGGAAGCTATCAAGAAAGCCGCATCCGCCACTTACACGCGACCATCAAGAAGTACTTCGAAAACGATGAGAATCTGACCTATCGATGATCGAAGACACGCCGCGCTACGATTGGGAGTGCGGCACACTGCCTGTGAGCAATAATCACCGACGCAAGGTCGTGTGTTTGCCAGTCATCGTCGCCCCCTAAGAAAACGTCTTGGGTCAAATTTTCAGCGCGTTAGGTGTTTCCATGCGTGAGCACACAGGCAAGCGGTAGGCCTGATAGAACCATACCGTGTGGGTCGCCATCGACCGATGGCTAAATGAGCACCCCACCTATTCTCGATCGATCAGCTTGAATCCCAACGAGGCAACTGCGGCGCCGTATGTGATCGACGGTCACGTCCTTAAGGACGGCATCAAAATCGTGCGGGCAAAAAAAAGGGCAGTAGACTGCCCAAGTACGGTGTGACCGCGCGCGCTGCCCCAGCTGCGCGGCCTCGAAGCCATGCAGCCCAGAGAGTTCAGGCCGACGCCTCAATAACAAACATATCTGATTGTTTTAATAAGTGCAAGGGTGAAATGAGTGTGAACCCCGTGACCTATTGTTGAGCGCTTGACTTCCATTAACATACATTTATGATTGTTTTTATAAGAGTAAAGCGGAGCGCGTTTAGCTTGGAACTCAGCCATTCCCCTGAAGACCTAAATTTCAAGGCCGAAGTTCGGTGCTTTCTAGAGCAGAGTCTTACGGACAAGTTGGTCAACGCTGGCAATCGTATGACCAGCATATTCTCGGATTTTGATGCATCTCTGGAATGGCAGGCAGCATTGGCCAAAAAAGGTTGGCTCGCCGTAGGGTGGCCTGAAGAGTACGGCGGTGTCACATGGACAGCGACACAGCAGGCCATCTTCGCCGAAGAGAGCAGAGCGGCGGGAGCACCGATGCTCTTGCCTTTCGGTGTACAAATGCTCGGACCCATACTCATCAAGTACGGCTCCGAACAGCAGTGTCGCGATCTCCTCCCCCGGATTCTAAGGGGTGACGATCTATGGTGTCAGGGCTACTCGGAACCTGGCTCGGGTTCGGATCTGGCATCCCTTGCTACCCGTGCCGATGGGGACGGGGATGATTACATAGTCAATGGATCGAAGATTTGGACATCGTTTGCCCATCACTCCAATAAGATATTTTGTCTTGTAAGAACTGATCAGCAATCGAAGCCGCAAGCGGGCATCAGTTTTCTCTTAATCGACCTCAATAGCCCCGGTGTAACCGTGCGACCTATTGTGTCTCTCGACGATGAAGTTGAGCAGTGCGAGGTCTTTTTTGAAAATGTGCGAGTCCCGAAAAGCAATCTCGTGGGCCGAGAAAACCAGGGTTGGGAGATTGCGAAGTATCTCCTGCAGTTTGAGCGTGGCGCCTATTGCTACTACGTGGCGCTCGAAAAACAGTTCCGCAGACTGAATTCCCTCACCCAGTCGGCGCGCAATGAGCAAGGCATACGTCTGGACGAAGATCCGGTCTTTACGGCACGGGCAGCGGAACTGGAAGTTGAGAAGTTGGCGCTGGAGTTCCTTGAGCATCGCATCAATACCGGCAGCGCGCTGAATCAACCTCCCCTTTGCCTCGCATCTGTAGTCAAGGTTGTGGGTACGGAGCTCAGCCAGAAGATCGACGAATTGTGCATGGAGGCCGCCGGCCCCTATATCGCCGTCAAGCAGAACCAAGCCCTTGACCCAGAATTCGATGGGGAGCCCATTGGCCCTCAAGATGCGGTGCCCATCGCATACAGCTATATCAATAATCGTGCGTCCACCATCTACGGTGGGTCCGCGCAAATTCAGCGCAATATCATTGCCAACTTTGTCTTAGGCCCACAAACATGAACCCTGGCCAGCGTTTCGGCAAAGAAAACACGGTCTCCAGCTATGAATTTTGAGTTCAGTGAAGAGCAGCGCGCATTTCGTGAAAGTGTCCGGCGCTACCTGACAGACAACTACAGCTTTGAGAAGCGACGCGACATTGTGCGCAACGACGCTTTCTTTAGCCATGAGCATTGGCAAGACACTGCACAGCTTGGTTGGCTGTACTTGATGTTCGCCGAGGAACATGGGGGGCTGGGCGGCGACGCGCTAGATTCTGTACTGCTTTTCCAGGAGCTTGGGCGGAGTCTCGTGGTTGAGCCTTTTCTTGAGACATTGGTACTGGCGGGCGGCATTCTACGGAGAGTGTCCACCACGGTAGCCGAGGCGCAATTGACCAAACTCATGAACGGGCAGCTGCAGGGCGCCCTCGCGCACAGTGAGATCGGCTGTCGAGGACTGCGACAGTCACCGAACACCCGCGCCCGCCGTCTTGAGAATCACTACCTGATCAATGGAGCCAAGGCAGTTGTGCACAATGCGGCAAATGCCGACCTGACCTTTGTCACGGCCCAAATGGAAAATGGAACCGTTGCTATCTTTGAAGTCCACCGCGACGATCCGGGGGTAGGAATCCACGCTTATGCCACCATCGACGGTCGCGGCGCGGCAGATTTAACGCTGACAGATACACAGCTTCCGCTGGATCGCCGCGTCGCAAGCGGAGAAAAGGCGACGGTTATTCTTCAGGAAATTCAGTCCGACGCGATTATCGCGTCGGGGGCAGACATGCTGGGATCGATGAACACCCTCCTTGAGTCGACGGTGGAATACACCGCTCAGCGAAAGCAGTTTGGGTCCCGCTTGGTTGACTTCCAGGTCCTGCGTCACAAGATGGTGGATATGTTCATTGCCATTGAACTGGCCACTTCTCTGCTCTACGCAGCGGCCATCAAAGTACGGGACGGCAGTCCCGATGCCGCAGCAATGGCGGCGGCCGCAAAAGCGAAGGTCGACAAATCCGCCAAGTTTGTTGCGCACACGGCCATTCAGCTCCACGGCGGTATCGCGACGACCAACGAGCTCGCCATTGGCCATCATCTGAAACGCATTGCTGTATACGAACAGCGCTTTGGTAGCTCGACAAGCCAACTGCGTCAGTATCACCAGTTAACAGCGGGCGCGCCGAGCGATGAGGGTCTGATGGAAAAGGTCGCAGCGCAGGTCGCGTAGAAGTCGACCGTTCGTGTCTTGGCGCCCACCATCTCCTTACCGCATTAAGGGTGGATCGATCAGCCACTGAGGCGATCGTTGCTCCATTCAACAAACAAACACTATTGTTTTTTAATTCTCGCTGTAATAGTCTCACAAGTATTGGGAAAACCACTTATTCAAGTGTCCCGGGGGATACATGACAAACGATAATAATACCGAGCAGCCACCCGGCAGCTCCTTGCTGGCAATCTACGAGCGGGCTGCGCGCATCCGGAAGAACGACGAAGCATTTCACGGTGCAATGCAGTCGGGAAAACTTGGAATCCGAATTTACTATTCGCCGCGAGGGCAAGAGATTATTCCCGCCGCCCTCTGTGATCATCTCACCGACGACGACTACCTGGTGACCATCTACCGGGGTGTTCACGACCAGATCGCCAAAGGCATTCCGCTCAACGAACTCTGGGCCGAATACGCGGGTCGGGCAACCGGCACCTGCAAGGGGAAAGGCGGTCCCATGCATGTCACACACCCGAAGAGCGGCAACATGGTGACTACAGGTATCGTTGGCGGATCACTGCCCATTGCAAACGGCCTTGCTCTCGCATCGCAACTCGATGATGACAAGCGGGTCACGGTGGCATGTTTCGGCGACGGTGCAAGCAATATTGGCGCGTTCCACGAGTCGCTCAACATGGCGTCTCTTTGGAAACTGCCGGTGATATTTCTTTGTCAGAACAACCTCATCGCCGAGCACACCCGCTTTGAAAAAGGCACGGCCGTGGCTCGCGTTGCGGATCGGGCCGCGTCTTACAGCATGCCCGGTGTGCGCGTTGACGGTAACGACCCCGCGGCCATGTGGTCGGCCGCGAAAGATGCCGTCGCTCGCGCCAGGGCTGGCGAGGGTCCGACGCTTATTGAGGCAATGACGTTCCGCTTCATGGGCCACCTGATTGGTGACCCCGATGAGCATTGGCGGGAGGGTGAAAAAGAGGCGGCCCTTGAAAGAGACCCGGTGCCTGCTCTTCGGAAGCAGCTGATTGCCGATGGGCATGCGAGCGAGGAAGCGCTCACAGAACTGGAGCAAAAACTCGATGAAGAAATCGTCGAGGCCATGAACTTCGCCCAAAACAGCCCAAAACCCGACGTCAGTGAACTCGGCGTCGACGTTCTGGCAGGGGGTGCACTGTAATGACTGCTCAAGTGAATTTTGTTCAAGCCATTAATCAGGCCATGCACGATGCGATGGCAGATGACCCGAACGTTCTGATACTGGGCGAAGACATCGCCGATGAAGAAGGTGGCGGTGTAGTGAAGGTCACCACTGGCCTCTCCAGCAGCTTCGGTGCGGATCGCGTTCGATCTACGCCAATCACGGAGGAAGCCATCATCGGTGCTGCCGTCGGAGCGGCGCTGGTCGGTAAACGGCCCATCGCCGAAATCATGCTGATGAACTTCTTAACGGTCGGCATGGATCAGATCGTCAATCACGCGGCGAAGCTACGATTCATGTCGGGTGGGCAAACCCATGTCCCCATGACGATTCGCACCATGACCGGTGCCGGGGGCGGCGCGGGGGGCCAACATACGGACATGGTTGAAGCGTGGTTCGCCCACGTGGCGGGCATGAAGGTCGTCGCACCCTCCTCTCCCGCGGAGGCCTATGGTCTTCTGCGCTCATGTATTGAAGACGACGATCCCTGCCTTTTCGTGGAAAACATGCCGACCTATTGGACAAACGGCGATGCACCGGAAAGAGGAACACGCATTCCCCTTGGTAAGGCTGCAGTCGTGTCTCCGGGCACTGACGTGACCATCATCAGCTATGCGCGGACCATGATGGAGTCGGGCGCGGCGGTTAAAGCGCTGTCTGAAGAAGGTGTGAGCGCGGAGTTGATTGATCTGCGCACGATTGCTCCGTTCGATCTCGAGACGATTCTCGAATCCGTTAGCAAAACCAAGCGCGCTGTTGTCGTGCACGAGGCCGTAACTCCCTTTGGCGTGGGCGCAGAGATTTCGGCACGCATCACCGAAGAACTGTTTAGTGAGCTCGCTGCTCCCGTCCAGCGCGTTGGTAGCACCTTCAATGCCGTGCCTTATGCACAGGCCTTAGAAGAGGCCCACCTACCGTCCATGCAGCGCGTCGTCGACGCGGTGCGTCGAACCCTGAGCTAGCGGGCGCAGGGACACCCAAGGGAGAACCCAATGACTACAAAGGTACTACTTCCAAAGCTCGGCATGGCGATGAGCGAGGGAATGCTCGCGGAGTGGCTGGTGAAGGAAGGCGAGACCGTCACCGAAGGCCAGGTCATCTGTGCCATAGAAAATGAGAAATCCGTGCAGGAAATAGAGTCTCCGGCGTCCGGTGTCATCACCTTGATCGCTGAGGAAGGGGAAACCTACGACGTGGAAACGGTGCTGGCCGAAATAGCGCCATGACGATCATGAGCGCCGAGGCCTCCACCGTAATCGAATACCTGGATGGCCTACCCGCCACCCAAGCCACAGATCATGCGCTTTTTGGCGAGGTCGAGTACATCAATCTGCCGCGAGCTCAGCAGATAGGCGGGCAGTTTCTGGCGCGCAACTGGGTATCTATCCCCCACGTCACTCATCACGATGACGTAGACATCACAGATCTCGAAATTCTGCGCCAAGAGTTGAGCTCTACAGAGGGCAAGGCGAAGGTGACTATGCCAGTGCTGCTCGTGAAGGCCATCATCGAGGTACTAAGGCAATTTCCCAAGTTCAATGCCTCCCTCGATTCCACGGGAAAGCGTCTGTGCTTAAAGCATTACTTCAACATTGGTCTTGCGGTAGACACACCCAACGGTTTGCTGGTTCCCGTCATAAAAAATGCGGATAAAAAGCGTGTTGATGAAATCGCCGTTGAATTCCGTGAGCTCGCTCTAGCGGCGCGAACCAAAGGTTTACCGATGAGCGCCATGGAGGGTGGGAGCTTCACCTTGAGCTCCATTGGCAACCTGGGGGGTACAGCGTTTACGCCAATTATCAACGCGCCGGAAGTCGCGATCCTAGGAGCCACAAAGGCCTACTGGAAACCAGAGCGCGGCACCGACGATCAGTTGTCCTGGCGGCTGAAGCTACCCCTATCGCTGAGCTACGATCATCGCGTCATCAACGGCGCCGATGCGGCGCGTTTTCTAACGGCCTTTGACGCCGTAGTGCGCGACGCTCATTCCTTGGTTGCCCCCCAGCAGTGAACGCAGCCAATTCCGAGCTGTTTTCCGTCGCCGGGAAAGTGGCCCTGGTCACGGGCGCGGGCAGCGGTCTAGGTGAGAGCTTTGCCAAAACTCTGGCTGCCCATGGCTGCTCCGTCGTTTGCGTCGCAAGGCGCACCGACACTTTAGATCGGGTGGTGGCAGAGATCGAAGAAACCGGTGGCTCGGCCATGGCCGCGACCGCGGACGTCACTGACAATGCGGCCATCGGAGCGGCGTTTGACGCCGCCGAGGCCGCCTTTGGCATCGTCGACGTGTTGGTGAATTGTGCGGGCATTCAAGCGACGGCTGACACGCTGGAAATGTCCGAAGAGGAGTTTACCGGCGTATTGAACACGAACGTTTCTGGCATGTGGCGCACCGCCAAACACTGCGCCCAGCGCCTTGCACAGGCACAAGCGCCAGGATCAATCATCAATATCTCGTCCATTTTGGGTCACAGCGCTCGCCCCGCCATGGCCAGCTACTGCGCTTCAAAAGCGGCGGTAGATCATATGACTCGTTCCATGGCTCTAGACCTCGTTAGCAAAAACATTCGCGTCAACTGCCTGGCTCCCGGCTACTTCGAAACTGAGCTCACGTCGTGGTGGCTGCAGTCGGAGGAAGGACAGCAAGCCAAGGGCCGTTTACCCATTGGACGATTCGGGTCTCTGGAAGAACTCAGCGGGCCGCTACTGCTCCTTGCAAGTGATGCATCGAGCTATATGACGGGCTCCGTACTCACTGTAGATGCTGGCCACAGCACAAGGATTGCAGAATGAATATCCACGCTAGCGAACTAAAGCACAGCAAAGAAGGCAGCGGCTCGGTGTTCTCGCCGGGCAGTATCAAGTCGAGCTACGATGTCATCGTCGTGGGGGCAGGGCACAACTCCTTGACCACGGCGGCGTACCTTGCAAAAGCTGGCCTGAGCGTTTGTGTCCTCGAAAAGAACGACATCGTTGGTGGTGGTGTGGTTTCGCGAGAGGTCACTGCGCCAGGTTTTGTGCACGACACCCATGCGACGGGCATGATATTGATCATGGCGAATCCCATGATTGCCGACGACGAACTTGAGCTGAAGTCGCGCTTTGGTCTTCAGTTCGACGATCCAGAAGGTACCTACGTGTCCATGTTTGACGATGAGACGTGGCTGGGAACCTACGTCGACCTGGATCAAACCTGCGAGAGCATTGCAAAGTTCTCCCAGAAGGACGCGGAGACTTATCGCGCCTTTGTGCAGCGCACGAGTTCTCTCGCGCCACTGTTCGCTGCGGGCATGTTCAAGCCTCCCCTGCCCTTCGGCCCGTTCATGGCGATGCTCGAACAGCATCCCCTCGGGCATGACTTCATTAAGTCGATGCTGACGTCCGCCACCGATTACATCTTCAACATGTTCGAACACGAAAAAGTGCGCATGCACTTTATGAAATGGGTCGCCGAGGGAATGATCCATCCCGATGAGCGCGGTACCGGTGTGTACATGTACTTCCTTACGGCGGTCGCCCACAGCCAGGAAGAAACCTCCGTGCGTGGTGGAACGCAGGCTCTGTCTGACGCCCTGGCCAAGTGTATTGTCCATCACGGGGGTGAAATCCACACCAACACCTGGGTACGTCGGGTGCTGGTGGCCGATGGAAAAACGAGCGGCGTAGAGTTGGCCAGCGGCCAAGTGATCAGCGCCAACAAGTCGGTCATTGCATGTATCCACCCCCATGTCTTGGGTGACTACATCGACGGGCTTGATGACGCGTTGATCGCCGAAGCAAAAGCCTGCGAGCTGTCGTCCTTCGGCGCCATCAATACCCACTGGGCACTCCATGAGGCTCCGAGCTACAAATGCCCCGAGATCAACAAATCGCTGTTGGTGGAATGCGTTCCATCACGCATGGAGCTACTGCGCCAAGGGCTCGATGATTGTAAGAACGGCCGACTCGCATCGGATTTCAACGCCGTGATTGCCCATCACACGAACCACGATCCAACGCGGGCACCGGACGGAAAGCACACCCTCTATTTGTACTGTTTTGCGCCATTGGAGCTGAAGAATACAGGCCCAATTGGTAACCAAGATGTCAGTGCCTGGAATCGTGAAATTCGTGACCAGTACAAAGAGTGGATGATGGAGAAATACTCCGCCTATTGCACCAACATGACCTCGGACAACATTATTGCTTCGGCGGCAGAGTCGCCGGCCGATATGGCCGAATGGTCACCCTCTTTCCAAAAGGGAGACATTTTCGGAATCGGAAACTGGATGCACCAATATCTGGGTCGAAGGCCAACACCTGCCCTCGCCCAATACGCAGTTCCTGGTGCCGAAGGCCTGTATCTCGCAGGTCCGTTTATGCATCCGGGGGGCGCAGTAACGGGCGGTGGACGCGCAACCGCCATGAAGGTGCTGGATGATATGAATGCGGACATCTCCGCCGTGATGGCTATCTGAGAGTTGTTCCTATGAAGATCTACAGCGCCGACGGATCAGTACTCATGGAGGTTAAGTCCGTCAGCCGGGACGGCGTGAACATGGAGTTTACCGGTACGGTCATGGGCGCCATGCCCGTAAAAGGGACCGTATCACCGCAAGAAGCACGCAAAGCCCTCGGCCTGATCAAAGGCGTTGGCCTCTGGCTTTTTTTGCTGACCTTTATGTTCAGACGATGAACACCGTTGGCGATATAATACGCGCTCGCGCGGCGGAAAAACCCCAGAAGACCGCGATGATCTTCGGGGACCGACGCAGCACCTACGAGAGGCTGAACGAGCGCTCAAATCAAGTCGCCAATGCGCTCCTGGCTTCGGGTATCTCGCCCGGGGCGCGCATCGCCTATCTGGGCAAGAACACTGACTACTACTACGAGCTGTTTTTTGGCGCCGCTAAGGCCGGGATACCGATGGTCGCGGTGAACTGGCGCCTGACCACGAACGAAATCGACTACATCCTTAGCGACGCGAACACCGAGCTTCTTTTCACGGAGCGCGAGTTTGAGGCTTCCGCGAGTTCATGCCTGGAAAGCTGCGACGCCTTAAAGCGCCTTGTGCTTCTGGATTCGGCGGACCCCAACGGCTACGAATCCTGGGTTCTCAGCGGCGCAAAAACCGACCCGATGGTCACCGTCGCTCCAGACGATACGTGCTTGCAGATGTACACCAGCGGAACGACGGGCAAGCCCAAGGGCGTACTGTTGTCCCACGGGTGCTTTCTGGCCCAGCGTAATCGCGAGCACGAAGCGGGAACGTGGACGCACTGGAAGGAGGATGACGTAAACCTCGTCGCTATGCCTGTCTTTCACATCGGCGGCACAGGCTGGGGCTTTGTTGCTTTCTACAATGGCTCTACCAATGTCATCCACGCACTACCCGACGCAGAGCATATTGCCCGGGATATCGCGCGCTACCGCATCACACGGCTCTTTGCAGTACCGACGTTTCTGCAGGCTATCGTTGAAACGGCCAAAGCACTCGCTACACCACTGGAATCCGTCAGGTACGTGGTATACGGCGCCTCTCCTATTCCTGAGGCATTGCTCAAAGAGGCGGTGGCGCTATTTGGCTGCGGCTTTGTTCAGCTCTATGGCATGACCGAAGCAACGGGCTCGGTAACCTACCTCCCGCCGGACGATCACGACGAAGCGGGGAATGCCCGCATGGCATCCTGCGGGAAGCCCTTGCCCGGCATGGACGTGAAAATCTGCGGGCCCGATGGCAACGAATTACCCTTCGGGGAAAGTGGTGAGATTTGGGTGAAATCAGAGGCATTGATGACGGGCTACTGGCGGATGCCAGACGCCACGGCAGAAGTCCTCAGCGATGGCTGGTACCGATCCGGTGACGCCGGTTACCTCGACCAGGACGGCTACCTTTTCCTGCAGGCCCGCATTAAAGACATGATTGTCTCCGGTGGTGAGAACATTTACCCCGCCGAGATCGAAAGCGTTCTCTATGCCCACCCCAGTGTCGCCGATGTAGCGGTTATTGGTGTTCCGGATGAAAAGTGGGGCGAGGCGGTAAAGGCGATCGTGGTCCCGGCGGCATCGCGAGATTTCAGCGCTGAGCAACTTGTGCGCTACGCGAGAGAAAAGATCGCCGGCTACAAGGTTCCACGAAGCGTCGATGTTATCGATGCGATACCCCGAAACGCGTCGGGAAAGATACTCAAATACGTCCTGAGAGAGCCTTACTGGCAGAAGGAAACGCGGCAAATCGGCTAACACCCTCTCGCCGTGTGAGCGCCGTGAGAGCGCCATGTGAGCGCCGTGTGAGCGCCACGGGGTCACTGACCGCACCATATCATTCGCGCGAAAAGTGAATGCCCCTTTGCGCAGTAAAGCGCAGATATTCCGCAAAGGCTTCATCAACATCTGCCGTGCTATAGCCGAAATCCTCTAACGTGTAGCGGTAGGCGCCGTGCCGATTCTTCGGGTTTTGCTGGTCCCAGTTGTAGACGCGCTCTACCGCCATCGCATCGGCATCGGCATCGGCATCATCACCACTAAACTCCAGTATTTTCCGCACGAGCTCCGGGGCATCATCGCGCAACTCGCGATAGTCAATATCTAGCAGGCGCACATCCTCGCTCGTCTCGCGAAACGCCATGTGCGCGGTCATTAGCCCAGAAATGCCCGGCAAAAATCCCGAGTGATCGACCTTCGCATCGGAAAAAGGTTTGCGGAACAACTCCGCTAGTCGGCAAGTTGATGGCACCGTTTGCAGCGGATCCCGGTGCGTAACCAACAGGTGTGCGGGACCATGTGCCTCCAGCAACGCGTGCTCATATCCCAGGCTCATGGCGCTCTTCAGCACAAAGGGCTTTTGAGGGTCCGCCAAACCCTGCCACAGCAGATACTTGAGCATTGTGCGTGTGTATTCGAACTGCAGGGCGATATTCTGGTCGAGGTACCACGCCAGATAGCTCGGCGCATTGGCATAGCCGGACAGCGTTTGCGAAACCAAACTGTGCATCATGAGGAAGCTATCTTCTTCCGGTTCATCGGCTGCAATCGCATGCGCCGATTGCGCCTGGGGGCTGGCCTCCTGGAACCAGGTGATGTAATTCTCAATATCCTGAATGCGTGGGCCCGTATCCTCCCCAGGCTCTCCGGTCCACGACGCCGGGTTCATGCACATCCACATGGGTAGCCAGTTAAAGACACCGGTGGCGGCCAACACTTTCTGCAATTTAGTTGAACCGGTACGCGGCATTCCATTGATGATGACCGGAGGTAGCAGCTCTATATCCAGAATTTCTGGATGTGCAGCTAGGTCACGCTGCAGGCGCAAGCGGTTTTTGAGAAATCGCATCAGGTAGTCGTGCTTTGCTCGCGCGCCACTCTCCGATAGCGCACCCTCGCGGTTAAGGCTATCTACCAGCACGTGTAAGGGCTCTCGCGCTTCTTCATCGAGCACTTCAATACCTGTTAGACGGCGAGCTTCTGCGAGCATTTCCTGCGCCGTCATCGGCAACTTCGCGTAAGGCTGCATTATATTTTCCTTGTGTGAATAGCGCTGAGAGTACTTAGGTGGCGACGAACCGAAGGGGACCCATGGACGTAATCAGCTGATTGCCGGGGGGTGAGGCGATGACATCCTGTACGCGATTGATGAGGCACATACTTGAGGTGCGCAGGGAGTCGTAGCGAGCCATGAGAACACCGGAGTCCGGGTCACCGTTTATCTGCCACTCCATATTGTCCACCTCGCCTTCTTCGAAGAGACGCAGCTCAATTTCAGCTCGAGCGACCACACCACAGGTACTGCGAGCCTCGGCAACGATGCGAGTGCCCGCACAGATACCAGGTTCGATGTCTTTACTGAGGCCGGGACAGAACACCGGGTGGTCAAACAGCACGGGCTCACGAGTCTCCGTGACAGATTCCAAGTCAAAACCGAGCCCGTGCATGACCAAACTAGGGATAGTTTTGTACAAGCCACCCAGCGGACCCGGGTGCTCAACAATCTGCTCATGAAACTCGGGCACGGTCAGGCCCGTTCCAACGAGTTCGATGTACGGAGAAACGTCGATACGCGTACGACTCTTATGAAGCAGCGAGTCGAGGCGCTGACAGGGCCCTGCGGCGAGCAATCCCGCCCAGATACGGGAGTGATCCCAGACACCGGTACCGGTAAAGGTCACCCCGTGATCTTTCGCAAGCGTATCGATCTTCTCCGCCAAGACGGGATCAGACTCGTGAGGAAAGTACGACTCCGACCCATGACAAAGGACGTTGATGCCAGCACCCAGCAGGGCTTCATAAGCTGGCATGTTGCTCTGCAGCCGGTCTGTCATGGCGACGATAGCGATGTCGGCATCAATCGCATTGAAATCGACACCCTCGCAGCTTTCGACGGTGACACCCAAGCTTCTCGGAGCACTGAGTAGATGCCCTAAGTCTTTTCCAATTTTGGGCCCGCTTCGATTGTAGGCGCTGACAAGCTCCCAGCCTCTGTCCAGCGCTATGGATGCGGCCTCTGTACCGTGCCGGCCGGTACCGTAGATCAAGATTCGTGGGGCTTCTGTCATTTTTATGCCTCTCCGATCGTTCGTTTAATTGAGAATAAAGGCGCCCGTTAGATCGCCCCGAGAAGGTGGCCACCATCAACGGGCAATGCCACTCCGTTGACGTAAGATCCCGCTTCGCTGAGCAGCAGCAACAACGGTGCGGACATCTCATCGAGCTCTCCTAAGCGCCCCATTGGCATGTTGGCGGCATAGGATTTTCCCTGCTCTGTGTTGAGGTACTCGTCGTTGATCTCCGTCTTCACATACCCAGGACACAGGGCATTGACCCGTATGCCCTTGCGGACCCACTCCAAAGCGAGCACTTCCGTCAGACGTATCACGGCGGCCTTGGATGAGGAATAGCTGCATTGATTAAACTGAGGACGAAGACCAAGGATAGACGCAACGTTCACAATACTCCCCGGCGTCTGGGTCTGAATCAGCCGCCGAGCGCACTCCCGAGCCACTAGAAAGTTGCCTCGGAGATTCGTGTTCATGACGAAATCCCAGCTGTCTTCATCGGTGTGAATCGCGCGTTTTGAGTCCGCCACTCCCGCGTTGTTGACCAGGGCAGTGACCACACCAAATGCTTCCGTGGCGCTGTCGAAGGCAGAATGAATTGACGCCGATTCAGTGACATCCAGACTCACCGCAAGGGCCTGCCCCCCACTGTCGGTAATCTCACTCACCAGTTCTTCGAGGCGGTCTGCACGTCGTGCGGCAACCACCGTCTTGGCACCACAGCCAGCAAGCACTTTCGCGAAATGCCGACCCAAGCCACTCGACGCGCCCGTAACCAGGGCCACGCGGTTGGTGAAGTCAAAGTGCATACGGACTCGTCTCTTCGCACCATTGGACGGCGCCGGCCACAGGCCCCATGAACGTCGACGCGCTATCCGGCGACGGTGAATGAGGGCTTGGGTGTCCCTTGGTATTCACATCCACCACATTACGGCCTCGCTAGTTATTTTTTATAAAAACAATCATAATTGTCTTTTAATAGTAACGCTTTCGCCTCTCGTTGGACAGAGGGTTGCGCAAACTTCTAGCGTGAAAGCAAAGACCGTGGGGATCATTGCCCAATCACGGGCAAGACAATGGCCGAACCGATGACAGACTTTCCGCCCGTAAACATCGTCAAATCAGGAGGCTGGGTTCTTGATGGCGGACTGGAAATGCTCGTGGACATTGTCGCTCTTCACTACGACTGGTATTACGTTTCCGATAAAGAAGCTGGGATGCTGCGCCCGGATACTGCGCCGAAGCCGCTGGGCCCTGACGGACTCCTTTATCACGTGCGTTTTCAAGAGGCGGGCGAGCTTGACGACCTGTGGATTGATGGCGGCTGCTACCAAACACTGGACGAGGCCGTCGATGGTGCTCAGTGGAAAGCCTCTACTCCCATCACATGGTTGAGTTCCATCTTCATCCTACCCGGACACTGAGGCTCTCAGGATGCGAAGTGCTTTCTCGCGATGGCATTAAAACTTGCGGGACCGCATAGATTTGATCCCCCGTCTACACGAATACTGGCCCCCGTGATCCAAGCCGCGAGGGGCGTAGCCAGAAACGCCACCATGCTAGCGACGTCGTCTATGGCACCCAATTCCCCGAGCGGTACGGAATCCGCCAAGCTTTGGTCATTGAGTCCGCTACCAAGAACCTCCATGCCTTTCGTATTGGCTATCGGTCCGGGGATAACCGTGTTGACGCGAATGCCGTAGCCACCCCACTCCAGCGCCAAGTTCTTCATCAGCTGTTCGATACCCGCTTTTGCGGCTCCCACGTGCGCCTGGCCATAGTAGGGATCAAAGGCCTGGCCAGCGGTTATAAAGACGGCGCTGCCCTTTGTCTGCTTTAGCTGCACCAGGGCGTGCTTGGCGGCGAGAAACGTTCCAAACAAGTCGATATCCATGACCGACCTGAAACCGTTCGCACTCAACTGTTCTGCCGGACAGACAAAATTTCCGGCAGCTCCTGCGATGAGCAGATCCATGGGCCCCAACGCGTCACCGCAATTGCTAATAGCGCTTTCTAGCGCATCGGGGTCTCGGACGTCGGCGCTCTGAGCGAACACGCCGTGACCATGGGCTTCCAGCTCCAATACGGCACGGTCCAAACGCTCCTGATTTCGACCGCAGATACCAATACTCGCGCCGAGGGATGCTAAAGCGTGTCCGATGCCGAGATTGATGCCGCCACCGCCGCCGGTGATAAAAGCAACGCGACCTTCAAGGCAGTTCGGGTTGAAGACTTTCTTCAGCATGTCGTTTTCCATGAAGATCTCCGTATTGATCCTCGGCATCGATTGAATGAGATCACGGTTCTAAGCGCGATAGGGAACAATCGATCGTTACTACGGCCAAAGCGTTCGGCCCTGCCGGCAGGACCCTCAAACGATGGGGCCTAGACCTTTAGCAGCTGCTTTCCACGATTCTTGCCGCTAAAAAGCCGCAAAAATGTGCTCGGAGTGTTCTCAAATCCCTGCTGGATATCTTCTTGGTATGCCAGACGTCCCTCGCGAACAAATCCCTCGAGACGACGCCGAATGGCAGGAAACTCTTTCGCCCAGTCCAGCACGATAAAACCAGCCATGGTTCCCCGGCGGAAGACAAGATTGAAGTAGTTTTCAGGCCCCGACGGCAGCTGCCCCGTCTCGTAGCGACTGATACCGCCACAGATCACAACCCGTGCCCCCGTGGCGATTGCACTCAACATATCGTTAAGAATAGCGCCGCCCACATTATCGAAGACCACGTCTACACCGGCCGGACAATGCTCCTTAATTTGAGCCTTAACGTTACCGGCCTTGTAATCGATGGCGACGTCATAGCCGGCTTCCTTAACCAACCACTCACACTTCTCTTTCCCTCCAGCGATACCGACGGCACGACAACCAGCTATTTTTGCGAGCTGTCCAACGATGGATCCCGTCGCGCCCGCCGCACCCGACACCAGCACCGTATCTCCGGCTAGGGGCTTGCCTACCTTAAACAGGCCGCAATAGGCGGTTAGACCCGTCGTGCCGAGTACCGATAGTACGGAGGTTGGGTCCAGATGCGTCTCGACCTTAGTCAGCTCTTGGCCGCTGTGTACTAGGTGCTCTGACCATCCGGTCATGCCATACACGAGATCTCCGGCCTCAAAACAACCTTCGTTGCTTTCCAGCACCTCACAGATCCCGCTACCGCGCATCACGTCACCAATCTGCATGGGCGCCACATAGTCGGCGACGTTCTCCATCCACCCTTTTTGGGCTGGGTCGAATGCAAGGTAGCGGGTTGCCAGTAGCATTTCCCCCTTTTCGGGGTCAGGCAATCGGCGTTCTACAAGCTCAAAGTCATCGTCGACGATACTTCGCCCTCGCGGATGCCCCTTTAGGAGCCATTGGCGGGTTTGCGTTGGCATAGCTCTTATTCTCCTCGGCTAGACAAAAACAATTATGTTTGTTTTCATTATGTCATAACGCAGCATAACAATATGAGTCCAAATCGTCAGCACTCGGTGCTGCGGGGTGCCCGATGAACGTCAACCGCCAATTCCTTCTCTCACGTCGGCCCGATGGAACGCCGACCCCGGAAGACTTCAATCTCGTCGAAGCACCCAGCCCAGATCTCGCAGAGGGCCAGTTCCTTATTCGCAATCATTTCGCATCCCTCGACCCCGCCATGCGAGGATGGATGGATGAAAGCGGCAACTATATGCCCCCTATTCCGTTGGGAGCGCCGGTACGCGCGACGACGATCGGTGTGATCGAACAAAGTCGTACGCCAAACTATGAGGTGGGCCAATGGGTGATGGGTTTGAACGCCCTGGAGGACTATTCCGTGGCTTCAGAGGGTGGTTTTACCCAGCCGATCGATCCATCACTCGTGCCCAGCGTCACTAATTATTTGTCGCTTTTTGGTGCAGTCGGCATGACGGCGTACTTCGGATTTCTCGATGTGTGCGAACCAAAAGCCGGCGAAACAGTTCTCGTGTCCGGGGCCGCAGGCGCCGTCGGGAGTCTCGTGGGTCAGCTTGCGAAGATCCACGGGTGCCGCGCGGTGGGCATTGCCGGCGGGCCTGACAAGTGCACAAAGTTAACGCAAAAGTACGGCTTTGATGCAGCCATCGACTACAAAGGCAAAAATGAAGACGCGTTGAGGGACGCCATCGCTCAGGGTGCCCCTGGCGGCGTAGACGTCATCTTCGAGAATGTTGGCGGCCACATTTTGGATGCTGGCTTGATGAACATTAACGATGGCGCCCGAGTGGCGCTTTGTGGCCTGATCAGCGAGTACAACACGGGGCCTGTTGGCGCTCGAAACCTTTGGCGCATCATTGTTCATCGCGCCCACATTAGAGGCCTGCTGGTGTCTGACTATCTGGATCGTTTCCCGCAAGGCGGCGCCAAAATGGCTGAGTGGGCGGCGGGCGGCCACCTCGTGGTTGAGGAACACATTGATGAAGGCTTAGAGAATGCCTTCGACAGTTTCATGCGTTTATTTGCTGGAACGAATCAAGGCAAGATGATTCTGAAGATCGCTTAACGATGCGACGCGATATCAGCGACCGACAAACCAGGTGGCACGCATAGCCGCTGAAGGACCGAAATAATAGCGGTGCATGAGAAATTAAAACCATGAGTGACTTACATCGAGACCGAGTTTTTTGGGTAACGGGAGCGGCGTCCGGCATCGGTCAGGCAACGGCAGAAGAATTGGTGGCGGTGGGCGGTCGCGTCATTGCCAGCGATCTCCCAGACGCGGACTTTTCCTGGGCAACCGATTCCCCAAGTATCGTGATCGCGAGTTGCGACGTTCGCAATGAAAGCGACAATGAAGACGCCGTCGCTACGGCCATTGAGCACTTCGGCCGTCTCGATGGTGCGGTTCTGAATGCTGGCTTCGCCCCGCCGACAGCGCTGATGGAGTCCTCCCTGGATACTTACAACCAGGTGATGGAAATAAATGTCATCGGTGTCTTACAGGGAATCCGTGCTGCCGCCCCACGCATGGAGCCAGGATCGGCGATGACGGTCACCGCCTCCATATCAGGTTTGAGAGCTGACCCAGGTTTATTGGCCTACAACGCTTCTAAAGCCGCCGCACTAAACCTTGTGCGCTCTGCGTCCATGGAATTGGCCGTGCGAGGCATAAGAATCAATACCGTCTGCCCCGGCCCCATCGAAACGGCAATGACCTCGCACATCCCAGGCGAAGTAAAGGAAGCGGTTCGCCAGAACATTCCCCTAAAACGCTGGGGAAGCGCCCGCGAAGTTGCCGAAGTACACAGCTGGCTGCTGTCCGAGAAAGCTTCGTTCGTTACCGGCGCGCACCTCCCCGTGGACGGGGGAGTCAGCGCGAACAACGGTCAATTCCAACCGCCCGGAGACTAGATCTCGAGTCGACTCCTACAGGCTCCTAGAGGTTCCTACGTGGCTGCTTCTGGTAAGAGATGTGCAGGTTTTCAACGCCTCGCAGAAGCACGCTCGGCAGGTATCGCAAGGAACCGTTGCTCTCATCAAGCTCTAGCTGCGAAAGACGTTGAAGAATGATTGGGAATGCAAGGGTCATCTCCTTTCTCGCAAGTTGAGAACCCAGGCAGTGATGAATTCCCGAGCCAAAGGCCATGTGCCGGCGTATGTTGTCCCTTTCGATGTCAAAGTCATCCGGTGCCTCGAACTGCTCCTCGTCGCGGTTCGCGGAGCCATAGCGCAAGAGCACTAAATCACCTGCAGAGACATCGACGCCGCCAATCTGATGATCACTCTTAACAACCCGCCACATGTTGTTCGTCGGCGTTAGGAAACGCAGCGTTTCCTCAACAAAATTTCCGGCAAGACCAGGGTCTGCCTTTAGCTTTGCCAGTGTATCGGGTCGCTGAAGCAGGTAATTGAGTCCCGCTGTCAGCGTGTGTGCGGTGGTTTCATTTCCCGCTACCAACAGCTGCTGCAATATGGAAATGAGTTCCTCATCGTTCATTTTGCGCGGCGGATCTTCGTCCGTGATATCAGCATTCACCAAGTCTGAAATGACATCGTCCGCTGGAAACTGCCTTTTGTGCGCAATCACTTCCAGAAAATAACGCTGACAATCGAGGATTGTCCTCGCAGCCCACAGTCGTTGCTCTTCGTTGGCCAGGCCCGACAGCTGGAGGATAAATGCGTCGGTCCACTGCTCGAATTGGTCGAACTTGCTGCGCGGAACACCCAGCACCTCTGAGATCACGTACATCGGCAAGCGATTGGCAAAGTGCTGTTTGAACTCGCAACCACCCTCCGGCATACCATCAATAAGCTCGTGGCAAAGCTCCTCGACAAAGCCGCTCATTTCCTCGGCTCGCCGCGTGGTAAACGCGCTCATCGCTATCTTCTTGTAGCGCGTATGCCGGGGTGGATCTGCGGTGAGCATGGTATCGACCTGCGCCACGCCCTCTGCTTTGATAGCGCGCTCCTCATCGGTCAGTTTGTTGGTGCCGCCTCCACTCAAAAATTCGGCAAACTGGTTTGAAAATACGTCGGGCCTGCGCGACACCTCTCTGATGAGCTCATAGGTCGCGACGTACACCACACCCGTATTGGCATCGCGATACACCGGTGCTTCTTTTCGCGTCCTTGCGTAGAACGGATAGGGGTCTTGGAGAAAACCGGCATCGAAGGTATCGACGTCATGAATCGGACAGCTCAATGAGTCCTGCTTATTAGTCAGATCCACCGGAATGTCACTGACCGACGGCGTGCCTGACTCTACTTTTGTTGTTCCTTCCTGCATGTGAACACTCCCATAGCCTGCTCTAGAATCGCAGAATTGTTCGCTGAAATTCTTGCTGTAGTTCTTTAGGCAAGCATCGCGCCATCAACCGCGAGTTCGCCGCCCGAAGTAAATGAGGATTCGTCGGAGGCGAGAAACACGATCGCGTTGGCCGGTTCGTCTGGCCGACCGAGGCGAGACATGGGGATGCCGCTCGCGAATCCGTTCAGCACGGCGTCGCGGGTTTGCCCTGCCTGCTCACCGGCAGCCACATACCCTTCCACCATCTCCGTATGAATTGCTCCGGGAAGGATGCAGTTGACCCGCACGTCGTAACCCTGCTCGGCACAGTGCAAGGCAACAGACTTGGATAGCAGCCGAACGCCGCCCTTCGACGCGGAATAAGCTGCAAACAAGGCGCCGGACTGGACGCCCAAAGTCGATGCCACATTAATGATTGACGCACCGCGAACGCCTTTCAGCGAGGCAACGGCAAATTTACACCCGAGAAAGACGCCTTCAAGATTGATGGCAAGGGTATTGCGAAAGCCCTCCAAGGTGACGTCTTCGATGGAGCCGGGAATACTGATGCCCGCGGAATTCACCACCGTCGTCAACTCACCCAACGATTCCGCCGCTTGCATGGCATCGCGCCAGCTATCTTCAGATCGAACATCTAAATGAACCGACGTCGCCTTTGGACCAAGTTCGTTGGCGAGTTGCTGCGCTCTCTCTGTCTGCAGATCAGCCAACAGCACCTTTGCTCCCTCGTCGACGAAACGGCGGGCGGTGGCCGCACCTATCCCACTCGCTGCGCCAGTGATAAGGGCAAACTTTTCCGACAAGCGGCTCTGTGTCATGAGCGTTTCCTTAAACTAGTCTCGCTGGAGACGGCGAACGGTGCATAGCGAATCGACAGGTCGAAGCTCCATTGCAACGGGGCCCGTCGTCTCAAACGAGCTTGAAAGATTCACGAACCGTCATCGTGGCTAGCACTATCCACGCAAGACCAAAAAACAAAAATCTCAAAAGCACGATATCGACCAGAGACTGCACCAACGTATGGCAGACCCGTAATGCGACGAACACCCACGCGGACGCCACGAAAAACGCGTCCGAATGACCGAGCACTTCAATGGACAGGCAAATTGCGTAGAAAACGACCGGCTGCTCAAAAAGATGGTTGTAGTTGTTCGCAATGCGGTTTGCTTCGTGCGGCAGTTTCTCTCGCAGAGCACGCGTATCCTGGGCTTCCTGGGCATCCAGTCCCCGGGATGACATCGCCTTCGAGCGACTCACCAGCATCCAAAGAAACACCACAAACGACAACAGCGCCATGGCCATAATCGGAAGAATCATTGCGCCTGGGGTCATCAGATGGTCTCCAGAGCCTTAGAACTGCACACGCTTGGTATATCCACCATCGATCACAAGATTCGTGCCCGTCGTATAGGCCGATGCGGGACTTGCAAGAAACACAACGCTTCGCGCCACATCGTCGGCGGTGCCAAAGTCACCAAGCACAAACTGCGCTTTCGTCGCCTCATAGAGTTCTGGCATGAGCTGCTCGATTTGCGACCAGTTTCCTCCCGGAAACTTAATGGGGCCTGGGGATACCATGTTGACGCGAATACCCTTGGGACCCAGCGCCTGACTGAGCTGACTGCCGTAGGTGATTAGCGCGGCCTTGAGCGCGTTGAAAGCCTGCGGCTGGATAAAGGTTTCGAATGCGGCGGTACTCGACATAATAATGACCGAGCCATCATCCGATTGCTCCAGAGACGGCTCTAGGGCTTCGATTGCCTTCACACAGCCGACGACGTCCGTTTGAAACGTCACGTCCCAGTCGCCGCCCGCCCCGGCACCCGAGGAGCTGGCGTTATGGATAAAAATATCGCACCCCCCGAGTTCCTCTGCCGCCTTGGAAAGCCATGCGGCATAGCCTTCCATATCGCTCATATCAAACGCTTCGCCAAACACTTTTCCCCCGTGTTGGCTAAGGTCCGCGACGGTTTCTGCCACCTGTTCCGCGTTTCTTGAGAAAAAGGCCACGTCAGCACCTTCTTCAGCAAACCGCTGCAAAGCGGCACGACCAAGACCACGGCTACCACCGGTGAGAATGACCTTTTTCCCCTGTAAACCTAAGTCCATCGTGCACTCCTTGTTAATTAGAATTTATGCTTGCGCCGTTTCTGGCTCGTAAGAAAACGCTTCGACGACCGGCTCACAGCTCCAGCGAATCCCTCGACGCAATAGTTCGTAGATCAGCGGCTGTTCCCAGCCACAGCGATCGACCTCGGGCCACCAGTCGAGCACCGGCTCCATGTCGTAGTGTCCCCTGCAGTGCCCGAGCGTAAGATAGAGCACAGCACCAGCCCCAAGACGACGGATGTAAAACACGGGATGACTACCGGCGGGTAGCGAGTCGTGCACGAAGCCTTCGAGGCTGTCTTCCCCGTTGTAGTTCGTATCGAGCAACACCTCGAGTTCCGCAGTAGTCTCTACCAGGTACTGCTCGTCTTCCGTGACGAAGCTTTCCGGAATGCCCGCTACGAGCGGATGTGTGGGCGCCACATTTCGCACGACGAACTCACCGATCGGCGGATGGGACAGAAACCGGCTACCGAGCACATCGGTATGCAGACGCATCGCGTTCGGCACATCAACGCGACCGTCCTCCAAAAACTCCAGCACAGAATTGGTGCCGTGTAACGCAAAATAGCGGCCACCTTTCTCCACGAAGTCTCGAATCTGGAGCTGTGCTTGCTCACTCGGCACAAGATTGCAGGTGTAGCTGATCAAAATATCTGCAGCGCTGATCGCCGATAGATTTTCGTAGTCTTCAAATACGCGGACGCGAATCCGGTCGTCCTCCGCGAGTAATTTGAGAAGCTCAAGTCGCGCGAAGTCGATGTCGTGAAACTGACCGGCCGCAACCAATACGCAGGAAATTGGGTACTCCTGCGCGCTGCGCGAAACGGAGGATTGGCTCATGAGGTGCAAACCTGCCAGCGAGGGCCTGGGTTACGATGCAAACCGGCGGCGTTTTGCGCGACCGGCGTGTTTGCATCGAGGATTGACAAGAGAGCGTCCATGGACCGATTCCGGAACGTTCAGATCGCTCTCATCCAGCGTCGCGAAGCCCTAGAATCTGAACTCCGCCTGCAGAAACAACTGCCGTCCGCGCGCGTAGTTCAGGACTTGGTCACCCTGCCCCACCCCGCCCGGCAAGAACTGATTGTTGGCCGTGACGGAGAATGGCCGCGTAGTCGTCGTCACCACGTACAGCTCATCGGTGAGGTTGCGGCCCATGACGGCCACATTCCAGCGACCGTCTGTGGAACCGATAAAGGCCCTCGCATTGAGCAGCCAGTACGCATCCTGTTCATAGGGGTTCGGGAGACCGTTCTCCGTCAGATAGCCATCGGAGTACGCCGTGTTGAAGTTCAAGCCCCACTCCATGCCACCCGCAAACTCTCGGCTGTAGTCAAAGCCCGCGTTGAAGGCGAAATCCGCTGCGCCGGCAACCGCTCGCCCGTTAAGGTCGAAGCCCTCGGGCGCGAAGGTATCGGTGAACTCCGCATCGAGGAGGGAGAAAGCGCCGTAGACCGAAAGACCGTCAACACTTGGTAGCCAGGTAAAATCTGCTTCTAAGCCCTGGGATACCAACTCACCGGCATTGTTCGTATTGAACTGAACCGCCTGGGCATCGAAGGTCTGTACCTGCAAGTCTTCATACACAAAGCGGAACGCTGTGACGTCTGCTCGCAAGCTGCCATTGAGGAAGCGTCCTTTAACGCCCACCTCAAATCCTTCACCGGTTTCCGAATCGTAGGTGAGAGCAGAAAAGTCCTGTGTTTGCACGGCGGCAGCCAAGGTGGCGCTGGGAAGGGAGCTGTTATCAATACCCCCCGCCTTGTAGCCGACCTTGTATGCGGCAAATAGATTGATATCTTCCGTCAGGTTGTACAGCGCAGTGACCTCCGGCGTCCACTGATCATCCTCGAAATCAATGCTTCCCGAATTAAACCCGGGGGTAATGCCTGTGAACAAGGGCGCAAGGCCGAAGGCGGGATTGGTGAGGGTACTGTGGAGCTCGGGAACTTCGATAACCTGGCTTCGCTCCTCCTCGGAGTAGCGAATACCTGCGGTGAGCTCAAGTTTGTCCGTCACCCGGAACGAAGCGCTGCCGAATAAAGACCGCGTCTCCGAATCAGTGGTGTGTACCTTCCGCCAATCGTGGGTAAAGCCAGTGTTGACGTCACCCGGTGGCAAGCCAAGAAGGGCATTGAGTTGCGGTGCACCAATCACATGCTGCGCAGTCTCAAACAGCAACTCACGGTCTTGATAAAAAGCGCCTAGCAGGAAACTGACGTTTTCACCGATGTCACCCGCTAAGCGAAACTCTTGCGCATAAGACTCTGTTTCATTGGTCGTAGTGCCGGTTCCGAAACCATTTAAATCGTAGCCGTAGCTATCGTTACCTTCTTCTTCCAGCAGAAAATAGCTCGATACCGACGTCAGCGTCAGATTCTCACTGAGGTTCCAGTCCAAATGGAGACGCGTCAGATTGGTCTGCAACTCCTCGAAAGGCTCGATATTCTCGATGCCGTCAAAGTTGACTGCGTGGACAGGATTTGGGTCTCCCAACTGCGTAACGCCATCATCATCGTTGCAGTCATAGCCTGAAGGGAATGGAATCCCGAGCAAACTTGTGGGCTGAGGATCCCCCGGCACAATGCACCGAATATCCGCGGCACCAATTGCATAGTCGGCTTCTCGGTCCGTAAACGTTGTCTTGAAGTTGGCACTAAAGTTGTCACTCGGCTGCCAAGCCAGGGTCAAACGAAAGTTAAGGTCTTCTTCACCAAACGTTGGGTCAGAGGCATTGGGCGCGCTGTTCTCCCAAAATTCATCCGTCGAGGTGTAGCGAAAGGCGAAGCGCGCACCGAGCGTATCTGTGAGAGGCCCAGAAATATAACCGTCAAGGTACTGGCCTTCCTGTTCAAATTCGTAGCCTGCACCGAGTCTCGCCTCAAATTCTTCCGTTGGATCGGCTGTACGGAATGCCAGTACGCCGGCCGAGGCACTCTTACCAAAGTACAGCGACTGCGGCCCTTTCAACACATCGACCTGCTGTAGATCCATGTAAGCAGTCTGGACCATGCGCATCCGCGCGATCTGAACGCCGTCGATGTCGATGGCGACTGCAGAGTCAAAGGCAGCGCTGATGCTCGAACTGCCTACACCCCGCAGAATGATCGTTCCCCCTGAACCGGATGAGCCCGACAACACCGTCATGTTGGGAACTCGCTCAGCAATTTCGGATACCTGATCGAGCTGGAAGTTATCCAACTGATCACTACCCACGGAGGTGATGGTCACAGGCACATCTTGAAGCGTCTCGTCCTGGCGACGAGCCTGAACCACGACTTCTTCGAGAACCCGGTTGCCGCCCTCATCCTGCGCCGAAATGGAGCCTGAAAACGGAATGAATAGAAAGGCGGACGCCGGTACTAGCGTGCGTCGAACGGCTACTGCCAATGCACAAGATCGGAATTTTTTCACTGCACTTCCCCCACGGATAGCTATTATTTTTTTGCCCCGCGCACCAACACTACTGGCCAGTATCAGATCTGCCAACTGTACCCCCCGATGAGGTACCACGTTGCGATCTATCCAGGCGTGTACGAGTCGCCGGCGCAAGTATCAAACCGCGATACTTGTACAAAACATACACAATTGTTTTTAATTGGTCAAACTTTTGAGCCAGTACAAAATCACCTTTCCCTCTTTTGGGGGATTTCCCCTAGGAGGACGGGCGCAAGACATGGGCTGCGAGCGCTCTAGATTGCAGGGCAAGCCCCGCCGCGACAGCTTCACAGCTTCACAGCTTCACAGCTTCACAGCTTCACAGCTTCACAGCTTCACAGCTTCACAGCTTCACAGCTTCACAGCTTCACAGCTTCACAGCTTCACAAGTG
>JBCDGU010000017.1:0-59622 GCA_038750875.1 Pseudomonadota bacterium | reverse complement strand
TGACAAGCCAACGGTCATCGCTCTGCGCGAAATCGCCGAAGGTTTGGTTACCCCTGACATGCTCAATCGCGAAGACGAGCTGGATGCAGAAGAGGAACTCGCTGAAGTTATGGGTGCAACGGAAAGCTTCTAAGCTTTCGGCGCACACCACTCCCTCTGGGACGAGCCCCAGGTGCCCGACACGGTACCCGCGGAATTCGTTCGTCCCGCTGCTCCGGCAGCGCACTCACAAAGCAGATCGTCTCGCCGCAGCGCCTCCTTTCTTTACGTTGCCGTACCTTACGATGTC
Organism: Pseudomonadota bacterium; assembly: GCA_038750875.1. Taxonomy (GTDB): domain Bacteria; phylum Pseudomonadota; class Gammaproteobacteria; order Pseudomonadales; family Halieaceae; genus Congregibacter. Next base: position 59,333 of record JBCDGU010000017.1, on the reverse strand, counting down.
GTCATCGACCGCCCGGTTGCTGCGGCCCGAGACTCGGTAAGGGTTGGCAGTGCAGACCATTGATTCCCTCGACGCCACCCTGCGGTCCTATCTGGATCCCCAGCAGAGCATGCTGGTGCGGCGCGCTTACTACTACGCTGAGCAGGCGCACTACGGCCAGCAGCGCCGCTCTGGCGAGCCTTACGTAACCCATCCTCTTGCGGTCGCGGGAATTCTCGCGGACATGCACATGGACCATCAGAGCCTGATGGCCGCCATGCTTCATGACGTGATTGAAGACACGGGCATCGACAAAGGAGCCATCGAGGCTCAGTTCGGCGAAGCCGTCGCTGACCTGGTCGATGGCGTCAGCAAGCTGACGCAAATCGAGTTCGACACGCTGGAAGAAAAGCAGGCAGAGAACTTCCAGAAAATGGCACTGGCCATGGCCCGGGATATCCGGGTGATCCTGGTGAAACTCGCCGACCGCCTGCACAACATGCGTACCCTGGGTGTATTGCCAACGCAGAAAGCTCGACGCATCGCCCGTGAAACGCTCGAGATCTACGCGCCCATCGCCATGCGTCTGGGTATGAACTCCGTAAGGATGGAGTTTGAAGATCTCGGGTTCACAGCGCTCTACCCCATGCGAGCGCGGCGCATCGAAGCGGCTAGAAAGGGTGCTCGGGGAAACCGCCGGGAGCTGGTCGAAAAAATATCGACGCAGATTGAGAACGCCCTCGCCCAGGACGGTCACGAGGCGACGGTCGTTGGGCGCGAGAAGCACCTCTACAGCATCTACAAAAAGATGCGAGCAAAGCGAAAGTCCTTCTCGGAGATCATGGACATCTACGCGTTTCGCATCATCGTCGATTCTGTGGATACCTGTTACCGCGTACTCGGCTGCATCCATTCTCTCTACAAGCCCGTTCCCGGAGAGTTCAAAGATTACATCGCGATTCCGAAAGCCAATGGCTACCAGTCTCTGCACACGGTGACTATGGGAATGCACGGCGTTCCCATCGAAATCCAGATCCGCACGCAGGAAATGGAAGACATGGCAAACAACGGCATCGCCGCGCACTGGCTCTATAAAACGGATTCGGACACGGTGAACGGCTCTCACGCGCGCGCCCGTCAGTGGGTGCAGGGCCTGCTGGAGATGCAGCAGCGCGCGGGCAACAGCCTGGAGTTCATCGAGAACGTGAAGATCGATCTGTTCCCCGACGAGATCTACATCTTCACGCCGAAGGGCCACATCATGGAGTTGCCGCGGGGCGCGACGGCCGTCGACTTTGCCTACGCGGTGCACACCGAGCTAGGCAATAGCTGTGTGGCATGTCGTATCAATCGTCGCCTGGCGCCCTTGTCCGAGCCCCTGCAGAGTGGCCAAACGGTTGAGGTCATTACTGCCAATGGAGCGCGACCCAACCCCTCTTGGTTCAACTATGCAGTGACGGCCAAGGCCCGCAGCAATATCCGCCATTATCTCAAACACCAGACGCGCGAAGATGCCGTCGCTCTTGGGCGGCGGCTGCTAGATAAGGCTCTGGCGCCCCATAGTCTGAAGAGTGGAGAGTTGTCCGATGCTCGTCTCGCCACATACCTTGAGAGCTCAGGCCTGGACTCTCTCGACGAGCTATTGGCGGAACTAGCCCAGGGCCGCCGCTTACCCGGAGTTGTGGCCTCGCAGCTTGCCGGTGAGACCAACATCGAGGGCCCCGTACCTGCGGCCGGTAGCGACACGCCACTGGCCATCCGGGGTACGGAAGGCTTTATGGTGACCTACGCGCGCTGTTGCCGACCATTGCCGGGCGATCCCATCGCCGGATATCTCAGCTCAGAACGTGGCGTTGTCGTGCATCGCGATAACTGCAACAACCTCGCGGAAATGCGAGAGAAAACCGAACAGTGGATTCCTCTGCGGTGGGATGACGAAGTACAGGGCGAATTCTTGGCAGAGTTGCGCATCGAGGTTGAAAATCGCCGGGGCACCATCGCTACCATCGCCACGCGCATCAACAGCATGGGCGTGAACATCGAAAAGATCAGTTCCACAGACAAGGATTACCAGTTCACCTATGTCGATCTGGACCTTCATGTGGAAAGCCGCGTTCATCTGGCGCGGATCATGCGCCGCCTCCGTAGCGTCGACAGTGTGCGCAAGGTCAGCCGTCGCTAGGCTGCGCCGCAGTATCCAACAGAATCCACGACGGCAACGCCCTTTCAGGAGATCAGCACCGTGAGCAACCGCGCCATCATCGCAACGCCGCAGGCACCCGCCGCAATCGGCCCCTATTCCCAGGCGGTTAAGGTTGGCAATACCATCTGGCTGTCAGGTCAGATTCCCCTGGATCCCGAGACCATGACCGTTGTAGACGGCGATATCGCTACCCAAGCAGATCAGGTCTTCAAGAATCTCGCAGCGGTTGCCGGCGCTGCCGGCGGCAGCCTCGATGACGCAGTGAAGATCAATATCTCGCTGACAGACATGAACGATTTCGCTGCAGTAAACGAAGTGATGGCACGCTACTTTGCAGAGCCCTATCCAGCCCGCGCCTGCGTTCAGGTTGCCGGTCTGCCAAAGGGTGTGGGTGTCGAGGTGGAGGCGATCCTCGCGCTGTAACGTTTTGGGGCAGCGTTCGGGGCCAAGATGACCTCTAAATCCGCTCATCTGATCTATCGCAGTTACCCGTCGGCCAAGGCCCGCCTGACCGCTTCCTGGTATCCCTCACGAAAGCTGGGAAACCGCGGCGAAAACCCCGTGCTGTGCAGTAAGCGATTGGAAATCCGTTTGTGGCTGACCGGCGCCGAATCCGCTGCCGGAGCAGGCGGCTCGTAGGCGATACCCAATGCCTGAGCGAGCCAGGCTTCGACTTCCTGAATCGGTGCGGGATCGTCATCAACCAGGCTAATGACCCGTGGCTCCACGCCCACCGCCGTCGCATAGGCGATGAACGCCGCCAGATCGTCGCGATGGATTCGATTGCCAAAGCGGATCGGGCGCTCCGGCGTAAAGTCGCCGCCGCGAACGCGGCGGATCAGGTACCCCGGCTCGTTTCCGTACAGCCCGCCCGCCCGCAATACGCACGACCCTGGAATCGTCTCGAGCAATAGGCGCTCGGCGTCAAGTATGGCTTTGGACCGTGGGTCACTCTCGGAAAGATTGCTATCTTCACCGACCCAGTTCCCCTGCTGCTCGCCATACACGCGCGTACTGGATACAAAGAAAGCTCGACGGGGACGATGCTCCCCGAGCCCCGCAAGGATCGCGTCCATAGCGTCCGTAAAGCCGCACCGGTATCCGTCCTCGCTTCGATCGCTCGGGCTCAGCGTAACCACCAGCGCGTCGGGCTTAAGGGTTGAAAGCACCTCGAGGGTTTCCGGTCTGCCAAAATCCACTGCGATGCCCTCAGCAGGTGATGGAACGGCATGAGCATTACGGCGCAGGCCCACTACCTTCCAAATCTGGGGATCGAACTGCGTAAGCAGTCGCTCGCCGAGATCGCCAAAGCCGGCTATCGCGAGTGTTTTTCCTGCGGAGGTCGTCATACGGGAGGGTCTCTACTGAGTTCTTAACCGGGTTCGAGGGCTGCTCGCGCAACGCCCATGGTAACCTCGCAGATTCTTTCTATTAGCAACGCGCATCGTGTCCGGCATTGTCACACACAGTCTCCGCGACCTTCGGGGTGTCGGTCCCAAACTGGCGGAACGCCTTGAGCGATACGGCATTAGCGGCGTTGAAGATCTGCTTTTTCATCTCCCGCTACGCTACCAGGACAGGACGCGTGTCACCCCCATTGGCGCGCTTCAGGACGGCACGGAAGTGGTTATCGAAGGCACCATTGCCCTGGTCAATGTCACAGGCGGGGGACGCCGCCGATCATTGCTCGTGAAATTGCAGGACGGCACAGGCACCGCCACGCTGCGCTTTTTTCACTTCAGTCAGGCCCAGCGAAACGCGCTCGCCGCAGGCGATGTGCTTCGTTGCTTCGGCACGGTGCGGCGTGGCTCCCAGGCACAGCCAGAGCTGATTCACCCGGAATACCGCCGCGCCGATACGGCGATGGACGCAGAACAAAGCCTGACGCCCATCTATCCCAGCACCGAGGGGATTAGTCAGGCCCAGTGGCGCAAGCTCTGCGGGCAGGCGCTCAGGCTCCTGGAAGTTAATCCTCCGGAAGAGCTGGTGGCACGAGAGCAGGGCAGTGGCGGCCTATTGAACGCACTCCGATATCTGCACAAGCCGCCCCCCGAAGCCGATCAGGATGCGCTCCGCGATGGGCGTCATCCCGCGCAACTGAGTCTGGCGCTGGAAGAGCTGGTCGCCCATCAGCTCTCCATGCGCATTCTGCGCAGCAAGAGCCAGGAGCGTCGGGCGCCGTCTCTTGTGGACCGAAGGCGGGCGCTGCCCAGCTTTCTGGACAATCTGCCTTTCACGGCGACCAACGCCCAGCAACGCGTGATTGGCGAGATCGCCACAGATCTGGCCCTTGAGAAGCCCATGCTCCGGCTAGTGCAGGGTGATGTGGGGTCCGGAAAAACACTGGTCGCTGCTGCCGCCGCCCTCATCGCCATCGCCAGCGGCTACCAGGTGGCGGTTATGGCGCCAACAGAACTGCTGGCTGAGCAGCATCGCCGCAACTTTGCCGGTTGGTTTGATCCTTTAAACATTTCCCAAACTTGGCTTACGGGAAGCATCAAGGGTCGCAAACGGACGGAGACGCTGGACGCCATCGCGTCCGGTGAAGCGTCGCTGATCGTGGGAACCCATGCCCTGTTCCAGGAGGGCGTAAACTTCCACCAGCTGGGATTGATCATCGTCGATGAGCAGCATCGCTTTGGCGTGCACCAGCGCCTGTCCCTGAGCGAGAAGAGCGGTGAAGGCCAGCGGGCCCACCAGCTCATCATGACGGCGACACCCATACCGCGAACACTGTCTATGGTGGCCTACGCCGACCTCGACTGCTCCGTCATCGATGAACTCCCACCCGGTCGGCAGCCCATTGGCACCGTCTTGATCGACAACCAGCGGCGCAAGCAGATCGTTGAGCGCGTCGCAAAAGCCTGCGCGGACGGTCGCCAGGTCTATTGGGTGTGCACGCTCATCGAAGACAGCGACGTCCTTCAGGCCCAGGCCGCTGAATCCACTTTTGAGGAACTCAAGGCGACCCTTGAGGGGCAAAGCGTCGCCCTGGTTCATGGCCGCATGAAGGCCAAAGAGAAGGACGAGGTGATGAGCGCTTTCAAGGGTGGTGAGCATCAACTGCTGGTGGCCACCACGGTCATTGAAGTCGGCGTGGATGTACCCAACGCCACGCTGATGATCATTGAAAACCCCGAGAGACTGGGCTTGGCCCAGCTGCACCAGCTTCGAGGCCGAGTCGGTCGGGGGAGCGAAGCCAGCCACTGCGTGCTCCTCTATCAGGCGCCCCTCGGTCAGCAGAGCAAGGCTCGCTTACAGGTGATGCGCGAGAGCAACGACGGTTTTGTGATAGCAGAGGAAGATCTCAGGCAACGAGGGCCGGGAGAGGTACTGGGCACACGCCAGACGGGCTTGCTTGAGTTTCGGGTGGCTCGACTGCCCGAACACGAGCACTTACTGGACCGGGTCCAGGAGGTTGCCGAAGAGATAGAGCAATCGTCCTCGCAGCGGGCCCAGCGACTCATTCGACGCTGGACTGGAGACCGGCAGCTGTTCGCTGCCGTTTAGGTTTCTCAGGCGAGAATCGGCGGCAGCTCTTTTTGCAGAGAGATCTTTTCGCGCGTCGCCTCGCCGGTCAAAGCAAAGCCCAGGAGATTGCCTGCAGGACCGCGGAATTCACCGCGGATCGACAGCCCATCCTCGCTGAACTGCCAGTCGCCCTCCGCATCACGGGGCGGCGGCGCAACAACGGTGGGGCAGGCGGGTGTCTTAATGGTCACGGGCATTGCCGGATATGTCACTGCCGTGGGCTCGCCCGCCAGCGTTTTGCCAAGAGCACGAGCCGCGGCCATGAGAGGCGCCACGTAAACCAGTACATGCCCATCGACCTCAGCACAGTCGCCCAGGGCGTATACCCCGTCGGCACTGGTGCTCAGGAAGCGATCCGTGACGATGCCTCGATTCACCTGCAGGCCGGCGCTTTGCGCCAGATCCGTCCTCGGGCGAACACCCACCGCAGAAACAACCAGGTCGGCCTCGAGGGTCCCACCATCACTTAGGGAGACGACCACGCCCCCATCGCTGCCATGATTGACCTCGGTCACTAGCGGCCCGAAGTGGAAGCGCGCCCCCTTGGCCTCCAGTCCGGCGAGAACCGCCCGGCCGCAGGGCTCGGGAAGCAGTGTGGGCAGGCAGTACTCGAGCGGGTCGACCACATCGATGTCGTAGCCACCGTTTAGCAAATCATTAGTGAATTCGCAGCCAATAAGGCCTGCTCCAATGATCACCACCTTCTTCACTTCAAGGCGCGCCATGGCCTTGCGGAAGTCGTCGTAGTCCATAAGGTCGTTTACGGAGTAGACCTTTTCCAGGGCGTCCCCTGCGAGGGGCGGGTTAATCACGCTCGCGCCCGTGGCGAAGACCAGGGCCTTGTAGTGCACTTCCGTGTCGCGGTCCGATAGCTGAACGACCTTGCGCACCGTATCGATGGACTGAACCCGCGTCATGGTCCACACGCTGGCATCGAGGTTAGCGGCCATCGTGCCCGCATCACTCTGTGCCAGCGCATCGGCATCCGTGTCTTTCGTGTAGCCCGTTGAGAGCATGGGCTTGGAATACGCTCGCCCGTCATCTTCCGTAATCAGCACCAGCGGTGTGTCGCTGTCATGCTTGCGGAACTCCCGGGCCAGACCGTAGCCCGCCAATCCGGTGCCCACGATGATCACTGGCGCCGGTTTGGCTTCAGCGCTGGGCGTTTCATGATGAGGGGCATCTTCAACAGCCGCCTCTTCAATAAGCTCGAAGTCTTCCTTGCCGACGCCGCAATCGGGACACAGCCAATCCTCAGGCACATCCTCCCACCGGGTCCCCGGCGCGATGCCATCATCAGGCCAGCCTTTGGCTTCGTCGTAAATCAGGCCGCAGACTATGCATTCCCACTTGCGCATGGACTTCTTTCTCCAACTTCGAGCAGTAAAAAGGGTCGGCAAGATTATCACGCCAGGCAGACGCGAGACATTGGCTTGCAAGGCTCGTGCGCTTCACGCATTCTCGCGCTCCCCTAGAAAAAACCGTGTTCATGGCTTCGCCCGACAGCATTCCATCCCTGAAACGCTCCAGCCCTGTGAACTGGCGGCTGGAGAGTCGATGCCTTGATCCGGGCGTATCGGGCGTTCGAAGCTGGCTCCTTGATGATGGCTCGCTCACGCAACACCTGGTGGATACGGGTCGCCGCTTCTCCGTTGAGCGGTGCCGCCAGCTCTGGGAGCGCCCGACGCTCGATGAATGCCAGCGCCTCGAAATTGCCCCCAGGGAGAAAGCCCTGATTCGAGAGGTGTTGCTGCGTTTGGACGGTGAAGCCGTGGTGTTCGCCCGCTCGGTCTTTCCCGAGAGCACCCTTTCGGGACCGCTACGCCGCCTGCGCCGCCTCGCGAACCAAAGTCTGGGCGCGTTTCTGTTTGCACGTCGCGATATGCGGCGGAGTCCTTTCGAGATTGCCCGCCTGCACGCCGCTAACAATTACGTGCCCGACCATGTACTAGGTGATGCGACAGTCTGGGCGCGCCGTTCCTGCTTCCGCATCGCTGGACGCTCTATTCTGGTCGCCGAAGCCTTTCTCCCTGGGTTTCCCAGCTGGCAGGCACCGATGCCCGTGCACCGCTCCCGCAGAGGCCGCGTGAGCGCTACAATCGGCGGCTGACTCCAACGACGATCCAGCCCATGAGCACCTCGGTCTCACCGCCCGTGCCCGATAACAGCAAAGTGTCCGCTCTCCTGCGCCTTGTTCGCTGGGACAAACCCATTGGCAGCCTGCTGCTGCTGTGGCCGACGCTGTGGGCGCTCTGGCTCGCGGCAGACGGGGTCCCGGATACGAATCTGCTCATCATCTTCACCATCGGCACCGTACTCATGCGCTCAGCAGGCTGCGTGATCAACGATCTCGCCGACCGTAACTTTGACGGTGGCGTCGCGCGCACTCAAAGCCGGCCCCTGGTCACGGGTGAAGTCACCACGACGGAAGCGCTCGTTCTCTTCCTGGTATTGCTGATGCTCGCCTTTGGGCTGGTGCTCATGACCAACCTGTTCACGGTACTGCTCTCCGTACCGGCAGTGGTGCTGGCTTCTTGCTACCCGCTTATGAAGCGCTACACCCACCTGCCTCAGGTGGTACTCGGTCTTGCGTTCTCATGGAGCATTCCCATGGCGTTCGCTGCACAACGGGGCGAGATTCCCAGCGCTGTTTGGCTCTTATTCACGGCAAACCTACTGTGGACCGTGGTGTATGACACCAAATACGCCATGGTGGACCGCGTCGACGATCTTGAGGTGGGCATAAAGAGTACGGCGATACTCTTTGGTGAGTCCGACCGCAGCATGATTGCCGTATTACAGGTACTGTGCCTCGCCGCCTTCGCGCTGGCGGGGAAGCAGTTCGGACTGGGCTGGCCGTTCTACGCCGCATTAGGTGTTGTTGTCTTGCTCTTTGCCTACCACCTTTATCTCATCAAGGATCGTGACGAAGCCGCATGTTTTCGTGCCTTCAAACACAACAACTGGGTCGGACTCACGGTCTTCCTGGGTATCGCAGCCAGCTACGCCCTCGCCGCCTGATCGGGTTTCTGCCATGACGGCGCTCAGCGTTGAAGTGCTGCGCAGTGTTGCAGCCATTGAAGAGGGAGAGTGGAATGCCCTTCGCCGCGACGACTATCCCTTTCTCCGCCATGATTTTCTCCTTGGCCTGGAGGCATCTGACTGCACCACAGAGGCAGCCGGCTGGGAGCCCGCTCACCTGCGTCTCGCCGAGGGCGATCGAACGCTGGCCATTCTGCCGGCGTTTCTGAAAAGCCACTCCTACGGCGAATACGTGTTCGACTGGGCCTGGGCCGATGCCTGGCAGCGTATGGGTCTCAGCTACTACCCGAAACTTTTGACGGCCATCCCCTTCACGCCCGCGACGGGGCCGCGGCTGCTTCACGATGAGTCTCTGGACCCTGCCACACTCTGGAAAACGTTTCGGGAGCAGATGCCAAAGCTGGCTGAAGGTCTGGATATCTCATCCTGGCATGTGCTGTTTCCCAGAGAGAACGATGCACAGATGCTTGAAGATGCGGGCATGCATACGCGGCACCAGGTTCAGTTTCACTGGTACAACCGGGACTATCAGGATTTCGATGATTTTCTGAGCACATTTTCGAGCCGCAAGCGCAAAGCCCTTCGCAAGGAGCGTCGTCGAGTCGCCGACGAGGGCGTCACGCTGACCATGCGTGATGGTGCGGAGCTCGAAGAGCAAGACTGGCTCGCGTTCTATCGCTTTTACCAGATGACCTACGCTAAGCGCAGTGGCCATGGCGGGTATCTGACGCGCGAGTTCTTCACGGAGGTTGCACCGCGGCTGGGATCACAGGTTCTGCTGGCCATGGCTGAGCAGGATGGAAAACCCATCGCGGGCGCGATGTACTTTCGAGATGAGGAAACCCTTTACGGTCGCTACTGGGGCTGCATCAAGAACGTTGATTTCCTCCACTTTGAAGCGTGCTACTACCAAGGCATCGAATACTGCATTCGCCACGGCCTGAAACGCTTTGACCCAGGTGCTCAAGGCGAGCACAAGATTCAGCGGGGATTTGAACCGACCATCACCCGCTCGTCACACTGGGTTGCGCGTCCGGAACTGGACGCTGCCATCAGCGATTACACACGCAGTGAGCAAAAACACATCGAGCAGTACCGTCAGGATGCCTGCTCGATGCTGCCCTTCCGGCAGGAGGATTAACCCCGCCTTAGCCCGGGCCATCCCACTCAGCCGCGACGCCAGTGAAGTAAGCGGTTGTTCGCAGGCATCGCCAGATCCTGGGCGAGGGAGAGTCCCACGTCCCTGGCAAGCTCATCCACCCACTCAAAGTCTCGAATGCCGCTGCGCGCATCGCGATCTCTCAGCCACTGATCGAAGTGCTCGTTTGAGGACGTGGTGAAAGCACCACCATAGTTGAAGGGGCCATACACAAAGACCTGCTCGACCGGCTCGGGCAGCGTACTCAGCCCCGCGAAGAACCCCTCAACCAGTGCCTTGTCGACGATATGCAGGGTATTTGCGCTATACACCACGTCGGCGGCGACGGATGACCAGCGCTGCGCGGCCAGGTCCAAGGACATGGGCACCGCCAGGTTTTCAGGACCAAACTGGGCGCAACGTGGTTCCAACCGATGCAGCGCCTCCGGATGCTCCGTGGGTACCCAGCGTAGATGGGAAAACGCTTCGGCGAAGGCGACCGCGTGCTGGCCCGTGCCTGCGCCTACCTCTATCACACATCGGGCATCGGCCAGGGGGCCTGCGAGCGCTTCTTTTATGGGCTGTTGGTTGTTTGCTGCGGCCTGGGAGAAGGGCAGATCCACAGGATCATGCCCGCATGTCGAAGTCTGCAAAGTCGGGGCTGCGCATGTGCCACCAGTAGTTGAGCGTTGAACGCGGCCAGTTGTTCACGACCTTGCCTGCGGCATTTTTGTACCAGCTGTCACAGCTTGTAACCCACACCGTTTGCGCGAGCTCACCCTGCATGCGTTCGTTGTAGGCGCGCTGGACGCGATCGTTGATGTCCAGAGCCCTCAGATCGTGCTTCAAAAGCTTATCCACGCAATCGATGACGAAGTTAGCCTGCCGCTCCACCATGAAAATGATGGAGTTACTGCCCAGATTCGTATTGGGGCCGTACAACATAAAGAAGTTCGGGAAGCCGTGGGTGGACACCCCGCGGTAGGCCTCGGCACCATCATGCCAAGCCTCCTGTAGGCTGATGCCGTCCTCACCAATGTATTCGACCGCGCCGTGCATAGCGCTGGTGTTGAACCCCGTTCCATAGATGATGAGATCCACAGGACGTTCTTCGCCGTCTTCGGCGCGTACGCCCTCGGTTCCCATCCCGGTGATCGGTGACGTTACAAGCTCCACGTGATTCCGGCGGAACGCTTCATAGTAGTCGTCGGACATGAGAATACGTTTGCATCCCAGGCGGTAGTCTGGCGTCAAGCTTTCACGCAGCTTAGGGTCGCTAATCTCGCCCCCGCGGTAATCGTCACACCACTTCTCCCATAGCTTGAGCAACCGGTGGGCGTTGTTGCGAAGCACGGGATAAAACACCCATTCTCCGCGAAGGTAGATCAGGCCTCGCACGAGCTTCTGGGCAAACGGCACGTGCCGGAAGATCCACTTCTCCCAGCTCTTATAGGCTCGATCATTACGCTTGATGATGTAATTGGCGCTGCGCTGATAGACGTACAGCTGGGCCGCCTGCGATGCAACGTGGGGAATGAATTGCAGGGCACTGGCCGCATTTCCAATGACGGCGACGCGCTTGCCCGAAAGATCAAAGTCGTGATCCCAGCGGGCCGAGTGGAAGCTGTGTCCCCCGAAGGAATCCCGAGCTTCAAAATCCGGGATGTTTGGAAGATTTAGCTGGCCCAGGGCACTGACTACGGAGCGCGCAGTCAGCCTTTCCCCATCAGCAAGGGTGACCACCCAGTGGCCATGCTCCTCAATCCATTGGGCCGAGGACACGGCGGTATTGAGGCGCAACTTTGGCGTCAGCCCCGCCTGCTCTGCGCAGCGACGGAAGTAAGCCTTGATCTCGTCGTGGGGAGAAAACCTGTGGGACCAGTCGGGGTTAGGGGCGAAGGAATAGCTATAGAGCAAGGATGGCACATCACAGCAGGCGCCGGGATAGGTGTTGTCATGCCAGGTCCCACCCACATCAGGAGACTTCTCGAGGATCACAAAGTTGTGGATTCCCCGCTCCTGTAGCTTGATGCCCATACAGATACCGGACATGCCGGCACCGATAATAATGACGTCGTGGTCAGCGCTGTGTGTCACGGCAAGATTCCTGTAGTTGTCGTTCTTTTTGTTACAGCAGTGTCATTGCTACGGGGCTGGCCGCGCCCATGGCTCTGCCGATCGCAACGCGGCGGACGGCCCGGCCACCGTGACTACCCCGGCGGTTTGTCCCGCGTGAACACCAATTCGCGCGCAGAAGATTCGGCGGCGTTATAACGATAACCGGCGACGCGGTACCTCTTAAGCGCAGGCACATCGTTGATCTCTTTCTCGATGATGTAACGCGCCATCTGGCCACGGGCCTTCTTGGCAAAGAAACTGATCACACGATATTTGCCGTTCTTGAGATCTTTAAACACGGGAGTCACTACGTCGGCTGCGAGCGTCGTCGCCTTCACGGCTTTGAAGTACTCGTTCGACGCCAGGTTTAGAAGGATTGGCGAGCCGGTTTTCTTGAGCTGCTTGTTCAGTGACGCGGCGATGTCATCGCCCCAGAATTCGTAGAGATTCTTGCCGCCGCTGTTCTGGAAGCGAAGTCCCATCTCGAGACGATAGGGCTGCATCAGATCAAGGGGACGTAACACGCCGTAAAGTCCGGAGAGAATGCGCAGGTGCTTCTGGGCAAACCCCAGTTGATTAGCTTTAAGTGTTTCCGCCTCGAGACCGGTGTAGACATCACCCTTGAATGCCAGCACCGCCTGTTTCGCATTGTTCTTATCGAAAGGCGTGCTCCAGTCCATGAAGCGCTGGTGGTTGAGGTTCGCAATGGCCTCCGACACACCCATCAATTCGCGAATCCCCGCGGGGTCAAGACCCCGAGCATCTTTAATAAGATTTGCGGAACGCTCGAGGAACTCGGGCTGCGTACTTTTGCGCGTCGTCGGTGGCGTTTCGTAATCCAGGGTTTTGGCGGGAGAAATGACGGTCAGCATTTGAAAAGTCCTGTGGTTTTCAGGGTCGCAAGAGCCTGGAGCGGGCTATGATACCCTCGCGATCCCGGGGGAAGAAAGGCGCTGACGGCGTGGCCGGTGGGGGAAACTGGACAAGCGTTGTGATCAACGCCATCGATCGATTCACGTGCGTCACAGGCCGCGCCCTGGCCTGGTGTGCCCTCGCCATGGCGCTTCTCACCACAACGGTGGTGATCCTGCGCTACGGTTTCTCCAAAGGCTCCATTGCCATGCAGGAGTCTGTGACCTATCTCCACGGCTCATTGTTCATGCTGGGCGTTGCTTACGCCCTGCAGGCCGGTGCCCATGTCCGCGTTGATATCTTTTATCGCGGGTTTACGGACCGGCAGCGCGCCTGGGTCGACGCCCTGGGCGGTATTCTTTTCCTGCTGCCGCTCTGCGCTGTCATTCTGGTGACCAGCTGGGGCTATGTCCTCGACGCCTGGTCCATTCGCGAAAGCTCACCGGAGCCCGGCGGGATTCCGTTTTTGTATATTCTGAAAACCCTCATCCCCGTGATGGCCATCAATCTAGCCGTTGCCGGCATCGCAGATATTCTGCGGAACGCGCAGTTACTGGTGTCGGAGCGCAGCGCCTGATGGATGGAAGCATCGCGCTCTGGATGTTTGCGGTGGTCTGCGGGCTGCTGATGTTTGGCTACCCCGTTGCCTTCACCCTTGCGGGCACGGCGCTGGGGTTCGCCGCCGTTGGCATCATCACGGGCACCTTCGATCCCGCATTCCTGGAAGCGCTGTCGGGCCGGCTATTTGGCACCATCAGCAATGTGACGCTGATTGCGGTGCCGCTCTTTGTGCTCATGGGAGTGATCCTCGAGAAGTCGAAGGTCGCCGAGGAACTTCTGGACAGTATGGCGGCGCTGCTCGGTCGCCTGCGTGGCGGCCTCGCCATCTCCGTTGTTCTCGTAGGAGCGCTGCTGGCCGCAAGCACGGGCATCGTGGGCGCCACGGTAGTGACCATGGGCCTGCTGTCTCTGCCCAGCATGTTGCGCGCGGGCTACGGACCGAGCATCGCCACAGGCACCATCTGCGCGACGGGCACGCTGGGACAGATCATTCCGCCATCCATCGCCCTGGTCCTCCTGGGAGACATCCTCTCGAGTGCCTATCAACAAGCCCAGCTGAAGCTGCAGGTGTTCAGCCCTCAGACTGTGTCTGTAGGCGATCTGTTTGTGGGTGCGATCATCCCCGGGCTCCTACTTGTGGCGCTGTACTGCGCGTACCTGCTCATTCTTGCGCTGCTGAAACCCGATGCGTTGCCGCCGGCGCAGACCCGGAAGATTCCCTGGGGAGAGCTCCTTCACGGCCTCCTGCCCCCACTAATTCTGATTGCCGTGGTGCTCGGATCAATCTTGGTCGGCGCCGCGACACCCACAGAAGCTGCCGGCGTTGGCGCGGCGGGCGCACTTTTTCTTGCGATGCTTCGCGGGGAAGTGACGCGCACGAAAATGCAGGAGATCCTCACCAGCACGCTGGAAGTGACCTCCATGGTCTTCATGATCCTCATCGGCGCGGCGGTGTTTTCCCTTGTGTTTCGAGGTTTTGGCGGTGAAGAGCTGATTCAGACGTTTTTTGCCGACCTTCCCGGTGGTACCACCGCGGCTGTTCTGCTGGTGATGCTCGTGATCTTCATTCTGGGTTTCGTACTGGATTTCATCGAAATCACCTTCGTGGTGGTGCCTATCGTGGGCCCGATTCTCTTGATGATGGGGGTCGATCCCGTGTGGCTGGGCATCATGATCGCCATCAACCTGCAGACTTCGTTCCTCACACCTCCCTTTGGATTTGCTTTGTTCTACCTGCGGGGCGTGGCGCCGGACTCCGTACCGACCCTCGCAATTTATCGGGGCGTGATACCCTTTATCCTGATTCAATTGCTGGTACTAGGCGCCCTGTGGGTATGGCCATCCTTGGCAACCTGGTTACCCAGTCAGCTCTAAATCCACCTTCATTCTCAAGACTTGATCCGATGAACGATATCGATTCCACGCCGTTACCCCAGGGCGAGCTTGCCCTGCAAACCATCGCCATGCCTAAAGATACCAATGCGGCTGGGGACATTTTTGGTGGCTGGCTACTCTCCCAAATGGACCTGGCAGGTGCGATTACCGCTGGGGAAGTTGCTCAGGGTCGCGTCGCGACGGTGGCCATCGACGGCATGGCTTTTATCACGCCGGTGCATGTGGGCGCCGTTGTTTCTTGCTACTGCGATGTCATCGAAATCGGACGCTCATCCGTTCGCATCATGGTCGAGGTGTGGATCAATTCTCCCCACGACGGAGAGCCCATCAAGGTCACCGAGGGCGAATTCGTATTTGTAGCCATTGACGAACAGCGTCGAACCCGGACTATCGATCAGAGCCGCTAGCGCGCGGCTCCAAATCTCTGGGTGCGGCTGCAGCCCCTGCGTCCTTAACCCTGCGGAACGATCGATTGCGTCTCGTAGTTCGGTGAACCATCCCTTAGATGGTCCTCAATGAAGTCCAGGGTAATCTCAAGAGGTGATTCGCCATTGATCTGCACGCGCGCGGGGTCAACGCTGCCGAAGCCGTGGGGGCCGCCCTCAATGATGTAGAACGCGTAGGGGAGAAATGCAGCGTCTGCCTCCGCCGCTAGCAACAGCGCGGATTCCTCGTAGATCACGGTCTGATCGGCTGTGCCATGAATGATCATCATTGGTGGCCCGTGAGTGCCCACCTGACCCTCCAGGAACAGGCGCCCCCAGTAATCAATCACCACCAGTGGTTCCGGGCGCACGATAAAGTAGTCATCTAGCGCGTGACTGACGTGCAATGCCGTAATGGCGCCAGCGGACGATCCCCAGAGGGCAAACCGCTCCGGATCGAGACAGCGGTCTTCCGCATTTTCTACGGCCCACTCCAGTGCCGTCACCGTATCTTCCATGGCTGCGACCGAGGCATTCAGTGTGTCGCGTTGCGCCGCCGCAAGACCCAATCGATCAGCCTCTCGCATCAAGTCGTCGACCACAGGCTGATACGTGTTTGAGGGAACTGGTTGATCACCGACGAGGCGATAGTCGATGGAGAATCCAACAAAGCCACGGCCGGCGATGGCTTCCATGTTGCCGACCCAGATCTCATTACTTCGTGAGCCACCGGTAAAGCCACCGCCGTGAATACCAACGACAAACGGCCTGGGTTCTGTGCAGGCTCCCGCAGGCTGGTATACGTCCAGGAGTAGCTCAAAAGAGCCATTGGCGGTCTCTCCCGTTCCGTAAACCACACTGCGCTCCGTCGCCAAGTTAGGCGAAGGGGGTGTAGAAGAAGACGGAGACGATGGAGATGCTGTAACCGCTTCGGGTACCGATGTCGCGCTCCCTCCACCGCCGGAGCAACCGCAAAGTATTGCGAGAAATAGCGCTGAAAGGTACCGAGCACCCTCGTACCGCCACTCGAAAAGATCTGGGGAAAGGCTATTTATCTCACTAGGTCTGCACACGGCTTATCACCCGTAGGAACGTTGCTACTTGAACGGTGATAGGACGCGAGTCCGTCGCTCCATCGACAGGATAGAGACGGTAAATCCTCCCATGAGGATTAGAGTGTGACGCGAATCACGGAAGGCTGTTATTGAGGCAGCAGAATTCGATCATTCCTCGGCGATGATCGCCCCCATCACATCTCGTCGCGCGTTGATGTAGGCCTGCTCAGAGATCTCGTGATACGCGCGTGCATTGCGAAGGAATTCGGCAAAGGAGGCCTGCACCTCCGCTGCGAGAGGATCACTATCAATGAGACGGTCCATTGCCTCTTCACTGCCTTTGTACAGGGCAGCGAGAACGTCGTCCGGCAGCTTACGCAATTTAACGCCATGCACTTCGATCATCTCCCGCAGCGCAGTGTTATTGCGCGCCGTGAACTCATCCAGCATGTCTTGATTGGCTGCACGCGCTGCGGTTCTTACGATTGCCTGGAGTTCGTCGGAGAGCGACTCCATCGCTTCTTCATTGACGATGAACTCAAGAATAGATCCGGGCTCGTGCCACCCGGGGTAGTAGTAGTACTCAGCGATCTCGTGAAGGCCCAGGGCCAGATCGTTGTAGGGCCCGACCCACTCCACGGCGTCGATGACGCCCGTCTGCAGGGCCGTATACACCTCGCCCCCGGGAATACGCACCGCCTCGCCACCGGCAGCGGCGAAGACTTCTCCCGCAAGCCCCGGAATACGCATGCGCAAACCGCGTATATCGTCCAGGGAGTTGATCTCCCGGTTGAACCATCCGGCCATCTGCACGCCCGAGCTGCCCCCGGCAAGGGGCACAATGCCGGCGGGTGCATAGAGCTTCTCCCACAAGGCCATACCATCCCCGTAATGGAGCCAGCCGTTCATTTCCTGGGCCGTCATGCCAAAGGGGACCGCGGTGTAGAACACAGCGGCGGGGATTTTGCCCTTCCAATAGTAGGAGGCGCCATGGCCGACCTCAGCGACACCGCTGGACACCGCGTCGAAGACTTCGAAGGCGGGAACAATCTCCCCGGCACCATAAACACGAATGTCGAGGCGGCCCCCAGTCATTTCTCGAACCATGTCGGCGAAGACTTCCGGCGTGTGTCCCAGGCCCGGCAGGTTCTTGGGCCAGGTGGTGACGAGCTTCCACTCAATCACTTCCTCCGTGGTCGCATCACCACGCTGAGACGGGGTCACGGCAGCGTCCTCTCGCAGCCGATCGTTCACCCACAGAGCCACCGTCACGACCAGCGCTGAGGCCAGCAGTAACACCGCAAGCGCTTCGCGATTGATGGATTTTCCCTCAGTCACTTTCTTTCCCCCGAATAATGCTCGGACGGTTCCCCGCGGCCCTACAGGGCCTCAAGCTTTGCGTACTGCACCACCAGCCACTTGGTACCCTCCGCATCAAAGTTCACTTCTACACGAGCGTTGCTGCCACGGCCCTCGAAGTTGAGCACCACACCCTCACCAAACATTTGGTGGTACACACGCTGCCCGAGATTCAGGCCCGTATCGGCCACCGGCGCTGACGAAAGCTGACTGACTGGTCGGCTGATCTTGGTCTGCAGACGCACCTCATTCACAAGTTCGCTAGGGATTTCCCGAACAAAGCGCGACGGCGCGTTATAGCTGTCGGAGCCATGGAGCCGCCGGCTCTCCGCGTAGGTCATAATCAGGCGCTCCATCGCCCGCGTAATACCCACATAACAAAGACGCCGCTCTTCCTCGAGACGCCCGGGCTCTTCGATGGACATGCGATGGGGGAACAGGTTCTCTTCCATCCCCGCAAGAAACACCAGGGGGAACTCAAGGCCCTTGGCCGAATGCAGCGTCATGAGCTGCACGCTGTCCTCGTGGGGATCCGCCTGAGCTTCACCCGCATCCAGAGCGGCGCTGTCCACAAACTGCTGCAGCGGCGAGAGCTCCTCTCCCTCCGGCACAAAGGTGCGTGCTGCGGTGACCAGTTCTTCCAGGTTCTCGACGCGTGCCAGGCCCTTTTCACCTTTTTCTTTCTCGTGGTAATCAATGAGACCGGAACGACGCACCGCCTGATCGACAAGCTCTTCCAACGTCATGGGGTCCGTCGCCGTGTCTATCTCATCGATGAGCACGCGAAAACCCTCGATGGCCGTTAAGGCTCGGGCCGGGAGCAATTTGTCACTCTGGCAGTACTGAATGGCCTGCCACAGCGTGCACTGCCGCTCACGCGCCGTCTCGCGAAGCGTATCGATGGTCTTGCTGCCAATGCCTCGTGGCGGCATGTTGATGACGCGCTCAACGGCGGCGTCATCACCTCGGCTAACCAGCAGCCGCAGATAGGCCATGGCATTGCGAATCTCGAGACGCTCATAGAACCGCTGACCGCCGTAAATGCGGTAGGGGAGGCCGGCGCGAATTAACGCTTCTTCTAATACCCGAGATTGCGCATTGGAGCGGTAAAGGATCGCGGTAGACCGACGCAGGTTTCCATTGTTCACCCAGCTTTCGATCTGTTCGATGATGAAACGAGCCTCATCTTGCTCGTTGAAGCCTGCATAGAGCTGGATAGGGTCGCCATTCTCTCCCGCGCTCCACAGCTCCTTGCCCAGACGACCGCTGTTGTGAGAAATCACCCCATTTGCAGCCTGGAGGATGGTCTGTGTCGAGCGGTAGTTCTGCTCAAGACGCACGACGCGGGTGTTCCCAAAATCCTCGCCGAAACGCTGGATATTCTCGATCTTGGCGCCACGCCAGCCGTAGATCGACTGATCGTCATCGCCCACCGCCACCACCGGAACGCGGTTACCCGCAAGTACCCGCAACCAGGCGTACTGGATCGTGTTGGTGTCCTGGAACTCATCCACAAGGATCTGCCGGAAACGGCCCTGGTAGTGTTCTAACACCTGCGGCGATTTTAGCCAGAGTTCATGAGCGCGAAGCAGCAGCTCGGCAAAGTCCACCATGCCGCCTCGCTCGCAGGCCTGCTCGTAGGCTGCGTAAACACGCAGCATGGTCTTGATGTAAAGGTCACCAAGGGGTGACTCGATATGCGTGGCTCGCAGGCCCTCGTCTTTCTGGGCGTTGATGTACCACTGAGCCTGCTTGGGCGGCCAGCGGGACTCATCCAGCTGCAGCTCGCGGCACACGCGCTTGACCAACCGCAGCTGGTCATCGGAATCGAGGATTTGAAAGTTTTGGGGCAGGCCCGCTTCCTGCCAATGGATCTTTAAAAGGCGATGTGCCAGGCCGTGGAAAGTACCGACCCACATGCCCTGAGTCGGTAGCTGCAGCATTTCTTCGATGCGGCCCCGCATTTCCCGCGCGGCTTTATTGGTAAATGTTACGGCCAGTACAGAATGGGGCGAGAGCCCCTCAGCGCGAATGAGCCAGGCAATGCGGTGCACGAGAACCCGCGTTTTACCGGAACCGGCACCTGCCAGTACCAGCATGTTGCCACTTTCCGCTGCCACAGCGTCGCGCTGCGCGTCGTTCAGACCCGTGAGAATATCGCTTACATCCATGGACTCATTCTAACCGGAAGCCACCTGCCGCTCACGGGTCAGCCGCCGTAGCGCTTCCATTCCATGCCTCTGCTACTATCGCCCTAAGGTTAGGCTCGGGCTGAAAGTCCATGGCGATTGACGAAAAACCAACGGAATCCGATGAGACCTCGTCCTTGGCAGGCGCCGATGGGGATGAGGGCGCGTCCTTTATCGACCGCGATGACGATATTGGTTTTGGCTACACGGATCGTGATTACGACGAGGACTTTCCCGCTGCTCCTGAGGGGTTAACGGAAACCAGCCCTGATCCAGGCTACGCCGCTTTCGCAAGCGAACTGGAAGATCCGCTGGCCGACTGGCCCTCTCCCGAATCCGAGTTGGATCAACTCCCCGAGATCCGCGCCGCTCAAGGCGCCGCGGTAGCTCCTCAACTCACCGATAGCGACGACGCGCCGGAGAGCGACGACGACGCTTCTGAACCGGCAGACGAAGATCTGCTATTTGCAGATGACGAGACCGCATCGACCGGCCCGGACCTTGTCGATGACGATATTTCGGCCGATGCACCGCGAAGCTCCGAGCGCAGGGATCGAGCGAGCGACCAGGATCAAACCGGTGAGCCAGCCAGCGGCCGAAGAACTGCCGGGCCCGAGTCAGAATACACCGATGCTTCACCCCTGCCTCAAAGCACCGATACGCTTTTAGACGAATGGGATGACGAACCAGCTGACGAGGGCAACGCCCTTATCGATCAATCAGCGGATTCAGAGCCGTTGCCCGAACCACCCGCAATGGATTTTGTGGAGGACGAAGCACCGTCGCTCCAAATGGAGCCCGCCCAGCCAGAGCCAGAGCCAGAGCCAGAGCCAGAGCCAGAGCCAGAGCCAGAGCCAGAGCCAGAGCCAGAGCCAGAGCCAGAGCCAGAGCCAGAGCCAGAGCCAGAAAGTGTGGCTTTTGAAGCGCCGGGCGAAGCAAGCTCAGAACCGGCTCCACCACCTCCTCCGACGCTAAAAGATGACGCCTACGCCGAACCCACCTCCGTCGAACTGGATCAAGCGCCGACAGCACTTGACGCCGGAGAGCCTGTAAATTTTGGCGCGGACGCCCCGGTGACATCCGAAGACGAGCTGGACAGCGTGGTATTAACCCTGGCGATGGAAAGCGGGCTCGATGAGACTGCTGCCAAAGACGTCGATCTCGCCATGGGCGCCTCCGACCCTCCCAATGATCCAGTCTCCCCGAGCACTATCACAGCGCAGGACGAACTGGTCGATGACTTTCTGAATGACCTGGATCCTCCCGAGACCGAAACACTGGCCTCCTACGCCAAGGCTGATAGCGAAGCGCCTGGAAGAGCGGTGGGTGAATGGGACGAGGAGCCGGTCATCGCCAAAGCAGTTCGTATGGCTCAACAGGAACCCGCCGGAGCAGCACCGGCTCTGTGGAAACGGCTGCCCTATGGACTGATCGCCGTTGTGGGGCTGGCGCTCGCGCTGCTGGCAGTAGGGGGTTATGGCGTGGTGCAGCAGCGGAAGGAAATGCAGGAAGAGTTGCAGATGCTGCGCGCTCAGCTCGCTTCGGCTATCACACCGGATCAGGCCGCGGCTGAACGGGAGCTCCAGCGCCAGGCCGATGTGCTCAATGAAGCGCTGTCCGCTGAGATCGAAGGACTGAATGCGGAAAATGCGGACCTGAAGGGACAGCTCAACGAACTCGAGAACCTTCTTGCCGAGCGCACAGAAGAAACCAAAGCGCGCGCCCGGGAAGTCGAGGCAGCGGCCAAACGGGCGGCCGAAGAGCGCGCTGCAGTGGCACGGGCGGCAGAGCGTGCCGCGCCAAAACCTGTTGCCCAGAGTCCTGCTTCGAAGAGCACAGCACCCGCCACCACACCGGCCCTTGCTGGCCCATGGTTCGTAAACTTTGGATCCTATGCTCAGCGTAACGCGGCCAACCGATGGGCGGGAAAACTGAGCGTCGACGCTGGCGACGTTGTAGTGCAGACTGCATCTGCCGCAGGTAAAACCCTTTATCGCGTTCGTATTGTCGGTCTTGAGACGCAGGACCAGGCCGAGCGCATTGCGACAGATCTGGAAAGACAGTTCCAGCTGCCTCGCCTCTGGGTGGGCAAAAACTAGGAGAGAGAATAATGATCAACTCACAGAAATTGGGCACAGCATCGGGACGTGTGGCCCTGGCCGCTGCGCTTGCCTTCGGCGCCACGAGTGCCCTGGCCATCGAAGACTGTGGCGCACCGGAGAAACCAATGATGCCCGACGGCAGCACTGCCACCATGGAGCAGATGCTCGAGGGACAGAAGGCGGTGAAGACCTTTCAGGCCGATCTGAAAATCCACCTGGAATGCCTCGACGAGCATATGGCCGCTGCCGAGGACGCGGCATCCAAGACCGATGACGAAGAAGCAAAAGCAACTCACCAGGCTGCGTACAACGAAGCGTTCAACGCCTATAACGCGGCGGTTTCTTCGGAGGAAGAAGTAGCTGGCGACTTCAACGTTGCGCTACGCGCCTATAAGGCCGCCAACAAGTAGGCTATCTTAAAAATCGTGCTCTCGCTCCTGCGCTCAGGGCGTCGGCGAGGGCACGGCGTTACGCTTCTTTCGACTTGTGCGCCAAGGAGTCTGCGTTGGATTCCCAATCCTGACCATCAAAGTCGACCATATGCTGTTCCGGTAAGTCGCCGTCCAAGCCGTTTACGTTTACGTCCATACCGTCCGGATTGGAGCGATGGACGTAGAAGGGTTTCACGCCGCATTGGCAGCTGCCAGCGTAGGTCTGAATCGCTTCCAAGGGCTCGCCCTCTGAACTCCATCAGAGGATCGTAGCGGTCAGTCCATCCACCTTGAACCTTGACTCGAAGTCACTAACAAGAGCGCCGGTCACCCGGTCCGTGGCATCCAGGATCGTAAGCAATTCCTCAACAAAGATGCGCTCCGGGGCGGCTGCCAGGGCTTCAAGATTAAGTGGGCAGTGCGCCTGCACGATCGCGATGTCCTTCTGCAGGCCCTCGCGATCCATGATGCCAAGCATCCTGGACAGGCGATTACAGATCGCTGAAACAGTGGCCTGCTCACCAGCACTCAGGGTAAGTACCTGATGCTTCTGGGGATTAAATCCGCCCGCGGCCATGTTCACGTCGCCTGCTCCAATCTTTTCCATTAACAGTACCTCGCAAGCGCGAGGTTTGTCGGCTAAGGCCGACGGTAGATTTCGGATGATCCTGCGCCATCAGCCGCATCCTTTGGTGATGTTACGCCTGTGAATTGACCCCTGTCCTGCCAAGTGCTGAGGAGTGTGCGTTGCGTCACATTTACCCGCCGCGACTGTGATTCAGATCACAGTTTTGCTTCAGACCGGCAAGAGCTTGGCGGTCAGTGGCTCGCGGGGTGCTGGCGAGGCGGCTGGCGCATAGCCAAGGCGCGCGAGCATCTGCACCGTATGCCCCGGATCCGCGAGAAGATCGTGTACATCCGCATAGTGAGAGGCCATAGAGGGAAACTCTTGCAATGCCTGGCTCAGCGGGTGAAAAGCAACTCCCTCAGCGGTAGCGGCCTGATGAATACGTACCCAGGCCGCGCCAGCGCTCAGCTGATCCATCCGAGTATTGGTCGACGTGGTGCTCCACACATGAGCCATCGCCGACTGGCATGCTCCCAGGTAAGCTTTCAGACCTTCTTTATAAGAGGTGCTACCCGGAGTATCCATAGCCTCAGCGCTGACCACACCCACGGCGCCCAGCATGGTCATTAACGGGCCGTCGATGGTGATACCCCAGGGTTGAGCGCCGACTTCTGCCTTCCCTACGCGAGTAACGCGCACCGTTTCGCCGCGGGCCGGAGCATCTTCCCACTCCGCGATCCACGCGTGACTGGTCAACTCTCGCAATGCGTCTCTTCGCCGCTGATCGCTGGTGCCCGATACCCGGACACCAGATCCTGCCGCGGCCACGATGCGTCCGAGCACTTCATCGCTGACCGTTCGTTTGGTGTCGAACGCGATACGCTGCGTGTGACGGTGAAGCGCCTGGGCAAAGAGTGGATCTCGCTCTGCCTGCGTATCCGCCTTGAGACGAACGAAGGCAACGGGTCGTGCGTCGAGCGTTGGCCAAGGCTCACCCTCGGGAAATGGCGAGACGTCTGCCACAAAACCTTTTTCAGCCGCCGCCTGGCGAAACAGCTCCAGGAACGCGCCGAAGCCAATGGTGATCTGCCGGGACGGTGGATCTGTCTCTGGTAGCAGGCGGTCGAGATTGGCGCTCAGCGTAAAGCCGTCCGTACCTCTCATCCGTACCTGCCAGGGCTGCATATTGTGGGGATTGGGGGCAAGAATTGCGTAGGCCAAGGCATCCAGTCGCGGATCACCAAAGCTCTGTCCGGCCGTGGACCAAGGCTCTCTCGCCGATCTGGAGGTCAGCGTCGACATCCAGCTGCCACCGGCTCCCAGAACGATGATGCTGGCGGCGCCAGTCTTCAGAAGTGCGCGGCGACTCAGGCTCATGGCGATTTCCTCTTCAAGGCGGCAATAAAGCCCTTCTTGTCCTCTGGCGAAACCATCAGGGATTTGCCATCGGCATAGGTGATAAGCAGTCGATCGAGAGAAAGCGCTGGGCTAGACAGCACGTTTGTGGTTGGTTTGATGTCCTCGATGTCATCGAGATTGATGACCCATCGAAACGGACCGCTGGAGACGCGGCACTGGTGATCATCGACGGTGTATTTGGTGGAAAGGTACAACCAGATCGGAAAGGCAACGCCGACCGCCAAGGTGCTGCCGATTGTCAGCCAGCCGGCGGTACCGAGGGGCTGACGCAACATGCTGAAGCAGGTGATTCCACAGAACGCGATGCTCATGACAAAGAGCACCTGCAGCCACACGTCGACTTTGGATTCGAAAACCATCACGCACCACCGTCCGTTTCAAAGGACTATAAGTGACGGTCAGCGGTGCGCAAACACCCTTGCGTTAAAACGCCCGGGATCTGCGATCACGGGTGATATCGCGAAGCTTAGCCCTCGGCGTCTTCCAAAAGCGCATCCAGCACGAGACCCCAGATCTCCCGGTTGAATCCCATGCCCAGGTGAGCAGCATCCACCTGCACGTGGCGAACACGCGGGCTGTAGCGATCGATTGTCGCGGGCCAGCCTACGATTCCGTCTGTTTTGCTGTAGATCGCGGTAATTGGCTGCTTAATCGTGTTCTCTTCCCGACGAGTGATCTCATCCTCGATCCAATTAAGATCCTGGCCACCTTGATCAAATACCGCAGCAACTGCCGTATATTTGGGCCCGCCAACAATCGGTGAGCCCATGGTGATCACGCGGTCGACAACGTCCGGCATGTCTCGCGCGACTTCACGGGCGGCATAGCCACCGAGGCTCCAGCCGATGAGCGAGATCTTCCGGCCTGTCAGCAGGTGGCGATCCATCACCCGGTCATACAGCTGGTCAATCATGAAAGGAACGCCAGCTTCGCCGTTGTAGTCCTCGCGGTGCTCAAAATCCCAGCGATCTGAGAGGTCATCCTGCGTGTGGGGCAGATTTCTGCCAGCGAGGTTGGACCCAAGGCCCCAGCCCTCTGTTTTAAAACCCTGATTGGCCAGAAAACGCCGCAGAGGCAGTGTGTAGCTATCGTTTGACCCAAAGCCTGGGACCACAATGACCAGGGAGTCCTGCCGCTGGGCGGTCCGTGACAGACCCGAAGTGACCAGCGGCCCCCACATGCGGGCAAAATCCAGTGCAGCGCGGGACTCTTTAAGGAACAGGCTGCGTTTCGGGGGGCGTGGGGTCGGTATAGCGGCGTTCAAGATATCTCCCGGAGAGCGCATGAGGCTCTATCAGTTCGTCTAGCGGTGGCCTAAGACCAACCGTGATGCCTGTTTGTACGGCCCGATAGGCGACGAAGATCAAAGCCACGCGCCAAACAAGGAGATTAGTCGCTCTTGCCCGTTGCGAAGTAGAGCAGAGGCGCGATGGAGCCCAGGCACACCGTCAAACCGACCCAAAGCCATGGGTTGCGGCCGTTAGCGCGGGCATGGGGCACGAGGAAGGTCATGAGCAGCACCAGCGCAATGATCAGATCGACAAACACCTGAGCCCCGCCGGGGGTCTGATTGGTGTTGAGTATGCCCATAATGCTACCGTTCATCAGAGCCCAGGCCGTCAGTGCGAGGAAGGGCAGAAGAATCAGAATGGATGCGATGCGTCGGTTCATGGCGTGTCTCCTTTGCGAATGTCTTGGTTGCCGTGATGGACACAGGATGGCTTTGGACCTGTTGCTACTCAATGACGTCAAAGGTTATTGAATTCAAACAGCGGCCCGGCCGAGAATGAGCGCTCCCATCCCAGACAACTGAAAGAGTGTCGGATCAGAACACCAAGGTTGTTGTCGCCCCTGACAGCGGGGCCGGTGATAAACGAGCTCAGGAGCCAGACTTCCATGACTGCCGCCGCTACCTTCCCCAACCTTTGCAGACACTGGCGACAGCGGCGCCATTTATCGCAGCTCGATCTCGCGGAAACCGCCGCCATATCGCAGCGGCACCTCAGTTGGCTTGAAACGGGTAAGAGCCAGCCCAGCCGCGAGATGGTGCTGCGCCTTGCGGAGGCACTGGAGGTCCCCCTGCGCGAGCGCAACAGCCTGCTCCACGCCGCCGGATTCACCGCGCAGTATCGTGAATCTTCCCTGGATGAGCCGAACATGGCGCCCATTCGCGATGCGCTGGCACAAGTCCTCAAGCACCACGAGCCCTTCCCGGCTGTTGTTGTAGATCGCCAGTGGAACCGGGTGATAGGGAATCGAGCATCGGATCTCATGCTCGCCCTGGGCGGCGCGCCAGCGAGCACTGAAGCTGATGAGCCCTTTAATCTCGCTGCCGCCACGCTCGCGCCGGAAGGACTGCGCCGCTTCATCACCAACGGAGATGTCGCTCTGCCGTTGTTTGTCCAGCGTTTGCGCAGCGAGGCTCTGGCTTCCGGAGAGCCCGCGACAATCGCACACGTCGAGGCACTCATTCGCGCTGCGGGGGATCTACCAGAAGTCACACCTACCCCTGAACCACTGCTGCCGGTCATGCCCCTGGACCTGGATATCAATGGCCTGCGGCTTTCCCTATTCACCATCATGTCGACCTTCGGTACTCCCCAGGACATCACGACAGACGAGCTGCGCATCGAAGCGTTCCACCCCGCTGATGAATCGACCCGCGCTTTCTTCGCCACCGCCGCAGAAGGATCCTGAAGATGCTGTCGTTGGTAGGCATGGCCGGTATCGCCGCCCTAGTTGGAGCACTCGTTTTGCACGCCGTACTCGCGCGCTGATTCCCGTATACACTCAGGGAATGGACTACAGCATTATTGATTTCCTCGGCAACGTCGGCGTTGCACTGATTCTTCTGGCTTACCTCGCGCTGCAGTTAGAGAGAGTGAGCGCTACCTCGCTAGCGTACGGTGCGATGAACGCTGTAGGTGCAGCGCTCATCCTGGTGTCGCTGTATTTCGACTTTAATCTGTCTGCGTTTCTTATGGAGCTCTTCTGGCTACTCATCAGTTTGTATGGCATTGGGAAATCACTGCTGCGACCGCGCGAATCTGAGAAGCACGTGTGACAGCCCGGAAGAACACCGCTGTCATCTCCCGATGTGGCAGCTATCGATACGCACTTTGGCGAACCTGGGACCCAGCGCGTGGCGCCGTGATGTTCATCGGACTGAACCCATCGACCGCCGACGCAACCACCGATGATCCCACGCTCCGTCGCTGCATGCGGTTTGCCAGAGACTGGGGCTACGGCGGTGTCATCATGGCGAACCTCTTTGCATTTCGCGCCACGCAACCGTCTGACCTGCTGGAGGCAGCTCGGCCTGTTGGGCCTCGAAACAATCGGTGGCTACGCCAGTTAGCGGACGACGCAGCGCTGATGGTGGCAGCCTGGGGAAACGACGGGGCACATCGGGGCCGCGCCGCCGCGGTCTGCAACATGCTTCCCAGCCTCGCCTGTCTGAAGGTCAACGGCAGCGGCGAACCCGGTCACCCACTCTATATTCGAGCCACGGCAAAACCGATTGCTTACGAACGCCCATCGCGTTCCAGAAGGCCCTCGACCGAATCGCGCCAGACCGTGTCCGCGGCAAAGCACTTCGCTGCACCTCCCTCGACGCCATGACCCAACCTCAATTTCAGGCTCAGGCTCAGGCTCAGGCTCAGGCTCAGGCTCAGGCTCAGGCTCAGGCTCAGGCTCAGGCTCAGGCTCAGGCTCAGGCTCAGGCCGAGAATGCTGACCGCTCAATGGGAAAGTTCCACTGGGCCCGTGCACTGGTGTGGGGGTTAGGCGCTGCAGGCGTACTTGCGGCCGTGCCGACGGCGATAGACTGGCTCGAAAACCCCTCCGGGATTTTTCGCGGAGCGCAGGGGCCGAACTGGCCGGTTATCGCGGAAACCTGGTCTTCATGGTTTTGGCCGGGCGCCCTGCTGCTAACGCCGATATCTTTGGCGTTTGTGCTGTGGCGATATCGACGCAAAACTTCGTGACTCGCGCACCTTATCAATCGGTCATCGCTGATCTGGGCCTGATGGAAAAGCTGGCGCCTTACGATCCCATCGTCATTGGCACTCCACCTCTGGGAATCGACGGGCCAGAAAGCGACATCGACATTGCCTGCACCGCAACATCTCTCGAACAGTTTGCTAAAGAAGCGTCCGATTTGCTGAGCGGCGCTGGGCCTGTCACGGTGAAACAGATCACCAAGCTTGAGGATCCGGCCGTCACAGCGTCGTTGAAAGCGCAGAGCTGGGATATCGAGATCTTTGCCCAGAGCTTACCCACGGCCCAGCAATGGGGTGTGCGTCATTTCCTCATTGAGCAACGCCTGTTGGCTCTTCACAAAAAGGTACGCAAGAGGATCAAATCCATTCGGGGACAGGGCATGAAAACGGAGCCTGCTTTCGCGGCTTTACTGGAACTTCCAGGCGAAGATCCCTACGCAGCATTACTCCTGCTGGAAAAGGAATCGGATGAGCAGCTTCGGCAACGCTTACGGTCGAAAGGCCTGAGATGAATACGCTCTACATTACGGGCGCTGGCGTCAGTGCAGAGAGCGGCATTCCCACCTTTCGCGGCAGCGATGGCTTCTGGACTATCGGCAGCCGTAATTACACGCCTCAAGAAATGGCCACGCGCGCCATGTACCAGAACGATCCGCTGCAGTTTCTGCGCTGGTATTACAAACGCTTCGCGACCTACCGCAATCATGGGCCCAACGATGTGCATCGCTGGCTGGCGGACAAGAACCTGATTACCCAGAACATCGACGGGCTCGATGGCAAAGCGGGTAATGAGGATTACATCGCCATTCATGGTCGTATCGACCAGATGACCCAGTACCACGACCAGTCTTTGGCACATACCATCGTGCCGGAACGCACGCCCTGGGAGGACGTCGATGAGAACGACCTCAACGCGACCCTGTTGTCGTTGTTCCGTATCGAGGGCCGGCCAGAGGTTAATGTCTCTTTCAAACCCTATGTGCTGCTCTTCGATGAGTACTACACGGAGCTCTATCGGATTACCGAGGCGCAGCAGCGTATGCTAGCCGCAGATCGCATGGTGTTTATGGGTACATCCTTCAGCGTCAACATCACGATGATGGCGCTGGACATCGCGCGGGCGCAGCGCACCCCCATCGAGATTGTCGATCCCGAGCCAGTGAACGTGCATTATGAAGGCACGACGTACCACGCTATGACGGCATCGGAATATATTCAGCGAAGTAGCGGCGCGTAAATTCGACCCTTAGCCCAGATCGATGAACCTCGATCCAAGAACCCTCTCCAGTGACCCTTGATCCATGAACCAGGACATTGATCGACCCGACGCCCTCCCACTGACCCACGCTGATTACCGGCGGGCTGGCGCCATCATTGGCGCCTCCTTTGCAGACGACCCGGTAAATCGTTGGGTCTTTGGCAAGCAGTCCGGCATCGCGGCGTATTTCACCCTCATCGCCAAAAAGCAGTATCTGGTGAATGGCTATGGCCATGGAACGGGTGATCTGGGCGCTACGCTCTGGATACGCTCGGAGTTTCATAAGGCTCTGCCGCTCCTGCAAAGCCTGGATATCGCCGCGTCTATCATCTGGAACAGTGGTCTGGGTGCCCTGATCCGCGGACTCAAGCTCGATGAGGGCATGGCCGGCCAGCATCCCACGGAGCCCCATCACTACCTGTATGCCATCGGCACACGACCAGAAGCCCAGGGAAAGGGCCTCGGCGGCAAGCTGATGACAGCGGGACTTGAGTGCGTCGATGCAGAAAAATCAGCGGCCTACCTGGAATCGAGCAAGGCCAGCAATATCCCCTTCTACAAGCGCTTTGGGTTTGAACTCATGGGAGAGCTCATTCCCACGGACGGATGCCCGCCCATGTATCCCATGTGGCGTGAACCTAGAGGCGAAATTTTCTAAGGCGCCGTTTGCCGACGACCGGGATTTTAGGTCGAATTGCGCTAGGCTTGATGACGTCCAGTTCACTCACTTGCGCACTAGTTACCGCGCCATCTCTTTCAGGCAAACCAGCATGTTCAGGAAAACCCGCATGACGCGCACCATCTACGCACTTCTACAAGCCATGCTGCTGGTACTGGCGGGAGCCTTTGCACTAACAGCCAAAGGAGAAACCATGAGCGGCGTCGAGCATCCCTTCGTTTTCCATCTGGTACAGGCCAAGCTTTGGGATCAGACCGTGGAGCGCGGAGACACTTACTACCCCCCGACCTACGAGGTCGACGGGTTTACTCATGGCACATCCAATCCCGCGAAGCTGCTGAATGTGGCCAACCACTTCTACCCCGATGTCGTGGGCGATTGGTACTGCCTGAAGATGACCGTGGAGAGTCTTGAAGGCACGGGCGTGAAAACCATCTATGAAGGCACCGCCCCTGTTGGCGATAAGCAACCTGATTTCGATGGCGCCGATGACGAGCTCTTCCCGCACATTCTTGGTGGCATCGCGCCCGATGCGGTGCTCGAAGTGTTGGCCGTTCGACGAGCGGAAGACGGTACCTTCCTAAGCATCGACGGCGTAACACCGTAAGGGGAAAATCATGGAGTCGTTTGTTCTCAATCGCGGTCGCCGCTTGTTTAAGGGATTGCGCACTGCCGCTCTGACCACTGTGGTCGTCGCGATGGCAGCCTATGCGGGAGAAGATGCCTCCGTAGTCTCACAATCCATTGCTTCCGATGCGGTGGATCTTGGTGATGCGAACCTCGTGGTATTGGATGTACGCACCGGCGGCGAGTTTTCTGCTGGCCATATCGAGGGAGCCGTTCATATGCCCATCGCATCCGATGATTTCAGCAAGCAGATTGCCAAACTCGACAAGAGCAAGTCTTACGTGGTGCATTGCACCGCGAACCCTCCAGGTGGTCGTGCCGAGCGAGCTATCGACACGTTGCGGGACGCGGGATTCTCCAGGGTACAGAGCCTCGAAGGTGGCTACCACGGCTGGCTCGCGAGTGATCGCTCGGTGACCACGGGCAAGGAAGACTGATCCGCCTGTGCTGACTACTGCCGCCGCTCTCCTGGCTCCCTCCAATCAAATGCACGGCCCCCGTGACGAAGAATTGACGAATTTGTGAGAATTTCGTGATAACTCGGCCCTACAGCTGATCCCACACTGCATGCCCCTGCTTACAAGGAAGGCATGTACATGAAACAAACACTTTCAGCGCTCACTCTCGCTTCTGCGGCCGCGCTATCGGCTACTCCGGCCAGCGCCGTCGACTTCAGTGTCGAGATTATCAACCTCACTCGCGGAAGCTGGTTCACGCCTTTTCTGGTGGCAGCGCACGCAGATAGCGCGCGCTTGTTCACCACGGGCGAACCCGCCAGCGCCAGTCTTCAGTCCATGGCAGAAGGTGGTGACATCAGCGGTCTGCAGGCAGACGTTGAAGCACTGAATGCCACTGTCGCGGCAAATCCCGCCGGTGGTCTGCTGGCACCCGGCGCGCGCACTACGGCCAACCTGAATACCGATGATGCGCCCGACAATACGCGCCTCTCCATCGTGGCGATGATCCTGCCCAGCAACGACGGGTTTATGGGTCTGAATGCCATCGAAATTCCTACGGAGCCTGGCCGTTACGTGTTTAACGTAAACGCCTACGACTCGGGCACCGAAGGTAACGACGAGATCGTCGGCAGCGGCGCGCCCGGTGAGGCTGGCTTCCCGGCACCACCACCGGTACTTGAAGCAAGCGGCTCAGGTGGCACCGGTGTGAACGCGACGTCCGAGGGCTTTGTTCATATCCACCGTAATGTACTAGGTGATGCAAACCCCACCGGCGGCATGAGTGACATCGACTCCACGGTGCACCGCTGGCTGAACCCCGTCGTACGTGTCGTTCTGACTGTTAACTGAGGGGCAGAGCCATGAAACGATTAGCTTTGCCGGCGCTCATTGCCCTGACCGCGGCCTGCAGCGATGGAAGCATCCAGCAGCCACCGCCACCCACCCCCGCACCGGCGCCAGCACCGGCCGCGAACGCAATTTTTGAAGTGACGACCATTAACCTGACCGCGGCTCAACCGCTGTCGCCCATCGCGCTTGCTGTTCACGACGATGGCTTCCGTGCCTTTATGGTGGGGTCACCCGCATCACCAGGTCTCGAGCTTCTGGCTGAGGCTGGAGATAACAGCGGGCTCCTTGATGAAGTGGAAGGGCGAGCTGAAACCAGCGGCGAAGCACCGGTAGGTCCCGGTGGCCGCGAATCCTTCACCCTCGAACTCGACAGCGATGACACAACCGGTGCACTGCTCACGGTGATGACCATGCTGGTGAACACCAATGATGCCATCACGGGCATCAACGGCATGGATGTATCGGGCATGGCGGTGGGTGACACCCGTGTGATCAACACCATTGCCTACGACTCGGGCACAGAAGCCAACACGGAGGCGGTTGGCACGATCCCGGGACCCGCTGATGGTGGCGAAGGCTTCAACGAAACCAGGGACGACGTCAGTGATCAGGTCGTGATGCACGGCGGTGTCGTGACCAGCGACGACGGGCTTTCCGGCTCGGTGCTCACACAGACCCATCGCTTCGATAACCCCGTGGCGCGTATCGTCATCGCAAGGACCCAGTAGTGGTCCTTCGCCGCCGGGAACTCAGGTCGTTTTAGTGCCTCTAACGGAACTGTTTCGACTTGAGCCGGCGGCGTCCATGAACACACTGTCCAGCACTCCCGCAAAACCTCGTGTCCTTCTTGTGGAGGACGACGAGGATATTGCGCGACTTGTTGGCCTGCACCTTAAGGATATCGACGCCGACGTCACTCACAGTGATCGCGGTGACAAAGCACTCACCCTGGCTCGCGAGGCCGCATGGGATCTAATGATTCTCGATGTACGCCTGCCAGGACAATCCGGTCTGGATATTTGCCGTCAGCTGAGAGCAGAGGGGAATGCGATTC
This sequence comes from Pseudomonadota bacterium, assembly GCA_038750875.1. Lineage (GTDB taxonomy): Bacteria > Pseudomonadota > Gammaproteobacteria > Pseudomonadales > Halieaceae > Congregibacter. The sequence continues at coordinate 25,980 of JBCDGU010000017.1, read as the reverse complement.
CCATTCTAATGCTCACGGCAAAGTCTGGCGAACTCGACCGCGTACTCGGCCTTGAGCTGGGTGCAGATGACTACCTGACTAAGCCCTTCAGCCCGCTGGAGCTGACGGCCCGGGCGAAAGCCCTCCTTCGACGGGCGGCACTCAATGCGGTATCAGAGGTAGCCGAAGATCCCTGCTTGGAGCGCGGCCCCTTTTCTATCTGCTCTGAAAGCCACTCCGTAACGCTGCACGGCGAAACCCTGGATCTGACGTCCCGTGAGTTCGACTTACTTCTGCACTTTGCCAAGCAGCCGGGACGGGTTTTCCGGCGGGCGGAGCTACTCGACGAAGTCTGGGGCTACGGCCATGATGGCTACGAGCATACGGTTAACACCCACATCAATCGTCTCCGGCGAAAGATCGAGCACGACCCCAGCGATCCGCAGCACGTTGTTACCGTCTGGGGCGTGGGCTACCGCTTTGAGGCCGGCCAGTGATGCGCGTCCGTAGCTTGTATCTGCGCCTTGCCGTCGCCATGGGCCTGCTGTTTGTGGCACTTGGCGGCACTCTGATCTGGGTGATCACCCTCACGGGCGAACGACACTCGCTGGAGATTACCCAGCGCATGAACCGGGATATTGCCCTGCATGCGGCAGAGGACATGCCGCTGATGGCCGATGGCGCCGTCAACGAGGGCGCGGTCAAGGAACTCGCTCACCACGTGATGTTCATGAATCCGATTGTTGAGGTGTACCTCCTCGATCCGGAGGGTCGCGTGATCTCCCACGCACTGCCCTACGGCTCAGTGCTTCGCGATCAGATCGACATGGAGCCCCTGCGGGCCTTCATGGATCCGAACGTAGAGCTACCCATCTTCGCCGATGACCCACGAAGTCTGTCCGAACAAAAGACCTTCTCCGTTTCACCCATCGTCAACGCGAATGGTGAGACCACGGCCTATCTGTATACGGTGCTCAACGGCCAGGATTTCGAGAGTGTTCGCGCCACCCTTGAAGAGAGCTATAACCTGCGAACGGGCGCGTTCACCATCCTCGCGGCTCTCGCCGCAGCGCTGGTGGTTGGCTCCGTGCTCTTCTTCTTTATGACACGGCGCGTTCACAGGTTGGCCGACGCGGTAGGTCACTATCGAGAAGGCAGTTTTCGCGGGCAACTCGAACTACCGCGAAAATCCGACTCCACCGATGAGATCGACGAGCTTTCCGAGGCCATTGTCGAAATGAGTCAGCGCATCGAACGGCAGTTTGACGCTCAAGAGGAAATCGATCGCAACCGCCGAGATCTCATTGCCAACGTATCCCACGATTTACGCACTCCCGTAAGCTCAGTGCAGGGCTTTCTGGAGACGGTACTGGTTAAGAATCTCGAAGCGTATCAACAGCGCGACTATCTGGAAACTGCCCACAAGCAGTGCGTGCGACTCAACTCCCTGATTGGCGAGCTTTTCGAACTCTCGCAGCTTGAGTCTGGCGCCGTAGAGCCTGTGTGGGAGAGCTTCCCGGTGATGGAGCTGATTCAGGACACGATTCACGACCATGAGCTGTTGGCCCAAGAGCGGGGCGTCACGCTGCGCGGTGAGGCGAGTGCAACGAACATCGAGGTTACCGCCGATATCGCTATGCTCCATCGCGTGTTCGACAACCTCATCAGCAACGCCCTGAAGCATACGGGCGATGGCGGCGAGATCGTGATTCGTGTCGCTGATGACGCCGATCGCGTGCGCGTGGAAGTCATGGACAACGGTGAAGGCATCGCGGCCAAGGACATCCCTCATATCTTCGAACGCTTCTATCGTCCCGATACGGAGAACAAAAGCACCGGCCACGGCCTGGGCCTGGCCATCGTGAAGCGAATCGTTGAACTGCATCGATCCCAGATCGCCGTGCGCAGCGAACAAGATGAGGGAACTCAGTTCAGTTTCTGGTTGCCTCAGCCGGCCTAGTCGCGACGCGGCGAACAACTACCGCTAGACTACGGAGACAGTGCATAGGGCGTACCCCGGTTGAACCCTCCGTTTTCCTACTGGCTAATTGCTGTTTTTCTCGGTCTTTGGGCCTGCGCTTACGCCTGGCTGGTGACCTATGCATTTGTTCTCGCGACACCGGCAGACTACGAACAGTTGGTAGCGTCCGGTCGCATACTCCCTGAGTACCGAGCCTACATCGAAGCCATTCCAAGCTGGATCATCGTGCTGTCATTCCTCGTCGCTATCACACGGCTGCTCGGAGCAGCAGCGCTGGTGATGACATCGGCTTGGGCAGTACCGATCTATGCGGTGTCTTTCGCTACCGTGATCATTGTGATGGGACGCGCTTTCCTGGTGGCCGGGGTGGCACAAGTGATTGAGCCATCCCAGGTTTTTGTTGAAGCCGCGTTTTTTGCAATCAGCGCATTTGCTGCAGGCTACGCCTGGTGGGCCTCCAAACAGGGCTTGTTCGGCCCAGCGGGGACTCCGCTGTCATGAGCCAACTGACAGAAGCGACCGTGAGAGACCTGGTCGCCGAAGAATACGAGCGCGCGGTGAACATGTTCCCCGACTGGGCACATCCCTACAGCGGCCTCAGGTTCAGTCGATCCAAGCGCTGCTTTGGGCAAGCACATATGGACGGGACACTGATGCTCTCCCGGAGCTTCCTTGGCACGGACGCCAGCGAGGACTTACTCGATACGATCAGGCATGAGTTTGCGCACCTCGTTGTCGGAATTCGACATAAACACAATGAGCGCTGGCGCTGCGCCGCCGCCTCGCTGGGTGCAACTCCTCATGCGCGCGGCAACGCTAAGAACGAGTCCCTCAACGAAAAGATGAGTGAAGCACCCTTCACCCTGGTGGCTGTCCTTCGCTCCGGTGAGGAGCGCGTGCTCAAGCCCGTGCATCGGCGATCACGCAACTACCTCGACTACCGCTTCAGTTATTTCGGCCAGCGGTACCAGCTCGATGGTGAATGGATCGACCACTTCCGCTACGACGACAACCGGCCGTGGGGCAAAAGCGCGCAGAGAGTCGCAAACAAAGACACACAATAAGAAAAGGAAAAATCGATGACGACAAATACAGGCCGCGTTGCTGGCAAGGTCGCCCTGGTCACTGGCGGTGCCTCCGGCATCGGCGCGGCTTCAGCCCACCATCTCGCCCAGGAGGGTGCCTCCCTGGTGGTCTCAGATATTGACGCTGAGGGCGCGGCGAGCATTGCCGACGCCATCAAAGCCGTGGGCGGGCAGGCTCTCGCTCTCGAGCATGATGTGACGGACCCGGAAGCCTGGGATCGAGTAGTCGGCGAAACGGTAGGCACCTTCGGCGGCCTCGATGTGCTGGTCAACAATGCCGGCATCGCCGTCACAAGTCAGGAACTCGCAGCCCACGACCTGGATGTCTGGCGCAAGGTGATGGCAATCAACCTGGACGGCGTTTTCTTTGGGCTGCGGGCCTGTGGAAAGGCAATGGAAGAACGGGGAGGCGGGTCTGTGATCAATATGGCATCGATCCTGGGCAAAGTCGGTTTCGCTGGCGCCGCCGCCTACTGTGCCTCGAAGGGAGCAGTTACCACGCTCACGAAATCAGCGGCCTTGGAGTGGGCCCCGCTGAACATTCGCGTGAACTCGATTCACCCGGGCTTTATTGATACACCATTGGTCTCCAATGCCGCGAAGGAAGAAGAAAACCCGGAAGAGCTGATGGCGATGATTACCGCAGCGCACCCGGTTGGACGGCTAGGGTTCGCCGAAGAGATCGCGAATGCCGTGGTTTTTCTTGCGTCCCATGAATCTTCGTTTATGACCGGCTCAGAAATGGTGGTGGATGGGGGCTTCACAGCCCAGTAGGCTGATGTCGTAAAGAACATCGCATCGAACTCGGTTTTGATTGCCTTCGTTCATGCCGTCAGAGAGGAAAAACCATGAAAGAAACGGTACTGATTTTGGGTGCTGGCGTACCCCACGGTGTCGGCGGCGCTATCGCGCGACGCTTCGGCGCAGGGGGCTATCACGTGATTGTCTCGGGGCGAACCCAGGAAAAGATTGATCAGGTTGCCGATGAGGTGACCGCAGCGGGGGGTTCGGCACAAGCCATGGTCGTCGACGTGACTTCGCCTGATGATCAGGACGCGCTGTTCGCGGCGATACCCGAAGGCAGCCGCCTTGCGGCCGTGCTTTATAACGCGGGCAACAACGCGGTCATTCCCTTTGAAAAACTCTCTGCTGAACAGTTCGAGATGTTTTGGCGCATCGGTTGTTTTGGTGCGTTCCTTGCGGCCGAGCGAGCGGTGCCTATCCTCAAGGCCCAGGGCAGCGGCAGCCTGTTCTTCACCGGTGCCTCCGGTTCACTGCGTGGCAAGGCAAACTTTGCGCATTTCGCATCCATGAAGGCCGGCCTTCGAAATCTCGCGCAGTCCCTCGGCAGGGAGTTTGGGTCCCAGGGTATTCACGTCGCCCACTTCATCATCGACGGAGTTATTGGCGGCGACAAAGCGGAGAAGGGATTCCCCGAGTATGTCGAGGCCTTAGGTGAGGATGGGACGCTGTCGCCCGATGGCATCGCCGATGCGTTTATGTATGTGCATCAACAACCGCGCACAAATTGGACCCAGGAAATCGACCTGCGACCCTTCAGCGAGAAGTGGTGACATCCAAGCTGGAGTTGCGCATTCCGACGCAGCACACCGGGTTTTATGCAAGGGTTCTGCTACCATTCGCGGCCGCGCGCACCGTGTAATTCCAGTGTCCAAACGAGTATCATTCTCGTTTACTTAGTCAAGATGTGATCGATCCCATGACCTCAAAAAAGCTGAATTTCTCTCGCACCATATCGACGCTCCTGTTTGGTCTGGTCCTTCTTTCTGGGGGCGCCCGTGCGGGCGGCCCCGTCGGCGAGCACGTCAACGATCTCAAAGCCCATCTGGATGACTACACCACGGAAGTGGAGTGGCTCATCAGTGAAGCAGATGGCATCGTTGCGCGGTATGAGAGCGATGGTGCCGAGGCTTCAAACCCAGCGCAGCTCATGGAGAACTGGGAGGCCGTCGATTTCCACGCAGCGATCGAAACCAACTACATCCCTCTCTATGCGTCTATCTGGCAGGGCCTGTTTGCCGTGCGCAGCGCCATTGAAGCCGAGCAGCCTATTGCGGAGATCCGCGCTGAGCAGGCTTCCCTTGAAACAACGCTGTGGCAATCTCTGGGCGCCGTGAAGATGGCATCAAAGGTACAAGCATCCAGCCCCATGGTTGCTGAATCAGAAGATACTGAGCTTACGCCGGTCGCCACTCTGGACGTCGTCAAAGAGCGTCTTGATCGCGTTGTGGCCAAATATGCGGAACAGCTCAGCGATGAATCCATCGAGATTGTTCAGGACACCTACCTCTCCCTGTTTGAGGGTGTGGAGGGCGCGCTTATCGAGCAGGACGCCGACCTCGTCGAGTCTCTGGAGATTGATTTTAATGTCACGCTGCCCAAAGCCATTCAGGACGGCGCCAGCGTCGATGATGTCCGTACCGTCGTTGCCGACATGCACGGCAAACTCGACACGGCAAAGACGCTGCTGGAAGACGCTGAGGAAGGTCGCTCCAGCGTGTTCTAATAGGGGCCCTCGATACAGGGCTCTCCTTTCCTCGTGATGTACCGTCGTCGCTTCCTACAATCGGCCGCCCTTCTGTCGGGCGGCACACTGTGTTCACCGCTGCTCCCGGCCTTTGGATCCAGTGGCGTGTCCGTGGACGGGCTTCCAAAGCTCAAAGGCAATCTCACGCTTTACCTGGGCCGTGGAGAGGGTGGCCTTTACGAAAATGTCATCAAGGCCATTGAAGAACGTAATCCCGACCTCGAGCTCGGGATCCGTCGGGGACCAACGGCAGCGTTGGCCAATGCCATTGTGGCGGAGCATCAGGCCGGTGTAGAGCGCGCTGACCTTTTTTGGGCCGTAGATGCTGGTGCGATAGGCATGGTGAGTGAGGCGGTCAACCCGCGGGATCTGCCTGGCGACCTCACAGGGCAGCTCAAGGACGGTTTCAGGTACTCCAGTTGGACGCCCGTCACCGGGCGCGTACGCACCGTGCCCTTCAACCCCCAGCGCGTCGGCGCTGGAGAAATACCCAGCGACATTGTGGCGCTGACCAACATCGATAAGCGCGTCGGTTGGGCGCCCGCCTACGCGTCATTCCAGTCGTTCGTCACCGCCATGCGAATCCTGCGTGGTGATGATGCTACGGGTAGCTGGCTTCAAGGCATGGACCGAATCGCTCGGCGTTACGCGGGTGAACTGGGCGTCGTAATGGGTGTAGAGCGCGGTGAAGTTGATCTGGGTTTTGCCAATCACTACTACACGCTGCGTTTGAAAGCTGGAAAGCCCGATGCGCGTGTGGGACTGGCGTTTACTGACAATGACGCAGGATGCCTGGTTAACGCGTCAGGCATTGTCGCCATCAACGGTTCGGAGCTGGCGCAGAACTTTGTTCGCTACCTTCTTACGAAAGAGGTGCAGAGTTATCTGTCTCGCGAGGCGTTTGAGATTCCCATGATTGCCGACGCACCAGCACCACCGGGATTGGAGGCATTAGCGTCAGTGCAGCCGCCGCGCATAGACCTCACACAGCTAGCGGACCTCAGGCCCACGCTCGATCTCATGCGGGATGCCGGCGTTCTCTGATGCGCCGCGCCGCCGTCTATCTTCTTGCCCTGTGCGCTGCGGCACTGGCCGTGGCCCCACTCATTGTGCTGGCCCTATTGGCCGAGGACTTTGCGTCGGTTTTTGACAGCCGTAACCTGACCCTGCTCTTCAACACGTTGCTTCTGGCTGCATTAACAGCGGCTGGCTCTGTATTGATTGGCGTGCCACTGGCCGTGATCACAGCCTTCGTGGCTCTCCCCGGGCGGAGGGTGTGGTTGGCTTTGCTTGCCTCGCCCCTGGCCATACCCAGCTACCTGGGTGCGTTCACTATCTACGCGGCGTTCGGCCCGGGCGGAGAAATCGAGGGCTTGAGCGGACTGACAACGCCAGCGTTTCAGGGCCTGATCGGATCGGCCATCATCATGGCGCTATACACCTTTCCCTTCGTGCTACTGACAACGCGTGCCGCTTTGCTCAACCAGGACCGGAGCCTCATTCTCGCGGCGCGGACGCTGGGCATACCCCTCCATGAAGCGCTCCTGCGCGTGGCTTTGCCCCGGGCGGGCCGAGGCATCGCTGCCGGAGCCCTGCTTGCGGCGCTCTATGCCATTTCAGACTTCGGCACCCCATCCATCATGAACTTCGACACCTTCACGCGGCTCATCTACGTGGAGTACAACGCCTACGGCCTAAGCCAGGCGGCGCTTTTTTCCTTGCAGCTCATGGCGCTAGTGGGCCTGGTGCTGTTTCTGGAGAGCCAGGTCGGTGCGGTACGGGAACGGCCTGGAGAAGCCTTGCTAATCTTTCCATCGCGCGCCGCTGTGCTTGCTCTGCTCGCCTCAGTACTGCCTATTCTGATGTTCGCTATCGTGCTGCCCCTCGGCGTATTCGCTTTGTGGCTGGCGCGGGAGGGCGCGGCTTCTTTTGACGTCGCTATCGCATGGAATTCAACCTATGCCTCACTACTTGCCGCCGCCGGCGCCGCGGCGCTCGCCATACCCGTTGCCCTGGTCGCGCAGAAAGGGTTCCTTGGGAAAACGCTGGAACGTCTCTGCTACTTTGGTTTTGGCATCCCCGGCATCGTGATGGGCACGGCATTGGTCTACCTGGGACTTCGCTTACCGATGCTTTACCAGACCCTCGCACTGCTGGTGCTGGCTTACCTGATGCGTTTTCTTCCTTTGGCCATCGGCGCCACTCGTGCGGCGCTGGACAAACTCGACAACAGCACCATGAATGCCGCGCGCATTTTGGGCGCCAACCCTGGAGAGGTTTTTCGTCGCGTTACGCTGCCGTTAACGACACGGGGAATTATTGCGGGTGCCGCCCTCGTATTTCTGGAGGCGATGCGCGAATTGCCCGCGACACTGCTTCTGGCTCCCACGGGCTTTGAAACGTTGGCGACTTACCTTTGGCGTGTTTACGAGGCGGGCTACTTTGGACGTGCCGCCATTCCCGGCTTGCTCCTGGTTTTACTTTCAATCGCGGGCCTGGTTATGGCGCTCGCGGGTGAGGCGGACCGGGATCGCATGAGCACTTCTGGACCACAGGGCGCGACAGCCTGATGTTACGCCTAGACAACATCAGCGTTGCCTATGGAGATCGCACCGTAGTTCGGCATATCAACATTGCCTTGGGAGACGCCGAGATTCTTATGCTCGTTGGACCTACGGGATGCGGTAAGACCACGATACTGAACGCCATTGCAGGTCTTGTGCCGCTCTCGGCCGGCCAAATCAGCCTCGGTGACTGGACCGCATCACCCAGCCAGCCCGTGCCGCCAGAAAAGCGTGGGCTGGGTATGGTGTTTCAAGATTTCGCTCTCTTTCCTCACTTGTCGGTCGTCAAAAACGTCGGGTTCCGCACCGATAACAAGGAACTCGTGGACCATTGGATCGAGCTATTAGGTCTTGCCGCATTTCGGGACGCGCTTCCCGGGCAGCTCTCGGGAGGCCAGCGTCAGCGAGTAGCGCTTGCACGGGCACTCGCTCACGAACCCGCCCTGATGCTTCTTGATGAACCCCTGTCCAATCTCGACGCCGCCCTTAAGGATGAGCTTCGCTGGGAGATTCGTGAAGCATTGAAGAAAGCCGGAGTGCCTGCCGTATGGGTGACCCATGATCAGGCCGAGGCATTGTCAGTGGGCGATACGCTCGGTGTCCTGCAGGGTGGAGAGCTTGCGCAGCTCGATGCGCCAGACCTTTGCTTCAGCGCTCCGAGCAATCGGTTTGTTGCGGGATTTCTTGGCGAAGCCTGTTTTATCACGGCGCAAGTGTCTGGCGTTGCTACCGCACAAACAGCGCTTGGGCCCGTTGCTCTGACAGGCGAGCCGACAGAAGGCGCTTTAGAGGTACTTGTCCGGCCGGGCGACCTGTCAGTCTCCAACGACGAGGCAAGCGCTAATGCGACGGTGCGGTGGGTCCGCTTCGAAGGTGCGACTCGTCTATATGGCGTCACCCTCGATGATGGACAGGAATTATCGGTGCGCACCTCTGGAGCGGATGCTCACGGTATTGGAGACCGCATTAGCGTCTCGCTGACCCGGCGCGCGTCTTATCAGTCCTTCCCAGCCGAGGATTAGATTCCCAGGTAAACCCGCTCCCAGAGCTTGGGGTAGGCGATACTCACTCCGGTTTCCGCGGCCAACTCATTCACCGCTGCAATGCTTTCGAGGGGCTTAAATGCCAGCACCTTCGACCAGAGGTTGTTACCTAACACCAAAGAATCACCCAAGTCCGAATCGGCGATCGCGTCAAAGTGGATAGGCACCACCACATCTGGATTTGTCGCCATCACAACCTCATGCCAGTAGTTTCGCTGGTACTCCGCCGTCTGCCCCGCAAGGCCGCCGATACCCAAAAAAACGATATCCGCCTTTAGACCAGAAAGGGCGCCCGGTAGAAAGCCGGCACTGCCCTGCACCAGCCATCGCCCGCTTTCAGGGTGCTCGATGAGCACGGAATAGGCGCCGCCTTCCCGATAGTCCATGGCTTTAACGGGAGGCACCAGAGGCGCGTGAATTTCCGGGTCTTCCGGAAGACTCAAATCGGGAAACACAAAGTGACGCGACTCAAGCAGGGTGACGCGAAACCGACCAACGTCATAGGAAACGCCGGGATCAGCCACGCGAATCTGAGATTCGGGCAGGCCCCATCCGCGCCCAATGTTCGCCGAGGAGTTAGATCCCAGTAACAGGGCACCGGTGCGGCGGGCGACCTCGGGCGAATCCATGGCGTGGTCGTAGTGCGAGTGCACGGGAATCACGACGTCTAACGTATCGATGCTTGCGCGAGCCATGGCGGCGCTGATGGCATCAAGGTCAGGTTCGATCTTACCGAAAGCGATATTCAGACTGGATGGACGGGTAAAGAAACCATCGATGAGAACGGCCGTCTCATTATCGCGCAGTAGGATGTTGGCATTCCCCAGAAACTGAAACTCGACGTTTCCATCTGGCGACGCACTGTGGGCAGAAAACGGTGGTAGCGCCGATTCGTCGAGCGTCGGCCCAAATTGCAGGAGGTAAACCGATGCGACTGCAATAAAGAGCACCAGCGCCGCAAGAACACCAAAGAAAACTCGGAAAATCATTGGGGGATCTGTTCCCGCAACGAATCAGGGATCCGTTTGCTCTGCTTCGCTTGCGCATCGAAGTGGACCAGGGTCGAATCGCCCGCGACGGTACGCTGGCCGTTCTGCCAGATCTCGGATTGCAGAGTCAGCGAACTGTTGCCAACGCTGACATCTGTTACGCGAAGCTCAACGTCGGAGCCAAAGAACGTTTCTGCCAAATAGTCGATCTTGACCCCCGCTAAGGCCCAATCGTTGGGAGAGACGCCCTCTAAATCACCAAGGGATGCCATAAACGACATGCGGGATACCTCCAACCAACCTGCGATAGAAACGTTGTTGATGTGTCCAAGGCCATCCGTTTCATAAAAGCGTGGTGAAATTGTGGTGCTGAATAGCGGGTCAGACATGGGCTGGCTTTGCTCGCGCCGAAATGGGTTCGAGATCATATCGCTAGCGGAGACGTAATGCTCTTGGTATCCGTCCTTGAGGATTCGAGCCCTCGGTGAGACCCTGCACCGATGTTAACGTCCCTTAAGTTCGGTCGCTCCGGAATGCTCGCTGCACTTGGTGAAATAGCGCTGATCGTTATCGGCATTCTGCTGGCGCTGCAAATCGATCAATGGAACGCCGACCGCCTCGACCGGCAGAAGGAGATTGAGTATCTATCCTTTATCGGAGACGGACTCAGTGAGGATGTCAGGGCCCTTGAACAGCTTATTGCATTCAACCAAATGAAGGGCGATACGCTGGGGTCGATGCTGCGGTTGTTGGAATCGGGCCTCCAGGGGGCTCAGCTCAACTCTCAGCTCAATCCACTGATGGGAACGCTGACCCGCTACGACTACTTCACCCCTAATCGTGTCGCCTTCGAGAATCTGAAGTCGACTGATTCACTGTCTCTAATTAGCGACAACGACCTGCAGCGGCGGTTAACGGAGTATTACGGCTATGAACGCGGACTCATTGGCACCAGCGAGCACTTACAAATCTGGACGCGAGACCTAGGGGCATTAGTCGCATTTCAGACCATATACGACCGTTGGTTTGACGAGTTCCCGGAATTGCCCAATGGCATTCGCCTGCCAATGCGCTCCGTGGAGGAGGTGCGTGTGGAAGTAACTCCGGAGCTGGCAGTGCACCTTTTTTACATTGCTATCCTCAATGACGCTCAGAGCCGCGAGCTTGAACTGGAGCTGGACGCAGCGAAGTCACTTCTGGATCTGGTAGGAAGTGCACACGATCAGCTCCATCCATGATGCTCGCAGGTTGTCGCTGAATGCGCTGCACTGAATCTGACCATACCGCGCGCTAGACTAAGGAATTCGCGGGCCGGCAAAGGCAAGATAAGCCCGCGCCTCCATCTACAGTCGCAGGATGAAGCTTAAACGCGTGAGAACCGACGAAATCCCCGAGAAATAAAGTCGAGGCAGCTATGTTTGACCATGTAAAGTTTGGCGTTCGCGACTTTGCAATGAGCCGAAATTTCTACTTAAAGGCGCTCGAACCCATTGGAGTAACGGTGGTTATGGACTGGCCACCGGACGGGGCCGAGATGAGTCAACCGGGTGGTGTCAGTTCCTTGTGCTTGTACCAGACGGATGAACATCCCGCGCATCTACACATCGCATTTGTAGGCGAAAGCCGGCAGCAGGTTGATGCATTCTATCGCGCGGCGCTCAAAGCGGGTGGCAAGGACAATGGACCACCGGGGATACGTTCGCAATACAGTGAAGGCTATTACGCAGCCTATGTGCTAGATCCCGATGGACACAATATCGAAGTGGTGTTTCATGAGTAGGCCGACAGAGACAGTCTCATAAGACTTTTGAATGGGTATAGAAATGACAGACAGCATCTCAACGTTTTTTGACGCTTGGGCCATGGAAGACCACGAGCTGCGACTCTCAACAATCGGCGGGGCTGTGACCGATAGCGTTGAGTATGACGATCCACGAACACAGGAAACGATTCGCGGAATCACGGCACTGGAAAGCTATGTGGGTATGTTCAGCGCAAACGCGCCCGGGTGGTCTGCCAAGGTCGTTAAGAGCGACACCATTGGCGGCTGCACGCGTGTAACCGTGGCTTTTGGCGGACCCGGGCCCGATGGGTCCGAGCAAATCCAGCACGGACAGTACTTTGTCGAGAAAGACGGAGAGATTGTATCCCGAATGGTGGGATTTGTCGGGACCGGCGAGTAAAGCTCGAGGAACAATCGCCGCATCAGTGGGGCTTTCGCGGCATGACCGGCGACGAAGCGCAGGATCTGAAGTATAAAGTCGACGTCTAAATCAGACTGGCCCGGTTTTTTTAAGAGCGTGTGGCCAACCACCAACCAACAGAGGCACCCAAATGGAATTCGCTGTAATCATCGTTCTTCTATCGCTGCTCCAATACACGTACTTCGCCTTTCAGGTTGGCGCTAAGCGGGGGGAGTACGACGTGCCTGCACCCAAAGTCTCGGGCAACGAAACCTGGGAGCGGTATCTGCGGGTTCAGCAGAACACCCTGGAGCAATTGGTGCTTTTCGTTCCCGGGATGCTCGCTTTCAGCTATTACATCAGTGGCGTTTGGGTGCTGGTTCCGGGTGTCGCCTTTCTTGTAGGCCGGCAGCTATATGCGGCTTCCTATGTAAAGGACCCTTCAAGCAGGACCATGGGATTCATGCTGACCTTTGGCGCCAATATGGTTGCAGTTGTTGGTGGCCTGGTCGGAGCGATCGGCGCGGTAATATAGATCACTGGCTGACGCTGAGACAGTCCTGGCGGGAATTCTCCCCGGGACGCTTGGATTGCCTCCACAAGTCCGACCTTAGTTTCCGCGCATCCTGGGCGTGAGATGTCCCAGGGGTTGGAAGTAGAGTTAAGGTAGTAATGAGTGAAGCGGAACTCCACCAACTCCTTTTTGATGCAGTTGCGGAGGCTCGAAGCAACTTCGACTTTTGGCTGTCTATCACCTTTGCCGTACTCGTGGGTGGGCACTACACCTTCGGCAGGCTTAATCAGCGATTTCGGCGTTTAGCACTATCGCTGTACGGTTTCGTAGCCTTGGCGTTCTTTCTTCGTTGGCTTGACGCCAGCTCAGTGGTCCAGGAATACACCAGCCAGCTCGATGGTTTGGGATCCTACGTGCCATTTGAGCAACCCGTAAGCCACGTCGCCTGGGCCTTACAATCAGCTCTGATTTTTGTAGGTTCATTGGCAATGCTTTTCTTCCTTGGCAGGAAAACGAAGGAAGCCGGACACAGCTAGCTCGCAACCGTCTTTATGCGCGGGCTATCGAGTGCTCCTTTAACGTGAACCCGAACTAATAACTCTCGAACGAAATCAAGCGTAAGCCCTTGATTCTAGGTATTGAGGTGAGTCGTTATTGCCAACTGTTCTCGCGAACACGCGACTCGATACGCGTAGCACGGCGGCTAATTCGGTTCAGGAGTGGACACCAGGAAGTCGCACCTGACGCGCTCGGAGCCCGCCGTGAGCGGCCAGTTTTAGGGTTTCTCGCGTGTTTGAGCCCGACTTTTAACCCTTTACACGGTTTGCCGGTCGAGGGCTCGTCCAGCAAGCGTCCGTCAGTGACGGCATGCCGCTTGCAAAAGCAGATCCGGGTACGCTCTTGGAACTCATTCGCATGCGTCAGCCCATCCGGTATCATTCGGTGCCACATGGGTTACGAGAATCTACCAGAACACGACAAAAACGCTGCGAGAACGTCTGCCGAGCCCGCCGCTGGTGCGTCTGTTATTCCCAAGCGGGTTCTCGATCTCTACGGTGAGTACGCCGGCGAACTTGCTTCGGCTATTCGTCGGATGTACGGAGACGGTCCACCCGACCCGGATGATGTCGCCCAAGAGGCATTCCAACGCGTTATCGAACGTGGTGACGTCACTTCCATCCGCAACCTCAAAGCGTTCGTCTGGCGAACAGCGCGCAATCTGATACTCACAGAAAATCACGCCGTAAAGAGGCGTGCAGCCCGAGAGTCTGACGTTCAGCACTACTTTTATCCCGCGGAAGGTGACGATTCGACCCCTGAAAAGATCATTAGTGCAAGAGAGCAGTTGAATGCAATCAACAGCCTCCTCCGCACTATGCCGGAAAAGCGGCGACGCGCCTTTATTTTGCATCGTCTGGAGGGGCTCAGTGTTGCCGAAGTCGGTCGTCGCCTGGGAATTGGGCGAACAGCTGCTGCAAAACACGTTTCCCGAGCGGCTGCAGAGCTCAACGCACTGTTCGTGGACGATTCGGAGTACTAACGATGAGTGCCGACCCCGGTTCCCGCATTTCCGAGACGTTGCAAGCCGCTCACGATTGGCGCCTGCTACTGGACAGTGCCGAGGCATCTGAACGAGATCGCGACCAGTTCCAGTCTTGGTTGGCTGAAGATCCGAGTCATGAGCAGGTCTACAACGAGGCTATAAGATTCTGGTCGGCGCTGGGGACCATCACGACCGATGCTCTCGATCAGTCGTTTCTTCAACCGACCAAGCGAGAGCGGTGGACGGCCTTCACCGATCGCCTGTCGGGCGGACTTCGGGTTTCAACGGCGACGATCAATGCAACCGGCACCTTCGCCTTGCTGTGCATTGTTTCCGCTGTCTACCTGTTCGGTTTCGATAGACCGCCGCATCCGGAAATCACGTCTGGCCCGATTGTCGCGAACGTTAGTACACGAGTCGGCCAAACTGAGTCAGTAATGCTCTCCGACGGTTCCTTGGTCACCCTGGGTGCCGCGAGTACGATACAGACGTCGATTAGCTCCGACGAGCGAGTCGTTCGATTGATCGATGGTACCGCCTTCTTCGAGGTGTCCTCTGATCCGGATCGACCTTTCGTAGTCAAAGCTGATCAGCTAATGGCAACCGTCCTAGGCACCACTTTTGACGTACGAATCGCAGGGGATGTGACGAGCGTTGCCGTGGCTGAGGGATCGGTGGAAGTCACGCATCCGCTGATCGTAGCCGATCAGGCGACGTCCGTAGTGTCCAGGCATCTTTTATCGATGGGCCAACAAGTGATGACTGATGCAAGGACGGGGCTTCAGGAAATAGAGTCGATAGACCTCAGCGATATAGGCGCCTGGCGGCGAAACCGTTTGATCTACAACGGCTCGTCACTTGAAGAGCTCGTAGCCGACGCCAACCGCTACTCCGACAAACCGATTGAGATCGCGGTGAACGCAAATGGGATTGAATATCTGCGAATTCGGGGTGCATTCGATGCCGAAGACGTGGATGGAATGCTATCCATCTTGGAAGAGATTCATCCGGTCTCAATTGATAGAAACGACCCAACGAAGGTCGTGATTCGCCCGCAACACCAATAGACCCGACCCGCACTCCAATAGAAACCTCGTTTTTTTCCGATTTTTGGGTGTCGATTTCGATATTGAAATGATCATTAAGGACATGATGCGAACGCGTCTCTTTTACAAATGGTCTGGGTCGAGTGCGGAAATTGAAAAAAAGTTCGGTAAAACAGTGTGTTAAGAATGCTACGATCGTAATCGCAACGATCCTGACCCTTTCACTCGCCAACCCGCCGGCTCTCGCCCAGCCCAACGATCCAAAGATTCAGGTCTTGAAGATTCCTTCGGGTTCATTGGGGGATAGTCTGGTTGCAATCTCAAACGCGTTCGATGCAAACGTCCTTGCCTCGGAAGATATTGTGGAGGGCAAAAAAGCGCGTGCCGTATCGGGAACCATGGGTGTCGAGGAGGCAATCAGCCGGGTGCTCGCGGGTACTGGACTGACTTTCCGACTGGCGAGTAACGGATCGTATGTTATCACTGAGACTACCCGCTCAACGGGGGCGCGCTCCGTCCGTGAAAACGCACTTGTTCCCGAAAACGTTGATGAGGTCATTGTTCTTGGCACCAAACAAAACCTGTCAATACAGGACACTTTGACATCCGCAGCGGTTGTTACTGAAAACGACATTCGGGAGAGAGCACTCTTCAATGTCGAAGACATCATCTTACGAACGCCAAACGTTTCGTCGCAAGGTAATGGAACTCTATCAAGTCTTTCGATTCGCGGCATTTCCTTTCCTGGGGTGGGAAATACCGGTCAAGGACAAACCTCACAAGTGTACGTAGACAAGGCGCCGGCTGCTCCACGTTCTGGACAAGGCGCGTTCAATCTGTGGGATGTAGAACAGGTCGAGATTCTCCGCGGTCCTCAATCAACTGCGCAGGGACGCAATGCGCTAGCAGGTGCGGTCATCGTGACTTCGGCTGATCCGGAGTATGAATTCGGTTCCAAATTCCGGGGACTGATTGGCAACGAGGAGCAAAGCCAGATATCGGCTATGGTCACGGGCCCGATACTCGACGACCAACTTGCTTTTCGTATCGCCGCCGATTACCGCGAAATCGACTTTGGCGTTTTCAATCCTATTCTGGAACGAAACACTCGCTTTGAGGAAGCAACGACACTACGCGGCAAATTGCTGTTTGAGCCCGAAGCTATAAACGGCTTACGCATCGAGCTGATCGCGAACTATGAAGATACTGATATCGGTGCTCTAAACTCTGTATCTCCACCGAATCCCGGCGATCCCCGTGCTGCGAGTTTCGACCCGTTTGGGGACGTATCATTTGGGAGTGCAGATCGGCGCATCGCCACCGAGGTGCAACGCTATATCGTGGACACGTCGTACGACGTAAGCGAGCATTGGTCGCTGATCGCTACCGGGACATACGAGGATGTTGATGGCGAGGTGAGCCTTAATCCTGCGATTAATGGGTCCAGTGATACACGGACTTATTCAGCGGAATTTCGCGCGCAATTTGAATATGAGCGAGTATCCGGGTGGCTAGGCGGCTACTACTTTGATCAGACAGGGAGGATCGACACTGTGTTTGAGTCTCAGCTTTCACAGTTTGGAATACCAACCATTCCCGCCGACTCCGTAGTTGCGTCAACCGGTATTGAGGAGGCTGATATCGAAAACACAGCCTTGTTCGCCGACTTTACCTACCGAGCTACGGAGCGCCTCACGTTCAATATTGGTGCTCGCTATGACCGTGAAGAGCTCACGGACGATTTCAACAGTACGACGATCTCCATCCCAGACTCATGCATCATCGCGCCAACAAGTCCGGCGGCGCCCGGTTTTCCTTGCGTGCTGTTCTTTCCGGGCACCACCGACCCGACCCGCAATGCCACGTTCGAAGCTTTCCTCCCGCGTGGTAGCTTGAAATATGACATTGACGATCTACGTTCAGTCGGGCTGTTGCTCGCCCGAGGTTATCGGGCCGGCGGAAGCTATCTTTTTGCTTCGCCATCTAATCCGGGAGTGACCGAAATTAGAGAATACGATCCAGAGTACATGACCAGTTATGAGCTTACTTTTCGATCCCAATGGCCATCGTTAGCTGAATTGGTTTTGAATGCCAACGTTTTCTTCATGGACTGGGATGACCAGCAAGTCACCGTGCCGGGACCATCCCGTGCAACGCTTGATCGGGATATTCTGAACGCAGGCTCCTCGGAAGTGTATGGGATTGAAATTTAAGCGCGTATTTCGCCAACCGACCAGCTAAATTTCACGGCCTCTGTAGGTGTGTTAAACACCGAGTTCAAGGACTTTACTTTCAGTGCGGCGCCACCTTTTGATAACCTCGCAGGCAATTCGTTTAATTCTGCTCCAGAGCTCACTGGTTCGTTAGCATTCTCGTGGTCATCACCGTCCGGCTTTTTTGCGAGCGGGGACGTGGCCTATACAAGCACACAGTATTCAGAAGTCGAAAACCTGGATGCAAACGAGTCTGATTCGTTTACCCTTGTTAACGCACGGGCCGGCTATCGATGGGAACGTTTTCAGGTCGCGGTATTTGCCAACAACATGTTTGATGAGGAGGCTATCACTCGATCCGCAGAGGCTCGCGTCGACCCGAACTCCGGAGCTATCGTGCCCTTAGTGGGCAGCGCGTCGTTCTTCACTGTCGTTGATCCGCGCCTATACGGATTAGAACTGCGCGCTGAAT
Source organism: Pseudomonadota bacterium (assembly GCA_038750875.1). Lineage (GTDB taxonomy): Bacteria > Pseudomonadota > Gammaproteobacteria > Pseudomonadales > Halieaceae > Congregibacter. The sequence goes on along the minus strand of JBCDGU010000017.1, from coordinate 7,820 downwards.
TCTAGGGGGCGCAACGAAACGTCCGAGCGTACTGTAAATTGAATAGCTGAATGGCATTCGCTTACTCATTTCTTCTGTATCAATCACACTATAAACGTGACTGATACCGCGCGGCATGGCGATATTTCACGGAAAGTGAATCAGGCTATTTTGCACACATTTGTTATTACAAATGGCGTCTTGTGTAAAAAGTTCGTGATCTGAGCACCAGTCTTCATACAGTCTCCAACGCGAATGTGGCAACACGGCAAAACCTGCGAAGTGTAAAAAGTAGGTCAACACTGAGAGCGTTCCCAAACTTGTTTTTAGGACTCAAATAGCAGGAGAACCTGGAGCAATACTCGCCGCTCGAGCGACAGTTCCGTTAGGAATTCGCTGCCAACGGTCAGAGTCCAGTCATGACCCGATTACGCCTGGGTTAAGCAATTCTCTAGTCTGAACGGTTAAGCGACACCCACGTGTTCGTGAGTTAATTGTCAGTTTCCGCAATTCGTTCGGGAGTTACATGTCGAGGTTTAAACGTCACCGCTTTCTAAGGCGTTACTCCACCGTCACAGACTTCGCGAGATTCCTGGGCTTATCGACGTCTGTGCCCTTCTGCTGAGCAACGTGATACGCCAATAGCTGTAGTGCAACGGTATAGATCACTGGCTGCATGATCTCGGGGGTATGAGGCATTGAGAGCACGTGCACACCGGGCTCATCAACAAAGCCTGCATCCACGTCTGCAAACACATAGAGCTCTCCGCCGCGGGAGCGCACTTCCTCAAGATTAGACTTGAGCTTGTCAAGCAACTCGTCGTTCGGCGCGACGGCGACGACAGGCATGTCGGCATCGACCAGGGCGAGTGGCCCGTGCTTAAGCTCGCCAGCGGGGTAAGCTTCTGCGTGGATGTAGGAGATTTCCTTAAGCTTCAGTGCGCCTTCCATGGCAATGGGGTTTTGGATGCCACGGCCCAGGAACAACGCATGGTGTTTCTGAACAAACGCCGTCGACATCTGCTCGATGGCTGGATCGATTTTCAGCGTTTCCTTAACCAGCTCGGGAAGGGCACGTAAACCTTCCATCAGCTGCGCCTCGCGCTCGGCAGACATGCCTCGGCGACGTCCAAGGACCAGTGCCAGCATAAGGAATGCCACGAGCTGCGTCGTGAATGCTTTTGTCGAAGCCACGCCAATCTCGACGCCTGCTCGCGTGAGGAACGCGAGGTCGCTTTCACGCACGAGAGAACTATTGTCGACGTTCGCGATAACGAGGCTCGCAATAAATTCATCGGGGGCGGCGTTGCGAAGGGCCGCGAGCGTATCGGCTGTCTCTCCACTTTGTGAGACAGAAACAAACAGTGTCCCTTCGTGGGAAACGCGCTTGCGATAACGGAACTCCGAGGCCACTTCGACAGCGCAGGGAATACCCGCTATGTCTTCAAGCCAGTAACGAGCGACGAGCCCCGCGTGGTAGCTGGTGCCGCAGGCAACGATTTGCACGGTTTTCGTTCTGTCGAAAATCTCTGCGGCAGCCTCGCCAAAAACAGCGTCATCAACCTCACCACCCGATGCCTTGGCAAAAGTGGCGGCCAGAGCGTGGGGTTGCTCATAGATTTCCTTGAGCATGTAGTGCTCAAAGTCACCGAGATCCGTGTCCTCTATGTCGCCGGAAATGCGCTTCATCTCGCGCTGTACAGGCTCACCGTCAGCATCGTAAAGCGAGAGACCCGCAGCCGAGCAAACCACCACGTCGCCTTCTTCAAGATAGATGAAGCGATCGGTTACCTGGCGCAAGGCCATGGTGTCAGACGCCAGAAAGTTCTCGCCAATACCCACGCCGACAACAAGAGGTGAGCCCGAGCGCGCCGCAACGATCTGGTCTGGCGTTGCCATGTCCATCACCGCCAGCGCGTAGGCACCTTCGAGGCGGGCGACCGTCTGCTGAAGCGCTGAAAGAAGATTCTCTCCCTGCTTCACGTGCTTATGGAGTAAGTGAGCGATTACCTCTGTATCTGTGGCCGAGAGGAACTCATAACCTTCGCTCTGGAGTTCTTCATGTAGAGGCGCGTGATTCTCGATGATTCCGTTGTGAACAATGGAGACGCGCTGCCCGGAAAGGTGGGGATGCGCGTTTACCGCCGAGGGCACACCATGAGTGGCCCAACGCGTGTGAGCGATACCTGTGCAGCCGAGAATCGGATTCAGACGCTGCGCTTCTTCCAGCGCTGCAACCTTGCCCTGGTACTTGTGGAGCTGAAGCTGATCCTCGTTATCAATGAGGGACATACCCGCAGAGTCGTAGCCCCGATACTCGAGCCGACGAAGGCCTTCCAAGAGAATCTCAGACACTTCACGCCGCGCTGCCGCTGCAACGATTCCACACATGGTTTTACTCCAGGGTCCTAGCTATCGCCGTCGCCGGCGCGTTCTTTCGGTGTTTTCCAGCCGTCGATGTTGCGCTGCTTGCTGCGCGCGACGCTGAGTGAATTCGGCGGAATATCTCGTGTGACCGTTGATCCTGCGCCCACAAAACTGCCGTCGCCTAATTCGATGGGCGCGACCAGGGTGCTGTTGGACCCGACAAACACGTTATCGCCGAAAGTGGTTTGGTGTTTGTTGATGCCGTCGTAGTTACACGTAATCGTTCCAGCGCCGATGTTCACGCCAGCGCCCATCTGCGTGTCGCCGACGTAACTGAGGTGATTGACCTTGCTGCCTTCGCCGATCGTCGCTTTTTTAGTCTCTACAAAATTGCCGATGCGAGCCTTATCGCCGAGGGATGTGCCTGGGCGCAAACGGGCGAAGGGTCCGACGTTACAGCCTGCGCCGACCGTTGCGTCTTCAAGGTGGCTCATGGCATTAATTACCGTGCCATCAGCAACGCTTACGTTCTTAAGTACACAGTTGGGGCCGATTTGTACGCCGTTACCGAGCACGACATCGCCTTCAAAGACTGCGTTAACGTCGATAAACACATCCTGACCACAGGACAGGGAGCCACGAACATCAATGCGAGCGGGGTCGGCAAACGTTACGCCATCCTTCATGAGGGCGGCGGCCTGACGGCCCCGGTAGATCGCTTCAGCCTCTGCCATCTGCGCACGATCGTTGATGCCCATGGTGTCGTTCGCATCATCAGCAATAGTGGCACCGACCCGATGACCTTCATCAACTGCCATGGCAAGCACATCGGGCAGGTAGTACTCGGCCTGGGCGTTCGCATTGCCAACTTTGGGCAGGTAATCCTTGAGAAGAGCGGCGGGGTAAACGAGTACACCGGTATTGATCTCGCAAACTGCTCGCTCTTCTTCCGTTGCATCCCTGTGCTCAACCACGCCGCGAAGCTCGCCCTGATCATCGCGAAGTACGCGTCCATAGCCGCTCGGATCATCAAGAACAGCTGTTAACAACGCGGGAGAATCTGCGACAAGGGCCTTCAGAGTTTCTTCCTGGAGGAGGGGAACATCCCCATAGAGCACCAGCACATTCGCATCGTCCGCCACACCGGGCATGGCCTGTAAGACCGCGTGTCCGGTGCCCAGTTGCTCTTCCTGCATCACCCAGGTGATGTCCGGAGCATCAAGGGTCTCTTTCACCGCCTCCGCACCGTGCCCAATCACCACATGAAGGCGTTCTGGTCCGAGGGAGCGGGCCGCATTCAGCACATGAGCCAACAGGGGCTTCGATGCCAAAGAGTGGAGTACTTTGGGAAGGGCAGACCGCATGCGGGTCCCCTGGCCGGCAGCCAGAATGACAACTTCAAGCTTCATTCGAAGAGATCTGGGGTCCAGTCCCGTGTAAAAAAATCAGACACCTGATGGTACTGGCTCACCCACGCTTTACAACGCGAGTAATACCAACTGGTCCACACTGTGCGGCTTCAACATCACCGTGAAAATTCCACACGCTCCGCGACCCAACCAGGCTGCCAGGGTTCGATATCACCACCTGTGATTGCATACGTTGTATGCGGCATACAAATTGTGACAGCTTGGGTTTCGGCCTATAGTCACGCCACCCAAATTTGGCAGTTCCAGGCGCATACCGGCCACCGCCAAAAATCATAAACTATTGTTTTTGAAGGTTAAATATGAATTGTTCGCTGGACGACGACATCGCTCACATCTCCACCGATGACGGCAAAGCCAATGTCGTTAACCAGGCATTTGTCGATGGCATGCTCGAAGGATTGGAGAAAGCGAAATCCGAAGCCAAGGCCGTCGTTCTCAGTGGCCGCAGCGGCATGTTTTCCGCCGGTTTCGACCTCAAGACACTCCAGAAAGGAGGCGATGAAGCCTCCAATCTTGTCAATGGCGGCATGCGCATCCTGACAGAGATCTACTCCCACCCGCAGCCCGTCATCGTTGCCTGCGACGGTCACGCCATCGGCCTGGGCGCCTTTATACTGCTCGCCTCAGATTTCCGCATTGGCAGCACCAGCGGTTACAACATCACGCTTCCCGAGACCGCCATTGGTATGCCGTTCACACCCGTACTCATGACACTGATTCACGATCGCATCGGCAGTAATCACCAAACCGCGGCGGTGCTTCAGTCAAAACCGCACGGCCCCGATGACGCGATCGCTGCAGGATTTCTTGATCGAACCGTTGAAGCTGCTGCGCTTATGGCCGAGGCCTCGGCGTTTGCTGCAGGCGTTGGTGAGTTACCAGGCAATGTCTACGGCGCGAACAAGGTAGATCTGCGTTCGAAGTCACTGGCTGAGATGCGCACATCCCTTAGCTGAGCCAAGTCGCCAGACTCTTCAGATCGTCCTAGGGTCCGCGAAACCTCCATCAAACCAGGCGCAAGCGGCGTCCCGAAATGCTGGATCTTCCGCAGGACGCGGCAACCGGAGGCGAAGAGACCGAGTAATCAGGTTTTCTTTATCACAGCACGCACAAAAAACCCCCGGTGCCTTTTGAGCAGCGGGGGTTCAGTTCGGCTTAGCGTGAACTTTTAGGTCCCACGCCCCGCACGATTCTTAAGCTTCCGTAGCGTTGCCAGCTGGGCGGCCGCCTCGGCGAGCTGCGCAGATGCGCGGCCGTAATCGAAGTCACCGGACTGATTCGCCAGTGCCTGCTCGGCTTCCTTGCGTGCTTCTTCTGCAGCTGCTTCGTCGACGTCGTCGGCGCGCAGCGCAGTGTCTGCCAGGATGGATACGATGCCGGGCTGCACTTCGAGGAAGCCGCCGGACACGTAAAACACCTGCTCATCGCCACTTTGGGTAACGATGCGAACAGGGCCCGGCACCAGCGCTGTGAGGAGGGGAGCGTGACCGTAGTTCACGCCCAGTTCACCCACTTCACCGGTAGCGACCAGCGACTCGACAAGCCCTGAGAAAATTTCTTCCTCAGCACTAACGATGTCGCAGTGAATGGTCATTGCCATACCGATCTCTCTCGATTTTTCCTAGGCGCGCTTACAGGCTCTGCGCTTTCTCGACAGCTTCTTCGATGCTGCCGACCATGTAGAACGCCTGCTCAGGCAGGTGATCGTATTCGCCAGCCAGAATCCCCTTGAAGCCAGTGATCGTGTCTTTCAGGGACACGTACTTACCAGGCGCGCCGGTGAAGACTTCAGCAACGTGGAAAGGCTGAGACAGGAAGCGCTCGATCTTACGGGCGCGGTCTACGATCTGCTTATCTTCTTCCGACAGTTCGTCCATACCCAGAATCGCGATGATGTCCTTCAGCTCCTTGTAGCGCTGAAGAACGTTCTGTACACCGCGAGCAACATCATAGTGCTCGTTACCAATCACCAGCGGATCGAGCTGACGAGAGGTGGAATCCAGAGGATCTACCGCGGGGTAAATACCTTTTGCCGCGATGTCACGAGACAGTACGACGGTAGAATCCAGGTGAGCAAAGGTGGTTGCAGGCGACGGGTCAGTCAGGTCATCCGCCGGCACGTATACCGCCTGGATAGACGTAATAGAGCCAACCTTCGTTGAAGTAATACGCTCCTGAAGGGCACCCATTTCTTCCGCTAGCGTCGGCTGGTAACCCACCGCTGAAGGCATACGACCCAGCAGTGCAGATACTTCTGTTCCTGCCAGCGTGTAACGGTAGATGTTGTCGACAAACAGTAGTACGTCACGGCCTTCGTCACGGAACTTCTCGGCCATGGTCAGGCCAGTTAGTGCTACACGGAGACGGTTACCGGGCGGCTCATTCATCTGGCCGTAGACCATCGCCACCTTGGAGTTGGTGCCTTCCAGGTCAACAACGCCGGATTCCTGCATCTCGTAGTAGAAGTCGTTCCCTTCACGCGTACGCTCACCGACACCGGCAAATACCGACAGACCGGAGTGCTGTAGGGCGATGTTGTTGATGAGCTCCATCATGTTCACTGTCTTGCCCACGCCGGCGCCGCCGAACAGGCCAACCTTACCGCCCTTAGCGAAAGGACAAACGAGGTCGATCACCTTGATGCCCGTTTCGAGTAGCTCATCAGATGCTGCGAGCTCTTCGTAGGTGGGTGCGGGGCGGTGGATGGAGGCACGCTCCTGCTCACCGATCGGGCCGCGCTCGTCGATGGGGTTACCCAGCACGTCCATGATGCGGCCGAGGGTCTCTGAACCCACGGGAACAGAAATCGGTGCACCCGTGTTTTCTACACCCAGACCACGTGACAGACCTTCTGATGAACCCATCGCAATGGCACGAACAACACCGTCGCCCAGCTGCTGCTGAACTTCCAGGGTGATGTCTTTCTCGGTGACTTTCAGCGCGTCATAAACCTGCGGTACGGAATCACGTGGGAATTCCACGTCGATAACCGCGCCGATGATCTGTACGACCTTTCCGCTACTCATGTCCGATCCTCTTTTCTAAATCTCTTGGGGCAACCGTGTTACCCGCTTAAATCTGTATCTGTTGAGCTAACAACTGCCGCATTTAACTAGTCGCTGCAGCCCTTAACTGATAGCCGCGGCTTTTAACTAATCGCTGCAGCGCCGCCGACAATTTCCGACAGCTCCTGGGTAATCGCCGCCTGGCGTGCCTTGTTGTAGACCAGTTCGAGCTCGTCGATGAGGTCGCCAGCGTTATCCGTTGCGTTCTTCATGGCCAGCATCCGCGCAGCCTGCTCACAGGCAGCGTTTTCAACGACGGCCTGATACACCTGAGACTCGATGTAGCGAGTCAACAGGCCTTCCAGCAATTCACGCGCTTCCGGCTCGTAGATGTAGTCCCAGTGGTGCTTCATCTCGTCGGAGTCTTCGGCCTGCAGCGGCAGAATCTGTTCGACCGTCGGATTCTGCGTCATGGTATTCACAAACTCGTTGCTCACCAGGAACAGGCGATCGATTTTGCCTTCCTCATAGGCGTCGAGCATGGTCTTCACACCACCGATGAGGTCTTCCAGGGAAGGCTCTTCACCGATGTCACGAGACGCCGCGATCACGTTGCCGCCATAGCTGTTAAAGAACGCCATGGCTTTTGCGCCGATCAGTGACAGATCGATTTCGATGTCCTGATCCGCCCACTCTTTCATGGCACGCATAGTCGCCTTGAACAGGTTGATGTTCAGACCACCACACAGACCACGATCGGTAGAGACCACGATGAAACCAACGCGCTTAACGTCGCGCTCTTCCATGTAGACGTGACGATACTCGGGTGCGGAGTTAGCAATGTGGCCCACCACGGAACGGATACGCCGCGCATACGGCTTACCCACTTCCATGCGGTCCTGCGCCTTGCGCATCTTGCTGGCCGCAACCATTTCCATCGCACTGGTGATCTTCTGAGTACTTTTGATACTCGAGATCTTGGTGCGAATTTCCTTACCGACTGCCATCGATGACTCTCCGGGCTACTCTTCTATGCGCT
>JBCDGU010000016.1:0-59641 GCA_038750875.1 Pseudomonadota bacterium | reverse complement strand
CCCGAACCCCGAACCCCGAACCCCGAATCCCCAACCCCGCAATCCACAAATAAAAGAAAATCTACAGAGCGTTGAAGCGATACCTAGAGATGGGATTGAGGAGCGTCACGAGCCATGGATGGCGAGTGCGAGCCCGCCATGGACGGCGCTTTTCGGCGCCTCCTCAATCCCATCTCTCGGTGTCGCCCCGTGCCTGCGACCGACAAACCACAGTCTCAGCAAGCCGCAAATGCAAATGAAGGGCGAGATTCCCGAGAAGTGCAAGCCTATGACGCTATCGAAGCTCCTCAACATAGAGAATTGTCGCACCCGCAACAGCTGCCGGGACCACAAAGAAGTTCACGATAGGAATGCTGGCACAAGCTGCCACGAGACCGCCAAAACCCAGGCTTGAGAGTCTCTGATCAGCCACCGCCATGCGAACTTCACGGAAACTGCGCTGATGATTGTCCATTGGGTAGTCGACAAACTGCAGACTCATCATCCACGCGCCCAGGAGGAACCAAAGAAAAGGCGCGGCGATATTTACACCGGGAATGAAACTCAAGATCAGAACAAAGAGTGCCATGGGCACGTAGTAGAGGAGTTTGGAAAGCTCTCGGAGGATGCCTCTGGGCACGCTGAGCAGCGCAGCGCCAAGACCTTCGAGGCCCTGTACCGGTGTACCAGTGATGAGTTCTTCGGCCTTTTCTGCCAGCAGCGCATTGAAGGGCGACGCGATCAGCAGCGCGAGTCCCGTGAACAGATAACCGGTTACCAACGCCGTAGCGATGCCGACCAGCGGCCAGAGGATCCATTCAAGGAAGCTCAGCCAGCCCGGTAACCACGCCATGAGACTGTTCATCCAGTCGACGAGATTACTCAAACCCCAGCCAATGAGAGACCCGAAGATCAAGATGTTGATGGCAAGCGGGACGATCACAAAGGGGCGCAACCGGGGATGGAGCAGCAGTTCACCGCCGCGTACAAGACATCGTGCTCCGTAGATGGGATCGCCGTCCAATTGTGCTCCTTCAAATCGGGTAATAACCTATGGAAAGTGTAGCGCCTCCCGGCGCGCTTTAACGAGCCTTAGGCCCTATCGCGCGATAAGTCGAGCCGATGCTGCGTTTAATCGCCGTCCGCCAAGCTAACGTATGAACCCCTATGAATGACGAGATGGACAAAGATCTACCCGATATCGCTGAGGACTTCTTTAGTGAGATGGCTGACGTTAAGCCTCTGAAGGCAGAGGCCAAGGTCCGCGTGGATCGCTCAAAAGGCAGTGACGTGGGGCAGGAGCGTCGCAGGGACGCTGCGGTGACTGAGTTTGGCAGAGACGGCAATCCATTGGCGGACGACGGCATTCAGCCGCTGGATCCCTGGTACACGCTTGATTTCAAGCGCCCGGGTATTCAAAACGGCGTCTATCGAAAACTGAAGCAGGGCCGCTACTCCGCAGAGGCCCGCCTCGATCTCCATCGAATGACCGTGCAGCGTGCGAGAAAGGAAATCTTTGATTTCATCAACGAGTGTCACCGTCTGGGACTCAGAAGTGTTCTTATCGTTCATGGCAAAGGCGAGCGAGCCGCGGATCGCGATGCAGTCGGTGTGCTCAAGGGTTACACCAACCACTGGTTGCGAGAGTTGGAGCTTGTTCAGGCGTTCCACAGCGCGCAGCCCGCGCAGGGCGGCACCGGTGCCGTTTACGTATTGCTCGCGAAGAGCGAAGAGAAGAAGCGTGAAAATCGAGAGCGCTTCATGAAGGGCAGGGCGCCCTACATTCCTGATTGAGCCTCTATACCTGCAATTGCGCTCAATCGGTAAGAGTACTTTCCGCTCAAGTGTAAGCCAAAATTCTTAGCCGCTATTTCAAAATCGCTATTTCAAAGCCGCTATTTCAAAACTGCTTGTGTCCAAGCCGATCTGTTTAAGCCGCGGGACACTACTGCCAACAGACTGGGCAGATCGCCACCGAGCGCCAACGAAAAGCGTTTCCGACAGTGGTTACTGCGCGCGGCTGCGAAGAATTTCCGCATAGGGCTCACCGTAGCGGTGTTCGCCCATCAGGGTTTCCAGGGTGCGACCGTCAGGCCCCGCTGCGTCAATCTTCCTACCGGCGGCGACAAACAACGGAACAAACCGAGCGAAGTCGTCGTCGCGCATGCTCTGGTAGGCGCGCAACAGGATGGCGTAATCCGCTGCTTCTCCATCTCCAGGGCGAGGCTCAAGGAACGATGCGACACGCTCATCGTCCCACTGCTCGTCGAGTACTTTGGCTTTGTCTTTGCGCATCTGTTCTCCGGGTCGGCGCTTACTCGCCGCTCTCCAATGCCTTAATCAGTAGTTCGTTAACCATCTTCGGGTTTGCCTGGCCCTTCGAGGCTTTCATGATCTGGCCTACAAAGAAGCCGCTGAGCTTTTTGCGTTTGCCCGGGTCGGCGTCGCGGTATTGAGCGACCTGGTCGGGATTGTTGTCCACGACCTCTTTCACCATCGCTTCCAGTGCGCCGGAATCAGAGACCTGCTTTAAGCCCTGGCTCTCGATGATGGCGTCGGCATCGCCTTCACCGCGCCACATGGCATCGAAGACTTGCTTGGCGATCTTGCCGCTGATGGTTCCGTCATCGATACGCGCAATCAGTCCCGCGAGCGCCTCGGGCGTTATGGGGCTGTCTTCAATTAACTTTTCGCCTGCGTTGAGCGCGCCCATGAGTTCGCCTTGAATCCAGTTGGCGGTGGCCTTCGCATTTCCGCAGGCCTTGGCCGATTGTTCAAAGAAGTCAGCGGTTGCTCGCTCGTCTGTTAAAACGCCGGCGTCGTATTCAGACAGACCGTAGTCGCTCTGGAAGCGCTGGCGCCGGGCAACAGGTAGCTCGGGTAGCTGAGCGCGAATCTCCGCGACGTCCTCTTCGCTAACGACTACGGGCAGAAGGTCGGGCTCTGGAAAATAGCGATAGTCGTTCGCGACTTCCTTGCTTCGCATGGAGCGGGTTTCGTCGCGGTCAGCATCGTATAAGCGGGTTTCCTGAACGACCGCCTTTCCGTCGTCCAATAGATCTTCCTGCCGCGTACGCTCCTGCTGAATCGCCTTCTCTACGAAGCGGAAGGAGTTAACGTTCTTGATCTCAGTGCGCGTGCCCAACGTGTCGGCACCCGCGGGGCGTAGCGACAAGTTGATGTCGCAGCGCATGGATCCCTGGGCCATGTTGCCGTCGGAAATGCCGAGGTAGGTCACCAGGCTATGGAGCGCCTTCAAAAAGGCCACGGCTTCTGCGGCACTCCGAAAATCGGGCTCTGTCACGATTTCCAAAAGCGGCGTGCCCGCCCGATTGAGGTCGATGCCCGTCATCCCATGAAAGTCTTCATGGAGCGACTTGCCCGCATCCTCTTCGAGGTGGGCGCGCGTGATTCCTATTTCCCGCGGCTCTCCATCGGGCAGCGTGAATGCAAAGCGGCCTTGCCCGACGATGGGGTCCGAAAACTGGCTGATCTGATAGCCCTTCGGGAGGTCGGGATAGAAGTAGTTCTTGCGATCAAACAAGGAACGCATGCCAATCTCGGCATCCACGGCCAGTCCAAACATCACCCCGTATCGAACCGCCTGTTCGTTGAGCACGGGCAGCATGCCGGGCATGGCGAGGTCGACGGCGTTGGCCTGCGTGTTCGGTGGCGCGCCGAAGGTCGTGGCGCTGCCCGAAAAGATCTTTGAGTCGGTGGCGAGTTGCAGATGCACCTCAAGCCCGATGACCATTTCCCAACTCATGAGGTCGCCCCCGATGCTGGAGTCGCGCGATGCCAATCCGTTTGTTGCTGATATTGGTGCGCTATTGCCAGCAGCTTCCCTTCTTCGAAATGCGGTCCAATGAGCTGCAAGCCCACGGGCATGCCCTCGTGGAAGCCTGCCGGGTGGCTGATGCCAGGCAGTCCTGCGAGATTCACGGACAGGGTGTAAATGTCCTCGAGGTACATGGCGGTCGGGTCGTTTGTTTTTTCACCGATACGGAAGGCAACGCCCGGCGTGGTTGGGCCGGCGATCACATCAACGTTCGCAAACACGCTCGCGTAATCGTCTGAAATAAGGCGACGGACCTGCTGCGCGCGCTTGTAGTACGCATCGTAATAGCCGGAGGAAAGAGCGTAGGTACCGACCAGGATGCGCCGCTGCACTTCGGCGCCAAAGCCCTCTTCGCGGCTCCGCGTGTAGAGATCTTCCAGATTGGACGGGTTGTCGCAGCGATGTCCGTAACGGACGCCGTCGTAGCGTGAGAGGTTTGTAGAAGCCTCAGCCGGAGCAATCACGTAGTAAGCGGGTATGGATAGCGCCGTGCGGGGAAGGGAAACTTCGACCAGCGTCGCACCCATCGACTCGTACTGCGACAGGGCAGCGCGGACCGTGTCGCGAACACCATCGTTGAGCCCATCGCTAAAAAACTCCCCCGGTACGCCGATTCGCAGACCCGACAGGTCACGGGTCAGTTCGCTGGAGTACGTTTCAACGGGGCGATCCGCGCTGGTGGAGTCGCGCGCGTCGTGGCCTGCCATCACCTCCAAGAGCAGGGCGCAGTCTTCAGCCGTACGCGCAATAGGACCACCCTGATCCAGACTTGAGGCGTAAGCCACCATACCCAGACGCGAAACGCGCCCGTAGGTGGGCTTGAGTCCGGTGATGCCGCAAAACGCTGCGGGCTGGCGGATGGAGCCGCCCGTATCGGTGCCCGTTGTCGCACTCACCAGACCCGCGGCCACGGCGGCCGCTGAGCCACCGGAGGAGCCGCCGGGTACCCGTTCGCCATCCCAGGGATTGCGGCAGGGTCCAAAGTAGCTGTTCTCGTTGGAGGAGCCCATGGCGAACTCATCCATGTTGGTTTTACCGACCGAGATGAGGCCCGCGCTTTGGCATTTCTCCACAACCGTCGCGCTGTAGGGCGGAGCAAAGTTGTCGAGCATGCGCGACCCGCAGCTGGTCTTGAGGCCCTCGGTGCAAAAGATGTCTTTGTGGGCGATAGGGACGCCGGTCAAAAGACCCGCCTCGCCATTTTGGCGACGAGCGTCGGCAAACTCCGCAGCTTGAAGCGCGCCGTCCCGATCGACGGTAATAAAGGCGTTCAGGGAGGTATTCGCGGTTTCGATACGATCGAGTGCTTCGACCGTGAGCGCTGAGCTGGTAGTCTCACCCTCGCGAAGGGCGCTAGAAAGCTCAGCCAGCGTTCTAAAGTCTCCCGATGAGTCCGTCATGGCTACGTTCACCTATCCCGCTATTCCACTATTACCGCTATTCCGCTATTCCACGACGCGCGGCACGAGATAGAGGCCGTCCTCGACCACCGGCGCCACAGACTGAAGGGCTTCGCGTTGATTGGACTCTGTGACCCGATCAGTGCGCAGCGTTTGCGTGGCATCCAGGGGATTGGCCATTGGCTTAACACCCTCGGTCGGGGCGCCTTGAAGCGCCTCGAAAAGATCAAGAATGCTGTTGAACGCGTCGGTCGTGTCCGCCAGTTCAGAGTCCTCAACACGGAGTCGGGCAAGCTGCGCGATATCGCGAACTGTTTCGGGTGTAATCGCCATGGGCCAAAAGGAGGGTAAAGCCAGGGAGCGCCGCACCTTACATCATTTGTTTCTTGCTCAACACCCCTTCCATTGATAACCTTGCGACGCATTGAAACGCCGTAAAAGACGCTGAAAACTGAGAAAAAAAGATGTCTTACGCCGTCCCTCCCAGAATTTCTTTTAGGTAACGCCCTTTCATGCTGAAAAAACTCCGTGGCATGTTCTCCAACGATCTCTCGATCGACCTGGGAACGGCCAATACTCTGATCTATGTGCGTGGACAGGGGATTGTGTTGGATGAGCCCTCGGTGGTCGCCATTCGAGTCCATAACGGTCAGAAAACGATCGAGGCCGTCGGCACGGAAGCAAAACGTATGTTGGGCAGGACTCCCGGCAACATTACCGCGATACGACCTCTGAAGGACGGTGTCATCGCTGACTTTCAGGTCACGGAAAAAATGCTTCAGCACTTTATCGCTAAAGTGCACGAAACCCGCTTTATCCGCCCGAGCCCTCGCGTGCTCGTGTGTGTGCCCTGCAAGTCCACGCAGGTGGAGCGCAGGGCGATTCGTGAGTCTGCGCTGTCCGCGGGTGCTCGTGAGGTGCGTCTCATCGAAGAGCCCATGGCGGCAGCTATCGGCGCAGGCTTGGAAGTGGAAGAAGCGGCAGGCTGCATGGTGGTGGATGTGGGCGGTGGTACCACGGAAATCGCCATCATTTCTCTGAACGGCGTCGTTTACTCCGACAGCGTCCGGCTGGGTGGTGACCGTTTTGACGAAGCCATCGTTTCTTACGTGCGTCGCCGCTACGGTACGCTCATCGGTGATTCCACCGCAGAAAAGATCAAGCAGGAGATTGGCTGCGCGTTTGCTGGCAGCGAATTGCGCGAGATCGATGTTCGTGGTCGCAACCTCGCCGAGGGTGTGCCTCGCTCCTTCACGTTGAACAGCGACGAAATCCTCGAGTCTCTCCAGGACCCTTTGTCATCTATCGTTACCTCCGTGAAATCTGCCCTTGAGCAGTCACCGCCGGAACTGGCGGCGGACATCGCCGAGAGCGGTATTGTCCTGACGGGCGGCGGCGCGCTTCTCCGTGATCTCGATCGTCTGATCGCTGCGGAGACGGGTCTGCCCGTCGTTGTTGCCGAAGATCCCCTCACGTGCGTTGCTCGCGGTGGTGGTATGGCCATGGAACGCATGGATCGGCATACGATAGACTTGCTCTCAACAGAATAATCGCGGGCAAACCATGCAGTGCCCGCCGTGGGTGCTGCTATCAAACCCCTCTTTATCAAGGAGTCCCGACTCGGCGTTAAGCTGACCCTTGGGCTGTTGTTGTGCGTCACGCTTATCGTGGCGGACCTGCGCTGGACAGGACTGAGTACTGTCCGTTCTGCCATTGATACGCTCCTCACTCCCGTCTATACGATTGCGAGCATTCCCGGTGCTATCGGCGACTGGCAAGACCGCACGATTCGCTCCCGCAGCCAGCTCCTCGACGATAATGACCGTCTCCGTCGCGAGAACCTGGTGCTGCAGGGGCGCTCCCAGCAACTGGCGTCTCTTCAGGCAGACAATGCGCGATTGCGGGCCCTGCTGAATTCCACGACATTACTCCGAGACGATGTGCTTGTCGGTGAAGTCATCGGTGTTTCACCGGATCCGGCGCGCCATCAGTTACTCCTCGATAAAGGCAATGAGGCCGAGGTCTATCTCGGGCAGGCGCTCATCGACGCCCGAGGGCTGATGGGGCAGGTGGTGGAAGTCTCCTCAACCACATCCCGCGTTTTACTCATTACCGATCCAACACATTCGGTACCGGTTCAGATCAACCGAAACGGCGTGCGCGCTGTGGCGGAGGGCGCCGGTGCGCTTGATCGCTTGACCATCCATCACGTTGCGGCGACAACGGATATTCAGCCCGGTGATCTCTTGGTGACCTCGGGGCTTGGTGGGCGCTTCCCCATTGGGTACCCGGTGGCGGTGGTATCAGCGGTGGAGCGAAACCCCGGCGAAGCGTTCGCGCGCATTGCCGCAACGCCGACGGCGGAGCTTGATCGCGTCCGCCATGCGCTACTGGTCTTCAGTGGCGGACAGGCCGATGAGCCACCCGCCGCCGCAACGGTCGCAGCCTCGACGGATGCGGGCAGTGAGTGAGAGCGGCAGTGGCTATTGGGTCATCCTCCTAACGCTGCTCGTCGCGGCGATTCTTGCGGTGGTGCCCCTCGATCGCGCCGTTGCCTGGTGGCGGCCTGAGTGGATGCTCCTGGTCATCATCTACTGGGCCATCGCACTGCCCCATCGCATCGGTCTGTTCACCGCGCTCACCCTCGGGCTGCTCATGGATGTGCTGGAGGGCGGGACCCTTGGACAGCACATGCTTGCCATGGGGATCGTGGTGACCTTGGCGAAGCTCATGTACCAGCGTCTTCGCATGTTTACGTCTGCGCAGCAGGCGACGGTTATATTTGTTCTTGCCGGGATCCATCAACTGATTCTTCAGTGGCTCCTGGGTCTCCAGGGGCTCGCGGTTCCGGGTTTTGCGTTTCTTTTCCCGGCGATTACGTCCGCGCTTCTCTGGCCGTTGCTCATGCCATTCCTTCGCGGCGTGCGCCGTGTCTATGGGGTGACATGATGCTCCCACATCTGATTCTGGGTTCGGCCAGTCCCCGTCGTTCTGAGCTACTCAAGCAGTTGGGTGCCAGCTTCGAGGTCCGTGCCGCTGACATTGATGAGACGCCCGGTGATGGCGAGGATCCGCGCTCCTATGTGCAGCGTATGGCTCGGGAGAAAGCCGAGGCCTTGTCGAGAGGCGAGGGCGAGATTCTGCTGACCGCAGACACGACGGTGATCCTTGATGATCGAAGCCTCGGCAAGCCCGAGTGCGCCGATCACGCGCGAGAAATGCTGCATGCCCTAAGTGCCCGGGACCACAGCGTGTGTACGGCCGTCGCGGTGCTCGATGAAGCGGGGCAGGGCTCGGTTTCCGTGGAGACGGTGGTGACGTTTGTCGAGCTCAGCGACACCATGATCAACCAGTATCTGGAATCTGATGAGCCCTGGGATAAGGCGGGTGCCTACGGCATCCAGGGAATCGCGGGTTCTTTCGTTCGGCGGGTTCAGGGCAGCGTGAGCAACGTTATTGGCCTGCCTCAGGCAGAGACCCGCGAACTACTGGCGGCGAGAGGCATGCCCCTGGGAGTCAGCCCGTGGTCGCCATGAAGTCCGAGATCCTGGTAAACGTGACGCCTATGGAGGCGCGGGTCGCCGTGGTGGAAAACGGCGCCGCCCAGGATATTCACGTGGAACGCCAGGCGACGAGGGGCATTGTCGGCAATGTTTACACGGGCAAAGTCGCTCGCGTCATGCCTGGCATGCAGGCGGCATTCGTGGATATCGGTCTCGAGCGCAGCGGCTTTATTCACCTGGCTGACATCATCGGGACCAACGCCGCCGCGCAGTCGCGTATTGGCGAACATCTGCACGATGGCCAGTTGATCAAGGTGCAGGTGGTAAAGGACCCGCTCGGCAAAAAGGGTGCCCGACTGACCACGCAGCTCTCTGTTTCCACCCGGTACCTCGTGTATATGCCCGGCGGCGATCATGTGGGCGTTTCCCAGCAGATTGACGATACGGATGAACGACAGCGCCTGCAGGATGTGTTGTCTGCGTCTCTCGCAACGGAAGGTCGCAGTGGCGGCGGCTACATCTTGCGAACGGCCGCGGAGGGCGCTGGCGAGGAAGAGATCACCGCGGATCTGCAGTATCTCGGACGTTTGTGGGCGGTGGTGCAGCGTCGCGGCGAAGAATCACGCGCTTCGCAGCTCCTCTATGAGGATCTGCCCCTTCAGTTGCGCACGGTGCGAGATCTTGCCCGTCCCGGCGTCGAGCGCATCCTCATCGACAGTCACGATAACTATGTTGCTCTGCGGGATTTCTGTCTGAAATACATGCCCGAGGTTGCCGACATCGTGGCGCACTACGACGGTGAGCGACCGCTTTTCGACCTCCATGGCGTAGAAGAGGATATCCAGCGAGCCTTGGGTCGCGAGGTACCGCTCAAGAGCGGCGGTCACCTTGTTATCGATCAGACCGAGGCGATGACCACCATCGACGTGAATACGGGCTCTTACCTGGGTCGTCGCAGTCAGGAGGAAACGCTTTTCAAGACGAACCTCGAGGCGGCGACCGTGCTGGCCCGGCAGCTGCGGCTTCGGAATTTGGGTGGCATCGTCATCGTGGACTTTATCGACATGCAGGACCCGGAACACCGCCGGCAAGTTCATCGCGCGTTGGAAAAGGCCATGGCGCGGGACCCGGCTCGTAACAAGATCACCGGCGTTTCTGAGCTCGGGCTTGTGGAGATGACCCGAAAACGGACTCGCGAAAGTCTGGAACGGATGCTCTGTGAGGAGTGTCCAATTTGTAGTGGTCGCGGTGTCGTGAAATCCGCCGAGACCGTGTGCTATGAGGTGCTGCGGGAGATTCTCCGTGAGGCCCGGGCATATGAGACGGGCGATCTTATGGTGATCGCGTCGCCGACGGTGGTGGACCGCTTGCTGGACGAAGAGTCTGCACAGGTTGCTGAACTGGAGTCCTTCATTGGCCGCACCATCAGTTTTCGAGCCGAGTCCGATTACGGGCAGGAGCAGTTCGACATTGTGTTGCTTTGATACGACATCATTACGCGTTGTGAGGGAGTGCGTTGAGCACTGACCAGCACAGCTTCGAGGAGTCGCTCCCGGCGCGGGGGCTTCACGCCCTGGCGCCCTGGGCCTGGCGCCTGCTCGTGGGTTCGGTGGTATTGCTGGCGGTCTATGTTGCCGTAGGTCGCTACTCTATGGCGCAGCTTCCCGCATTGCGCGACCCTATTCTTGCACAGCTGAACGCCCGGCTTCCCTTCAGCGTCAGCGCCGAGCACCTCTCCGGCGGATGGCAGGCGTTCAGCCCTGAGCTTGCGCTCAGCGCCCTGCGCATTGAACAACCCGAGGGCGATGTGCCGCCCATCGCCCTGCGCAGCGGCCGCATGCGCATTGATATTCCAGGCAGTCTATCTTCACGCTCGCTACAGCTGTCGCGCCTCGAAGTCAGCGGGCTGGAACTGGATGCCCGTCTGAATGACGACGGTACGATCGAAATCATCGGTTTTGCTAGCGGCGGCGGAGCATTCACGGACTGGCTTGAGAATTTTTTGCCTAACGTTGAGCGCATTACCCTCACCGACAATGTACTTCGTCTCAGAACGCCTTCCGGTGCCAATACGGCGGTCACATTGAATCTGTCCTTCGAGCGTCAAGGCAACTCGCGGGTCGTGCAGGGAACCGCCGTGGCCGAGGGTCTCGCTCTGGCGGTGAATGCAGATGGCGTGGGTAACCCCCTCAAGCCGCTGTCGTGGTCCGGTGACATCTTTGTGGACGCCGAGAGCTCCGATCTGGGCTCCCTGGCGAGCCTATGGGAATCGCTGGACTGGCCTTTCACCCTGGCCGGTCAGGCCTCTGTGCAATTCTGGCTCAAGCGGGAGGAGGGCGATTCTACAGCCAGCCTGCATTTTGACAGCCGCTCCGTGCAGGTCGAGGAGCGCACGGGCGCCTGGCAGCTTCCCCTCGATGCCCTGACCTTTGACGCGGCACTGGATCAGCGGGCCAGGCACTGGAGCCTGCTGACCGAGGACTTTCATGCTGAGCGTGAAGGACAGGTGCTGGATCTGGATCGCGCGCAGTTTGACTGGTGGGGACAGTCGGTGCGGGTGCGCGCTACGGACCTGAGCCTGGATGCTTTGCCAACGATTTTTGCCAGCGCACCGGGTCTACCCGAGGGGCTTCGGGAGGTATTACCCACGCTGGCGCCGGTCGGCGATCTTCCCTCTATCGAGCTGCGTCTGGACGATCTTTCGGCCCCCGCCGAGTCTTGGGCATTGCGGGCGGCAATCGAGGGGGTCGGCTTCAGTAGTTGGAGAAACGCACCGGCCCTGACAGGTGTGACCGGCTATTTGGAGCTTGCCCCCGGCGGCGGAGAGCTGCAACTTGATTCCAGCGAATTCAGCATGCATTACCCCTCCGTCTACACGGAGCCCATGACCTATGACGATGCTCTGGGTTCACTGCATTTTTTCTGGGATAAGGAGGGTCTGCAGCTTGGCAGCGACCTCCTGGAACTGGCCGGGGTCGAAGGCAACACCCGTGGACTTCTCGCCATCGATATCCCCTTTGAGCAGCGCGTTACGGCGGTTGAGCTCGAGCTGCTGATCGGCCTGCAGGACAGCGGTGTAGAGTATCGGGAGAAGTACCTTCCCTACCGGCTCCCCCAGACGCTACTGAGCTGGCTGGACCGCAGCATGCAGGCCGGGGAAATCAGCAAGGCTGGTTTTATCTGGCGCGGCAGCGTGAAGCCAAAGAACTTCCCGCACGTGACGGTGCAGCTATTCCTTGATACCCAGGACGCGACGCTCAAGTACGATCCTGCATGGCCGGAACTGGAGGATCTTTCTGCACAGGTCTGGCTTGATGACAATCGCGTCTGGGCGCGGTCCGATCGAGGGACCAGCGTTGGTGCGCAGCTGTCGGACGTCATGGTTTCCGTGCTCCCGATCTCGGGCGGCGTGAACTTGCGCGTTGCCGGTGATGTTGCCGCTGATGGCGAAACAGCTGGGTACTTGCTCGCCGAGACGCCGCTACGTGAGGTGACCAACGAGGTTTTCGCGAGTTGGGACCTGACCGGGGATGTAGCAGGCTCCTTAAGTCTTTCCCTGGACATCGATCAATCTAAGCGCCCCCCTTTGGTCGATCTGGATCTAAGTCTCGACAACGTTTCTGTGCACGTTTCTCAGGTCGACTTGCCTCTGGACGAAGTCAAAGGCGCCTTGCGCTACCACTCCCATCGGGGGTTTGTCGGATCAGCGATTACGGCGAATGCCCTCGGCGGAGTGCTTGCGATCACCGAGCGCGATCCGATTGACGCTGACTCTGGGGCGATGATCAAAGACGACGGTGGTGTCGAGTCCATAGGGGAGGCAGACTCGGTTGATCACGGAGGGCTTGATGCTCTCCAGACAGCAGAGCGCGATGGACCCAATGCGCGGGGCATTGCCACCATCGACATTACCGGCGATGTCGACGCTGCGGGCATTGCTCAGTGGCTCGATCTATCACTACTGGACTTCGCTACGGGGAATACTGAAGTCGCCGGCACTCTGACAGTGACCGACGCGGGCGCGCACTTCAGCCTCGAGTCTGCCCTCGAGGGCATCGCCTTCGACGCGCCCCGTCCCTTTGGCAAGGATGCCACGCAAGCACTGACCCTACGGCTGGATGTACCCCTTGGGGAAGATCCCCTGCTATCCATGAGCCTGGGGGAGCGACTGCGTTTTACCCTCGACTTTGACGGCAACGAGATGTCGCAGCTGGTTGCGGCCGTCGGCGGTGGCTCTCCCGATGGCGCAGCCTGTGATCAACGATATTGCCTCAGCGGAACCGTATCGCACCTCGACTACAGTGCATGGGATGCATTCTATGATCGGTACCTGTCGGAATCTCCCGTCGACGCTGCCGTAGCAGACCCCTCTCTTCAAGTTGCGGGCGGCCCCGCGTCAGAAGTGACCTCGGCAGATGCCGATATCACGCCAGATGTTGGGGGCGTTCGACCTGCCGAGTCAGCGGCAACGCAGCCAGCCTTCAGCTATCGCATCGACTCCCTTTCGGTAGGAGAGCTGCGTGTCGGCGATCGTTCACTGGGTGAAGCTCGCGTTGATCTTTGGGGGGAAGAAGAGCTCTGGCAGGGCGCGCTGGAGTCTTCTCTTTTGCAGGGCAGTCTGACGCGTGAAAACGAAGAACTGCAGCTGCTGATTGAGTATCTCGCGCTCGATCGCCTTGGTGATGAGAGTGGAGAGCCCATCATAGTGACGGATCTGCGGACCTGGCTACCATCCATGCGGGTGGATGTTCTTGAGATTCGCAGCGGCGAGACGCTCATAGGCAACCTCGGCTTTGATCTCGATATGAGTCATCCTGACGGTGCACTGTACGCCTCCGGCATTGCCGGAAACGCCTACGGACTGAATTTGTCCGATCCGACTGGCGGACTACTGCGCTGGAGTGATGCGGGCTCGGGCGAAGCTCTGACGGAGCTCGAGCTGGACGTGTCCTTCGCTGATTTTGGGAATGTGCTCTCGGCCGCCGGTTACGCGCCGACCATCGAGTCCGAAGACGGCGGAGCATCCCTTCGCATCGCATGGCCCGGCGATCCCACGGACTACGCGATGGCGAAGTCTGAAGGGTCCTTGGCCCTTACAGCGAGTAACGGCCGACTCTTTGAGTCGCGCCCCGGTGCCCTCGCGCTCATCAGCTTTCTGAACCTCGCGGAGATACTCCGCGGGCTGAGCCTCACACATATGTTCGAGGCGGGTATTCCGTTCCTGACTGCGGAAACGGAACTGCATCTACATCGCGGTATGCTGGAAGTAACGCGGCTACAGATCGATGGCGCCGCCAGTGCTTTTGCGTTTAACGGGCTCAGCAATCTCGACGAAGGCAGCATCGATGGAGAGCTGGTCGTCACCCTGCCGGTGGCCAATAATTTGCCCTGGGTGGCGGCTCTTGCCGCGGGTTTACCCGTTGCCGCTGGCGTTTTCGTCGTCAGTAAGGTGTTTGAAAAGCAGGTAAACCGCATGTCTTCCGCGGTTTACGGGGTTAGCGGCGCCATTGAAGATCCTGAGGTTGAGTTCAGGAGACTCTTCGACGACCAGCTCACTCCGACGGCTCAAGCTCCCGAAGATAGCGGAACAGGCGACGACTAGCCGTGGGCGGCTTGTCCGCTTTTTTCTCTCGCTGCGCTTCGCGGACAAGCTGCCGCAGGTGCTGGCGATCGGCCTGGGGGAATCGATCGATCACCGGCGCCAGGGCTTTATCGCCATCGCGAATCAGGGTGTCGCGGAGCTGCTCTAACTCCTGAAAGGCTTTCGCCCCCGCCCTGCGCTCCTGATAGAGGCGGTCCATGGCCTCCTGAATGGGCTGTGGATCAATACGGCGCATCAGTTTGCCGATGTATTGGCGATGGCGCCGAAGGCCGCTGTGATGAGAAATCCGGTGACTCTCTCGTATGGCCTCCAAAAGGTCCTCACTCTCGATGGGGATTTTTTCGAGCTCTTTCGCGCTCAACTTGCACAGGGCTTCGCCGAGCTCCTGGCGCGCGGTCATCTCACGCTTCAGGGCCGTCTTGCTGGGCGCGAGGTCTTCGGCCATCTCACCGGGTTTGTTTGGCTCAGCCATAGAACACCGTTGCAAGGCCAAGGAAAGAAAGGAAGCCCACCACATCCGTGACGGTGGTCAGCACAACGCCACCCGCGAGTGCCGGATCGATCTTCATGCGTTCCAGGACTATGGGCAGTACGGCAGCCGTAAAGCCTGCAGTGACCAGATTGATGATGATCGCGGCAGCGATGATGAGCCCCAAGGTGCCGTCTCCGAACCATAGGGCCGCGGCAACGGCCACCACCACGGCCCACAGTACGCCGTTGAGTGCGCCCACCATCAGTTCCCGGCTGACCAGCCATGCGGCGTTGCCTGAGTTCACCTGACCCATGGCAAGGGCCCGTACAAGCACCGTGAGAGTCTGGGTGCCCGCAATGCCGCCCATGGAAGCGACGATAGGCATCAGCACAGCAAGGGCGACAACTTTTTCGATGGTGTCTTGGAAGAGATTGATCACCGATGCAGCGATAAAGGCGGTTAACAGGTTGACGCCCAGCCAGACGGCGCGCCGACGCATGGTTTTGAAAGCCGGTGCAAAAGTGTCGTCGTCCTCATCAAGACCGGCCATGGACATGAGGCTGTGATCTGCGTCTTCGCGGATCACGTCAACCACGTCATCGATGGTGATTCGTCCTACGAGTCGACCGGACTCGTCGACGACGGGCGCAGAAACCCAGTCGTTGCGCTCGAAGAGCCGGGCGACTTCGTCATCCGGAAGATCTGTGGGAATAGGGTTGCGTCTTGTAATCATCAGTTCCCGGACGCTACAGCTGGGGTCTGACACGAGAAGCGTTCGCACCGGCAGCAGCCCAACGTATTGATCCCTGCGGCTCACAACGATGAGCGTATCTGTCATCTCCGGGATTTCTTCGTGACGGCGTAGATAGCGCAGTACTACATCCAGGGTCACATCCGCGCGGATGGTGATCGCGTCGGTGTTCATGAGGCCACCGGCGGTGTCCTCGGCGTAGACCATCACCTGGGCCAGGCGATCCCGGTCCTGCTGGTCCATGAGTTCGAGGACCCGCTGTGTGAACGTTTCCGGTAGGGACTGAAGAATATCGGCGACATCGTCGTCGTCGAGATCCCCGGTCATCTGGGCGATCTGATCGGGATCCATCGCCTGCAGAAAGTCCAGGCGCAGCTCGTCGTTCAGGTCGTTAAGAACCTCGGCTTCCTCTGACCGGTCAATGAGCTGCCAAAGCACATGTCGGTAGCGCGGCGGCGTAGTCTCCAGCACATGAGCCACCTCGCCGGGCTCCATGGAGCGCAGAAAGCGACGCACATCCCGCAGCGTACCCTCTTCGAGAGCACGCGATAGGGAATCGCGCGTACGGTGGTGCTGGTCCTTAAGGGCGCTCACTCGAATCTCACCATAACGTCACTCGATGGGCGACTCCGTCACTGCGGCGGCGGCCCAGGGGGCGCGCAATCTTGGGTTTCTTCTTGCAGGGCCTTGCCCCCCAGTGCGCGATTTCTCGTGGCCCATTACTGACCTTCGCCGAAGTAATCCCCAACCAGTTCCTCAAGCGCCTCGAAGGCAGCCTGCTCATCATCGCCCTCGATTTCCACATCCAGAACGCTGCCTTTCCCCGCGGCGAGCATCATGACGGACATAATGCTCTTACCGTCTGCCGGCTGCCCGTCCTTGCTCACCCGAATGGTGCTGGAGAAGCGGCTCGCGCAGGTGACGAACTTCGAGGCCGCACGGGCGTGCAGGCCCAGTTTGTTAATGATGTGGAGTTCGCCGGAAACCATTCGCTATTACTGAAGCTCTCGATGACGCAGCTGCACGACGTTGCGTTGCGCTTTTAGGTGCTCATACAGCCGCTTCGCCATGTACACAGAGCGATGCTGCCCCCCGGTGCACCCCACAGCGACAGTTAAATAACTGCGGCTGCTCTCTTGGTAGGCCGGAATCCAGCGTTTGACGAAACCCGAAATATCGTTGAACAGATCGTTGGTGATGTCGTGGCTCTCGAGGTAGGCAGCGACTTCGGGCTCATCCCCAGTTTTGCCGCGCAATTCCGGTTGCCAGTGGGGGTTGGGTAGCAGGCGCAGATCGAAAATCAGATCTGCATCATTGGGAACGCCGCGCTTGAAACCAAAAGACTGCACGAGGATTGACATCTCCTCTGCGTCAGAGCCGACCAGACGCTGGCGTATGGCATCGCGAAGTTCATAAATGGTCATGGTCCGCGTATCAAGGCTCAGCGTAGCAGCGGCCGCCAGGGACTCGAGAAGCTTGCCCTCGCGCTCAATGGCCTCAGCCAGAGACAGGGATTCTGTAGAGAGTGGATGGCGCCGGCGCGTTTCGCTGAACCGCTTGATCAGCGTGCTGTCATCGGCATCTAGGTACAAAACTCGGCAGTGCACGTTCTCGGGAAGGCCACGAAGCGTAGCGGGTAGCTCTTCGAGATCGCGCCATGCATTTCTAGCATCGATGCACACGGCAATGCCGCGGAAATTCGGCGGCAGGCCAGGGCCCGTGTCCCGAACAAGCGCGGGAAGGAGTGATGCGGGCAGGTTATCGATCGCGAAGTAACCTTCGTCCTCGAGCTGCCGAAGGGCGGTGCTCTTACCCGAGCCGGAGCGACCGCTGATGATCACCAGGTCCATCAGAGATCCTCGTTCGAGCGCTCAAGGGCGGTGATATAGAGTTCATCGCCGCTCGTGCATGCTCGCAGTGCGTCGCAAAAGGCCTCTTGGCTGAACAAGCGCGCTAAATCTGCAAGGAGATTCAGGTGATCCTGTGTCGCCTCGGCGGGCACCACCAGAGCAAACAGCAGATCGACATAGTCGTCATCGGGGGCATCGAAGTCTGTGGGTTCATCGAGAGTAACGATGACGCCGCAGGGCTTCTCACAGTCTTCCATGCGGCAGTGGGGGATGGCGATGCCGCCCCCAAGAGCCGTACTGCCGAGTTTCTCCCGCGCAAGCATGCCCGACACCAGCGCGGTCGGGTGAAACGCTTCGATGTCCTTGCCAATAACATCGGCAATCATCTCGAAGATGCGTTTCTTGCTGCCCCCCTCCACGCGGCAAAGGCTGCGCTCGGGAGAAAGTAGAGCGGATATGCTGTGCATGACCTGCTGTTTTTGCCTCGGTGTGCATGCGCTTAATGGGCGCGGTGTTTTTCCTTGTGTTTGATGAGCTGGCGATCCAACTTGTCCGCCAGGGCATCGATCGCGGCATACATGTCCTCTGACTCTGCCGCAGCAAAGATGTCCTTACCGGCGATGTGCACGGTGGCCTCTGCCTTCTGCACCATTTTTTCTACCACGAGGGTCGCTTCGACCTGGGTGATCTGACTGTAATGTCGCTGCAGTCGCTCAAACTTCGCTTCGACGTACTCCCGCAGGGGTGCTGATACCTCTACGTGGTGTCCGCTGATCGTAATTTGCATAGAGCTCTCCTTAACGCACTACTGCGTAACTTTTATGACAGCGATTTTTTATGGTTGTTGCTCGATCAGTGTCTCCTACACAAGGCGCTTGCGCTCATTGGAAGGAGGAATCATCAGGCTATCCCGGTACTTTGCAATCGTCCGGCGCGCGACCTGAATGCCCTGATCCTCAAGCAACTGTGCGAGCTTGCTGTCAGACAGGGGTTTGCGCGGATTCTCTGCAGCCACCAGCTTCTTGATCAGGGCGCGAATCGCCGTCGAAGAGCAGGCGCCGCCACTGGTGGTGGCGACGTGGCTGGAGAAGAAATACTTGAGTTCGAAAATGCCTCTGGGCGTGTGCATGTACTTGCGCGTAGTAACCCGCGAAATCGTTGATTCATGCATCTCTACCGCTTCCGCGATGTCCGCCAGCACCAGGGGCTTCATGGCTTCCTCCCCGTACTCCAGGAAGTTGCGCTGGCGCCGTACGATCTCCGAGGCCACTTTCATCATGGTCTCGTTGCGACTCTGCAGGCTCTTTAAGAACCAGCGGGCTTCCTGAAGATTGTCCCGAAGGTAGCTGTTGTCGGCGCTGTTGTCGGCCCGCTTGATCATGCCAGCATAGGTGCTGTTGATTCGTAGGCGAGGTGCGGTGTCTGGGTTCAACTTTACGATCCAACGGCCTTCTTTCTTAGCGACGAACACATCGGGAACGATGTACTCCGTATCGTCATCACCGATCTGCTTGCCGGGGAAGGGGTCCAGGGCCTGAACTACGCGCAGCACACTCTTGAGGTCATCCTCAGACAACTTCATGCGTCGCATGATCTGGGCGAAGTCGCCATTGCTCAGCTGATTAATGTGTCTGTTGATAAGAATACGGGCCTGATCCAACCATTCCATGTCCGGATCCAGCTGCTTGAGCTGGAGCTGCAGGCACTCCTGTAAGTCCCTTGCAAAGATGCCTACCGGTTCAAACTGCTGCAGTGCGTGGAGAACGGCAGTGACTTCTTCGACCTCAACTTCCAGCTCCGGCGGGAAAAGATCGAGTAGCTCCTCGATGCTGCTCATCAGGCGGCCGTTGTTATCGGTCGCGTCGATAATGGCAAGGGCGATCACGCGGTCCGTATCTGATAGGCGAGTGAGATTGAGCTGCCACATCAGATGGTCATGGAGGCTCTCATTGGCGCGGTTTCGGCCATCAAAATCGAAGTCGTCGGAGGATGCTTCGCCCGGTGGTGGGGCGCTCGAGGGCAGAATGTCTTCCCACTGGGTATCGACGGGTAAATCGTCGGGCATCGCCGGCTCGTAGTCTGCTTCAGCGGAGGCTTCATCCACATTAGCGCTGCGTTCAGGATTGTCCAGTATGCTTTCTGTTGCCAGAGCACCTTCATCTGTCTCGGCACTTGAAGGCGTATCGGGGGTCTCCTCCTCAACCTCCAGCATCGGGTTTTCATCAAGGGCCTGCTGGATCTCTTGCTGCAGGTCCAACGTGCTTAGCTGAAGCAGACGAATAGCCTGCTGCAGCTGAGGTGTCATCGTCAGCTGCTGGCCAAGTTTTAGGTGTAATCCCTGCTTCATGAGTTGCGCGTAATCCGCACCGGTGGCGACTGCCTATCCTTCTGAGTTTAGGGATGGTGAGGGGTGCACGCAATGTCTTGGCGCGCTTATTGCATTGTGCTAGCAGGATTTACAGGCGGGGATGTTTTGGACTGTGCGGCAGGTCACAGCCGAAAGTTCTCTCCGAGGTAGACCTTCCTCACTTTGGCATTGTCGAGCACGTCGGCTGGACTCCCGGAGGCGATGATATGGCCTTCGCCTACGATGTAGGCAGTTTCACAGATATCCAGCGTTTCCCGCACGTTGTGGTCCGTGATCAGTACCCCAATGCCCCGGTCTTGAAGGTGGCGAATGATGTTCTTGATGTCGCCGACGGAGATAGGGTCAACGCCGGCAAAAGGCTCATCGAGAAGTACAAACTGCGGCTCCATCGCGAGTGCCCGGGCTATTTCTACGCGACGGCGTTCACCCCCTGAGAGAGCCTGGCCGAGACTGTCACGCAAGTGGCTGACGTGAAACTCTTCCAGCAGTTCGTCACGGCGCTCACGGCGTTGCTTGCGATTCAGGTCTGCGCGCGTCTCGAGGATGGAAAGAATATTGTCGCCCACGCTCATGCGACGGAAGATGGAGGCTTCCTGCGGCAGGTAGCCAATACCGCGACGCGCGCGTTGATGCATAGCGAGCGCGGTGATGCTCTCGCCATCGATCTGAATATCCCCCGCGTCGGCAGCCACGATGCCAACAATCATATAGAAACAGGTGGTCTTGCCCGCGCCATTGGGACCCAGGAGCCCGACGACCTGGGCGCTCTCAACGCTAAGACTGACGTCCTTGACCACGGAGCGGCCGCGGTAGGCCTTGGCCAGCTTACGAGCCGTCAGTGTTGCCATTGCCGCTCGTGCTTGATGATGTCTGTGGTTGCTGCACAGATTCGGGCGCTGTATCTGCGGCGCTGCCATCGTCGATAGCGCTGGGTGGAGGTGGTGTTACCTCATTCGCTGTATTTCCATCGCCATCGCCATCGCCATCGCCATCGCCATCGCCATCGCCATCGCCATCGCTTTGCGCTTCCACGACGGCGGCGGGAATGATCACCTGTACCCTCGCGGATTCATCGCTGGGGCCGGCGTCTGCGCGCATCCGCTGCTCGGCCATGAAGTAGTCGATGGATTCCCCGCTGACGACGGCGCCATCCTGCTCGATGGTGGCGTCTTTGCGCAGAAGCACCCGCTCCTGAGATTTCTCATACACGATGCGCCCAGCGCTGGCGGTGACAAAAGCCTCATTGACCTCTGGTTGCTGGCGAAGAGTCGCCGGCTCGCCTACGGCGATGATGCGATCTGCATCCTCGTCGTCATGGAAGATCGTCAGCTTGTCGGCCTCGATATGGAGGCTGCCCTGTTCGAGGATCACGTCGCCGCTGTACACGGTATAGCCTGCTTTTTCATCGCGTACTGCGCGCTCCGCTGTGATCTCTATGGCTTGCAAACGATCGTCTGGCAAAGCCGCGATTTCACCGGCGACCAGCGTTAACAGACAGAGCGCGAGGGCTCTTGAAGCACCTGTTCTATGCATCGTCCGGAACGTAGCGGGAGCTCACGCCTCCAGACAACGTTGCGACCTCCCGGTTTAAATCCGCGAAGAAGATATTTCCGCGGACCTGGTTTTGCCCCTGATTGGCAGAAACCGTCGTGGTACTTCTGGCGGTACGCCGGGCTAGGTCGATTTTCATGGCCTCGCCTGCGAACTCAGCGCCATCGGCGGCGTAGGTCAACGAAACGTCACCGGACAGCTCCAGCATATCTGTTCGTTCCAGCAGCAGCCCGGTATTCGCCCTCGCCACCCAGTTCTCGTTACCTTCATGGCCGAAGCGCTGGGGTTCGTCCATCTCAATGATGGCGCTTTCTTTGAAGCGCCGGAGCTCGCGCGCATGTGTGCGATCCAGCGGTTCGCCGGCATCTGAGAACTCTCTCACCATCACATTCCGCGCATAACTCTCCGGCGAGGGCGTGTTGTCGATAATCCGTTCGGGCCCGGTGATCAGTTGGGGGCCCGGACCCTGCACCGCATAGAGGAGCATTGCGGCGGCGAGGAGCAGGGGGATGGACAGGCGTTTGCGCACGAGCCGCGTCTACCCGAAGGTGGCTTCTAGCTCGCGCAGCTGATCGCGGGCTTCCAGCAAAACATTGCAGGCTTCGCGCACGGCGCCGGCTCCGCCATTCAGTCCCGAGCGCCAGTCTGCGGCGTTGATGACGGCGGTAGCGGCGTCCGCGACCGTCAGCCCCAGGCCCGCGCCTTTTATGGCAGCGAGGTCCGGTAGGTCATCGCCCATGTAAGCACATTCCGAAAGGGTGAGTCCCTTTAAGGCACAGAGTTCCGTGAGAGCGATCAGCTTGTCCTCTCGACCCTGAACGATAGTCTCGATACCAAGCTCTGTTGCACGTCGCTTCACGATGTCTGAAGTCCGACCGGTGATGATGGCTACTTCGACTCCCGCACGCTGTAAAAGTTTGATTCCCAGGCCGTCCTTGATGTTGAAAGCCTTCAGTTCTTCGCCTTCGTTGCCGTAGACGATGCGGCCATCAGTGAGCACGCCGTCAACGTCGAGTACCAGTAGCTTGATGGCGAGTGCAGCGGTGCGATTCATGCGATTCCTGCCTCCAGAAGCCCCAATAGGTTGACCACGCCGGCCAGGTTCTCGCGCTCATCGACCACCAGCAGCGCGCTAATGTGACGCTCTTCCATGATCCTTAGCGCTTCGGCGGCCAGCGTGCCCGTGGTAATGGTGCTGGGGTTTGGGCTCATGTGGTCGAGAATCTGAACGCCATTGATGTCGATGCGCTCGTCGATCGCGCGGCGAAGGTCACCATCAGTGAACACGCCGAGAAGACTCTCACCATCTGCCGCGGCCTCGATTACCGTCGTCATACCCAGGCCCTTTGCGCTCACCTCGAGAAGCGCGTCCGAGAGCAGTGTATCGGGGCTGACTTTTGGAATGGCACTGCCAGAGCGCATCACATCATCGACTTTAAGAAGCAGCTTGCGGCCGAGCGCCCCGCCCGGATGGGAGAACGCGAAATCTTCAGCGGTAAATCCCCGCGCTTCGAGCAGCGCGATCGCCAGGGCGTCGCCCATCACCAGAGCGGTCGTGGTGGAGGACGTCGGCGCGAGATCGAGAGGACAGGCTTCGACTTCGACTCCTGTATAGAGATGGGCCGCCGAGGCCTGGGCCAGCGGCGAGTCTGGAGCACCGGTCATGCTGACCAAGGGTATGCCCAGGCGAGCGATTAGGGGAAGCAGCGTCAAAACTTCCGGTGTGGTGCCGCTGTTCGACAGGGCGATCACGCAGTCGTTGGCGGTGATCATGCCCATGTCGCCATGGCTGGCTTCACCGGGGTGCACGAAAAATGCCGGTGTTCCGGTACTGGCGAGTGTGGCAGCAATCTTAGTGCCGATGTGGCCCGACTTGCCCATGCCCGTAACCACAACGCGGCCTTGAATATCGAGCATCATCGTGCAGGCCCTGGTGAAATCCTCCCCAACGCGAGCTTCCAGCGCAGCCACCGCATCGGCTTCCATGCGGATGGTGCGCTGTGCCGAGTGAAGGTAGCCGGCTAGGTCGCTCATAAGGCCTTAAAGGGTCTGAAATAACAGGTAATAGTACAGCCCATAGCCCACGCAGAGTAGCGTTCCAAGACCGCGGCCAAGGTAAGAGTGCTTGGGTTCTGCTTTCTTGCTCCTTCGGCCCATGTAGACCGCCGCCGCCAGGAACAGCGTGGCAACGCACATAGCGCCATAGTCGCGCGCGAGGAAGTTTTCTGGGAGCTGCTCAGGCGCGAGTAGACCGGGCATCGCCATAACTGCCAGGAGATTGAACAGGTTCGATCCCACGATGTTGCCCATGGCAATCTCTGAGTGACCACGCAGGGCGCTGGCTACGGTCGCCGCGAGTTCAGGAAGGCTGGTGCCCACTGCCACGATGGTGAGGCCGATGACGAGTTCGGCAACGCCGAGTTGCATGGCGATTTCACTGGCGCCCCAAACAAGGAGTTTTGAGCTGCCAATGAGTAATGCCAGACCGATTGCAAAGGCGATCCAAGCCTTGAACGGTTTTAAGTGAGGAAGCTCTTCCTCTTCAACGTGCTCGGTCATGTCGGGGTCTTTGGTTTGAGACCGAACCATCTGGGCCAGGATCAGCACCAGCGCGGTGATCATAAGAATCGCATCACTGCGCTCAAGCTCCACGTCGAGAAGGAGTAGACCTGTGCCCGCGGTGACAACAAGCAGCGTAGGTATCTCCGTCTTCATGCAACCCGGGTGGGCCTGCAGCGGTGCGATGAGAAGGGTGAGCCCGAGAACCAGTCCGATGTTGGCGATATTGGAGCCCACCGCATTACCAATGGCCAGCCCTCCCGAGTCTGCCAGAGCGGCAGTGACCGAAACGAGGATTTCTGGCGCCGAGGTGCCGAGGGAGACAATGGTCAGCCCAATGAGAACGGGCGAGAGCCCGGCGTTCTCAGCGATGGAGGCGGCGCCTGCGACAAAGATATCGGCACTCCACACGAGGATCGCAAAGCCGATGATGACCGTAGTAAGAGGTATCAGCATCTCAGCAGATGTTACACCCAGTGGCTGCCCGCGCCCGTGCCGCTTGCAACGGATGCCTCGGCGCAAGCTGCGGCGCGCGAGTCTGGAACCGATAAGTAGAGGCTGATGTCATACGAGAAGGATGGGAAAACGTGTACACTTCGCGCCCGATTCTGGTCGAGACGCGTGAAAAAGGGTGCCGAGTATACCCGCTAACCATTATCAGACCAGCACAGTACTGAGGATTAAAAACATGCAACTTCGCAGCTCTATGCGGCATAGGTTTTCTACGCTGCTCACCGCAGTTGGTTTGCTTCTGTTTTCGGCGACAGTCGCGCAGGCGCAGGACGGCGCTCCCCTGTCGGCGGAAGCGATGCTCGAGGACACAACTCAGAAGGTCCTTGCGGTGATTGATGAGGCCCGAGATTACGTGGACGAAGATCCCGAGCGCTACTACAGCGCCGTGCATGAAGTGCTGGATCCGTTCGTCGATTTCCGTGGCTTTGCCCGCGGCGTGATGGGCGAGTACGCCACGGGTGCACGCTATCGCAGCCTCGATGAGGCTGGGCGTGAGAAGCTTCGCGGCCAGCTGGAGCGCTTTACGGAAACCATGCGTGTTGGTCTGGTGCGCACCTACAGCAAGGGTCTGCTGGCCTTCGGCGGTTCCCGTGTAGAGCTCGACACCGGTAACAACAGCCGTGCTGATGACAAGCGGGCAACGCTGCGGCAGCTCATCTACAGCGATGAGTCGCAGCCCTATGTCGTGATCTACACCATGGCGCGCAATCGCAGCGGCGACTGGCAGCTCAGAAATCTGGTCGTGGAAAACGTCAACCTCGGGCAGATTTATCGCAGCCAATTCGAGGCCGCAGCGCGCCGCTACGATGGTGACCTGGATAAGGTTATTGACAGCTGGAGTGCTGAAGCCGAAGGCGTCAGTAGCTGAGTCTTGGCTTAACGCCAAACGTGTTTTGAGCCGTGCTATTGGTGTCGCGGTAAAGTAGGTTGAGCAACCAGGGGTGCTCAAAGCAGCAGGAGAATTTAAGTGGACGCAAACACCGTTGAGTCCCTGGTCAGGGCAGCCTTCGAAGATGCCGAGATTCAGGTTGAAGGCTCTGGTGCCAACTACGACATCACCGTGGTGAGCCCGGTCTTTGAGGGTCTGCGCCCCGTGAAAAAGCAACAGCTGGTGTACGGCGCTCTGAATGAAACCATCGCGTCCGGTGCTATCCACGCCGTGAACATCAAGACCTTCACACCTGAGGAATGGGCCGCCGCGAGCTAGCGACGTCGTTTCCATGGATAAGCTTCTTATAAATGGTGGTGCCGCGCTGGCCGGAGAACTTAGGATCTCCGGCGCGAAGAACGCTGCGCTGCCGATTCTTGCGGCGACGCTGCTGGCGGACGAACCCGTCACCATCGGGAATCTGCCGCACCTTCATGACATCACCACCATGATCGAGCTGCTCGGGTGTATGGGAGTGTCCCTCACCATCGACGAGAAGCTGAGCATCGAGGTGGATGCGAGCACCATCAACGATTTTTCGGCGCCCTATGAACTGGTGAAAACCATGCGCGCGTCGATTCTGGTGCTCGGGCCTATGGTGGCCCGCTTCGGGAAAGCCCACGTATCCTTCCCCGGTGGCTGTGCCATTGGCTCTCGCCCGGTCGATTTACACCTTCGCGGCCTTGAGGCTATGGGTGCAGACATCTCTGTGGAGGGTGGCTATATCAATGCCTCCGTCGAAGGCAGGCTCAAAGGCGCGCACATCGTGATGGAAACCGTGACCGTGGGCGGCACGGAGAACCTGATGATGGCGGCGGCTCTAGCCGACGGGCAGACGGTGATTGAGAACGCAGCCCGGGAGCCCGAAGTTGTGGATCTCGCCAACTGTCTCATTGCCATGGGCGCTAAGATTTCTGGGCATGGCTCCGATCGACTCATCATTGATGGCGTGGAACGACTCCACGGCTGTCACTATGACGTCATGCCCGACCGTATCGAGGCGGGCACCTATCTGGTTGCTGCCGCGGCGACCGGTGGACGCATCAAGCTTCGCGACGCGCGCGCGGAGCACCTCGACGTGGTGCTGCAAAAGCTGGAAGAGGCGGGCGCTGAGGTCACCCACGGTGACGATTGGATTGCCCTTGATATGCACGGCGAACGGCCGAAATCTGTGAGCATTAAGACTGCGCCGTATCCTGGTTTTCCCACAGATATGCAGGCGCAGTTCACCGCGCTGAACTCCATCGCTGAAGGCACAGCTACGGTCACAGAAACGGTGTTTGAGAATCGCTTGATCCAGACCCATGAGATGAATCGCATGGGTGCCAGGATCACCATCGAGGGCAACACCGCGATCATCGTCGGACAAGAACTACTCGCCGGCGCACCGGTGATGGCGACGGATCTGCGCGCCTCTGCGAGCCTGGTCATTGCAGGACTCGTGGCCGGCGGCGATACGGTGATCGATCGCATTTATCACATCGATCGCGGTTACGAATGTATCGAAGAAAAGCTACAGGCTCTCGGTGCTAACATTCGCCGCCTGGCGGACTGAACCCCTTTGCGCACCAACGCAGACACGATCTGAAAAGCTGAGCCATGAGCCAGAACAAAATCACACTTGCTCTTAACAAGGGGCGCATCCTCCGCGAGACCCTGCCACTGCTAGCCAGTGCCGGCATTGAGCCCCTTGAGGATATGTCGGAGAGCCGCAAGCTTATTTTTCCGACCACGCGGGAGGACGTGCAGCTTGTGGTCATGCGCGGTGTCGATGTACCCGTGTATGTACGTCACGGCGCCGCTGATCTTGGCATTGTTGGCAAAGACACGCTGCTAGAGGAAGGTGGGCATGGTGTTTACGAGCCACTTGATCTGGGTATCGCGCCCTGTCGTTTAATGACGGCCGCCCCCGTTGGTTTCGCGTGGCCCCATCGACGCGTGCGCGTAGCGACAAAGTTCGTCAACGTGGCGCGCGATTTCTTTGCCCGCAAGGGCGTGCAGGTCGAACTGATCAAACTCTATGGGGCCATGGAGCTCGCGCCCACCATGGACCTGGCAGACATGATTGTCGATATCGTCGATACCGGTAACACGCTTCGAGCCAACGGCATGGAGCCCCTCGAGGAGATTGCCCAAATCACATCGAGACTGATTGTGAATAAGGCGTCGTTGCGCTCGCATCACGGCGTAATCAATCACCTCGTGGATGCCATTGGTGGCGCGGTAGAAGCCCGGACCTCTGAAGGACCGCTGAAATAATGCGCCGCCTAGATAGCCGGGCACCTGATTTTGCCGAGTCCCTTGCAGCCCTTGAAGTTCCTATGGAGGACGAATCAGGAGAGGTCATCGAGACCGTTGCCGCAATCCTCAAAGATGTGGAGCGGCGCGGTCTAGCTGCGGTCGTTGAATACACGCAGCGCTTCGATCGGCTTGCCGCGTCGACGCTCACCGATCTGGAGATTCCCGGGGAAGATCTGCAAGCTGCGCTCGTTGGCCTCTCGACCGATGAACGGGATGCGCTCACGCTGGCCGCTGATCGCATTCGCAGCTTTCACGAGCGCCAAAAAGCAGAGGGTTGGGATTTTACCGACGCCTACGGCAATCGCCTGGGTCAGCGCGTTAGTGCTCTTAAACGCGTTGGCGTCTACGTACCTGGCGGCAAGGCGAGCTACCCATCATCGGTATTGATGAACGCCATTCCAGCGCGAGTAGCCGGTGTCGAAGACGTGATCATGGTGGCTCCAACGCCCGAGGGTTACCGCAATCCTCTTGTGCTTGCAGCGGCAGCTATTGCCGGTGTGGATCGTGTGCTGACCATTGGTGGCGCGCAGGCGGTGGGTGCGTTGACCTTCGGTCTGGATGGGCTCGAGCGCGTCGACAAAATCGTTGGGCCCGGGAATCGTTTTGTCGCGGAGGCAAAGCGCCAGGTGTTTGGCCGCGTTGCTATCGATATGATCGCCGGCCCATCGGAGATTCTCGTTATTGCGGACGGTACAGCGCCGCCAGAGTGGATGGCCATGGATCTGTTCTCGCAGGCAGAGCATGATGAGAGCGCGCAGGCTTTGCTGCTATGCCCTGATGTCTCTTACCTGGATGCGGTCGAAGCCGCAGTAGAGAAGCTGTTGCCGACCATGCCTCGTGCCGAAATTATCAGCGCTTCGCTGGAGAATCGTGGGGCGCTCATCCTCACGAAAGATCTGGCCGATGCCGCGAGGGTGAGCAATGGGATCGCCCCCGAACACCTGGAGCTTGCGGTCGCTGAACCCGAAGCGCTGGCGAATCTGATTACCGACGCCGGTGCGATTTTCATGGGCATTCATAGCTGTGAGGCACTGGGCGATTACTGCGCAGGACCGAATCACGTGTTGCCCACCAGTGGTTCCGCACGCTTCTTCTCGCCGCTGGGGGTTTATGACTTCCAGAAGCGCAGCTCCATCATTCACTGCACGGCCGAAGGCGCTCGCCCGCTCTCTGCGGCTGCGGAAGTGTTGGCGAAAGGCGAGTCGCTGGATGCGCACGCGCGAAGCGCGGCTCTTCGAGGCGGCGACTAACCGCTTTCGTCAGATTTCGGTTGGTTAAGGAGTGGCGGCCCCAAGGTTTTCCGGCTGCGTAGTAATCACCGCGGTTAGGTCGACGGACCCCGCCGATGCACGATTTACCGTCAGATTGAGTTGGTCGCCGGGGCGCAATAGCGAGACCTCGTACATCACGAGGAGTGCGTCGTCCACGGGCTCGTTCTCGAAATGCGTAATGATGTCACCGGGCTGCAGGCCCGCCCGCTCCGCTGGGCCATTGGGAGTGACACCCAGCACACGCAAAATGTTGCGAGAATTGCCATTGGGATTGGGGACCTGTTCAACTTCAATGCCTAGCCATCCTCGGATCACGCGGCCGTAGCGGATCAGGTCGTCCATTACAAACTCGGCGATATTAGAAGGTATAGCCAAGGAAATCCCGATGCCGGTTACACCATTGTAGCTATCGGTGGCGGTCCAGGTAAGACGATTAATGCCGATGAGCTTTCCGTTGGTGTCAACCAATGCGCCACCGGAATTACCGGCATGGATCACTGCATCCGTTTGAATGAGTCCTTCGAAGGTGCCTGGCCGATCACTGAAACGACCCAGGCCCGAAACGATGCCCTGAGTGACCGAATGGCCGAAACCCAGGGGGTTGCCGATTGCCAGCACGACGTCGCCGACTGAGAGGTAGTCGGAGTCAGCTAGCTCCATGACATTTAGGTTTTCAAGGTTAATCTTCAGTAGAGCGAGGTCTGTATATCGATCTCCCCCAACTATCTCTGCTGAGGATGCGCGACCATCGCTCAGAACGACACCGATGGCATCGGCGCCCTCTACAACATGATTATTCGTGAGGATGTATCCGCTCTCGCTCATGATTACACCGGAGCCCAATGACTGCTCAATGCGTTGCCGCGGCACACTGCGCGGTATCGGCATAAGGGGGTTATTGATCATTGGACTACTACGAGTGGTGACAACCTTCTCCGTGTAAATGTTGACAACGGAGGGGATCGCGGTCGCAACTGCTCCGCGGTAACTCGTATCACGCGTGACGACGGCATTGCTCGCTGCACCGGGCAGGATCCAGTTCTGGAGGATGATCATCGCCGCCAGTAGGCCGGCGATGGCGGGCCATGCGGAGAATTTGAGGAACGCTGTCATGCGCGCTCGCTGGTCAGGTCAAAATTGCATTGTATATGATGCGCATCCACCGAATAGTCACGAGTTTCCAGCGATGCCCTTAACCCTTCGCGAGATGCACACTTACTGCGACGATCTCCTCGATACGGCGCGCTTCCGGGACTACTGTCCCAATGGCCTGCAGGTGGAGGGGCGGCATCAGGTGAGCAAAATTGCTGCTGCGGTGACCGCTAATCAGTCAGTGATCGATGATGCAGCTGCCTGGGGGGCGGACGTGCTACTGGTGCATCACGGCTATTTTTGGCGGGGCGAGGACGAGCCGATCGTTGGTATGAAGCGCCGTCGTATCGCTGCGCTCATTCGCGCCGATATGAGTCTGATGGCCTATCACCTGCCCCTGGATGCCCACCCGGAACTCGGAAACAACGCGCAATTGGCATCGCGTCTCGGTATCAAGGAAGCGGAGCCCCTCGATGCCGAAGACCGCTCATCCGTTGGCAATGTGGCTTCCCTGCCAGCGTCCATGTCCGTTATGCAGCTCGTGGGAAGAGTTCGCTCAGTGACCGGACGTGAGCCCACCGTGATCGGAGATTTTGATAGGCCCCTGAGTCGCATCGCCTGGTGCACAGGAGCCGCTCAGGGTTATATCGACAAGGCGGTAGCCGCGGGCGCAGACGTTTACCTATCGGGCGAAATCTCTGAGCCGACCTTTCACGCAGCGGTGGAGCAGGGCATCGTCTATATCGCGGCCGGCCATCACGCCACCGAGCGCTATGGCGTGCAAGCGCTGGCGGCACATGTGGCGGAGCAGTTTGCGCTGGATTGGCGGTTCTTCGACTGCGAAAACCCCGTTTAAGGGGATTCGCGCGTCACCTTTTCCGACGGTGGAGCTTCGTCCTCGTCGAGGCCGAAACGTTCGTTCAGCACACCCGGATCTTCGGGAGAGGCCTTTGGCGCGTAGTCAAGGGGTGGTTCGGTGATTACCTCATCGGACTCAATCGCCTTTATTTCATCCGCGCCGATACTCTGCAGACTGCTGAACGCTTTCGCACCCTCGGTGGTACACAGATCCTGCGCGCCCCGAGCCAGGTGTTCGTAGACATCCTTATAGTTGGCCGTCAGCGCATTCAGCTTGTCGGCTGTGTCAGCAAAATGCGAGTTCACCTGCTGCTCGAATCGCTCGCGAGACTGTTGTGCGTTTTCCAGGGCATCTTCGAGTTCGCGGGTCTGCTGGCTGCCAGGCGCCATGTTTCGGCCTGTGAGGTATCCGATGAGCAGGCCGATGGCGGCACAGACGATGCCGACGAAGATTAAGTCTTCCATCCCGGAATTCACGCAGGGCTCCTTGGGTCGTAAAGGCAGGGCAGGTGAGTATAGCGCTGCATCCGCGCCTGAAAAGGGATAATTGCCAACGACTTGTCTCGGAAAGTAAGGTAGCGCCGAATCCGGGCGCGCGCCCATGACAACTTGCCTAGAGACGATCCGTGCCAACACCCTGGCAGCGCTACCAAGAAGACCTCAAACGTGACGACTTCTCCCACGATCCCGCGCAGGAAGCGGCCGTGCGAGAGCTGCAAACACTGTTTGAGCGCGTCGTCGACCGCCATGAAGAAAATCAGCGTCTCTCCCGGCGCTTGTTCTCTCGCTTCAAAGGTCAGGCAGCACCTGAAAAAGGCCTCTACTTCTGGGGCGGTGTGGGACGGGGCAAGACCTACCTCATGGACGCGTTCTTCGACTGTCTGCCCTTCGAAAAGAAGCTTCGTGTGCACTTCCATCGGTTTATGCAGCGGGTTCACCGTGAATTGGGTGAGCTCGAAGGAGAGAAGAACCCCATCGACGCCCTGGGCGAGCGACTCGCGCAGGAAACAGAGATCATCTGCTTTGACGAATTTTTTGTCAGCGACATAGCCGATGCCATGATCCTGGCCAATTTCCTCGAGGCCATTTT
Organism: Pseudomonadota bacterium; assembly: GCA_038750875.1. Lineage (GTDB taxonomy): Bacteria > Pseudomonadota > Gammaproteobacteria > Pseudomonadales > Halieaceae > Congregibacter. Next base: position 27,715 of record JBCDGU010000016.1, on the reverse strand, counting down.
CAAACGTGGCATCGCCCTAGTTGCCACATCGAACATCGCCCCTGACGGTCTCTATGAGAATGGCTTACAGCGCGCGCGATTCCTCCCGGCCATTGCCCTTCTCAAGGCGCACACGGACGTGCTCAATGTGGATGCCGGCACTGATTACCGGCTGCGAACGCTCGAGCAGGCGCAGCTTTATCATTTCCCTCTCGGTGAAGAAACCGATGCCGCGCTAATGGATAGCTTCAAGCGGCTTGCGCCAGATGCGCCCAAGCATTGGCAAAAAATCGAGATCAATGGTCGCTACCTCACCTGTCGCTGCGTCGCCGACGACGTGGCGTGGTTCGAATTCCTCGAGCTCTGCGACGGCCCCCGCTCCCAGAACGACTACATCGAGCTGGCGCGTGAGTTTCATGCCGTCATCCTTTCAGGTGTGCCACGTATGGGCACTCCGCAGGACGACCAATGCCGCCGTTTTATTAATCTAGTGGATGAGTTTTATGACCGTAATGTGAAGCTTGTAATCGCGGCGGAAGCGCCGGCGATTGAACTCTACAGCGGGTCGAGATTGTCCTTTGAGATTGAGCGCACCATCTCGCGTCTGCATGAAATGCAGTCCCATGAGTATCTCGCGGCGGAGCATCGGCCTTAGCTCACCGCCGGGGGTACGTAGCCGGCAGTCGCTCTGCCTTTGACAATCCAGCGATGTGCTCGATGTCTGGATTTTCATGAATGATCGGGCAGCGAATTCTGAATCGCCGTCTGCTCCCGGTCTTGCAACTTTGCTGCTGCTTCTGCTGACCAGCTATTAGTCTTTTACGTCGGAATGCTGCGCTTCGAACCGTGTAGTGATGCGTTGTGGAGAGCGGGCTGGTGGTTGCGTCGGCTGCCAGTTGTCGGGTCGCTCCGCTCGCTGTGGGTGGGGGAGGCTCCCTGCGCGACCCGACAACAGGCAGCGGTTAAGTGCCAACCGGCATGATTGGCGCTCATTTGAACTCCATGCAAAGCCTGTATCTGCGGCCATGAGGGCCATCTAAAGCGGGTTTGAGCTTGCGTCTGCCGCCAGTTGTCGGGTCGCTCCGCTCGCTGTGGGTGGGGGAGGCTCGCTACACGACCCGACAACAGGCAGCGGTTCAGTGCCAATCGGCATCATTGGCGCTCATTTGAAGTCCATGCAAAGCCTGTATCTGCGGCCATGAGGGCCCTCTAAATTTGCTACGGAGTGTGGCTTGGTGCGGTGATATTCCCGTAGCGAGCCTCACCCTCCAAAGCGAGCGTAGGGAATATCACCGCACCAAGCCACTAGCCCGAGGACACCACCGTCCCAAGGAAGCTTGAGCGGCGTCTACGACCACAAAGCCCGTTAGCTGACTCGCTACTCCAACTGGAGGTAAAACCGCCCCAGAATCGGCACGAAAATACCCTTGCCATGGCCCTATCGTATCAGTAAACTCCGCGCTCTTTTTTTGGCCCTCGAGGCAACTGTAATGAAAACTTATAGCGCCAAAGTCGGTGAAGTAAGCCACGACTGGTTCGTCGTGGATGCTACTGACAAGACGCTGGGACGCCTGGCTAGCGAAATCGCGCACCGTCTGCGCGGCAAGCACAAGCCTGAGTACACCCCTCACGTGGACACGGGCGACTATATCGTCGTCGTGAACGCTGAGAAGGTTCGTGTGACGGGCGCCAAGCGCACCGACAAGATGTATCACCGTCACACGGGTTACCCCGGTGGCCTGAAGTCCATGTCTTTTGAGAAGCTGATCGATCACGCACCTGAGCGCGTTATTCAGGGTGCCGTGAAAGGTATGCTGCCCCGCAACCCGCTGGGCCGCGCCATGTTCCGCAAGCTCAAGGTCTACGCTGGCGATGCGCATCCGCACGCTGCACAGCAGCCTCAAGCGCTGCAGATTTAGGAGTCCCGATGAGCACCAGTCAGTACTACGGCACCGGCCGTCGTAAAACCTCTACGGCACGCGTATTCCTGCGTTCCGGCGGCGGTGACATCACCGTCAATCAGCGTCCTCTCGACCAGTACTTCGGTCGTGAAGTCGCGCGCATGATCGTTCGCCAGCCTCTTGAGCTGGTGGAGTTGGTCGACAAGTTCGACATTAAAGTGACCGTTGAAGGGGGTGGCAGCTTCGGCCAGGCCGGCGCAATCCGTCACGGCATCACTCGCGCGCTTATGGATTACGACGAGTCCCTGCGCGGCACGCTCCGTGGCGCTGGCTTCGTTACCCGCGACGCTCGTGAAGTGGAGCGTAAGAAAGTTGGTCTGCGCAAGGCGCGTAAGCGTCCACAGTTCTCGAAGCGCTGATCAAACGACTGGCGGTCAATCCCGCCATCCAAAAAGCCCGTCTGGAGAGTCCCGGCGGGTTTTTTTTGGTCCCCAAAAAGAAAAAGAGAATCGCGACAAATCAAGGGCTTAAAGGCGTTTTAGCCGTTGTTGTTCTTGTCTGTCGCCCGCAAAGTCTTTACCATTCGCGCGCCGGTTATTGCTGCCGCTCGGTAGCAGCTGCGACCGGTCTGACCAGCCCGCCGCCCCGTATTGATTCTGGGAGGAATAAGGAGATGAGTGAGCTATGTCCACTGAAACAATGAACAGCGACGCCGTGATCGATGGAGTCGACGACAGCCGTCGCCGTTTTCTGACCGTTGCGACGAGTGCCATGGCCGCCGGCGGCGTTGTCGGAATCGCTGTGCCTTTCCTTGGTTCTTGGAATCCGTCGGCCAAAGCGAAGGCCGCCGGGGCGCCGGTGAAAGCCGATATTGGCAAGCTTGAGCCGGGACAGATGGTTGTTGTCGAGTGGCGAGGAAAGCCCGTGTACGTGGTGCACCGCACTCCGGAGATGCTTGAGAATTTGCCCTCACTCAATGGCCAGCTAAAAGACCCCGATTCAGCGATCTCCAAGCAGCCTGCCTACATCACCGGCGACGATCGCAGCATTCGCCCAGAGCTGCTGGTCATCGAAGGGCTGTGCACGCACCTCGGCTGCGCGCCGAAATTCCGCCCGGAAGTGGGCGCGGCTGATCTTGGTGGTGACGAGTGGTTGGGAGGTTTCTTCTGCCCCTGTCATGGTTCCAAGTTCGATTTGGCGGGGCGTGTTTATTCCGGCGTTCCAGCATCTGCCAATTTGGTGGTGCCCCCTTATTCTTTCGAAAGCCAGAACGTTGTTGTCATCGGCGTTGATGCGGAGGCTGTGTAATGGCGAACATGCTTATCGGAATGCGCGATTGGCTTGATGCCCGTTTACCGATCACGCGTGCGTGGAACACCCACATGGGTGAGTACTACGCACCGAAGAACTTTAACTTTTGGTACTACTTTGGCGTTTTCTCCCTGCTCGTTCTCGTCAATCAGCTCCTAACGGGCATCTGGCTGACCATGAACTACACAGCGAGTGCGGAAGAAGCCTTCGCGTCCGTTGAATACATCATGCGCGATGTCGACTACGGCTGGATTCTGCGCTACATGCACTCCACGGGCGCCTCAGCGTTCTTTGTGGTGGTATATCTGCATATGTTTCGGGCGCTGCTCTACGGGTCGTACAAGAAGCCCCGCGAGCTTATCTGGATCTTTGGCATGCTCATCTTCGTGGTGCTCATGGCCGAAGCGTTCGTGGGCTACGTGCTGCCCTGGGGCCAAATGTCCTACTGGGGCGCCCAGGTAATCATCTCGCTTTTCGGTGCCATTCCGGTTGTGGGTGAGAGCATCGTGACCTGGATTCGCGGCGACTATCTGATCTCCGGCATCACCTTGAACCGCTTTTTTGCGCTCCACGTGGTCGCGCTCCCCATCGTCCTGCTGGCGCTGGTGGTGATGCACATCCTCGCGCTGCACGAAGTGGGTTCCAACAACCCCGATGGCGTGGAGATCAAGAAGAACAAGGGGCCAGACGGCGTGCCATTGGATGGCATCAAGTTCCACCCCTACTACAGCGTGCATGACGTGCAGGCGATCGCCGTGTTCCTGTTTATCTTCTGCGCGATCATGTTCTTCATGCCGGAGATGGGCGGCTACTTCCTGGAGTACGCGAACTTCGAAGAAGCCAACGCATTGAAGACGCCGGATCACATTGCGCCTGTATGGTATTTCACGCCTTTTTACTCCGTGCTGCGCGCAATCCCCGACAAGTTCTGGGGCTTCGTGTTCTTCGCGGCCAGCGTCGCTATACCCTTTGCTCTGCCCTGGCTGGACCGCTCGCCGGTCAAGTCCTGGCGCTATCGCGGCAACCTGAATCGCATAATGCTGGTGCTTTTCGTCGCCTCATTCCTGATTTTGGGCGTATTGGGTGTGAAGTCACCGACGCCGGAACGGACGCTGCTTGCGCAGATTTGCACTGTCTTCTACTTCGCATTCTTCCTGCTGATGCCGATCTGGAGCGCCATGGATAAGACCAAGCCGGTACCAGAGCGTGTGACGATGGACGGCGGTATCGGTGCGTTTGGAACGATCGGTGGTTTCGTGCTGATCATGGTGCTGACCATCGTGCCATTGCAGGTGGTCGGAGCGGAGTCTGCCTACAATTGCGGCACCATGCCCTGCGATGAGATTGATCTGGATATCCATGATCAGGCCTCTTTGCAGAACGGCGCAAAAACCTACATGAATTACTGCATGGGGTGCCATTCCCTGCAGTATGCGCGGTACAACCGCGTTGCTGAGGATCTGGGGATCCCCGAGGACCTCATGCGCGGTAATCTTATCGCTGACCCTGCGGTGAAGGTCGGTTCTCTCATGAACAACGCCATGGACATAGACAATGCAAAAGTCTGGTTTGGCGCGGCGCCACCAGACCTCACATTGGTCGCTCGGTCTCGCAAGCCCGATTGGCTTTACACGTACCTGCGTACCTTTTACTCAGACCCAAGCCGTCCTTATGGCGTGAACAACAAAGTTTTTCCCAATGTAGGGATGCCTCACGTTTTGCTCGACCTTCAGGGTTTAATGGCGTGTGCTCCGGCGGGTGACCATGCTGCGGGAGAGCCGATCTCCGGCACTGAAATTCCAGACCATAGCGATCCTTGTGGCGCCTTCGATGCCATCGAGGAGGGTCGCATGACGGTAGAGGAGTATGACCGCACCATTTATGATTTGGTCAACTTCCTCGCCTATGTCGCTGAACCCATGAAAGCGGATCGTCAGCGCATCGGCATTTACGCGCTATTGTTCCTCGCCATCTTCTTTGTGTTTGCGACCCTCCTTAACCGGGAGTACTGGAAAGACGTACACTAGCGCTCCCGCGCTGGACACGGCCTTTCCCCAGTGTCGGGCGCCCGAGGGAAACCTCGCGGCGCTTTACTTTTATTTAGAGACATACAGGTTTTACTGACTCCATGATTTTTTACTCTGATCCAACATCCCACTACAGCCACCGCGTGCGTATCGTCCTCGCGGAGAAGGGCGTCACGGCCGATATTGTGGATGTGGATCCGGCGCATCCGCCAAGGGAGCTGTCAGAGCACAATCCATACAACTCCCTGCCGACGCTGGTTGACCGTGAGCTCTCGCTCTTCGAGACGCGTGTCATGATGGAATATCTGGATGAGCGTTTTCCTCATCCGCCGCTGCTGCCTGTTTACCCTGTAGCGCGCGCGGAGAGCCGTCTCTTTATGCATCGCATCGAGCAGGATTGGTGTTCGCTCATCGATTCCATTCAGAATTCACGCAGTGACAATGTGGTCAAACGCAGCACCAAGGAGCTCCGCGAAGGCATCATGGCCATCGCGCCGATCTTCGCCGAGAAGCCTTTCTTCATGAACGAGGAATTCACGCTTGTCGATTGCTGCATCGCCCCGATCCTGTGGCGACTTCCGACGTTGGGTATTGATATCCGTCCTAGCAAGCAGTCCAAGCCGCTCTTTGCCTACATGGAGGCGCTGTTCAAACGCGAGTCGTTCCAGCAGAGCTTGACGGAGCAGGAAAGGGAGATGCGTCTCTAACGCGCTCCCAAACCACGGCAGCCTTCCGTGAACTCAAGCCGCCCCTATCTCTTGCGCGCTCTTTACGAGTGGATCGTGGATAACGGTTGTACGCCTCACGTAATCGTCGATGCGACACTGCCTGGTGTCGATGTGCCATCTCAGTACGTCAAAGATGGCCAGATCGTGCTCAATCTGTCCCCCTCTGCAGTTATCGAGCTGCAGCTGGGCGACGATTCCGTCAGTTTCAATGGACGCTTTGGCGGCAAGCCCACGGATGTCTTTATCCCGATGGCTGCCCTCCTGGGTATTTACGCGAGAGAAAACGGGCAGGGCATGGCCTTCGAGCAGGACGAGGAAGGCGGTGACCCGCCGAGTGATGATGGCGGAGCGACGCCAACGCCTCTTCGCCGTGGCGGCAGCAAACCCAGCCTGAAGGTCGTTAAATAGCCTTCGACTTTTCCTTCCAAAGTCTCGGCGCGCAAGCCTCGGCATCTCTGATGCATCTTGCGCTCCTCGGTCATGCAAGCGCCTGCGGTGTTCAGGCCTCGATGTACTCAAACAGACGTACGACGCGCTGCACCCCAGAGACCTCGGCCGCTTCGTCGGCAATGCGGTCGCCTTCTTCGCGAGTAACCAGTCCCAACAGGTAAATCACTCCGTCCTCTGCAACCACCTTCACACGCATACCCGGCGTATCACTGCCCGTCAGCAAAAAGGTCTTTACCTTGCTCTCAATCCAATTGTCGGATGCACGGGTCATGGTGGAGCTGGAGGCTGCGACTTCGAGTTCGTTGTAAATCCGTCGTACGTCCCTGATCTCGCGAATCACATCATTTGCTTGCTGGCGGAGTGTTTCCGTTGGAACCTGCCCCGCGACCAGCACGTAGCCGTTGTAGCTCTGCACGACCAGATGTGCATCGTCGTAGCCTTCATCTGCTGCATGCAGGTTGACCACCGCCTTGGTTTCGATGGTCTCGTCCGCGAGTCGCTGATAGAAGGTTCTTTCACCGGGGTCATCTTCTATCGCGTTCGAGTCAAAGGCGACCATCAGCGAGGTGCACCCCTGGAGCATTATCGCGCCAAGAACGATCAGCACGATCTTGTGTTGAGCAGGCCTGTTCATCGAGTTCATCACCGTGTTGTTTACGCTCCCATCAGATACTGCCGCACCTGCTCTTGTAAAACGTGCACGGCCATCAATCCGAGTTCTTTTCTTAGTCGAGGATCCTGTGCCAGCAGCGTAATGGTCGCGGCGCAGTCACTGTCCTGAGTTTCTGACAACCCGATCGCGACGAGGTTTCTCTCATTAGCAAATTCTGCGGCTGATTGAAGCAGGGGCGCATCGGTTCCCGTGTCGAGGGCGATGAGTACATCGCCATCTCGGGAGATGGTTCTCAAATCCCGCCACAGCTTCGCAGGGTCGATGTTGCTTGACCCCGTAAACGCGAGAGCCGGCAGCGGAGGGGCAGCCGCGTCAGGACCCCGAAGAGTCTCCGCTAGCGTCTCGCCGAGCAGGGCATCCTGGCCTGTTGCGACCACCAGAACCTTGCGATCGTCCAGCACCGCTTGGACGAGCAGGGCGCTCGCTGCCTCGAGGCCTGGGGCCATGGTATCGACGGCACCGGCAATGGAGTCGATGCGTTGATGAAACTGGGTGGCGATGAGTTCGTAGCTATTCATGATACGGCAGCGATGGGGCCATCAGCCGCTCCCTGGCGGTGATCGACGCTACTGGTAGAACGCGCCCTGAAGCCAGCGTGCCTGCAGGCCGCCCTGCTGCTCTGCGGGTTCCCAGGCAATGACGTCGAAACGGCAGGGTAAGTGGCGATACTGCGGATGGCGTTGAAGGAAATAGGCGGCACACGCGGCGAGTTTACACTGCTTTTTGCGGTCGACGGAGGCCGCAGCACCGCCGAAGCTCCCATGGCGCCGAGCGCGTACTTCCACGAAGAGGAGTTGATGTTCATTCCTTGCAATTAGGTCGATTTCGCCGGCTTTGCATCGAAACCGCTCCCTGATGATGCGCAACCCCTGGTCGCGCAGCAGCTGTGCGCTGCGTTCTTCAAACTGTTTTCCGTCGAGCAAAACAACCCCTCGCGTACCGTAGCCATGAAGGGAAGTTTATTCAGGGTGCTGCGATGGCGCCGCCCTCGAAAGTGGCCAGCTTCAATCTTCTTTGTAACGCTGCACCGTCCGGTTGCAGTGAAGCCGTTAACCCCGAGAAGCCCGGTGCAGCCTGAGAATGAACGCGCCACCAGCGTCTTGCCAGAGCGTAGGCATCCGCACCGAGGGCATGCAGGGCCGCGAAGCTGCCGCTGGTGTCTTCGCTGAGCCCCGGCGGCAGTTCCCCGGTGCGCCAGGGCATGGACAGAAACAGCAGCCCGTTAAGGTCGCGATTAATCGCTGCGTTGTTGCTGCCCGTGTCGGCCGTAGACAACGCGTAAACAGGTAGATCTCCTGCATAGTGATAGTTGATCAACGGTTTCAACGCGCGAGCTTCTTCGCTCGATTTACAGAGTAAGAAGATCGCATCGAGGTCTTGCCGGCGTCGCTCCTGCGTCTCCACCTTTGGCTCGAAGAGGCGTCGGATGACGAGGCTGCGGGCGCTGCTCTCACCGATGCCGAGGCTCGCTTTGATGACATCGGAGTAGGTGCTCGCCTGATTGAAAACGCCGCGCTGCATCGAGGCCCCTCCTAGCTCGTTCCAGCGAGACAATAAGGCTTCTTCCATTCGATCGCCCCAGATGCCCTGGGGTCTGAGCAGCAGCACGCGGCGAGCTCCGCGGGCGTAGGCGGAGGCCGCTAGCTGCTGAGCCTCGTCCTCCGGAGCGAGGGACAGCTGCAGCGTGGATTCTGAGATCACGGTTTTGCCCTCGGGTCGGTTGAGCGTGAGCACAGGTAACTCGGATTTTGCTATGGCAGAAATTTCACCGACCTGACGCTTGCCCAGAGGCCCTATGAGCACGGAATTCGATCGCTCCGCTAAAGTCGCGTAGGCGTCCTCCATGGTGTCGAAACGCCGACTATCCATCACGGATACGCTGAGTCCTGCAGGCTGATCTTCATAGTAGGCCGCCAGGAAGCCATTGCTGAGGGCTTCGCCTGCGCGTTCGAGGTTTCCGGAGAGTGGGAGCAGCAGCACAAGCTCTTGGGTTTGTGCGTCCCGCAAAGCGGCAGCCCGAAGGCTATCGGCTCGCTCCGCTGCGGCGTGCTGGGGGTAGCGAGCTATCCATCGATCCAGTGCTTCGACGCTGGCAGCCGCACTGCTCTGCGCAGCGATGGATGCCAGCTCCAGCCATGGCTTTGCAAGATCGCCATCGATCGGGCCCGCGCTATGCGCCACGACGTCCTGCGCCGCTTGCCAGAGCTCTATCTCTAATTGCGGCCGCTTTTCGTCGTCACGGTTCGTCTCATCAAGAGCCAGCGCGCGCGTGAAGCGACCACGGGTGTCGCCCCGCAATCTGGACTGCGCGAGGAGATCCGTTTGCAGGCGCTCAAAGAGGTCAACGGGCAGTGCCTGGTTGAGCAGTGCACTCCTGCCTTCTTGTTCTACCCTTAGGTCGCCGCGCGCTCCATGAATGCGAGCATGGTAATAGTCGATCCAGAGATCGAGGCTTGTGGGAGTCGCTGCCACAGAATCTGACGTCCGGGCGATCGACTTCTGCGCATCTCCTTCAGGCGCTTCCCCTGCTGATTCCGCGTCCGCTAGCACTCCCCCGGACGTTCCCACGGGTACGGGCATCGCCATACTCGCGGCAACCCAATCTCCCTGGGCGAGGGCTTCTTCAACGGGCTCAAAAAGAACCGCGTCAATGGGGTCGAGTCCAGGAATTTTCTCTCGCGGAACCAAAACCACCGGCTCTGATGTTTCTTCTGCGGGCGCCGGGCGAGAGCCATCCTCGTAACCGACTCGCCCCGGTAGTGGCGAATCGACGGTTTCGCAAGCCGCGAGAAAAACGATAAGAAGGGTCGCCGTCAGGCGCTGGGCGCTCAGGCGTTGCGAAAAGGCGGTCATGCTATGCTCAAAGCTCCTGCCGCGGGTGATCTAGCGGCGATGACTCATTATAAAGGCGGGAGTCTTTCTTGGAACCGGCTCTCTACATCGTCGCCACTCCCATTGGTAATCTCAGCGATATCACCGAGCGCGCCCTTGAGGTGCTTGCTGGGTGTTCGGTGGTGGCCGCTGAGGACACGCGTCGCACCGGTCAGCTGCTCCGCAGCCGGGATATCTCTACACCCATGACGCCGTATCACGAGCACAACGCTGAGCGGGCCACCGCTGGTTTGTTATCCCGCTTGGAGAACGGTGAGGCGATCGCACTGGTTTCCGATGCGGGGACGCCGACGATTTCTGACCCGGGTTACCGCCTCGTGAGGGCTGTTCAGGATGCCGATCATCGAGTGGTGCCAATCCCTGGCCCCTGTGCGGCCATTACCGCGCTTTCTGCATCGGGTTTGCCCAGTGATCGCTTTTACTTTGAAGGGTTTCTTCCTTCGAGGCAGCGGGGGCGCAAAACACGCATTGAAGCCCTAGCGGCGATGGATGCCACCCTGATTTTTTATGAGTCGCCGCACCGCATTGCCGATTGTCTTGCGGATCTTGAGGAGGTTTTGGGCGGTGATCGTGAAGCCGCGCTGGCCCGGGAAGTGACCAAGACCTTTGAAACCATCCGACGTGGCTCACTCGCTGACCTTGCGGCTTGGGTACGCTCCGACGACGATCAGTCGCGGGGTGAGTTGGTGGTACTGGTTGGGGATTCACCGAAGGCCGGCGCGACGGACGTCAATGCAGAGCTTGGTGCGCTGTTAATCGCGATGGCCGAACACATGCCCGCGAAGCAAGCGGCCAAAACCCTTTCTGCTTACAGCGGCGTCAAAACCAAGACCCTTTACAACTACCTCATTGATCGGCGGGGGAGCTGAATCTCGGGCGAGATTCTTTTGCGCCACCTTTTCTTGCAACACAAGGATCGTGTGGCTACCCTGCGCGCGGAGTCGGCCAGGCGATCGCTGCACTGTCTTTGATGGCGTAGAGGAAAGTCCGGGCTCCAAAGGGCAGGGTGCCAGGTAACGCCTGGGGGGCGCGAGCCCACGGAAAGTGCAGCAGAAAGGAAACCGCCTTTCGCTTTGCGATCGGTAAGGGTGAAAAGGTGCGGTAAGAGCGCACCGCGTTCCTGGTAACAGGGATGGCGACGGTAAACCCCACCTGGAGCAAGACCAAATAGGAACCCCTTAGCTGTGGCCCGCAGTGGGTTCGGGTAGGTCGCTTGAGGCAAGCGGTGACGTTTGTCCCAGATGAATGATCGTCCACGACAGAACCCGGCTTATCGGCCGACTCCATTTACTACCGCTATTACTTCGCCCTGCTGCCATTCTTGTTCGCCTCATGAGTGCATGCCCATGTGCGTTCCGAAAAAGCCTTGCGAAGGTGATTCTTCAGTACGCAGAGAGAAAAACAGGTCGATGACGGCAAAACTGTCGCTCGAGGCGACGGTTTTTGGCATTTCTCATCGACCAGACGCTTGTGGTTAGACGAATATTGGATAAAAACACAAAAATCGATAATTTTTTGACCTGTAACTTAAAGTGAATTTTTAAGAGTTGCTCATATGGCGCTGTTTTTGTGATTTTTTACCGCCTTGAGATGACCCCTAAAATCGCTTAATTTTGACTCGAATTTACTCCCAAACCTCTGTTTTCACTAGATTTTTTCCCTCCAATTGTATTGACGCAAGGGCTCTGCCGCACCTATAGTGTCGGGTAGTGGAGAGATGTGGGGAATTCTGGCTTTTTGTGGTTATTGCCAGAGTCTTGAGGGGTCAAATCAGTGTTTCGTGGTGTTCAGCACATCAATATGGATGCGAAGGGTCGTCTTGCGATTCCTTCGCGCCAGCGCGAGCCGCTGTTAGAGCAGTGCGATGGTCAGATCGTTGTCACCATAGATACGCAATCCACCTGCCTCTCCATCTACCCCATGCCTGTTTGGGAGGGCATTGAGCAGAAGCTTCAGAGCCTTCCTTCCCTCAACCCCGGCGTAAAGCGCTTCCAGCGCCTGATGCTGGGCTATGCCGCAGACATCCAATTGGATGCGAACGGCCGCATGCTGCTGCCGCCCTCGCTGCGAGAGTACGCCAAGCTAGAAAAGAAGCTGGTGCTGGTCGGGCAGGGCAACAAGCTTGAGCTCTGGTGTGAGGATCTTTGGATCCAGGAGCGTGATCGGGCACTGGAGGACGTTGGCGCTGACGAGCCACTCCCCGATGAGCTACTGAACCTGCCACTGTAGATGGCGGCGAACCACGACACGGTCATGTTGCACGAGGCGGTTAACTCGCTGGTAGGCAACCCCGCCGGCTTTTATGTAGACGGAACTTTTGGGCGCGGCGGCCACAGTCGCGAAATTCTCTCTCGCCTGGACGGCCGCGGTCGGCTCTTGGCCTTCGACAAGGACGAAGAAGCTGAGCGCGCTGCCATCGAGCTGCAGCAGGATGATCCCCGCTTCTCGTTCTACCGCGGCAGCTTCGCCGATCTGCCCACGGTTCTGGCAAATGACGAAACGGATGCCGTAGACGGTGTGCTTCTCGATCTCGGTGTATCGAGCCCTCAGTTGGACGTCGCCGAGCGCGGATTCAGCTTCCGGCACGATGGTCCCCTCGATATGCGGATGGATCGCAGCCGGGGCCAGACGGCTGCAGATTGGATTGCGGACGCTTCAGAGGCTGAGATCATCGACGTGCTCCGTGACTACGGCGAGGAGCGCTATGCCCGGCGCATTGCGTCAGCCATTGTGGCGGCCCGAGATGAACATGCCTTCACGCGTACGGGGCAGCTCGCCAGCGTGGTCAAGGCGGCGCACCCGCGCTGGGAGAAGCACAAGCACCCAGCGACCCGCGCGTTCCAGGCGATTCGTATTCGCGTCAATCGTGAGTTGGATGATCTCGCTGTGCTTCTGGAGGCCGCGCTACCCCTGCTGGCGGTGGGCGGTCGATTGGTTGTTATTAGTTTTCACTCCCTTGAGGATCGCCTCGTTAAGCGTCAGTTCCGGGATCTTGCGCGCGGCCCACAGTTGCCCCGCGGGATTCCTGTGACCGATATAGAGCGGGGCGCGCGACTCAAGCTTCTCGGCAAAGCTGTTCGCCCCAGTGACGCTGAGGTGAATGAGAATCCGAGAGCCCGCAGCGCCATCATGCGTTGCGCGGAACGGGTGGCTTGATGGGTGCGCTGTCTCCAGTGGTGTGCCTGCCCCTTTGCCTGGTGCTTGCGCTGGCATCGGCGTTCGCTGTTGTGGCCAGCACGCATCAGGCTCGTGGTCTCTACGCTCAGCTGCAGGATCACGAGGCGCAGCGCTGGTACCTCGAGGAGGAGTACAGTCGGCTGCTCCTTGAGCAGAGCACCTGGGCGTCTCATCACCGAATTGCCGAGGAAGCTTCTTCATCCCTGGGCCTCGCGGCCCCCGCCCGCGAGCAGACCCGGTTGGTGAGCGAATGAGCCGCCGCTCCGCGAAATCACCAAAAGCAGCCAGGGTGGCGAGAGGGGCTGCGGCCGCTGATTTTCGTTGGCGTTCCTGGCTTGTGCTTGGGGCGCTTGCGTTCCTCTTTTTGATGCTCGTCGCCCGGGTGCTGGCCCTGCAGGTGCTCGATGTTGATCACGGTGCTGATTTCCTGAAGCGGCAGGGCGATATGCGCATGGTGCGCACCGCTGAGCTTCCCGCGTATCGCGGTCTGATCACGGACCGCCGCGGTGAGCCCCTGGCGGTGAGCACGCCGGTGATTTCCCTATGGGCGAATCCCTCGGAGCTTGGTAAGCAGGAGCGCGTGGGTGCGCTCGCCTCGGCGCTCGGCATGAAGCAGGCGGAGCTGGCTGACAAGCTCGAGCGTTATCAGGGTCGACAGTTTATGTACCTGAAGCGCCACCTCGTTCCCGACCAGGCGCGTGAGGTTCTGGATCTCAAGGTCCCCGGCGTCTACGGCGAGCGTGAGTATCGGCGTTTCTACCCTGCTGGCGAAGCCGTCGGCCAGCTCGTCGGTATGACGAACGTGGACGGCGAGGGTGTGGCCGGTCTGGAGCTTGCCTACGACGAGTGGTTGCGCGGGCATCCAGGTAAGAAGCGCTACATCAAGGACCTTCATGGCGATGCCGTGAGAGATATTGGTGTCGTCGAGGCTGCGCGCCCGGGTCGTAACCTGCAGCTCTCCATCGATCTGCGCCTGCAATACCTGCAGCATCAGGAGTTGGAGCGCGCCGTAACGATTACCGGGGCCGAAGCCGGTGTCATCCTGACCCTGGACGCTTATACCGGCGAGATACTGGCCAGCGCCAGCTACCCCGACTTCAACCCGAATAATCGCAGCGGCGTCACCATGAGTCAGACGCGTAATCGCGCCATGACCGACGTCTTTGAGCCCGGGTCGACCATGAAGCCGCTAACGTTGGTTGCTGCGCTTGAGAGTGGCAAATACACAACCGCGTCCATCATCGATACCAGCCCCGGCCGGATTCGTGTGGGTCGCAAGGTGTTTCCTGATCCGCGGGACTATGGCCAGATCAGCCTTTCTCGCGTCGTCGAGAAGTCCAGCCAGGTGGGTATCACTAAGGTGTCCCTGAGTGTTGGTCATGAGCCTGTGTGGAACGTCTACAAGCGTTTCGGGCTAGGTGACAGCACGGCGACGGGCTTCCCTGGGGAAAGCTCCGGGTTGCTGCCACACCGCACCCGGTGGCGCCCCATCGAGCAGGTGACTCTCGCCTTTGGCTATGGCTTAACCGCGACGCCTCTGCAGATCGCTCGGGCCTACGCGGTGTTTGCCAATGGCGGAACTCTGCCCGATGTTTCGTTGCTGAAAGCTGAGGGTGCGCTGCCCCCGGGTAATCGGGTGATTAGCGAATCCGTCGCCGCCGACGTGCGACAGGTGCTTCATCGCGTCACGCAGGAACAGGGTACAGCCAGCCGCGCGCAGGTGTCCGGTTATGCCGTCGGTGGCAAGACCGGCACGGTGCACAAGGTGGGGCAGGGCGGCTATCTCGATGATCAGTATGTGGCGCTGTTTGCCGGTATCGCGCCTATCGACGATCCCCGTGTTGTGACGGTGGTGGTTCTGGATCGTCCGAAGGGTGACGCCTACGGCGGCGGTGCCGCAGCAGCCCCAGTTTTTGCCCGGGTGACGGGCGAAACGATGCGTCTCCTGGGCGTCGCACCCGATATTGAGTTTGGTGAGCAGATGCTCGCGAGCCTCAACCTGGAGGGCGAGCAGTGACGGCTGCCACACCCATGACCTTGAAAGCCCTTTTGGCAGGCATTGCGGAAACCGATCTGGACGTGACCGTGGACGCGCTGAGCGCGGACAGCCGGGCGTTGAAAGCTGGCGACGTCTTCGTGGCGCTTCGCGGGCATACGGTCGACGGTCGTTCATTCCTGCCGGCTGCCGCCGAAGCCGGCGCTGCTGCGGCGCTTGTGGAAGACGAGTTAATCGAGGATGCACCCGGACTTCCATCGGTGGTCGTTCCCGGGCTGCGCGGTCATCTTGGAGAGTTGGCTTCTCGTCTCTTCGGCAATCCCAGCCGCGACATGCATGTGATGGCGGTGACCGGTACCAACGGAAAAACCACGGTGAGTCATCTCTACGCCCAGTTGCTGCGCGCCTCCGGTGAGCAGTGCGGCGTTATCGGTACGCTGGGCGCCTCCCTCGATGGGGCTGCAGCCGAAGCTGCCAACACGACCCCAGATCCTGTCAGCCTTCAATCCACACTCGCTGCTTGGTCAGAGAGTGGGGTCCGTCATCTGGGTATGGAGGCGTCTTCCCATGCCCTGGTGCAGGGTCGACTCGCGGGACTGGAGGTAGATGTCGCTGTATTCACAAATTTGACTCGGGACCATCTGGACTATCACGGCAGCATGGAAGCTTATGGTGATGCGAAAGCCCAGCTGTTCCTGCTTCCCTCAGTGCGCGTTGCGGTGGTCAACGGCGACGATGCCTTCAGTGATGCGCTTCGCCAGCGTCTACCCGCAACGGTACGGCTTATGACCATTACCGCGGGGGAGACTGAAAGCACGGCCGCGGGCGACGGTGACACCAACGTCTCTATCGAAAACCTGCAGCAATCTGTCGAAGGCCTAAGCTTTGATCTTGCAGGGCCGTGGGGGCGCGTTCACATCGCCAGTACGTTGTTGGGCGCCTTTAATGCCCATAACCTGGCTTGCGCCATTGCTGCCGCTTTTGAAGCCGGCATTGCGATGGACGCTCTCGTCGCCGCGGTACCGACCCTGGCAGCGGTTCCTGGGCGCATGGAGCCTCTTCGCACAGACGGTGCGCCGCTGGTCGTCATCGACTATGCGCATACACCCGATGCTTTGCGCCAGGTGGCTGCCGCGGTTCGTGCACAGTGTGATGGGTCCCTTTGCGTCGTATTCGGATGCGGCGGTGACCGCGATCGTGGAAAGCGTCCCCTTATGGCCCAGGCGGTTTCTCAGTTTGCGGACCGGGCGGTGATTACCTCCGACAATCCTCGAAGTGAGGATCCTCTCGCAATCATTCGGGACATCGAGGAGGGCATGTCTGCGCCATACGCAGTATGCGAAGACCGCGGCGCGGCAATTGCTCAGGCCATCAAGGAAACGGGAGCTGGCGACTGCGTGCTGGTCGCGGGCAAAGGCCACGAGGATTACCAGATTGTCGGTGATCGGCGACTTCACTTCAGTGATCGCGAATGCGCGATCGAGGTCTTGGAGGCGCTGGCCGCATGATGGGATCCATGGATCTGGCCACGATTGCGTCAAAGCTCGGCGCCGAGTATCGCGGACCATCGCTGCTGCCCCTTGGCGCCTCCATTGATTCGCGGCGCATCGCTGAAGGCGACCTGTTCTTTGCACTTCCCGGCGAACATGTGGATGGCCACGACTACGTGGATGCCGCTGCCAGCGCCGGAGCAATTGCCGCAGTCGTGGACCATGCCGTCGAGACGACGCTGCCCTGTCTTGAAGTGGATGACGTGGCCCAGGCCCTGGCGACATTGGGTAAAAAGAATCGCGAGGCTTTCCGGGGCCGCCTGGTAGCAATCACCGGAAGCTGCGGCAAGACGTCGGTGAAGAACATCTGTGACAGCATCTTCTCCGATCAGGGATCGACCGTCGCAACTCTCGGTAACTACAACAACGAGCTCGGCGTCCCCCTCACCCTCGCGCGACTCTCCGACGAAACCCAGTTTGCTGTGATCGAAATGGGCGCCAAGCATCGTGGTGACGTCGCTTACCTCTGTGAATTGGCGCAGCCGCAAGTGACGGTGGTGCTCAATGCCATGGAAGCTCACATCGAGGGCTTCGGAAGTGTTGCCGGTGTCGCCGACATCAAGGCCGAGATCTATGACGGTCTCAGCGCGGCAGGCGTGGCCGTACTGAATCTTGATGAGCAATGGGCAGAACTCTGGCAGCACCGCATAGAAAGCGCCGGTGCAAGCATCCTCACTTTTTCCCTCGCCCATGAAGCTCACGTTCGTGCCAGCGATATTCGTCCACTGGGTTTGGGTGGAAGCGAGTTTCGCCTGCACTTGGAGGGCGATACGAGAGAGGTGCACCTTCCGCTTCCCGGCCGCCACAACGTGGCAAATGCCCTCGCAGCCGCTGCGCTTAGCTATGGCGCCGGTCTCACTATCGATGTCATTGCGCGAGGCCTGGAGGCAGCGAGAGGAGAGCCTGGTCGCCTGCAGTCGGAGCGTCTTGAGAACGGCACGGTGCTTGTTGACGACACCTACAACGCAAATCCCGGATCGGTGCGGGCGGCGATTGATCTCCTTGCCGACACAGCGGGGCAGCGCATGCTGATTCTTGGAGAGATGCTCGAACTCGGCGAGAACGGCGAGCGCTGGCACGCCGAGATGGGCGAGCGGGCGAGGGAGAAAGGTATCGAGAGCTTCGTCGGTGTCGGAGACGCGCTGCAGCCTGCTGTGCACGCTTTCGGTGAAGACGCTCGCTGGTATCCCTCGCAGCAGGAGCTTGGTGCCGACGGGCAACTGCTCTTGGATATGGCAGACACGATCCTCGTGAAAGGCTCTCGCGGTACCGCCATGGAGCGGACGCTGCAGTCGCTCAGAAGCTCGGCGGAGGGCGAGGCCTGATGCTGATCTTCCTCGCAGAGTATCTGTCGCAGTTCGAGTCGGGCTTCCGGGTGTTCCAGTACCTCACGCTGAGGGGCATCCTCGCTGCCGGTACTGCCCTGCTTATTTCACTGGTTGTGGGGCCGCACATGATCCGTCGCCTCAATTACCACCAGGTGGGGCAGGCCGTGCGCACCGACGGGCCGGAATCTCACCTCGAAAAATCAGGCACGCCCACCATGGGTGGCGCGCTCATTCTTGTGGCGATCGGCATTAGCACGCTGTTGTGGGGTGACCTACACAATCCCTACGTTTGGGTGGCACTGCTGGTCACCGCAGCCTTTGGTGCCGTGGGATGGGTCGACGATTATCGGAAGGTGATCGAGAAAGACTCCCGAGGACTGCCGGCCCGCTGGAAGTATCTTTGGCAGAGCGTGGCAGGAATCTCTGCGGCCGTTTTTCTGTTCATGACGGCCGAAAATCCGGTCTCAACGACACTCTACCTGCCCTTCTTTAAAGATGTGGCCATTGGATTGGGCGGTGCGTTCATCGTGCTCGCTTACTTCATGATTGTGGGTGCCAGCAACGCGGTGAACCTTACCGATGGCCTGGATGGACTAGCTATTCTCCCGACGGTCCTTGTCGCGACGGGTCTTGGACTCATCGCTTACCTGGCTGGAAATATCAATTTCGCTCAGTACCTGCAGATTCCCTACGTTGCCGGGAGCGGTGAACTGGCAGTGTTCTGCGGCGCGATCGCGGGCGCAGGCCTGGGCTTCCTTTGGTTCAACACCTACCCGGCACAGATTTTTATGGGCGATGTAGGCGCTCTCGCGCTCGGTGCAGCCCTTGGCACCGTCGCGGTCATCACGCGGCACGAAATTGTGTTTCTGATCATGGGCGGCATCTTTGTCCTCGAGACCGCCTCGGTGATTCTGCAGGTTGCCTCCTTCAAGTTCACCGGGCGGCGCCTCTTTCGTATGGCGCCCATCCATCATCACTACGAGCTCAAGGGCTGGCCCGAGCCCCGCGTCATCGTTCGTTTCTGGATCATCACCGTCATGCTCGTGCTCTTCGGGCTGGCGACGTTGAAGCTGCGTTAGGGGAGGGCGTGTGCAAACCATGGCATCAACGTTGATCTCCAGCAGTCGTCGCAAGGTGGTCGTGGGTCTGGGCGCGACGGGACTTTCCGTCGCTCGCTTTCTTCACCGTCGCGGCGACGAGTTCGCTGTCGTCGATACGCGGCTGGCGCCGCCCTTCCTCGACACCTTCGAGCGCGAACTCCCGAAGGTGCCCGTGTTTCTTGGTGATCGCGTAGCAGAGGTTCTAGCATCTGCAGGCGAGCTCATCGTGAGCCCCGGTCTATCGCCGGAAGACCCCGTTCTTGCGGAGGCGACCGCTCAGGGTGCGGTGGTTCGCGGCGACATCGATCTGTTCATGGAGGTCGCTCGGGCGCCGGTAGTGGGAATAACGGGCTCGAATGCTAAATCCACCGTAACGGCCATGTTCGGTGCCATGGCGCGGCAGGCGGGTGTGGAAGTCGCCGTCGGCGGCAATCTCGGTACACCGGCTCTCGAACTGCTGGACGAGGACGTTGAACTCTATGTGTTGGAGCTGTCGAGCTTCCAGCTTGAGCGCGCCGGGAATCTGAATCTCGATGTGGCGACGGTGTTGAACGTCACGCCTGACCACCTCGACCGCCATGGCAACATGCAGCGCTATCACCAGGCGAAGCACCGCATCTTCGCTGGCTGTCGCTGCGCGGTTTTCCATGCCGCAGATCCGCTGACGATTCCTCCTCTTGCCGGCAATCGTGAGCAGATCGGCTGGACTTTGCGTGAGCCTGATCTCAATGGTTTTGGCGTTCGTGAAGAAGAGGGTCAGCGGGTATTGGTTCGCGGTTTCGATGTGCTTATGCCGCTGTCAGAGCTGTCCCTCCCCGGAGAGCACAACGTGGCTAACGCCCTCGCTTGCCTGGCTTTGGGTGAAGCGCGCTCCCTACCCATGGATGCGATGCTTTCCGTGTTGAAGTCCTTCCCGGGCCTACCCCATCGAGCTGAAGTGGTCGCCACAAGAGGCGACGTGCGTTGGATCAACGACTCAAAAGCGACCAACGTTGGAGCGACGCTCGCGGCCATCCAGGGTCTGGGAAAAGACAACCGTCTGATCCTCCTAGCCGGCGGCCGTGACAAGAACTCAGACTTTTCTGAATTGGCGGACGCGGTTGCCACAAACTGCGATTACGCGGTTTATTTTGGCGAAGCTGGCGACAAGCTCTACGCCGCTCTGGGTGATGCCTGCGAGGCGACGCGTGTCGAAACGCTGGCGGAGGCCGCCGCATTGGCGGCAGAGCACATTCAGCCCGGTCATATCGTGTTGCTGTCGCCCGCCTGTGCGAGCTTCGATCAGTTCGCCAGCTACGAGGCGCGCGGTGCGGCCTTCACTGCCCTCGCGCGCGAGTGGACGGCCTCATGAGTCGGCAGGCGACACAGGCTATTTCGTTAACCCCGGACCTGACGGTGCTGGCGCTGGGCGCGACACTGCTGGCGATTGGCCTCGTGGCAATCACGTCCGCATCGGTGGGCTTCGCTGAGGCACATCATGGGAACATGTGGTACCTCAGTCAGCGCCATGGCGTGTATCTCGTCATCGCCCTTACAGCCGGCACGATTTGCTATCAGGTGCCTATGGCGTTCTGGCACCGCACGAGTTGGCTCGGACTGCTGCTGACCAGTTTGCTCCTCATCCTGGTGCTAGTGCCCGGTATCGGCAAAATCGTGAACGGTAGTCAGCGCTGGCTGATGCTGGGTTCTATGACCTTGCAACCGTCGGAGCTTGCCAAGGCCGCGATGATTCTCTTTCTTTCCAGCTATCTCGTGCGCCAAGGCGAGGCATTGCGCGAAAGCTGGCAGGGCTTGATGCGCCCCATGATGATCCTTGGAATGGTGGCAGTGTTGCTGCTCGCAGAGCCGGACTTCGGTGCCACGGTGATCCTCCTTGCGACGGCCTTCGGCATGCTGTTTTTGGCGGGTATGAAGTTGTTGCACCTCACGGTGCTCCTCGCGCTCACGGGGGTGCTGGGTACATTCCTCATCAAGGCCGCTCCCTACCGTTTGCAGCGCCTGATCGCTTACACCGATCCCTGGTCTGATCCCTTCGGCTCCGGCTTCCAGCTCATTCAGTCCCTCATCGCTTTTGGTCGTGGCGAATGGACCGGTGTGGGTCTCGGTAACAGCGTGCAGAAGCTCTTTTATCTGCCCGAGGCACACACGGATTTCGTGTTCTCCATTTGGGCGGAGGAGACTGGGTTCATCGGCGCGACCTTACTCATCGCGATTTTCTTCGCGCTGGTGGTGCGAATCTTCACGCTCGGCCGGACGGCTCTCGAACAGGATCGTCCTTACTCTGCTTATGTCTGCTTTGGTATCGCCCTGATGTTCTCGGGCCAGGCCTTCGTGAACATGGGAGTGTCGGCGGGTTTGCTTCCAACGAAGGGTTTGACGTTGCCGCTCATCAGCTATGGCGGCACTAGCGTGATTGTTTCCTGCGCGCTGCTGGGGATTGTCCTGCGGGTCGCGCGTGAGCTCAGCGAGCCCGCCAAGGGGAAAAAGCGATGAGCGCGGCGCAGCCTCTTGCACTTCTCCTGGCCGGCGGAACCGGTGGGCATGTCTATCCAGCGATGGCGGTCGCTCTTGAGCTTCGCGAGCGCGGATATCGTCTCGGTTGGGTGGGTACATCGCGTGGCCTGGAGTCGCGCGTGGTACCGGAAGCCGGTATCGAGCTCCACACGCTTCCCATGCGAGGCATCCGGGGCAAGGGTCTGCTCCAGCAGGTCCAGGCGATCGTCATGCTCGGCTGGTCGCTTCTCGCTTCTCTCGCGTTAATGGCCCGTCGCCGTCCGGCTGTGGTCATTGGCATGGGCGGCTACGCTTCCGTGCCTGCGGCGCTTGCTGCCTGGCTGCTGCGCAGACCGCTGGTGCTTCAGGAGCAGAATGCTGTGGCCGGTAGTGCCAACCGTAATCTGGCGCGTTTTGCCCGGCGGATTGTCACGGGATTTCCCGGCGTGCTGACACAGCACACGCAGGCGGAGTATCTGGGCAATCCGATTCGCAGGGAAATGATCGCAGCCGGTGAGCGCCGGGATTCCGAGGGCGTTGAGGGGCGGGCCCTTCGCATACTCGTGCTTGGTGGTTCCCTGGGAGCGCGCGCCCTCAACGAGGCGATGCCACGCGTCGCGGCGGCGCTCGGAGTTTCCTGTGAATGGCATCATCAGTGCGGTGCAGCTCACGTCGAGGCGGCTAGCGCCGCTTACCAAGCGCAAGGCGTTACCGCGCAGGTGCTGCCGTTTATCGAGGACATGGCCGAGGCCTACGCCTGGGCGGATCTGGTGGTCTGCCGCGCCGGCGCCCTGACGGTCGCTGAGCTTGCGGTCATGGCGTGCCCCTCGGTACTGGTACCGCTTCCCCACGCCATCGACGATCATCAAACAGCGAATGCTCGCTTTCTGGCTGATGCGGATGCGGCAGTCCTTCTGCCGCAGACTGAACTCGATTCCCTTGAAGACTGTCTTCGCGGGCTGATCAACCAGCCATCCAAACTTGCGGCCATGGCTATCGCTGCTCGTGGGCAGGCTAAGCCTTGTGCAACCACCGATATCGCCGATCGCGTAGAGGAACTCGTCGCATGACGCGCCCAGTTCCCAAGGTGCCTGAAGAAATGCGTCGGGTCCGCCGCATCCATATGGTCGGTGTCGGCGGAAGCGGTATGAGCGGCATTGCCGAGGTTTTAGTGAATTTGGGTTTTGCCGTCAGCGGCTCTGATCTTCGGGAAGGCAGCGTCACCCAGCGCCTGGACCGTCTGGGTGTGCGCATCAGCGTCGGCCACGCCGCATCGGCGGTGGAGAACGCCGATGTAGTCGTGATTTCCAGTGCCGTACAGGAAGACAACGAGGAACTGGTGGCGGCGCGCGAGCAGCGGATTCCCGTTGTTCCCCGGGCAGAGATGCTGGCAGAGCTGATGCGGCATCGCCACGGAGTTGCCGTTGCTGGTACTCACGGCAAGACCACGACAACGAGCCTGATAGCAGCGATCTTTGCCGCGGCGGAATTGGATCCGACCTTTGTCATCGGGGGTCGCGTGAACAGCACCGGTACTCACGCGCAGCTGGGTGCAGGCCGATTCCTCATTGCGGAGGCTGACGAGAGCGACGCGTCATTCCTTCACCTGCAACCGATGGTGACGGTCGTCACCAATATCGAAGCCGATCACATGGAAACCTACGGTGGTGACTTTGCGCAGTTGCGCCACACCTTCGTTGAGTTCCTGCATAACCTGCCGTTCTACGGACTTGCGGTGCTTTGCATAGATGATCCCGTGCTGGCCGAGATGGCTGATGATTTAGGGCGCCCGACGTTGACCTACGGCTTTGCCGAGGAGGCCGACTTCCGCATTCATTCACTGACTCGCGATGGTCTGCGCACGAGTTTCACCGTGGATCGTCCCGAAGGTCAGGCAAGTCTGAGCATCACGCTCAACATGCCAGGTTTACACAACGTGCTGAACGCCACTGCAGCGATCGCCGTGGCCAAAGATCAGGGTATAGAAGACGATGTGATCGTTGAGACCCTCGATGATTTCAGTGGTGTCGGTCGTCGCTTCACGGTCCACCCCGATTCCCGCGTCACCGAGAAAAGCGTGTGCCTGGTCGATGACTACGGTCATCACCCGACAGAAGTTGCGGCGACCTTGGACTCCGGCCGCCAGGCATGGCCTGAGCGCCGCCTGGTCATGGTGTATCAACCTCACCGTTTCACGCGCACTCGTGATCTTTACGATGACTTCGTCAGCGTTCTGTCTGATGTGGACGTGCTGATTCTGCTGCCGGTCTACGCCGCAGGTGAGGAACCGATCGCTGGTGCAGATAGCCGTTCCCTCGCTCGAAGCATCCGCCAGCTTGGAAAGCTCGACCCCCTCCATGTCGCTGACGCCGATGAGATTCAGGACACGCTGGCATCCGTGCTTCGCGATGATGACGTGCTGATCATGCAGGGCGCCGGCGATATCGGACGCCTCGCCCAGTCGCTGCAGGAAGCCGGAGGGCTGTCATGACACTCTCCGAACAGCTGCAGCAGCTCACGGTAGCGGTGCTGTACGGCGGCACCTCTGCCGAGCGCGATGTCTCTCTCGCCAGCGCCGACACGGTGATTAAAGCCCTTCGTGATGGCGGGTATTCGCCCGTGACCGTCGACACGGCGGAAGCCGACTGGATGCGTCAGATTGATGGTGCGGATCTCGCCTTCAACACCCTTCACGGTCGTGGCGGTGAGGATGGTGTGATTCAAGGGGTGCTTGCGAGTCTTGGTATCGCCTACACCGGCAGCGGGGTTCTGGGTTCCGCGCTGGCGATGGACAAGCAGCGCACGAAGATGCTGTGGAACGGTATCGGCTTGCCGACCGCAGACTTCGTGGAGCTTCGGGATGATACGGATTTCGCCGCGGTGATCGACCGCTTGGGGGCGGTTTTCGTCAAGCCTGCTCTTGAAGGTTCCTCCGTGGGCATGAGCTGTGCCGATAGCGGTGAGAGCTTGCGCGACGCGTTCGAATTGGCGCGGCAGCACCAATGCGCGGTGATCGCTGAAGCACTCATCGATGGACCCGAATACACCGTTGCCATCCTCGGAGATCGCGCCCTGCCGACGATTCGCATCGAGGCGACCAATGAGTTCTACGACTACGACGCCAAGTACATCTCCGACGCGACGAAGTATTTCGTACCGTCGGGTCTCTCCCTTGATGAGGAGACGCTGGTCGCGGATTTGGCACTGCAGGCATTTCAGGCCCTTGACTGCTCCGTCTGGGGACGGGTTGATCTTATGCGTGACAGCGACGGTCGATTTCTACTTCTTGAAGCTAACACCGTGCCCGGCATGACAACGCACAGTCTTGTGCCCAAGGCGGCCGAAGCTGCAGGTATGGATCTGTTGAGCCTTCTCGAGGAAATCCTCTGGCTGTCTTACACACGGCAATCGGTGGGGAAGTGAGCTAGTGGCTGCGAAGCGAAGAAATGCAAAGCGTCGCGCGCCCACGCTGCGGGAACAGCTGCGGGCCCGCGTTGATGCCGTTGCCGCTCACGGACGTCGCCTCACGGTGCTCGCAGCAGCAGTAGTTCTTGTGGGTCTTGGGGTTAAAGGCCTGACTGCGCTAACCGCGATGCCCGTGGAGCGCATCGTCGTTGGCGGGAAGCTCGAAGGCTTACAGCAGGAAGCACTTCGCGAGGCGTTGGCTGTCCATCTGAACGAAGGATTGCTGCGCCTGAATCTGCGCGAACTCCGCCGTGAAATTGAAGCGCTGCCATGGGTGTACCAAGCCCAGGTGCGTCGACGCTTTCCAGATACTTTAGAAGTGCAGGTGGTGGAGCAACTTCCCATAGCCCGCTGGGGCGATGACGGGTTCCTCAATCACGAAGCTGAGGTGATTGCGGTGCGCGATACGGCCAAGTGGCAGGCACTTCCGCTCATCGCAGGACCCTTAGGCAGTGAAGCTCGGCTCATGGGTCGCTACCTCGAACTCCTCGAGGCACTGCAGCCCCTCGGCACGGTGCCTGTGACCGTTACGGAGGACAGCTTCGAGCAGCTGTCGGTGACCTTTAACGACGGCATGGAAGTGAATTTCGGTGATCGTGAATTTGCCCAGCGTCTGCAGCGTTTTCTGCAGCTGTGGGGTTCTGAGCTCGCGCAATCAGAGCGGGCGGTAGCAAAGGTGGATATGCGCTACAGCGGCGGTGCGGCTGTGGCATTTAATGAGGTCGCTCAGATCGCGGCGCTCACGGAAAACTCCGAGGCAAGGTAGCAGAGATGGCAGGCGCTAAAGGCAGGCGGATGATAGTCGGACTCGATATTGGCACCTCGAAGGTGGTGGCCATCGTCGCTGAGGTCGCGTCGGACGGCACGCTCGAAGTGGTTGGCATTGGTTCCCATCCCTCCAAAGGGATGAAGAAGGGAGTCGTGGTCAATATCGAATCCACGGTGCAATCCATTCAGCGCGCGGTGGATGAGGCGGAGCTGATGGCGGGCTGCCAGATTCACTCGGTGTACGTCGGTATAGCTGGTTCCCACATTCGCAGTCTCAACTCCCACGGCATCGTGGCAATCAAAGAGCAGGAAGTGGTTTACGAGGATCTTGAGCGGGTTCTCGAGGCAGCTCGTGCCGTTGCCATTCCCGCGGATCAGAAAGTGCTCCACGCGCTTCCGCAGGAATACGTGATCGACACCCAGGAAGGCATTAAGGAGCCTCAGGGTATGTCCGGCGTGCGTCTGGAGGCGAAGGTGCATCTCGTGACCTGTGCTGTGAATGCAGCCCAGAACATCGAAAAGTGCATTCGCCGCTGCGGCCTGGAAGTCGAAGACACCATCCTTGAGCAGCTGGCATCGAGTTATTCCGTGCTTACCGACGACGAGCGTGAACTCGGCGTTTGCCTCGTAGACATCGGCGGCGGCACGACGGATATCGCGATTTTCACGGAAGGCTCGATTCGTCACACGGGTGTGATTCCCATCGCGGGGGATCAGGTGACCAACGATATCGCCATGGCCCTGCGCACCCCGTCGCAGCACGCCGAAGAAATCAAGATTAAGTACGCGTGTGCGCTGACGCAGCTGGCGGGTGCCGATCAGACGATCAAGGTGCCCAGCGTGGGCGACCGCCTCCCGAGAGACTTATCGCGCCAGTCGCTCGCCGAGGTGGTGGAGCCGCGCTACGACGAGCTGTTCACGCTGATTCAGGCCGAGCTTCGTCGCTCCGGTTTCGAGGATCTGATCCCCAGCGGGATCGTGCTGACGGGTGGGACTTCGAAGATGGAAGGCGCGGCTGAACTGGCCGAAGAGATTTTTCACATGCCCGTGCGGGTCGGATACCCGCAGAGCATCGAGGGGTTAGCCGACATTGTGCGCAATCCCATTTATTCCACGGCGGTAGGCCTGCTTCTTTATGGAGCCAGCCATTCGCCGGAAACCCGAGCCAATCGCGCTCGGGTGGCTCGAGACGGTTGGTGGCCTCGCCTTGTGCAGTGGGTCAGAGACAGCTTTTAAGTTTTTTTTGGGGAAGGACCGTCACCAAAAGGTGACATCAACAAAGGGGAAGTAACGTCATGTTTGAACTAGTCGACAACGTACCGCAGAGCGCTGTCATCAAGGTCATCGGTGTGGGCGGAGGCGGCGGCAACGCCGTAAAGCACATGATCGATAACTCGGTGGAAGGGGTGGATTTCATCTGCGCCAACACCGATGCCCAGGCTCTGTCTGATATTGATTCGCCCACCGTGTTGCAGCTCGGTGGCGAGATCACGAAGGGCCTTGGCGCCGGCGCCAATCCGGAAATCGGACGCGCAGCGGCCATGGAAGACCGCGACCGTATCGCCGAGTCCCTTCAGGGCGCCGATATGGTCTTTATCACCGCGGGCATGGGTGGTGGAACGGGTACCGGTGGGGCTCCCGTGGTGGCTGAAGTGGCCCGTGAAATGGGCATTTTGACCGTCGCAGTCGTGACTCGTCCGTTCACTTTTGAAGGCCGAAAAAGGCTTTCTTTAGCGGAAGCAGGTCTTGGGGAACTTCAGCAGCATGTTGACTCTCTAATCACCATTCCGAACGAGAAGTTGCTGGAGGTTTTGGGCAAAAATACCAGTCTCTTGGATGCCTTCAAAGAGGCCAATGATGTATTGTTGGGCGCGGTT
>JBCDGU010000015.1:0-68087 GCA_038750875.1 Pseudomonadota bacterium | reverse complement strand
GGCTTGGACATCAAGCTTGCCTGGTTTGACGGCCTTCACCCACTTATGAAGGCTGTGCGCGGATACACCGAGTCGCTCGGCCACCTCGGACACGGAAAAGCCACGCTCCACGACTTGCCGTACCGCTTCGTCTTTAAATTCTGGGGTATATCGCTGGTTACTCATACACTTTCTCCTATGCTCATAGAGTAGGCAAAAAGTGTCCACCGAACCCGGGTCACTCCAAGGGCTTAATCAACTGGTCCGAAATCAGAGGGCCGAACCAATCGGCCACAACCAGACGGTTCAGTTTTTCGGAAGATGTCTTAGGTGCGGTTCCGGATCGACGGAGACCCTTCCGTAAGAAGACGTTTGCCCGATCGACTTTTGACACATCGTCGCCTATCGGATCGAGCACTTCAGAACGTTGAAACGCCGCTCTAGCCGCTGCGCGAGCCTATATCTTTTTTCCAAAAGACGCCTTTTGCAGATTTGCGCGGACCAAAGTGTATTTGTAGGCGACTTCTATCTGGTCTTGGACCGCTGGCCTCTCATTAAATGAGGGATAAGAAATGAAAAGTAGATGCTGATCCCGCTTAAACGGTCTGAATTCCCGATTGTGGATCTGGTTCAGACACACATGCAGCTCCCGCTCTTTTTGAGGCTGCCCATACGCTATTGGGATCACCGTGAATGGCCCGCTGATGGACACCATGTCCCATGCGCCAGAAGGCGATTGCACCGATTAAAGCCAGAATCGAGACGCTCACTAGAGGCCACTCTCCATCACCCACACTGCTCCAGATCGGTCGATTAATGCCGATCGCATCAACTACAGGTATCGCTGCCGTTAAGGCCGCGCACGCGTATAAGACATCCCTAGTCCCATTGGCCACTGAGCGGATGAAACACCATGCGATGGCGGCGAAGAATACAGCATAGTAGGCGTACTCGGTCAGCTCCGGACGGTTGGCAAGCTCCATGGTCACGCGACTTGTAAGAAACGCCGCCGACACTCCAGCCATACAGCCGATGCACACACCGCTGTTGAGTCTGGCTAAGAAGACCGCGTCTTTGCGTTGCAAAGTCTGGCGGCGCTTACGCCGACTCTCAACCCACAAAAGGTTGCCCGAGTAGAAGAGATACGCACCCGCCAAGCCCAGGAAGAAGTAGGCCCATTTCGCCGTATAGCCGCCAAAAGATACAAAGTGCAGAGCATATAAACCGAAGAACATCGTCGATCCGGCGCTAGCCTCTCTCGGATCGTTAATCGACACGAGTTCACCGGTGGCTGTGGAAACCGTAACCGAGGCATTGGCGGTCAGTGTATTGCCCTCTTCAAGCGTACCCGACACCAGTGTAGTGCCGTTCTCATCGCCAGCGTGGTGGTACTCGAGTTCGCTTGGGGTCAGCCCTGGTAGTTGCTCTTTGGCCATCGCAATAAGGTTATCGACTGGGAGCATCGCGGCGGGCTGATTGGCCGCTGGTCGCGGCGGTGCTTGTCCGAGGTCGTCACTAACGATCTCTAGCAGGTTGCCGTCGAAGACCAGGAACTGGAACGGGGCAAGCAAGAAGATGCCGATGGCCAGAATCACACTGCTCCAGGCGTACATGAAGTGCCAGGGCAGCGAGATCACACCCACCACGTTATGCGTATCCAGCCAAAACCGCTTTAGGTTCTTAGGCGGGCGAATAATCAACAGATCACGAAAAAAACCGGGGATGAAAATCAGTAGACCGGTGGCCATCGCCAGGGCGTAGATCAGCGCGACGATCCCCAGTACATACAAGCCCCAGCTGTCGGGAAGCCCAGCGTTATAATGAAGCTGGTGAAGGAATCTGCCCAGACGTGCGTTGCTTTGCTCGATATCCTGTAGCTTATCGTTATCGTCGAGGGTGTAGCCGTAGTTCTCGAAGGTGCCCTCGTCAGTTTGCTTGAACCAGAAGATCTCATGACCGTGTCCGTGCGATTCCGATAGGTGCAGATGGAAGTCATCCGCCGCACCCGGGTCGGCCTCGAGCACCTGTTCAATCAGCCACTGGGCTTGCTCGTAATCCTGATAGACCTCGACCTCCGGGTGATAGTCATCCCATTCGGAAATCTCGTGAAAGAACACGGTCATGGCGCCTGCGTAGAAGGCGATGAATAGTGCCATACCTGTTCCCAATCCTGTCCACGTGTGAACTTTGGTGAACGCTTTAATCGTTGATGCTTTCATGCGCCGCCTACTCCAGCGAGAGCGAATACTTTAATCAAGCCAAAGCTAATCAGTGACACTGATACGAGGGCCATTGCTGAGTGGCGAGCGGTCGGGATTAATAAACTCGCCGTCGCTACACCGACCCAGACCGGCACCATCATCAGCAGTGTGGGTACGCGCCAAGCCGGAATGGGCGGCGTTGCCGCCAGAAACAACGCAATGAGCATGATGCTCGCCGGAATCGACAGCAGCACCGAAACAAGCGACCTAGCGATCATTTCTTAACCTAGCCAGGAAAACGAGCCAGGGGGCTATAACGGTTGTGAGAATAAAGACAGAGAATAGAGTGTAGAAGCTGGGCCACAACCCACTTTTTGTTTGGCCCACCCAGATGCCCGCTGCCAGCGTGCCCAACGCACAAGTGAACAGCAGCCAGCGCGCTGTACCGGCGGCGCCGCGAACACTCAGATGAGTCAGAAACGCAGACACAATCGACAAAGAGATGGCGAGGAGCAAAATCACTAGAGGGCTTGCTTACACTTAGTATTTTCTTTCTGGAGCGACTGGGATAAGTAGCTAGTAAAACGACTTGCTGAAAATGATCCCGAATTCTCTGGGCGTCCCGGGGGTGACTCCAATTCCTCCTGTAGCCGCGTCCTCAAACCGATTCAGTACATAAAACTCGTCCGTGAGATTGCGGCCGTATAATCGCACGTCGAAGCTGTCTGCCCGGTACCCCATCGATGCGTTTATCAAGAAGATTTCATCCGTAGCCAATCTGTCCCGGTTTTCAACATCTGAAAACTGAGGGCCCTGATAAGTCGCATTGGCCTGTACATACCAATGTTCTGTAAAGAAGTGTTCGCCGCCGATCGCTACAGTCCAATCCGATGCCAAGGCAAACTCGTTCCCGGCGATGTCCCTGCCGATTACGCCGTCTACCTCACAGTCTGGGAGCGTTGGCTCGATGGAACTGATGCTGCAGAAGTCGTCGAATTCAGTGAATGCGTAACCGATGTTGGCAAACAGCTGGGTTCGATCTGAGACCGCGTAAGACGTTTCGAACTCGAAACCCCAGATCGTTGATTCGCCGGCATTCTCCGTTCGGGTGTTGAATTGGTTGCCGTTGATCGGCACGTTGAGCTGCTGGTCCGTCCAGATCCCGTAGTATGCATTTGCGTTAACGATGAGCTTGTTGTCCAGCCATTGCGAGCGAAAGGAGAGCTCATAGTTATCGAGGTATTCCGGATCAAATTCGTTCAGATCACCCGTGTTCTCTATTCGGGCACCGCCAGCGCGGTAGCCACGCTTATAAAACGCGGAAAGACTGTGTTCTGCGGTGAGCGCGTAGGTCACTCCAAGTTCAGGCAGAACGGCACTGAAGTCATTTGAAAACGATTCATTGACCGGAACGAGCAAGGCATTTAAAGCTACATTGACCGCAGTGACACCGCCCTGAACGAGCGCACCAGAGCCAGGTTGGATCAATTCAGCTTGCTCGCCCGCCAGGACCGGGTCGGGCAACGGCGTGGAATCGTCAACGACGATTGCACGCACAGTAGCCTGCGTAGATTTTTCATGATCGAAACGAAGGCCAGCCGATAATGTCAGTCTATCTCCGAAGTCTTTTTCCCATTGCGTGAAAATCGCAAAATTCTCGCTATTCCCGTCTGAAAACGATTCTTGACTCGCATTGAAGGTTTCTGGGTAAAACGGAAGCAGAAACTCGGGAACACCCGCAAGGCTTGGTCGAATAAATGCAGAGCTGATAAAGGCGCCATCAGTTTCATCGTCTAGGTAGTACACGCCGATCACACCGCGTACGGACTCACTCTCGAACGCAGCTCTAAACTCCTGAGACACGTTAAACTGACTAACGGGGTTGAGCACGTTGCCGCCATTCACCTCGCTCAGATCATTGTCCGTGACGCGGTCGTAAGAGCCGTCAGAGAACGCCGTGATTGACTGTAGAGTCCATTGATCAGAGACGCTCCACTGCAGGTTGATCGATCCAGTTGAGCCTTCAAAAGAAAAGACATTCGGGTCGTTAGATGTGGTCTCGAAAGTGTCCTGTGGATTGCCTGGCTCTGTTATGTAAGTGCTGTCGCCACGTTCACCATCGACATACTGAAGGCTGGCGATGGCACGGAAGCTGTCAGACGGCTCCAGCAAGTAGCGCGCACGGACTGTGGAGAATTCCGAACGTCCGTCGTCATCTGCGCCGGTCGTGGTGTTGTCGACGAAACCTTGCGTCTCAGACTGCTCGGCGGCCAAGCGTAGCGCACTGTTTTCCGTGATGGGGACGTTCGCCATGCCTTCGAACGCACGGGTGTCGAAGTTACCCGCTTCGAGCCTAAGCGCAGCCTCGAACTCATCGAGTTGAGGTTCCACGGTGCGGATGATGGTCGCGCCAGAAAGGGCATTGCGGCCAACGTTTGTTGATTGGGGGCCGCGGAGTATTTCAATTTGCTGAACGTCCCACAGATTCGGCGAGATGAACGTCACCGCATTTCCGGTAATTGCCACATCGTCGTAAAAAGTTGTGCCTAGATCGCCGGTGCCACCGGAGGCGAAAGACAGGCGGGAAATGCCACGGATGCTGGTATTAAAGGTCCCGCCAGAAGTGATTGCGACGTTAGCGGCCTGGAGCAGAACATCCTCTATTTCCAGCAGCGAACGCACCTCGAAGTCTTCACGTCGGAATACGGCCGCGCTCTCCTTCGTGTCCTGGAGAGAACGATCAATTTGCTGTCCGTACACGACGACCTGCTCAATCACTTTCTGCTCACTGACTTCCACGCCATCGCTTTCAGCCCCCCGAGGTTCCACGACCAGCGTCCCCGTGTTGGAGCGACGGGTCTCCAAGCCGTTCTCCTGCAAGAGAATTACCAGTGCTTCGTCGAGCGTATAGCGCCCGGATACCGCCGGGCCCTCCTTATCTTCGGTCAGATCACCTCTGCTGACTATCGTCACGCCAAAGGCGGTGCCAAGCTCTACAAGCGACTGCTGCAAGGGCTGCGCGGGAAGGGTGATCGGTTTCTCTTCGGCGATTTGAGCCAGGGCGCCTGGTACAAAAACCAGGCCGACCGACGCCAGAACGAAATGTAACCCATTGTTGAATCGGGATTTTTTGATCACGTAGGGCTTCCTTGACATGTTCGCAATTACGAATGATTATCTTTACGGTTACTGCAAAGACGAAGCCGTTTGCGGATACGGAACCCCAAGGACAAAAAAAGCTATTTTTTTTGCGTGATTACCACGCGCTGGGCGTCCGGCTGAGAAACAACGACGGGGTAGATTTCTGCCAGCGTCTGCAGAAGGGCATCAACATCACTGGCGTCAAGCGTCGCTGAGATCGTCAGGGCGGCGAGGTCAACATTTTCGAGAACAATCTCGCGGCGATCGTAACGATTAACCTGCTCAACAACGCGCGACAAAGGTTCGTTGAAAAACGCGAGTCTGTTCTCTCGCCACGCGCCGACCAGCTCAGTGCTCATCGATGAGATCTCTCCCAAGCTGCCGCTGTCCAAGGTCACGGTTTGGCCGGGCTGAAGTGTCAATGGTCTTCCTCCCCGCTTACCCGGCGCCTCGTTAACAACTTCCACCTCTACGCGGCCGTCAGCAACGGCGATACGGGTGGTCTCGGTCGCTCTTCGTACATCGAACTGGGTACCAACAACCGAAACATGGGCGTTGCCCGCGACAACCGAGAACGGCCGACTCACGTTCTTCACGACATCAAAAAAAGCATCGCCCTTGGTCAGCACAACAGCGCGTCGTGCATCGTCCATGCGTATTTCAACCGCACTGTCTGGCCCCAGAACTATCCGGCTCCCCTCAGCGAGTTCAATGGATCGAAACTCTGCGATGTCTGTCCGATAGCTAGCCGCTGTTGGCGCATCACCTGTCAAGGTAGTTGCGGGACGTAACGCGGTGGTCGCAGCGAGGATAACGACAACCAGCACAACGAATGCACCAATTAGCGTTATTGGACGTCGAGGTTGCGAAAGAGTTATTTGGGGAACAGGCGTTGATAATTCTGATTGTCGATCAGAAGGATCCGATACTAGCTTGAGTTGATCCCAGAGTCGCTCAGCGTAGTCAAAAGCCTGCATGTGGGACGGATCCGACATCACCCATGCTTGGAACGCCGCCCTTTTCTCGTTGTCGACAATCTCATCGTCCATCAACGCACGCCACTCAAGGGCTTCGTCAATGAGCGCCTCATCGACGTCTGAAACATCGTCAGTGCGATCTGTAGTCATCGAGGAGCATCGAGAGTATCTCTTGAGTGGCTTTCACTACATGCTTTCGGACAGCTGTGCGCGATATACCCAGCTCTCTTGCTGCTTCAGTAAGTGTCAACCCGTGTGTCCGAACGAGCGTAAACGATCGTTGGCGCCTATCTGGCATTCTCGCCAACGCGGCCTCAACGAGAAAACGCTGTTCAATCGTTTCTAGGACGCGTTCGGGCGACGGAACGGAACCCTGTGCGTCAAATAAATGATCGGCATAGGCCGCATCACGCAGTTTTGCCGCCTTTTGAGACCTGAGCTCAGATATAATGATGTTCCGACACATCATCCAGAGATAAGCCTTAACATTTCGAAGCGGCTCCTGCTTTTCACTGTGGTTTAGCAGCTTCTCAAAGGCCTGCTGTGCGACGTCTTCCGGGTCCGGTGGTCCTGAGCCGAACTTTGATCGGAGATCGGCGACAAATCGATGGAAGTGATCACGGTAGAACTCTACGACCACGTCAGGTGATGAGCGATTTTCGAAGTCAGGTGCTTTCATCGAGACGACCTAAGATGTTGCCCGGCTCAGTGTAGCCGATGAAAAGTAAGACTCGATAACAGATGAGATTTCCTCGCCCGCCTAATCGTCGCGACGGTGTGCCGGACCCTGTCTTCGTGCACTGGAGCGCAGTAGCTTCACGGGGGGTGAAAAGCACTATCGCCATAGTTAAATAAGACTCTTGACTAATCGTGCATAGTGTAAGAAGTCGCTCGAGACCGGATAGGGACGTCCGCTTTAGACTTGAGCTGAACTTAACCGGCAATTCGATGAACACACGCGACGGGCAGCGCCGAACGTCTCTTGTGGGTCGATAGAAGCTTGTCGGCAAGTGACTCGCTAACATCCGCATACCATATTGTTTCCCACCGTCTTCGAGGCAAAGACCCAGCTTTGTCCGCTAGGCTAAATTCCACCCATCAGCATGTATTTGATCTCCAGGTAATCGTCGAGGCCGTACTTCGAGCCTTCGCGACCCGAGCCCGATTCTTTGACTCCGCCGAAGGGCGCCATCTCGTTGGAGATGATGCCTTCGTTGATACCTACGATGCCGTACTCCAGTGCTTCGGCAACGCGCCACACGCGACCGATGTCGCGAGTGTAGAAGTACGAGGCCAGGCCGAACTCCGTATCGTTAGCCATAGCAATGACTTCGTCTTCTGACTCAAAGCGGACGACGGGTGCGACGGGGCCGAAGATCTCATTACGGAAAACGGCCATGTCGCTGGTGACTTCTGTCAGGACCGTCGGCTGGTAGAAGCAGCCACCGAGCTCGTGGGCGCCGCCACCGAGAACGACCTTCGCACCCTGGCTAATGGTGGTCTGAACGAGTTCGTCCACGTCTTTTACGGCGCCTTCGTTAACGAGGGGGCCGATAATCACACCGTCATCGGCACCGTTACCAACAGCAAGCTCGGCCGTTCTGGCCACCAGCTTCTCCACAAATGCGTCGTAGATATCAGCCTGGGCGAAGATGCGGTTGGAGCAGACGCAGGTCTGTCCGGCATTGCGGTACTTGGAGATCAGCGCACCTTCTACGGCCGCATCAAGATCCGCATCGTTGAACACGATGAAGGGGGCGTTGCCACCTAGCTCCATGGAGGTCTTCTTCATGGTCTCGGCGCACTGAGCTTCGAGTACCTTGCCGATGGGCGTTGAGCCCGTGAAGGTCAGTTTGCGAACGATCGCGTTGCCCGTCAGCTCTCCGCCGATTTCGCGTGCTGAGCCGGCAATCACATTCACGACGCCAGCGGGAATGCCGGCCCGCTCACCGAGCTCAGCCAGGGCAAGCGCACTCAGGGGCGTTTCACTGGCGGGCTTGATGACGATGGAGCAACCTGCTGCCAGCGCGGGCGCCGCTTTGCGCGTAATCATGGCGATAGGGAAGTTCCACGGCGTAATCGCCGCTACAACCCCGACGGGCTGTTTGATGCAGACAATGCGCTTGTCCGCAGCCGGGCCGGGGATGACGTCGCCATAGATACGCTTGGCTTCCTCAGCAAACCACTCGATGTAGTTCGCGCCGTAGGCCACCTCGCCGCGAGACTCTGCCAGGGGCTTGCCCTGCTCGGCGGTCATGAGCTGTGCGAGATCTTCCTGGTTTTCCAGGATGAGGTTGAACCAGGTGCGCAGTACCGCGGTTCGCTCCTTGGCTGGACGCTGACGCCATTCCGTCATGGCAGCTTCCGCAGCCTCGATAGCACGGCGGGTTTCAACTGCACCGACCGCGGCAATTTCGACGATGGTTTCGCCCGTGGCCGGGTTTCGGACGGGGAGCAACTCACCCTCGTCACCGTCGCACCATTGGCCGTTGATGTAAGCCTGATTTTTGAGAAGCTTGGCGTCGGAGAGTGACAGAGACATGCTGATTCCTTGAATGAGTGTAGCTGCGTAAATAACCGCGTAAGTTACCGCGGAAACAGCAATCTGTGTATCGCCCCACAGGGTAGGGTTTTACTACACGGAGCGGCGCTTCCGGCGACTCAGGTCGTACTTGCGCACAAGCCCGCGTAGCTGGTCGTAACTAAGGCCCAGTTGCTCGGCTGCCTGTTTCTGGTTTCCAGCGGAATTCGAGAGGGCACGTGAAACGAGCGCGCGCTCGAAGCTCTCGACCTGGTCAGAGAAGTCCAGCGGTGGTCCATCATCATCTTGATAGTCGTCAGTACTGGAGGCTGCGGCCGGGGTCGCTTCGGCGGTGTCTCGCGTGTTAAGGGGCGCTAGGAATCGCGGTGCATCGTCGTCCACGATATCAAAAGGGGAAACAAACGGATCGATAACGATTTCATCGACGGGTTTCTCCGCATCGCCCCAGCGGTGCAGAGAGCGCTCGATGGCATTTTTGAGCTCGCGGACATTGCCTGGCCACGGGTGTTCAGTCAGCGCAGTAAGGGCGGTTTCGCTGAAACCCGGAAACAGTGGCCATCCAAGCTCAGCACTCATGCGAAGCGCGAAGTGCTCGGCCAACAGGTGTACATCGCGATCGCGATGGCGCAGTGCAGGCATATGCACGACATCAAAGCTCAGGCGGTCCAGGAGGTCGGCGCGGAACTCGCCGCTCTCGACGAGGGCTTTGAGGTCAGCGTTGGTCGCGCCAACAACGCGAACATCAACTCGTATCGTTTTCTGCCCACCAACGCGCTCAAATTCACCATATTCGATGAGGCGCAGGAGCTTTTCCTGCAGTCGCGGCGAGGTGGTGCCTATCTCATCGAGGAGGAGGGTGCCTCCATCGGCGCGTTCAAAGCGACCTACATGCAGTTTCGTTGCCCCCGTGAAAGCGCCGGCTTCGTGGCCAAACAGCTCGCTCTCCAGCAGGGTTTCCGCCATGGCGGCACAGTTCACCCGTACGAAGGGGCCGTCCCATCGTGGTGAGAGGAAGTGGAGGCGCTCGGCGGCCAGTTCCTTGCCCGTGCCTCGCTCGCCAAGAACCAGTACCGGCCGGTTGATGCCCGCCAATTGGGAGAGGTGATCGAGCGCTTCTGCAACGGCAGAGGACTCACCGATGATGTTTGTAGGCTGCATAAAGGTCAAAATAGCCTAAAAAGGAGGCATAAAATACCAATATTAGGGCTAAAAATACCTTTATTGGCATCAATTAAATAATAAATTACTTCATAAAATCATCATAAGCAATTGAAAAATATAATTTAGTGGTGCTTCTGGCCCAACTCTTGGAATGTGTACCGTGCAACCCACTGTTACAAGGACACACCAGAATGCGACCAGATCGAGTCACGATCTACATAGCTCTAGGAGTTGTCGCC
The DNA here is from genome assembly GCA_038750875.1 of Pseudomonadota bacterium. GTDB lineage: Bacteria > Pseudomonadota > Gammaproteobacteria > Pseudomonadales > Halieaceae > Congregibacter. The sequence continues at coordinate 57,847 of JBCDGU010000015.1, read as the reverse complement.
AGCGGCATTGCCGCCGTCACGGGGCCCTCTGTCGCATTGCTGACACTGGCCCAGATCGTTCTGGTTGTGGAACTTGTAAACCTGATCTCCGCGCCCGGTGATGAACCTACGGGCCCGGTGAACGCCTTCAACAACTCGCAAGGAGAGTAGAGATGGGCATTTTTTCGCGCATGAGCGACATCATTAACTCCAACATCAATTCACTGCTGGATCAGGCCGAAGATCCCGAAAAGATGATTCGCCTGATCATTCAGGAGATGGAAGACACCCTCGTAGAGGTGCGCTCTTCATCAGCCCGTGTGCTTGCCGATCGCAAAGCTGCGGCACGCCGCGTGGAGCAGCTGCAGGGAGAGGCCGAAGCCTGGGAAGCCAAGGCGAAGCTGGCTATCAGCAAAGGCCGCGAAGATCTGGCGCGCGCCGCGCTGCAGGAAAAGCGCGAGATCGAGGATGAGCTTGAAGCCGTTAACGGCGAGCTTGCCGCGACGGACGAGCACATGGAGCAGCTTAATGATGAGATCGCAAAGCTGCAGTCAAAGCTGAACGATGCGAAGGCGAAGAAGAAAGCGCTCATCATGCGCACGCAGACCGTCGAGTCTCGCATCAAGGTGAAGCGCCAGGTCAATCGCGAAGCGCTGGATGAAGCCTTTGGCCGCTTCGAGATGTTCGAGCGTCGCATGGACAATCTCGAAAGCCAGTTGGAAGTGATGGATATCGGCAAGGATGTCGCACCGTCGCTGGCTGCTGAGATCAATGCGCTGCAGGAAGACGAGAAGATCAACGAAGAGCTCGAGCGCCTTAAGGCGGAACTCGGTGGGCCCGAAAGCGCCTCCGACGCTCCGAAATCGGAAAACGCGTAAGGGCATTTCGCTGACACCGCCCTTCAGGCAGGATGGGCGGTAAACCCACTGCTATCTCATAGATAGGGGAACTCTAGATGGAATTCTGGGAGTTTATGTTTGTACCGACGATCCTATTCATGGTGATCGTCGCCCCGATCTGGATCGGTCTGCACTACAAGAGTGTCAACCGATCTACCCGCAGTTTAAACGTGGAAGATCGAGAAAACGTCGAGCAGATCCTGATCACTGTGGATCGCCTGACGGAGCGCATCAAGGCCCTCGAATCGATCCTTGATGCTGAGCATGAGGACTGGCGCGAGCAGGACAGCGCCGGCAACGCAAGGAGCAACTCATGAGTTATTACAGGGAAGACCGTTCGCGGCGCCGTCGCAGGCGTCGGGGCAGCCGGGCCAAGAGCTATCGACATTATCAAGAACGCCGTCGTCATGGCTGGGGGATGGGGCTTTACCGGAACCGCGCCGATGGCAAAATCTGCGGCGTCGCCGCAGGACTAGCAGATTACTGGGATGTCGCCGACTGGGTGGTGCGTCTCATGTTCGTCGGCGCCTTTCTGTTTACCGGTACGCTGGCCCTCTGGGCCTACGTGGCGGGCTTTTTCCTCCTGAGCCCTCGGCCCGATGATCGGCCAGGGCGTCGCCGCCGCAAGTCCGAGGACGACGAATACGCGTCCATGCGAGAAGACGTATCGGCCAACGAGGAGGCATACGGTCCCGAAATGGAGTACGACGAGCGTTATCACGACTACCGCCCGCGGCGCATGTTCCGCTACAGCGAGAGCGCCGGTGTGCGGCTGGCGCGAGCTCGGGAACGGCTCGAGGCTGCCGTGCGACGTGTCGAGGATATGGAAAGCTATGTCACATCGCGCCGATTTAAGCTGAACAGAGAGTTTTCGCGGCTGTAATCCGCCCTCAATCCTTCTTCTGAAACTGTGAACGGCCGGGGTTTTCACCCCCGGCCCTGACCTGTACCCTCCCTCCCAATTAATTAAACAGACTGATGCGCCCGCAAGCAGCATCGGCAGGGAGGACAATTGGCGAGTAGCCGAATGGCGTTCTTTGAGGACGTTGCAATGCCCGGCGCGGATGCGACGGACCCGCATTACCTCCCGCCCCCGCCCGCGGTTCTCGCGCTGACCGAGCCCCAACGGGTTGCTCTCGAAGTCATGTCCCTGGCGACATCCAGATCCCTGCTCAATCAGCTGCCTCCCGGTGATGGGCATCCAGTGATGGTGCTCCCAGGGTTCCTCGGTTCTGATGGATACAACGCGGCCTTTCGGCGTTTCCTCAGCCGGCTCCGTTACAAGGCTCATGGTTGGGGCCTGGGGCAAAATCTTGGTCCCCGGGGCGATACGCTGCAAAAGATGCTGGATCGAGTCGCGTTCCTGACCGATCGCCACGGCGAGGCTATATCCCTGGTTGGTCACAGCCTCGGCGGCATCTTTGCCCGGGAACTCGCTCGGGAGATGCCGAATCATGTGCGGCAGGTGATTTCTCTGGGCAGTCCCTTCGGACGTGGTAGAAATTCAGGTTCTTACCCCGCGCGACTTTTCGAGGCCCTGAACCCGATGGATGAACTCCCCATTGCCGTCGATGAACTGCACTGGGCGCCGCCAGTGCCTACCACGGCGATTTATTCGAAGGGAGATGGGATCGTGAACTGGCGAACGGCCCGCCAGAACATGAGCTTCACGGAGAACGTGACGCAAAATATCCAGGTGCGCGGTAGCCATTGTGGGCTGACGCTCAACCCCACGGTCTGGTACATCGTTGCCGATCGCTTGCGGTTGGCCGTGGACGACTGGAAACCCTTCGAACTCAGTGGTGTGGCCAAGCTGCTGGTCCCGAAAACGCAAACCCGATCAGCCTAGATGGGGCAGCCGGGTCGGAAGCTCTGTATTTGACGATCGCTTAGTTGGCGGTCTAACGGGCGTCTTTTTTGTGAGCCCTCGTTCCGAACACCACTCTCAAGCTCTAATTGCGAGGCTCTGGTCCTGAGGATCTGGTCGTGAGGATCTGGTCGTGAGGATCTGGTCGTGAGCTCAAGCAATACGCTCCTGCTCGGCCTGTTCCGCATTTGAAGGGGTGAATTGAGTCACAGGCGCCAGTCCAGAGCCCATGCGCTGCCCCGAAATGGGATCAAACGATTCCTCGCCGGACACGTGCAATAGTATTTTGTAGTAGATACCCGAGACGCTGCCTTCAAGGAGAGCGTCATGCACCATCCCCTCCGTATCCACCGACTCTGACGCGCGGATCAGCCTTCCGAAGGTTTTTTTGAAGTTCTCGCTGTGTCGCGTCCGCACATCTGTGCCGTACAGTAGCTCCCTCAGTCCTGCTTCGTCCTCCCGTAACGCCGCGCAGGCGGAGACCATGCGTCGAACGAACAGCAACGGGTCCCCCATGCTCGACTCGCCGCGCAGCGACGAAAACTCATCCATGTCCATTTCGTTGGATCCCGTGGGCCCAAAAGCTGAAATGAAATGGAAGGCAGCAATATTGCCGAGCTGATCCTGCACGAGGTTTAGCAGTTTAAAGTAGGAGTCGCGGCGGGAGTGAAGCTCCATGCGCCGCGTGCTGCGTTCCTGCAACGTGATGGCGTGCGTGTTCGCGGTGATCTCTTTTTGCTGCATGAAGTGGCCAATAACGAGCCATAAAAACGCCAGGGGTGCGAAGGCTCCCTCAAAAAAGCTCCCTATGTCGGCGGTCGGAAGGAATACAAACGCGCGCCAACCGACGATGCTGGCCAGATACACCAAGCCGGCGCCGATCCAGATACTGGTCACGGCGAGCCCGAATAAGATGCGCCAGTCGAGGGAGGGCGCTTTGCGATGTTCTTCGTCCATGGTCAAGAGCATAGCAAACCTGTACCAGCTCGGGCGCGTAGAAACTGAGCGAGCCAATGATCAGCCGAATCGAGCGTAAGGAGAATCCACCGTGGAACCGGTGATCGAACACTTTGGGGGTGAGGGTGAACCGATGCTTTTTGCTCACGCCAATGGCTATCCGCCGGGCAGCTACCGGCATCTCTTTAGAGATCTTAGCCATCGTTTCGAGATATCCGCCATTGAGCACCGTCCCCTCTGGGGCGGCAGGGAACCGCCCCCCAATTTGAAATGGGGTTTGTTCGTAGATGACTGGCTACGGGCGATGGACAAGTTTGTGAAAGAGCCCGTGACGATCATGGGGCATAGTATGGGCGGCACGATCTCTGCGCTTGCCGTCGCTCGCGAGCCAGATCGTTTCAAACGGCTGATTCTGCTCGATCCAGTATTTCTGCCATCACGCTATCGTTGGGCGCAGCGTTTCACCAGCGCTAAGAGCAGGGGGCGTTCCCCGATGGTGCGCAAGGCGCTCGGTCGACCAGAGAGTTTCCCGTCTCTTGATGATGCGTTTTCCTTCTATCGCGGCAAGCGTGCCTTCGCCGCCATGTCTGACGAGGCGCTGATGAACTACGTTCGAGCCAGCAAGGAATCGAACGGCGATGGTGTGCAGCTCCGTTTTTCGCCCGCGTGGGAGGCCGCGGTCTACGCAGCGAATATCATTGCGGTGAAACCGGTGCTCAGGAAACTTAAGCTGCCGACCATCGGGTTGCGCGGCAAGGAAAGCACCACGCTTTTGCCTGACGTTTTCGCCCGATGGCACCACTGGCAGCCAACGGCGGAACTCCATGAAGTTGCGGGTGGCCACCTCTTCCCAATGGAGCATCCTCACGAAACAGCGCGCGTAATCACCGATTATTTTTTTCCCTCCTGAAGCGCTCTCGACCTTATTCCTGCCCTGGTCAGCCCCTATAATCGGTAGATCAGACAGTGGAGAAAGCTCATGGGAAAGATCCTGATCATCGCCGACAAGGGCGATAGCTGTGTGGCCACTTCTCGCGGCCTGGAGTTAGCGAGAAAGCTGGGGCATAGCGCAGAAGTGGTCGCTTTCATCCACGAGGATGTGGGTCGACTCACGTCCAACAAAACCGAGCAGAACAATTTTAAGGAACGTCTCCTTGAGCGCCGGCGTGAGCAGGTCGAAGCCCGCATCGCAGAATCGTCTAAAGACGGTCAGCGCGTCGCCCTTAAAGTCGTCTGGATGCGCGACGTTCACCTGTGGGTGAACAAACGGGCCGCCAGCACGAAATTTGCCGCGGTGGTGAAAACCAGTCACGGCTCCGGTGGGGTGATCTACACCTCCACGGATTGGCATTTGCTCAGGGAGTGCTCTGCACCCATCCTTATGGCCGCGGAGAACAAGTGGCACCGAACGCGTCCGGTGCTGGCGGCTCTGGATCTCGGTACCAAAAACAAAAATAAGCAAGCGCTCAACTCAAAAATCCTGGGCGAAGCCAAAGCCCTCGCTGACACACTCGGTGTGGAGCTTAAGATCATCGCTGCCATCGAAATTCCCGCCTTGCTGTCGGATCTCGATCTCGTAGACCCCATCAGCTACACCAAGGAGCATAAGGCCGAGATGATGCCTCATCTCAAGGCGCTGGCCGCGGAGCACGGGGTGAGCGAGAAGATTTTCACCATCAAGCGGGGGCCAGTAGATAAGGTCATTACCTCCCAGGCGGCCAAGGCGCGGGCGCAGATCGTTGTGCTCGGCACCGTTGCTCGCCGCGGCTTTCGTGCCAAGCTCGTGGGCAACACCGCAGAGGCGGTGCTGCAGCACCTGCGTACGGACGTTTTGGCCCTTAAACCCGACGCCTGATAAGCCCGTCGGTTCCGATGAACGCAGTTCACCCCTTCAAGGAGTGAGTTTGTTGTGAATAGTCCGATTAAGACCCGCCTCGCCGATCTCGACGAGAGCCTTTTCGTTCCCCGCGAGCTCAGCTGGCTGAGTTTCAATGCCCGCGTCCTACAGGAAGCCGCGGATCCCAGCGTTCCAGAGATACAGCGCCTTCGCTACCTGGGGATATTCTCCAACAATCTTGATGAGTTTTTTCGGGTACGTGTTGCCGAGGTGCGTCGGCTCATTACCGTTTCGACCGGGAACGCGCGGCAGCAGGCCAAAGAGTTGCTGGCGGCCATCCAGGGTCAGGTTGTGTCTCTTCAGCAGGATTTTGAGCGGGTCTACAACTCGGTGATGGAGGCGCTGCAGGCGCGGCGTATCTACATGGTGAACGAGCGACAGCTCGAACCGAACCAGGCGGAGTTTGTGCAGAACTACTTCGAGACCAAGGTTCTTCCCGAATTAGACCCCATTTTGTTTGGCGATGGCTCCCCCATTCCCGTGCTCAATGATGAGTCCCTCTACCTCGCCGTGGATATCGCTTCGGGAAAGAAAAATCGGGTAGCTGTGGTTGAGGTTCCCACAGATCGCCTGAACCGTTTTGTAGAGATTCCCAGGAGGAAAGGAAAAGCGGGTCGGGTCTTTATCGTGCTCGATAACGTCATTCGAGCGTGCCTGCCGCAGGTCTTCCGCGGTGTGGTACCCATCGAGAAAGCCGATGCTTACTGCTTCAAGTTCTCCCGCGATGCGGAGCTAGAACTTGAAACGGGGATCATGGAAAGCCTGATCGAGAAGATGGCGACGTCGCTGAAGCAGCGCAGAAAGGCCGATGCGGTTCGATTTGTTTATGACGAGAAGATGCCGTCCCACCTGTTGGACTTTCTTTCGACGAAGTTTTCACTGGGGAAATACGACAGTCTCATTCCCGGTGGTCGCTATCACAACTCCAAAGACTTCATGTCGTTCCCCAGCGTGGGGCCCAAGTATCTGGAGCTGAAGCCACTCTCGGTGATTCCGGCGCAGCGCATCGATGAGGCGGAGAACATCATGGCGGCCCTGCGTGAGCGCGATGAGTTGCTTTATTACCCGTACCACAGCTTCGACACGGTGATTAATCTGCTTAAGACAGCGGCCATGGACCCTCAGGTAGAGAGCATCAAGATCTGCCTGTACCGCGTCGCTTCAGAGTCACGGATCGTCGATGCGCTTCTTAACGCGGTTGCGAATGGTAAGCGTGTCCTTGCCATCGTTGAGCTCGCAGCGCGCTTTGATGAGCAGGCGAACATCACCTGGGCGCAACGGCTCACGGAAGGTGGCATCGAGGTGAAGTTTGGTATTCCCGGTCTTAAGGTCCACAGCAAGCTGCTGCTTGTACAACGTCGAGAGGACGGACAGAAGCGCTTCTATACCCATGTGGGCACGGGAAACTTTAACGAGAAGACCGCGCGTCTGTACACGGATTTCTCGCTGCTGACCTACGACCAGAAGCTTGGCCGGGAGGTGCGTTCCGTCTTCGATTTTCTGCAGTACACCTATCGCCGACACGACTTTGATCACCTGTTGGTCTCTCCCCACAGTTCTCGTACTGGCCTCGTTGGCATGATCGAGCGGGAGATCGCTAATGCCCGCAAAGGACTGCGAGCGGCCCTTACGCTCAAGTGCAATAATCTGGTCGATCGTGAACTGGTGATGAAACTTTATGAGGCCAGCGATGCGGGTGTGGAGGTGCGGCTCATCATCCGTGGCATGTGCTCCCTACAGCCAGGAGTGAGAGGCATTTCCGACAATATCGAAGCGATTAGCATTGTGGATCGCTACCTGGAACATCCGCGGGCCTACGTGTTCTACAACGCCGGTCACCCGGAGTATTACATTGGCTCGGCGGACTTGATGACGCGCAACATCGATTACCGCGTGGAGGTGTTGTGTCCTGTGCGCGACAAGCATGCCAAGACCATGATTCAGGACGTCCTCGATATTCAGTGGCACGATAACGTGAAGGCCAGGGTGATTGATCGCGGCCAGTCCAATGAGATGGTTTCTCGTGTGGGTAAGACGGCGGTGATTCGCTCTCAGGAGGCGATCCACACGTATCTCTCCACGGGCAAGAAACCACGAATCCCGAAATCAAACATGTCGCTGCCCCCCAAGCAGCGCAAGAAAGCGAAGCGATAAATTATGGCCGGAGCCAGCCTACTCGCCCTCATCGATGACATTGCGGCCCTGATGGACGATGTGTCCGTCATGACCAAGGTGGCGGCAAAGAAAACAGCTGGCGTACTTGGCGATGATCTGGCGGTAAACGCGGAGAAGGTCACGGGAGTCGCGGCTGATCGCGAACTGCCGGTTGTCTTCGCCGTATTCAAGGGATCACTGCTTAACAAATTCCTGCTGGTCCCCGCAGCTCTGGTCATTGCCGCGGTTGCCCCGTGGCTCATCGGGCCCTTGTTGATATGCGGTGGGCTGTTTCTCTGCTTCGAGGGCTTCGAGAAGGTCTGGCATCACTTCACCACCACGAAAGACGAGCGTCGTTCGCAGCGCGACGCCCTCCAGGCGAAGCTCGAAGAACCCGGCGTGGATCCCCTGGAGTTGGAGAAGAAACGCATACGCGGCGCGATACGGACAGATTTGATCCTTTCCGCCGAGATCATTGTCATTACCCTTGGCATCGTCGGCAAGGAATCGCTGGCGGTGAAGGCGGGTGTTCTTTCTACCATCGCCTTGGCCATGACTTTTGGCGTCTACGGTCTCGTTGCAGCGATCGTGAAGGTAGACGACGCGGGGCTCCGTCTGGCTCAGGCCGATGGCGAGGGTGTCTTCTCTGCTCTCGTCCGAGCTTTGGGACGGGGGCTCCTCGCTTTAGCACCGAAGCTCATGGTCTTTCTTTCGGTGTTTGGAACGGTGGCCATGTTCCTTGTGGGCGGGGGCATTCTTGTACACGGGATTCCCCCACTCGAACATATCTCCGAACTTGTCGCAGAGATGGTGCCAAGCAGCGACTTGCTCGCCGTCGCTGCGCAACAGCTATTCATTGCTGCTGCGGGTCTTGTGGCCGGGGCTGCGGTGCTCCTGGCGCTGTCCGTGACCGGTCTCGGTCACGGTGACAAGCACTGATCGATTAGCGTAACAGAGAGCCCAAGACGCCTCGGAACAGCTTCTTGCCGAGATTTCTGCCGGCCGCAGATCCAAAGCTCCTCGCCATGGATTTCATGAAGGCCTCGGTATTGCTCTGCGTGCTCCGTCCGCTGCGTTTGCGCGCGGTCGTTTCGCGGCGCTTCATGGCCTTTTCATCGCGATCCGACTGCTGCGCTTCGGCCCGCGCCAAGAGCATCTCGTGGGCGCTCTCACGATCAACGCGTTCTGAATAACGGCGTACGTTGGGGTCGTTCTCCAGGACTGCTTTGCGCTCTGCCAAGGTGGCTTTGCCCATGCGCGAGGAGGGCGGGCGAATGAGCGTTCGCTGCACAACGGTAGGCACGCCCTTCTTCTGAAGGGTTGAAACTAACGCTTCGCCGACCCCCAGTTCGCTGATCACCGCTTCCGTGTCCAGTTTAGGATTGGGCCGGAAGCTCTGCGCGGCTACCCGAACAGCCTTCTGTTCTTTGGGCGTGTAAGCGCGTAAGGCGTGTTGAACCCGGTTGCCCAACTGCCCGAGGACGCTGTCGGGAATGTCAGCAGGGCTCTGCGTTACAAAGTACACGCCCACGCCTTTGGAGCGAATAAGACGGACGACCTGCTCAATGGTCTGCAGAAGAATCTTGGGGGCGTCCTGGAATAGAAGGTGCGCTTCGTCAAAGAAGAAAACGAGCTCTGGTTTGTCGGGGTCACCGATTTCGGGCAGTTGTTCAAACAACTCGGAAAGCAGCCAGAGTAGGAAGGTGGAGTACACCCGTGGACTTTGGATGAGCGTATCGGCAGCGAGCACGTTGATCACGCCGCTGCCATCGCGAGTCCGCTGCATCAGATCGCGCAGTTCCAGCGCTGGCTCACCAAAAAAGTGCTTCCCGCCCTCGCGCTCCAGCATCAACAGGCGGCGCAGGATAGCGTTCACGGAAGCGGTGGCGACGCGGTAGGTGCTGCCAAGTTCCTTTCGGTTGTCGGATAGATGCTGAAGAGTCGTACGAAGGTCCGCGAGGTCCAGCATCAGCATGCCGTTGTCGTCGGCGAACTGATAAACCAGCGTCAGCACGCCTTCTTGCGTCTCATTGAGATCGAGGAGTCGGGCCATCAGTTGTGGCCCCATCTCACTCAAGGTTGTACGAATTGGGGTGCCTTTCTTGCCAAACAGGTCCCAGAACGCCACGGGATAGCCCTGCTGCGTGTAGCCCTCGATACCGATGCTTTGAACCCGTTCGTCCACTTTTGGGTGCGGCTTACCGCTTTGACACAGGCCAGATAGGTCGCCTTTTACATCGGCCAGAAAAACGGGAACACCCAGCTCCGAGAAGCCTTCGGCGAGGCATTGGAGCGTGACCGTTTTACCGGTACCCGTCGCACCGGCAATGAGCCCGTGACGGTTGGCATAGCGTGGATTGAGGGAGACCTGTCCGCTCTCGGAGCCACCGATAAGGAGCATGGGGGATTCTTCAGGATTACTCATCAGCTGCGCTTCCTTGCTGTTTGATTTCTGGGCTTGGTCTTACGCTTAGGCTTGGCAGGAGCGCTGGCGCCAGCCTTGTTGGCTGCCTTTCTGGGTCCCTTGGCCGCGGTCTTCACGGCAGCCTTTGCTTTCGGCGCGGGAGATTTCACGGCGCTCTTCGTTTTGGTCGAAAGTGTCTTCTTTGCTGCCGCCTTTTTGGGGGCAGCTGTTTTCGTCGAAGACGTCCTTGCTGACGTTCCTTTCTTGGCGCTGGGCGTCCTCATGGGCCTGGAAGGTTTAGCGCCGCTACTGCCCGGACTGAGTCCGGCAATTTGCTCGAGCTCCGTGAGCGACTCTTCGAGATGATCGATGATGCGCTGGATTTGGGGTAGAGACCTACGGCAGGCGACGATGCCGAAATCCAGCTGGTTGTGGTAACTGACCAGCGTGATGTTCATGGCGAAGCCGTCAAAAACAATGGATGCGGGATACATGCCATTCAGGCGTGCGCCGTTCCAGAACAGCGGTTTCCGCGGCCCCGGTACATTGGATACCACCGTACTGAAGGCGGGAAACTTTGAGCCCAGGCCTAAAACGGAGGTCAGCAGTGCGGGCAGCTGAGTCAGCTGCATAAACAGCGCAGCCTCGGTGGGCGAGAGTTCCTTAAGGAGGTCCTTGCCGGCGCGCATAGATTCCTGAATTTTCCGCAGCCGCTTTTCAGGGTTGTAAACATTGGTCGCCATATCGGCGGTGATAAAGCCAACGGCATTGGACGAGTCGATGTCGTCCTCTTCACGCAGAGAGACAGGTGCCATGGCTTTGAGTGAATGAAGAGGGAGCTCATCCCGCGACAGGAGGTAACGTCGGAGCGCCCCTGCGCACATGGCCAGGACGACATCGTTGACGGTGGCGTCCAGTTCTCGGCCGACGGCTTTGACGCGGTCAAAGGCGAAGGTTTGCGCGACAAAACGCCGCGCGCCGCTTACACGGGTGTTGATCGAGGTGCGCGGCACATTGTGCCAGGGCACCGCCAGGTTGCCACTGCGGCCCACAAACGCGAGGCCAAAGCGGCGCATCGCGGTGGCAAGATGAATGCTGGAGTCGTACTGCTGCTTGAGGGCCTCAATGACATTGCGCATGTTCCTTTGCGAAGGTTTCCCCGTTCCTTTCGAGCGTCCCGCAAATCGCTGGCGCTTGTATTCCTGGTGCGCCTGCATGGAGAGGGGGGAGTACTCCTTCAGATCAGACGAATGTTCGCTGTACATCGCCTGAGTGAGATGCATCGCCCCCATGCCATCAATCGCAGCATGGTGCATCTTTGTATACAGCGCGAACTGACGATTCTGCAGCCCCTCGATAATGTGCATCTCCCAGAGGGGGCGTGTGCGATCCAGTAGAGTCGTGTGCAGTCGAGACGCAAGAACGAAGAGCTCGCGATAACGGCCGGGTGCGGGCAGAGCTGAGTGGCGCACATGGTATTCCATGTCAATGTGCTCATCGGCTTCCCAGTAAAGACCGGTTTTGCCAGTGACCACATAGTCGCCAAAGGGGTTGCGAAACTCAGCATCGTCCTGAAGCTGCGCTCGCAGAGACGCCAAAAATTGAGCTTCATCGACCCCTTTAGGGAAGGTAAACAAATGTACGCCACCGACGTGCATCGGCGTTTCCCGCTTTTCAAGAAGCAGGAAACCGGCGCTTGTAAGGTCGATGCGGCGCATTGTTTTCTCCTGGGGCAAGGGTGAGATCGTACTGGCTTTGCGCGGTCGATGTAAGAAGTGCATCGCCCCCCGTAAGGAGACTACCTGCGGTTAAGGCTGGTCATAATGGGAGTGGGTTGCCATCAGAGCTTTTCCACGGCTCAGATTAATACAGCGCCCCTTATCCGCAAGCTTGCCGGTCACAGCTGCGGGGGCTGACTAGGCCTGCGCCACGATCTGAAAGCTGTCGCTATGCGCTTCCGGCAGGTGGCGCGCCGATGGATGTTGTGTCGAAGCCGACAGGAATTCACCGGCCTCGGGCGGCGGGAATAGCTCGTCGTATCGTCTTACGGTCAACTGATCGATGCGCCGGTAGATATGATCCCGACTCAAGGCGGAGGGCGAGCTGAGGCCTGCCGAAGACGTCAGATCGAGGAGGGCGTGAATGGTCTCATGATGGAAGCGTGCGACGCGCTGCGCCTTGTCGTCCACGTCGAGTCCACGAATCAGTCTTGGGTCCTGGGTCGTGATGCCCGTGGGGCAGTGATTGGTGTTGCACTCCAGAGACTGTACGCAACCCAATGCCAGCATCATGCCCCTTGCGCTGTTCACGGCGTCGGCGCCCAGCGCCAGCGCGCGTGCAACGTGAAAGGCTGACATCACTTTCCCCGACGCGATGACGCTCACCTGCTCTCGAAGCCCGAAGCCCGTTAGCGCGTCGACGACGAAAGCCAGTCCGTCACGCAGCGGCATGCCCACCGAATTGCTGTATTCCAGCGGCGCGGCGCCGGTGCCGCCTTCCCCGCCATCCACAGTCACAAAGTCGGGCGTAATGCCCGAGGTGATCATGGCCTTGCAGATCGCAAGAAACTCGCTTTCGCGCCCAACGCACAGTTTGAAACCCACGGGTTTACCATCGGATTCTTCACGCAGCAGCCGGACAAACTCCATCAACCCCGTGGGTGTTGAAAACGCACGGTGAGCAGAGGGCGAAACCACCGTGGTGCCAGGCTCGACTCCACGAATCTGGGCGATGATTTCGGTGTTCTTGCTCGCGGGAAGAATGCCGCCGTGCCCGGGTTTGGCACCTTGGGACAGTTTGATCTCGATCATTTTGATGCTGTCTTGTCGCACTGTTTCACGGAAGCGGCCCGGCGAGAAGTTGCCATCATCTGTACGGCAGCCGAAATAGCCCGTGCCAAGCTGCCAGACCAGGTCTCCGCCGGGTTCCAGGTGGAAGTGAGAAACGCCTCCCTCGCCGGTGTTGTGATAGAAACCGCCAGCTGCTGCGCCGCGGTTCAAAGCCGAGATCGCCGCGCCGCTGAGGGAGCCATAGCTCATGGCGGAGATATTCAGAAGCGACGCGGAATAGGGCTGTGCACAATCCGGGCCGCCGATATGGACGCGAGGGTTGGGGTCGAGGTCGTGGAGGTTTTTTGCGGCAATGGAATGTCCCATCCACTCGTAGCCGTCCCGGTACGTGTCCACTTTGGTGCCGAAGGGAACGCTCGCGAGATCTCCTTTTGCGCGCTGGTAAACGATGGACCGGAACATACGGTTAACGGGACGCCCATCGGTTTCGGATTCGAGCAGGTACTGACGCACAAAGGGTCTCAGTGACTCCATGATCCAGCGTCCGCGGCCGATGAGAGGAAAGTTGCGGCGGATGCTGTGCTGCGTCTGGTGCATGTCATAAATGCCGATGCAGAAACTCGTGAGCACCACTAGGAAGCAAGTCCACTTCAACAGCGTGTCGAGACCCGTTAGCAGCGGGAGTCCGATCAAAAGGGCGTGAATCAGGAAAAAGGCCAGTCTCGACACAAGCGTGCTCCCGTGGAGTCGAAGGCTGAGCTTACCCTGAGCGCAGCGACAGTGACATCTTCTGAGTCTTCGTCTTGTCCGTACTGGGCCGGATAAACGCGCCTGGAGCCTCAACGATGGCGTGGTTTAAAGGGCCAGCGTCACGGATTGTGGGGCTGTTAGGCCGCCCCAAAAAAAAGCGCCGTTTCACGGTGAAGCGGCGCCAGGGGAGGGATACAGCACAGGCAGAGATCGGCCTGCGCGGTCCGCCTTTTGTACGCGTTCTATGTGACGGTTTTTCGTTCGCCACCTCATCCGAAGAGCCAGGGCGAAAGTTCGTCTCGATTTTCGAGGATGATCTGTTGCGCGAGCGGGTTTTCGTGAAGGCCTTCCTTGTCCAATTGAAGACGCTGGATCAGATACGTCACTAGCGTTCCCCGTGTTTCCAGTTTCAGCCGGTTATCAGCCATGCCGTAATCGGTGGCCACCACGTCGCGTTGGTCCTCCGATAGCCGTGGGTCCGGCGCAATACACAAGGTAACCCGCTTTTGCCAGCGTTCGTCCTGCTCCTCTGCGTAGTCTGACGGGTCAAGAAGCTCGGCTTCGCCGCGAAAACGACTGAGTACAAAATCCCGGAAATCCCGATTCTTTTCGCACCACGCTCGTACATGCCAGCGATACCCCGTGAATACGAGCGTATGAGGCACGATGATGCGTCCTTCGCGATCAGGGTGCTGCAGCGAGACGTAGTCGACCTCAAGGCGGCGACCCTGACGGGCAGCCTGAATCATCGGGCGCAGGATTTCCGGCGCGACTTGGCGCATGGGCGGGCGTATCTGTTCGACGTTTGCGGTGGTCAGAGGCAGGGATTCGAAAACGCCCATGAGCTGCTCGTCTCGCGTCATGAGGTGCAGATACTCATCCGCCGTGCCCTGCGTGACGCGCGGCTCGAACTCGGGCGTTGGCTTGTAACCCTTCAGATACTTGTCATAAACGAGGTTGCCCGGTGCGATGTCTCGGGCGTAGTGATTGATGTCCTTGCTCGCCTGCTGTCGGCCGATGCCAAAGGTGCGGGTGAGATGACCCGTGGTCAGGCGACCCTCCCAAAGGCAGATGATTTCGATGTAGCGATAGCGGAGAAGGTGGTCCCATCGGTAGGGCCATGGCGTCATGTAAGTTTCCCCGGTCAATGCGAACAAAGAGTGCCATACTGGCTGACTGCCTGCGACAATTCCGAGCGCTCAGCACGCAGGCTTTGGGGGAGTATGCCTACGGAGAGACAGTTGTCGAGCCTCGTTTCGGAGGTCGTCGCTTTTGCACTGCTTTATGTGGTGTTGGCGCGCTTGGGCATGCTGTTTGTTGATGTGCGCCAGGGCATCGTTACTCCCTTCTGGCTACCTGCGGGCGTCATGCTGGCCCTGGCCGCGCTTCGCGGTCGTCACATCCTCACCGCCATACTTCTCGGTGCCACCATCAACACCGTCAGCACGTTCCATTCCGAAGACGCGACCACCGCTGAGCTCTTGAATCTCGCCGTGGCCGGTCTTGGCAATGGCTTTGGCGATATCACAGGCGTCCTCATAGGCCTGACCGTTATCGAGCGCGTTGGCGGTATCACCGCGATCTGCACTCGGGTTCGGGCACTTCGGGATTTTCTCCTTGGCGCTGTGCTCGGCGGAACAGCCGTTGCGTCCGTGGTTGGGGTTTTGTTTTACCACATCGGTGGATTGATACCGTACGAGGAAATTCGGAGCTCGCTCCTCGCGTGGTGGGCCGGGGATTCGGTTGCGGTACTTTTGCTGACGCCGCTTATTCTCGTGCTCTTTAGCGATAGCGATAAGCTGCCATCGGCGACCGCTGGACGAGGGGAGATGTTGCTTGTGCTGCTGTTGGCGGCCGCTATTCCCTTCGCGCACCTGGCACCGATTATCGAAGGCGTCGAGTTCGGCAGTATCGGTCTGACCGGTCCTCTGATGGCTTGGGCGCTTCTGCGCTGCGGCGTCCGAACGGCACTGAGTGTGATCTTTTGGGTCACGTCCGCCGAGTTTGTGCTCCTTGTCTATGGAGATAGGTTGGGGATTCCCAGTACGCAGGGTTCGGTGCTGGCGCTTCAGTACTTTGTCTTCATCAGGGTGGCTACGTTGCTGGCAATCGCGTCATTGGTCTGGCAGCAGCGCGACGATCTGGCTTCCGCTCAGAACCAGGCTGGGCATGATCCGTTGACGGGTCTGCTTAATCGCCGCGGCTTTGTCCCATTTCTGGATGCGGAGCTCGCTCGACTTCAGCGCCACGGGTCTCCATTTGCCATTGCCATGTTCGACGTAGATCGCTTTAAGTGGGTGAATGATCGACTGGGACACGCGGTAGGAGACACGGTGCTCTGTATGCTCTCGCGCACAGCGGAAGCGGACTTACGGGAAGGCGATGTGCTTGCGCGCTGGGGAGGAGAGGAATTTATCCTGCTGCTGGCTGATACGACGGAGTCCGGGGCGAGCATAAGAGTCGAGCGTCTTCGCCAACTTGTGGAACAAGGGGATTACCTGCCAGATCAGAGACTCACCATCAGCATTGGCATCGCGGTGGCAAAGCCCGGAGTCTCGTCTCACGCTTTGCTGTCCGCGGCCGATCAGGCCCTGTATGAGGCTAAGGACGCCGGTCGAAATCAGTTCTGTGTGTCCCGCGAGTTGGGCACCATGCTCTCGATTGTCTCGTCGGAGTAGACTCGTGACTCATGATGCAGCTTCGGCACTTCATTGTTTTTGACGGCCTTTATGCGCCGTAATGCCCGGCCCTCGCAATTCCCGCCCATCGGGGGCTTTCTGAGATACAGACTCTCACTCGCTTTTCCCGTAGCCAAAAAAAAGCCCGCGAAGCGCGGGCTTTCCATTTCACTCAGTGAGTGCTCAGCTGTCGCCCATCTTTTCCTTCATCGCGTCAGCGGCGTCACTGGCTTCAGACTCGGCATCTTCCATCATGTCTCCAGCCGCTGCTTCAGCGTCGTCCATCATTTCGCCAGCACTATCCATGGCGCTGTCGGCCATTTCACCCGCGCTGTCCATGGCTGCTTCAGCCATCTCACCTGCGCTGTCCATGGCGCCATCGGCGGCATCGCCAATTGCATCTACGGCTTCGCCCGTCGCTTCCATAGCGCTGTCAGCCATCTCGCCGGCGCTATCCATAGCACCCTCGGCCATTTCGCCGGCGCTATCCACGGCGCCTTCTGCCATCTCAGCAGCGGAGCTCGCGGCATCTTCCATGGAAGACTTCGCTTCTTCCATGTCTTCCTTGCTGCACCCGCCGAGGGTGAGCGTTAGGGCGGTTGCGGCTACAACGCCTGTTACGGTTTTAAGTTGCATGGTATCTCTTCCCCTAAAGATTGTTTGCCGGACCACACCGGCCATAGCGTTGTGTACACGCATCGAAGCAGGCACTCCGTCTGGAGCCCGCTCCGCAGGCTACCGTCTTGTGGCTGCGCGGTAAAGAGTTGGACAGGGGTGATCTATCGTCGGTACGGTGCGTAAGCAGCTTATCTATCGGAATAGCACACCACAGTGAATGGAGCAGACTTCATGGAATCGCCAGCAACTACGACTTTTACGCACCCGCCGCGTCGTCCGTCACTCCCGATACGGGGGATTGCGCTGCTGTTGTGCATCTCGACGCTGGGGTTGGCTGGGGTCGCGAACGCCGAACTCTCTGTGGGTGATGCAGCGCCTAATTTCACCCTCCAAGCCTCTGATGGCAATGAATACACTCTCACGGATTTCAAGGGCAAGCAGGCGATCGTTATCGCGTGGTTTCCCAGGGCGTTCACTTCGGGCTGCACGGTGGAGTGCAAGTCGCTGGCAGCCAATGGCGATCGAATCCGCGCCTATGACGTGACTTACTTCATGGCGAGCACCGATCCGCTGGAGAAGAACGAGGCTTTCGCGGAAGAGACCGATGCTGATTTTCCCCTACTGAGCGACCCCTCCGGCGATACGGCTAAGGCCTACGGGGTTTACACCGGCGGATTTGCGAAGCGTCACACGTTCTATATCGACATAGACGGCGTGGTTACGCACATCGATCGAGCCGTGAAACCAAGTACCTCCGCCGAAGACATGGTGGACAACCTGGAGCGCCTGGGCGTAGACCGCGTGGACAGCACCGCGGATTAATACCCAGTTTTTGTAGATGTAATTACACAGCTCGAGAGTAGACTACGCGCCCTCTTCGAGTAGGGTGCAATGAAACTCACACGGAAAACGCTTAGCGAGCTCTTTCATCTGGCACTGCCCATGGTGGTGTCCCAGGGCGCTTTTGCCCTGATGATGTTCGCTGATCGTTTCTTCCTCTCGCGCATTAGCCCCGCGCACGTCGCAGCTTCCCTCGGGGGCGGTGTCTCCTTCTGGGTCTGTCTCTGCTTTTTCAATGGAATCCTTGCCTATGGGAATGCGCTCGTCGCCCAGTATTTCGGGCGACGGGAGCTTGAGAAGTGCCCTCGGGTTGTGACTCAGGGTTTGATTCTTTGCATCGCATCTCAGCCCTTTCTGCTCGTGGCCGGGCTGTACCTGGTTGACGTTTTCGAACTCATGGGGCACGCGCCAGAGCAAGTGGCCCTGGAGAAGCCTTTCTTTCTTACCTATATCTACTTTTCGCTGGTGTTCCTTGTTAAGACGGTGCTGGCCTCGTACTTCTCGGGTATCGGTCGCACGAGAGTGGTGATGATTGCGGATGTGATCGGCGTCATTCTCAACGTGCCGTTGAGTTACGTGCTGATATTCGGGAAGCTCGGGTTTCCAGAGCTCGGAATCATCGGTTCCGTGCTCGGGACGGTGGTGGCGAATATGCTGACCATCGGCATCTACCTGCTCTTTTATTTCACGCCCATTCATGCAAAGCGCTTCTCCGTTGGCGAGTCATTCGTGTTTTCGCCGAGCATCATGCGCCGCTATGTGCGTCTGGGCCTGCCGTCGGGTCTGGAAATCTTTATTGGCCTGGGCACGTTTAACGTATTTCTGCTGCTGTTTCAGTCCTACGGGATTGCCGAGGGCGCAGCGATGGCCATCGTCTTTAACTGGGATATGTTGTCGTTTGTACCTCTGATGGGGCTGAACATCGCCATCATGTCTCTGACGGGAAGGGCCGTCGGCGCCAACGAGATGAACAAGGCGGGGGAAGTGATTTCCGCAGGGTTCCTTCTTGGCGTCGGTTACTCCAGTGTTCTCGCCGTCGTCTTTGTGTTGTTTCGCGTGGATCTGTTGTCGATCTTCGCTACACCGGGTGAGGACTTTTCGCCGATCCTAGCCATAGGTGCGCCGATGATGCTCGGTATGGCCATGTACGTGGTGGCCGATTCATTCATCCTCGTATGCAGCGGGGTGCTGCGAGGTGCAGGGGATACGCTGTGGCTGATGACCACCTCTATCATCATCCACATCCTCATGCTGGCGGTTCAGATTCCCATCATTCTTGTCTGGAGGCTGGAACCCATCGCGAGCTGGTGGGTATTTGTCTTGACGCTGTTGATCCAATCCGTGATCTATCTATGGCGGGTCAGCGGAAATCGCTGGCGGACTCCGGAGCGCCTCGCGGCGGTGATGGCTGAGTAAGGGCGGTTTTCCTAGCAGCTTTCGAGGCTAAGATTTCGACGCTAAAGCGTGGCTATGCGCCGCAGCAGCCCCAGCTCGTGCCGTTCCCCTTCGCGCGCTAAGAGCATGTCGGCGATTTCTACCTCGATGCGATCTGCGACTGTGTTCCGCCACTTCATGAGCTGTGCTTTGGATGGGGGCTTCTTATCAGTCTTTTTATCGGGCTTTGGTAGTTCAAGCGGTTCGCCGAAGCTCATAAAGCAGGCCTGTGGCCGTGGGATTACGCTGCCCAAGGCACCGCGTAGCAGCGGAGGCATTGCGTCGGCGCGCAGGTTCGATGACCACCAGCCCAGACGCTTCATCATCGCCACCAGATCCTCCGACTCCACGAGGTACTCGTAGAACTCATCGGGGCCGACAAGCCCGAAGGGAACGATCGTGTACCCATACTCGGCTGCAAGTCGCACAAAGCCAAGCCGCTCTTTCCACTGGAGCTGATAGCGCTCGCGACTGGGTTTCACGGCCTCATGAGCGCCACCAGGAAACACGAGGATATCCTGATCATGGGCCATCAGTGCGCGGGCGACCTCGGGATGCCCCATGGTCGCCCCTCGCCGCAAAAGTGCTTTTGCCACAGAAGGCTGAGCGAACAGAAACTTGTCACCCATCGGTCGCAAAAAGCGTCCGAGTTCTTCCAACATCACCGGGAGTACCACCAGCCCGTCGAATCCAAACAGAGAGTGGTTGCCAATGAACAGGCAGGGCTTGTCGGGGATGCGATCTGCGTTAAAGAACTTGGGCCGGAACCAAAATTTAGCAATGCGGTAAATGATCCGTTGCTCCAGGCCTTCCGGCGCACGCACGCGCAGGGCTCGGCTGATGTGCTCCCGCAGCGCCTCTTCTTCCTTGAGAGGATCAGCGTTGGCTTCAAAGGTCTCTTTTAGGTCCATGGTGCGTTCGTTAGAGGTCGTGGCGGCGGATTCTACTCTTTCCCTGCGCGGGTACCCAGAGGGTGATGACTAACGCGTATACTCTGCACCCCGCAAAACACGCACAAGGAAAAATAATGGCAACGACTGCAAAACAGCTCCGCTCCCACGTTACCGAAGACGCCGTGCTCAGGCTCAGCATCGAAGAAACAGAAATTCCAGATCCCGCACCTCACGAAGTACTTGTGCGCGTAGAGGCAACGCCCATCAACCCGTCAGATCTTGGCCTTCTCTTTGGAGCCGCCGATATGACGAGCGTTCGTTTCTCCGGAAGTTCTGATGCGCCGGTGGTTGAGGCTGATGTGCCAGCGAATGGAATGCGGATGATGGCCGGCCGCATCGGTCAGTCGTTGCCTGTGGGTAACGAAGGAGCTGGTGTTGTTGTGGCGGCCGGCGATTCGCCAGAAGCGCAGGCGCTGCTGGGCAAAACTGTTGGTATGTTCGGTGGCGAGTTGTACGCCGATTACCGCTGCCTGCCTGCAGCCATGTGTCTGCCCCTGAAGGAAGGTACGACTGCAGAGCAGGGCGCATCGTGCTTCGTAAACCCCATGACGGCCCTTGGGATGACCGAAACCATGCGCATGGAGGGCCACAGCGCTCTTATTCACACCGCGGCCGCATCAAATCTCGGGCAGATGCTGAACCGCATTTGTATTGCTGACGACATCCCCCTGGTGAACGTGGTCCGCAAGGACGAGCAGTCGGCGCTCCTCAAGGACCTCGGGGCAAAGTTGGTGGTGAACTCCAGCAGCGATAATTTCCAAAGCGAACTGCTTGCCGCGATCGATGCTAGTGGCGCTACCCTTGCGTTTGATGCAATTGGCGGCGGTAGATTGGTCAGTGAGCTGCTGTCCGCAATGGAAGCCTCGGCCGTGAAGCGCATGGAAGAATACAGCCGCTATGGGTCGACGACCTTCAAGCAGGTTTACATCTATGGCTCCCTCGATTTCTCGCCGACGACGCTGAACCGCAACTTTGGGTTCGCCTGGAACCTGAGTGGCTGGCTACTCCCCAACTTCCTGGCGCGGGCCGGTGGTGAGGTGGCAGGACGCATGCGCGCCCGCGTTGCTGATGAGATCGATACGACCTTTGCGAGCCACTATAGCGCCCGGGTTGGATTGGCGGGTGCCTTGTCGCCCGAGGCCATGGCGGTTTACGGCAAGCAGGCGACGGGAGAGAAGTTCCTTATTGAGCCTCAGAACTGAGTTTCAAGACTGAGTCTGAACGTTTGCGGTAAGGGATCTGGTAATAGCTGATCCCCTACCGCCGATCACATCCTTGCTTCTGCAGGGAGAGCTACAGAGTATTTTTAGTGAACTCCAGAAGCGTGCCGGCGGCACAAGGCTCAGATAGAGATAAGTGACCCGGAACAGCAGTACGCCGAGAACAAGCAAGACCAGGGCTTCTCCCCCAAAAGCACTTTGATGCTCAGACTATCCAACTCCGGTGTAGGGCTTTACACACCCCCGAGTGAGTTTCATTTAGAGGAGCGAGTGGAGGAGCGAGTGGAGGAGCAAGTGGAGGAGAGAGTCGGGGCGAGAGCCTTAGGTGCGCAGCTGGATCGGTGAGTAGCGAGCTAGGAAAGCTCGTACCGCTGGCGCAGGAAACGCGCGATACCGTCCTCATTGTGATGCCCGATGATCTTGGTGGCTGCGGCTTTGACATCAGGTTTCGCGTTCACGGGCGCATAAGCCTCGTCCGCCATGGCGAACATGCTGAGGTCATTGTCGCTGTCACCGAAGCAGACAATCCGGCTGTAGCCGAGCTGCTCTTTGATGAGGCTGATCGCCTGCCCCTTGGTGCCGGCCTCATGGTGGATATCGAGCCAGTTCAGCTTTTTGTCCTCGATAGCGGTTCCCATGTAGGCAATGAGCTGCTCTTCGTCGCTGATCATCTCCGCAACGGCTTGAATGGCGCTGTCGGGACCGATGGCGCTGATGTTGGTGATGTCGGCATCGGCGGGAAGTTCCGCGACGGGGTAAATGGGCAGATCGCGCTCTTTGGAAAAGCTCTCGACCAGCTTGTGCTCCACCTTTTGTCGGAGAGGAGGGTGGTAAACCGCGTGCTTGTCGCCCGGCTCAAGAGTGAAGTAGAAGGGCGTAACGTCCTGCGCAATGAGCGCCTCAGCAACGTGTTCGATCTCTGACAGCGTGAGGATGTGGCTTTGGCTATAGCGAGCATCTTCAGGGTCCCAGATCATGACGCCATTCTTGAAAGCCTGGGGAAGCCAGAAATCGGGGCCTTCGAGGATGTCGGCAGCGCCGTGGAGGGCGCGACCTGTCGCGACCGTGTAGTCGATGCCCGCCGCTTTCATGCGTCGCAGGGTTTCGCGGGTATAGGGAGATATCTCCGACGACTTGTTGAGGAGCGTGCCGTCGAGATCAAAAACGATGAGGTCCATCGGCGGATTATACCCCCTCAACCCCGGTCGCCTTCGCAAGATATCTGACAAATCTCTGCTATGGTTTGGACATAGCTGAGACGAACCTATGAGCCGCCACCCAACGATCAAGCAGTTACGCTACCTGTGTGCCGTTGTCGAGCATGGCCACTTTGGTCGCGCCGCCCGCGCCTGTCACGTGTCCCAGTCTACGCTGAGCGCGGGGATTCTTGAGTTGGAGGAGGTGCTGGGCGCGTCGTTGCTTGAGCGGAACAATCGCAATCTCGTGCTAACCGGTCTTGGCGAGGAAGTCGTGGACCGTGCTCGAGGCCTGCTTCTTGATGTCGAAGACCTGGTCGCGCTCTGTCAGGCTTCATCGGAGCCGCTATCAGGGCGCCTGCGGCTGGGCGTCATTCCCACCATTGCTCCCTTTCTTCTGCCCGGATTGCTTAAGGCGTTACGGGAAGACTATCCGGATTTCCGCCCGTTCATTCGAGAGGATCTGACGGATCATCTGATAGAGGCGTTGCACCGCGGAGAGCTCGACCTGCTATTGCTCGCGCTGCCCGTTTCCGCGGAGGGTGTCGAGACCATGAAGCTCTTCGATGATCCTTTCCTTCTCGCTGCCCCCAATCATCACCAGTTGGTGTCAGGTGATGAGCTCAGTACGGATGATTTGCGCGGGCAGGAGTTACTGTTGCTTGAGGATGGCCACTGTTTGAGAGAACACGCGTTGGAGGCCTGCAAGCTGCGCGGCAGTGAGTACAAGGTTCCTTATCAGGCCACATCGCTAACGACGGTCGTTCAAATGGTTGCCAGCGGAATTGGCGTCACGCTCTTGCCCGCCATGGCTGTAGGTGCCGGTGCGTTGGCGTCGCCGGATGTCGCCGTGAAAGCCTTTAACGATGCGAGCGTAACGCGAGAAATAGGTTTGATGTGGCGCCGAAAGACACCGCGGCAGACAGAGTTTCGTTTGCTCGGCGACTACATCATGAAGGCGCACCGCTGAGCGCTGTCAACGTCCAGATCGTCGATCAGCGATCGGTTCTCAAGTGGGCGCCACAAAACCGGCAGTATTTTGCATCAGGTTCGTGTCCCGCCCGGGCGCACTGGGGGCAGTTGATGGGGAGCCGGTTAGATCGTCCACGCTGAATCATGTTGCTGGTGAAGATCCCCGTCGGCACCGCAATGATGGCGTAGCCGACAAGCATCGCCATGGCGGAGATTGCCCGTCCCGCAGCGGTCACAGGGACAACATCGCCGTAGCCCACGGTTGTGACCGTCACGATGGCCCAGTAAACGCTGACGGGGATGTTCTCAAAACCATTCTCCGGCCCTTCGAGCACATACATGAGACAGCCGAAGACCACCATGACAGTGATGACCATCGAGAAGAAAACGAAAATCTGACGAGCCGAAGTGCGAAGCGCCCCCGCCAACTGATTGGCTTCCTGCAGATAGCTGAATAAGCGGAGCACGCGGAATACGCGAAGCACCCGCAGGAGACGCACGATAAGCAGCGGTGCGGTCTGCGGAACGATGAGCGCCAGGTAGCTGGGAAGCAGCGCCAGCAGGTCGATAACGCCATACACGCTGAAAATGTATGCGCGTCGATTTTTCGCAATCCAGATGCGCATTAGGTATTCGACGGTGAACAGCAGCGTGAATCCCCACTCGATGCGCTGAAGCAGATCGCCATACTCACGATGGACACCCGCCATGGAGTCCAGAACGATCACCGTGACGCTGGCAAGGATGACGTAGATCAGAATGATGTCGAACCACTTCCCTGTCGGCGTATCAGTGCCAAAGACGATCTGGTAGAGCTTGGCCTCCAGTGCTGATTGTTCGCGTACGCTCACGATGCATCGACCTCGCTGAGCATCTGCTCAATGATGGGCATGAGGCTCTCTACGATGAGGGATTGTGCTTCGGCAGTGGGATGTATGCCGTCGTCCTGCATCAGCGTGCGATCAACCGCGATGTTGTTAAGCGGGAAGGGCGCCAGTGGAACTCCAGCGCTTTCGCTGGCCGTCGTGAAGGTCTTACGAAACGCCGTCGTGTAGCGTGGCCCATAGTTCGGTGGAATCTCCATGGGAACCAGAAGTACCGCCGCACCGCCATCTCGTGCGAGCGTCGCCATCGTCGTCAGGTTCTCTGCAAGGGTGTTGGTGGGGTATCCACGCAGGCCATCATTGCCGCCAAGCTCTATCACCACCAGATCCGGGTCATGCTCCTTTAGCAGCAGGGGCAATCTGCGCAGGCCGCCCGCGGATGTGTCGCCGCTGATGCTGGCGTTGATGACCGCGATGCCCGGGTGTGTTTCCTCCAACTGTCGCGCCAACAGAGCAACCCATCCCTCTTCAAGGGACATGCCATAGGCGGCGCTGATACTATCGCCCAGCACAAGAAGCGCGGGCCCCGTTCCTTCCTCGGCCCGGGGCGCCGACGCAGCGCTCCAAAGCGCGATGCTCAGCAAAAAACAGAATCCAAGGCGCAGTGCCCTGCGTAATTCGACCAACACAGGAGCTGTGATGATTACGGTAAACAACCTAGGCAAGCGAGTACCCATGGCGGACGGAGAGCTTGCGATACTGGAAGGGATCAACCTTGAAATCAAGTCGGGTGAGACGGTTGCCATCATTGGTGCGTCCGGTTCCGGCAAATCCACGCTACTGGGCCTGTTAGCTGGCTTGGATACGGCAAGCGATGGTCAAGTGCTGATCGATGGCGACGATCTGCAGGCCCTCGACGAAGATGGCCGCGCTGCCCTGAGAGGTCGCGACGTCGGGTTCGTTTTTCAGTCCTTCCAATTGTTGCCAGCACTCACGGCGCTGGAGAACGTTATGTTGCCCCTTGAGCTGAAGGGAGACAGTGATGCAAAAGATAAGGCTGCGGGCTATCTGAAGCGCGTTGGCCTTGCATCGCGCATGGATCATTACCCCCGGCAGCTTTCCGGCGGCGAGCAACAGCGCGTTGCCATTGGACGAGCCTTCGCCGGCTCTCCACGAATCCTTTTTGCCGATGAGCCTACGGGTAATCTTGATCGCGCGACCGGTGAGCGTATTGCCGATCTGCTTTTCGATCTCAACCGTGAAGAGGGCACCACGCTGGTGCTGGTGACCCATGATCTGACCCTGGCGCAACGCTGCGGAAGGAAGTTTGAAATGGATAGCGGCGCCTTGCGCGAGCTTGAGGCTGCCTGATGACACTGTTTTTACGCATGCTCGCCCGAGACTGGCGGGGCGGCGAGCTCGGAGTACTCCTTGCGGCGCTCGTGCTGGCCGTAGCGATGGTTTCCGGGATCAGTGGGTTCGCCGCAGCGCTTCAGGGTGCACTCAGGCAAGAAAGTCACAGCTTTCTGGCGGCGGATGTGGCGGTGCGGGACAGCCGAGCGCTGCCGGATGAGTGGCAGTCCGAAGCCGATGCCCGTGGCCTTGTTACCGCGTCGACCCTGAATTTCTCGTCCATGGCCTTTGCCGGTGACGATATGGTGCTGGTCTCCGTTAAAGCGGTGAGTGCGGGCTACCCACTCCGGGGTCTGCTGCGTGTTAGTGAGACACCCTATGGGGAGCTGCGCGAAATCGCGGAAGGGCCAGAGCCAGGCGTAGCCTGGATCGAGCCACGACTGTTTGGACTCCTGGGTATTGATGTTGGGGATTCCATCGGAATCGGTGAGGCAGATTTCACCGTAGCCGGCGCTATCCGGGGCGAGCCCGACCGCGCCGGCGGATTCCTCGGCGTTGGCCCCAGGGTCATGCTGCATATCGATGACATACCCGCGACGAATGTGGTGCAACCCGGCAGTCGCGTTGCCTACCGCAAACTCTTCGCCGGCGACCCCGAGCCCATCGAGGCGATGGTCGAGTGGCTGGAAGAGGAGCTTGTGCCGGGGCAGCGCTTACAGAGCGTAGAGACGTCTCAGCCGGCAGTTGGGCAGGCGCTGGCTCGGGCCGAGCGATTCCTGTTGCTCGCTGGAAGCCTTGCTGTGATTCTCGCAAGTGTTGCCGTGGGGCTCGCAGCTCGGCGCTATGCGGAGCGACACCAAAATTATGTCGCGCTGCTTAAAAGCCTCGGCGCCCAATCCGGACGCGTTCGCACTCTTTATGCCTCCAGCCTTGTGCTGACCTGGGTGATTGCTCTCGTCCTTGGCTGGGGCCTGGCGCTCGGACTTCAGGCGCTTGCGCTGCAGGCCTTTGAAGAGCAATTGACGGTCACGCCATCACTCTTACAGCCACGGCCGTATCTTATCGGGGCGGTCACCGCGGTGGTTTGCGTAGTGGCCTTTGCCTGGCCCTCCTTAAGTCGCCTTACGAGCATCAGTCCGCTGCGGGTGCTGCGCAGTGACCTGCCGCTTCACTCAGCACGAGAGCCTGTTGATTACCTCTTGGCGCTTGGCGCTGTCATGCTGCTTATGTGGTGGTATAGCCTTGATCTGCTCCTGACGCTGGTGGTGCTGGCCGGTTTGCTGGCTGTGACGGTGGGAGGTGCGATGATCGCGCTGTTGCTTCTGCGGGGCGGACGAGCGATCGGTATGCAGGCGGGCAGTATTTGGCGCCTCGCCTTGGCCTCTCTCCAGCGCCATGGTTGGGGGAATGCGCTTCAACTCGTGGTGTTCTCGGTGTCCGTCATGCTCTTGCTATTGCTCACCCTGCTGCGAACGTCCCTGCTCGATGG
This sequence comes from Pseudomonadota bacterium, assembly GCA_038750875.1. Taxonomy (GTDB): domain Bacteria; phylum Pseudomonadota; class Gammaproteobacteria; order Pseudomonadales; family Halieaceae; genus Congregibacter. Next base: position 30,574 of record JBCDGU010000015.1, on the reverse strand, counting down.
TTGGCAGCAGCAGGTGCCTGACGGAGCGCCGAATCATTTTGTCCTGAACATTGCCCCTGAGGAGCTGAGCGCCGTTGAAGGACTGCTCCTGGATCAGGGCGTTGGGGGTGAAAACATCTACCCCATGCTGCGGGGCCAGATCGTCGGCGTGAACGGCGTGATGCCGACAAGAGAGTCCGACGACGGCGAGCCGCGACAGTGCAGCGCGAACTTCACCTGGTCGGAAGGCGTACCAGAAAACAACGTCCTGGTGCAGGGCGAGTGGTGGGTGGCAGGGGAGACCGCCGAAGTCTCCATTGAAGAGGGGTATGCCCAGGAGTGCGGTATTGAGCTGGGAGATCAACTCGATGTCAGCATTGGTGCTATTCCCGTCACCGTTACCGTGACGAGTATCCGCACCGTTGATTGGGAGTCCTTCAAGCCGAATTTCTTCGTGATCTTCCCGCCGGGTTTGCTGGAAGAATTTCCCGTTACCTACATGACCAGCTTCCATCTGCCGCCCCAGCAAAAGCCGTTCCTCAACACGCTGTTACGCAAACACCCCACGGCGACGGTGATCGAGGTGGATGCCATTCTTGAGCAGTTGCAGTCCACACTTTCTCAGGTTTCTGCAGCCATCGAACTCGTGCTGCTGCTGGTGCTTGGGGCCGGAATGCTAGTGCTCATTGCCGGCGTGCAGTCCACCGCGGACTTGCGATTGCGCGAAAGCGCCTTGCTCAGAGCTCTGGGTGCCGGCCGCGGCCATATCCTCGGTGGCGTGGCCATTGAGTTCCTGGCGCTGGGTGTGATGGCGGGGCTGCTTGCGGTCGTCGCAGCTGAGGGTGCTTTTTGGGCCCTGCAGCAGTTCGTGCTAGAGCTTGATTATCTGCCAACGCCTAAGCTCTGGATTCCCACAATCATCGCCGCCGCGGTGCTGATCGGTGGACTTGGTCTCTGGAATTGTCGACGGGTGGTGCAAGTGGCGCCTGCGAAGGTACTTCGAGAAGTTTGAGGGTGTCGTATCCGTAGAGATGCTGTCTATCGACGGATGCTCAGCCGGTGGCTTTCACCCCATTGAGGAACGCATCGACGGAGGTGTCGTACTGACGCTGAAGATCGATGTGATCCCGGAAGAGGGTGGGTGAGTCGATCAGCAGCGTTGCCAGCCCGTGGAGGCTCGCCCAGGCTGCGTTGGCCAGGTAGATCGTATCGGGCGCTTCAAACTCACCGCTGTGTATGCCGTACGCGAGCGTATCGTGCACCATATCCAGGGTTTTGCGACTGGCATCCCGCAGTTCCGGCTGCTCGGCACCGGGCTGAACCAGTGGCCCGAACATCAGCTTGTACACCTGGGCGTTTTTCCCGGCGAAGTCGATGTAGGCGCGGCCAACCGCTCGAAGCTGGTCTTCGGCGCGATCGCCGGCTTCAGCACGCGCAGTCAGCAACAAATCCAGCAAATCTTCATAGCCGCGCACCGCGATAGCCGCCAGCAGCGAATCCTTGTCGCTGAAGTGGCGATAGGGCGCCGTCTGCGAAACGCCCAGGGCACGCGCGAGGGCACGCAGGCTGAGCTGCTCTACCGGTGTATGCGTGAGCTGCACAACGGCCTCGTCGAGAAGCTCGGCGCGCAAGTTCCCGTGGTGATAGGCGCGTTGTTCGGCGGCGTCGGTCATCGACGGGCGCTTGATGGCTTACGGAAGCAGATGTGCAACCGCGTCCCGTTCTTCCGTTAGCTCCTGCTCTGTTGCCTGCATGCGCTCACGACTGAAGTCGTTGATCTCAAGGCCCTGAACAATTTCCCAGTCGCCATTGCTGCAGCGGCAGGGGAAGGAGTAGATGAGTCCCTCAGCAATTCCGTAGGAGCCATCGGATTGGATGCCCATGGAGACCCAGTCACCTTCCGGTGTTCCGAGCGCCCAGTCCCGCATGTGATCGATGGCCGCGTTGGCCGCCGATGCTGCTGAGGATGCGCCCCGGGCCTTGATGATTGCTGCGCCCCGCTGCTGCACGGTGGGAATGAAAGAGTCCACGTACCAGTCTTGCTCAACCTGATCACTCGCAACGCCGTTACCAACGTTGGTGTGGTGAAGATCCGGGTACTGGGTTGCTGAGTGATTGCCCCAGACGATCATGTTGCTCACATCAGTGACCGCCACGCCCAGTTTCTGGGCAATCTGGGTTTTCGCGCGGTTGTGGTCGAGACGCATCATGGCCGTAAAGTTGCGGGGATCGATATCCGGGGCGTTGCGCTGCGTGATGAGCGCGTTGGTGTTTGCGGGGTTGCCGACCACCAGTACCTTGATGTCTCGGCTCGCAACGTCATTGATGGCCTTGCCCTGTACTGAGAAGATCGCGGCGTTCGCTTCGAGCAGGTCCTTACGCTCCATGCCCGGACCACGGGGACGCGCGCCGACCAGCAATGCATAGTCCGCATCCTTGAAGCCGACGGCGGGGTCGTCGGTGCAGACGATGCCTGCCAGAAGGGGGAAGGCACAGTCGTCGAGTTCCATGCGCACGCCTTCGAGCGCGTCCATTGCAGGGGTGATGTCCAGCAGGTGCAGGATGACCGGCTGGTCGTCTCCAAGCATGGCACCGGAGGCAATGCGGAACAGCAGGGCATAGCCGATCTGGCCGGCGGCTCCGGTAACAGTGACGCGAACGGGTGCTTTCATGGGTAACCTCAATCAGAAAAAGGCGGGAAATTCAGAGCCGCGCATTGTCGACAGTTCGTCGGAAAAACACAAGGGAGACCACGGTCGCAACTGGACCTTGAGAGGGCCTGCCGAGTACCATTCGCGCCTGGATTTTTGGAGTTATTGCAGCCATGACAGCCGATGTACGGCGGTCTCGGACCGAGTTCAATAAATTGCAGAAACGCCTGCGCAGACAGGTGGGTCAGGCCATCGCGGATTACGAGATGATCCGCGACGGCGAGCGCGTGATGGTTTGCCTGTCCGGCGGCAAAGATTCCTATGGCATGCTCGACGTGCTGCTCTCTCTCAAGCGCAGCGCGCCGGTAAATTTCGATCTCGTAGCGGTGCACCTCGACCAGAAGCAGCCCGGATATCCGGATCACATTCTGCCCGAGTATCTGGACGGGCTGGGTATCGAGTATCACATCCTCGAGAAAGACACTTACTCGGTGGTGAAGTCGGTCATTCCTGAGGGTAAAACCACCTGTGGACTCTGCTCCCGCTTGCGTCGCGGAACCCTCTACGGCTTCGCCCAGGAGATCCGCGCCACACGCATCGCCCTCGGACACCACCGCGATGACATTGTCGAGACGCTCTTCCTGAATATGTTCTTCGGCGGAAGCCTCAAGGCTATGCCGCCCAAGCTCCTGTCGGACGACGGTCAGAACGTAGTTATCCGGCCGTTGGCCTACTGCAAGGAGAGGGATCTCGAAGCCTACGCCCAAGCCAAGGCGTTCCCGATCATCCCGTGCAATCTGTGCGGTTCTCAGGACAATCTTCAGCGCGTGGCCGTCAAGAAGATGCTTGCCGATTGGGAGCGTCAGTATCCCGGGCGTACGGAAACAATCTTCAGGGCCATTGGGAACGTCGCGCCTTCGCAGCTCGCAGACCGAGAGTTGTTCGATTTCCTGAGCCTAAGTGCCGATCGCGAGGCTGACATCCCTGAGAGCCTGATTCGGGCCGTGAATCTCTGACGATGGCTGCGACGCCTCTTCTTGAGGCCGAAGCCCTGGGCGCGGAGCGCGCTGGCCGTCAGCTCTTTGAGGGCCTCGATCTGCGACTCGACGCGGGCGATATCGTTCATCTGCGCGGCGCCAATGGGGCAGGAAAAACCACCTTATTGCGAATTCTCGCTGGGCTGTCTGCCTATGGGTTCGATGGGCGCATCAATAGTCGCGCTCCGATTCTGTTTTTGGGGCATCACACTGCCGTCAAGGGAACGCTCAGCTGCCGCGAGAATCTCCTCTGGCATCCATCTGGTGAGCGATTTACCGAAGACCTGATTGATGTGGCGTTACAGCGCGTCGGTCTATTGGGCTACGAATATGTTCCCGCTTCGCAGCTTTCGGCAGGGCAGCAGCGACGCGTAAACCTGGCGCGGCTTTATCTATCCAAGCGTCCCCTGTGGCTTCTGGACGAGCCCTTTGCTGCCATTGATACGGCCGGCGTGCAATCTCTTCAGGCGCGGTTTGCGGAACATGCGGAGCAGGGCGGGGCCGTGTTACTGACATCGCACCAGGCACTGGACGCGCTGTCTCAAGCGCGCTTTGTTGATCTCGATGGCGGCCCGGGCCTTGAGTGAGTCTCTGTCATCGCTGTGGTTTGCGCTTTTGCGGCGCCAGTTCATGTTGGCTGCAAGACGTCCGGTTCAGGTGCTGAACCCGATGCTTTTTTTCGCCATGGTGATCGTTCTGTTTCCTTTGGGCCTTGGCCCCGATACGGATCTGCTGTCGGAGTTCGCTCCAGGCATTCTTTGGATCGTCGCACTTTTGTCGACCATGCTCGGAGCCGAGGCTCTGTTTCGTGACGACCATGCTGACGGAACGTTGGACCAGCTTTTGTTGGCGCCTCACTCACTTTACTTCCTGGTCACGCCTCACCTCCTCGCACACTGGCTCACTAGCGGGCTTTTGCTTGCGCTGCTGTCACCGGTCTTTGCATTAATGTTGGGTTTGCCCGGAAACGCGGTGCTGGTTCTGATGATGTCGCTCGCACTTGGAAGTGCGGTAATGGTTGTGCTTGGGGCAATTGGCGCTTCGCTGACCGTCGGATTGCGCCGGGGCGGAATGCTGATTGTCTTGCTTGTGACGCCGTTTTACGTGCCTGTCCTGATTTTCGGTACGACGGCGGTTGACGCCGCGGTGACGGGGCTCTCGCCCGGCCCCTATATCGCGCTACTGGGTGCATTTTTCTTTGCCGCGCTCGCCCTTGGGCCCCTCGCAGTCGCCGCAGGCCTGCGTATCAGTGTGGACGGATGAGTCGGTGCAAATCCCGGTCGTCGTTTTGTTCCGCCTCTAGGCGACGAGTATAATTAGGCGCCTATGTGGTCCTTCTTTCATAAGCTGGGTTCGCCGCCCTGGCTGTTTCAGATTTCAGGACAGATTCTCCGCTGGCTGCTCCCCATCACCGTCGTTGCGTTGGTAGTGGGCGCTGCCTGGGGGCTGTTGTTCACCTCGCCTGATTTTCGTCAGGGAAACAGCTATCGAATCATCTACCTGCATGTACCGGCGGCCGTCGTATCGCTGGCCGGGTATTACGTGATGGCCATTGCCGGTGCGATCAGCCTGATCTGGAAAATGAAGATGGCGGATATCGCCATGCTCGCAGCAGCGCCCGTGGGCGCAGCGCTTACGTTTCTTGCGTTGGTCACCGGGGCAATCTGGGGCAAACCGACCTGGGGCGCGTGGTGGGTGTGGGATGCCCGTCTGACCTCCATGCTGATCCTGCTTTTTCTTTACCTGGGCGTTATCGCTCTCTATGAGGCCTACGAAAACAAGGCTGCTGCGTCGAAGGCCTGTGCCGTGTTGGCCCTGGTGGGTACGGTCAATATCCCCATCATCTACAAATCCGTCGACTGGTGGTACAGCCTGCACCAGCCCGCGTCCATCAAGTTCACCGGCGAGAGCACCATCGATTCCAGCATGCTCTACCCGTTGATGCTGTGTATCGCTGCGTTCTACGCGCTGTTTACCTGTGCGCTTCTCGCCAACATGCGCGCGACGATTCTTGATCGTGAGCGCAAGACCGGCTGGGTGCAGCGTCTTGTGAGTGAGGACGCCTGATGTATTTCGACAGCGTGTCTTCGCTGATTGCCATGGACGGTCATGGTGCTTTCGTGTGGTCGGCCTACGGTATTTCTGCAGTCGTCCTGATCGCGCTTCTCGTCGCACCTATGCGCCGCCGTCGCCGCCTGATGGCTGAGCTCAAGGGCGAAGCCCGTCGAGCCGCTGCGAACTCTGCGAACTCGTTAGAAGCAGAGGTGTCCTAGCAGCATGCATCCCGTCAGAAAACAGCGCCTCTGGGTTGTCCTTAGCATCGTTATCTTTTCGTCTGCGGCCGTGGGTCTCGCGGTGTACGCGCTACGCGGCAATATCAATCTGTTTTATCCCCCGGCAGAAGTCGCCGCAGGAGCTGCGCCGGTAGATACCCCGATTCGCGTTGGCGGCATGGTTGTCGAGGGCAGTATCGATAGAGCAACCGATTCTCTTGAGGTGCGCTTTGAAGTGACAGACTTTCAGGCATCGGTACCGGTTGTTTACGTCGGTATCCTCCCCGATCTCTTCGCGGAGGGTGAGGGCGTAGTCGCCTCCGGCCGACTGAGTGCCGGCGGTGTATTTGTGGCTGAAGAAGTGCTCGCTAAACACGACGAGAACTACATGCCGCCCGAAGTGGCGGACGCTCTTGAGAAGAGCGCGGCGGTGACTCAGCAGTGATTCCTGAGATTGGCCATTTCGCGCTGATTCTGGCTCTGGCCATGGCCACGGTGCTGGCGGTGGTTCCCATGTGGGGCAGCTTTAAGGGGCACTACGCCGCCATGCGCCTGGCGCCGACCCTTGCGGCCGGTGTGACCGTGTTCTGCGCCATCAGTTTCGCGTGTCTGGCCGTCGCATTCCTGCAGGATGATTTCTCCGTGCGGGTTGTGGCCATGAACAGCAACAGCCTGCTGCCACCGGCCTACAAGTTTTCCGCGCTGTGGGGTAACCACGAGGGGTCTCTGCTTCTTTGGGTGCTTATTTTGTCGGGGTGGCTTGCTGCCGTGGCGACTTTCAGTCGTGGTCTGCCAACCATCATGCTGGCGCGAGTACTCGCGGTGATGGGTTTTATCGCCGTTGGCTTCCTGTCGTTTTCCCTGTTTACATCCAATCCCTTCGCTCGCCTGTTGCCCGGTGTACCTGCCGAAGGAGGCGACCTTAATCCGCTCCTTCAGGATCCCGGTCTGATTATCCATCCGCCGCTGCTGTACATGGGTTACGTGGGTTTCTCAGTGGCTTTTGCCTTTGCTGTGGCAGCGCTTATCGGGGGGCGCCTCGATGCGGCCTGGGCCCGCTGGTCTAGGCCATGGACCAATGTCGCATGGGCCTTCCTGAGCCTCGGTATCATGCTCGGTAGTTGGTGGGCCTACTACGAATTGGGCTGGGGTGGCTGGTGGTTCTGGGATCCCGTCGAGAACGCTTCTTTCATGCCGTGGCTTGCGGGCACCGCGTTGATGCACTCGCTGGCGGTCACGGAGAAGCGCGGGCTGTTTCGAAGCTGGACCGTGTTGCTCGCAATTTTCGCCTTTTCTCTGAGCCTGTTGGGAACTTTCCTGGTGCGATCCGGTGTACTGACGTCGGTGCATGCGTTTGCGTCAGATCCTGACCGAGGTCTCTTTATCCTGATCTTCCTGGGCATCGTCGTTGGCGGGTCGCTCACGCTCTATGCACTGCGCGCGCCATCGGTACGAAGTCGCGTAGGTTTCGGCACGGTGTCCCGAGAGTCACTGCTGCTCCTCAACAACGTCGTGTTTCTCGTAAGCACATTAACGGTGCTTGTAGGCACGCTCTTCCCGCTGCTTATGGATGCGCTGGGGCAGGGGAAGTACTCCGTAGGCCCGCCTTACTTTAACGCCGTGTTTGTACCACTGATGGCCATGCTGGTTCCGTTCATGGGTATAGGACCCCTATCCCGATGGCGTGACGACAGCGTGTACCGCTGGCGCTCACTCATGGCGATTCCCGGTGTGATTACCGCCATTTGCGCCGCACTTCTACCACTGGTTTCTGATCAGGGTTACAACGTCTGGGTGGCCCTTGCAGTGATTTTTGCAGGTTGGCTGCTTCTTGGTTTGTTCATGGACTTCCGCGAGCGTAACCGGTCTGTGCCCAGCATCTGGCGCGCCCTGCGACGGCAGACGCCGAGCTACTGGGGTATGGTGCTCGGACACTGTGGGTTCGCAGCGGTGATCCTTGGGACGGTGATCACCACTCAATACAGCATAGAGCGAGACCTGCGTATGGCCCCTGGGGATACGGAAGTGCTCGCCGGTTACCGCTTCGAGTTTGAAGAGGTGCAGGCGCTCCGAGGCCCTAACTACGTAGCCCAAGGCGCCAAGTTCTCTGTGTACCGCGGCGATGTCTTGATCACCAATCTTCTGGCAGAGAAGCGCCGCTATCTGGCGTCGGGCTCCGTGATGACGGAAGCAGCGATCGACGGTGGCGTGTTCCGGGACCTTTATGTTGCCATGGGAGAACCCCTTGGTGACGATGGCGCCTGGGCCATCCGTTTGCACTACAAACCCATGGTGCGATGGATGTGGCTCGGCGCGCTGCTCATGGGGGCGGGTGGTCTTATTACCGTGACTGATCGACGCTATCGCCGAGTGGTTGAAGCTCGAGCGAATCAATCGGTTTCCCATGGCGTCCAGGCTTAAGCTGTTCGCGCCTCTGGCGCTGTTCTTACTTCTGGCGATGCTGCTGTACCGTGGGTTGTCTCTGGACCCACAGGAGCTACCCTCGGCGCTGATAGACCAGCCCATGCCTGCCTTCAGCCTCCCTTCGTTGGGAGACGAAGATCGGACGCTTTCCGTGGCTGATCTAAACGGTGAGCCCATGCTTCTAAATGTCTGGGCGACATGGTGCATTGCATGCCGTGTCGAGCATCCCTACCTGCAAAAGCTTGCAGACGAAGGCGTCACCATCGCAGGCATCAACTACAAAGACGACAGCGCGGCCGCGCTTCAATGGCTCGCTGATCTGGGTGATCCCTATCGTTTCTCCGTCGTCGATGCGGCGGGGACTCTTGGCCTGGACCTTGGAGTTTACGGTGCGCCCGAGACTTTCTTTCTCGATGCCAAAGGCGTGGTGCGCTACCGACACGTGGGCGTCATTGATGCGCGCCTGTGGACCGGACGCCTGAAACCTATCTGGGATGATCTGCAGGGTACCGTGCCGTGAGAGCCCTTCTTTTCTTCGCCGCGCTTCTTTTCGCGGGACTCTTTATTGCAGAACCGGGTTTTGCGGTGATCGAAACCTACGAATTCTCAGATCCCGCTCTTGAAGCTCGCTATCACGGGCTCAGCCAGGAACTGCGTTGCCCCAAATGTCAGAATCAGAACATAGCCGACTCGAATGCTCCGATCTCTCAGGATCTGCGGCGCCTCGTGTATGAACAGTTGGAGGCAGGTTCCTCCGATGAAGAAATCCTCGATGACATGGTGCGTCGCTATGGCGAGTTTGTTCGTTACCGACCGTCCAGCGATGGTGTCACCCTGTGGCTCTGGGTCCTTCCTCTGTTACTCCTGATTATTGGCTTTGGTGTCATGATCTCGGTACTCCGGGGGGGCAGGGCGGTGCCTGCGGCAGCAGAGGCGGTCGATGAGGGCAAGCTGGAGGCGCTGCTTCGCAGCGAGAGCAGCGAGGCCAATAGGGAGTGACCGGTTTTCATATGGGTGCCGCGGTGCTGCTGTGCATCGCCGGAGCACTGCTTTTTTGGCCCCGACGCCGTGAACCTCGTGCCGCCGATGCCCAAGATCCCAATGTACGGTGGTTCCGTCAGCGGTCCGCGGAGATTGGTGACAACGAAACCCTGCTCGAGGATGCAAAACTCCGCCTGTTGGAGGACGCAGACGACAAGGCTAACTCTGATGAAAGTGAGCGGAGTGGGGCGCCGCTGCTCAAATCCCAGATGCCCGTGGTGGTCTTTCTGTGTGTGGTTCTTCTCTCAGCAGCGATCTACGTCAGTACAGGTTCTGTGGAGGACGTTCTCATTTATCAGGACCTCAGCTCCTTATCGCCGGAAGCCACCGACGAGCAGCGCGATGCCTTGCGCCAGCGTATTGAGCGTCGTAGCGAGCAGCGACCGGAGAATCTTCAGTACCTGAGCCTCCTCGGCCAGCTTTATATGGCGTCTGAAGACTACGCATCTGCAAGTGAGACCTTTGGCATGCTCGCGGCTCAGGCGCCAGAAGATCCGCAGGCTCTGGCATTAGCCGCGCAGGCGCAGTTTCTAGCCGGTGGGCGGGCACTCGATGCAGAGTCTCAGCTTCTGGCCGAGAAAGCCCTGGCCATTGACCCCGCGCAGCGTACGGCTCTGGGCCTGCTTGGGATGGCCTCCTTTGAGAAGGAGAGCTACCTCGCAGCCGCGCGCTACTGGGAGCGCCTGCAGGACCTTGAGTCCCCGGGTTCGCCCGCCTTTGAGATGCTCGAGAACGTCCTTAACCTGGCGCGCGAGCGTGCAGGCCTTGCCGTGAGTGGCGCTGCGCAGAGTAGTGGGTTCGAGCGCGGCACCGCCGACGCCGCCGCGCTGAACGGAATCCGCATAATGCTGGCAATGGATGAAGGGCAAATAGCCGAAAACGACGCAACGCTGTTTGTCTTTGCGAGACCGGCTGGTCAGGATGGGGGTATGCCCATCGCCGTGCGGAGACTTTCTGCTGCGAGCCTCCCTCTGGACATCGTTTTAACGGATGGCGACTCCATGGCCGGGCAACTCCTGAGCAACGCAGGGGAGGTGCGCATCACGGCGCAGCTATCTCCGTCCGGTCAGCCTAGCGCGGCAAATGCCAGCCATATGGCGGTCTCCGAACCCGTTTTGGCCTCATCCGAGACGCAAGTGACGGTAAATCTGCGCCTTAAACCGCTCTAGGGCAGTAAATTCTCGGAGATGGCACCACGGTATAGTGTTATCTGAATAAAGCAGATACACTACATCTTGTGGTTTCGGGCCGCAGCTTGACAAGAAAAAATTTTGATATATGAATATATATCAGACACTTACGCAGCTTAATTAAAGTGTGCTGATAGCGCGCTGATTGTGCGCTGATTGTGCGCTGACAGTTATAGAGAGTGTAATGCGCCTTAAGTCTATTCGCCTCGCCGGTTTCAAATCCTTCGTCGACCCCACCGACGTCCACTTTCCAAGCAACATGGCCGCTGTTGTCGGGCCCAACGGTTGCGGCAAGTCCAACATCATCGACGCCGTGCGCTGGGTTATGGGTGAGAGCTCTGCGAAGAATCTTCGCGGCGAGTCCATGGCCGATGTCATCTTCAATGGATCGGGCAATCGTCAGCCCGTGAGTCAGGCGTCCATCGAGCTGGTATTCGATAACAGCGAAGGCAAGGTCGGTGGTGAGTACGCAAGTTACTCAGAGATATCGATCAAGCGCCAGGTCACTCGTGACGGCCAGTCGGAGTATTTCCTGAACGGGACCAAGTGCCGTCGTCGTGACATCACCGATATTTTCCTCGGTACAGGCCTCGGTCCTCGCAGCTACGCCATCATTGAACAGGGCATGATTTCCCGCCTCATCGAATCGAAGCCCGAAGAGCTTCGGGTATTCATCGAGGAGGCGGCGGGGATCTCGAAATACAAGGAACGGCGCAAGGAAACGGAATCGCGCATGCGTCGTACCCTTGAAAACCTTGAGCGTCTGACGGATCTGCGAGACGAGCTTGGTCGACAGCTCCAACACCTCCAGCGGCAGTCACAGGCTGCGGAACGCTACAAGACACTGCGCAGCGAAGAGCGGGATCTCAAGCAGCAGCTGCTTGCCGCACAGTGCCGTGAAATCTCCGCCAAGCAAGGGGCTGCAGCCCATGAAGTTGGAGAGCATGAGGTCAAGCTGGAGGCTGTATATGCCCAGCAGCAGGCCGTCGATACGTCTCTTGAGCAGCACCGCCTGACCCACAGCGAGCGCAGTGATGCGCTGGTGGAGGTGCAGGGCCGTTTTTACGCCGTGGGTTCTGAGGTCAGTCGAATCGAGCAGGAAATTCGCTACCAGGGCGAGCGTGCGGATCAGATCGAGCAGGACCTGCAGTCGACACGCCTGGGCCTGGAGCAGGCGCAGCGCCATCTTCAGGAAGACGGTGCCCGCCTTGAAAGTTGGGAAAGCGAATTACAGCAGCTCGCGCCCACGCTCGAATCACAGCGCAGCGCCAGTGAAGGTGCCTCTTCGACGCTGGCCGAAGCTGAAGGGCAGATGCACGCGTGGCAGAGTGATTGGGACGCGTTTAACCAGCGTTCTGCGGCCCCCCGCCAGGAAGCCGAAGTACAGCAGTCGCGCATTCAGCATTTGGAACACTCCCTCGCTCGATTGCAGCGCCGTCAGGAACAGCTTGAGCAGGAGCGCGGTGCCCAGGCCGATGACGATGCCGTAGCGCTGGTCGAGTCCCTTCGCGAAACCTTTGATGGCATTGATCGTCGATCCACGGAACTGGCGGCCAGATTGCCGCAGCTCGATGGAGAATTGGCCGAACTTCGTCAGCATCGAAAGGCAGGTCAGGATGCCCTCAACGAAACGCGCTCTGCGCTTCAGGTTCAGCGCGGAAAGCAGGCTTCCGTAGAGGCGCTGCTGAAAGCGGCTCGCGATCGGGCCTCGGGAGGTGCGACCGGTGAATGGCTGAGATCCCAGGGGCTGGATTCCAATCCTCGGTTGCTCGATGACTTGCAGGTCGAACCGCGCTGGCAGAGGGCCGTGGAAACGGTCCTGGGCAGTGCGCTACAGGGTGTTTGTGTCGACGGTTTTGCGAGCCTCGATAGCGCCCTTGCCGATCTTTCCGGCGGTGATCTGTTTCTGTTCGAGCCCGAGGGTGCAGCTTCCGTCAGTCCTGCGTCACTGGCAGCGAAGCTTACGGTTAGCGGCCGAGCCCGGTCCCTGCTTTCCAGCGTCCACTGCGCGGACTCGGCCGATGAGGCTCAACGCCTGCGAGGCTCCCTCGGCGCCGGCGAGTCTGTCATCACGCCCGACGGATTGTGGTACGGACCAAACTGGGTGCGCACGACCAGCCAGGATGATGCCGAGAGTGGACTCATCGCGCGACAGCAGGAACTGGAAGAGCTTTCAGCCGATGTAGCGCGTCTGACTAGCGAGGAAGCATCGGCGGCGTCTCACATGCAGGAAGCGGAGGCTCGCCTTGCCGAAGGCGAAAAAATACTTCGAGAGCAGCGGGCCCAGCTTGATGAGGTCGGCAAAGAGCGCTCTGAGGCTCTTTCAAAGCTGCGCGCCGAGGAAGCCAAGCAGGAGCAGTTGCTGGCCCGTCGAGAAAAGCTTGAGCGCGAACTATCGGAAGTTGTCGTTCAGTTGGATTTAGAGCAGGACGCCATCGCCAAAGCGCGTTCTACCCTTGCAACAGCCATAGAAGCCATGGAGGCCGACACGCACGAGCGCGAGGAAAAGAGCGCGCAGCGGGAGCAGCTGCAGCTGGCATTGAGTGCGGCGCGTGCGGATGCGCAACAAGCGCGGGAGGAGTCCCACCAGGCGGCACTGAAGCACCAATCCCTCGTAACACAGTCAGATACCATCCGCGGTGCACTGGCTCGCGCCCGGGAGCAGGTCAACGTGCTCACAGAGCGACTCACGACGCTTGAGCAGACGCGAAGCGATAACTCTTCGCCGCTGTCTGGTTTACAGGAAAACCTGGAAGGGCAGCTCGCCCTGCGCCTCGAGTCCGAAGGAAAGCTGACGGAGGCGCGCCAGGCCTTGGCAGATATCGAACATACGCTGCGCGAGACCGAGCAGGAGCGCCTAAAGATCGAGCAACGCGCGTCAGCCGTGCGAGAGCAACTCGAAGGTAGCCGGCTCAGCCAGCAAAGTCTTGAGCACCAGCGCAATAGCCTGGAGGCGCAGCTGATAGAGGTGGGTGGCACGCTGGATGCGCTCCTTGAATCTCTGCCTGAAGACGTCGACATGGATGCCTGGCAGCGCGAACTTGAGCGCTACGCAAACCGCATCGCCAGACTCGGCCCAATCAACCTCGCAGCCGTAGATGAGTACCAGCAGCAGTCTGAGCGCAAACAGTATCTGGATAGTCAGCACGAGGATCTTGAATCTGCCCTGGGCACGCTCGAGTCGGCGATTCGCAAAATAGATCGGGAGACGCGTAGTCGATTCAAGGACACCTTTGATCAGGTTAACGCCGGGCTTCAGGAGCTGTTCCCTCGAGTCTTCGGTGGCGGCTCGGCGAGCCTCGAGATGACGGGCGACGATCTTCTCGATACGGGCGTATCAATTCTGGCTCGACCACCGGGCAAAAAGAACAGCACTATTCATCTGCTCTCGGGTGGTGAGAAAGCACTGACGGCCATCGCGCTCGTGTTTTCTATCTTCCAGCTTAATCCCGCGCCGTTCTGCATGCTGGACGAGGTCGATGCACCGCTCGATGATGCCAACGTCGGTCGCTACGCGCGCATGGTTAAAGAGATGTCCGAGAAGGTGCAGTTTGTGTTTATTACGCACAACAAGATCACCATGGAAATGGCCGACCAGCTTATGGGGGTGACCATGCACGAGCCCGGAGTGTCTCGACTGGTCTCGGTGGATGTCGAAGAAGCCGCGGAGCTGGCGGCGAGCTAGAGAGTGATTGGAGATTTCGCGCGATATGCGACACGCCCTGCGATTGCGTTTTTTCCCGCGGGAGGACAGGAAACGTGCCTGAACTAACGCTTCGTGATGCCATGGTGCTTATCGGGTCATTGCTGATACTGGCAGTGATCGTCGATGCATGGCGTCGCATGCGTCAACAGAATCGTGCCCAGGTTCGCATGAAGCTGGCGCCGGAAGTGTCTGCCGAGGGCACTAACGAAGATCTGAGTATGTTTCGAGAGCTGCCCAATGGCGGCGCCCGCGTCGTGCGCAGAGACGACGACTTCGACGATGAACTGCTCGGTGGAGGAGGCGCTGCCCCCGCCGCTGACGAACAAGCGCCTACCGAGTACGAGTCAGCGGTTGTTGACCCTCCTGTCACTGCACCCTTGGGCGCACCGGCGGCGAGAGCAACAGCCAACGGCGAGGAACCAGCGGCAGCGACTCCGGCGGTGTCTGATCCAACGCCTGCGCCCGACGGAGCGTCCGCAGCATCCGCGTCACAAGGTGCGTCGTCTCAATCACCTGTGGATGAAGAGGAAGTCTTCGCCGGTGTGACCGCCCGGGACGATGAGCCCACAAACCTTGATTGGCTGGAGGACCTGCCGGAGCAGGCGGCATCGATGCACGATGACTCGGGAGGTGAATTGCCCCGTGACAGCAACACAGAGGTCATCGTTCTCCACGTCATGGCGCGTGATGATCGCGGTTTCTCCGGCGGTGACATCCTGGAAATTCTTTTGGCCTGTGATTTGCGTTTTGGCGACATGAACTTTTTTCATCGCCATGAACAGCAAGCGGGCCGTGGTCCCATTCAGTTTAGCGTGGCGAACATGCTGCAACCGGGTGTATTCGACATCGATGCCATGGATAGCATGCGAACCCGAGGCTTGGTGTTCTTTGTCACGCTGCCCGGTCCTGAGGACATGATTCAGGCCTACGACTACATGCTGGAAACTGCCCGCGTTGTTGCTAAGAACCTGAATGGTGAACTTCTCGATGAGTCTCGCAGCGTGCTCACGCAGCAGGCTGTGGAACATTCGCGCCAACAGATTCGGGAGCTTGAGCGTCGCCTCATGGCCCATGGGGCCTGATTCCCTTGGCTGATGCAGCAGTTACCGCGGAGGCCGCAGAGCTTCGCACCCAATTGGAGCGCTGGAACCGAGAGTACTACCAGCTCGATGCCCCGACCGTACCCGATCAGGTCTACGACAAGGCCCTGCGTCGTCTGGAGGCGATCGAGGGGAAGCACCCTCAGCTCGCAGATCCCGCCTCCCCGACCCAGCGGGTCGGTGCAGCGCCCCTTGATGCGTTTGCTACCGTGGAGCACCCTGTGCCCATGCTGTCCTTGGACAATGCGTTCAGCGATGAGGAGCTAAGCGCTTTCCTTCAGCGGGTGTGTGATCGCCTTGATATTGATGAGCCGCCGCCCTTGGTCGCTGAGCCCAAGCTCGATGGCATCGCCGTAAGCCTGATCTACGAGGATAGCCTTTTGGCGCGCGCCGCGACCCGAGGTGACGGCGCCCGGGGTGAAGACATCACCACTAACGTGCGAACCATCCGCAGCATCCCTCTGCGCCTTCAAGGAGAGGACGTCCCTGCCCGTATTGAGATACGCGGCGAGATATTTATGCCTCGCGCGGGTTTCGAAAAATTTAACGAGGCGGCGCGAAAGCGCGGGGAGAAAACCTTCGTCAATCCTAGAAATGCGGCAGCCGGATCGCTGCGCCAGCTGGATTCACGCATTACCGCGAAGCGGCCCCTTGATTTTTGCGCCTACTCTGCAGGACTCCACCCCGAGGACAACTGGCCCGCAACGCACTGGGATGTGCAGCACATGTTTGCCCGCTGGGGAGTGCCGACGAGCGCCTACGCTGAGCGCCTCGAGGGCCTGGCGGCCTGCACCGATTACTACGGACGTCTCGCCGAAAAGCGCGACGAACTTTCTTTCGATATTGACGGTATCGTTTACAAGATCAATCCTTTTGCGGCGCAGGATGAACTCGGCTTTGTTGCCCGCGCACCGCGGTGGGCTATCGCCCGTAAGTTCCCCGCGCAGGAATCCGTCACGGAGCTCACCGATGTTGAATTTCAGGTTGGACGCACCGGCGCGGTAACCCCTGTAGCCCGACTCAAGCCCGTGTTTGTAGGCGGCGTGACGGTCAGTAATGCGACACTCCATAACATGGACGAAGTGGCAAGACTGTCTGTCTGCATTGGCGATACGGTAGTTGTACGTCGGGCCGGTGACGTCATCCCCCAGGTGGTCTCTGTTATTTCCGAAAGCCGGCCGGAGAACGCCCAGCCTATCGCCGTGCCGACCGAGTGCCCCGTGTGCGGCTCGCCGGTAGAGCAGGTCGAGGGCGAGGCCGTTCATCGCTGCACCGGCGGATTAATCTGCCCCGCGCAGGTGAAGGGAGCCATTCGGCACTACGCAAGCCGGAAGGCCCTCGACATTGATGGCCTGGGCGAAAAACTCATCGACCAGTTGGTGGACCGGGGCTGGGTGCGCTCCATATCCGACCTCTACACGCTGTCTGAGGAGAAGGTCGCGTCCATGGAGCGCATGGGGCCGAAATCTGCACGTAACCTCATCGGCGCCATTGAACGCAGCAAAAAAACAACGCTGCCAAAGTTTCTCTATGCCCTGGGTATTCGGGAAGTGGGTGAGGCGACGGCAGAAGGCCTTGCCAATACCCTCTGCTCACTGGAGGCCATCTCTGCCGCCGATGAGGAGCAGCTCACCGCGGTTGATGATGTAGGCCCCATCGTGGCCCGGCACGTGCGGGCCTTCTTTGACGAACCTCGCAATAGCGAACAGTTGGCTGCGCTGCAGGACGCGGGCGTTAACTGGCCCGAGATCACCCCTGTGGCAGCCGGTGAGGGGCCCCTAAATGGTCAGACTTGGGTTGTTACGGGGAAGTTGGAGAGCCGGTCGCGGGATGACACAGAGGCGCTTTTGAAATCGTTAGGTGCAAAAACCGCGAAGTCTGTGTCGGCGAAGACTTCGGTCCTCCTCGCTGGCCCTGGCGCTGGCAGCAAACTCGCAAAAGCCCAGTCCCTGGACATCGAGATCATCGATGAAGCCGCCTTTCTTGAACGCATCGACGGGCTGTGACGGATCCATGAAGGCGCTAGTTCCAGCGATGCTGATATCACTGTTTCTTGTCGCGGGTTGTGCAACCAAGCCGCCGCAGGACCTGGATAACATCTGCGCCATCTTTGATGAGAAAAAGGGCTGGTACGACGATGCCCGAGATGCGGAAAAAGAGTGGGGTACGTCAATCGGAGTGCTGATGGCCATCGTGCATCAGGAGTCACGGTTCCAGGCCAAGGCCAAACCGCCTCGAAAGAAGATCCTTGGGTTTATTCCAGGACCACGACCGTCCGATTCCTATGGCTATAGCCAGGCGCTGGAGTCCACCTGGGAGTCCTATGAGCGTTCCGCGGGGCGGTACGGCGCCGATCGTGATGACTTTGGCGACGCTATCGACTTTGTCGGCTGGTACAACCACCAGTCCTATCGGCGCAACGGTATCCAGCGCAACGATGCCTACCGGCTCTACCTCGCCTACCACGAGGGCCACGGCGGCTACGACCGTGGCACCTATCGATCAAAATCCTGGCTTCAGAATGTCGCCAGGAAAGTCGATGCGCGAGCGAAGCGGTATGACGCTCAGTTACGGGGATGTCGGGAGCGACTGGAGGAGAAGGGCGGCTGGTTCAACTGGTTCTGATTGTGACGTTTATGTGACAATTCCAGGCGGTTTTTGTCATCTTTATGTCACAGGGGAGCCTCAAGATGCGCGTGCCTTTGTTGACCCGGACTAAGACGCATGAGTGAGCGTACCGTACTGGTAGTAGATGATGAGTTCGCCATCCGCGATATGTTGCGCATGGCCCTGGAAATCGTTGATTACCGCTGCCTCGAAGCCGACAACATTCAGGATGCGCACGCGATCATCGTCGATCAGCGCCCTGACATGGTGCTCCTGGACTGGATGCTTCCCGGTGGCAGCGGCATCGAGTTGCTGCGCCGTCTTAAGCGTGACGAAACCACCAGTGAAATCCCCGTTATCATGCTTACCGCAAAGACCACGGAAGACAACGTGATCCAAGGTTTGGAGGTGGGTGCGGATGATTACATCACCAAACCCTTTGCGCCGAGAGAGCTTATTGCCCGCATCAAGGCGCTGCTTCGGCGTTCCGGCGGCGGCGAAAGCGCCGATCGCATGCAGGTTTCGGAGCTGGTTCTTGACGGTAAAAGCCGGCGCGTGTTCCTTGGCGAAGATCCCCTCGATATGGGGCCGACGGAATTCAACCTGCTTCAGTTCTTCATGTCACACCCCGAGCGCGCCTACAGTCGTAATCAACTGCTGGATCAGGTGTGGGGCGCGAACGTGTACGTAGAAGAGCGCACTGTCGATGTTCATATTCGCCGTTTGCGCAAAGCCCTTCAGTCTAATGCCCGCGACTACAGCGGACTGATTCAAACCGTGCGCGGTACCGGCTATCGCTTTTCCTCGAGAGGGGTTCCCACCGGGTGAGTCTGGCTGGCAGTTGGCGCGCTGAACTACGCAAACTGCTGCTGGTGCTTGCCGGCTCAGCCACCGTCGGGTGGCTGACAGGTTTTACCGTTGAAGCTCTGGCGGTAGGTTTGGCCGCTCTGTCCGTGAATTGGCTATGGCAGTTGTGGCGCATGCGTCGCTGGCTGGAGGAGCCAGACGAAGCACCCCCGGAAAGCGCCGGTATCTGGGGCCTTGTGTACGACACCATCTATGGCCTTCAGCGGGAAAATCGTGAGGCGCGTGGCCGTCTGCAGTCTACAGTCGATTACCTTCGCAGTTCCTTTGCGTCTATGCGTGACGGAGTGGTCATCCTCACCCAGAGCGGATCCATCGAATGGTGCAATGGAGCTGCCGGCACGTTGCTTGGGCTTCAGTATCCGCGAGATCGCGGACAGCCTATTCTGAACCTTCTGCGGTGGCCGGAGTTTCACGAGTACTTTTTGGAGGGCGAGTTCCAGGCGCCGCTGCAAATTCCTTCACCGCTTAATCCGCGCCAGATACTTCAGGTAGAGATCACAACCTTCGCGGGAGGGGACTTCCTGCTTTTTATCCGCGACGTGACTGTGATGGTGCAGGTTGAGCAGATGCGCCGAGACTTTGTGGGCAATGTTTCTCACGAACTGCGCACCCCGCTCACGGTTTTCAAGGGATACCTCGAGATGCTCGATGTGTCGGAGGAGGGCGATGCCCGACTCCAGCGCGCGATTATCCAGATGAACAGTCAGGTTTCCCGAATGGAGTCGCTCCTTGCAGATCTTCTCTGGTTGAGCCGTATTGAGCGCGAACGGGAAGAGCGCAAGACAGAAGACGTGGATATTGCGGCGATTCTTGAAGAGCTGCGTGAAGAGCTAAAGACAAGTCATCCAGATCGCTTGCTTGTGCTTGAGATCGACTGTCGGGATACGGTGACCGGTGATTACCTCGAACTTCGCAGCGCTGTATCCAATCTCGTAATAAACGCTATCAAGTACAGCGAAGCGTCCGATCCAGTGACAGCCAGATGGTCACGGGAGGGCGAAGAGCTTGTCCTGTCTGTGATCGATCGTGGCATTGGCATGGAAGAACAGCATCTGCCGCGTATAACCGAGCGTTTTTATCGTGTAGACGAGAGTCGGAGTATCAACACGGGCGGTACCGGATTGGGACTTGCTATCGTCAAGCATGTAGCGGCGTCCCACCGTGCTGAGCTTGATATCGAGAGCGAACTTGGGAAGGGCAGTACATTTTCTCTAAGGTTCGGTTTGTCTTGAACCTTTCCATATTACGGCTATCCCCATTGTTTCTATGGTTTATCGCCGCAGTTGCACAGGCCCAACTGCATAACGAACTTGAGCTTGAAGGAAAGCTGACTATCACCGGTTCCGACACCCTGGGCGCCATTACTTCCGTGTGGGCCGAAATGTTGAAAGAGCGTCACCCCAAAGTGCTGGTACAGGTGCGGGCCATTGGTTCGGCGGCAGCTCCGACAGCGCTGGTGGAGGGCACTGCAGACCTCGGGACCATGAGTCGCCCCATGTCCGCCGCCGAGGACCGAAGTTTTGAGCGGCGCTATGGTTATGCACCGATTGCCGTTCCTGTCGCCCGTGATGCGATTGCGGTCTTTGTGCACCGAGACAACCCCCTCTCGAGCATCGTGGTACCCACTCTCGATGCAGTTTTTTCATCGACGCGTCGATGTGGTCATCCGCAGGCAGTCGCACGCTGGAGTGACCTGGGCCTCAGCGGGCCCTGGGCGTCGCGCGGTATCAGTTTATACGGGCGCAGTGCCGCTTCTGGCACCTATAGCGTCTTTCGACAACAGGTGTTGTGTTCCGGTGATTTTTCGCCTCGAGTCAATCGGTTGGTGGGCTCCTCGGCGATCATCCGTGCCGTGGCCGGCGATAGAAATGCCATCGGCTATGCCAGTGCGGGATACCTGAACGCAAACGTGAAAGCGCTAACGGTGATCGGCCCGGGCGGGCAGCCCCAGGCATCCCTGGATCGTGAGCTGTATGTGTACCTGAATGTCGCTCCCGGCGCACCAGTGTCGCCTTTAACGGCCGCCTTCATAAACTTAATCCTGAGTCCCGAAGGTCAGCAGGAAACCGCGAAGGCTGGCTATCTTCCACTGTCGATGGCAGAGCAAAGAGCGCAGCGCCGCCGTTTGGGGCTGATGGATGGTTAGCTACGATGATGCGATATCCCGTCGCCGTCGTTTTAAGGACCGCGCGGCGACCATCGCGATCAACATCGCGGGATGGGGGACCGTCGCGCTTATCAGCCTCATCCTCGTTTACCTGGTATCCGTCGCGCTGCCCCTGGGTTTGGATGCCGAGGTTTCCCCGTCCTTTACCTGGACCGTCTCTGGGGATGAGCATCCACTAATCGCAGCAGACGGTGAAACCGTCGTGTCCCTAAGCGCGGTAGAGGGCGCGCGTCCGGAGCTTGCGCGTGTCATCGATGCCTTCGGAGTTGTACCTGGCGCATCACAGATTCACGTTTATCGTCTTCAAGCCGAAAGTTCAGCGGTGCGTCCGGAAAGACTGACGACAGTCGCGCCGCTGGTCTCACTCACGCTGCCCGCTTTCCGTCCCGAGTCTCTGGCCATCGATTTCGCAGAGGATGAGTTGGAGATGGTCGTAGAGGACCTGTCGGGCAAGCTACAGCTCATCGCCCTTAATCTGTCCGCCTCGGAGCCCGTGATCAGCAATCGGGACAGCCTTCAACTGCGCCCAGACATGCGCGGCGGCACCCTCTTGCCGAGGATGGCGGGCAATGAGGTCCTTGTTGTTCAGGGCGATCGTTACCTGCGCTGGGGGGGTGTCCAGGCCGCGATATTCCAAGCCGAGCGCATCGTCGGCGGGCAGTTGCAGGGCGTTCTCTCTCGCGTCTCTGCGGCGGCGCTAGGTCCGGGCGGTGATTCGCTGCAGATCGCCGATGATGACGGGCAATTGCATCGTTTTGACCTGACGCGGGATCAGCTACCGCGGCTAGGGGGCTCCCGTGATCTCGCCATGAGCGTTCGTGTTCTCATTAGCGAGCGTGCACGCCGGGTAACGGGCGCCATCTCCAGTGACGGAGAGCTCTTGCTGCTGCAGCCCGCGTCTGGTGATGTACTTTATCGCGGTTACCCCGACGGCCTAGATGCCGATGCTCAGCCGCACTTTAGTGACGAGGGGCATGTTCTGATTCAACAGGGGCTCCGCGAGACCCGCCGCTGGGCCATTGACAATCCCTACCCAGAAACCGGAATTGCGGCGCTGTGGCGGCCTCAGCGATTGCCCGGGTATGACAAAGCGGTTCACGTCTGGCACCCGGATGGCGAATCTATCGGCGTGCTGTCCAAATACAGTCTCTCGCCGCTGCTCTATGGCACTTTTAAAGCGGCACTGTACGGCATGCTTCTCGCCGTGCCATTGGCGCTGGGTGCAGCGGTTTACATTGGATACTTTCTGCCCTCCAGGCAGCGTAACCAACTCAAACCCGCCCTCGAAACTTTGGAGGCATTTCCGACGGTCGTGCTCGGATTTGTAGCGGGCATCTGGCTTGCTCCGTTGCTAGCGGATTATCTGCTGCTTATTCTCTTTCTACCGGTAATTGGCGTGGGTCTTCCACTGTTGCTGTCCCTTGGGCACGCCATGCTGCAGCATATAGATCCTCGTTTTTCCCGACGACCACCGCGAATGCTGCTGCTGACATCGTCTTACGCAGCGGCGCTGTTGTGCTTGGCGGTATTTGCGCCCCCTCCGGAAACGCTGGATCAACTCACGCAATCGGTACTCTGGGACTGGTTTGGTCTTCGTTACGATCAGCGCAATGCCGTGCTGGTAGGGCTGGTCATGGGCATTGCCATCATGCCTGCCATGTTCTCAATTATGGAGGACGCGATTCATGCGGTGCCCCGGAGTCTCAGCGATGGCAGCCTCGCTTTGGGCGCAACGAGATGGCAGTCCCTGGCGCGCGTCGTCTTCCCAGCGGCATCCCCGGCCATGCTTTCGGCTTTACTGATCGGGCTGGCCCGGGGCCTCGGCGAAACGATGATTGTGCTTCTGGCAACGGGGAACATGCCCATTATGGAGCCGGACCCCTTTTCCAGCCTTCGAAGTCTGAGTGCAACCATCGCTATCGAGCTGCCGGAAGCCGGCAGCGAGTCTGTGCAGTTTCGGCTTCTCTTTCTCACAGCCTTGGTGCTTTTCGGTCTGACATTCCTTATGAACACTCTGGCTGAACTGTTTCGGCAGCGACTGCGCTACGCCTATGCCCACGCCAACCGCTGATTCCAATTTCGTCGAGTCCTCGCCGTTGCGAAAAGGCGTGCGTCGCGCCGAGCCTTTGGTTTGGCTTAGCGCCGGGTCTGTGCTGGTTTCCATGGCGCTTTTGATCGCCCTCGTGGGACTCCTTGCCCTTCGCGCACTGCCTCATTTCTGGCCCGCACCCCTGTTACTCATCCAGAGCGATGATCAGGGGCCGACCGCGCAGCTCGGTGAATCCCTCGATGCGCGATCCTCTTTAGGGGGGGCTGAAGATCTGCTTCTTCACCGCGGCGGCGAGGATCTATTCGGGTCACCGCTCGTATGGATCGATGAACGGCGGGTTCGTGATCGCACGACGCCGTTGGACGCGATCGCACTGGATCGCGATTCTCTCGGGCCCGTTTTCGGGTTCCTGGTGGGTGTGGAATCCCATGGGGAGCGGCGCGATCTCACTGCGCAATCGGTGGCCCAGCAGGTGAATCTAGTGCGAGTGTTGAGTCTCGCGAGTGAAGATGGGCCCTCCACGGTGTTGACCCGCGAAGCCACGCTTGCGACCAGCTTTCAGGTGAGACTGGCATCGGGGCGGGTCATTAGCATTCCCGCGACAGAAGTGCGCAATGTCTATGCTCCCAATGCCATGACAACGATGGAGAAGGTCGGCCATTTCTTCTCGGAGGTCGGGCGCTTTCTGGGGGAGTCGCCGAGTCGCAGCAATGTACAGGGCGGCGTTTTTCCAGCGATCGTGGGGACCGTCACGCTGGTACTGCTGATGACGATCCTTGTCTCGCCACTCGGCGTGCTTGCGGCGATTTTCCTACAGGAGTATGCGCAGCGCGGACCGATCACCCGCATTGTGCGCATCGCCGTGAACAACCTCGCTGGAGTCCCGTCTATTGTGTATGGGGTTTTTGGCCTTGGATTCTTCGTCTATGCGGTGGGCGGCAGTCTTGATGCTATCTTCTATGCCGATACGCTGCCTGCTCCGACCCTCGGGGCCCCCGGTATGCTGTGGGCGGCGCTCACGATGGCGCTTCTTACACTACCGGTGGTGATCGTTTCGACAGAAGAAGGCCTTGCGCGCGTGCCCTCCGTGCTGCGAGAGGGAAGCCTGGCTCTTGGCGCGACGCGCGCTGAGTCGCTCTGGCGCGTGGTGATTCCCGCGGCATCGCCGGCGGTTCTTACGGGATTGATACTCGCCATCGCACGAGCGACCGGTGAAGTTGCGCCGCTACTGCTTGTCGGTGTGGCTAAGTATGCTCCCGGGCTCCCCGTGAGCGGCGAGTACCCGTTCCTGCATCTGGATCGACAGTTTATGCATTTGGGTTTTTACATCTACGATCTCGGTTTCCAAAGTCCACACCTGGAGACGGCGGAAGGGCTCGTGTATGCGACGGCACTGCTGCTGGTGACCATCGTGCTGTTGCTGAATCTGGCCGCTGTTATGCTGCGTGGCCGACTCCGTGAGGCCTTTAAGGCGGAGGAAACCTAAGCGATGAAGACGCACAGCATTGATGTCCGTGCGCTGAAGCGCGCTCCTAATGCCCGTGACGCTTCGAATATCTGCCTCGAAGTGGAAGATCTTAACCTCCACTACCTGCGCAGCCAGAATGTCGCTCTCCACGACATCAGCCTGTCCATCCCCAGACAGCGGGTAACAGCGTTTATTGGTCCCTCGGGCTGTGGAAAGTCGAGTCTGCTCCGTTGTTTTAACCGGATGAACGAGCTTATCGAAGGCAGCGTTTTTCGCGGTAAGGTGCGCCTCGATGGGGAGGACATCTATGCGCCCGGTGTCGATGTGGCGACGCTGCGCAGACGGGTGGGCATGGTTTTTCAGACGCCAAACCCTTTTCCCAAAAGTATCTACGAGAACGTGGCCTTCGGTTTGCGTATCCAGGGCGTGAACAAAAAACGTGTTCTCGACGAAGAGATAGAAAAGGCCCTCAGGCTCGCCGCCCTGTGGGACGAAGTCAAAGATCGTCTGGAGAGCAATGCCCTAACGCTTTCCGGTGGTCAGCAGCAGCGATTGGTAATTGCCCGAGCTATTGCAGTCCAGCCTGAAGTATTGCTTCTCGACGAACCAGCGTCCGCCCTAGATCCCATCTCGACGCTGCGCATCGAAGAGCTTATCTACGAGCTCAAGACTCGCTACACCATTGTGATCGTGACCCATAACATGCAGCAGGCCGCCAGGGTCTCTGACATGACGGCGTTCATGAACCTCGGGCGATTGGTTGAGTTTGGGGAAACAGATACACTCTTCACGAATCCGCGGGAATCGCAGACGGAAGACTACATCACGGGTCGTTACGGTTAGTCGCCTCGCCTTGGTGGTCTGGCCGCCGGACGTTTCAGCATACAGGTCGGCGCGGCGAGCTTTAGCAGAGACCGTAGCCGCTTTTACCAGGAAGATTCCCTTGCAAGGCGATCAGCACAAACAGCACATCTCCGGCCAGTTCAATGCCGAGCTCGATGCGATGAAGAACCACCTTCTGGAGATGGGTGGCCTTGTGGAGCGTCAGCTCGCGATTGCCGTTGAGGCACTGCTCGCCCGAGACAGTGGTTCGGCGGAAGGGGTCATTGCAGCCGATGATGAAATCAATGACATGGAAATCCAGATCGATGACGAATGCTCGCGAATCCTTGCCAGACGCCAACCGGCTGCGAGTGACCTGCGTCTGGTACTTGCCGTTGCAAAGTCGACTACGGACTTAGAACGCATCGGTGATGAGGCATCACGCATCGCCCGCCAGGCCATTCGTCTGTCGGAGATGACGCCCTCTGGCGCTACCAGCAATGGGGTGCGTCGAATCGGTGCACATGTGGCGACTATGTTGCGTGACGCTCTCGACAGCTTTGCGCGACTGGATGTTCGCAGAGCTATCGAAGTTGTTGTCGACGACGGAGAAGTAGACGCCCAGCATGATGAGGCGGTCGGAGAACTTGTAGAGCTCATGCGCTCCAGCCCCGATGGCATCGAGAGTGCGCTGCAGGAAATGTGGGCCCTGCGTGGTTTAGAGCGCGTTGGCGATCATGCGACGAATATTGCGGAGCAAGTAATCTATCTTGGTCTGGGCAAAGATGTGCGCCACCGCGAGCCCGCCGAATTACGCGCGCTGTTGGACCAGCGAGGCCAGCGATGAGCCAGCGCTTCTGGAGCGATCTAACCCGAGAGCTCACGCCCTACGTACCCGGCGAGCAGCCCAAACATTCCTCCCTGCTCAAGCTCAACACGAACGAGAGTCCCTATGCGCCCTCGCGATCCGTGCTTGCCGCGATTAAGGAGGTGAGTGGCGATGATCTGCTTCGTTACCCCGACCCTGGTGCGTTGCCCCTGCGGCGCGCAATCGCAGAGTTTTGCGCCCTCGAACCCGAGCAGGTTTTCGTGGGTAACGGGTCCGATGAGGTGCTCTCCCATGTATTTATGGGCTTGCTCAAGCACAATCGTCCGCTGCTCTATCCCGACATCTGTTACAGCTTTTACCCCGTCTGGTGCGAGCTCCATCAGATTACCGCCGAGCGAGTCCCGCTGCGCGATGACTTCCGTATCGCGGTGGACGATTACGCTGCCGAAGCGGCTGCTGTCATTCTTCCGAATCCCAATGCCCCTACTGGATTGGCTCTGGAACTTGGTGATATCGAAGCTCTGCTTCAGGCGTCTCCAGACAGACTTATCGTTATTGATGAGGCCTATATCGACTTTGGCGCTCAGTCGGCGGTGCCCCTGATTAATCGCTATGACAATCTGCTGGTCGTGCAGACGCTATCCAAGTCGCGCGCTCTGGCCGGCATGCGCATCGGGATGGCAATGGGGAACCCAGGTCTAATCGAGGGCTTGGAGCGGATCAAGGACAGCTTCAATTCATATCCGCTGGATGTTGTGGCGCAACGCGCGGGCTTGGCGGCGATGGCAGACCTGGCTTGGTACGAAGAAACGCGCAATCGGGTGATCGCCTCGCGAGAGGCTTTGATCGCTCAGCTCCAGAGCAGGGGCTTCGAGGTGCTGCCGTCGGCAGCGAACTTCGTTTTTGCGAGGCACAAGATCTGGGCCGGAAAAGCTATTTTCGACGGTCTCAGAGAGCGAGGCGTCATTGTCCGTCGCTGGGACAAGCCGCGCATCGAGAATTTCCTGCGCATCAGCATTGGAACGGAGGCCCAATGCGCCCGACTGCTCGAGGAACTCGATCAAGTCCTTGGCTCGCTATAGTAGCCCCGTGAAAACGGTCTGAATTGCGCCGAGACTTCCCTTGGCTGCAAGCGCCTCCAGTCGGCGTTCACGAGCCATCCGATACGCCGACAGCGGGCGCTTAACGGCTGGCAACGTCCCTCAGGGCAGTATTTGCTTCTAGCAGCGCTCCATGAGGACACTGCCAATGCTGTAGCCCGCTCCAAAGGAGCAGATCACACCTAGATCGCCAGCCTCAAAGTCGTCATGGTACTTGTGGAACGCAATAATGGACCCTGCGGAACTCGTGTTGGCGTACTCGTCGAGAATCACGGGTGCTTCCTTTGCCGTAGCGTCGCGGCCCAGAACGCGCTTGGCAATGAGCACATTCATATTGAGGTTGGCCTGGTGGAGCCACATGCGCTTCAGATCACCGGACGCAATTTCTGAGGCTTCCAATTGATCGCTGATCAATGTGGCAACGGCGGGGCAAACTTCTTTGAACACCTTACGTCCTTCCTGGACGAAGAGTTTGTCTGCGTGGCCGACGCCGCTTTCGTCACCACGATTCAGGTATCCAAAGTTATTGCGGATATTGTTAGAGAACATGGTCTTGAGGCGAGTGTCGATGATGCGGAAGCAGTTCCCGTTATCAACGGGCTCGGCGCTCAGAATCGTGGCCGTGCAAACATCCCCAAAGATGAAGTGAGAATCGCGGTCGCGGAAGTTCAGGTGCCCCGTACAAATCTCGGGATTCACCATGAGCACGTGTTTCGCCATGCCAGACACGATGGTGTCTCTAGCCTGCTGGAGCCCAAAGGTTGCAGATGAACAGGCTACGTTCATATCAAAGGCAAATCCGTCGATGCCCAGAGCAGACTGAATCTCCACGGCCATCGCAGGGTAGGCACGCTGCATATTCGAAGCGGCGCAAATCACGGCACCTATGTCTGTGGGCTCAACGCCCGCCTGGGCCATTGCGTCGCGGGAGGCCTTGATGGCCATTTCGCACATTACCGACGGCTCTTCGTTGGAGCGTTCTGGAATGATTGGGGTCATGCGCCGGGGATCGAGAATCCCCTCTTTGTTGACGACGTAGCGCGCTTTGATGCCGGATGCTTTTTCGATGAAGTCGGCCGAAGAGTGTTGGAGCGCGGCCATCTCGCCCGCCGCGATCGCATCGGCGTTCTCATCGTTGTAGAGGTCCACGTAGGCATTGAAGCTATCGACAAGCTCTTCATTGCTGATGGAGTAGGGTGGGGTGTAGAGCCCAGTACCCGTGATATAGACGTTTGCGGTGCTTTGCTCGGGCATCGTGGCCTCTTCTCTAAAAACAAACGGGGCCGCTAAGCGACCCCCGGATAATTCGTGGTGAGTGACTGCGATATGGCTGCCACCCAGTCTGCTTCAGGATCTCTCTTCGAGGGGAGCGAAGTCGCGCTTAGGGTGGCCCGTGTAGAGCTGTCGGGGACGACCGATCCGGTAAGAGCCCGAAATCATCTCGTTCCAGTGCGCGATCCAGCCCACGGTGCGGCCCACCGCAAAGATCACGGTGAACATGCTGGTGGGGATACCAATAGCTTTTAGGATGATGCCGGAATAGAAGTCGACGTTGGGATATAGCTTTTTCTCGATAAAGTATTCGTCTTCCAGAGCGATCTCTTCGAGGCGTTTGGCGATGGCAAGGAGGGGATCGTTGTCGATACCTAGTTCGGCGAGGACGTCGTCCGCCGCTTCTTTCATCACCTTCGCGCGCGGGTCGAAGTTCTTGTACACACGGTGGCCGAAGCCCATGAGACGGAAAGGATCTTCCTTGTCCTTAGCGCGGGCCACGTACTCGTCGATGCGGGAAACGTCGCCGATCTCCTCAAGCATGTTGAGTACCGCTTCATTGGCGCCACCATGAGATGGGCCCCAGAGTGCAGCGATACCGGCAGCGATACAGGCGAAGGGGTTGGCCCCTGAGGAGCCGGCCAGACGGACGGTCGACGTAGATGCGTTCTGCTCATGGTCTGCGTGGAGCAGGAAGATGCGGTCCATGGCGCGGGCCAGCACGGGAGAGACATTGCTTGCTTCGCAGGGTGTGCCGAACATCATGTGGAGGAAGTTCTCGGCGTAGTTCAGCGTGTTGTCTGGGTACATGAACGGCTGGCCAATAGAAAACTTGTAGCTCATGGCGGCCAGCGTCGGCATCTTCGCGATCAATCGGAAAGCGGCGACCTGTCGGTGATGTTCGTCGGAGATATCCAGGGAGTCGTGATAGAACGCAGACAGAGCGCCGACCACGCCACACATAATGGCCATGGGGTGCGCGTCTCGGCGGAACCCATTAAAAAAGGTGCGAATCTGCTCATGCACCATGGTGTGGTTATGCACCGTGCTGACAAAACGTTCTTTCTCTTCAGCGTTGGGGAGTTCTCCGTAAAGCAGGAGATAGCAGGTTTCCAGATAGTCTGAGTGCTCTGCCAGTTGATCGATGGGATAGCCGCGGTGGAGCAGAACGCCCTTGCCGCCATCGATGAAGGTAATTTCGGACTCGCAGGACGCGGTGGAAACAAAGCCGGGGTCATAGGTGAACATCCCTTTGCCCGTAAGACCGCCGACATCAACGACATCTGGACCCAAAGATCCTGAGTAAACAGGCAGCTCTACGTCGCCCTCAATGCCATCGATGCGGAGGGTGGCTTTCTTTTCGCTCATGGGGTTATCCGGTGTGGAATATGGGTCGCCAACTATAGAGAGGTGCCCACAATTGTCAATTCAACGAAGGTCGGTGGAATGCAAGAATAGGCTAGCCATGCAGTGCTATTCGATTTTCGTCGAATTGTAATAACCGGGACGAAAATTTATACTCGCGCCTGATTTTTCGGGGGATATGGCATAAGCGCGGCCAGCGCTCGTGCGCCCCTGAGTAACCGGTCGGGGGATCGATGCCTGTAAGGAGAACGTCTCCCGCCGCCGTGCACGCCGTCAGGAGCCGTAACCCGTGAAAGACAACCGCCCGGTTAATCTCGATATCGGAACCATCCGATTACCCATAACCGCACTTGTATCGATTACCCACCGCGTCACCGGCGTCATTTTGGTGGTTTCGTCCTTTCTGCTCCTATGGGCCCTGGATATGAGTTTGGCCAGCGCCGAAAGCTTTGCCGCACTGGCAGGGGCCCTCGACCACATTCTCGTCAAATTTGTGCTGTGGGGTATCTGCGTCGCGCTCATCTATCACAGCCTTGCAGGCGTCAAGCATCTGATCATGGATTTCGGCATCGGCGAGACCATGGAAGGTGGCGTATTGCTGGCCCGCATGGTCATCGGCCTCACGG
>JBCDGU010000014.1:0-80581 GCA_038750875.1 Pseudomonadota bacterium | reverse complement strand
CTGACCAGCAAGGCTTCAAGTGGGGCATCCGTAGCGCCGCTGACCAGCAAGGCTTCAAGTGGGGCATCCGTAGCGCCGCTGACCAGCAAGGCTTCAAGTGGGGCATCCGTAGCGCCGCTGACCAGCAAGGCTTCAAGTGGGGCATCCGTAGCGCCGCTGACCAGCAAGGTTTCAAGTGGGGCATCCGTAGTGCCGCTGACCAGCAGGGGTTCAAGTGGGGCATCCGTAGCGCTGCTGACCAGCAAGGCTTTAAGTGGGGTATCCGCTAACGAGAGTCGCACATAGCGACTTGGTGAAAGTCTAACCAGAGAAGTAGTTTATTCCTGCCATGAAGGCTGCTTCTTAGTTGGGAGAAACCCGCAACGTTAAGCGTTGCGGGTTTTCTCATTATTGGCGGAGCAAAAATGTAGAATAAAAGACGTCTCGACGATCTGAATTCCACATGCACAAGATACTCGCTGGCCTTCTAACCGCACTGCTTTGCAGCACAGCGCACGCTTTTAGCCAAGATCACTTCGCCTTGGTTCTCTCTCCTGCGAGTTCGCAGCTCTCACAGAGCACTGTTGTCGACATCTATCAAGATGCTCGTGGGTTCGTTTGGGTACTCACGGAAGAGGGACTAAACCGGTTCGACGGAAGCGAAGTCGTTGTTTTCCGCTCCCGACGCGGCGACGAAAGTTTCCTTAGCAATGACTCTACCTCAGCCCTCGTGGAGGACGACAAAGGCACGCTTTGGGTCGCCACATTGGGTGGCGGCATCAACAGGTTTGACGAAAAGAACCTGACCTTCGAGCACTTGAAAGCCGGTGCCTCCGTTGAGAACTCAAGGCCTCTGTCCAACTTCGTAACAACACTTAAAAAAGGTGCAGATGGTTACATTTGGGTAGGTTACGCAGGCGGCGTCGGGTTTAGTCGGTTTGATCCTCTTGGGACCGCATTCACGCACTATTTTATACCTGGTCAAGCAGCAAACATGGATGTAGAGGGGTTTGCTGAAACTGAGGACGGTCGATTGATCATAGCGGTGGCAAACTATGGCCTCCTGGAGTTAGACACTAGCTCCGCGGTCATCAGTCCGCTAGCCAACAACTACCTTGATTTCCAACCGAGCAACCCGAGTGCAATGGTTGACCTAGGAGATGGCCAGCTACTCATTACTTCTGGTGACGCTGGTGCTTTTGTCTACGACACAACGTCCTCTCAGCTCTACAGACACCCGCTGCACGAACAAGTCGCCGAGGGCTCCGCACTCAAGATGTATTCTGCGATGCAAGATTCAGAAGGGAACCATTGGTTTGGCACTTCTGAAGGCGTCGCCGTCTACTCGGCCGATGGAGCCCTGATCTGGTTCAACACCTTTAATTCCGCACTGCCCGACAATAACGTGTTGGCGATGCTAGAAGGCGATGATGGCAGCTATTGGCTTGGCACTTTCTCTGGGCTGGCGTCAGGAGGAAAGGCGAGCTTCCAAAAGCTCACCGAAGACGATGGGCTTGCTAGCAATGATGTGAATTCGGTTTTCGCTGAGGAAGGTGGTCGATGGTGGATCGGCACAGGCAGTGGCCTTACAGCTCTAACCGCGCATCAAGATAGCCGCGGAGACTGGATCATCGATAGCGTCTCCTCCGGGATCATCGCAGATCAGCAAGTAATGTCCCTCCATATCGACGACGAGTTTGTTTGGGCGGGAACAATCGATAACGGACTTTTCCGAATTTCGCGCATGAGTGGCGAGATTAAGAACTACTTCCCTGACGGGCAAGAATGGGCCATTACTAGTGCCGGCGTCGCCGCTCTAGCGAGACTCCCATCTGGGGGGTTGTTGGTGGGTACATACGGGGGTGGCTTGAACCTATTCGACCCACGCACAGAGCGCTTCGTTGCTTTCACCACCTCAGATGACACTCAGTCCATAAGTGATGACCGAGTGCTTGCTTTACTTACTGACAGCCAGGGAAAGATTTGGGTTGGAACGCAGTACGGTTTGAATTTGTTCGACGAAGAATCCCAAACCTTCCGTAGGTTCGTTTACGAGCAAAACGATCCATCAACTCTCTCGGACAGCACTATATTCGCACTAGCTGAAGACGTCGATGGAACAATCTGGATCGGCACGCGGTCAGGCGGAGTTAATCTTTTGGCTCAAAGCAGTCTTACCGAAGCAAGCGCGTCTTTTAGCAGGCTTCCGCCCAGCGTTGGCACTCTTAGCTCCGCGATATTCTCTATCCAAATTGCGAACGATGGAGCAGCCTGGGTCACCGGGTCTACGGGACTCACTAGGATTCGCCTTGACAGCCTAAGTGTTCAGCGTTTCGACAATCGCGACGGCACACTAGATGGCGAGTTCTTGACGGGAGCGTCGGGTCAATCACCAGATGGTGAGCTGTTTTTCGGAGGTGTCGGCGGTGTCAATATTATTGAGCGCGATTGGACTGAGCCAGTAATTGATGAGCCGAGGGTCTACGTAACTGGCTTCAACCTGTTGAACGAACCCGTGTTCTTTGACCGACCGTATTCAGAGTTGAGGTCAATTCAGCTAGAAAATGACTACCAGTTCGCGTCTCTTTCATTTACCGCGGTCGAATTTAAAAAGCCTGAATCCGTCAATTATCGCTACCGCATTGATGGCCTGCACAATGAGTGGATCGACCTTGGAGGTGTCCGACAGGCGTTCATTTCAGGTGTCCCTTATGGCGACTATCAACTACGCATAGCCGCAAGCAAAAGTGACGGCACCTGGAGTGAAGCGGAACGTCGCATAGGTGTGCAAATAGCGCCACCAATATGGCTCACTTGGTATGCGTTCGTGGCCTATTTCCTCTTGTTTGTGGCAGTAGCCCTAAGCGTAGCTAACCGACAGCGGGCTCGGGCGCGAGAGGAACTGGGCAGAAGACTTGAGTTAGAAGAGAAAGTGGAGGAGCGAACGCGTGACCTTAGCCTGGCTCGAAATGAGGCTGAGGCGGCTGCCAAGGCTAAGGCGGACTTTCTAGCCGCGATGAGCCATGAAATCCGCACGCCAATGCATGGAATGATTGGCATGACGGATCTACTTTTGCAATCAGGCATGACCAAAAAGCAGAGAGAGTATGCTCAAACAGCAAAACAGAGCGGACATTCGCTACTCGATATCATTAACTCCATATTGGACTACTCAAAATTGGAAGCCGGCAAACTAGAACTGTCTGAGGCTGAGTTTGATCTGGTGGGCTGTGTTGATGATGTTGCTGCATTGCTGGCGTTGAAAGCTAAGGAACAGAACACACGCTTGATCGTCTTATGGGAACAATGCCCATCCAGATTTATTTATGGGGATGAAGGAAAGCTTCGGCAGATTCTTCTGAATCTAGTTGGCAATGCCATTAAGTTCACCAAAGATGGCGAGGTAAAAATCGTCTGCAACCTAGCTCCCGCAGAACTATCGGAGCAGCCAGGCAATCTAGAAGAAGCGGGTGAGAACCTTCTGGAGTTAGACATCTCCGTTATCGATACAGGCATTGGGATATCGCCCCATAAGATCGACAGCATATTCGAAGTCTTTACCCAAGAGGATGCAAGCACCACACGTCAATACGGTGGCACTGGATTAGGTCTATCCATATCCAAGGAACTTAGCGAGCTCATGCGAGGAAGCCTGAGCGTCGAATCGAAGCCCCGAGACGGCTCAAAATTTACTCTAAATGTCCAAGAAGTCAGGGCTGCGGCAACAGAAAACAAACAAAATGTAGCGCTTCGCGCGACTGTCCGAATCGGGGACGAGCTACTTAAAGCGGCCCTCACCTCCAAGCTGCAAATACTTGGCGTACAAATTGCCGATAGCGAGAACGAGACAGCGGCCCCCCCAGAACTGTTCGTCTTTGACGTGGCCCATCAGCCCGAATTGGCTCAGCAATCCGGCACTGAGAAACTCCTGTTCGTAGATCCAAACGAAGAAAAAGGGGGGCCAAGCGGATCTTATGAACTCCACGAACCGTACCGGGTAGAAGAGCTTTGGAACATCATTCAATCCGAAGACTCACCAGTCTCCAGCTCCACACAGCGTGAAACTGATCAGGCGAACTTCCAAAACTTCGAAGTAAAGGTGCTGCTAGTAGAAGATATACCTATAAACCAAGTGATCGCTTGCGAAATGCTTCAACGTTTAGGCGCTGACATAACTGTTGCAAAAAATGGCTTGGAAGCCATCGCTCAGTTCAAAAAAACCGAATTCGATCTAGTTTTGATGGATTGCCAGATGCCGTTAATGGACGGCTACGAAGCGACTAGAAAGATCCGAGAGTACGAGACATCGCTCGACAAAGACGCGACACCAATCTACGCACTCTCAGCTGGTGGCGAGGGTGCAGATGAAGAACTGGCCCTCGACGCAGGCATGGCGGGCTTCTTGCGAAAGCCTTTCACGGCTGCTTTGCTTGCTGGAGTACTTGAGAAGGTAGCTTCCTCGAAGTCAACCGAGAGCACTCCTGCCGCCGAAATTGCAGATATGATCGACGAGGATGTTGTAGAGAACTTCCGCAGTTTGGAGAAGCCCGGAGAGAATAGCTTAGTAACGCAGCTACTGGACGGATATAGAGAGCAGGCCTGGGAGAAGCTTGGTGAACTCTCGAAAGCAATCGCTAGCGCTGATACGGAAGAGATCAGAAAATCTGCGCATGCACTGAAATCCATGAGTGCAAACATCGGCGCAGTATCTGTGAAGAAACTAGCCGAACGCATCGAACAGAGACCGGAAACCTATAAGCAGTCATCGTTCTGCGAAGAAGAAGATGAATTTTCATCTCAGATAAATCTCTTCATTTCCGCGTTTTCCGCTAAGTTTGG
Organism: Pseudomonadota bacterium; assembly: GCA_038750875.1. Lineage (GTDB taxonomy): Bacteria > Pseudomonadota > Gammaproteobacteria > Pseudomonadales > Halieaceae > Congregibacter. The sequence continues at coordinate 75,763 of JBCDGU010000014.1, read as the reverse complement.
AATAGACTCTAAATCGACGTAGCGTCAATCTCTCACTCCCCAACAAAATTCGGCACTCTCTTCTCCTGCTGCGCCGCGAACCCTTCCTGCAGGTCGGCAGACTCGTCGCAAATGCGCGTGAGCTCGGCCGCACGGGCAATGTCGATAGCGCCGCTCTCTGATTGACTGATCAGTTCCTTCATTGCGCTCATGGCGAGGGGGGCAAGGCCAGCCAGATGAAGTGCCAGTTCCTCGACGCGTTCATCCAACTTGTCACGAGGTACCAGGTAGTCGTAAAAACCAATGCGGTACAGCTCTTCCGCCGTAAATGTTTCTGAGGCGACCAGCATGCGCCGCGCCGTGCTGGCGCCCAAAGTTTTTACAAAACGTGCAATACCCGCCGGCGGATAGCACAGTCCAAAGGCAGCCGCGGGAACACGCAATCGTGTGCCTTCTATACCCACCCGAAAATCACAGCCCAGGGCGAGCTCGGTGCCTCCGCCAAATACATTGCCATTCACTCTCGCGAGCGTCGGGATGGGGAGTTCTGCAACCCGCTGCATGGTGAGCTGAAAGCTCTCGGGGGTGATACGCCCACTATTCAATTCATCGAGCGCCGCGCCAGCACAGAACGTCTTGTCGCCATCACCGGTGATAATAAGCACCCGCACCTCACGGTCTGCGGCGATCAGATCCATCGCGTGCTGTAGTCCCTGTAGTTCGCTACCCCCCAGGGAATTGTGCTTCTCGGCGCGGTTTATGGTGAGGGTGCCAACGCTATCGTTGAGTTCGTAGGTGATCGATTCCATCGTGCTAAGCTCCTTCGCAGTTTGCATTTTCGCATAGGCCATAGACTTGCTGCGCAGCACGCGACAAGGAGAAGTTGATGAAGCGTTGTGACTGGTGCGGCGATGACCCCACCTACATCGACTATCACGACACGGAATGGGGTGTACCCCTGCGCGACGAGCAGCTGATGTTTGAGTTTCTATGCCTGGAAGGCGCTCAGGCCGGATTAAGCTGGATCACCATCCTCAAGAAGCGAGACGGTTATCGCACCGTATTCGACAACTTCGATGTACACAAAGCCGCAAAGTACACCGACCGGCAATTGGACAAAAACTTGCAGGACGCCCGGATTGTTCGCAATCGCTTAAAAGTGTACGCGGTGCGCAAGAATGCGCGCGCCACGCTCGCCCTCTACGAGGAGGGAACCACCCTCCTCGACTACTTCTGGGGTTTTGTAGATGGCAAACCCATCCAGAACAACTTCAAGACCATGGCAGACATCCCCGCCGAAACCGACCTGTCCAAAACCATTTCCAAAGACCTCAAGAAAAGAGGGTTCACGTTCGTGGGGCCGACTATCGTTTACGCCCACATGCAGGCTACCGGCATGGTTAACGACCATATTGTGAGCTGTCATCGACATGCGCAGTGCGCAGCGGCGGCCTAGCTGGCTGCAATAGTCACGATGTGAACCAAAAGTCGGTCTCAACTCGAGGCAAGTTGTTCTCTTAGCAGACAGCTTGGGAACGCTTGGCATTGGCGCATTCGTTCGTGACGAGGAGCGCTATTTGAATGCGTTTTGATAAATGCTTGTTCGAATCACCCAATGAGCCCTTCAATTAACCAGTAGCTTCCCAGACTGCCAATGGAGTAGGTGGTGAGTGTGAGCGCTCGTGCCTCGGCTTTTTCTGTGGCTCGGGCCAGCGCCGTCAGCACCAACATGATGACTGCCACCACTGCCAACTGTCCCGCTTCCACACCAATATTGAAGGCAAATAACGCCGTTGCGAGCTGCATTTGCGGCAGGCCAATCTCAGCAAGCGAGCCGGCAAAACCAAAGCCATGAACAAGGCCAAAGGCAAAGGCCACCGCCCATGGGTAGGTGCGCGTAAGCGTGTGGCGATCAGGTTCGCGAAGGGAAAGCGCGACTTCCACGGCAAGGAAAACGATCGACAGGGCGATGAGCGCCTCTACGGGGCGACTCGGCAGACCGGAATAACCGAGCACCGTCGCCACGAGCGTTATGGAATGGGCGACCGTGAAGGCGGTCGCAGCTTTGACAACGGGCCAAGGACCTCGCACCAGCAAGACCAGCGCGATCACAAACAGCAAGTGATCCCAGCCGAACACGATGTGCTCTGCGCCAATGAAGAAGTAATCGAACAGCACGCTCAGCGTGTCCGGCTCCATCTGGATTGTGGCAGCGGGGGTATCCGCCGTCAGACGAAAGCTTTGGGTGGGTGCGTTCAGCGGCACGAAACGCGCGATCGCGTCAGACCTGCCCAGTAATTCGCTGAGGCCGAACCGCGCACCGGCGGCAAAAGCGCTGCACGTCAGGCTCGCCCTGCCCATTAAGGCGCCGGACTGAAGGCGCTGCACAGGCCCATCGGCAAACTCGCAGGCGTCTGGTACAACCGGTGTAAGGCGTGTCGCCAATGCGAGACCACTGCCTACAGCGAGCGTGACCTTCCACTCCATCGTGTACTGGTTTCGCTCCACCTCGCGTAGCTCAACAACCGAGGGGCGCAACTCGTGAGCCGACAGTGATGCGCTCGCAAACAGGGCACACAGCACAACAATCCAATGGACCGCAGTGTTCATCGGTCGATGCGATAAGCGCTGGCTAGTACTTCGTAGGCACGTTGTTTCCGCGCATCTATCTGCTCCGTGCGCCAGTCATTGCTCAGTACCGATCGAAGGCTCTCAAAATCGGGCGTCTGTGCGCTACGCGCCGTGAGACGCACAAGATGCCAGCCAAAGCCCGAGGCCATCGGTCCGCGCCACTCATCGGTCGGATCGAGAGCGCTGAGTTCGTCCGCGAACTGCTGGCCAAAGCGTGCTGCAACTTCGCGCATTGGGTTTTCGGAAACAGAGGCAGGCAGGCTAGTTGCCTCGCCGTTGGTGATGCCGCGCTTTAGTGCATCACTCGCCGCTGCCTCGCTGGGAAAGAAAATCTGCTCAAAGCTCACCGATGGATTCGCAACTGTGCGGTCGGCATAGCGGTCGACGTTCGCCTCCCAGAAGGCGCGCAACATGTCATCCGTGGGTTGCATCGTCTCTGCGGCTAAGCTCGCAGACAAATCCATCTTCGATACCAACCGGCGACGCACGACGGTGTCACCCTCATCGAGCCCCAGACGCAGGGCCTCACGATACAAAATCTCTTCACGCACGTAGGCATCAATCGCCTGATCGAGTTCGGCATCTGTCGGTGCCCGGCCCATGGTCAGCGTCCAGCTCTCCGCAATCTTCTCCTTTTCGCTGCCGCCGACCTTGATCACACGGCTCAGAGGGTCTGGCGGTGTACCACCCCAGGTGAGGGCAACATAGAGCACCGCGCCCAGGGCAATAAAATGAAGCAGCGGTTCGCGTGCCCAGCTTGAGAGTTTCAACGTTAAGGCCTTGTCAGGATTTGGGTTTAAGCCAGATGGGGGATGTGTAAGCCCGCTCCTGCGCAACAGCATCGGCCATCGCCTCGTCCGATAAGGTCACGCCGAAGCGCACCGCATCATAGAGCGTCCAACGGGGGGTTGGGATCTCCAGGACGCGCAGATAGTAGAACGCACGCTGACCTTCGCGATAATCGGGGTCGACCCAGGTCGTGCGTAACTCGGCGGCACCAATGGTGTTGGTATAGGTGGCATCTTTGCGGTTCACCGTATCGCCAACGGGTGCGAGCTTCCCATCCACCCTTTGGCGAGTGTTCTCGTCACTCCACGCAACGTCGTAAACCTGCTCCTGCATCTCGCCCGATGAATCCAGCCAGCCCTTGATGACCTGCACCCGGTCTAGATTGCCGCCATCGGGGTCTTTCAGGGCGCTGATCAGGAACGTCGGCGGCGCACCGGTGTCGTCCAGTTCACCGCCCATCGGAACACCCTCTGAGTAGCCCTTACGCACCCAGTCGCCGTCCCAGTCTTGCGCAGTAAACCCGTGACTCGCAAACACCCGTACGGTCATTCGCGGCCCGGTGGTGGCGTACACCTCCCGGCGCGCGAAGGCATCAAAAATCTCTGCACGCGTATTGCCTCGCGCCCACGCCGCCGCATAGCCACCGGCCAGGTAGTGCCAGCCGAAGCGCCCTTTGCGGGTTCCGAGGCCTTGAGATTTGTTAGCACGGTCAGTGTAGGACTGCTCGTTACCGGTGTGCTTGCCCCAAAAATTGTTCTCATCGCCGGTAGCAAGGGAAGTGTGGCTATCTGTCGAGCCAATCATGCCAAATGCATAGGGGTTTACGCCGAGCTGTTGCTCCAGCGTCAAACCGCGCAGCAGGCCTGAGCGAGCATAAGAGCCCGCATACATTTCGGGCTCGGCTTTTCGGCTAAGGTCCAGATTACCCAACTCCCAGCCTAGAACACCGAAACCGGCCATTTCATCATTCGGGGAAAGAAAGGGGTGTGTTTCGCTGTCGCCCTTGATCTGGGTGGCTTCGACCACGGGCTCCGCCCAGGCGCGCAGCGCTGCATACTCGGGCGTCATGGGCGAGCCGTCTTCCATGGTCATCTGGAACATGAGGCCGTTGGACAAGTTCGCGTTGTGGGGAATGGCGAGTACCCGCCCCCCGGTCTCCTCCTCATAGGCACGCATGTACTCCCACAACTGCGGTGCTGTGGTGTCAATGGCAGGAAATGGGAAGGTCTGTCGCGTCTTGTCGCTACCATCACGGAACATGACCACGCGGTGCAAGTTGTTGCCGTTTGGCATCGCGGTCCACTCATAACCTGCAATCGCCGAGAACACGCCAGGTTCGTTGTATCGATCCAGGGTGCTGAGCTGCGTATTCCAGATGTCTTTGGTTCTCTCATCTGCGCCGTCGTCGTTTGCGAACGCCTCCGGGACATCGCCGCTCGCCGCGGCTGCGATAAGTTGGCCGATCGCGAGGATGGACTGCTCGGGGCTTTCATGCATCATGTCGTACCAGCGCAAGACGGTCTCATCGCCCATCACCCAATCTACGTACCAACGTGGCGCATCGTAGAGTTGACGCGTTGCCCCCAACCCGTCGGAGTGATCTGCAATCACCAAAAAATCGAGCGGACGCGCTAGCTGAGTCTTGCCACCCGTCGTTGCGGTGACCTCTTCGCCGCGTGCAAAGCGCAGAGCTTCCTCCGGACCCAGCCGGGTGCCAAAGCCAAACGCGTCGACTGAGTTGTCCGTGTGAAGATGCGTGTCACCCCAATAGGGGCGCTCGGGGAACTCGGCCAGCTCGATGGTGTTGGCGCCATCGCCGGACTTTTCCAAGCTGACTTCGGGTTCCCTATCCGAACACGCGAACAGGCCCAGTGCCAAAACACCGAGGCAACCCAGTCTCATCCATGTTTTTCGCAGAGCCATGCTCTCATTCCTTGTCTTAGATACTGCCGCCAAAATTGCCTTGCTCGCTAAGTTGATGCAGCTTTCGAGCATTATCAGCCAGCCCCTTCACGCTCGACTCACACTGTGCAGCCATAGGATCCGACAGAACAGAATGATGTTTCTGCTAAACGTCCTGACAAGCTGGCCGATCCAAAGCTGCTTTAGATAAGCATGACTCTCAGCAAGCGGAGCCAGAACCGGAGGCCCCGACACATTTTCCAGTAAGCTTCGATAACGATCCAGCAAAACCAAACGCACCCGGCAATGAATACATTCATTGTTCGAACTAAAAAAGGGCGCGCCTTGACGGTGGGCGCCCACTCAAATCACGACCACCAGAGCCATCCAAAATCCTATACTACTCCGGCGGTCTCATTGGCGCGTTTTAGCGAAGAACCCCCAAAGGGATTAGAACCGATATCGTCCCTGGAGAGCGACAGACAACGGCCTTTCACCAATTGCGAAGTAACTATTTGAATTGGTAAACGCCACATCGTTTCTCCAAGCGTACGTCACCTCGTCCGTTAGGTTCTTCCCGAGCAACGACACGCTCCATTTCCCATCGTTGCTGGCCAACGTTACCCTCATGTTCAGCTGGGTAAAGGAGTCGTGGATCGTGTTCGGGTCAAGATCTAACGCGGAGTAGAACTCGTCTCGGTAGTTGACCTCTACGGCCGTCGTGAAGTCTAAGTTCGACGTTATGGATGTCGAGTACTGCGCGCTGATGTTCGCACTCCACTCCGGGGCATAGGTCAGCGTCTCGCCGGCTAAGTTCTGGCCACCTGTTTCTCCAACAGAAATATTCGAACCGTCTTCTCGCAAGCATCCTGGATTGCTAACTGGATCCGTCGTTTGTGGAATCGTACAAGTGGCGCCATCAAAGACATCATAAGTGGCGTCTAGGTACGCTAAGGATGCAGCTAAACTGAACTCTTCCGTGAGAATCACTCGTCCGTCCAGTTCAACACCCCGGCTTGTAGCCTCACCTGCATTACTTACCCTGAAAACGTCCCCAACGAGCGAACTTACTTGCAGATCTTCGTACTCCGTTTGGAAAACGGCTAGATTTAGCTCAGCAGCACCACCGAGTAGCTTCATCTTCGCGCCAAGCTCGTAGGACAGGACCTGTTCATCCTCATACTCGATCACAGAGGGATCGACTCCAGGGACAACGATCCCATTGGGCTCCCCAGTGAGCGGGTTACCCAAACGAATCGTCTCCCCCGCCCCACTATATGCTTCGTCGAAGCCACCGGACTTAAAACCTGTGCTAACACTGGCATAGAGCATGACATCCTCTTGGGGATACCACTGCCCGTTGAAGGTATAAGTTATGTCGTCATCGTCTCTTCTGAGACCAAGAAACGTGTGAGATCTCACGTCAGACGTGAGAGCACCTGACAGCGGACTGGCAAACAGAACCGTTGGACCAAACCTAAATCCCAAACCAGGATTTGGTGGATTGATCTTATCTAGATCCTTGCGCTCTTCCTGGTAGCGAACGCCTGCTGTAAACCGAAGTGTGTCGCTCACTGACCAGGTGCCCTGCCCAAATACGGCCCAGGACTCGGCCTCTTGATCAAACAGCTGCGTACCGGGTGGTGATCCATCAACTATGATCAACGGGACCACTGAAAGAGGGCCTGAGAGCGCAAAATCCAAATCGGTATTAACGCGCCTTATTTCGAGGTCAGCTTGTTGATAATAGCCTCCGACGATCCAATCAAGCTTGTCATCGCCAGAAGAAACCAGCCGGAATTCCTGACTATACTGATCATACTGTTCGTCACCTGTTCGATTCAGTGATGCCGTAGCGGCCAAATCCGTGTTCGACTCATCAATCCGCGTATACCCAGAGTATGCGCTGATACTCGTAAACGTAGCGAAACCCACATCCCAGTTCACCGTGACTGCCAATACATCAGTTTCGACATCGCGCTCGTTAGGCGCATCGGACGCCCCCTCATCGCGCTCAGATATAACGGGGAATGGGACAGTTCCAGCAAAGTTTGGTAGCCCGGCGAAGTCTGATTGGTATACAACCCCGGGATTATTGTTGGTGAAGAAGTCCCCTGCTTCATACTTCACATCAACCTCTACGTTTTCCGAGGCGTCCCAGCGCAGACTTCCTCGCACATAGAGGTTTTCCATGTCTGGCCCCTCTTCACGGCTGAGCACGTCTGACCACCACCCATCCATGGAGTCGTATCTGATGGCCAGCCTGCCGGACAGGGAGTCAGAGATTGGTCCCGACATCATCACGTTGTACTGCTGCTCATTGTGATCAGGTGCCCACAATCCCTCGACTGATGCTTCGAATTCATCAGACGGCTTCGCAGAGGTTATGCTGATGGCGCCAGCAATTGCATTCCGACCAAACAAAATACCCTGCGGACCTTTAAGCACCTCTACGCGCTCCAGGTCCATAGTAATTGGTACAGCGGCAAGTGCGGCTCGTCCCGCGTATACGCCGTCGATGTACATACCGACGGATTGTTCAAACCCCGCATTAGTCCCGCTGCCGATACCACGGATAAAAAGATTGGGAGTCAGGGCCCCAGTATTGATGTTTACGTTAGGTATGTATGCGGTTAGCTCCTGCAAGTTCGTAATGGCTAGATTTCCAATACGCTCGCCATCCACGGCAGCAATAGAAATCGGAACGTCCTGAGCCGATTCAGCCCGCAATTGGGCGGTCACCATCACTTCCTCTAATACAGGAGCCTGAGCGAAAGAGAGTGTTCCAGGCAACAGCGCTGTGATTCCTAAGGCAACGGACCCGATCTGCCCTAGGGAGTTATTGGTGTGTGACTTCTTGTCTAAAGCTCGCATTACTTACCTCGTATCGGCATTTGAGTTATCGAATGTGCCTAACGAAAGTTCAGATTGAGATTTGCAACGAGACGGCCAAGGCCCCCTACAACCCGGGCGCCTGGGTACCGATGCTTGTCTTTCGTTATTTGCGTGCACCGTGCCAATAAAATAATATGTCGCGCACCGTGCCAATGCAATTCAATTTTCTTGGCTTTAGATGACGGGTGATGCACGCGTGCTTGGCGTATCCGCTTACGCGGCCTCCCCGTCATCTCTTTTTTCGAGCACAAGCCTTACCAAGCTTCAGATTGAATTGAGCATCGCCGAAAACTCCGCCTTGAGCGGAGCCCTTGTCCAACAGACTCCTGGGGTGCGATGGGAGATGAGTCAGTGCCAGCGACAACGAGGCCTTAGTGGCGTGACCAAAACAAAAAAATTTCCTTTAGCGCTTGTGAGCGCAGTTTTGATTTCAGCGAGCGGGTGCGATCGATCAGACGACCCAAGCGACGAACCGGTGGCGCCCAGCAACGGCGCAATGATCTCTCGACCTCCCCCCGGCACCGCCACTGAAGACACCGCCGCTGCAAACAGACTCGTTAGCGCCACACTGGACATTGCAAGAGAAAGCGATCAAATCCGAGCCACTCGCGGTCTACTTTCTAGATTAGAAAGCGATGCCATCCTTGACAGTGACGGCCGCACCGTCTGGAACACTGCATCCTTCGACTTCCTCGATGCGGCGCCGCCCGACACTGCCAACCCAGCATTGTGGCGTCACATGCAGCTGACAGCGCAGCATGGGTTATTCGAAGTTTCAGACGGGATCTATCAGGTTCGCGGATATGACCTAGCTGTCATGACCGTTATTCGCGGGGAGCTCGGGTGGATCGTAGTCGACCCTCTCACAACCATCGAGACGGCCAAGGCGGCAATAGAACTGGTCCAGTCAACTCTGGAAAGGCGGCCAATAACAGGGCTCATCTACACGCATAGTCACGCTGATCACTTCGGCGGCGCCGAAGGCATCGTTGAACATGCCAGACAGTTCGACGTTGAGTATCCCATCATTGCCCCGCATAAATTCACCGAAGAGGCTGTTTCAGAGAACCTACTCGCTGGCGCGCATATGGCGCGCAGATCAATCCTGATGTACGGCGGCTCGCTCGAAACCAGCCCAGCGGAAAAAGTTGGATCAGGCCTGGGCCCCGGTCTAGCCTCTGGAACAATTAGCTTAGTTCTACCCACAGAAGAACTTCCCCCCGGAATCAATGATAGGGAGATCGATGGGGTTGAGTTTCAGTTCATGGATGCCGCGGGCACCGAGGCCCCGTCTGAGTTTGTGTTTTATCTTCCCGGGTTTAGAGCACTGTGCACATCGGAAGTAGTTACAGGCACATTTCACAACATACTCACTATTAGAGGCGCAAAAGTACGCGACGCTCTTGTTTGGAGTAAGTCGGTTGATCGAATCATCCAACGCTACTCCGGGAAAGCAGAGGTGCTGTTCGCCTCTCACCACTGGCCCGTGTGGGGTAAAGCGCAGGTTTCAACTCATTTACGGCATCATCGAGACCTGTACCGGAAAGTCCATGATCAGACGCTGCGTTTTGCCAACGCAGGAGCAACGAGAGACGAGCTACCGTCGTTAGTCGATCAACCCAGTTTCGCGACAAAAGACTTATCGGTTCGCGGGTACTACGGATCTCATACGCACAACACTAAAGCCGTTTACCAGCACTATTTTGGATGGTGGGGCGGAAACCCAGCGAGCTTCGATCCACACACCCCAGTCGAACGGGCCAAAAGGTTTGTTTCTGCAGTGGGTGGCGAGAGAAGCGCATTGGAAGAGGGACGCACCGCTTTCTCTAAAGGCGACTACCGCTGGGCTGTAGAAGTATTGGGACACGTCGTTTTCGCCAACCCCGAGAATACGGAAGCAAAGCTCTGGCTAGCCTCGGGATTCGAGCAACTGGGCTTCCTGGCGGAAAGTGGCGCAACTCGTAACTACTATCTCTCTGCGGCCAAAGAGCTCAGAACGAACAAGCGACGGGGAAGTCGATTAGGTGAGGGCGCGGAGTCGTTTCTAAAGGCCGTGCCCACCGAAGCGCTTTTTGATGCTTTAGCTGCGAGATACGACCCAACTCAAATCGAGTCGGAGCCTTACTCACTAGAGTTCAGATTTACAGATACGGAAGAGACTGTGAGTGTTGAGATAGGCCCGGACACCGCTTTTCCGCGCTATGGGATTCCTGCCGAGAATCCGAGGGCGACCTTCGCAACCACGAGATCAATTTTCAATGATCTCGTGCTGAAGGAGAAAAGCGCCTTGGTACTCGTGGTCACCGGAAAGATCAAAATTGATGGATCAAAGGGTGCGGTGACGGACTTTTTCGATGCACTCGAAGAGCCGCCAAACGACTTTGCAATAGCGACACCATAACAACACCCGACTAAATCGCGTCTAAATTATCTTGAAAAAAATGTGGCAGGCCCTAACGCAAGAAGCCCACGATCAATTCTCAAGTTTACTTCGAATAAACGCAGATTACGGACCGCAATGAGCCGCAGCACTGCAGCGGTGCAAGTCTTGAAAGAGCTGCAACAACCTGGGCGCCTGCTGACTGATCAATGCGGTGCACAAAGGCGGATGGCGTTATTGTCTGTGCGCTAACAGACGAAGCGTCAGCCCCTTTGGACCGGGATTAGGCACGTACCCTTTCAACCATCGTAGAGAACCAGCAGGAAACCTGCTGCCAACCCAATCTCTATTAACACACCCGGCAATATTGATTTAGAGGCTCGCTCCGACTGCATTTCTACCAGACCAAGCACGGCCAATAACAGCATAGAAACGAAAAGGCCAAGACAAACCGCCGTCCGCAACTCTGAGGCAGGGGCGGAGGCCCCCAGGATCAGCATAATCGCATTCCCCAGGTATACGGCCCCCATTCGCCGCCCTACAAATAGGCCGTCCGGATGCGGAACCATCCCCCAATTGTTTAGTAGCTTACCGCCGGCAAAGAACCAGGTGAACGCAAGGAGGAAACCCGCTGCGGCGGTGATGTAGGCCATGATCTGGAAAGACATTGATGGATCCTTTTATCTCGTTAGGATTTTGGGTGCTGCAACACACACTTGGGTTAGGTACGGGCAGACATCAGAAAACCGTCGTCACGCCATCCCCCGTCCTATCTATGGGAGGGAATCGGACTTAAGCCGGCGGAATTGAAATGAAGCCAGGGATCATAAGCGCGCAATTGGACATTATGTCACGCACCGCGACAATTTAATGGCTAAGCAACGGGTTTTCAATGATCGCGAACCGAAGAACGACTCCGGCACCAAGTGTTGGGCCTAGGGGTTAGTCAGCCTTGCTGAGGAATTTGAAGTGGCGGGCTCATGAATCTAGTACCCCCCAACAATGGCCTCCATAGCAGTCTGCATGGCGGCTTTTGCCTGCCTCGGGGAGAGTCCCTGCTGTAACCGAAGTTGGGTCCATGTCTGGAAACTCAGCGCCGCCATCAACGCGGCCGTCACTGACCTATTCCGCTTGACTCGCGCCGGGAGTAATTCAAGGAGCGTCGCCTTCTCTCTCTCGACAAAATTCGTGTAATCGCTCATCAAGAATTTAGAGCGGAAGCGCCTAATGTCAGCCGACTGTTTCAGAATCATTGCCTTCTCAAACACAATAGCTCTTCGATCAACAAGCTCGCCAACCTTGCCTCGCCATGTCTCGGATTCGTAAGGCGCATAAATCACGGGTCGCAGTTCGTCCTTAAGCTGCTGTGACATTTCCATAATTAATGAGTCGAGGTCACTGAACAAACGAAACGCTGTGCGCTTACTTACGCCAGCCTCTTTGGCTATGGCCACAACACTCGGATATGGATCGTCGCCACTGATCAAGCGAAACATCGCTGAGATTATCTTTTCGCGACTTCTCTGAGTTCGCCGACGCCTTCCATCCGACGCCTCTGCATCCACAAGCGTGAGATCGGGCGCCGGGGAAGAACCAATTTTTGCAACTCTTTCCATGGAGCCAACGCTATCACGTAACTTGAAGCCACCAAAGCTCATCTTCGCTACGAAGGTCCAGCCGCAGTCGATACAGACTTCCTTACGATTCTGTTTTTATGTAGATAGCACGCGCGCTACATGCTGTTGGTGCGGCGGGCAGTGTTTGGTCAGGCCTGCGTTTGACCGAACTCTTGCTTCTCTAATTGGGCATAAGGAGGGCTCGCGGGCTGTAGAGCCATCGTTATTGTTGCGGGCGTCCAACGACCTTCCAATGTATTCGCAACGGTGCTGCTGAAAGTGATCCCGGTGACGGCAACGATGCCATCTGTCCCTCAGGCAACAAGAAATGAAGGCCGTTTAATCACTGCTGTTGAGGAACCTGTCTGCTTTCGTGCCGTAGGTCAGCTGGGTAACTCCAGTTCAGCAATTTCAAATAGCTCACGGGCAAAAGCCTTGTCAGCCAGTCTAAGAGCTTTGCTTCCTTCGTGATGACGATGCGGTCTTTACCCGCGGCCACTCCGTCAAGAATATCCGCGGCCGCTCTACTCGCCGGGTAATTGAGTAGTTTTTGATCATACAGCTCAAGCTGACGTCGTTTGACGGCCGCTTCATCCTCGCTAAATTGGTGGAGCTTCTCGAAGTTTGGCTTTGCAATGTTTGTGCGAATACCTCCGGGGTGAACACAAACAATCTTGAGCGAACTTCCGCCCAGCATTGCATCAGCCCGAAGGGCATCAGAAAACCCGCGCACACCGAACTTGGTGGCGCTGTAAATTGATAACCCAGGGGTGCCCGCAAAACCGTTTAAGCTGGAGAGATTTACAATTGTGCCTGCGCCGGATCGTTCTAAGACCGGCATGAAAGCTTTAGAGCAATGAATAACCCCCATGAGATTTATGTCCACAACCGCCTGTATCTCATCGGGTGACATCTCGAGGAGAGAGCCCATTCCGCTAATTCCCGCATTGTTGTAAAGCTGATGCACATCGCCGAAATGCGTAGTTACCGCTTTCGCATAAGCGTAAATTGCATTTTGATCGGCCACATTTAGCAGCGAGGAATGAACAGTCACACCTTTCGATTCCAGGGCATCTGCTGTCTCCGCTAGCCCTTTGGGATTGATATCAGAGATCGCAAGCCTCGCCCCACGAGACCCCAAATCCAGAGCCAGTGCCTGCCCTATGCCACTGCCAGCGCCAGTGACCACGCACACTTTGTCCTCGAAGATAGCTTTCAAACCGTAGCCTCCGCGCACACGACGGGCTTGGGCAGGATTGTCAGATCTACGCCGAGAGCCGGCTTTTTTGTAAATTCGCGCTGATCCAAGACGTAGTCTGAAGACATCGTCCAGGGGAACTGATCGCCTTGTTTGGGGAGTAAGTGGGCCGATCGCTTGACGTACCCAGCCTGAAAATCAAACAAGGGTTTCGACTGCGTGTTCAACGACGGACCCTTGGGAACGCATATCGCTGCCCCGGTGCTGTCCAGTTCCGAAATTAGGTCGCAGAAGTACTCGCAGACCAGATCGACCTTCAACGTCCAGGAGGAGTTTGTGTAGCCGATTGCAAAGTTGAAATTCGGGACACCACTCAGCATACAACCCCGGTACACGAAGCAATCTGGAATTGAAACTCGGGCGCCATCAACGGTGATGGGTATTCCATCAAACAGCTTCACTTTCAGGCCCGTGGCTAGAATGACAATATCAGCCTCTACACTCGCTCCCGACGTCATCACGATCCCATTTTCAGTGAACCGCTCGATACCCCCGGTGACGACGGATGCCGCACCATTTGATACCGCTTTGAAGTAGTCCCCATCCGGTACTGCACAAAGTCGCTGATCCCATGGATCGTAGGGCGGATTGAAATGCAGATCGACATCGTACGAAGGCGGCAACTGGTTTCGCACGCCGCTCGTGAGCATCTTTCGCGCAAGGCCTGGGAATTGCTGGCAGAAAGCGTAGAAAAGCCTCTGTTGCCGGGTATTCTTCCATCGCGTGATCGAGTGAACCACTTTTGCTGGCGCAATCTTGCTCAAGGCACTTGCAAGGGGGTCTTTCCTGGGACGCGAAAGAACGTAGCTCGGTGTGCGCTGAAGCTGCGTCACATGGGCGGCGCGCTTCGCGAGCTCCGGGATTAGCGTAACCGCCGTCGCGCCGCTTCCGACAACCACGACTTTTTTTCCCGTGTAGTCGAGCTTCTCAGGCCACAGCTGAGGATGAATAATTTCGCCTTGAAAGAGCTCCTCATTCAAAAACTCAGGACGATAGCCCTCGCGATAGTCGTAGTAACCAGTGGCGGAGAAGACCCACTTAGACTTGACTCGGATTTGGCCCTGAGGAGTGTCCAAAAGAAGCATCCAAAGAGCGGTATGACTCTGCCATTCCACCTCGAGTACGCGATGCCCATAGTGAATGCTGTCTCTCACTCCATAGTGATCGACGGTATCATTCATATACGACTTGATCTCCTCCGCTGAGGCAATGGCATTTGGGCTCGACCAGGGTCGGAACTTGTACGAAAAGGTATACAGATCGGAGTCCGAGCGTATTCCTGGGTACTTAAACAGGTCCCAAGTTCCGCCGAGATCATCTCTTGACTCTAGTATTGCCCATCGCTTGCCCGGGTGCTTCTCCTTCAGGTGACAAGCACAGCCGATACCCGATATACCTGCCCCAATAATGAAGACGTCGTAAACATCCTCGCTGAGTGAACGCACAGAACCTCTCCCGTCTTACCAATTGAACTAAATGGTAAAAATTTCATTGCCCAAGTGGTATGTTCACGTTGAACATATTTATGATTATTTTTGTGCAGAGTGAACATATGACTGACGAGCGAGATCAGCTGGCAGAGCTAATGAGGATGGGTGCAAGACGGGCACTCGACTTCGACACAACCTGGGAATCGGAGTTAGTGGAGACGGTTTCCGGTCTCTTTGACATAGCGGATGATCCAGGCACGGTGGCCGCGATCCGAAAGTACACCCTTCTGAGCACGACACATTTCGCTGCATCCATCATCAAAAACCCATTGGATCCGGTGGAACCCTACATAGATCCCGAGATAAGAACACAGATCAGAGAACAACTTCGAAAAGGAAAGCCTGAGGCGATCTTGAACGTTTATCGAGCGAGCCAGATTGCTGCCTGGCAAGCCTGGATGAAGCTCACCTTCACGTTGACGGGAAGTAAAGAGGCGCTTGAACAACTACTGGAGTTCTCCGCAAAACAGATCAATGACTATTCACAGCGTTCAATCACCATGCTGGCATACATGGTGGATGAGGAGCGCATTGCCCTCGCCCAACCTTCCGTAAACCTACGTTTCAAAACCGTGCAAGCCATACTCAATAGGGAACTCCTGGAGCCCGGCCAAGCTGCAGCGAAGCTCGACTACTCTATTGATCGAAGTCATCAGGCGTTTATTGTGTGGAGCCGTTTCGACGATGTTGATTCCGATCGACTTCACTTAGCGGCGGATCGGATTGAACTTCTCGGGGGAAAAAGGTCTGCGCTGCGTATCAATGCTACTGCCTCCACCCTGTGGCTCTGGACTCCTAGCGCAGTAGAGATTGATGTGTCTGAATGCGCGCCCGTTGAGGCCGTGAACATTTCGGCGGGCACGCTTAAGTCGGGACTCGAAGGTTTCATAGGGACTCATGAAGAGGCACTAGTGGCGCAACGGATGCAAATTAGATCTGAGCGCAAATGCAGCGTGGTGGCATTTACCGAAGTGCGCCTCGCACACATGCTTCTGGAGCAACCGATGATCGGTGGCTTCCTAAGAGATACGCTGGGTAGACTCTTAGATGCGCCTAGTGCAACTCGAGACTGCCTTCGGGTTTTCCTAGAGGAGGGTTCAAACGCCGCTAGAGCGGCTTCTGCATTGGGTTTGCACAGGAACACCCTGAATCGCCAGCTCGATAGAGCAAAGTACCTTCTCCCTCAAAAAGAGCTAAACGCAAAGAATAGAACCAGCGTTGCATCTGCACTAAGCGCACTGTCGTGGATGTGACACGGGGTCGCCGTTGATGCCAAGCCAGTGCTTGCTGACCTCACAAAGAATGTGTCCTTGACGCTGACGCGGCGCTGCCTGCGACTCACTTTCAAGCCATTGGGCGGCGGATTACTAATGAGTAGAAGCAAATGTTCTGGCGCGTTTAGCAGCTAGGCGATGTCCTTGAGAGTATGCGCTAACGGCGGTTGCCCTGGGGCTTTGATAGGCGAAAAAGAGATTGGCCCTAGAACTATTGGGCACCCCATTATTCAGCTAGTGCCAGACAGGTCCTAGCTGTAATAGTTCAGACCCCACCTGACAGGTAGTGCCCGATCAGATTGAGCCTTCCTCCAAAGCAGACGTTCGTTTTCACACCTAGCAACAGCCGCAATCGGCCAGGAGCGGACGCTGGTGGCAAGCATCCACGGGATTCGATAGGCTGAAGGAGCCTATGGTGGAGCCGAAAACCACTATGTTGGTTCACGAAGTGACGAGTGCGGTCTCGCTGCGCAGCTGTTATGTGGCTCAAGGACAAGTTTGAAAATCATGAGTAAGAACCGCTAATGAACTGGGAATACAAAACCATTACTTTTGATAAGCGACAGCACTTCACAGGCAATCCGAAGCCTAAAGAGCTCACGGACAAACTCAACATACAGGGCGCTCAAGGCTGGGAGTTAGTCAGTATTGTTTCGCCAACTTTCACAGGCGCAAGCGTATACACCGCAGTGTTTAAGAGACCAAGGTAAATAATGCCCACGCCAAAGAAAAGCACGTTGAAGACACTTGCTTGTGTCGCCGTGCTACTGCTGCTTGCGCCCTTCGCGTTGGAAGTCGTGTTGGTGGCTGAAGTCCTGGGTGCCGAAGTCGCGCTGATGTTCCTCTTGCTGTACCTCAAGGACCAGTGGAGAGTGGTCGAAGCGCGCATTACTGGGCTGCAGAACTCGCTTACGTCGACACTCGTAATTGTTTCGGGTCACGCTGTCGCCAACCCAAGAGTGTTTTATGTACACGCCCTCATGAGCCTCCTGCTTTTTGCAGCTACTGGGAGCATTTTCTACCCTACCGCGGTGTGGTACCCGCTCGCGACCCTCGGAAGTAACTTAGGCTATGGATAGGCGGACTTGCAAAGGCATCTTGGTGAACGCACCCAACTCGGTGCGATAGATGCTCGATACGAGAACCCGCGGCACCAAGCGGAAATACTTTCGTCTAGTAGCAGTCCATCCCAGTATTCCTGAATCCCTTGCGGCGATGATTCTATTGTCGATTCCGTCGCCTATGTCGCTCCAAGAGATTCATCATCGTTGCCAGGGTCCCCCAGGCAAGCGGGGAGCATGCTGCTCCGGTACCTCGTAGCATCGAATCAGGCGACGCCGTTGCGACAGTAGGCTGCGAATCCGGGCCGTGCAACCATGCGGCCCATCCAGGCTCTGACAGCCGGCAGGTCGGGACGCTCCATAGGCGTCATCTCCCATCGGTTTGTGGAAAGAGCAAGGACAATGTCTGCCAAGGTGAAGCTGTCGCCACAAACAAAAGCGCCGGTTAACGTGAGTTGCGCGTCCAGCAGCGACATCGCGGAGTTCCATTTATCTATGCTGGCCAGTTGCGCCTCCGGATCGGCATAGGTTGGATTTCTGCGGACCAGGCCCATGAAGGCAGCGTGCCAGGTGTTGTTCAACTCCGAGAGCTGCCAATCCATCCAGGCTTCGACTTCGGCACGACCGGTGGCGGAAACAGGCAACAGGTCAGTCCGGCCTTCGCGGGCGGTGAGAAAACGACAGGTTGTGTTGGACTCCGTCAGTACGTGGTTGCCGTCAACCAGTACCGGGACCAACCTCTTCGGGTTGATCGCAGTAAATTCGGGATCGGAGGTCGGGCGGGTGTCCCCGCCCCAGTCTTCGCGTTTCAAAGAAAGATCGAGTTCGACGCAAGTCCATAGCACTTTGCGTACGTTTATTGACTTTGGCTGGCCTAACAGTTTCATCTGAGCAAACTCTTTTCCCATCCTGCATCGAATATAGCGTGGAAGACAGCGGGTCACTAAGTTGGGGCGATGCCACCAAGTATATTTTCTACTGAATACGCATATCCCTCTATCGATCACAACGGTCCGCTCCTGGCCGAGGCCGTGTAAAACTACCAGCTAGTTTTTACACGGCCTCGGCCAGTAACAGCCATTCGCCCGCGGGCAAATTGAAGTGAATTCCAAGCTGTAACGCAATACTCTTGTCCAAGCGCCGGGCACTGAAACTGGCGCGAAACCAGCGTCCCTTGCAACCGGAAGTAACCAACTGCCTCGACAGTTAGGGCGCATCAGGTGTGCTGACGATTCTGTTTTGCTCTCCTATCTTCAAGTTGTCGATTCACTTCAGGTGTCTGCGCTGTCACCTGAACATGACCGTGATCTTCTGTGTACGCGACATTGAGCAGCTGAAAACTATTCTCGAACCGACGCTGCAGTTGAAATCCGGCGTTAAGACTACTTGCTGAGCTCCGCGCTCGGGGCATCCATCAGCTGCTGCATGAGGTAGACATACTGCAGGGCCTGCAGCTTTGCGCGCTGATCGTTATCGACCCCGCCTGAGTGACCGCCAACAGTGTCCTCGAAATAGTAGTAATCGTGGCCGAGCTCCCTGAGCTTCGCGGCGCCCTTGCGAGCGTGCGCTGGATGCGTGCGATCATCGGCCGTCGATGCCCACAGGAACGGCGTTGGGTAGTCCACGTCCTTTACTATCTTTTGGTATGGCGAATAGCCCTCAATCCACGCGCGCTGTTCTGGGATCCGCGGGTCCCCGTATTCGCCTATCCATGAGGCTCCACGCCCGATCAGGTGATAACGCAGCATGTCGAAGAGTGGGATCTGTACGATCGCGGCGCCGAATAGGTCCGGGCGCTGAGTGAAGGCGGTACCCACCAGCAGGCCTCCCTGCGAACCACCCTGGATGCCGAGGTGCTCGGGCGAAGTTACACCGCGTTTGATGAGGTCTTCGCCCACCGCAATGAAATCGTCCCAGGTGCGTTGCTTGTTTTCGCGAATCGCGGTCTGGTGCCAGCCCGGGCCAAACTCGCCACCACCTCTGATATTGGCAAGCACATAGGCCCCGCCACGGCTGAGCCAAAGTTTGCCCGTTGTATTTAGATATCTGGGAAGGCGCGGTATCTGAAAGCCACCGTAGCCGCCCATCAACGTCGGTGTGCTGCCGTCCAGCTTCATTCCCTTTGGCTTAACGATGAAGTAGGGAATTCTGGTGCCGTCTTTACTGGTGGCTTCGTGTTGCTCAACCTCCATGCCGCTGGGATCGAAGCGCGCCGGACTCTTTTTCATGACTTTCGGGTCACCATTACCGTCGGCGTAGTACAGCATCGTTGGATTTAAGAAATCGGTGACGGTGAACATGATCTGCTCAGTTTTATCCGAACTCGCCGCGATGCCGACGGTTGCATTGTCGGGCAGGGCGACCTGTTCGCTCACCCAGGCGCCATCGCTGAAATTGACCTTGAGTACCTTGCCGACGACATTGTCGAGAAGACCGATATAGAGCCCACCCGCGGTGATAGCTCCGCCGCGCTTGGTCTGACGCTCGCCCGGGGCCCAGACCAGCGTCTTCGCGGCCGCGTTCGGATTGGCCTTCCACTCCTCGAGATCCATCGCTATCAGGCTGTCAGCCGGGAAGCTTAGGCCATCGACTTCCCAGTCGACATCGGTCGAATAAAGGATGTGGCCATCCACTATGCCGTAGGGACTGGCCATTTTGGGAATATCAAGCTTCACCCACTTGTAGTTTTCCGGGTTGAGCCAGAAATATTCGCGCTCATGAAAACTGACTCCACGGTATCCCAGGGTCGCGTGGATCATATCGTCGGCGTCGCGGAGCATGTATGCGCCGGCAGAGACATCGCTGGCTTCACCGCGAAAGATTTCGTCAGCGTCCTCGATTGAAGTGCCGCGCTTCCACACTCGCGTGGTGAACGGGTATTCGCTGTCCGTCAGCGTACCTTCGCCGAAATCGCGGCTGACCAGTAACGTGCCTTCATCGACCCAGCTGACGCTACCCTGACTCTTGTCCTCTAAGACGAAGCCATCCTCGATAAACTGTTTGATCGAAGTATCGAATTCGCGGGCGATGGTCGCATCCTCACCGCCATCAGATAAGTAGATCATGCATCGGGTGAGTGCTGGCGGCAGGCAGCTGGAGCCCTTGTACACCCACTCTTTGCCCTCGGCTGCGGCCAGCGCGTCTACGTCGAGAACGGTTTCCCATTCCGGGCTATCGGTTCGGTAGCTTTCGAGGCTGGTGCGACGCACGAGTCCCTTGGGGTTCGCCTTGTCCTGCCAGAAATTGTAGAGCCCGTCGGGGCGAAAGCTGATGTAAGGGATACGGTCCTCGCTGTCGAGTATCTCCAGCGCCTCAGACTTGAGGGTAGCGAAGCGCGGATCAGCTTCGAGCACGCCGAGCGTGCGTTCATTTTCACTCTCGACCCACGCAAGCGCCCTTTCGCTGCGGGCCTCTTCGAGCCAGATGTAGGGGTCCTGCTCGGGACCGGGAACGCCGTCATTAGCGACTTCGGTGTCGGCGAGAGCGGTAGCCGCAGTAATGATGGTGGTCGTCAGGGCGATTCCAGGAACAAGTTTCAAGAGGGGCCTCCATTAGCCTAACAAAGGTGCAACTGTGCCAGAGGTGATAAGAATGTGAAGGGGGTTTGTTGCAGGATTGATCAGACGTATGCGGTGAAGCACCGGTATTGATTGGCTGAGCATGGCCGCGTTCGGCCAGGAGCGTACGTTAATAGCGATCTATGGCTCCATTTGATCGCGTCCGCCTTAGTTCACGCAGCAGATTCTGGTGGACCGTGCGGGCAGTCGATCAAGTAACCCCACCCGCCGTTGTCAAGCTTCGTTGCTACCTCGGTCGATTGCCCTTCTGCGATAACAGACCCGTCAGGAGCGACCACGCGCCAATGCGCGCGCAACAACGCAGTATTTCCAACAATTTCTTCACTGACCACACGGCTATCAATCCTTGGTCGCATCTCCACAAAACCCGCGAACACCCTACGTGCACCGTCCAGCCCTTTACTGGCCGTTTGTCCGGATGGAAAGAAGATTTTGCAGTCAGGATGAAACATCGAGATGATGCCTTCCAGATCACCTTCCTGCAGATAGTTACTTACACAATTCGCAATATCACGTGGTCGCTTCGCTACGTATTTGTTTATGGTTCTCTCCCTAACGTTCGTTTTCGACTTTCTCGGACCTGCTAAGCAGGTCCGTTGTTATCCACGTCGAGAATCATTTTCCAATCGCCGTTTTGGTCTTTTTGATAAACCAAAACCAAGCGACCTTCAGGGCTTCGCATCTCGCCGGTGTGTTTCATCTCTATGGTCCCGTGAAACCGCCCGGAAACCACAGCAACATTGTCAAAAAACTGTAGGTCTTCGATGTCGTAGTCAGAGGTGATTTCTGCCGCCGCGATTCGAGGGTTGTACTTGTCACGAATGCTCTGTGTGCCGATCGTGACCGGTTGGCGTTCGTTCACCGTCATCGCATCTGCGTGGCATGTGGCAACCATGGCTTCAATGTCGCCATTGTCCAAGCCGTTATTCCAGGCGTTTATCACTGCTTCAATTTCTTTGCGCGTATTCATTTCTTTGTCGCCGTTGCTGAACTTACTCATTCACAATAGGGTTTTCTATTGATAGGATAAACAAATTATTTGGAAACATTTTGATCACATTAACGAACAATGAAAGCAGCCAGCTTAGACGACATTTCGGTATTTGTTGAAGTCGCTCGTGCGAACGGCTTCCGGGCGGCAGCTGAAAAGCTGGGTTTAGGTGCAGGTTCGGTCAGCGAGACGATTCAACGCATTGAAACCCGTCTTGGCGTCCGACTGATCGAGCGCACTACGCGCAAAATGGCCTTAACCAATGCCGGTGAGCGGCTCCTCGAACAAAGCCTTCCAGCATTGGCGGATTTGGAAACCGCAATCAAAGCGCTAAGCGAAGAACAAGATGAGATCTTGGGCACCCTTCGTCTATCAGCTCCACGTAGCAGCTCGCCTTTCTTCCTTGATGAAGTGATCGCTGAATACTGCGTCATGTATCCTGCGGTAAATGTTGAGTTGATTTATGACGACAGCAAAGTAGATCTGGTCACGGCTGGCATCGATGCAGCAATTCGATCGCAAAGCTTGCTTGAGCAAGATACTTACGCGGTCGAAATCGGGCCTGAGCTAGACATGGTTCTGGTCGCGTCCCCTGACTACCTGAAACGAAAAGGTGAACCAAAGAAGCCGGCTGACCTGACCGAACACGACGGTATCCGCTTCAGCTTTGGTCGTGCAGATCAACTTGCACCCTGGTCATTTGTTGATGGGAAGAAAGGCCCCTACATGGTCATGCCCAAGCCGCGGATGATCGTGAATGATCTGGCTTCAATGGTGAGTTTCGCAGTTGCTGGTACAGGACTCGCGTATGTTTATCGAAAGCCAGCTCAGTCATTTATCGACACAGGCGATTTGACGACGCTGTTTGAGAAAAGCGTACCTGCCTTACCCAGATACACAATCAATTACCTAACCAAGAGACATATGCCAGCTCGGCTTCGAGCCTTCATTGATTTGGCAAAAGACCGCTGATCAACTACTTGAGTGTCCGTTTCAGGTTGATTTGAGCCAACTCTCCAACATCCGCTATCGCCACAGCCCGACACAGCCTGCCAGAACCACGCCAAGCACATAGAACGCCCTTCATAGACAGCGACAAAAAAAATACTTAAAGTTGGAATTCCCAACTATTAGGTATGAAGACCCCTTCGTCTCTGCCCTATGACGCCGTCAAGACCCAGCAACGACGCCTCGCCGTTTAACCGAAAGGCGCAGCACGATGCCAAGCGCATTGCGATCCTTTCGGAGGCCGCGCGTTTGTTTAACGGCAAGGGAAGTCGAAGCACCACACTGCAGGATGTCGCCAAGGGCCTGGGACTCACCAAGACCAGCCTCTATTACTATGTACGCACCAAAGAAGAGCTGATCTTCCAGTGCTACGAGGTATCCCTGCAGCGGCAGCATGCGGTCATGGATCAGCTCGATGCCATAGAGCTGACGCCCCTGGAGCGCGCCGCACGGGTTTTTCGAACGCCCTTCGAAAACTGGATCCGCGCGCAGGACGGTGACGATGTGCACCTCGCGGCACTACTGGAGATTGCCTCGCTGCGCGACGAACATCGCGAGCTGATCGAGCGCTCCTACATCGAAATGTTCAAACGGCTTCGCGGCTACCTGCGAGATGCTGTCGCCGCCGGACAAATCAGACCGGTAGATACCACGTCGACGACGCGCGCCCTAATCGGTGCCGTGGACTGGGTTTTCAATTGGCTGCATCAGTTGGAACGCGACGATGTGCTCGCCGCGGCGGATCGCGCCTGGAGCTTCCTGCTACGGGGATTTTATGCCGGTGAGGGCGAATACCACCCGGGTCGGCTGGATTTGAGTTACCTGGGTGATCGGCCATCACAGGGCTTCGATAGAGACGAGCAGAATCGTCAGAAGCAGGAGGCGTTTTACAAAACGGGCACCTGGTTCTTTAACAAGAAGGGCTTTGCGGGTGCGTCTCTGGATGAGATCGCCGAAGACCTCAATGTTTCAAAAGGCGCGTTCTATTACCACATCAAGAACAAGGAAGACCTGCTGTATGCCTGCTACGAACGCTCCCTTGCCATCACTCGACGTATCTACGCTCGCGTGGAGCGCGAAGACCGAAGCGCCCTGGATCGTATGGATGAGGCCCTGAGACGGATCTTTCATGCGCAGAATTCCGAGCAAGGCCCCCTGATCCGCTACAACACGATTACCGCCCTGCCGACACCCAGGCGCATACAGATATTGAACGAGACGGAGCAGGTCAACGAAGCCTTTACGAAGCTCATCAACGAGGGCAAAGGCGAGGGAAGCATCCGCGATGTCGATGCATTTGTGGCGCGAAACCTGATGAATGGGGCTACCAACGCGGCGATGGATATCAATCTATGGCGTCGGGTGGACGATCTCGATCAGGCCGCGATTGAGTATTTCGATATTTTCTTCAACGGGCTGCTGCCGCGCGCCTAACACAGTGGTAAATGAACTATGAGTGATCCCGTTCAGGATCTGATTGATCGCCTGGAAGTGAAACGTATCGACAAATACCTATTCACCGGCACGAGTCCTGAGCGCCCCAGGCGTATTTTTGGCGGGCAAGTGCTTGCCCAAAGCCTCAACGCAGCGAATCGCTCTATCGACGACGAACGAATCGCGCACTCGATGCATGCGCATTTCCTTCGCCCGGGTGATCCCAAGAAACAGATCGTTTTTGAGGTCGACCCCACCCGGGATGGGCGCAGCTTCGCCACCCGCCGCGTGGTCGCCAAGCAGGATGGCAAGCCCATCTTTATCGCGTCAGTGTCGTATCAGCTTCTTGAGGAGGGGCTTGAGCATCAGTCTGACAGACCGCAGGTGGCACCACCGGAAGAACTACAGACCGACTTTGAGTTTTGGACGGAGATGACTGAGGAGCATCCAGATCGCTTCGACCCACCGCTCGCCCAGGCTGTAGAGCGCCGCGTTGTTCGGCGCAGAGACTATCTGAATCCCAAGGCGGAAGACCCCGTTTCCCACATGTGGTTTCGGGTGCCCGGTGATATCGGTGATGATAGAAACCGCCATCAAACGCTCATTGCCTTTATCTCGGATTTTGCCCTTTTGGGCGCGGCGCTACTGCCCCACCCCTATACGGCCATGAGCAAGAAGATTCAGGCGGCAAGCCTCGATCACGCGATCTGGTTTCATCGCATGGGCCGAGCGGATGACTATCTGCTGTACAGCATGGACAGCCCAAACGCGGGCGGAGGACGGGGCTTTAGCCGAGGGGAATTTTACGACCGGCAGGGCCGCTTGGTCGCATCCACGGTGCAGGAATCGCTGATTCGTCTTCGGCCCAGCTCGCCGTAACGCACAAAACTCCGGCAGCGTTAGTTGACGCGCGAGGCCATTTCTTCGCCAAGTTCATGAACGTAGAGCTCCTCGCCGGTACGACGGAGCTCGGTCACCGAAGTATTGGCAGGCCAAAAGACGAGGGTGTTCTCGCGGCCCTGACAGTGACCCACCAGCGCATTGATCACCAGGAAATGCGTGAAAACCACGATAATGCCCTCCGGCTCGCTGACCGCGTCGACCACGCCCCGCCGCCAGTCCCAGAGCGCACCAGGCTGTTCAGTCCAGGTCTGGCGCATGAAACCCTGCAGCCAGGTCTGACGCTGGGCCAGCGGCACGGGTGAGGGAATCTCTTTGACACGCTCATCAATCGCGACGGGCAAATCCATCGCCTCGGAGAAAGGCTGTGCGGTCTCCTGGGCGCGCTTAAGCGGGCTGCTTATGAGCAGGGGCCGCTGATCGCCTGCCAACGCCTGAAGCTGCGATGACACGAGATCCGCCTGGCGCCACCCCAGCTCCGAAAGCCCAGGGTCGGCGCTCTGCCCCCAACTCGCGGCGGCCTCACCGTGACGCACCAGGAGGATTCGACTCGCCATCAGCGGTAGGTAACCAACTTTTCGCTGCGTTCGACGGAAAGCTGACGAAGGAAGGAACAGTCGTTGAAGTAAGACAGGGAAACGCGGTTTGAACTGTAGATCAGTTGAGTGACGGAGCAGTTAAACACCGGCTCGTAGAACTGATAGGTTTTGCTTCCCGGCACACCCACCACCGCCGCAACGAAGGTGGCGATGGTCCCGCCCGAGGTGAAAACGGCGACGTTCTTGCCGCCGCCCTCATTGGTCATGATGTCCCGAAGCATTGAATGCACGCCAGAGGAATACTCGTCCCAGCTCTGGATGTTCGGATCGTCGCACTCGGGCGACACCCAGTAATTGAACACGGCTTCGATCACTTTCTGGAATCGTTTGCTGGAATCCAGTCCGCCCTCCACGATCTCGGCAATCTCTGGCCGCTGGGCGATGACCTTGGGCAGCAAGTGCTCAAGGTGCTCGTCGTTACGGACCTCATCGAGACGGGAATCTTCCATTAGCGCGACGCTGCTGGGCTGCGCTGCCAGTGCCAGGCGTCCCGTATCACGTTGGCGGTCCAGGGCGCCGCAGTATGCAGCGTCAAAATGAATGCCCACGCGGGCCAGATACTCCCCCGTCAGCGTCGCCTGATGTCGCCCCAGCGCGGACAGCTCGTCGTAGTTGTCAGCGCCAAAGGACGCCTGTCCGTGGCGGATAAGATAAATACTGGCCATTAAGCGGCTCCATTGCTTTCAAGGAGAGACTCGGCGCGAGGAAAGCGCAGCCGACGCCGATAGGGGTAAAAGGATTCCACGAAGCCGCCGCGAATCTGCTCCTGCAGAGAGCGCCAGAAGTCGGCCTCGTATATGTCCGAGTGACGCTCGTCAAACACCTTGCGAGCGCGCTGGTTGCCCGAGAAGAACAGTCTGAACTCTTCCGGGAAGATGTCATTGGGCCCCACGGAGTACCAGGGCTGACTGGCCATTTCCTCCATCTCGTTCCGGGGCTCAGGGATGGTGCGGAAGTTACAGTCCAGCAGCGGCACGATCTCGTCGTAATCGTAGAACACCACCCGTCCATGGCGGGTCACACCGAAGTTCTTAAGGAGCATGTCGCCAGGAAAGATGTTGGCCGCGGCCAGCTCTTTTATCGCATTGCCGTACTCAATCATGCAGGAACGCAGCTCTTCGTCCGTCGCGTTTTGTAGGAACAGATTGAGCGGCGTCATCCGGCGTTCTACGTATAAGTGGCCGATGATCAGTGCTTTGCCCTGCACGTTAATGAGCGAGGGTGCCACCTGTTGTAGCTCTTCCATTAGCTCATCAGAGAAGCGATCGCGCGCAAAGGCGAGATTTGTGAATTCCTGTGTATCGGCCATGCGCCCGGCTCGATCGGCTCTTTTCACCAGCTTGTACTTGGCTTTCACTTCTTCACGGGTCATGTCTTTTGGCGGTGTGAAGCGGTCCTTGATGATCTTGAACACAAAGGGATAGGACGGCAGCGTGAAAACGCTCATCACCATGCCCTTAATGCCGGGAGCGATGATGAACTTATCGGTGGTGCTCTCCATGTGGCGTACCGCAGAGCGGTGGTAGTACGTCTTGCCATGCTTGTTGTAGCCCATGCTGCTGTAAATCTCGGAGATGGGCTTTTCGGGCATGAGCTTGGCGAGGAAGAGCACGTACTGGGAGGGAATGATCGCATCCACCATGAAGTACGAACGCGTGAAGCTGAACACGACGCTCACGCGGTTTGACCCGAACAGTATCGTGTCGACGTAGACCGCACCTTCTTCGTTGTGCAGGAGCGGCAAAACAAAGGGTTCGCTTTCTTCCCCGTAGAGTACGCGGCCCACGATGTAGGCACCCTTGTTTCGAAAGAAGTGCGCGGTCAGTACTTCGAGGCGAAAGTTGTATTCCTGCAGCGAACGCTCCGGCGACAGATCCAGCTCGCGCTGGAGGGCTTCGTCGATCCACGCGAGGTCCCGATCGAGGTCTTCGTAGGGAATATCGAAACTGTAATCGTTCAGGAGCTCGGCGAAGGTGTCCCGCACGGACGCCTGCGCCCGGTAGTAGCGAAGCACCGGACTCGAATCAGACAGGGGAATATCGCTCTGGGAGGAGAAGACGAACGCGTAATCGTTGCGCACGCGCTCGTGCTTGAACACCGAGTTGAACACCGAATTGTAGAAGGTCTCGGCGATCTCAAAGTTGTTGTGGCTGTGGATCAGGCCCGCATAAATACGCTTAGCGTCGCGCCAGAAGTCGTAGTCTTCCAGTTCATCGCCAGCCACAAGCTCCACGGCGGCCAACACACCGTGGACCTTGTGTTTATACAGATCAATACGCTCAGCGGAGGCCGCGTGCAGCCCCAGCCAGTCGGCGTTTTCAAAACGAGACCGGGCACTGAGCGTGATGTTCTGGAAGTCGGCGAAGTAAGACTCGAACCCGTTCAGAATGATCCGCGCAAAGCGCTGGCGTTTCTCCACGGACTATCCCGCCTCAGAAAAGCGTCACAGTGTAGGGTTGCCGAATTTACTACGCAATTTACGCATACCGCTGAGCCAACGATCGTAGTCTGCCGTCTTACGCTCGCGGTAGGTTTGTACCTCTTCGTGAGGTAAAACGAGAAAGCGCTCTTCGGCAATAGCGCGCACGCAGGCATCTGCCACGTCAGCGGTCGACAGTACGCCATCCACGCCTGCGGTGCCGCCATCCTCTGCCACGCCGATCATGCGCGTTGCCACCGCCTGGGGGCAAAGGCAGGACACTTTAACGCCATCATCGCCGTGGGTAATCGCCAGCGCTTCCGCAAAACCGATGGCCGCATGCTTCGTTGTAGAGTAAGCCGCATCGCCGATCTGACTCAGAAGACCGGCGGCAGAAGCCGTGTTCAAGAAATACCCTTCCCCGCGCTCGATCATCGCTGGCAAGCAAGCGCGAGCCGCCCAAACGTGGCTCATCACGTGGATATCCCACATTGCCTGCCAGGTGTCGTTGGTGGCAGAGGTCGCCCACCACTGCGGTGCGTCCGTCTTGATAATGCCTGCGTTGGAGCAGAACAGATCGATCTGACCCTGATCGGCCTCAACGGCGGCGACCATGTCCGCGATCTGCTGCTCGTTACGCACGTCGACGCCATAGGCGCTGCCACCAATCTCGCTGGCCACGGCTTCCGCAGACTCTTTCTCCAAATCTACCACCGCAACATGGCGCGCACCGTCAGCAGCAAAGCGCTCGCAAAGCGCTTTGCCGATGCCATTCCCGCCACCGGTAACGACGACAACTTTTCCCTGAATATCCATAATGATTCCCCCAAAAACGAAAAAGCCCCCGGAGTCGGGGGCCTGTTTAATGACAGTGAAGCTTACGCGGCGTCGCTGATGCTGGTAACCGTAGCTGACTCGGGAGTCGCGTAGCTCAGTGCGTTGAACGCGCTCTGGTGGAAGTCACCATCGCCCAGCGTGGCGTTGATCATCATCAAACGCTTGGCGTAGTGGCCGATGTCGAGCTCGTCTGTGAGTCCCATGCCGCCGTGCAGCTGGATCGCTTCTTCGAAGACATGGCGTCCGCACCTTTCGATCATCACTTTCATGGCGTGAATGGTACGCGCGGCAGAGGCATCGCCATTCTCGAGTTCACACACAGCGCGAAAGACCATGGACTTCGCCTGCTCGTAAGACATGAAGGTATCGACCATGCGGTGCTGCAGTGCCTGGAAGCTGCCGATGGCAACGCCAAACTGCTCGCGCGTCTTGGTGTATTCGAGGGTCTTGCTATTCAGCTGCCCCATGATGCCCAGGGCTTCTCCGCCCAACGCACAGAGTGCCTCATGAACAACCTTCTCCATCACCGCGTATCCGCTGTCGACGGAACCCAGAAGCGCGTCTGCAGGCAGCGCGACATCCTTGAAGGTGATGTTGGCGACCTTCTGGCCATCCATCATGCGGTAGCTGACGCGCTCGACGCCGGCGGCGTCGGCAGGAACGACAAAGAGAGAGATACCGTTCGTGTCAGACTGATCACCTGAGGTGCGGGCCGACACAACGAGCTGGTCGGCGTTGGCGCCATTTAGCACAGCAACCTTTTCGCCGTTCAGCACATAGCCATCGCCAGAGGCAGACGCCCTGTTCAGCACATCGCTGAGCTCATAGCGGCTTTGACGCTCGATGTAGGCAAACGCGCCGAGGGTGCTGCCATCGATGATGCCGGGAATCAGCGCCGCCTGCTGAGCTTCGCTGCCCGCGGCACGCAGCAGACCACCGTAGAGGACTACCGTTGCGAAGTAAGGCTCAACGACGAGGCCCTTACCAAACTCTTCCATCATGACCATGACGTCAACGGGACCGCCGCCGAAACCACCGTGCTCTTCTGCAAAGGGCACACTCAGCCAACCAAGCTCGGCAAAGGTCTGCCAGTTCTCGCGGCTGATGGCATCGTCGGTGGCGACGATGGCGCGACGCGTATCAAAGTCGTAGTCGTCCTGAACAAAGCGCGCGACGCTGTCGCGAAGCATTGTTTGCTCTTCAGAAAAATCAAAATTCATAGTAATTCTCCTTCCGCTTACAGGCCGAGGACGGCTTTGGCGATGATGTTCTTCTGGATCTCGTTAGATCCGCCGTAAACCGTCGCCGCACGACCGTACATATAGGTCTGGCGAGCCGCGCTGCCGAAGTCATTGCCGATAACGTCGGTGTCGAGGTCTGTCGGGAGCACGCCCTGGTAGTGAGCCGCAAGCATCATGGCAAGGGTCTGAACCGCCTGCTGGATTTCTGTGCCCTTGATCTTCAAAAGCGAAGACTCAGCGCCGGGGGCGCCGCCAGACTCAACCTGGGAGAGAACGCGCAGATCGGTGAATTCCAGTGCCATCAGCTCGATTTCAATGTCGGAGAGACGCTTCTGGAACAAGGGGTCTTCCAGCAGGGCCTTTCCACCATTTACTTC
The DNA here is from genome assembly GCA_038750875.1 of Pseudomonadota bacterium. GTDB lineage: Bacteria > Pseudomonadota > Gammaproteobacteria > Pseudomonadales > Halieaceae > Congregibacter. Next base: position 45,104 of record JBCDGU010000014.1, on the reverse strand, counting down.
GCGGGCCGCCAGGCGACGCACCTCGGCGACGGCGCGCTTGGAGTTTGGCACGCCCGCAATACCGGTACGCTCGTGGGCCAGCAGCGCTTTCGCGTAGGTCCAACCCTTATCTTGCTCGCCGATGAGATTTTCAACGGGTACACGCACGTTGTTGAACTCAACTTCGTTGAGGCTGTGGTGGGCATCGATGGTTTCGATGGGGTTCACCTTGATGCCTTCGGAGTGCATGTCGATGAGCAGGAAGCTGATGCCATGCTGCTTCTTACCCTCGGTGCTGGTGCGCACGAGGCAGAAAATCCAGTCGGCGTGCTGCGCATAGGACGTCCAGATCTTCGCACCGTTGACCACATAATGATCGCCGTCGAGCTCTGCCTTCGTCTTCAGAGAGGCCAGATCAGAACCGGAGCCGGGCTCAGAGTAGCCCTGGCACCACCAGTCCTCGCTGTCGAGGATGCGGGGCAGGAAACGCGCCTTCTGCTCTTCGTTGCCGAAGGTGTAGATCACCGGCGCAACCATGGAAAGGCCAAAAGGCACCGTACCGGGGATGCCGCGGGCGGAACGCTCGCTCTCGTAGATGTACATCTGCGTCGGCGACCAGCCGGTGCCGCCGTATTCGACGGGCCAGTTGGGCGCGACCCAGCCCTTGTCATTCAGGATCTTCTGCCACTCGACGATAGCTTGCTTGTACTGGCTGTCGTCCCTGATGCGGGCGCGGAGATCATCGGTGAAGTTTTCATCAAAGAAGGCGCCAACTTCATCGCGGAAAGCGAGTTCTTCGGGGGTGAAACTGGTATCCACTGCACAAACTCCTCTGTGGGGACCTAGGGACCGTTTGGGGTGACATGCGGGAACCTGCGGGTGCAGGCGAGCACGGTTTTGAATTCTGAGTATGTTTTTCCTAGCGGCAGTACTCTAGCGCCCTTTTTGACGACCCGCAAGCAGTGTCAACATGAGTGAAGTAGGCCAATGCGGCCACGTCAAGGGACGTTTTTGAGCCGCTTATCTCGGGCTGCCAGCGCGGCTAATAGCCTGCTCGACTGGGGGGAGATTCTTCGTCGAGAAGCTCCCGCAACAATACCGTTGCCGACGGGATTCCCGGTCGAACACTGGCTATTGCTAGCAATGCTAGTAGAGAAGACTAAAGAGCTTGCGCTGATACTCTGCGGCCAACGGATCTCCCTTGCCTAGGGAGGCTATGGTGTCCAGAAGCGCCTTCTTGGTGGCCCCATCCTTGTGATTGACATCAGCCCGCAACACGGTGATGAGACTCTCAAGCGCCTCTCGATACTGCCCGGCGGTGCTGTAGTGCACGGCAATCTGCTCAAGAAGATCGAGATTTTGAGGGTCGGCTTCTAGCTGGGCTTCCAGCGCGACGAGCTCCGGGGATCGCGCCGCTTCCCGCGCAAGATCCAGCTGCGCCTTCATCTGCTCGTAAAGCGCGTCCTGATCGACCATGGGCACCGCATCCAGAATCGTCTGCGCCTCGTCCAGGCGTCGCGCCTCAATCAGCGCATGACAGAGCATCATGCCAATGTCCAGACGGTTCCCACTCTCCTCATAAGCAGTACGCAGGAGGGCCACTGCCCCAGCCGCGTCGCCCGCCGCTAACTTTTCCTGCGCCTCCGATAGGGCCGCTTCGTAGGGCGACGGCAGATACTTCTCGAGGAGCTCGCGGATTGCTGTCTCTGGCTGGGCGCCGGCAAAGCCGTCAACGGGCTGACCATCTTTCATCAGCATCACCGTGGGAAGACTGCGAACCCCGAACTGTTGGGAGATCATCTGCTGCTCGTCAGCGTTCACCATGGCCAGCAGAAAGGCGCCGGCATACTCCTGTGCGAGCTTTTCCAGAACCGGAGAGAGCGTCTTGCAAGGGCCGCACCAGTCGGCCCAGAAGTCCACCAGTACGGGACGCTGCATGGACTCTTCGATGAGATAGCGCGCCGCATTGCTCTCATCAATGTGAACAATGGTTTCGGGGACAGCGGCATCCAGCATAGCTCAATCCTTTTGCAAACCGGCGTCTTCGGGAGTTCCGGTTAAAGTCGTCGTTCATATCGCCTGCATATGCGGCGAATTCTTATTCAGTCGTTCAGGCCCAGCACGTCGCGCATGTGATAGAGGCCGGCACTGCGGCCGTGCAACCACTGAGCAGCGCGACAGGCGCCCCGGGCAAACGCGAGACGGGTGCCGGCGCGATGGGTAATCTCGATGCTCTCGCCGTCACTGGCAAAAAGCGCCGTGTGATCGCCCACAATGTCACCGGCGCGAATCGTTGCAAAGCCAATAGAACCCCGCTCCCGCGCTCCTGTAATTCCTTCGCGACTGAAGACGCCCTTCTCATCCAGTGTCACGCCGCGCGCCCCTGCCATTGCCTTGCCGATCGCCAAGGCGGTTCCGGAAGGAGCATCCACCTTATGTCTGTGATGGGCTTCTACGACTTCGAGATCCGTGTCTTCATCAACGGCGAGGGTCGCGAGCTCCACAAGCTTCAACAGCAGATTCACGCCTGTGCTGAAGTTTGCGGCCTGACAGACAGCCACGTTACTCGCGGCGCGCTCGACAACGGCCTGATCCGCATCCTCGAGCCCTGTCGTACCCAGCACCCACGCGGCGCCATTGGCCTCGCAGGCCGCCGCATGATCAGCAATCGTCGCTGGCACGGTAAAATCGATGAGCACGTCGGCCCGCGACAAGGCCTCGTTCACATCATGCGTGTAGAGGCTTTGATCGGCGGGCGCTGGCGACGGAACGGTTTCAGAGGGCGCCAGCGTCAGCGCCGTAACATCCATTCCGGGAAGATCGCCGACGGCATCAATGAGCATACGGCCCATACGGCCGTTGGCTCCGGCAATGGCTATGCGCTGGCTCATGGCTTCATATCATCAAAAAAGCTGCGCACGCCCTCGAACCAGCTTGACTGACGCGGACTGTGGGACCGCCCTCCCTGCCCCAGGCTTTCCTGGAGCTCTCGCAGCATTTCCTTCTGGTGCTTATCGAGGTTTACGGGCGTTTCCACAACCGCCCGACACAGCAGATCGCCAACGCCACCACCTCGAACGGGTTGGACACCCTTGCCACGCAGGCGGAACAGTTTGCCCGTCTGCGTTTCCGGCGGGATTTTTAGCTTCACGCGTCCGTCGAGGGTTGGCACTTCAAGCTCACCGCCAAGGGCAGCGTCGGCAAAGGTGATCGGCACTTCGCAATACAGATGCTTCCCATCGCGCTCAAAGATTGGGTGCTGTTTTACCGACATCTGAACGAACAGGTCTCCGGGTGGGCCGCCTTCGGCGCCCGCTTCACCCTCGCCACCCAGGCGAATGCGATCCCCGGTATCAACGCCCGGAGGAACTTTCACAGAAAGCTTCTTGGTTTTCTCGACGCGTCCTTCGCCATGGCAGGACGGACAGGGGTCAGAAATCGCATATCCCTTGCCGCGACAGGTGGGGCATGTTTGCTGCACCTGAAAGAATCCCTGCTGCATGCGGACCTGACCGGCGCCTCCACAGGTGCCACAGGTCGTCCGTTTGCTGCCCTTACGTGCGCCATTACCATCGCACGTTGTGCAGGCGGCCAGCGTGGGTACTCGGATTTCCACCGTCGTCCCGCGCACCGCATCTTCCAGAGAGATATCCAGCGTGTACCTTAGATCGGAGCCGCGCTGGGCACCGCCACGTCCGCGACCGCCTCCGCCAAAGATATCGCCAAACACGTCGCCAAAGATGTCGGAGAAACTGCCACCGCCGAATCCACCGCCGCCCATCTGGCCTTCGACGCCCGCGTGACCGAACTGATCGTAGGCTGCGCGTTTTTCGCCGTCGCTCAGGACTTCGTAGGCTTCCGAGGCTTCCTTGAACTTCTCGTCAGCGTTGGGATCGTCAGGATTGCGGTCCGGGTGATACTTCATCGCGACCCGGCGATAAGCCTTTTTGATCTCCTTTTCGTCGGCAGTTTTGCCAACCCCAAGGACGTCGTAGTAGTCGCGTTTTGCCATAGCACCCAGCGGTTAAACCGCTCTCAAAATTTCATCAAGTCGCCCACACGGGCATCCAGTTTCAGAAACAGCAACGCGGGCACACAGGTCCCGCGTCATCTGCACCGGCAGAAGGTGAGCGCCCAGGGGCGCTCAGAACTGCGGGAGTTTACTTCTTGTCGTCGCTGACTTCCTCAAACTCGGCGTCGACCACGTCGTCTGCGGGATCAGCTTCCGCCGCCGCTTCGGCGCCCATGTCGGGGCCGCCCATGTCGGGGCCAGCGCCTGCCTGACCGGCTTCGGCCTGCGCCTGGTACATCTTCTGCGCGACAGGACCCGTGGCTTCCGTGAGCTTGTTAGCAGCTGCATCGATGGCGTCTTTGTCGTCGCCCTTCACAGCTTCTTCAGCTTCGGCGACGGCGGCTTCAATGGCTGCCTTCTCGTCGTCGCTCGCGTGCTCGCCGGCTTCTTCAACGGTCTTCTTGGCCGCGTGAATCAGGCCTTCGCAGGTGTTGCGCGCCGTGATGAGTTCCTCAAACTTCGCATCCGCCTCAGCGTTTGCCTCGGCATCAGCCACCATGGACTCGATCTCGTCATCCGACAGACCACCGGAGGCGGTGATGCGGATCGACTGCTCTTTGCCCGTCGCCTTGTCTTTCGCGCCGACGTGCAGGATGCCGTTCGCATCCAGGTCGAAGGTGACTTCGATCTGGGGCATACCGCGGGGTGCAGGCGGAATGTCTGCGAGATCGAATCGACCCAGCGACTTGTTCTGCCCCGCCTGCTTCCGCTCACCCTGAACCACGTGAATAGTCACTGCGGTCTGGTTGTCATCAGCCGTTGAGAAGATTTGCGACTTCTTGGTTGGAATCGTCGTGTTCTTCTCAATGAGTGGCGTTGCAACACCACCCATGGTCTCGATACCCAGCGTCAGCGGGGTTACGTCAAGCAGGAGAACATCTTTCACGTCCCCGGCCAGTACCGCGCCCTGGATGGATGCGCCCATGGCGACGGCTTCGTCTGGATTCACATCCTTGCGAGGCTCTTTACCGAAGTAATCTGCAACCGCGGCTTGTACCAGCGGCATGCGCGTCTGGCCACCCACCAGAATGACATCATCGATGTCGCTCGGCGACAGATCCGCGTCCTTCAGGGCAACCTTCACGGGCTCCAGGGAGCGCGTGACGAGTTCTTCAACGAGGGATTCAAGCTTGGAGCGGCTCAGCTTCACTACAAGGTGCTTTGGACCGGTCGCATCGGCGGTAATGTAGGGCAGATTCACTTCCGTTTGCTGCGAGCTAGACAGCTCGATCTTGGCCTTCTCGGCAGCTTCCTTCAGACGCTGCAGAGCCAGGGGGTCGTTGTGCAGATCGATGCCACTCTCTTTCTTAAACTCATCGGCAAGGTATTCGATGAGGCGAAGGTCAAAGTCTTCACCGCCCAGGAACGTGTCACCGTTGGTTGAGAGCACTTCGAACTGGTGCTCGCCGTCGACTTCCGCGATCTCGATGATGGAGATGTCGAAGGTGCCGCCACCGAGGTCATAAACCGCAATGGTGTGATCACCCTTTGCTTTATCCATGCCGTAGGCGAGAGCCGCAGCCGTTGGCTCGTTGATGATGCGCTTAACATCAAGACCTGCAATTTTGCCGGCGTCTTTCGTCGCCTGACGCTGGGAATCATTGAAGTACGCAGGAACGGTAATGACCGCTTCCGTGACGGATTCACCAAGGAACTCCTCGGCCGTCTTTTTCATTTTACGCAGTACTTCTGCAGACACCTGCGGGGGTGCCATTTTCTCGCCCTTGGCTTCTACCCATGCGTCGCCGTTATCTGCGCCAACGATTTTGTAAGGAACCATGGAAATGTCTTTCTGCACCACGTCGTCCGTGAACTTGCGACCAATGAGGCGCTTCACAGCAAACAGCGTGTTGGTGGGGTTTGTAACGGCCTGGCGCTTGGCACTCTGGCCAACGAGGATTTCGCCGTCATCTGTGTAGCCGACGATGGAAGGCGTGGTGCGATCACCCTCAGCGTTCTCGATAACGCGAGGCGCGTCGCCATCCAGCACGGAGACGCAGGAGTTCGTCGTCCCCAGGTCGATACCGATAATCTTGCCCATTGTGTTTCTCCCAATTGCAGCAGCGTCAGTCTTGGCCGCGCCACTCTGTTCAGTTTGAGTCTTCGTTACCCACTATCTGGGTGCGAATGACGTAATTTCAAGGGTTTATGCGTGATTCTGCGTTCGCAGAACTGGCCCGTTTCTTCGGCCGTTTTCTCAGGATGTGGGGGCCTTGCTAACGATCACCATCGCCGGACGCACCAGGCGGCCATTCAGCGTGTAGCCCTTCTGCATGACCGAGAGCACTGTGTTGGGCTCTGCGTCGGGATTTTCCACCATGCTCATGGCCTGATGAAGCTGAGGATCAAAGGGCTCGCCCGCGGGGTCTACCTGCTCAATCTGAAACTTCTCCAGCGCATCCAGCAGGGTCTTCAGGGTCAGATCGACACCCTCTGCGATGGGTTTTACCGCCTCGTCGTCGCGATTGGCCGCTTCCAGCGCCCGTTCAAGATTGTCGGCCACGGGCAGAAGCTCTCCACAGAAACGCTCCAGCGCAAACTTGCGCGCTTTCTCGACATCCTGCTCGGCACGACGCTTAGCGTTCTGGACCTCTGCCTGGGCGCGAAGGACCTGATCGCGATTCTTCTCGACCTCTTCCAGAAGCTCCTCGACACTGCGCTCCGGGGCCTCACTTTCAGCGGCCCCGTCCATGGCATCCGCGCTTTCGGCCGCCTCAGCGACGTCTTCGGCCTCGGGCGCCTCACTCGATGCGTCGATGGTTTCGTCTTCGGGCTTCTGATGTTCTTCCGACACCCCAATCTCCTGTTGCTGGCAACTTCAGTTCATTCAGCGGCAGCCACCTAAATGACAATCCGCTGCTCCAGCGCTCACATGGGGGTGATTCGAAGGTTTTCAAGGGTCGGGGGAGCCGTATTGGGGCGCCGACGGCCTAATTTGGGCGTTACGGGCAGGTATCAGCTCTTCAAAGCGGCACTGAGCATGCGCGAAGTGACATCGACGATGGGTATTACGCGGTCATAGGCCATCCGTGTGGGGCCGATGACGCCGAGTACGCCGAGGTTGCGTGCTCCATCACCGTAGGGGGCGGTAATGAGGGAGTAGTCGCCAAAAACTCTGGAGCCGGCTTCTTCGCCGATAAAAATCTTGACCCCCTGCGCCGATGAACACTGGTCGAGCAGGTGTAAGAGATCACGCTTCTCCTGAAGGGCGGCGAACAGCTCACGAAGTCGGTCCAGTTCCTCGGCATTAGCACCCTCGACCAATTTCGATTCGCCGACAATGAGGTAGTCCTGAGGCTCATGCTCATCTTCCAGCGCCTGCTGAGCGAGATCGAGGGTCGCAGTCAGGTATTCATCAATGGAGCTACGCGCCGCCTCCATCTCTAAAGCAAGCTCCGACTGGGCTTCTGATAGCTCTCGCCCGCCAAAGCGCTGGTTTACCAAAGCCGCGGCGTTACGCAGTTCTTCTTCAGAGAAAACGCGCCGCGTGTGAATGATGCGGTTCTGAACCTCGCGCTGATTGATCACCAGGATCACCAGCACCCGGTTACCGGAAAGGGGAAGAAACTCAACCTGCCTCAAAGGCTGCTGACCCGCACGAGGCACGGTGACAACACCCGCCTGGCTGGTGATAGAGGACAAAAAGGTCGATGCCGTTTGCACCAGTTCTTTGGCGTTTCGATCAGGATTCAGCTCACCTCGCAAAACCTCCAGCGCCTGTTGATCGAGACCCTCCTGAATCTGCAGCAGACTGTCGACGAAAAAACGATAGCCCTGAGCGGTCGGGATACGGCCTGCGGAAGTGTGCGGCGACTGCAGATAGCCACGGTCCTCAAGATCAGACATGGCATTGCGGATGGTCGCGGGGCTCACCGGAAGACCCGCTTCCTCGCGGAGCGTTTGGGACCCCACCGGCTGACCGTCTCGAATATGCATCGAGACCAGTGTTCGCAATAACGTGCCTGCGCGGTCTGACAGATAGTCGCTCAAGGGGTCGTCGATATCCTTCGCCATGGAAACTGACTCGAGTTGTAGCATAGACACGCTAGGCAACAAAGCCGTTGGACCTGACGCCTCAGACGGCACGCAGATGTTTCTGCTGTTTAACCGCAGGGGTGTTTACGTTATACATTCGATGTCGAAATAGGCAGCGCGCCATGCTCACCCACATTCGAATCCAACAATTCACCGTCGTCGATAAGCTAGAGGTCGATTTTTCCTCGGGCCTGACGGTGATCACGGGCGAAACGGGCGCAGGAAAGTCCATAACCCTGGACGCCCTGGCGCTGTGCCTTGGCGACCGAGCCGATCCAACGGCAATTCGACCGGGCTATGATCGGGCAGAAATCTGTGCCCAGTTTGACGTCAGCGGCAACAAAGCCGCGCGCCGTTGGCTGATCGAGCGAGATCTGGACGCCGACGATGAGTGCCTGCTGCGCCGAGTGCTGACGCGAGAAGGACGCTCGCGAGCCTATATCAACGGCACTCCCGCCACCCTGCAGGATTGCGCAGCCCTCGGGCAGCACCTGGTGGACATCCACAGTCAACACGCTCATCAGTCTCTGTTGAGAAGAGAGCATCAGCGCAGCCTGCTGGATACCTTTGCTGGCGCAGCGAAAGATGCCGAAGCGACCCAAGGGGCCGCCCGATCGTGGCGCGAGATCGATGAACAGCTTCAGTCCCTCCGCGCTTCCCATCGTGAGTCAGCGGACCGCGAGCAGCTTCTGCGCTATCAGGTGGGAGAGCTGGATGAGCTCGCGCTGACCGACGGCGAGCTGGCAACGCTGGAAGCCGAACAGCGACAACTGGAAAATGCAGACACGATTCAGCGGCAGGCCTCCAACGCCATAGAGCTCTGCGAAGCACAGGAATCGGGCGTGCACCAGGCGCTTCAGAGCCTCGATCCCGAGCTTCATGAAGGCAAAGCGATCGATAATGTGCGCGAGATGCTCGATTCTGCGGCCATTCAGCTGGAAGAGGCTCGCAGCGAACTGAGCCACTATCTGGCAGCACGCGAGAGCAACCCAGCTCGCCTCGAAGAGGTCCGTGGCCGATTGGAGAGCATCTATGCCCTGGCGCGCAAGCACCGGGTGATGCCGGAGGCGTTGCAGGCGCACCACAAGGCGCTGGCGGACGAATTCGCGGCCCTCGATAGCTCCGATGAACGTATCGAGGCACTGGAGGCAGATCTGCAGAGGGCAATGGAAAGCTATCAGTCGTCGTCAGCATCACTGACGGCGGCGCGCCAAAAAGCAGCCACTCGCCTCGAAAAAGCCGTGGCCAAACTTCTTAAAAAGCTCAGCATGGGCAACTGCGAGTTTCGAGTGGCCCTGGAGGCGCGAAGCGACGGGAGTCCTCACCCGCTCGGCGAGGAAGAGATCGAGCTGCGCATCGCCACAAACCCCGGTGCCGAGCCTCAGAGCTTGGCGAAGATTGCATCAGGCGGTGAGCTGTCACGCATCAGCCTGGCGATCCAGGTCGCCACGGCTGGACGGGCGACGGTGCCCAGCATGATCTTCGACGAGGTCGACGTGGGCATCGGGGGCGCAGTCGCAGAGGTTGTTGGCAGGCTTCTGGCTGACATGGCAGGCGAGGCTCAGGTGCTTTGCGTGACCCACCTCCCGCAGGTTGCCGCGCAGGGAGCGCAGCACTTAATGGTGACCAAAACCGGTCGCGGCAAACAGCTCGCCTCATCCATAGCGGACCTCGCTGAGGCCGACCGTGTGGAGGAGCTGTCCAGGATGCTGGGCGGCGTCACCATCACGGAAAGCACGCGCACACACGCTCGCGAAATGCTTGAGTCTGGCCGCGGGAGCGGTGGAGGCAAACAAGCGGCCTGAGTATTGCCTCAGTTGCCATTAGGCATTCGAAAAACGGCCCTAAGGGCCTGAAAAGTCGCCGAAAGGCCTTCAGGAGTCGACGCCATGGCCGTCGAAAGTCAGCCCTGAGGCCCGCGAGGTTGAAAAGCAGCAGAGCTCAGCAGCTGGATCGCCGCTGACAGACCAAACTAATCGCGCTTGCGGACGTACAGTACCAGTGAGTGGTCCACCAGCTCGAAGCCGTGTTCCTCAGCGATTTTCTGCTGACGCTCTTCGATAATCGGGTCTGAAAACTCCACGACTTCACCGGTCTCCGTGTTCACCATATGATCATGATGCTCACCGTGGGCCAGCTCAAAAACGGAGTGTCCCGCCTCGAAGTTGTGACGAACGACCAAACCGGCGGTCTCAAACTGCGTGAGTACGCGGTAGACCGTCGCTAAGCCGACGTCTTCGCCCGCATCACGGAGGAGTTGATAAACGTCTTCAGCGCTAAGGTGTCCGCCATTTTCTCCGGACTCCTCAAGGATCTGCAGAATCTTTACCCGGGGAAGGGTGACTTTAAGGCCTGCGCTGCGCAGGTCCTGATTACTGAAAGGCATAGCGACCGGGGTTCTCTGGCATACAACGAATCGCTATCATGCCACCCCGCCATACTGAGTGGAAGTTACACATTGAAAGGTCTCGTCTCCCGCAGAATCCGTTTGAGTCTGATTTTGCTTAGCTGCCTTGTATACGCAGGCTGCGGGTTTGTGGGTTTCCCCGGTGTCTACCGCATTGATATCGAGCAGGGAAATCTCGTCGATCAGGAAATGATTGAGCAGTTGGAGCTGGGCATGAGCCGCCGGCAGGTTCGCTTTATCATGGGCTCTCCACTGGTGGAGGACACCTTCAATCCCGACCGCTGGGACTACCCCTACGTCATTCGCAACGGAACCGAGATTATCCGCGAGGCGCAGGTGAGCATTTATTTCAATGAAGATGTGCTGGAGCGCATTGAAGGGGACTATTTGCCCGGATGGGCTCGCGGCGACGAACCCGAAGCTGGCGGAAGCGGCGACAGCGCTGAGAATAATGATGGTGAAAGCGGCGCCTAATAACAGCGCCTGAAATTGCTCCCAATACTGCGCTCAAGAGAGTGGCTCTGCCTACAGCAACGCCGAGGATGCTGACGCTTCAGAGACTGGGGGCGTCATTGACGCTTAACTGCCCGTAGACGCAGCGTCGACTTGTTGCGCAGTCTCAGCCTTTTTGTCTTCCCTGGCCTGTGCCGCGCGCGCCGCTCTGGCTTTTCTGACTTCTTTGGGATCCGCTTTTAACGGGCGGTAAATCTCTACACGATCACCCGCTTTGAGCACATGCCCCAGGGTAACGATTTGCCCGAAGATTCCCAGCTTGATTCCGTCGTCAATGGTCAGGTCAGGAAACTTCCCATCCAAACCAGACTGTTGAACCGCCTCAAGAGCCGTTGTGCCCTCGCCGACATCAATAGCAACCAGGGCCTGACGTTCGGGAAGTGCGTAGGCCACTTCAACGCGAATAGATGCGTTGTCACTCACGCGCCGTAAACCTCATTGGATCGCCGGACGACCGAGTCAACCAGGTTTCCGGTAACGCGCTCAAGGAGCCCGGAAGCAGCCATACTCAGAAGACCGCCGCGAATTGCGAATTCCAGATCAAGGATGACCTTGCAGGCCTGATCCGTAAGCGCTTGAAAGCGCCATGCGCCCTCGAAATGATCAAAAGGGCCGTCTTTAAGGGTTAGAACGATCCGTTCATGGGGTTCAAGCATGTTGAGGGTCGTAAAGCTCTGCGAGATACCCCCCCTCGCCAGATCTAGTCGCGCCTCCATGTGCCGCTCACCAACATCGATCACCTGGGCACCCACGCACCCGTCCATGTACTGCGGGTACGCAGCGACGTCATTAACGAGGTCATAAATCTGTACGCTGGAGAACGGAAGGAGCGCACTGCGATGGATGGAGGCCATGAATCAAACGCTATCAGCTGACAAGTCGGCTCCAGAGCCACGCTATAGCGATCACCGGTGGCACCAGGAAACGGATGAGAAAGTACCACAGGGAGAACAGGATGTCGGGCTCGCGAGAGAGCTCAGCGCGCAACAAGTCACGAGGCATACGCCAGCCCACAAACAGGGCAAAGAGCAGGAGTGCGGCGGGAATAAGGAAACCCGTCGCGGTACTGTCGATTTGCTGGAGCACACCGGGCCCAACGCCGCCATCGAGATCCACGAGCGCGAGGCTGGACAAAAGCCAAGCGGGAAAAATCACCGCCAGCACGGCGCGACGCCGCTGGACGCCGAGCTGCTGCTCGAGAATCCCCAGCAAGGGCTCCGTCAGCGCCACGGCGGAGCCGACCAGGGTGAGCACCACCAGAAGAAAAAATAGCGCCCCGAAAACGTCGCCGAAAGGCATGTTGCCGTAGGCGAAAGGCACCGCTACGAACAGTAGGGAAAAACCTTCCGAGGGTCGCACATTGGCTTCAAAAATCAGCGGAAAGACCACGAGAGCCACGGTGACCGCCATCACCAGATCGAAGAGCGCGACGGCGAGCACGCTCCGAACGATGGGTAGGCGATCGGGCGCATGCGCACCGTAGCTCAGCCCCACGGCCACACCGGCAATCAGCGTCGATCCCGCGTGCACCAGCGCATTCATAAAGGAGCCGCGATCGAAGTCCAGGGTCTGCCAAGCAAACAGATACTCGCCAGCCGCTGTCAGATCACCGTAGCGAATTGCGTAGTCGATGAGCAGACCACCCAGAGCCATGACGCTGGGAATAGCGACCCATGCAAAGAGGCCGAGACCCCGCCGAATACCTGCGACGGAGATTAGCCCCACGATGACCGCGAGCAGCAGCTGCCATTCGAGCAACTCCACCGGGTTTTCAAGGCGCATCGCGAGAAAACCTGCGACGTCGTCGAGTCGCATCGCAGAAAACTCGCCCAGTTGCATGTGGAAGAGATACGCCAGGCACCAGCCCGCAAGGAGCAGCACAGCGGCCAGGGCGAGAAAGGCCGCAAGACAACCGAGCAGTGCAGCCACCAGCCAGATCCTCGAGCGCCCGGAGTTTTCTGTGGCCCATCCCATGGTGAGAAACGGCGATCCGCGGCCGTGACTTCCCAATAGCACCTCGGCAACTAGCAGTGGAACAGCCACGAGAAGCAGACAGACCACGTAGCTCAGGAAGAACGGACCGCCCCCGTTTTCACCCAACAGCCATCCAAAGCGCCATACGTTCCCAAGCCCCACTGCAGCCAGAGCGAGGGCCAGCACGAAGGTGCTCCGCGATTGCCAGCGCTCTACGGGTACGGGGGGCTGCATAGGAGAAAGGATGGCATAGAAGACCAAGCTTGCCGTAGCCAACGGGATCTGAAAAGGGCCATGGGTAAGCCTGTACAATACGGTCATGGCCAAAAAGAACAGCAAAACGCCCGACAACACGATCGTGCAGAACAAGCGCGCGCGCTTCGATTACACCCTTCTCGAATCTTTTGAGGCGGGCATCTCCCTGTCGGGCTGGGAAGTGAAGTCGCTGCGGGAGGGGAAAGCGCAACTCACGGACTCCTACGTGCTTATGAAGGACGGGGAAGCTTTTCTTTTGGGTGCGCAAATCACGCCGTTGGACACAGCGTCCACGCATTTCGTTACGGACCCGATCCGCACACGCAAGCTGCTTCTTAACAAGAAAGAGTTGGCGAAGATCCTCGCAGCAACCAGCGCGAAGGGGCAGACCTGTGTCTGCACTCGCCTTTACTGGAAAGGGCATCTGGTTAAAGCCGCCATCTCATTGGCGCAGGGCAAGCAGACTCACGACAAGCGCGACACGCAGCGGGACCGGGACTGGGATCGGCAGAAACAGCGCGTGATGCGTCACGCGAATCGGTAAACCACCGACAATCGACTGGCTGAGTAGCTTGTGCACTCGGCGAGCAATAGGAAACGCCGTCCCCAGCTGCCGCCCGGCAACTCCCGGCGAGAAAGCGTGAGTGAATGGCGTGCAATGCCTGCGCCGTTTAAGTCGCCATGACCTCAGGGCTTTAAGCTCTAAAAAAGTTCATGCACTCGCTCTCGCGATTCGGTCAGCCTGGTCGTCGCCTTAATGAACGGTTTGTATTGGGCACGCTAATCGATGCGACGCAGTTCTTCGTAAGAATAGAGTGTTACAGTTCGGCGCCCAGGCACTTGAGACGCGTCCGCTGCCAATCGCTTACTTATTTTGGGGTTACCCACTCACCTCCATGATCTTGAGGAAAACTATGAAACGCTTGACCGGTGTGGTTGCGACCGTTGCTTGCCTGCTGATGAGTTCCATTGCGGGTGCGCAGACTTTGAGTTGTTCGTCAGCTGTCACGCTGAATGGCCCCGTGGTCGAGGTTACCGCCGTAGACGGTGAGGATACGGAAAACCTGCAGTGCGCCCTGACGGAAGCCGCCGCCCAGGGGTTCCGAGAGGTTCTTCTCACCTCTTCAGCCTATGAGATTGGCGCTATTTCCGTTACGGGATTCAATGGTGACCTCACAGGCATCAGCCAAGCAGCGACCAGTGTTAGGGTACTGGACGGCAGCCTGTCCTGTAGTGACAACGTCAGTGCAGCCCTCACTTTTAACGTCGGCAATACCGCCGTTAGGAAGATGACCATCTCGACGGATTCGCCCTGCGGCAACGGTGGAGACGCCGCTCTGATTGGTTTCTTCTCAAATCCCAACAGCTGCACGACGCGCACGACCTTCGGCAACGTCGACCGCGTCGCCCTGGCGGGCACGGGCGTCAATGGCTCCGATCTCGTAGCTGGCGTGGTTATGGCTGAAGCACCCAACTGCGATGCCGAAACGCAGAAAGTGCTGGGCACGCTGCGGGTGAATCGCTCGTCGTTGACCGACCTGGATTTCGGCGTGACCTCAACTGTCGCGGGTGGTGGTCAGGTGGATATCAACTTCAATGAGTTCACCCGCATAGGGCTTCCAATCTCAATTCTGGATGCGTCCCAGAACACCACGATTCTTAACAACACCATCAACTACAACGACGCACCCGGTTACTTTTTGGGGGGTGGTCTCGGGACTTTCGGGATTTTTGTAGGCAATACGGCCCAGTCCCCGGCGACGAATAGCACCACTATCCGCGCCAATACCTTTAACGATGGGGGCGTCACCATTGCTGGCGTTGCGGTGGTTACGGGTCAGGTGGACAAGGTCATAAACCACAGTATGGTGGTCAGCGGAAATACCTTTAACGGTAACGATAGCAACACCGGTGGATCGGGCATCGCCGCCACCGACACAACGGGCGGCCTTGTGTCTGGCAATCGATTCGCCGGCTTCGCCTCTGATTGGGTCAATCTGCAGTCCGGTGACCTCGGCGTCACGGTGTCTGGCTGGGCAATTGTCTCCAACAACTTCAATCCGTCGACAGCGACCACGGACATCCGTCTTGGCACCGGCACGAGCGGTATCGTTGTAGGTCGTGCACAGAACTCACCGGAGGTCGACGATACTACGGGCGACAATGACGTCCTTGAGAGCGCACCCTAAGCCAAGACGCGCCGAAGTCTTAAAACGCGTACTGGAACCCGACGGACGCTGTACGCGGCTTGTTTGGACGGGCGCCGTCGGGCTGGCGCGAAACAATGGCCTGCTCGTCCAGCATGTTTTCCACTTTGAGAAACAGTGTGGCGTCACCGCCTGCTCCCAGAGCCAACCTGCTCATAAAGTCGGCAACCCAAAGCGATTCTGTTCGACGGGTTACATCGCTGCTGCGATTGCAGCCGATATCGACACACATGTCGTCGATATACTTGATGACAAAGTAGTTCCCCCAACGGCTGTGAGGCTCAATACCAACTCGTAAGCTGAAGGTGTTGCGCGGCACCGACGCGAGATCGTCTCCCTCTTCGAAAGCCTCTTCCGGCAGGTCTTCACTCAGACTTGCATCGGTAAACGTGTAGGCGACGTCGACGGGTACACCCATACCAAAAACGCTGTAGTAATCGCTGAGCTGCACCTCCAGCCCCTGGATCACCGCGGTACCGGTGGTGAAGGAGCCGTTGATGTCTCCGTTAGAGCAAGGGTTTGCGTTTGAGCAGTTCTCCGTTTTGTTGCTGAAGTCGCTGTAGAAGGCAATCGCCTCAAAGAAAACCTCATCGTTGTAGCGCCAGCCGAGCTCGTAGTTGATGGCTGTTTCCGGGTCTTCGAAGGACTGGGCGCCGCCGCCCAAAGGAGAAAATCCGCGGTGAACACCCGCAATCACTTGCACGGCGTCACTAAAGTCGTAGGTCAACGAGACCCCGGGTAGCCACTCGGTGCTGCGGTTGAACGTCTCGACATCGATGATCGTTCGATCGGGGTCGGCAAACTGGGTGCGACGGGTTTCCACTTCCTCATAGCGCAGCGCGAGATTGATTGACAGGGCATCGCTGACGCTCCACTTGTCCGTGACCACCAGTGATAGGGCCTCGGCATCGTCAATGCGGTTGTCCAGCCCCGTCGGCTCGACCGTTTCGACGAATATCAACTCGCCATCGATCTGGTCGTAGATCTCTATGGGCTGCGCACGATCTACCTCATCTTCGTGTACACGAACCGCGACCTGTGTCTGGTGAGTGGACCATGCGTGATTGACCGCGAGCTCGACACCTCGAGAGTAGTAATCCCGAGCATTGTCGCGATACTCCAGATTAAACAGATCAAGATCGCCGTCGAGGCCTGCCTGTGCGGGCTCCACACCCTGATTTGCCAGATCGACCAGCACCGAGCCGTTAATCAACCGGAACCAGCTGCGCTCAAAAATGTTGTTGTAGCCAAGTACCGTAAAGTCGGTAGTGTCCGACAGCGCGTAGCGATAGCGCGCCACGTAGCTCTCGTGCTGCGCATTCATCTGGTCAATGGACGAAAGCCCGTAGCGGCGGTTGGGGTCACGCTCAAAATCAGCATCGCTTAGGCCGAGATAGGTTTCGTCGGACACTTCGTCCGAGTATTGCGCTTTGAAGAACAACGAGTGATTGCCGCGGTCGTAGCTTAGCTTGGCCACATAATCTTCGAGTTCAAAGCCACTGCCCTGATTGCCGCGGTCGATGTCTTTAAAACCATCGCTCTGTCGCTGAACCGTCTCCAGAAGCCAGCCCCAGGGGCCGCTCCTGCCGCCGATGTTCCCCAGGAAGTCGGCTTCACCGTTCTCACCCGCACGGAGCTGAAGATTGCCGCCGAACTCTTCCGGAATGGGTGTAGAGATCACGTTAATCACGCCACCGGTCGTTTGGGGCCCTTGACGCAGGAGCGGCGCACCCTTCAGGACTTCAACCTGGTGCGTGCGCAGCGTGCTGGGGAAGTAGTAAGCCGCTGGACCGGAGTAAGGCGCCGGTGCCATAAGCACACCGTCCTCTAGAAGCGTTATTTTGCTGGAACGCTCAGAGGTCGCACCGCGAATCCCTATATTGGGCCGCAAGCCGTACCCGTCCTCTTCGCGGATATACACGCCAGGTACGGTTTTGAGTAGCTGATTGATGTCATTGGCGACTTCAATGCGAATCTGCTCATTTCCAATCCTGGCCGCAGAACCTGGAAGCTCTCGGACGTCATAGGAACCCAGGACAAACACTTCCTCGAGAATAAGTTCTGTTGGCGCAGGCTCTAAGCGTTCGTCGTTCTGCGCACTCGCCGGCCAACTGTTCGCCGCAAGATGCACAGCAACAGCGCCTGTCATCACAAGGCGCGGGAAGGGGTTCTTTTTACTCACAGTTCAGACCGTCGTCGGGTAGCAGGGGTTCGTAACGCTCATCCGTGAGAGTGCGCATAAAGCAGACCAGTGCATCGACGTCGTCCTGATCGAGGCGTCTGCCGTCGAGAAGCTCTGTGCGAGCAACGGTTTGCGGGTGTTCGGGTTCTCGCCACACCGCGCCGGTTTCCGGGTTGGTGGGGAAGTTGGAGCCTTCGAAAAACTTGTCGTAAAACTTCACCACAGTGTCGAGCTCGTCAAAAACGCCGTTGTGCATGTAGGGACCGGACACGGCCACATTGCGCAGCGTCGGCACGCGATACTTGCCCATCTGGTCCTCTGTGTCCGGGACCTCGGGGTTTGCTGCCAGGCCTGCATCGGTAAACCCGGGATCGCTGTTGTTGATCGCGCGAACCGTCTCGTTCACCGGCACACCGATGTTGTGATATTCAAAACCCGTGAAAAGCTCTCCGGAGCGGTTGTTCGGCCTGAGCTGATGACAGGTCGCGCAGTTTGTGAACTGCTGGGAGAAAAACAGAGCCCTACCCGCCGCAGCCTTGGAAAGCGGACTGTAGGTGTAGTCGCCCGTGAGGCTCTTGTCATACTTGGAGTCAAAAGTAGAGAACACGTCGGCTTCTTCGTAGGCCGCGATGCTTTCTGCCATGGCATCAAAAACCTCATCGGGGTTATCGAAGACTTCCGCGCCGAAGAACGTGGTAAAGGCCTCTATGTAACTGGGATTTTCCTGAATCCGTTGCGATAGCGTGAAGGTGTCCATCAACCCCATCTCAATGGGGTTCAGCGGCGGCCCCTTCGCCTGATCCGCGGTTGTGGGCGCTCGGCCATCCCAGAAAAGACCTCCGAGGTAACCCTCATAGTCGGATTGCTGACTATTGAATCGCTCTCGCGTGCCACGACTGAAGACCGGCGTTAGATGAGCGTAGCTAATACTGGGGGCATTTCGATCACCAAGAGAAAAGCCGTTATCACCGAGCGACACGTCAGAGATCGCACCATTGGCATCCAAACGGCCGTCCGTAAACGCGCGCTCTTCATCGTGACAGGTGCTGCACGACTGCGTTCGGTTGGCGGAGAGATTAGGATCTCTAAACAACTGCCTCCCCAGCTGCCCCAGGGAAGACGCGACGTTGTCGCTTGGGGGCTCCGGATCAGGATCAGGATCGGGATCGGGATCGGGATCGGGATCGGGATCGGCTCCAGTATCTGGCTTCAAAAAAGCAACGAGGGACCCCGTCTTGCCATCGGTCGGGGGAGCTGGTTCAACGGGATCCATGAGGGCCAGCACGCCCATCAACGAGAAAACAGTTGTGATAATGGCGATGAAGCCATTCAACAGGTTCATTTACCCACGGCCCCTGCCGTCAAACCGCGCTCCGAGCCTGCTTGCCGACACGCCAGGGATTCGAGGTCTGCTGGAGCGGGATCGACAGGAAAGGTGCGTAATCAAGAAAATAAAAGAGAACGATTCGCATTTAGTTGCAAACCAGCGTGGCTAATATTACTGTGCCTGCCGGGGTCTTCCAACTACAGCAATACCTACTTCGTCAGGATCCCTAAAAAACGGAAATAACCACTAACTTTTGGGGTATCTCAGATGAATATTTTTCCAAGAGCCGCACTGGCGGCCGCGCTCGCAGTATCGCTAGCCGCCTGTGAAGGTGATGACGGCGACGATGGCGCTCCCGGCGCCGCCGGCTCACCGGGTTCAGACGGCGCGTCTAGCCTGATTGCTCAAACAACGCTTCCGCAGGGCGATGACAATTGCGGTGTGGGTGGTACTCGTATCGATTCGGGTATCGACGACAACGGCAACGGTACTCTCGATGCTGATGAGATCGATGCAACGAGTTTTGTCTGTAATGGCGACGCCAATGCATTCACCCTTGATCGAGCGGCGCGTCTCCTAGAGACCAACGCGAACATTGCCCTTGCGGCCTACGAAGACTCCGTAGACACCGCCAAGGCGCTCAAAACGGCAATCGATTCATTTGCGGCCAACCCCACGCAAGCGGGATTGGACGCGGCGAAGATGGCGTGGCTCGTAGCCCGTGAGCCCTACGGCCAGACGGAGGTCTATCGCTTCCGCAACAGCCCCATCGATTCGACGAACTATATGGACGAAGACGGCCCTGAAGGCGCAATCAATGCTTGGCCCTTGGGCGAAGCTCTGATCGATACGGTCGTGATCAGCCCAGGAACTGTCGATGACTTTGAAACTGATCAGGTGGGCATATCCTCCAGCTCCACGCCTATCGCCGGTGGTGGCGCCGTGGACGGCTCCGATCCCGCCGTAAACATCATCGCCAGCTCTGTGACGATCGACGCGGCACTGCTTGATGGATCCGCATCAGCGGATGACGAGCGTGACGTCATCTCGGGTTACCACGCTATCGAATTCCTGCTGTGGGGCCAGGACCTCAACAACAATGGCATGGTCACCGTAGGCACCGATCGCGAGACTGCGGTTAAGTCTAATGGCGCTGCAAACCTTGCCGCCGGTGGTCAGCGTCCGCTGACGGACTTCACCTCCGACGCTGGCGCTGCGCGCCGTTTGCTGTACCTGCAGGTTGCGACGGACAAGCTTATCGCTGACCTGGAAAGCGTGGTTGATGGATGGCGCGACGGTGTCGACGGTAACTACCGCGACCAATTCACGACCATCAACAACACCTCGGAAGCGCTGGAGCGCCTGACCGAAATCCTGACCGGTATGGGCACGCTGTCTGAAGGTGAGCTTGCAGGCGAACGCATGCAGATTTCCTTCAGCGCGAACTCCCAGGAAGACGAGCATTCCTGTTTCGCGGACAACACGCACCGTGACATTTTGCTGAACGCCGAGGGTATTTCGAACAGCTTCTACGGCGATTATAGCGGCTATGATGCGGATCTCGATGGTGCTGATGGTGCTGGCGACAACACAGACCGCGCCGTATCCGGTTACGGCTTCGACGATCTCGCCCGTGACCTGGGTGGCGACGTGGCGACCGTGGCAGCAGCCCTCGATACAGCGATCCAGGAGACCACGACGGCGGTCGGTACCATCGATGCGTCGGCTCGTGCCGGTAGCCCCGTAGACGTGCTGATTCAGACGGCGAATCTGAACGAGACCAACCCCATGTTCACGTCTATCCTGGCTCTGAACGGGCAATCAACGGAAATCGCTAATCTCGCCGAAGCCCTTGAGATTGCGGAAGACGTGGTTGACGATGACGCAAGCGAGTGCGACACCACCAACCCAACGGAGGAGTGTGGCTAAGCAACTCCCTTGACGGTGCCCCGAGGCTCACTTTGAGCCAAGGGGGCATCAAGCAATAGTAAGGGGCTGGCTATGTCAGCCCCTTTCTTTTTGGCTGAGGATTTACAGAAGTTTCATGGCGGCACCGGAAGGCCTCGCGCGACGTCGTCGGGGATACACAGCATGCTTTGCCCTCGGGCTAACGCTCATCGTGTTGGCCACGTGGTGTGCGACGGTGGCGGCCGAGACTCCAACGGGCCCATCGATGCCAGCTCAGGGCTGGTTATCCGGCGGCGGCTCAACCCAGCCTCTGTCTCAAGCACCCAGTTCCATCGCCGTTTCTCCCGCCCTGCCCCGGCCTAAGATCCCGGAATTTAACGCCGGCCGCGCTCTGGCCAATCAACCTTGGATCAAGGCGCCCACCACCACCACAGCTCGCGATGGCCTTGGGCCTCTTTACAACGTGCGCAGCTGTCTACGGTGTCATATCAACGGTGGGCGCGGTCACATCGCCAGCGAGGGGCAGCTCGTGGGTAGCGCCGTGGTGAGGCTCGCCCGCCAGAGTGGTGAGCGGACCCCTCATGAAAGCGTCGTCCCGGACCCCGCGTACGGCGATCAGATCCAGATTCAATCCATTTCTCTGGCCGATCAGTTGGGTTTGTCGCCCGAGGCCGTAGGACCTGGCGCAGACGCCGAACCCCCTGCGGAGGCAAAGGTCTATGTAACCTGGACGCGCGAATCCTTTGCCTACCCAGACGGACGAACCGTCGAGCTTCGCAAGCCCACTATTGAGCTTCGCGAGCTCGGCTATGGTCCTCTCGCCGCGGATACCCTCACTGCCCTGCGGAATGCGCCCGTCGTTCATGGCGTTGGCCTTGTGGCGCTAGTGCGCGAGGAGTCACTGGATGCATGGGCTGATCCAATGGATAAAAACGAGGACGGCATCAGTGGCCGGCGCAACCAGGTATGGGACCCGGAATCGTCGACGCTGGTACCCGGACGCTTTGGCTGGAAGGCGAACTCGGCGAATCTAAGGCACACCGTCGCTGGCGCCTTCGTAAACGACCTCGGTATTACGAACCCCCTCTTTCCTCGGGAAACCTGCACGGCCCAACAGGCACGCTGCATAAGGGCACCATCAGGCCCCGATGAGGAAGGCGTGGAACTCCCCGAGTCTTTACTGCAGCTCGTCGTCGACTTTCTGGCGAACAGTGCCGTACCTGCAGCCCGCATGCTTGAGGAGGCGGCGCATAACGAAGGCTCTGAGCTGTTTGTGGCGACAGGATGCGCCCAATGCCACCGTCCCAACATGACAACGGGCGCCTCAACGGAGTACCCGCACCTTGCTCATCAGGAAATCTGGCCCTTTTCAGATTATCTTTTGCACGACATGGGAGAGGCGCTCGCTGACCATCGTGCGGATTTCGACGCCACAGGCCGTGAGTGGCGCACGTCGCCCTTATGGGGCATTGGTGCGAGCAAATTGATCAACGGCAGTGCCCACTTTCTTCACGATGGTCGTGCAGGAAGCGTCGAAGAGGCGATCCTGTGGCACGGCGGAGAGGCGCAAAATTCACGAGACCGTTTTGTCGGGCTCAACGTACAAAAACGCACTGCGCTGATCGCATTCATTGAATCTTTATGAGTCCTCTGACCCGAAGACACTTTTGCCATCAATTAGCCACCGCCCTGGGCGCGGCGCTGGGCGGCGTGGGTGTCAGTAGCGCTGCTCTCCCACAGCAGACCGTGGGGCCGTTGCGCCTGCTATCCGCTGGACGGCGCCTCAATGATGGCGGGACCACCCTTCTGACCGCCGAGTTCGATGGCAGGCACGCCGAACCGACTGTTAGGGTGTTTGACGCCGATTTTCGTGGCCATGGCGTCGTACAGCATCCCAGCGATCCCAGCACGCTGCTCATGTTTGCCCGCCGCCCGGGCTTTAAGGCTCTACGCGTCGATCTCGAGAATGGCGCGGTAGACAGCGCGTTTCATCTCGGGAAGGACCGGCAAGCCTTTGGCCATGGGGTGTTCAGCGCTGACGGCAAGCTGCTTTATTCCTGTGAGGGTGAGATCACCTCTGGCAGAGGGTTGATCTGTGTGCGCGAGACTGACGGATTCACGTTACTCGACGAGTGGGACTCGGGTGGCATAGGGCCTCATGAACTCGTTTGGATGCCGGATGATCGGACCCTAGCGATCGCCAACGGCGGATTGCTAACGCGCCCGGAGTCCGGGCGAGAAGTACTCAATCTGGACACCATGGCGTCCAATCTGAGCTACCTTGATACGGACTCGGGCGCCGTAATCGAAACGGCCCCAAGTCCACATCCCCGGGCAAGCATTCGCCACCTTGATGTCAGTAAGAGCGGCTTCGTTGCCCTGGGCATGCAGTTTCAGCGGTTACCCAAGGATCATGGCGAGGCGGCCCCGCTGGTGGCTCGTCATCGTCGGGGAGAGGGTATTCGTCCCCTCGCCATACCCGATGCAGTGAACGCCGCCTGCGACGACTATATTGGAAGCGTCCAAATCAGCTCGACGGGGCAGCACGCGGCGTTCTCAAGCCCTAGGGGGGACCTCGTGATTACCGCTGACCTGAAGGCTGGTACCTTCCAGGGCTTTCACATCCTTCACGATGTGTGCGGGATAGGTACTATTCCCCAAACTGATCGCTTCCTGCTGACCAACTCTCAGGGGCAGGGACGTATCATTGAAGGCGGCGACGCCTCCGAGGTCGCGGATACCCGCTTTCACACCCCTGGCCTTGGCTGGGACAATCACGTTGAGATCGCCCCGCGCGCTGCTGCCAGTGCGACGGTATAAAGATTTTCGAGGTCAATAATGTTCAACGCCATTCTGGGTAGCTTTACCGGAAAAATCACGTTGGTGATGGCTGTAGTGGCCGTTCTTTGGAGCGTCAACTCGGTCATCGACGTGCCTGTGCTTCCGGCTGATGAGCCCGTTAAGATCGGTCAGGTCAACAATGGCGGTAGTAATCCCGACCCTGATCCAGATCCCGACCCGGACCCGGACCCCGATCCGGACCCGGATCCCGATCCCAGTGCTACCGATCTGGAAACAGTCCATCGGCAAATCGTCGAGCGCGTTGTGTTGGTGGCCGTGGACGACTTCAAGACCCAAACGGATTCTCTGTCCTCGCTTACGGACAGTTTCTGCGCGTCCGGCGCCACCACGATCACGGATCTGCAGGATCAGTGGCGTACGCTGTATAACAGCTGGTCGTACCTCGCGAACTTTGTTTTTGGGCCGCTGGAAGACGACATTTTCTTCCCCGAATACTTGTTCATCGACAGCTATCGCCAGCGCGGCACGGACTACTCGGAAACGGTGCGCGCCGAAATTGCCAGCGACATTTCATCGTCCACGACGCTCGACAAGGCCTATTTCGATGGCAAGAACTTCCAGCGGGTCGGCCTCCTGGCACTGGAGATTGCTCTTTTTGAGACCGCCACAGGCGAGCAAGCTCGCGACGCCGCATCGATAACGGCCGAATTCAACAACTCACCGCGCAAGTGCGAAATCGCGCAGGGGCTACTGGCTTCTCTATCCGGACGCGCTGCCGCCGTGGAGTCAGGCTGGCTTCAGAGTTATGGGGATAGTGGACAGTCCTTTGAGACGATATTCACCGCAGATGCACTTGAGCCCCTCGACCTGGGTGATGCCGACCCCAGCAATGGGAAGTCGCCCATTGTTATTCTGATCCTGGGTATTCAGGATCACCTCGTACATCTTCAAGACCGCGCCGTTGTCACCCGCGTAGCGCAGCTGGCGGAGAGTAGCTGGGACGCGGTTGCCCGATCCGTTGACAGCGCAGAGGCCTTCCTCGAAGGCGGCGCCGGATCCACCGTGTCTCTCGCCGATCTCCTCATCGCCCAGGGGGATGGCACCGCCGTAGACATTGCGCGGACCAATCTCATCGCCATCCGCGAAGCCATTGAGCTAAGTGACCCTGTTTTACTTGAAGTACGCCTTGGAGAGCTAGATGGCAACTTTAAACGGGAGATACCCGACGCCATTGGCGTAGATCTGGGCACCAACTTCTCAGACGGGGACTAAGTCAAAGCAACCGATCCGCAGTCTGTATCAGCGCTGGCCCTTACCCTCTGGACCCGACCTCGTTAGCGCTCCCGCGATCAGTTCCGCCGCAGGAGCCCTGTGCTTAGAACCGGCGTTTTAGCGCGGATAGCCGTCACGTAACGATAGGCGCTCGACCCGGAGCGTCGCAGTTTCTCCGAACGATACCTTCATCGGCGACAAAAAAAGCCCGGGCGCAGCACACCCGGGCTCTGGATACATGGGGTTGGAGGTCAGCTTAGGGGAGTGCTGCAACCCAGCTGCTGCTTTCCAGCCACTTTTTGCGCAGACCATTCAGTAGACCGGTGCGCTCGTAAGCCTTCACATAGTTTTGAACGAGGTTAAGAAATTCACCGTCGTCGGCATCAATGGCAATGCCGAACGGCTCGACGGTCAGCGGCTTATCCAACGTCACGAGACCAGAATCAGGGTCTCGCAATACGGCGAGCTTGCACGTAGGCTCATCGGCCACCATGCCAGCCGCAGCGCCCGTGCGAACCATCGCAATGGCTTCGGCATAGTCCTCTACTTCAACCAGCGTGGCATTTGGCGCCGCTTCAAGAACAAACGTGGCACTGGTGGAGTTTTTCAGGGCAGCCAGCTTTACATCCTTGGAAGAAAGATCGCCAGCCGCAAACTGCTGGATCGCCTCACGCGTTGCCAGAATGGACTTTCCGCTCATCATGTAGGGACCAATAAAAGAAGCGATCTTGCTCCGTTCGGGCGTGATGGCCATCCCGGAGATAATCATGTCGATCTTGCCCTCATCCAGGGCCTCCATGAGATCGCCAAAGGGCATCTGCTCAATGCGCAGATCAGCGCGCATCGCATTGGCCAGGGCGTTTGCCAGATCGACGTCAAAGCCCATGTACCCACCCTGACGATTCATAGCATTCATGGGAGGCTGATCGGCCGACATACCCACCACCAGCGTCTTGTTTTCCACCACGCGATCCAGCGTGTCGCCTGCGTGAGCCAGGGGCGCCAGGGCGAGCACGGCCAAAAGAACTGAACTCAACAGCAGTTGGACTTTTCTCATCATTGTTTCTCTCTTTAGAGTGAGTGTGAGGCCGTTTGCCGGCCAGTAGGCGACTACCGTCTCACCCTTTGAGTGGGTGGTCGCAAAAAACGATTCGATACGGATTCCCTGAGAAACCCTCATGGTAAGAATACACGGATGCGACCGTGATCTGTCCGTCAGGCCGCACTTTCAAGGGCCAGCTGACCTGACCGGTACAGCCGACCCGGATTTGCCCCCGTGAGCATGTCGTCGCGAAGCACCACTTCACCCGCAACAATCACAGCCCGATAACCCGCGGCATCCTGCAAAAGGCGCTGACCACCGGCGGGCAAATCCTGCACCATCCGCGGTGCATAAAGTCGAAGCTTGTCGTAATCGATCACATTGAGATTAGCTTTGAGGCCCACTTTGATCCGTCCGCGATCTCCCATGCCGCAATAGTCCGCAACGTCAGATGTCAGCCGCCGGATTGCCTCGCCCAGGGCAAGCTTGTCACCCTGTTTGCGATCCCGCGACCAGTAGGTCAGCAAATACGTTGGAAAGCTCGAGTCGCAAATGGTGCCCACATGGGCACCACCATCTGACAATCCCATGATGGCCTGAGGATGGGTCATCATCGTGTAAACGTTGTCGAAGTTCATTTCCGTATAGTTGTAGATCGGGAAATAAAGCAGCGCCTTGCCATCCTCCTCAAGCAATAAGTCGTAGATCTGCTCCAGCGCGCTCACGCCACGTTGCTGAGCCATGTGTAAGACCGAGGTTTCCGCCGTTTGCTCATATTCCGGGTTGTCGCCCAGGAGGAAGGTTTTGCTCGCCACGTAATCCATGGCGGCCATGAGCGCATCCACGATGGGCGGTACCGGTGTTCCGTCGCCCGCGAGGGTTTCCGATGTCTCCGTTAGCAGCTGCGCTTTGAAATCAGGATCTTTCATGCGCGCTACGCGCTGATGGAAAGGCAGCTTGCAGATGGCTTTGTAGCTCGGGAAGCCGATGAACGGATGAAAGGTGCACTGCAGGCCGGTAATCACGCCGATACCTCTCGGCGCCGTCTGTAGACGCATGCGGGTGCCTTTGGCCTCTGCCTTTTCAGCTCGATCAATGATCCGTCGCCACTGGTCTGGGGCAAAGTCTCGCTGCATAAGAGATAGCGAGAATGGGCGGCCGCCGCCGCTGTGAGCCATCGCCTCAAGGATGTCGAACTCCTTGTCGAACGCATCGCCCTCTCGCTCCAGATCAAAGTCATTCACAGCCTGAAGTACACCATGGGAGAGGCCGTCAAAGGCGCTTGCGATACCTGCCAGTTCCTCAACAGTTGCCTCGGAGGAAGGCGTCCAGTCGCCATCGGCGCTGCGGTGAATATCGGAACGACCTGTAGAGAAACCAATGGCGCCGGCCTCCATGGCTTCTCGTGTAAGCCGTTTCATCTCTGCGATGTCGGCAGAGGTCGCCTGCTCGTTGTGGACCGCTCGATCGCCCATGACATAGACACGCAGGGGGTCATGGGTAACCTGAACTGCGAAATCGATGCTATGGGGTTTAGCATCAAGCGCGTCCATATACTCCGGAAGCGTCTCCCAGTCCCAGGTCAAACCTTCGGTGAGGGCAATACCCGGGATATCTTCCACCCCCTCCATCAAACGGATGAGCTTTTCCCGGTCGTCGGGTCGTACGGGAGCAAAGCCAACGCCGCAACTGCCCATGACGACAGTGCTGACACCGTGATTGACGCTGGGCTGCATGCCAGCATCCCAGGATACCTGGCCGTCGTAGTGGGTATGCAGATCGATAAAGCCGGGTGTCACGATGTGTCCAGCCGCACAAATGGTCTCGCGAGCCTCTTCCGGACAGTCACCAACGGCGACGATAACGCCATTTCTGATGGCGACATCGGCCTCGCGAGGCTCGCTGCCTTCTCCGTCGAAAACCAGCCCACCCGTTATTTTTAGATCGTAGGTCATTGAGCTTCCCCCAAAGCAAAACGATGCCAGAGTCTATGGGCTGGTGACGTCTATCGTCCAGCACACCACAGCGATACATGCGGTTCCTTGTGACCGCCGGGCGGGCTGAGATCCGTATTGGGTACCAGCTCAAGCGAGGCAGAGCAGACTTCTATTGCGTTGATCACGCGAAACCTGGGGTTACGCAGGGACTCGTTGCTGTTGCAGATTCTGGCGCTTTTAATGATAATAATTATCATTACTGTTTTGCGCAGGCGATGAACTGCGGCGTCTTTTGGTAATAAAGATAGGAAAAACAATTCTTTACAGAACTACGCAATTTCTTGCAGCCGCGGAGTCAGATCATCAGAATGCGCCCCCCAGGACATTGCTTCTTCGAAACAGCCGCAAGCGGCACAGAAACTGAGAGAGGATACATATGGCAGCGGTAACCCCCGCCAAAGTTACTGAAGTCAAACATTGGAACGATCGGCTTTTCAGCTTTAAGACAGAACGCGACCCTGGTTTCCGATTTGAGAACGGACATTTCACCATGGTTGGTCTGCAGGTCGAGAACAAACCGCTCTTGCGTGCCTACAGTATTGCCAGCACCAACTACGACGACGAGCTCGAGTTCCTGAGCATCAAAGTTGAGGATGGCCCACTCACCTCACGCCTGCAGCACATCAAGGTAGGTGATGAGGTGCTTCTGGGTAAGAAGCCCGTAGGCTCGCTGGTCCTTACTGATCTTCGGCCGGGCCGCAATCTGTACCTGTTTGCAACGGGTACGGGCCTCGCGCCTTTCATGGCCATCATTCGTGATCCCGACGCCTACGAGAAATTCGACAAGGTTGTGCTGGTGCACGGCGTGCGCCGGGTGTCCGATCTCGCTTACGAGGACTACCTCACCTCCCAGCTTCAGCAAGACGAATACCTGGGGGAGGAAATCCGCGAGAAATTCGTGTACTTCCCTACCGTAACTCGCGAGCCGTTCCGCAATCAGGGCCGCATCACCGATCACCTGATTGCCGGCAATATTCAGAAGGAACTCGGTTTGCCCGAGCTGGATCCATCACAGGATCGCGCCATGATCTGCGGCAGCATCGCAATGCTTGAGGACATTTCCAAGCAACTCGATGAGTTCGGCTTTGAGGTGTCTCCCAACCAGGGAACTCAAGGTGACTACGTGATCGAGCGCGCCTTCGTCGGCTGAAACTTAGGCTCTATAGCTCTCGTGCGCACGCGAGGGCTACACTGCCGCCATGCAACGTTATCAGGATGTGCTCGACTTCTGGTTCGAGGAGGCGGGCCCCAAACGCTGGTTTAAGAAATCCGCGGCCTTCGACGAAGTCTGTCGAGAGCGTTTTCTTCCTACCCTTGAAGCTGCCGTTCGCGGCGAGTGCTGGGAGTGGAGAACCACACCTGACGGGCGCTGTGCTGAGATCATCGTGCTGGACCAGTTTTCCAGAAATCTCTTTCGAGACAGCGCTCGTGCATTTGCTGCCGATGGAGTCGCGCTCGTACTTGCGCAGGAAGCGGTCTCAAGCGGCGCGCATCTCAAGATGAACGGTGACCAGCGCTACTTTAGCTACATGCCCTACATGCACTCAGAATCCCTGACCGTGCACAAAGAGGCCGTTCGGCTGTTTGAAGCACTAGGCCGGCCCGAGCCGCTCCGTTATGAACATGCTCATATGAAAGTGATTGCGCAGTTTGGGCGCTACCCGGGGCGGAATGCAGCACTGGGTCGCAAAAACACCGCGGACGAACTCGAGTACCTGGCGACCAACAGCGGTTTCTAGCGCCAAGCCCCCAGCACACCACCCATCGCGGTCATCGTAACAATCCAGTAGCCCGAGTTTACGGCGGTAAGCTTCCAGCTTCTCTGCTCAAAACGGTCGTTCACCACGAAAGCCATGGTGATCCAACCGAGGCCTGTGAGCATGCCGTAGAAGGCACCCTGTTGGGATAGATTATGGAAACCCTCCATCGACGCGGCCCCCGGCGAATGAATAAAGCTCGCCAAACAGAAACTCATAATCAGCAGAGCAACAAATGCGGCTCCAAACGTGGCCGCAGGATTGCCGCCGTTGATTTGCTCTTCCGTGAGGCCGGCTTCACGCATCCAGACTTTTCCGAGCAGAAGCGGTGTGTACCAAACACCACCGATGACGAAACCCAGTACCGCAGCGGCCACCACCGCTAACCCGTTCAATCCAACGTCTTCCATAAATGCCCCGATATTTTCTTGTTGTTTGCCGCTGCGCCCGCATATCTAAAGACAGCGTAGCTAGCCCAAAGCAGAGTGAAGCAGACCGATGTGGTAGTATATGCGGTCCGATTTGGGGGCGTTACGGATTCGACGACGGTAACGAAACCTGCGGTGCATGCCGTGATGGCAGCCAATCACGTTAATCCAAAGCTGTTAACTTATAGTTGCCAACGACGACAACTACGCTCTAGCGGCATAAACCCCGTTAGCGGTCTCTAGCAAGGTGCCAGCCCCGCGCTACTGACTGTCATATAGAACTGGATCGCAGCGAGGTATGTCTCGGACTGAGCTGTTAAACAAACTTCGAGGCTCGCTGATTGCGTCCTGACCGTTGGGCTGCTTTCGGTCAAACTAATTAACGGAAGCTAAGCATGTAGAGCCAATGGCAGAGTGCTGGCGGACGCGGGTTCAACTCCCGCCGCCTCCACCAAACGAAAAAGGGGTGGCCCGAAAGGGCTGCCCCTTTTGCGTTTGACGGGTCTGGCAAGATGCTGAATCCGCGCCCAAAGGGCGCGGGTGGCCGAGCGAAGCGAGGTCTGTCAAGACGGCCGCAAGGCCGACGAAGGCGCAACTCCCGCCGCCTACCCCAGTGAATAGACGTCTGACCCAATGGGTGGCCCGCAAGAGTCGCCCCTTTTTTCGTTTGCTGTGACTGGTGAAAGACTGAATCCGGGCCCAAAGGGCGCGGGTGGCCGAGCGCAGCGAGGTCTGCCAAGACGGCCGCAAGGCCGACGAAGGCGCAACTCCCGCCGCCTCCACCAATTATTAGAAGGGTCACCCAATCGGTGGCCCCTCTTTTAAGAGGGGTTGAGTTTGATCACATGCCCAGAGGACGCGTAGAACTCCGGCTAGCTAGCAGCGGGGTCAAGAGATGGAAACGTTGGTAGCGCCGCAAATCCAGTAAAGCGTCTGCTGCGATTTGTCGGCCGCGGGCTCAGCGAGTACGCCTACTCAGCATAGGGTCTTTAGGTGTCCGATAACCGCCCCGGCGATGGCTAATCGGTGTAACCTTAACTCAAAGTCGAACCAGATCTTTTTGCGATCCGTATGTACCTAGTCGCAAGAACGCAAACCCAGTTAAATGGCACCGTCTCTTGAGAAGCATCGCCTTCCAAGTGAGCACGGCTGCGTGCCAGACATCCACATCAGTTTCGGCAGCGGGCGACAGTACGGCCGCTTTTACTTGGGTAACACCGCAGCGCAATTAACTAGCAAGGAGAAATAGAATGTCCACGATCACCGAACAGGAACTGTCTGAGGCGCGTCAAATTTGGGGTGATGCCCTAGTAGGCATCTCAACCGCCTTCGACGAGGAAGGTATCGAGGCGGCCACCAAGCTTGCAAACGATGCGCTTGACGGCGCTTACGGCTATAACCTCGGTCCCGTTCTGTTTAAACCAACGTTAGCCAGCGGCGAACAGACCTTTCGGCCAACCCGAGAGGGCGCTTTGTCGTACTTTGTCGGCCACAACGACGCGTACCCGGGCGACGGCGGTTTTGGCTTGAAGAGTTGGCGATCCGTGGTCTCTGAAACCTCCGCAAGCTTCATTGAGGGAGACGTCGCGATGTGGATGGGTTGGGTAACATTCACCGACAAAGACGGAAACGTGACCAAAGTGGACAAAAGCTGGGGTTACAAAAAAGACGAAGCCGGCGTACTCCGCATCGTACTCCACCATTCCTCATTGCCCTACCAACCGTAGGGCGCTAGCCACCCCGTAGCTCGTTGAGCTATGGCCTTGCATAAAGCGGCCGTAGCTCTCTAGCTCTTTCGCTTACTCATCGATTTGCCTGGCGGTCGCCAGGTTCCACCCTTCGGGGAGAGGTACGGAGCCATCAAATGTTCAGCAACTTAAAAAGCGACTTACCCGCGAGTATCGTCGTGTTCTTTGTCGCCGTACCTCTCTGTTTGGGTATTGCGCTTGCCAGCGGCGCGCCGCTCATTTCGGGCCTTATCGCGGGGATTGTTGGCGGTATCGTTGTCGGTAGTTTGAGCGGCTCGCAGGTTGGCGTATCCGGCCCGGCTGCAGGCCTGGCAGCCATTGTACTCGCTGGTATCACGCAGGTAGGAGGTTACGAAAATTTCCTCGTTTGCGTGGTTCTTGCTGGATTTATCCAACTCGGTTTGGGTGTCTTGAAGGCGGGCGTCATTGGCTACTATTTCCCCTCGTCGGTGATTAAGGGGATGCTAACCGGCATCGGAATTATCATCGTCCTGAAGCAGATTCCTCACTTTTTTGGTTATGACACCGACCCGGAAGGCGACTTCGCGTTCTTTCAGGTGGACGGAGAAAATACCTTCTCCGCGCTCTTCAGTACGATCGACAACATTAGCTTGGGAGCGACCTTGATCGCCTGTCTGGCGATGGCGATTTTGCTGCTTTGGGAGATGGTGTTGACCAAACGTGCGAGAGTTTTCCAGCTTATTCAGGGACCGTTGGTTGCCGTTGTCGCGGGCATTGTCTACTTCCTGGTCACCCGCGGCAGCGAGGGGCTCGGTATATCGGCAGAGCATTTGGTGAACGTACCGATCACCAGCAATGTGACGGAGCTTCTCGCGTTTCCTGACTTTTCAGCGATCAGCCAAGCAAGCGTTTGGATCATGGCCGTAACAATTGCGGTAGTCGCTAGCCTGGAAACACTGCTGTGTGTCGAGGCTACTGACAAGCTCGATGATCAAAAGCGAGTGACGCCCACCACCCGGGAGTTGCTGGCGCAAGGGGCCGGGAATGTACTATCCGGGTGTATTGGGGGCCTTCCGGTTACGCAGGTCATCGTTCGCAGTTCGGCCAATATTCAATCCGGCGCCGCGACTAAACTATCCGCAATCCTCCACGGTGTGCTGCTACTGGTGTTCGTGCTTGTCGTGCCCGGGTTACTCAACATGATTCCGTTGTCGGTTCTCGCAGCCATCCTGTTCGTGGTCGGTTATAAACTGGCAAAGCCCAGCTTGTTTAAGCAAATGTACTCTTTAGGCTGGACACAGTTTGTGCCGTTTATCGTGACTGTTCTGGGTATAGTTTTCACAGATCTCCTCCTGGGTATCTTCATGGGACTCGCGGTGAGCGTGGTTGTGATTCTTCGCGAGAGCTTTAAGAACTCCCACTTTCTGCATAGAGAGGAAGAGAATGGCGAGATCAAGATGACGCTGGCGGAAGAGGTGACCTTCTTTAACAAGGCGGCAATCCTACTTGAACTTGACGAACTGGAAGCGGGTTCTTCGGTCGTCTTGGACGTGCGCAGTACACGCTTTCTCGATCAGGATGTCGTGGAGATTCTGGATGACTTTGCAGAGAAGGCCCGTCAGCGAAACATCAACATAAAGGTCGTTGCAGAGGGGCACACGGCTGAGAATCCAGAGAGTTATCGCGAGTTCTTCCGCCTAGCCTGGTAGTTTGAGGGGCGGACGGTCGAGCCGAAGCTTCGGGTTCTCGGGTTATATGTGTAGGTGTTGTCGGTTCGGCGTTGCTTACTCCCGCCGAGCCTAGTGCTTGGGGGTATGGCGAGTACTACAAAAGAACATTGGGGAAGAGGCGTTTCACGCATTAGTCATCCACTCCCACTCCAACGATGCATCATCGACATCCACGCCTAAGGCGGTGATCAGCTCGCATGCCTAGCGGCAGGACCGTGTGCGCAACTCAGATGGCCTGCTACCGAACCAACGTTTGAACGCGCATCGGAAGTTTGTGGTGTCGCTGAAAACCACATTGCTTGCGGTCTCGGAGATCGGCCGTAGGGTGCCCAGCAGATGCGCTCTGGCCAGCCTATAACGAACCTCGTCGAACAGACTCTGGTAACGATCCCCTTCGCGATGCAGGCGCCGTACGCCGTGATCTGCTTCGCGGAGGCAACGGTGGTCTTTTGCTCATTTTCTGGGCAGTAGCCATTGAAGGCGTGTTCCAAAAACCCAGCCCAGGAGCAGGTAGAGACTAGCCGAGCCTATGCTATCGTCTCAGGCCATACCTTTGCTGGAGATCGATCTGTGATCCGTGTTCCCGCTGTCCTTGCGCTGAGCAGCGCAATCTGCGTTTTTTCAATCGCCTTGAATGCACAGGTCCCAATCATGCAGCCCGGCGCGCCGGGCGATGGCGTGAAGCAGCTCTCTGTGGACGAGGCTTCGGTGATCGCAAAGAGCAGCTACTCCCCCGACGATGTGCGCTTCATGCAGGACATGATTCCCCATCATAACCAGGCAGTGCAGATGGCGGCGCTGGTCGGCAAGCGCACCAATACGCCGGAACTCGTTGAGATTGCGGGGCGCATCGATGCCTCCCAGGCGGACGAGATAAAGTTCATGCAGGAGTGGCTCGCCGAGCGCGGCGAGGCGGCACCCGATCCGACCGCGCATCACGCGATGCATATGTCTCACGACATGGCCGGTATGGCGACACCGGAGCAGATGACAGAACTGGCCAAGGCTGAGGACACGGCGTTCGATCGTCTCTTTTTGACCCTGATGATTGCCCACCACGAGGGCGCGATCACCATGGTCGACGACCTGCTCGAACAACCGGGGTCGGCGTACGACCCCGTGCTGCTCGACTTCACAACAGACATCGTCGAAGACCAGACCTCAGAGATTGAGCAAATGCACGTGCTTCTTGTCGGTCTTTCCAGCGACCCACGCGCGGGCCTGCAAGCAGGGTTTACCGATGCTGAGGAGGCCGTCAGCAACCTGAGACTGGTAGCCTCGCTTCCCAAGCCCGCTGGTTTTTACGATCCTGCAAATCCTGCAGGCTTGCCGCCCATCAAGCCGCAAGACGAAGAAGAAGAGGACGCCGAGGCAGACGTTGAAGCGGAAGCTGATCGAGAAGACGACGACCAAAGCAACGACGACACGGAATGGGGCGAACGCTCTCCGCTGCTGAGCTTCTCGAACACGGATATGGCGTTTGCTGATGACGTACTTGTCGCCGGCAGTTACCACGGTTTCAACGTTTACAAACTGATGGAAGATGGCGTACCCGAGCTCTTCAGTTCCGTGGTTTGCCCCGGTGGTCAGGGCGACGTGTCTATCGTGGGCGACCTGCTCATCATGTCCGTTGAACAAACCCGTGGCCGCGTCGATTGTGGCCGTCAGGGCATCACCGAAGACGTGAGTGAAGATCGCTTCCGTGGCCTACGCATCTTCGACATTAGCGACCTGCAGCAGGTCCGTCAGGTAGGTCAGGTGCAAACCTGCCGCGGCTCTCATACCCATTCAGTGGTTGATGCGAACGATGAACGCATCGTGGTGTACAACTCCGGCACGTCCTCCGTCCGTGATACGGAGGAACTCGCGGGCTGCTACGATGAATCGCCCGGCGACAGCCGAACCGCGTTGTTCCGGATCGACGTGATCGAGATTCCCGTGGAGCAGCCCGGCGCATCGCGAGTCGTTCACAGCCCAACGGTGTTCGCCGATCCCGAAACGGGCGAAATCGCGGGCCTGTGGCGCGGCGGTGATCACGGCGATGACACGCAAGAAACGGAAGTGACGGATCAATGTCACGACATCACGGTCTTCCCCTCCCTCGACATCGCGGCGGGCGCTTGCTCGGGCAATGGCATCATCTTCGATATCGCGGACCCACTGAATCCGGTGCGCATCGACGAAGTCAGCGACAAGGGCTTCGCATACTGGCATTCCGCTACCTTTAATAACGATGGAACCAAGGTGCTCTTCACCGATGAGTGGGGCGGCGGTAGTCGACCCCGATGTCGCACCTACGACCCGCTCGACTGGGGAGCTGATGCGATCTACGACATAGTCGATGGGAAGCTTGAGTTTCAGAGTTACTTCAAGATTCCCGCCCCGCAGGTGGAAGAGGAAAACTGCGTGGCACACAACGGATCCGTCGTGCCCGTACCGGGCCGCGATATATTCGCTCAGGCGTGGTACCAGGGGGGGCTGTCGCTGATCGATTTCACGGACTCTTCGAATCCGGTGGAGATCGCCTACTTTGATCGGGGTCCGATTCATGAAGACGTTCTTGTACTGGGCGGCTATTGGTCGACGTACTGGTATGACGGTCGGATATACGGAACCGAGATCGCGCGGGGCATGGATGTCTTTGCCCTTGAGCCCAGTGAGTTCCTCACGGAGAACGAAATCGCGGCCGCGGCCCTTGCGGATCAGGGTGCGGTGTTCAATCCGCAGCAACAGCTACCGTTTTCCTGGCCCGCCGAGCCTGTGGTCGCATTGGCATATCTGGACCAGATGAACCGAGCGGAAGCGCTGAGCGCAGAAATGGCGGGTGCCCTACGGGACGTGATCACCGCTGCTGACCAGGCGCTAAAAGAGGATAGCGCCGACGGGGAACTTTCCGAGGTTCTCAACACGATGGCAGCCTCGGTGTTGGCGAAATCCCTTCCCCAGAGCGCGGCAATGGCCGATACGCTGCGAGGTATCGCAGCGCGGCTCTAGACTAGCAATTGTATTGATGCCGATTGCGGTCGTCGCGAATGAACCCATCGCTACACTGCCCGTGAAAATTCACACTGCGGCACTCAACGCGATATCAGGCTAAAAGGCGGATGGGCGTGGCCGTCCATCTGCATAGTTAAGCGCCTGTTTTTAAAAGACTTATTGAGCCTCACCGCGATCCTAGACCCACAATGCCCAATCGGCGCAAAGCGCACTTCAACTCTTTCAGTATCTCTCAGCAAACTCTTTCATTTACTCATACTCTGCTTTTCGTGTATCGAGCATCCCATTGATTTTATTAGCTTAATTTAGATTTCCCGATTAGACACCAATTGATCAAAAAATAACCGAATCTGCACTGCCCGAGATATCCAGTAGTAGAGGCGGCGAGCAAGTCCAGAGTGAGCGAAACCGCTTCCGGTGGGAGCTCTGCAAGTAGCAAAGAGCTACTGCAGAGGCCGGAAGCCGACTAGAGGGATACATATGCGTCTTGCGTTCATGAAGCGAGCCGTTGCGGCGATAAGCTGGTCAGTAATCACCCTGTCTAGCGGCAGCCCGGCATCAGCCAGCATCATTCATTACCAGCCGGATGGTACACCCACGTTCACCACTAGTCAGAACGGAGGACAGCCGGGCAGTGTTCAGGGCCTCCTCGAGAGGACCGGTCTGGATAACCCCAGCTACGAAAACACAGCGATCACATTCCTCACACCCGGCACTGCTTCAGACGACGTTTTGCTCACGTTCACCTTTATCGAAGACACAGGAGACTTGAACGGGGTTTTCGGCTACTTCGCAACTTCTGAAGTGAGTGACCCTACCGTAGGCAGCAGTGCCTGGAAAAATCAGGCTGTGCGCCTCGCCGCCGACTCGACGGACCCCAATAACGGTGCCGTTATTTTTGACGATCTCGTCCAGCGACCCGTGAGTGAAACCGGGTCCATAGATGTCGCCGACGCCGATAATCCCAACACCACTGGAAGTGTGCGGCAGCTGACCGTAAGAGGCGATCTGGAACTTGGCTTTGTACTTTGGACCAATCGCAACGGCCAGGGTGAACAACTATTCTCCGACCAGCGCGCCAATCGGGACGGTGATGACCCGGGCACCCTAGGCGATGACATGCTCCTTTCATTTTCAGGAGTCAGTTCAAACCCCGCGATGGAATTCTCTGGTTTTAACGACGTCGATCTAACGCTGTTTGCCTTCGAGGATGTCATTTTTGAAAACGGCAATGGCGATAACGACTACACCGACTTGGTTTTCACGGTAACCCCCGAACTCATCACCGGGCAAACGCTGCCACCGGAAAATGTAGTTCCCGCCCCAGCGCCTGCAGCCCTGATTGGCGTAGGCTTGATAGCGCTCTTCGCGCGCCGTCGATTGCCCGGCTAAGCATCGCGTACTTTTCCCCGCTGTACGTTAGCTTTGGAGCGGAAAACACGACGGGCTTTTACGCCCGGCCCTGCGTCTCTATAGTGTGACCCCCGTCGCGACGCATCGCGACAACGATCCACTCACGCAGGAGAGCACTCCCTACCATGATCGACTTCTCTGGAAAAACTGCCGTTATCTCTGGCGGTGCAAATGGCATTGGCTTCAGTCTCGCAAAAACCCTGGGCGAGCGCGGCATGAATGTCGTCATTGCCGACATTGAAGGACCACAGCTCGCAGTCGCAGCGCAGGCCCTCAGTGATGCCGGCGTGAGCCACCTCGCTATTGAAATGGATGTGGCGCTGCGCGAGGACTGGGAGCGTACGGCAAAAGAAGCCACCGAGAAGTTCGGCAATGTTCATATGCTTGTCAACAATGCAGGCGTGAGCGGAGGCGTAGGCGCCATCGAAACTCTCGACGACGAGGGGTGGCGCTGGTGCATCGACGTCAACCTCATGGGCATTGTCTACGGCGCAAACGCCTTGGTGCCGCTAATGAAGGCTCATGGAGAAGATTCCTGGCTGATTAATGTCGCTTCTATGGCGGGGATGGGCGGCGTGCCGTTTGCGGGGGGATACACAGCAACCAAGGCCGCTGTGGTCGCCATGACAGAGGCCTGGGCCGCGGAACTGCACAGCAGCAATATCCATGTTTCTGTGCTCGCACCGGCGTTTGTTAAAACAAAGATTCACCTCTCCCACCGCAATCGCCCTGCGCGTTATCCCATGAAGATCACCCCAGGGCCCGACATCATGCAGGTCGCGAAGGCCAGTACCGCATCCGTCGAAAACGGCATCCCGGCCGACCAGCTCAGTGCGAGGGTCATTGAAGCCCTCGAAGCTGGGGAGCTCTATATTTTCACCCATC
Source organism: Pseudomonadota bacterium (assembly GCA_038750875.1). Lineage (GTDB taxonomy): Bacteria > Pseudomonadota > Gammaproteobacteria > Pseudomonadales > Halieaceae > Congregibacter. Next base: position 6,213 of record JBCDGU010000014.1, on the reverse strand, counting down.
CGCGCTACAAACCGGTCACGGACGCCCGCAGCTCCGCGATCGCCAGAGCTTTCGATTCTGCTGCCGCCGGCGACACCGTTGCCGATGTTACTGAAGAGCCTTCAGTGAAAAGCTGGGGCTCTGACTAGCTGTTGCCGCGTAGGCGCCGCTCGAGGGCCGGCGCCCGCTCCGTTGTAGCGTCAGCTACACTTAGAACACAAACCGATTCGGGAAACGATGATTATGCGCACTCGACTCTTGCTGGTTGCAGCCTTGTGCGCGGCGGCAAGCCCATGGGCCGGCGCGGCACCGGCACTGGTCAGCGTCGACACCGCTCAGTTTACTGACAGACCCATTCCTCGCTTCCTGGTTGATGCAGCATGGCCCACCATGCCAGCCGACCTTATGGTCGGCCAGGTCCCGGGATTGTCTGTCGATAGCGATGACAACGTGTGGATACTCCAGCGACCGAACTCTCTGGGTTTCTCAGACACGGGGCTCGCTCAGAATCCTCCAATCGCCCTATGCTGCAAACCTGCTCCGCATGTGATGCAGTTTTCCAGCGATGGAGATCTGCTGAGGGCCTGGGGTGGCCCATCCCACGCTCCCACCATTGATGGTACGAACCAGTGGCCCGCCAATGTGCATGGCCTGTATGTAGGCGACGGCGACAGCGTCTGGATCGCTGGCAACGGCGATGGCGATCACGTCGCACTGAATTTCACTAAGGTCGGTGAGTATGTGCGGATGGTCGGTTTACGCAACGCATCCGGCGGAAACTTCGATAAGAACACCCTCGGTGGCCCCGCCGACATCGCACCGCTACCAGGACGCGATGAGGTCCTCATCGCCGACGGCTATATCAACAAGAGAATTATCGGCTTCGATAGTGAAGGTCGCTTCACGCGCTACTGGGGTGCCTATGGCGCATCTCCCGATGCGAAAACCCGCGATGGTGCCTTTGACCAGAGTCAGGCCTCAAGCAACTCCGACGGCGGTGCGAACGCAGTAGCTGATACCTTCGGAGACATTGTTCACTGCGTAGTTCGCGGCCCCGACGACCGCATATACGTGTGCGATCGAAGGAACAACCGCGTTCAGATTTTCGAAACAGGCAACGATGGAGCGACGACCTTCTTTAAGGACATTGTGATCCAGGAATCCACGGGCGGAACGCGAACCGCCTCAGATATCGCTTTCTCACCCGATGGCAAATTCATGTACATCGCCGACATGATGAATGGGCAGGTCTGGATCTATGACGCTAGAGCCTACGAACTATTGGGCGCCATAGGCCGAAACGGCCGCTATCCCGGGCAGTTCATTTGGTTACACAGCGTGGACGTCGACAGCCACGGTAACGTCTACACCACAGAAGTCAGCACGGGTCGACGCGTCCAGAAATTCGTCTTTCAGGGAGTCAAGTAGCGTACGCCGGCTACGTGTTGGCAGGAAGCTCCTGAACGGCTCGCCACGCCTGATCGATCGCGGTATGCGTGTAAGCATCGGCACCGGCATCAGAGTTAGCGATCGCAATATTCCCAAAGGTCTTGCGACCGATCTCATACGGGCCCGGTGAGGCCAGCCATGTCTCCTCTTCAAGATCGATGAGATCTCGGGCATAGCCGTGCGGCCAGCGGTTCACCGTAATGGCCAGAATGTCGCCGTCGACATCCAGTCCGGCTTCACCCCAGATTCCATCAAGCACGCGGCGAATCTCATCTTCGAAGTCGTCAAAGTCCATGGCCAGGAGCCGAAGCCTTCCGACCTGCGACTGCTCCACGATGCTCAGACCCTCGGGATTCTCCGGTGGCACCCCAAAGAAGAAATGCAACATGCAGGGCTCCTCCGGATCCCACTCCGTCTGGTAGCTGCCTGCGTTGACCCCCGTGACCACGCTGACCATCTGCAGGAGCGAACTGGGCAGGTATGCACCACTCACACCCGCTTTCGCCAGAGCCTTGCCACTCTTAAGCAAAACGTTGGCGGTACCCATGGGACGCTTGATGCATGCGGACAGCCCATTTTTTTGCGCCTCGGGTAGCGTTGGACAGATATGGGGAACAATCCGGTTGTAACAGGCCAACACGCACTGCTCTGCGCGCACAGAATGCAGCTCGCCATTTTGATGGTAGGTGAGTGCAACCCCCTCCTCTTCGTTCGCCACGTTTAGCACCAAGGCGTTGAGGCGCAGGCGCACCGCATTCGAGACCGCATCGAGCTGCGAGTAATCGAGTTGCTCTGTCACAATGTCAAAGGGATCCGCGTCCTTTGCCATCTGCGGAAAGCTATGGGGGATGAGTGACCGCACAAGCAGTCGAGTAATCGAAGCATTCCCATCGGGGAACATGGCCGATGGCCCCTGACTTTCATCCTCAAAACTTGCCGGAGGAACACCCAGCACATGCTCTCCGGGCAGTCCGGACCAGATGCATTCGGCCACAGATAAATCCCCGGTGCGCACACCCCAGATTCCCATCATGGCGACATCAAATATCTGTATCGCATCTTCGGGAATCCCACATTGCTTTCGCAGGAAGTCGGTGTAGCTGGTGCTGCGCAAAAAACGCTCACGCTCTTCTGCGGAACGACCGGCCAGTACATCGTCTTCAGAACTAAGAAAGTGCAACAAAGCATCCTTGGCGCCCTCCGAGATCGGCATTTCCGGTACTGCACCGAGCAGCGCCTCACGCTGCATGTTCTGAACAGAAACACCCTTGACGACGCGATTTACGCCGTAGGTCTCCTTGTCAAACCATGTGGCCGTCGTGAGGCCAGTACCGCTCTCACCCCAGTCATAGGTGAAGTTCGACAGCAGCCGCTCAATGTCAATCCCAAGCTCGCGGAGGAGGCGCTCACCCACCTCGCTGTAGTTCCACCACTCGATGTTGACGGTACCGCCCCAGGCGAGCTTCAAGGACCCGCCTTGATGGAATTCATTGCGCTTCGCGTGACCACCAAAGTCGTCGTGGTTATCGAGAAGGAGTATGCGTTTTTCGACGCCGTGTTTCTGTCGATAAAAGTAGGCAGCGGCCAAACCGCTAATCCCTGCGCCGACAATGACGAGGTCGTAGTGCTCTCCGGTATCCCGTCCGTCGTCAAAGCGCTTGCCTTCCCGCGCTAGCACATGGGCGACCTCGAACGCGCCCTCGTGAGACCCCCTCAACCCCGTGCGCGTCGGCGGGTAGTAGGTCTCCGCAGCGGCGGCTGTCGCACTGGTATCACCGACCGCCGCCGCCAGACCACCGGGTGCTCCCGCGACGAGACCTGCCACCGCTAGATCGTGCAGAAAGTCACGCCGGGTCACCCCGTCACCCCGATCGGGGCTCACTGTGCTACCGCTAAGACTCATGAACAGTCCTCGGATTCAAAAACCGGGAATTAAGGTTCATCCCGCTACGGATCTATGTATTTACCACTATCTCCACGAGCATGGATCGTTGCGCCGTGTCCATCAACTGCTGCGCTGGGCATCAGTTACTCTTCTTCCGGCACGAGCACGCCGACATGATTTTTGCCAAACCCAAAGGAAACGATGCGGCTGAGCTGCCCGAGGGGTCGCCCGGACTCTTCGCGCAGGTCATTAAAGAATGCCTGGGTTGCTGCCAGCGACTTTTTGCTGCTAATGCCGCCCTCGACAATCTTGTAGCTGCGCAGAAAACCCTCGACATCCTGCGTTAGCAAGAAGGTATCCACCCCAAGGGTGCGCAATGCATAAGGCCCGGTGTTTCCACCTAGTCGACTGCCATGCTTCTTTAGGTACGCCCAGAGACCAATAATGTCGTCCTCGGGCCACTCGGCGACGAACCTGCCAAAGCTTTTTCCCTCGCGCCGCTCTGTCTCAGCGATCATGCCAGCATTATCGCGCACCGTTTTGACCTTGGAGTGATTGCGGATAATCGCGGGATCCCGCGCTTTCCGCTCCAGCATATCGTCGGGCATCATCAGCAGACGCTCGACGTCAAAGCCCCAAAACACTTCCTCAAAGGATGGCCACTTGTTGTTGACCACGCGCCAGACGAACCCAGACTGAAAGATCTTGCGCGTAAACTCGGCCAGATACCGATCGGATGCTAGGCGGCGCAACTTGGCCTTGCTGGCGCTCTCGGGCAGCATTGCCTCTACGGCGTCAGCGCCACCCTTGCGCTCGCAGGCGCGCTCATAGAGAAGTTCAAAGCTGGGCTGCTTCATGGGGTCGTGCTAAACCCTCAAGCTCGGGGAAGAAGCACGGAGGTGGCTTCAATTGCGTACTCCTGGGCCGCGCCCTCAGAAACCGCATCCTCCCCTAAGTCAGAGGCGTAGTGGGCACGCTGAGCCTCGCTCACCGTGCGACGGGTGAGCACACCTTCGAGAACTGCGGTCTTGCCCGCAGAGTCAGTCGGCACAAAAAACGCATAGTCCTTGAATGTCACACGCGCCCAGTGGGCACCCTCCGTCGCAATAAAAAAACAGCCCTTCTTCTGGCATACCTGGGTCACTTTTGTGCGTATCCGAACGTTTGCCGAATCTCCCTGCTCCAACGCATTCATCGCCTCAAGCAGGGAGATGGCAGCTCCCTCGGTGTCCATCGGCGCACCAAAAATCTCATATCGGTCAGTCACCTGCACGGGCTCAGACAAGCGAAGGGCATCGGCGAAAACGCTGTTAGCGAGGAAAACAATCAGAAGAAGAAAGACACGAAACATAGGTTGGAAGTCGCTTTGGAGGTCGGCGATCCACTATAGCAGTCGAGCGCTGGCGTGCTTACTATTCGTGCATAAGAAAAAACGGGAGTTTCAAATGTCGAGCTGGCGTCATGAAGGAAACACGGCCGTTATTACCGGCGGAGCGAGCGGTCTCGGCCTTGAGGCTGCGCGGCGCTATATCAATGCAGGCATGAATGTTGTCATCGCCGATCGAAACGATGAGTCACTGGAAGAGGCAGCCAGAGAACTGATTGCTGGCGCCAGCGAAGAGCGTGTGCTGGCCATCAACTGCGACGTCACCAATTTGGCGAAGGTAGAGACGCTGCGCGATGCTGCGATAGATCGGTTCGGCGCTGTCCATTGCCTCATGAACAACGCTGGCCGTGGGTTCCCTGTCGGCGCCCCGTGGGAGCATCGGGAAGCCTTGGAAGACACCCTGGCAGTCAACTTGTGGGGGGTCATCAATGGCTGCCAGGCCTTCATACCCGCCATGCTCGAAGGCGGCGCTCCTGGAGCCATTATCAACACAGGGTCCAAACAGGGGATCACCCGCCCACCGGGTAACTATGCCTATAACTTGTCGAAAGTCGGGGTGCTGGCCTACACGGAAAGCGTCAGCCACGCATTAACGCAGATCGATGGGTGCCTGCTTTCGGCGCATTTGCTCGTACCCGGCTTCGTGTACACGCCGATGGTGTCGCGCTTCATCCCCGAGAAGCCGCCCTTCGCGTGGACCGCTGAGGAGACCATCGACTTCATGCTACCTAGACTCGACGCCGGTGACTTCTACATCATTTGCCCAGACCACGAGTCACCCCGTGAGTTAGATGAGTTGCGGGTGCAGTGGAGCGCCGATGACATCATCAAGAATCGACCTCCGCTGTCGCGCTGGCATGCGGACTACAAAGATGAATACGAAGAGTTTGTGAACCCGCAAGACTAGAAATTCGGCGCCTGCGAACAGCGGCTTACATCTTCTCGCGATTCACTGGCTCATCTCGCAATACCCCGGCGCTTTTCACAGGCAGTCACAGTGCGTGCTCCCATTGGAGCCCAAACCCAATGACGATCGATGCTGCCGCGCGACCGGGCAAAACACCTTTACCCCTTATGGGTCATACGTCCGAACTTTTGGTGTCGCAGCAATCTATCTCAGCGCTAAATCCGTCTAAAAAACAAACACTTCACCGTTTCAAAGCTCCATTCCTTCTGCTTTCTTTATAGAACCCCAGGCGGCAGGGAAACGCATTGCTTTGCATTGCGCGACCCATCTGTCGGGTTGCTGTGTGCGCTGGGAACGCACATGGAACAAAAGGCTCGCAATCGGCACCGGTTAAAGGGCCACGAGAGCTGGATAACAAGCATTTAAGGAAGTGAGTGATGACCAACGAGACCACGAGTGGAACAGCCGGCAATGCTGCGAGCCGGGAGTACTTTGAGCAGCTTGGGACGGTGGCGGGACCGGGCCAGACCATCAACGGGGATGGCTCAGCCGAGACCCTGACGGGCACCGTTGCTGATAGCAGCACCGGCCTGCCCGGCGCCCTGT
>JBCDGU010000013.1:0-87679 GCA_038750875.1 Pseudomonadota bacterium | reverse complement strand
GCTACGGATGCCCCACTTGAAGCCTTGCTGGTCAGCGGCGCTACGGATGCCCCACTTGAAGCCTTGCTGGTCAGCGGCGCTACGGATGCCCCACTTGAACCCTTGTTGGTCAGCGGCACTACGGATGCCCCACTTGAAACCTTGCTGGTCAGCGGTGCTGCGCGTGGCGTACGTCTGATCTGAAAAATCTCTCACGCCCGCGACTGAAGAGTCGGGAGTCGCTACTGCGGCCCACCTGAAATTGCCTTGCTGAGCCTTTGGAGCGTGTGCTGAGTCGCTGTTCCCAGCTCGACCCCATACGTATTCGCCGCGATCAGCGTTTGTGTTCGCAAGTCCGCTAGCGATTACAGACCTCACTTCTGCCCTGTGGGCGTCCGTTTGTTGGCCCTCAACCGCTGCTGCTCCGGCGCTTCCCACCAGAGCTGCTGCCATGCCAATTCCGATAATTTGATTCTTCGTGTTTTTCATGTCCACCACGCCTGCCTTCGTAGTTGATTTCACTGAGTGCTTCGGCTTCTGCCTGAAGCGTCGTCAAACACGGTTTTGTGTCCGACGGGTTCAGTGCGCACATTAGGGGTGGTTGGACTATTTAAGTAGGTGCCGATCTGCCCCGTTTGGGGTAGGGGTTAGGGGGTAGAAATAGCTAGACTTTTCAGCCTTTTCTGCTCTCGGGCGTAAATAGAGACCCAGTCGATGGGGGAGTTTTGAGGCGGTGCGGCGAGTCGTTTGAGGTGTTCTTCGGCCCCCCAGCGGCGGCTTGCCGACAAGCCTTTTTCGCTGTTAGCGTCGTTGATGAGTAGCTGCTGATCGGGCAGTGTCGGTGCAGCGCTAGAAGAAAAAACTGCAGGCCCTTCAAACCGTTGCGAGCCATCAAGGTCTGCCGCGAGGTCGAGGTTATTCTGGTCGCAGCTGCGCTCGCCAATCGTCAACGCCCTTCTAACGCTTACCAGACCACTACCTTGCACAAAGGGCGAATATTCGAGCCGTCCATCGCTGGCGATAGCCGGCTCTGCGCTGCTCACCAGCAGGCACTTGAGCTCATCATTCGTTGTTTGTGGATCGATCTGAAGCATCAGCGCGGCGAGGCCCGAAACGAGCGCAGCGGCCTGCGATGTCCCGGTCATCACAAACTCGCCGCTCGCAAGCAGATACTCCGGCAGGTCCTTTGAGAGGGTAGACCCCGGTGGAACAATGCCTGTCATGTGGCCGCCGAGTGCGACCACATCGGGTTTTATGTGGCCAAGGGGGGTCGGTCCGCGGGATGAAAAGTCGGGAATGTAATCATCGTCGCGGCTTGTGTCGGTCCAGGAATCTGTAACGGCCCCCACGGTGAGGAGGTAGGGCAGGTTGCCCGGCGATCCCACGGTCATGGGGTCTGGGCCCTCGTTACCTGCAGCAGCGACAATGAATAGTCCGTGCTGCCACGCTCTCATCAGTGCCTGATTGACGGGGTCGTCCCAGTAGGGCCACCGTGGCCGTGCGGCGAAGGACAGGTTGAGTACGCGAATATTCAACGCTTCGGCGTGCTCAACCACCCACTGGATACCTCGAACGATATCCAGGAAGCCGGCTTCTCCCGATTCCCCAAACGCTTTCACCACCACGATATCGGCATCGGGTGCCGTACCGCGGTAGCTTGGCGACGGGGCGTCAGAGCGCGTCGTAGCATCGCTTCGGCCCAGTACGCTGAGCATATGCGTGCCGTGCCCGCTCTCGTCGCGGGCTTCGTTAACCTCCGTGCCGGTGGTGGCGTCAAAGCGGGCGCGAATCCGGTCTTCGCCCCGCGTGTTCTTACGGAGCGACGGTGGGGCCTCCCAAAGCCCTGAATCCAGTATGGCCACGGTGATTCCATGGCCGGTGAACCCATGGCTGTGCAAAACCGCGGCACCGCTAACGCTTGGGTAGTAGCTATCCGCAAGGGGGAATCGGTAGCTGGGTACCAATTCTGTTGCGCAGTCATCGTCCAGCGCCGCAGACAGCTGCATGTCCGACTGAATCTCGGCTGCGGAGGTGGGTGCGTGCTCAAAGGAGAACGTTACCGCTGTCGTCGCGCGCGCATCGATGGTCAGCGTCTTGCCAGCAAGCCAATCCACCGCTTCGCCAGGGGCATGGCTCAGGGTTGTAGCCGATGAGGTGGCCATTGCTACGCCGGTTAACTTTCCGAGGCGGGTGGGCCACTGAAGTTCGCCCTGCGCAAGGTGGATGGGATGATCGCTCTTGTTGAACAGCGTCCAGCTTGTATTAGAACCTTCCCAATCCAGTTCGATCGCGCTTTTAAGCGGGCACTCGTCGCTTGAGCCGAGTTCAGGAGAAGGCTCCCAGGCGAGATCGTCGATAACTCGCGAGATGCTGTCGTTGCGCTGAAGCACCGTCTCCAACTGCGCCTCGCTCATACGGGCACCGATGGCATCAATGATCGGAAGACGGTGGGTGATTTCGGCGCCGGCCGCGGTCAGATCGATCTCGAGCCCGGCGAGGTCTTTCGACTGCAGCATAACCAGCAGCTTTCCCCCCGCATCAGTGTCGGCAAAGAGCTCGGGCTCGGCTTCAACCGCGTGGGAAGCCAGGACTGAAACAGAAAGAAGGAAGGGGCCAGCGGCACGCGCGGCTACGTTCATCGCTTGCTGTACTTATCTCGCGCCTGCTGGATCGCGTCACTGAAATCCTTGGCGACGGCTGCGGGCACTTCGTCCGCCGGGAGCGGATAGTCGAAGTAGTAGCCCTGCATCAGGTCACAGCCACGGTCGGCCAGATAGGCAAGCTGTTCTTCGGTCTCGATGCCCTCGGCGATGCTGCGCATGTTCAGGGTCTTGGCCAGGGCGATGATGGCGTCGACGATCGCCGCACCATCGGTCGATTGCATATCGGCGACGAAGCTCTGGTCAATCTTGAGGGTGTTGATGGGGAAACGTCGCAGGTAGTTTAGCGACGAGTAACCCGTACCAAAATCATCGACGGCCAGATCGAGGCCGAGGGATTTCAGTTGAGCGAGCTTCGTAATGTTGTTCTCACCATCGGTCATGATGGCGCTTTCCGTGAGCTCAAGCTCAAGGCGGCCTGCATCCATGCCCGAACGGTCCAGAAACCCTCGGATGTAATGCAAAAGATCAGGCTGATTAAACTGCAGCGGTGAGATGTTCACGCACACCCGGAAGCTCGCAAGCCCAAGGTCGTCCCATTCTAGGCAGTGCCTTGAGACTTCAGAGAGCACCCACTCGCCAAGCTCTATTATCTGGCCCGTGCGCTCTGCGACGGGGATAAAGTCTGCCGGTGAGACCATGCCCCGCTCGGGGTGGCGCCAACGCACAAGTGCCTCGAGGCTCACCACACTGCCGGTGAGGGTTTCTATCTGAGGCTGGTAGCGCATTTCCAGCTGGTTGCAGCGCAGGGCTTCACGCAGATCTTCTTCTAACTGTAATTGCTCAACAGAGCGCGCATTCATCTCTTCGTTGTAGAAGCGGAAGCAGGCTCGACCATCGGCTTTCGCGGCGTACATGGCCGTGTCTGCGTTCCGCACAAGACTATCGGCTTCTTCGCCATCCTGCGGGTACATGGCAATGCCGATGCTCGGTGTCACCACGGGATTATGGGTTTGCAGGGGAATCGGCTCGGACAGGCGCAGCATGATGCGGCGAGCGATGCGCTCTACGTCATCGGTGCTGTGCACGTCGGCAATGACCACCGTGAACTCATCACCACCAAGGCGCGCAATCTCGGTGCCGCCGTCATTAGTGTTGCCTTCAGCGTCGTTGTCCGTGAAATAACTGATCGCATCATCTTCGCGAAGCTCGTTGATGAGCCGCTTTGAAATCTCTACGAGCAGCCGATCGCCGCGGCCGTGGCCGATGGAATCGTTAATGCGTTTGAAGTTATCGAGATCAATGAACATGAGCGCCGCATAATTCCCAAGGCGCTGGGCACGCTTGAGAATTCGGCCCAGCTGCTCATTAAAGCTTCTGCGGTTTGGCAGGCTGGTGAGTGGATCGAAGTAGGCGAGGTAGCGGAGGCGATCCTCCTGACGCTTCAGGGAATTGAATGCGTTGCTGGCGCGCAGCATGTACTGCACATCCCGTCCCAGCAGGGACCAGTTCACCGGTTTTGTTTTGTACTGGGTGGCGCCCGCTTCGAATCCCTGGTCGATGGAATCCCGATCATCGGAACCTGTCACGATCATAATGGGGATGGTTTCGCCCTGGGGCAGGGCACGAATGCGACGACACACGTCGAGGCCGGTCATGCCGGGCATTTCTACATCAAGAAACACCAGGTCGGGCCGCTCGCGAACGAACAGATCGAGGGCCTCATGACCGTCAGCGGCATCGATGACGATCATATTTTCGGCCTCGAGGCACTGGCGCGTCAGAAGACGAACGTTCACGTCGTCATCAGCGACCAGTATGCGAGCCCGGGGGCGGGGCTGAGTGACGTCGTCTGTCATTCGGGAAGTAACATCTTAGTAGCGACGAAGGCTATCATTGTGAGGGTCAGAAGCCTATAGCGGCGGGCCTCAGACCTGTTACAGTCCCGTCGCTGTGCTACCATTTTTTATCAGTTAAACCCCACGGATTCCCCCATGACGATTGCCTCCGATCGCCTCGAAGCGATCCGCGAGCAAGTTCAGCATCATCTGGACAACGAGCAGCAAAGTGAGCTGTCACCGGAGCGCCAGGCCGAGTTGATTGACAAGATCAAGGCGGATCTGGACGCGAACAATGCGGTGATTGTGGCGCACTACTACACGGCTCCTGAAATTCAGGCCCTGGCCGAGGAGACGGGCGGCTGTGTATCTGATTCGCTGGAGATGGCTCGTTTTGGTCACGATCATCCAGCCGAGACGCTGATCGTTGCGGGTGTTCGCTTCATGGGAGAGACCGCGAAAATCCTGACACCGCACAAAAGGGTTTTGATGCCGACGTTGGAGGCAACCTGCTCCTTGGATATTGGCTGCCCGGCGGAGGAGTTCTCCGCCTTTTGCGATCAGCACCCCGATCGTGAAGTGGTTGTGTATGCCAATACGTCCGCCGCTGTGAAGGCTCGGGCCGATTGGGTTGTAACCTCAAGCATCGCGTTGGACGTTGCCGAGCATATTGCCGATCAGGGCAAGAAGATTCTGTGGGCGCCCGATCGTCACCTGGGCGACTATGTGCGCCGGGAGACCGGTGCCGATGTGGTGATGTGGGATGGTGCGTGCATCGTGCACGAAGAGTTCAAAGCGCGCGCCCTCGAAGACTTGAAACGCGTTTACCCCAACGCAGCGGTGTTGGTGCACCCGGAGTCGCCGGAAAGTGTGGTCAAGATGGCGGATCGGGTGGGGTCGACCTCACAGATCATTGCCGCTGCCAAAGAGATGCCCAATCCCCAGTTTATTGTGGCTACGGATCAGGGCATCTTCTACAAGCTTCAACAGCAGGCGCCCGACAAGCAGTTCATTATCGCGCCGACCGCGGGCAACGGCGCCACCTGCCGCAGTTGCGCGAACTGTCCGTGGATGGCCATGAATGAACTGGAGCAGATGGCCCAGATATTTGAGCGAGATGACAACGAGATTTTTGTGGATCCGGCGCTGGGTGAGCGCGCCATGCGACCGCTGACGCGGATGCTGCAGTTTTCAGGCAGTCGCAAAGCAGCCTGAGTTCTGGGCGCGGGGCTTGCCGCGCCGATCCGCTTCGGATCAATCTCCGGCCGGAGTCAAAAGCAGGGCAATCTCGAAAAATCGAGGGCCGATCAATCTCGAAAACTGTACTGCCACCGAGAGAGCCCCCGCAGAGGGCCTAGCCCTCCAGTATCTCCCGCATTTCGCCAACATCGCGCAGTCGCTGCGTGATCTTTGCGCTGGTGGTGTAGTCGTTGCTCACCAGCTCTGCCGCGTAGCGAAGCTGCTTTTCGGCCTGATCGAGAATGCCGTTGAGGATGAAATACTCGGCACGCGATTGATGCAACCCAAGAATGTTGCCCGAGAGCCCCTGCACCTCGGCCAATAGGTACCACAGGTAGGGATCGTTGCCGCGTGTCTTGCTTTGCTCCACCAGTACCTCTTCAGCGACGTGTGCCTGTTGGTCCTGCATCAGCGCCTCGGCATAGGTCATGGTCAGCGCGTGGTTGCCGGGGCTTAGTTTCAGACGCGCGGCCAGCTTTTCAACCGCTTTGTGTGGCTCGTTTCTGGCCATATCGATGCGGGTGTCAGCAATGATGTACTCGAGCTGGTTTGGTTTTGCCGCCCAGATCGAGTCGAGCTCCAGCGCTGCCTCGTCTGTACGTCCCGCATCGGTCAGCGCCAGCACCAGTCCGTAACGCGCTGCAGAGGTTGAGCGAGGCGAGCCACTGAGTTCGCCGGTGAAGGCCTGAATCGCTTCCTCGGGTGTATCCGATAGCTGATTGAGAACGCGTGCTCTCATCAACTGGTAATCAAGTTTGAGCGGTCGAATTTTTTTGGGGTACTGACGCGCCCGGTTGCGCGTGTCCGCAATTCGGTTTTCTGAGAGCGGGTGCGTACGCAGGAACTCGGGCACACGACTGCCCGTTGCATAGCGCGACGCCTGCAGCATGCGGTCGAACATGGCCGATGCGGCATAGGGGTCCATACCCGCTTCGACGATGGTCTGCATGGCAACGCGGTCTGCTTCTGCTTCATTGCCCCGCGAGTAGCGCAGGGCCGAATCCTGGGCGGCAGCCTGCGCGGCAGTCAGCGCCGCGAGCCCCGCATCGGTGCCTGCGGTCGCCATGAGCACGAAACCGGCGAGCATGGCCGCCAGATTCAGCGGGCGCTGCCCTTTGGCAAACTCTTGCCGCCGCGAGAAGTGACGCTGGGACAGGTGAGCGATCTCGTGCGCAATCACGGTGGCCAATTCGTCTTCGGTCTGCGCGTGGAGCAGAAGACCATTGTGAATACCGATCACGCCGCCGGGTACGGCGAAGGCATTGATCGTGGGATTGTCGACAACGACGAGCTCAACGCGCCGATCCTGGAGCTCGCTGTGCGTCACAAGCTCGAAGGTCAGGTTCTCCAGGTAACTAAAAAGAAGAGGGTCATTGACCGTCGCTACCTGACTCCGAAAGATGCGCAGCCACGCCCTGCCTAACTGATGTTCGTATTCCGCCGAGAACAGACTGGTGCTGGACTCGCCCAGATTGGGCAGCTTCAAGTCCTCGGTCGCGGCCTGAAGATTCTTTGTCGAGCAAAGAGCAGGGATCAGCGCCGCGAGCAGCAGCGCCGACACCCAGCGACGCGCGCGACCACGCCCGCTCTGCTGGGAGCGGCCCAATGGGGTTGTTGGCGTGGTGGTGGTCATCGGCATGCAGTATTCTAATCGAGGTCCGTCGTCAGCGACGTGTACCCTATACGCATGAGACCACGGTAGTAGACGATTGTTCTTTGTTGATGGACCCAAAAAACGGGAATATTCGGCGCTCTTTTGCAGCGCTTTACCGCACACGAGGCGGCTCGTTGCGGGGATGGGGCCGCCGTCCGTTACCATTATGCGTCATATCGCCGAACTCATGGATTGGCCACCTTGAATTCCAACGCCCCCGATAGCCCAGCTACCGATGAATCGACCGCCACAGCCGACGCGGAAGTCGATGCGCGTGGGCACCGCTGTCCTATGCCGCTTCTTATGGCAAAGCGGGGCTTGAATACGCTCAACGTGGGTCAGGTGCTGAAACTGCTTTCTACGGACCCGGGTTCAGCGAAGGATTTCCAGATTTTTGCCCGTCAAAGCGGCAACGAAATCCTCGCAGCTGAGGATCTGGGCGATGAATACCATTTCCTGATTCGCAAGGTCTGACCATGCTAGAGATCTTTAATAAATGGTATGAGCGGTACCTTTTCGAGGAAGAGTCGGTCCTGCTGCTGGTGCTTGTCGCTCTGTCTCTGGTGTTGCTCGCGACCATTGGTGACATTCTGGCGCCGCTCCTCGCTGCCATCGTGCTGGCGTACCTCGTTCAGGGTGTGGTCAACCTGCTGCGGCGCTTGGGTATGCCCGAGTGGCTCGGGCTGGCCATCGCCTTCACGGTTTTCATCGGGCTCTTTTTCGCAGTGCTCCTCGGCCTCTTGCCCCTGGTTTGGCGTCAGTCTATTGGCCTGCTCGCGGAATTGCCGCGTATGGTCGAGCAGGGTCAAGAGCTTCTTTACGTGCTACCTGAGCGCTACCCGGAGCTCTTCAGTCTTGAGCAGATCGATCAGGCCCTATCGAGCGTGCAGGGCGAGATGGCCGTGCTGGGCCAGACGATCGTGACGCGTACCCTCGTGGGAATCCCCGGATTCCTCACCGTGGTTGTGTACGCGGTGCTGGTGCCGATCATCGTGTTTTTCCTGCTGAAGGACCGCGAGCAGATCGTGAAGTGGATGGTGGCATTTCTGCCGGACAAGCGCCCGCTCCTGCACAAAATATGGGCGGAGATGAACGTTCAGTTCTCCAATTACGCCCGCGGCAAGATGGTGGAAATCATCATCGTAGGGGCCGTGGGTTATGTGAGCTTTACGGGTCTTGGTCTGCGCTATGCCGCACTACTGGGCCTGCTTGTTGGCCTGTCAGTCATCATCCCCTACATCGGTGCCTTCCTGGTGACGGTGCCCGTAGCCGCCGTTGCCCTGTTTCAGTGGGGGCTAACCCCGGAATTTTATTGGGTGCTGGTGGTCTATACGATTATCCAGGTGCTGGACGGCAATGTGCTGGTGCCCCTGCTGTTTTCAGAAGCGGTCAATCTCCACCCGGTGGCGATTATCGTCGCCGTGCTGTTTTTCGGTGGTATCTGGGGGCTATGGGGCGTGTTCTTTGCAATCCCTCTGGCGACACTGATCAAAGCTGTGATTTATGCCTGGCCCAAAAGAGAGGCCACGGCGATTCCAGACACGATTCCCGACACAACGGAGTAGTTCATGTTCTATGGAAATGTCGCGACCCTGCTGTCGCGCGCTCTCGCTATTGCCCTGACCATCACGCTGGCGGGCTGTGCCACGCCTGAAAAGCCGGCAGACCCGCAGCCTGACCAAAGTCCAAACGATCGCTTCGACTATCGGTTAGTCACGCTGGACAACGGCCTCAAGGCATTGCTCATTTCCAATCCGGATTCCCCAAAGGCCGCGGCCTCGCTGGATGTACAGGTGGGCAGCGGCGACAACCCAGTGGGGCGCGCTGGTTTGGCTCACTTCCTTGAGCACATGTTGTTCCTGGGAACGGAGAAGTATCCCGACCCCGCCGAGTACGAGCAGTACATCACGGAGCACGGTGGTAGTCGCAATGCCTACACAAGCTTTGAGCACACCAATTACTTCTTTGATGTGGATGCCGAGCACCTCAATGGCGCCCTTGATCGCTTCGCGCAATTCTTTATCGCTCCAAACTTTGACGCTGAGTACGTCGATCGCGAGCGCAACGCGGTGCAGGCCGAGTATCAGATGGGACTGAACTCCGATGGTCGCAGGGGCCTCGATGTGCTGCAGGCTGCGATGAACCCCGAGCACCCTTTCAGCCAGTTTTCTGTGGGCAGTCTTGAAACGCTCGCGGACCGCCCCGATGCGACGATTCGCGAGGATCTGCTGAAGTTTTACGACAAGCATTACTCGGCTAACGTGATGCGCCTTGCGGTATTGGGCACCGAGCCGCTCGACGAGCTGGAAGCGATGGTGCGCGGCGATTTTGCGGCGGTGCCTAATCGCAACGTTGAGCTGAAGCAAATCGAGGCGCCGCTCTTTGTCGATGCGCAGCTGCCCATGTTCTTAAAGATCACGCCCCAGGGAACCCTTCGCTCGCTGCAGCTCAGTTTCCAGATCGCAGACTACCGCCCTGAGTACCTCGCCAAACCCATGGCGTATGTTTCGAATCTTGTGGGCCACGAGGGCGAGGGCAGCCTGCTGTCGTCCCTAAAAAGTGCGGGGCTTGCCGACGGCCTGTCTTCGGGGACAGGTCTTAACTGGCGCGGCGGTTCGCTCTTTTCCGTCACCGTGTCGTTGACGGAGAAAGGAGTCGCGAACTACGAGGAGGTGATTGCCGAAGTGTTCGCCTTCCTCGAGCTACTGCGAGAAACCGGCGCAGAGGCCTGGCGCTACGATGAGCAGTCTTCCCTTGCGGCACTGGCGTTCCGCTTCAGAGAACCCATGTCACCCATCGGCTATGTCAGCAATCTAACCAACGCGATGCACTACTACGCGGATGAAGACATTCTTAGTGGTCCATACCGCATGGAGCGGTTTGATGAAAAGCTCATCGAGGATGCGCTGGCGGTGCTGGTGCCCGAGCGCGTCCAGGTGGTGCTGACGGCTCCCGAAGTAGCAACAGATCGCAACTCACAGTACTACGATGTGCCCTATGCCCTTATGGGCCCCGAGGCGATTCTGCTGTCCAAGTGGACGGGCGCGGTGGGTGAAGACCTTGGATTGCCCGCGGCCAATCCCTTCATCGCAGAGGATGTTGACTTGCTACCGCTTGCGGATGAGGCCGCCGCTGTTCCTGAGATTGTTCTCGAAGCAGAGCGTCAGCGCATTTGGTACCGACAGGCGAGGGACTTCCGCGTGCCCAAGGGAGCGATGTACCTGAGCTTTCGCTCGCCCCTGGCTGCCAATACCGCCAGTAATGCGGCGGCGGCGGCGCTGTATACCCGTGTGGTAAAGGACGCGCTGAATGAGTTCACCTATCCAGCGCTTCTCGCAGGGCTGGGTTTTGATTTTTACCGCCACTCGCAAGGCATCAGCATGCGCGTGAGCGGCTACAACGATAAGCAGTTCATGCTTGTCGAGGCGCTCCTTGGCAGCATCGCGACCCAGGAATTCGATGCGCAGCGCTTCGAGCGGCTCCGCCGCGAGATGGTGCTGGAACTACAAAATACAGCGGCGCGTCGGCCAACGTCGCAGCTCATCGGTCAGGTGAGGCGCGCACTTTCGAGTGGTGCTTATCCAGAGGAGGACTTGATCGCTGCGCTAGAGGCGATGGATGTGGATTCGCTGAGCGCGTATCGCGCCGCGTTCTGGGATTCTGCGCGCGCGGAAGCATTGCTGTATGGAAAT
Source organism: Pseudomonadota bacterium (assembly GCA_038750875.1). Taxonomy (GTDB): domain Bacteria; phylum Pseudomonadota; class Gammaproteobacteria; order Pseudomonadales; family Halieaceae; genus Congregibacter. The sequence goes on along the minus strand of JBCDGU010000013.1, from coordinate 76,677 downwards.
TACGACGAGAATGCTCCCCAGGTACTCAGTGCTTCTCTGACAAGCCTATTGCCGGAAGGCGCGGGTGACCCGGCCCTGGCGCCGGCCATTCTTAAGCTTGATATCGCTGATCCACTGCAACTGACTGTGCAGCTTGATCATGCGGATGCCGTCGTGGCCTGGTACCTGCAGGGGAAGGGACAAACATGGGCCGATCGTGCGAAGGTCGCTCTCACGGCCCAGGCCGTTAGCTCAGGATTTTTCCAGCAGCTCCGCACAGAGCAGCAACTCGGCTACGTGGTCTCTAGCTTTAGCTACCCCCAATACGATGTGCCCGGCCTGCTTCTTCTAATTCAGTCGCCCTCGCACCCGGCGACCGATGTGTACCAGGCTATGGATGAATTTCTGGCCCGGGTACCGGACGATATTACCGAGGAGCAGTTCCTGCGCCATCGGGCGGCGCTGGTTAACGACATTCTCAAGCCCGACGAAAATCTCGGGCAGCGTGCCGAGTTCTATTGGCAGGCCATCGCGTTCCGTGAGTGGGGCTTCGACGAATCCCAGATTCTCGCGGGTGCCGTCGAATCCGTGAGCTACGAAGATTGGAAGGCCTACTACATAGACGCTTTCCTTGAAGATCGACGCTCTATGTTGAACGTGGCGCCTGGTGCGCGCGGGGAGTCTCCCAAAATAGAAGCCAATGCGGTGTACACGGTGCCGGAGGAGTTGAGGCAGGGTCGTCCGACATTCACGGTCGATTTGGCGCCTCTCTAGTTTCTATCGCGCCAGCCTTGGCTAAAAACCGGATTTAAGTTCTAAAAAGGAATTAATAAATCACAATCGCGCACGCCTTGTGATCAAAAAATGAGCATCGTATGATCGCAAGCGCGGTGCACTCGCCAAATTTCGATTGAGGCAGTTCCAAAAAGAAACTTAATATAATCAAGCGCTTAAGCGGCGCTACATCCGGGGGCAAGTCACGATGGTTGACGATACGGATCCGCAGGAAACGCGGGAATGGCTGGACGCAGTAGATTCGGTGGTCCGCCACGGCGGCATGGATCGGGCGCGTTACCTCTTACTCCAGCTTGCAAAGCATGCTGTCGATTCCGGCGTGAGACTGCCCCCCGCAATCACCACGCCGTTCAGAAACACCATCAGCCCTGCCGAAGAGAAGCCCATGCCGGGCGACCTCTTTATGGAGCGACGCATCCGCTCCCTCGTGCGCTGGAACGCGCTGGCCATGGTGATGCGCGCCAATGACAACGACGACGGCCTTGGCGGTCATATCAGCAGCTTTTCATCTTCGGCCACGCTCTACGACATCGGCTGCAATTACTTCTTCCGCGGCACCGAGGACGGGCACCCCGGCGATCTCGTTTTTTACCAGGGCCATTCTGCGCCGGGCATGTATGCGCGGTCGTACCTTGAGGGCCGCGTGACGGAAGACCAGCTCGATAACTTCCGACGCGAAGTTAACGGCGATGGCTTGTCGTCGTACCCGCATCCCTGGCTCATGCCCGACTACTGGCAGTTTCCAACGGTCTCCATGGGTCTGGGGCCGATTCAGGCGATTTATCAGGCGCGAGTCATGAAGTACCAGGCCGACCGTGGGCTGGTTGATCAGAAGGATCGCAATGTGTGGTGCTTCATGGGCGACGGCGAGTGCGATGAGCCTGAGTCGCTCGGTGCGATCTCTCTGGCGGGTCGTGAAAAGCTCGGCAATTTGATCTTCGTCATCAACTGCAATCTTCAGCGTCTCGACGGTCCCGTTCGCGGTAACGGAAAGATTATCCAGGAGTTGGAAGGTGTGTTCCGCGGTGCTGGCTGGGACGTTCTCAAAGTGATCTGGGGGCGCAAATGGGATCCGCTGCTTGAACGCGATGAGTCTGGTTTGCTCCAGCGGCGCATGGACGAGGTTTGCGACGGTGAACTCCAAAATTACAAATTCAACGGTGGCGCATATACCCGCCAGCACTTCTTCGGCAAATACCCCGAAACGCTCGATCTGGTAAAGGACTTGTCGGACGAGGACATCATGTACCTCAACCGGGGTGGCCATGACCCGTACAAGGTGTATGCCGCTTATGCACGCGCGGCGGGGCAGTTTGAGCGTCCGACGGTGGTCCTCGCTATGACCGTGAAGGGCTACGGAACTGGCGAAGCGGGTGAGGCCTCGAATGAAACCCACTCCCTCAAGAAGCTGGACGTGGGAGCCCTGCGCGCTTTCCGGGATCGCTTTGGTATTCCCATCGACGACAAGGACCTGAGTAAGGTTCCGTACTACAAGCCTGACGAGAACAGTCCGGAAATGCGTTACATGCGCGAACGGCGCAAGGAACTGGGCGGTTACATCCCGGCTCGCCGCAGCGAGGCACAGGTGCTGCCCGTACCCGGACTAGAGGCGTTTAGCGCGCAAACCAAGGGCAGTGGGAAGCGCAGCATCTCGACCACCATGGCATTTGTTCGCCTGCTTTCTACCCTGGCCAAAGACAAGGCCATTGGTCATCGTGTTGTGCCCATTGTCCCCGACGAGGCGCGAACCTTTGGTATGGAGGGTATGTTCCGTCAGCTGGGCATTTACTCATCGGTTGGCCAGAAGTACACGCCGCATGACGCCGACCAGATCATGTTTTACAAGGAAGACATCAAGGGGCAGATCCTCGAAGAGGGGATCAATGAGGCTGGCGCCATGTCAGCGTGGCTTGCGGCGGCGACTTCTTACAGCACCAGCGATTTCCCCATGGTGCCGTTCTATATCTTCTACTCCATGTTCGGCTTTCAGCGCATTGGCGATCTGGCGTGGGCGGCCGGCGACAGTCAGGCGCGGGGTTTCCTCATTGGCGCAACCTCCGGACGCACGACGCTCAATGGTGAGGGCCTGCAGCACCAGGACGGACACAGCCACACGATGGCGGGCACCATTCCCAACTGTGTGAGCTACGACCCAACCTATGCGTACGAACTGGCGGTGATCATTCAAGACGGAATGCGACGCATGTACGCAGAGCGTGAGAACCGCTTCTACTACATCACCACCATGAACGAGAACTATCCCCAGCCAGCGATGCCGGACGGCGCGGAGGATGGCATCGTTCGCGGTATGTATCGCTTTGCGGAAGCCGCAGACGGTAAGCCCAAAGTTCGCCTCGGTGGCGCCGGTAGCATTCTGCGCGAGGTGGAGGCGGCCGCCGACATACTGCGTTCAAATTACGGCATTGAATCCGAGGTCTGGAGCCTTACCTCCATCAATGAGCTGCAGCGCGATGGCAAGGCTGCGGAGCGCTGGAATCTGCTCAACCCTGAGGAGGAGCCGCGGACCGCTTACTTTACGGAGCAGCTCGCCGGTAACGACGCTCCGGTTGTGCTTGCCACGGACTACATCAAAGGTTTCACCGAGCAGCTGCGTGCATTCTGCCCAGCACCGTTCTACGCCCTCGGTACCGACGGCTTCGGTCGAAGCGATACGCGCGCTCAACTCCGGCACTTCTTTGAAGTCAGTCGAGAATTCGTCGTGCTTGCCGCGCTGAAGGCTCTTGCCGACACCGGTGAGATTCCCCTGTCGGATGTCAGCAAAGCCCGTGATGCCCTTGGCATCAGTAAAGACAAAGTCGATCCGACGACGATCTGACTCGAACTGCGGCAAGGAGAGTAAAAGTGGCTAAAGAAACAGTTCTTGTCCCGGATATCGGCGGCTCGGATGCTGCCGAGGTCGTCGAAGTGCTGGTGGCGCCTGGTGATACCGTCGAGGTTGATCAAGGTTTGATCGTACTCGAGTCTGATAAAGCCTCCATGGAAATTCCGGCAACCATGGCTGGAGTTGTTACGGAAGTCCTCGCCAAAGAAGGCGATGAGCTTGGCGAAGGGGCGCCTGTGGCGGTGATTGAATCGGACGCTGCGGATGCTGATTCCGCATCGGAAGACGCGGGCGGAGAAGGGCGAACTGGCGCTGAAACGTCCCTCGAGTCGTCCGCTGCGCAAACTGCAGCCACGCAAAGTTCACCGGTGACTTCCCCAGAGGAGCCTGCGGCGTCGACCGCTGAGCCTCAGCTTATCCCCGTCGCCGTCCCCGATATTGGCACCGATGACGAAGTCGATCTCGTTGAGGTCAGTGTTGCTGTGGGTGACACGCTGGATGAGGGCGACACTATCGTTGTCCTGGAGTCTGACAAGGCTTCGATGGAAGTACCATCGCCGGCGGCTGGTGAGGTCACCGCGGTTCATGTGTCTGAGGGCCAGTCTGTTAAGGAAGGCGCACTGCTGATCGATTTACGGAGCGCGGGTAGCGCGTCTGTGGCTACGGAATCCAGCGCCCCTGTAGCCTCCGACACTCGCTCGGCCGCGCCGGTTGCCCAGGCCCCCGTACCGGCACCTGAGCCCAAAGCGAAAGCTACGACGTCCGATGCACCCGCACACAGTGGCGAGGTTTACGCGGGCCCTGCCGTGCGCAAGCTTGCGCGAGAATTTGGTATCACTCTTGATCTCGTACCTGGCACGGGACCCCGTGGACGTGTTCTGAAGGAAGACCTGCACGCCTTCAGCAAGAAGGCGTTGGCGAAACCGGCGGCCTCCGGTGGCAGTGCGCTACCTGAAGTTCCCGAAATCGATTTCTCTGCCTATGGCCTGGTCGACGTGGTGGATCGGACCAAAATCGATAAGGTCACCGCAGCAAACATGCAGCGCAGCTGGCTGAACGTTCCCCACGTTACTCAATTTGATGATGCAGACATCACAGAAATGGAGACATTCCGGAAGGGCCTGAAAGCCGAAGCAGAAAAGCGCGGTACGAAACTCACGCCCATGCCGTTCCTCATTAAGGCCTGTGCCGTCGCCCTGACGCGACACGAAAAGATCAACTCGTCCCTCAGCGATGGTGGCGACACGCTGACCTACAAACGTTACGTTCACATCGGCATGGCCGTAGATACGCCCGCGGGACTTGTTGTTCCCGTGATTCGAGATGTTGACCAGAAGTCCTTATGGGACATCAGTGCCGAGGTTTTAGACCTTGCTGCGAAAGCACGCGACAGGAAGCTGAAGCCCACAGATATGCAGGGTGCGGGATTTACTATCTCAAGCCTTGGCGCCATTGGCGGGCGCGGATTCACGCCCGTAGTGAACACGCCAGAGGTTGCCATTCTTGGCGTGGGTCGTGCCTCCATCCAGCCGGTCTGGGACGGTGCTCAATTCCAGCCCAGGCAAATGCTTCCCCTGGGGCTCTCCTATGATCACCGGGTGGTTAATGGTGGCGATGCCGGGCGCTTCATGACCGAGCTCTGTGAGCTCCTTGGAGATATTCGCAAGCAGCTGCTTTGATGAACGACGCTGGCGCGCAGGCGGATCCCTGGCTTCGAGAATTCCTCGACAGACACCGCTTGCCTGAGTCCTACACGGAAGTGGCAACAGCGTACTTTGAGCCCCTTGCGTCCCTCGTTCACGATCAGGCAATGCGGAAGGAAGCGACGCTGCTGGTTGCCGTTAACGGTTCTCAGGGCTCGGGGAAAAGCACCCTCTGTGATTACCTCGTGGAGTGTCTCGCGGCGCGATATAAACTGCGTGCGATCGCTCTTTCCCTTGACGATTTTTATCTAACAAAGGCGGGGCGCCAGCGCCTTGCCACGGATGTCCATCCCCTTCTGGCGACACGAGGTGTTCCCGGCACTCACGATACGCAGCTCCTTGCAGATACGCTGAACGCACTTCAGGCTCCCGAAAGTTCTGTCACTGTTCCCCGCTTCGATAAATCCGTAGATGATCGGTTTGAGCGAAGCAACTGGAGTGAGATCGACGCGCCCGTCGATGTCGTTCTGCTCGAGGGCTGGTGTATGGGGGCCTGCGGGGACGACGCGCAAACGTTGGCGCGGCCCCTAAACTCGCTGGAGGCGGACGAGGATGCTGAAGGCGTCTGGCGACGCTATACCGATAAGTCGTTGCGCGAGGCCTATGCGCCGATCTTTGCCCGTATGGATCTGTGGGTGATGCTGTGCGCGCCGGGATTTGAACAAGTTCTTCGCTGGCGCACGGAGCAGGAAGAGAAACTGCGCGCTGCCGTAGCTGGTCGCGGCGATGGTTTGATGGATGACGCGGCTCTCGCCCGTTTTGTGGCACATTACGAAAGGCACACGCGACAGTGTCTTCGCCAGTTGCCTGAAGATGTCGACGTATTGCTCCGCCTCGACAGCGAGCGGCGTATCGTCGAGTCCCGGGGTTTGCCCCAAGTATCCTGACGGGGAGCCCGATCGTGCAGTCTGGTATGCATCTTGTGGTCACGGATCTCGATGGTTCGCTTCTGGATCACGACGACTATAGCTATGAGCCTGCGAAGCCGCTTCTTCAGCTTCTCGAAGAACTGCGCATACCGCTTGTGCTGGCCTCCAGCAAAACGCGGGAAGAGATGCTGGCGCTGCGAGGGGAGCTTCAAAACGAACATCCGTTCATCGTGGAAAATGGTGCGGCTGTACTGATCCCCGAACACTATTTTCTGGAGGCGCCTGCCGACTGCGAACTCATTGATGGCCACTGGGTGCGAGCCCTGGTGCCAGCGAGGGAGCAATGGGTTAACGCGCTTGATGAGCTTCGTACGGACTACGACGACGCCTTCGAGAACTTTGCAAATGCTGGCATCGAAGGAATTGCCGCGATGACTGGGCTGACGCTCGATCAGGCACGGCTGGCCAACGAGCGCGAGTACAGCGAGCCCGTGCAGTGGCGGGGTGATGAGCGGCAGTTTGACGGTTTTCTGGATGCGCTTGCGGGGCTAGGCGCAACGGTGCTTCGCGGCGGACGCTTTTACAGCGTCGCAGGAGACTGCGACAAGGGGCAGGCCTGGCACTGGCTCCGGGAGCAGTATGCGCTGGCAGGCGGCGGCGGGGCTGTTTATGATTTGGCTATCGGTGATGGGGGCAACGACGTGCCGATGCTCGAGATTGCCCATCGCGCGTTACCGATCCCTGCGCACGGAAGAGAACTCCCCATGCTCAAACGGGAGGAGGGTGTGCTGCAGGTGTCTGACTACGGTCCGGCGGGGTGGACCGAGGGCGTCAGCGAATGGCTGCGCACCCTCTATCGACCCGCCTAGACCCAAAACCTTGGTAAAGAGGCTTCATGGCAGATTTCTACCAGAACGGCATCATCACCACCTTGCACAACCTCTCGCAGCGTCCCCTGTACGAATTGGAGGTGGAATTAGTGCGCTTCTCGCAGGAGCGGCCCATGGGACTCCTGCTGCCATCGCTGTACTCTGAGCTTCAGGGCCCGGCCCTCGAGCGTATTGTCGATCATCTTTGCGAAGTGCCTTATCTCAGTCAGATCGTTATCGGACTGGATCGAGCGACGGAAGACGAGTATCGCGATGCCCTGAAGTTTTTCAGTCGCCTCCCGCAACCGCATCGCGTCCTCTGGAATGACGGTCCGCGTCTGATGGCGGTGGATGCTGAACTTAAGGAGCTCGATCTGGCACCACGGGAGCTGGGCAAAGGCCGCAACGTCTGGTACTGCATGGGCTATATGCTCGCGGCGCAGAAGGTTGAGTCCATCGCCCTCCACGACTGCGATATTGTCACCTACGACCGCTCACTCCTTGCACGACTCATCTATCCGGTGGCAAACCCGCGATTCAATTACGAGTTCTGCAAAGGTTTTTATGCACGCGTTGCCAACGGCAAGATCAATGGTCGTGTCAGCCGTCTGCTCGTGACTCCCCTCCTGCGTGCGCTGAAAAAGACCGTGGGTGATGTGGAATACATCGAGTTCATGGACTCATTCCGTTATCCCCTTGCGGGAGAGTTTTCCTTCCGCAAAGACGTGCTGAGTGACTTGCGCATACCCAGTGATTGGGGTCTGGAAATCGGTGTGCTCTCTGAGATGTATCGAAACTACGCCAATAACCGTCTCTGCCAGGCCGACATTGCCGATGTCTATGACCACAAGCATCAACAATTGTCTGCAGAGGATGCCAGTCAGGGCCTGTCTCGTATGTCCATCGATATCTGCAAGGCGCTGTTTCGCAAGCTGGCTACCCGCGGCGTCGTGATCAGCGCCGAGAGCTTTCGCTCCCTCAAAGCAAGCTACTACCGCATCGCCCTGGATTTTGTAGAGACCTACCACAACGACGCCGTGATGAATGGTCTTGCGTACGACCTTCACGCGGAAGAACACGCGGTAGAGCTGTTTGCCGAGAACATCATGAAGGCCGGCGAGGCGTTCCTCGAGCGTCCCATGGAGCGGCCATTTATCCCGAGCTGGTCTCGTGTGCGCAGCGCGATGCCGTCGGTGCTCGATCGCCTTCTCGAGGCCGTGGAAGAGGATACGGCGGAATATGCTCCAACGTAATTCCTCGGGCGACGGCCCCGGGGCGTCCGCGACGGCACTGTTGAGTCGCATCGCTCAGCACCTGGGTGTGATCTATGAGTCCATTGATCACGCGGTGGACGTGGATGCCCTCGCTCTCGAGCTTCGCGACATCATGCGTCTTCAGCATCGCCCGTCCCAGGCCGCACATATCAATCACTGGGATCAGCGCGACGTCGTCATGATCACCTACGGCGACACGCTTCTCGAAGATGGAGTCGCTCCGCTGCGCACCCTCAAGGGATGGCTGGACCGGCGCTCGGCGGGTCGGCTGACGGGCGTGCACATCCTGCCGTTCTGCCCCTGGAGTTCAGATGACGGCTTCGCCGTCACCGATTACCTTCAGGTCAATGATGAGCTCGGCGACTGGGATGACATTCTCGCCCTGGGTTCTCGCTACGACCTCATGGCCGACCTCGTGATCAATCACTGCTCCGGGGAGAGTGAGTGGTTCATTAATTTTCTGAAGGACGAGGAGCCGGGCAGGGACTACTTTGTGACCGCGTCGCCCGATGAGGATCTTTCGCAGGTGGTAAGACCGCGCACGTCCCCCCTGCTGCGCGAAGTCGAGACCGCGCAGGGCAAGCGTCATGTCTGGTGCACCTTCAGTCATGATCAGATCGACCTTAATTTTCAGAATCCCGAGGTGCTTAAACGCATGGTCGAGATTGTGCGGCACTATCTCGACAATGGGGTGCGCATTTTCCGCCTGGACGCGGTGGCCTTCCTCTGGAAGGTGTCAGGAACCAATTGTCTGAATCTGCGCGAGACCCACGAAATAGTTCGTCTGCTGCGCACGCTCATCGAACACGCCCGCGGCGATGCCATGATCATCACTGAGACGAATATTCCCAACCAGGAAAACCTCTCTTACTTTGGGAATGGCAACGAGGCTCACTCCATCTACAACTTTTCCCTGCCTCCGCTCCTGGTAAACACGCTCGTGACGGGGAACTGTCAGTACCTCAAGCAGTGGATGATGAGCATGCCGCCTCCGCAACACGGTACGGCCTATTTTAATTTCATCGCGTCTCACGATGGCATTGGTCTTCGACCTGCAGAGGGGCTGTTATCCGATGAGGAATTGCAAACGTTGATTCGCGCTATGCGCGACTTCGGTGGCGAGGTGTCTTACCGCGCACTGGATAACGGTGAAGACAAGCCCTATGAAATCAACATAGCGCTGTTCGATGCCCTTAAGGGAACGACGACGGCCGGACCCGACGAGCACAACGTGGCGCGCTTCGTCTGCGCCCACGCGATGATGCTGGGTCTCGAAGGTATTCCGGGTATCTATATCCACAGCCTGCTTGGAACCGGAAACGACATCGAGCGGCTGCAGCGCACGGGCAACAAGCGGGCCATTAACCGACATCAGTGGGAGTTGGATATTCTTGAGCGCGAACTGGATAACCCGGATTCGAGCCATGCGCAGGTTTTCGAGCAGATCATGAACCTCATCGGCATACGCCAGCGTCAGGCGGCGTTTCACCCTAATGCCACGCAGTTCACGCTGCATTTGGGTAACCACTTTTTCGGCTTCTGGCGTCAAAGCAGCGATCGCAGGCAGAGCATTTTCTGTGTAAGTAATGTGACGGATCAGCCTCAACCTTTGTATCTGACGGACATTAATCTCATTGAGGCTCAGGATTGGGTTGATCTGATATCCGGTGTCGATTGCAACGGTCAGGAAATGACCCTGGAGCCCTACCAAACCGTGTGGATCACCAACCATCCAGAACATCGGTAGCGGGTTTTCCCTGTGGTAAAGTTCGCCGCCTATTCGGCTTTTCCAAAATGCCCGCAAGCACCTGAAAAAAACAAAAGGACCGCCCCATGGTGATCAAGCCCAGAGTCCGCGGCTTTCTCTGCACCACCACGCATCCCATTGGCTGCGCCACCAATGTGCAGCGTCAAATCGATTTTGTGAAATCAAATGGCCCCATCGGAGGCGGGCCGAAACGCGTGCTGGTGATCGGCTCGTCGACGGGCTACGGCCTCGCTTCGCGCATCGTCTCTGCCTTCGGTAGCGGTGCCGAAACCCTGGGCATCTTTTTTGAGAAAGAAGGTACGGAGCGCAAGCCCGGCACAGCGGGATGGTACAACTCCGGGGCTTTTCATCGGGCGGCCGATGCGGCGAGCCTCTACGCCCGAAGCATCAACGGCGACGCGTTTAGCGACGAGGTGAAGGCACAGGCGATCGAGGAAATTCGCGCGCATATGGGGCAAGTAGATCTCGTTGTGTATAGCCTGGCGTCGCCGCGCCGACAGCATCCGAAAACCGGTGAAGTGCACAGCTCCACGCTAAAGCCCATCGGCAATCCAACCACGCAGAAAGGCATCAATACCGATAAGGGCGAAATCCAGGAGTTTCATCTCGAACCTGCGAGTCAGGATGAAATCGACAACACCGTCGCCGTCATGGGCGGCGAAGACTGGCAGTTCTGGATTGATGCCCTCGACGAAGCCGGGGTTCTGGCCGATGGCGCCAAGACGACCGCTTATACCTACGTCGGCGAGAAGCTGACCTGGGACATCTACTGGCATGGCACCATCGGTGCAGCCAAGAAGGACCTCGATCGCCGGGTCATCGATATCCGATCTAAGCTCGCGGGCAACGGCGGTGATGCTCGAGTCTCGGTGCTGAAAGCGGTTGTGACCCAGGCCAGCGCGGCGATCCCTGCCATGCCCATCTACCTCGCCATTCTTTTCAAAGTCATGAAGGCGCGCGGTGTTCACGAGGGATGTATCGAACAAATCGATGGCCTGTTCCGGGAGTCGCTATACGGTGCAGACCCGTTCTTTGATGATGAAGGGCGCCTGCGCGCAGACCGCAAGGAACTCGATCCCGACGTGCAGGCCGAGGTTGGTGCCCTTTGGGAGCAGATCAGTACGGACAATCTGCGTGACCTTTCCGACTTCGATGGATATCGGGAAGAGTTCCTGCAGCTCTTCGGTTTCGAGGTTCCCGGCGTCGACTACGACGCTGATGTCGATCCCGTGATGCCCATTCCCCAACTCATCCGCCATGCTTGAAGCTGGAAAAATCTGGCCGCTGAGCGACCGCGTACGGCGACTGGTCGCGCCTAATCCTGGCCCCATGACGGGGCCGGGCACGAATACCTACCTGCTAGGAACAGAGCAGGTTGTGGTCCTCGATCCAGGGCCGGCCATCGCTTCGCACATCGACGCTATCGTCGATGCCGGGGCCGGCAAGATTACTCATATCATTTGCACGCACACGCATCCTGATCATTCCCCGGCGTGGAAAGCCGTCGCCGAACGCACCGGGGCAACGGTTGTTGGCGCCCTGCCTGAGGGTGATGACCACCAGGACGAAACGTTTGCTCCCGAAGTTCTGCTGGAGCACGGATACCGGCTGGCGACGCCGGAACTCACGCTGCTGGCGCTTCACACGCCAGGACACGTCAGCAACCACTACTGTTTCCTGCTGGAAGACGAAGGCATGTGCTTTGCTGGCGACCACATCATGAACGGAAGCACCGTGGTTATCATTCCGCCCGGTGGTGATATGCAAGCCTATATCGCTTCCCTGAGGACATTGCTCGAGCAGCCCATCAAAGCGATTGCGCCCGGCCATGGCGAGTTGATTCACGAAAGTCGTGCCGAGATTGAGAAGTTGGTGGCGCACCGATTGGGCAGAGAGGCCAAGGTCATGGAGGGCATGGTCGAAACAGCCCCCTGCGATCTGGATAAGTTGGTGGTTCGGGTCTACGACGACGTCGATCCTGCCCTGCATCCCTGGGCCAAGATGTCGATGGAAGCCCACCTGATTAAACTGGAGCGCGAAGGTAGGGTCGCCCGAAGTGGCGATATCTGGTCTGTCACAGCATCGGACTGAGCCACCCAGTGAGATCGAAGCAGGGCGACCCTTGGCCTCTTTGCTCAGCCCCAATTGTGCGGTTCGCCGCAAACTAGCTTCGCAAGTATTGAGTACAAAAAGGCAAACGAACGTTCGAACAAATCGCCGAGCAGATCGCCCCACCAAATTAACGACAACAAACGCAACGCAAGGAGTGAACGATGAACGGATTGATGATGGATGTGCCGCTGACGATTACGTCGATCATGGATCACGCCATCCGCGTACATGGCGACAAGGAAATTGTCTCAGTCACCAAAGATAACCCCCGCCATCGCTATAGCTATCGGGAGGCTTTTCAGCGTGCCCGGCAGCTTGCCAATGCCATGGCGAGCATGGACCTGACACGCGGTGATCGCGTTGCGACGCTAGCCTGGAATGACTACCGCCACTTTGAAACCTATTACGCCTCGGCCTGCAGCGGCTTCGTTTGCCACACTATTAATCCGCGCCTTTTCCCGGAGCAGATTATTTACATCATCAACCATGCCGAAGATCAGGTGGTCTTCGTTGATGCTGATTTCATGCCACTGATAGAGGCGGTGGCACCACAGTGCCCCGGTGTTCGCGAGTGGGTGGTGCTGACTAGCGAAGACATGATGCCCGAAACGTCGTTGGCGAACGTTTCCTGTTACGAGCGTCACGTGCATTCCCATTCCGATGATTTCGAATGGCCGCAGTTGGACGAGAACGAAGCCTGCGCCCTTTGCTACACCTCTGGAACGACAGGTAACCCGAAAGGTGTTCTGTATTCCCATCGCTCCACGATGCTCCACGCCTACGCCACGCTGATGCCCGATGCCATGGGGCTTTCCGGTCAGGATGCGGTGTTGCCCATCGTGCCCATGTTCCATGTGAATGCCTGGGGTACGCCCTACGCATGCCCCATGGTCGGCGCGAAACTCGTCTTCCCAGGCAACAAGATGGGTGATGGCGAGACGCTAGCGGCCCTCATCAATGAGGAGGGTGTCTCCATGTCAGCCGGTGTTCCCACCGTATGGCTGGGTCTTCTCGCTTATCTGAAGCAGTCCGGTCAGACCGTCGAATCCCTTTCGCGAGTTATCGTAGGCGGCGCCGCTTGCCCGCTATCGGTCATGGAGGATTTCGATACTTACGGAGTGGAAACCCGCCTTGGCTGGGGCATGACCGAGATGAGCCCCCTCGGCTCCGTAAACGAGAGCACAGCCAAGCGCGATTCCTACGGTGAGTCGGCCTTTGCGAAGCAGCGTCTCAAGGCGGGCCTGCCGATTTTTGGGGTCCAGATGAAGATCGTCGACGACGAAGGCAAGGAGCTTCCCTGGGACGGTGAGGCATTCGGCTCCCTCAAGGTACGCGGCCCCTGGATCTGCTCGGACTATTACAAGCTCGAAGGTGAATCCAGCGCCCATACCGAAGAGGGCTGGTTCGAGACAGGCGATGTCGCGACTATTGATCCGCAGGGGTACATGGCGATTACCGACCGGACAAAGGACGTGATCAAGTCGGGGGGTGAATGGATATCCTCCATCGATGTGGAGAACGTCGCTACGGATCACCCGAAGGTCACCGAGGCGGCAGTCATCGGTCGCTATCACCCCAAATGGTCCGAGCGGCCTCTGCTCGTGGTCGTTAAATCACCCGATGGCGGGGATCTTACGGCAGAAGAGATGCTCGCCTGGTTCGATGGAAAGATCGCCAAGTGGTGGACGCCGGACGCTGTGGAGTTCGTTGACGAATTGCCCCATGGCGCGACGGGGAAAATCCACAAAGTCGGCCTTCGTGAGCAGTTCAAGGACTACGAATTCCAGGGCTGACTGCTCGAAAGTGGCGCTATTGGCCGAAAACAGCCCAGGGCGCCACATCTCAAGCCGGGAATTTTCTCTGAATTTCCTTGCCGATAAGACGTCATAAGTCTTCGGGGGTCACGTAAACTATTGATTTATCGTGGACGTTGATCTTCTGCGGGTTGAGCAAAGCGTCGAACCCGGCGCCTTTCGAGGCGCTAACAACAATGGTGACTGGAACGGACGGCCGTGGAAAAACTTGGCGACATTTTGATAGCCCAGGGCAAGCTTTCAGCGCGTGACGTTGAGAGAACACTTCTGGCTCAGTCGGAGATGGGCGATCTTTTCGGGCGTGTGCTCGTCAAGCTCGGGCTTGTCTCCGAGGCGGATGTTGCAGCGGCTTTGAGCCAGCAGCTCGCTCTTCCGCTGCTCGGTGCCGGGGACTATCCCGAGTCTCCCCAGGTGCCCAATGGTCTCGCGCGCGAGTTCCTCTTTAGCAACAACGTGGTACCGATCCATGTTGGTGATGACGATGCGACCTTTGCTGCGGCCGTTCCCCAGGATCCTTACCTTCTCAAGGCTCTGCGTCTGGCCCTCGGTAAGCCTGTCAAGCTCGTGCTGGGTACCGACACCGACGTTAGCCGCGTACTCGAGCAAATGCTGGCGGAGGAAACTGCCGGTGAAGACGACGACGAAGGTTTCGATCAGTTTGCAGGTCAGAGTGACGATGAGTTCATCGAACACCTCAGGGATCTCGCGAGTGAAGCGCCGGTTATTCGCCTGGTCAACCAGCTGATTCATCGTGCGCTGGATTTATCAGCGTCTGACATCCACATCGAACCCTTTGAGGATGGTCTGCATCTTCGTTACCGGGTCGATGGCGTACTACAGGATATGCCTGATCCTCCACCGTTGAGCTTAGCTCCGGCCATCGCTTCGCGCATCAAGCTGTTGTCGCACATGAACATTGCTGAGCGCCGACTGCCTCAGGACGGGCGCATCATGACCCGGGTGAAAGGGCATGAGCTCGATCTGCGTGTCTCAACGATCCCTACGGTGCACGGAGAGAGCATTGTGCTTCGTGTTCTGGACCGCGAGAGCATCCGTCTTTCATTGCCGGATATGGGTTTCAGTGACGATACGCTGCTCCGCTATCAGCAGCTGCTGGCCCGTCCACACGGCGTTTTGCTGGTTACGGGCCCCACGGGCTCCGGTAAGACCACGACACTCTATGCGTCGCTGGCGTCCATGGACGCAGCCGATCGCAAGATCATTACCGTCGAAGACCCCGTCGAGTACCAGCTGCCAGGGGTGAACCAGATTCAGGTGCAGTCGCAGATCGAGTTGTCATTCGCTCTTGCACTCCGCGCCATCCTTCGACAGGATCCCGACATCATCATGATTGGTGAGATGCGCGATGGAGAGACGGCGCAGATCGGCGTGCAATCCGCGCTTACGGGTCATCTGGTCCTTTCTACGCTCCATACAAACACGGCGGCCGGCGCAATCACCCGCCTTGAGGATATGGGTATCGAGCGCTACCTCATTACCTCGTCGGTGAACGGCGTCCTCGCACAGCGACTGATCCGAACCCTCTGCGAGCACTGCAAAACCCCCGTCGAGCTATCAGAGACCGCGATCGCCCAGTACGGAATCAAGCGGTTTCTTCCGCCGGGCGAGCGAATGGTTTACCAGGCCTGCGGTTGCGACAAGTGCATGCACACGGGCTATGCGGGACGCACGTCCATTCATGAGCTCTTCCTGCTCGACGAGAACATCCGTCGCACCATCCAATCCGGCGCCGATGCGACAGAACTGCACGCCGCTGCTCGTGAGCAGGGCATGATCACGCTGTACGAGGACGGGCTGCGCAAAGTTGCAGCGGGCCTGAGCTCCCTCGAGGAAGTGCTGCGCGTAACCCAGGATCAGAGCGAGCCCTCGGCCGAAGACATAGCTTCACCCGCTGATGTAAGCCAGCTGCATCCGCAGCCCGCCTGACGATCATGGCCGTTTTTTACTACCGAGCCGTTGGACGTGACGGCAAGACCGTGGACGGCACCCTCGAAGCTGCCGGCCAGGAACTGGCGTCGCGCCAGCTTCGCGCCCGGGGTCTTACCCTGCTGTCGTTGAAAGCTGAGAGTGAAGGAGCGGCCGTCGGTCGTAGCAAGGGCCGGGCGCCGTCCCGTCAGGATGTGCTGTCAATGACCAATGAACTCGCAGTTTTACTGCGAGCAGGCCTTCCCCTCGATCGGTCTCTGCGCGTTTTGATCGACATGGCCTCGCTGCCCTCCATGGCTGCGTTGCTCAACGATCTGCTGAAGTCCGTGAAAGACGGCAAAGCCTTGAGCGCGGCCCTTCAGCCCTATGTGGATCTTTTCGGCCGCTTCTACATCAGCATGGTGCGCAGCGGGGAGGCCAGCGGCGAAATGTCGCTGGTTCTCGATCGCCTGGTGGCGCATCTCGAAGAGTCCAAAGCAACGCGGGACAGCGTGGTCTCGGCGCTTATTTACCCGCTCATTCTGATGGTGGTCGCGACGGGGTCTATCATCGTGATGCTGGCCTTTGTCGTACCGCAGTTTGAAACCCTGTTTGATGATCTGGGCGATGCCCTGCCGACGTTGACCCGCGTGGTCATCGGTGCGGCGGATTTCGTGACCGGCTGGTTCTGGCTGTTGGCCATCGTCATAGGGGGTGTGGTGCTGGGCGCGCGTAACTATCTTCGCAGTGACGTCGGGCAGGCGCGTTTACACCGCTTTCTGCTGAAGATGCCCATGGCGGGCACCATCGTCTTCGAATTTGAAATGGCGCGTTTCGCGCGAACGCTTGGCACCCTTCTGGGCAACGGCGTACCTCTGTTGCGAGCCATCGATATTGCGATAGCTACCGTTGGGAATGTCATCCTCAAGGAGTCCTTGGGCGCGTTGCAGCCCGCGGTGAAAGCCGGGCAGCGTATGTCGGTCGCTTTGGCCGATACGGGGATGTTTACACCCATGGTTATTCAGATGACCCGGGTCGGAGAAGAGTCCGGAGCCATGGACACCATGATGCTTGAGCTCGCAAAGGTCTTTGATGATCACGTCAGCTCCGGAATCAAGCGCAGTCTTACCTTACTCGAGCCTGTGATCATTCTCGTCATGGGGATGCTCATTGCGGTCATCATCATCGCGATTCTTCTCGGCATTCTTTCCGTGAACGAACTCGTAATTTGATGATCAAAAAACAAGTACTTTAGGAGAACAGCCATGAACACACAGCTGCGTAGCGAGAAGCGCTCGCAACGAGGCGTGACACTCGTTGAGATTCTGGTGGTGCTGGCCATTATCGGACTTCTTGCCGGCTTGGTTGGTCCGCAGGTCCTCAACGCCCTGGGTGGCGCAAAGAGCAAAACGGCGCTGATCCAGATTCGCGATATCGAACAGGCGCTGGAGATGTACAAGCTGGACGTCGGTCGCTACCCCAATAACGCCCAGGGTTTGTCCGCGCTGGTGCAAAAGCCCAGCGGTGCCTCCGGCTGGAACGGGCCCTATCTCAAGAATGGAAAGCTTCCGCCGGATCCCTGGGGTACGGACTTCCTTTATCGCTATCCCGGTGAACAGACGGAGTTTGATATTTACACCCTGGGCGAGGACGCGTCCCCCGGTGGTGATGGTGAAAGCCGGGATATCGGAAACTGGGAGTAGCCTCTCCCGCGCCCCGAAAGCGCCCTGGTGATGCTTTACACAAAAAATCATGGATGTCGCGGTCGAGCCTCACAGGGGTTTAGCCTCGTCGAAGTGCTCGTCGCGCTGGCGGTCGTCGGCCTTGTGCTTGCGGCTGCGGTACCCGCGTCATCACGCTTCTACGATAATCTTCAGCGGCGCGAGGCGATTCGCGATGTGCGGAATCTCCTCGTTGCTGCTCGCGAGACCGCGCTGACCACCGGCAACGCACAGGACGTGCGCGTTCGTCCATCGGCGCGTCGCGTTTCTGCTGGCCGAAAGGTCATTACTCTGCCGGCCGGGCTCGCGGTGACGGTGCATGGCGCAGCCGAATTAAACCTCGACAACGTCGGCGTTATTCGCTTTTACCCGGACGGTAGTGCCAGCGGAGGCGGTGTCGATGTTCGTGGTGCCGACGGCGCACTCACGCGCATCTCCGTCGACTGGCTCGTAGGTCGCGTAGAACTTGAGCGCGTTGCCGGTCGCTAGGGATGCTTGTTGCTCGCCGACAGTCCGGTTTTTCCCTCCTCGAAATGATGGTCGCTGTCGCCATTCTGGGTGTAGCGTTGGGTGCGCTCTATCAAGCCGCATCGGGAGCGACGCGAAACGTGCGCACCGATGAACGCTATGCCTACGCTGTCGAGCTTTCACGCTCGCTACTGGCAGATAACAGTGTTGTTCCCCTGGGGGGCTATCGCAACAGCGGAGAAACTTCGAGCGGATTTCGCTGGGAGGTTTTCGCGACACCCCTCCAGCGGCCCCGTGGTTCGGCACTGGCGGGCGGCCGACTCCAGCGCTTGGAGGTGAGCGTAGCCTGGGCTGATGGGCCCCGGCAGCGCGAGGTTCGCCTTCACTCTGTGGTGCCGGGAGCAAGGCTGTGATCGCTCAGCGACGTCGCGCCGTGAAGGGCTTCACGCTCATAGAAGTGCTGGTGGCGCTGACCATTCTGTCCATGGTCATGGTGGCTACCGTGACTGGAATGCGAACGCTGGCCCGGACGCAGGTCTCCCTTGAGGCGGTCACGACCCGCAATGACGAAGTTCGTGCCGTGAGCAGCTTTCTCCGGGATGCCTTCGAATCAGCGGTACTGGGGTCTAGTTCTGGCGGCCTGAGTCTGGGTGGCGGTCAGAACGAAGCAACGGTATTTGAGATGAGCCCTACCTCACTGATCTGGAAAACGGGTCTTCGATTTGGTGAGAGTGCCGGTGGAAGCTACGTGGTTCGGATCGCCGATGAGGCCGGTGACTTGGCGCTGCGATGGCAGCAGATGGGCGCCGATGGCCGTCTTCAGCCCTGGAATAATGTTAGCTCGCGCACGTTAGTCGAGGGCCTGCAGGAATTTTCTGTAGCTTACCGACGGCGCCTGAATGGCCCCTGGGTGAGTCGATGGGACTCCCAGGGAGCGCCGGGTTGGGTGCGTCTGCGCGTGAAAGCCAATGACCGCTTTTGGCCTGACCTGGTGATGGTGGTAGCGCGATGAGTGCTCTCCCTATGCGAGGTAGCCCGGGTATGCGAGGGCAAACAATCGATGCGCGAGCGTTGTCGAGGTTCGGCGGCGCGCTTGCGGGAGCCCGGCAGACGGGTGTGGCTTTGGCTGTGGTGGTCTGGTTCGTGGCAGGCATGTCGCTGTTGGTGGCGGGGATCGTTTCCGCGTCCCGGTCGGATGTTCGTTTGGGTCAGCTTCATGCCGCCAAGGCTCAAGTGACGGCGACCGGCGATGGGGCCATTAACCTGTTGCTGGCAGATATGTTGGAGGGGCGTTTTGTAAGCCCCGCAGGAAGTACGCTGCCTATGGGCGGCTACCGTCTCGGTGAATTGGAAGCCAGCGTCGTGGCAGTGCCTGCCGGCTGGCTGGTGGATCTGAATGCGGCGCCGATTCCGGTTATTGCCAGAGCCCTTCGTATGTCCGGCGCGATGGGCCCTGAACAATCACGGGTGATGGCCGAGGCTGTTGTACAATGGCGGCGGTCAAGATCCTCAGATGGCGCGGCACAGCGCTTCAAAGCAACAGAGGACTTGTTGGGTGTGAACGGAGTGGACAGAGCAACCTTGGACAGCGTGCGTGATTTTGTCGCGGCGCCTGGAACTGCGCGTGGTCTCGCGCAGGTGGGTCCCCGTTCCCAATTGGCCTTGCAGGCCGCACTTAGTCTTTCACCAAAACGTCGTGTGAGTTCTGGCGCAGCGCTGGCACCTTTGCCGCCCGGCCTTGGCTTCAGCGGGCGGAGCGGCTCCTTCCGCGTTGATGCCATTGTAGATGCCGGCGGCAGACGCTGGCTTCGCCGCCGCTGGGTGAATACTGCGGATGCCAGTGACGGTATGCCCTGGCGCATTGTGCGCACAGAACCTGCGCGGGTCATTGGCGGATAGCCTCATGAGTACGCAAAGCAACCAATGGATGCTCTTCGGTTTCGACGTTCGCACCGTGGGACAGCAGTGGATGTCGGCCTGGAAAACGCTTCTGTTCTCTGAGCACACGCCTTTTCGCCAGAGATTTGATGAGCCTGTTCTTCTGAGGGACGGCACACACGAGCACGTGTACCAGGGCGGAAGAGCTGTCGATTTCGCTTCGGCCGAAAAGCCAAATTTCGGTGCTGTTCAGCTCCCCGACGACCTGGTGTTGGATCGAAGCCTGACGGTGCCCGCCGCGGCGGAGGCTGAACTGCAGGCCGTTCTTGCCATGGAGGTCGCCGCGGGAAGCCCGTTCTCCCCCGAGGACACAGTGTTCGGATACCGGGAACTCTCGCGGGGTGAGCAAGGAATTTCCATACAACTCGCCATAGCTTCCCGCGCAGGGATTAACGAGTGGTTAAATGCACAAGATTGGCTGAGTGGTGAGGCTGGCACCGATACCCTTGAAGTCTGGGCCGACGTTGATGGGGCAAAGGTGAGCATCTCAGGCTTCGGCGAAGCTAGTAGAGAAAGAGCCTACCGGCAGAGACTGGTGCGTGCCGGGCTTGTTGCCGCTGCAGCACTCTTACTGGTGTTGCTGTCAGCATCGCTCTTCGCCATGCAACAGCGCGCAGCGCTGGGCAAATTGGAGTCCCTGCAGGCTCGGGTACAAGATCAGTCCGAATCCGCTGCGTTTATGCGCGAGTCGCTCGTGTCGGCCAATGACACGATCGCCGCAGCAAACGAACTCATTGCCCAATACCCCAATCCACATCTTGAGATCGCCCGGCTTACGGAGCTTTTGAAGGACGATGTCTTTCTTGCGCATTTTTCAATGCGAGGTGCTGATCTTCGAATTCGCGGTCGAGCTTCCGATGCAGCGGTGGTAATGCAGACGCTTGCGGAAACCGATGAATATGCGAATGTCACCGCACCCCAGGCGATCACCGCGGTTGGAACCACGGGCTTGGAACAGTTCCATCTCGATATTGCACTGGCGGATGGCGCTACGGACGAAGGAGGCGAGGAGTGATGGACTGGGTTCGTCATCATCGCCGCGCCGCCATGTTGGTCGGTCTGACACTCCTTCTACCGTTGTATTTCTATCTGAGCACGTTGTTCGGAGTTATCGGCCTTGGGCTTGAGTATCGCAGCGAGAAAAATCGTTTGGAGCCCAGGTTGGCCAGACTGGAGGGCCTCCTCGCTAAAGAATCGGAGCTAACGGAACAGAGCGGGGCGGCTTCGGAAGCCCTGCGTAGCCAGGTTTACGCAGACGGGCAAGACCCTTCTGCGCTGGCGGCCGCACTTCAAGCAGACGTTCGACAGATCTTCGCCGAAGCCGGACTCTCCGTGAGCAACAGCCAGGTGATGCCGGTTCGCCAGGGGGAGCTTTTCGATCAGGTCGCGGTGAAGCTTACGGTGTCTGGATCTTTGCCGGCGCTCGATGCGGCGCTCATCGGTGTCGCTGCGCACAAGCCGCGTCTGTTGGTGGAATCCATCGATGCATTTCCAGCACGAACCAGTTCACGAAACAGCGGCGAAGAGCAGCAGTCCCTGACCGCTGTCATCCAATTGATGGTTTTGAGGGCTTTGCCGTGAGCACCTTGGCCACCTTGTCGGCGCGGTACCTCCAGGCTCATGAGCCTCTTCGCAGTGAGCGTCGCCTTGAGCTTGTTGTACTGGTTCTGTTGGCCGTTGTTGTGCTGCAGCTTCTGGCGCTGGGCGCATCCTCCGTGGGCGGTGCTGCAGTGACCCCAGTGCTGCCCACCAGTGACAGCATGCGGGTGGAGCAGCCTGTGGAGCCAGGAGCTATCTCTGCCAGCGAGAGCCTGCAACTTCAGTCGCGGCCTGTGTTCTGGGCTTCTCGAAGAGCAACATCGACGCCGTCCATCGAAACGGAAGTCGTTGAAGCAGGAGAAGGTACCCCTGCGCGACAGTTACAGCAGCTCCAGGTCACCGGTGTTTTTGGTGGGGGTGAGCAGGGCGGCGCGATCGTGGCCTACAAAGGCAACCGCATGCGACTGCTCATCGGTGATGAGATCGACGGTTGGGCGCTCCTGTCAGTTGCGCCCGGCGAGGCGGTATTTGCGAGTGCCGGTTCGCGCGATGTGCGCCGTCTTCTGCCGCAGCCTGTGGTCGCCGCAGCGTCCGCCGGGAACAGGAGTGCCTCCCCGGCCAGCGCGCGATCATCGCAGACGCAGGCAACGGCTCCGGCCAATACACCGCGACCACAGAATCAAAAGAAACCTGCGCGACCGACCAGCTCACCGGCGCAGCAGGGCACGCTGTCGCTTGGCGGCTAAACAAGACCCAGTTTAGGAATCACTGTGACCATGGAACTCGCAAAAAGACATTCAAGCCGATGGGGCGTTGTGACGATGCTGTCACTGTCTGTCGTGCTCAGCGGATGTGCCACGCAGGATCTGAAGCAGATCGCAAAGGCAGAAACCGTTTTGCTGTCTGAGCCAGAGGAGCCCACGGGCAGGCCTGAAAAACCGTCGCCCACTGTTCCCGCGGCCGCAGAGGCTGCGGGGCTGTCTGCAACAGCAGAAGACTTGGCGAAACGGGGTGTCGAGCGGGCGCAGCCCGTGATTTATAAAGGGACGGATACGCAGGTAAACCTTCCGCAGCCGCAGAAAGCGGTTAAGTTTTTGGGCGACGACGTCAGCCTTAATTTTGAGCAGGCGCCCCTTGACGAGATCGTCCACGCGATTGTGGGCGACATTTTGCAGCTTGATTACGTTGTCGATCGCCCCCTCAAAGGGAAGGTGACGCTTCGCACTCGCACGCCGATCCCGCGGGACGAATTGCTGGAGGTGCTTGAGTCGCTGCTCAAAGCCCACAATGCCTTGATGATTCGCGGCCGCGATGGTCGCTACCTGATCACCGGGTCCCAGCAGGCGGTCAATCTGCGCCCCGATATAACCAGCGTCGACGATGTGGCCGCAGGCTACTCCACCATGATCGTGCCCCTGCAGTTTATTAGCGCCAAGGCCATGGCCGAGATCCTTGGGCCTCTCGCGGAGAAAACAGCCTTCGTGCGAGTCGATAACACGCGAAACCTTCTGATGCTGGCGGGTACCCGTGCCCAACTGAGCGGTTGGCTGGAAATCGTGAGTACCTTCGACGTCGATATGCTCGCCGGCATGTCCGTTGGCATGTTCCCCCTGGAGAACAGTAGCGTCGATGAGACCGTCACCGCTGTGAACTCTCTCCTCGAGACCGCCGGTGGAGAGGCGGGCGATATCAGTGGCGTCGTGCGCGTGCTACCCATGGAGCGCTTGAATAGCGTGCTTGTGGTGACGCCGCGCTCTCATTACCTCGATCGTATCGGCAACTGGATCGAGCGGATGGATGTAGATCCCGATGCTCGCTTCGAGAAGCGTCTTTATGTTTATCCCGTTCAGAATACGACGGCAACGCGCCTCGCGGAGTTGCTGAATTCTATTTATTCCGGTGGCGGCGGTGAAACCGGGCGCTCGGGAAGCTCAGGCGCCCTCAACCGGGTCGGGAATCAAAACGGCGTCGCGCCTGGTTTGTCACCTGAATCCATTGGCGGCGGCTCCGGTGGCCTGCGCAGCGCAGGCAGCGGATCGGGGTCGAACTTGGGTTCCGGTCTTGGCGGGGCTTCTTCCGCCTCCGGTGCAGGTGGTTCTTCAGGAGGTATCGGCGGTAACTCAGCGCGATCGGGGCAAGGCGCACGGGCAGCGGCGGCTAATATGACGGCCATTAGCATGGGCAGTGCGGCCGCAGGCTCCACCTTTAATGAACTCGCCGACGTGCGTGTCGTGGCCGATGAAGAAAACAACGCCCTCATGATCTACGCCGATGGCAAACAGTACGACATCATCACCGATGCGCTAAAGCAACTGGACGTTACGGCAACGCAGGTGATTATCGAGGCGAGCATCATGGAAGTGCAGCTCACCGATGAATTGCAGTACGGGCTCGAGTGGACCTTTAACAACGGCTTCGGTGATTACAGTGGCCTAGGGCAGTTGGTCAATGGCGAAGCGGGACCATCGCCGGTGGTGCCCGGCTTCTCTTATACCGTGACCAATTCCATCGGGAACATCTCTGCCGTTCTCAATGCATTGAGTGAAGAGTCCCTCATTAACATTATCTCGACCCCATCAGTGATGGTGCTGGATAACCATACGGCCTTTATCTCCGTCGGCGACCAGGTGCCGGTCCTTGAGGGCCAGACCATTACCAACGGCGGGAACTCGGTGCAGAACATTACTTACCGCGATACGGGCGTGCAGTTGTCAGTGCGACCGTCCGTCAATGCAGGCGGTCTTGTGACCATGGACATCGAGCAGTCGGTCATTGATGTCGGTAACATTGACGCAGCCACCGGTCAGCGCTCGTTCTTGGATCGCACCATCAATAGCCGCGTGGCCGTTCGTTCTTCCGAATCGGTCGTGCTCGGCGGCCTAATCAGAGAGAATTCGAGTCTCAGCGACTCTGGGGTTCCCGTCCTCCACAAGATACCTGTGTTCGGGAGCCTGTTTGGCAACACGAGCACTGACAGCCGCCGAACGGAGCTCCTCGTGATCATCACTCCACGTGCCCTCTATAATGAAGATGAACTGCGCGACGTCAGTGACGAGATGCGTGAGCAGGTCAGATTTCTGGAATTGGTGAAGAATCCGCCCAGATCTGGTGCGAAAACTTACGAAAAATGATGGTATTTTTACTGTCCGTTTTTAGTCAGTTTATGGGAATAAAAGTGAATTTGAAGCGCCCTCAACGGCGTAAGCTACTATTTTTTCAATAGTTTCTTCGTACCACAATCACTAGCGCGTCACTCTTCTATCGATCTAACGAGCATTTTTCACTATAGTCCCGCCGCCTAATGTGGTGTGTGGTGGTTGGTCATTGTATGCGCTTGGACTGGCGATCTATTCAAAGCTTAGCCGAGAGAGTTCTTGATATGTTTATTAAAATCAGCGGGTTACCTGTACCTGGGAACTGTATTCGTGCGAATGCGATTGCCCTTCTTGGGTTGCTTGTCGCTGCTTGTTCGACGATCGATCAGCTTTCCCTGTCCGATAGGGAGCTCCTGGAGCAGCGTGTAGAGGATCGCTGGACGGCGTTGGTCAGTAAAGATTGGTCGGCGGCGTACCGGTTCACATCCCCCGCCTATAAAGCGCTCGTGACGGAGGGCATGTACCAGCGCCGCTTCGCTTACATGGTGGAGTGGGAGTTGACTTCTGTCGAATTGCTTAACTATGATGCCGACGCAGCTGTAGCGAGTGTGGCAGTCCGGGTCATGTCCAGGCCTGTCAAACAAACTTCAGCCGCCTCAAGAGCAATTGGCGCCGTACCTTCAACGTCGGTCGAGCAGTGGATTCTGAGCGATGGGCAGTGGTGGTACAGTGCCAACTTGTAAGTGTGGCAGCGGGTTGACAGCTGGCTGCGGCTAGCAATAATTAGCGCTAGCACAATCTATAGGTTGTGAATTTGGACACATTAGGAGTCTCCATCATGAAACACGCTTTTAAGCCTCTTGGCGTCGCAGCGGCAGTGGCAGCAGCTTCTGCAGGCTACGTCAACGTTGCTTCGGCACAGTCTGTGTCGGCCAACGATCTTGGCGATCTGGCTCTCGTTCCGTACTACACGGTTAACGGCGAGTGGGTCACCGGTATCCACATTGTTAACACCAGCGACAAGACGCAGGTTGTTAAGTTCCGTTTCCGTCGTGCAACCGATTCTATGGACGCACTCGACTTCAACGTAATCATGTCTCCACAGGACGTTTACGCTGGTGTGCTGACGGATGACGAGAACGGAAACATCTCTTGGTCGGCAGACGACACGACCTGTACCGCGCCTGCGACGACAGCTGGTGCGCTCACGATGCCTAGCATCTACCGTGCTGACGCTGAAACGGGCTACGTCGAGATCATCGGCATGGGTGAGATTGGTGTTACCAGCCCAATCGGTGTCGCCTCAAAGCACAGCGGCACGACGTTTGAGCCGCTTAACTGCGAAGCAGTACGCTCAAACTTTTTTGCAGATGGTGTTGCCGGTACCACTCGCGGCGTGATTGACAATGCGACGACTTGGCAGTCGTCTTACATGGTCGGTACTACTACGGTCCCAGCTGCTCAGAATGATTTTGATCCCTCCAGCAACGCGTTGAAGGTTTCTTACTTCATTCGTGACAACGACTCCGGTGTTGAGTTTGGCGATAACGCTGTTCACATCGAAGACTTCTTGGGTGTGGCTTCGATCACTAACCAGCAGTACGGCTACTTCTCTGGCGATCTGGATGGTTTTGACTTCCCAGACTTGAATGGCGGTGTGCCGCTCTCGGCGTTCGCTCCTCGTGGTGCGTTCAATGCACTTCGTGCAGCTGGAGTACTTGGCAAGACATCAATCATCAACGAGTGGTCTGCTAACCCCGCTAATGGTGTCGAAATGGACTGGGTTGTTACACTGCCAGGCCAGTACACCATGTTTGACCTGCCTCAGTACGTAGGCGGCTTGGATGCAGCTGCTAATCGCCCCTGGATTCCCACTTTGGGTGCCAACGGCGCTCCTGCGACTAACGCTTCTTGTCCTCGCGCGCCGATTGCTGGTCCACCGGCAGTAGATGAATGTGACTACCGTGACATGCCTGTAGTCCTGACCTTCACCGCGTACAACCGCGAGGAGTTTAGGGGTACTAGTCCTCAGGGCGATCTGGTGGTCTCACCTGCGCCTCCTGGTGAAATCGTGACTGCGTATCTTCCGAAGGAAGCAAACGTCGTTACTTTTGGTGGCAACAGTGTTCTCGGTCAAGTTGACGCCGACGTAACCGCTGATCTTGGCCAGCCTTTTGGTTGGGTAACGGCTAGCATTGCTTCCGTTGACAGCGACATTAGGGTGTGTGATTGGGATTTGGACCAGGATAATGGTGCTGGTTTCCCAAGTGCTTCCGCAGGCGCTGCTTTAGACGTTCAGTGTACGTCGGGCCTCAACACGGGTATTCCTGTGATCGGCTTCGCGGCTTGGGCGCGTAGCGTAGCAGCTAACCCAGATGCCTCTTACGGTCGCATCATTGAGCACAGCTACACAAGCTAAACCATGGATGCGTGGGTCGCTTAAGGCGGTCTACGTTTTTCATCGAAACCGGCGCATAGCGCCGGTTTTTTTTTGTGATTTGTTCTGGAGATATGTTTAGTGCGCTGCCTATTTTGTTTTTTTGCGTTGATTTCCGCTGGATCAATCCTAGCGCAGGAACCAACTGATATAGTTTTTAGTGATGGTGACGCGCAGGTAACAAGAGCTGAGTTTAAAGCAATTCTTTCGACAACTACTCCGGCGCTACGCGAGGCTGCTGCAAACGACGTGGGTGACCGTTTTGAACTCATTAACGGGATTTTGTCGACACGAAAGCTGGCTAAGCAGGCAGATCAGTTGCCTGCTGGCAGCACCGAGTACTGGGATCTGTACTTTCAGCTTACAGCGGCGAAAGCGTCTTTTGTGTTTGAGAAGTTGCTCCGTGAGTATGACTTCGGTGACCCCGGCCCACTAGCCGGTGAGTATTACCTCACGCAAAAAGATAAGTACGCACTGATACCCGAAGAAAGACTTTCTTCTCATATTTTGATTGGGGCCCGCCCAGGATTGGACCGTACTTCTGCAAGGGCACTGGCAACAGAGTTGATAAATCAGTTAGAGGCAGGTGCCGACTGGGAGCAATTGGTGACTGAAAACTCCGATGACCCAGGCTCTGCCGAGCGCGGTGGTTTATTGGATAAGTACATCACTCAGGGTGATCCTACTATCACGCCCCCTTACTCCGATGGGTTGTTTAAGATTAAAGACGTCGGCGGGTTCATTCAGGTGGAGTCACAGTTCGGCGTGCACGTGATTCGTCTTGACGACATAAAACCTAAGTCCTATAAACCTTTTCGCGAGGTTTCAGAAGCAATTGTTAAAGATATAAGAGCGGAGCAGAGACGACTCGCGCTGGCTGAGTTGAAAGCTAGATATCAAATTACGGACGATGCATTTATTGATGGAAATGCTATGGAAGAATTGTTCGCGCCATACAGATCAGAGTAAGCATCTCTTCACGAATCGTCGCCCGATCAGGTTAGGTAAATGCATCAGCTCATTGTCTTGGGCATGCACCGCTCTGGAACTTCTCTCGTCGCCCGTGCCTGTGACGCGGCTGGAGTGGCCGCTGGCCCTTGTGAAGAGTTCTTATCCGCACAGGAAGATAACCCTGATGGGTTCTTCGAGGCTCGTGACCTTGTACGGATTAATGACTCTTTACTCGTAGCTGGAGGCGGAAGTTGGAGCTCTCCTCCGGCTTCGATTGATAAAAGCGCAGCGGTCGACGATATAGAAACTTTTATTGGTCGCTTGACTCAATCAACAGGCCCGCAGTACCTGCTTAAAGACCCGCGCCTGTGCCTCACCTGGCCGGCGTGGATTCCCGCTGCTTCTGAAACGTCTATTGTCTTTGTGTACCGGTCGCCTCTTGCCGTCGCCCGCTCATTAGCCCGACGAAACTCTTTTCCACTTCAGTTCGGCTTGTTGCTTTGGGAATACTACAACCGAAGAGCGCTCGTAGCTCTTGAGCACGCCTCGTTTGACGCACTGAACTACGACCAACTGGACGACAGGCCGGAGTTACTGGGCAATCTAATTCGCGCCCTCCAGAAGCGCGGCTTCACCTGTTCTCCCTCATCTGCTGATGGTCTTTACTCTCGAGATCTTCGTCACCACGGTGGGGACGATCTCGACAAGGATCACGCCCTGTTGACCGCGTCCCAACGGTATCTCCATGAGTATTGCGAGGGTGTCTGCCTAACTGGAGAGCTGGCAGCTTTTGATCACGAGGCGTGTGACTCAGAGCAGATTATCCTTAATAGAATTCGCGATCTGGCTGATTCGTTTGAGCCTCTGGCAAGCGTTGTGGAAACGGGCAGAGATCGGGACGATGCCGTGGCGCTGGTTGCGGAGCGAACCAGGGAGCGCGACAGATCCTTAGCCTCCCTCGCGAGTTTGGAAAGAGACCACCACTCCCTTCGAAACGCCCACGACATTGAACGTGCCGACAAAGCTCGGGCGGCGCAAGAACTCGAAAGACTAAATAAAGAGCACTTGCGGTTGTCCAATGCCCATCAACGGGAGGTGGCGGAGCACGCATCTCTAGCCGCGTTCTCCGAAGAACTGCGCATTGAGTTCGACAGCCGCGGCGTCGAGCTCAATGAGGTTCACGAAATTAAAGCCCAGCTTGAGCACGAGGTCTCAGAGTTAGAGGACAAGAGCGAGTACCTCTTCTACAGTCTCACGGAATCACATCGGACCCTTCTTCAGTTTGAAACATCGTTCCTGTCCCGCGTGCAGCGCTACTCGCGGAAAGTTTATCGATTGCTGACCTTCCAGCGTGGCAAGAACAGTGCCTATGAAGACTTGCTGGAGCGGGCGCATAGCCATTTCTCAGAGTATGAGCTTGCATTGCCAGCGCGCCGGCCAAACAAGTTTGACATGGCTCTCGATGTCTTACGGTACGTGGTGCGTAATCCCAGTGGCTCCGCCCGCAGCTTTAGCTGGGCCCGACTGAAGGTTGCGACAGGGTTCTTCTTTGGCAAGTCATCGGATGATCTGCAGGTCTGGATCAACGCGCGATTCCCGGATGCAGCTGAAGGACAACTCGAGTTCAAAGCCGCGGATTTGCCGTCGTCCCTTGACACCTTGCATCTTGAATTTCCAGCGCACGAGGCTCCGACTGTCTCGGTCATCGTGCCGGTCTATAACGACTACCGCGTGACCATGAACTGTCTTGCCTCACTTCATGAACACATGGGGCATGCATCTTTCGAAGTGATCATTGCAGACGATTGCTCATCAGATTTGACAACAAGCATTACTGATCGGGTGTCGGGCATATCCGTGGCCCGAACACCCTCTAATTTGAGGTTCTTGGGCAATTGCAACAACGCCGCAGCCAGCGCTAGCGGCCAACACCTGTTGCTCCTCAACAATGACACACAAGTGACGGAAGGTTGGCTTGAAGCTTTGCTCGAGCCTTTCAAAGAGGATTCAGTGGGAATCGTCGGTCCCAAACTTCTCTTCGCTGATGGACGTCTCCAGGAGGCCGGCGGGATCATCTGGCGCGATGCTTCCGGCTGGAACTTTGGACGCGCGGATGACCCAAAGAAGCCCGCGTACGAGTATCGGCGAAACGTGGACTACGTCTCGGGTGCCTGTCTTTTGGTTCGCCGCTCTCTATGGGATGAACTCGGTGGTTTCGATACGCGATTTGCGCCCGCTTACTACGAGGACGCAGACCTCTGTTTCGCCGCGCGAGAAGCCGGATATCGAGTCATCTATCAGCCCACCAGCATGGTTTACCACTACGAGGGTGTGAGTAACGGCACCGACCTAAACAGCGGTGTGAAGCAGCACCAAGTCACAAACCAGACCGTGTTTCGAGACAAGTGGTCCGAGGTTCTGGATCGAGATCACTTCCCAAACGCCGAGCATGTGATTCATGCCCGCGACCGTTCCCGCGACCGGTATACGGTGCTAATCATCGATCATTATGTTCCGCATTGGGATAAAGACGCAGGCAGCCGCTCTACCTTTTCCTACGTGAAACTACTCGTCGGCCTCGGGTGTCGCGTTCAGTTCATGGGGGCCAACTTTTTCCCTCATGAGCCCTACACAAAGAAGTTGCAGGAACTTGGGGTTGAAGTGCTTGTTGGTGAACGAATTGCCAGACATTTAGATCTCTGGTTTGAAGAACACGCGCCCTACATCGACGAAGTCTTCCTACACCGCCCGCATGTCGCGGAACAGTTTCTCGGGCATCTCTCTCGCCTCACGCATCGACCACAGATCAGTTTCGTCGGCCACGATCTCCATTACCTCCGTTTTCGCCGTGAAGCCGAGGTGAAGGGCGATCAATCGCTGATGAAGGAAGCGGAACGTTGGAAGTCCCGAGAGCTGAAGGTGATGGAGCAGGTCGATCGGATCTACTACTTTTCAGAAGCTGAGCTCGACGAACTGAGCAATTACGTAGACGCCTCCAAGCTTCGGCGGATTCCTTTGTACGCCATGGAAGACGCGCCTATACACGCTTACGAGCCATCGGAAGCTGCATCGATATTGTTTGTAGGTGGCTACAATCATCCCCCGAATATTGATGCGGCTTGTTGGCTGGCATCGGAGATCCTACCTGCGCTTCAGAAGACGTCGCCTGATGCTCACCTTCATCTCGTTGGCTCCCATCCACCATCCGCCGTCACGGATCTTGCGAATGAACATGTCTCGGTTCATGGCTATGTAAGCGATGAAGATCTTTCGGCCCTCTACCGGCGAGTATCCGCAGCGGTCGTACCCCTTCGCTACGGTGCAGGCGTGAAAGGGAAGGTCATTGAGGGCGTCCAGCACGGTGTTCCGGTGATCACCACGAACGTGGGTGCTGAGGGAATCCCCGAGGCAGACACCGTCTTCCACCTGGCTGAAACGACTGAGGAATTCGCGGTGCAGATAGCGAGGATTTTTGCTGAGAAGCCGGCCGAAGCTGAGCGGATGAAGCAGTATGGAGCATGGTTAAAGCGGCACTTCTCTAGCGGCGTAGCCGCGCAGATGCTGGTGGTGGATCGTCCTGCTCTAAAAAGTGCGCTGACCGAAGCCCAAGCCTGACCACACTCAAACCCGCAGTTGGTGCCCGATTGGGAGTATCTGCCCCGAGTCTGCCCCCACCTGGACAGCCCCCTGCTTTTGTTTCATGAAGTTTCGTTTATTGGGAACTTCGCAAGGTACTTTCTGGCGCGAGCCAACCCATCATCGCTGTCATCCCAGGCCCAGATGCGATCTTGATTAACTTTCACCCGTGCCGGGTTCCCCTGAGCCCGATGATGCCTGGGTACACTTTCGTGCACCACGGCGGCAAAACCGACGATAGAAAACGCGCCAATGGTGACGTTCTTGAGGATCGCTGCGCGTTCACCGATCCAGCTGTGAGGCTCGATAACGAGGTCACTGCTCGCCGCGTTCACTTGGGACGAGAGCGTCGAGTCAAAGATTGGATGGCCATCGGTATTTCGGATGACCACATCGCGTGCGATCACAACGGCATCGCCGACGATTATGCCGGGCCTATGGTCGGCGGCGCGCAGACCTGAGATCCAACGCCCCGGCCCGGTGCTGGCGACGTCATTCCCGATGGCTACAAAATCGTCCGACTGACGGGACCCGATGGTGAGCGCTGTCAGCGTTGTGTCACGGCCTATAAAGATGACGCTATCCGATCCTTCGAAGTTGACATTGAGTTCGCCCCTCACACCGTCAGACAGGAATATCCGATTCCCTGATCCTGATGATGTGGCGCTTAGGTGCAGACCGGAGCTGTCGCCACGAGAGAACACCGTCACGTCGCGGGGAGCGTCTCCAAGCCGTGATCGGTGCTCGTAGTCCGATTCATGAAGACTAAAATTGTCGATGCAGCGTTCCGATTCGGCGGTCTGTAGATCAGTAGGCATTCAATGGGCCTGAAGGCGTGTACGTGATGGCTGATGCTACGCTGATTTAGTGTGCTCGGGCAGCGTCTCGTATCCCATGCTGCGAAGCTTGCGTAGAATACTCGCCTCAAACGCGCGGGGAGATCGAATTGCGTGGTCTTTAACGACGACATCCTGTTTATACATGTGCCTAAGACAGCGGGCATGGCGGTCAGTCACGCACTGCTCAAAGCGCTGCCACGACCCGTTTACTACGCCGTCCAGGCAGGTCACGAGGGGGACGTGGAGGATGTCACGGTTATCGAAGGGAGAAGGCATCAGCGCCTGGTAGACGTTGACGAATGGTTTGAATCAGTCGGTCTGCCCCACCGCGTGGCCACTTTCAAGCATGTTCTGGTGATGGTCAGGAATCCCTACGCTCTTGAGGTTTCACGTTACCACTACCTTCAGGCAGGGCACCCCTGGGATGCAGGCGAAGCTCAGACCCTCGCCCTTGAAGGTGACTTCGACGCTTTTGTTCGCAAGTCGCGGTGGTGGTTTGACTTCGCGGATTACTATTCAGTGAACGGAGTGACGCCTCGCAATCTGCGTATTCTTAGGCAGGAGGGATTCACCATTGAACTGGCGGCTCGGTTGAGCGACGTACGCGTAGACGCGCTCGAAATCGAAGAGCTGAATGTCTCAAACCCGAAGGCCTACGCCGAGCACATGGCGCCTGAGCTCGAACCTCTGGTTTATGCCAAATACCAGTTTCTTTTTGACCAGGGTTTCTACTCTCGAGAAGTCTTCACCCGGAAACCTGAGTCTGAAATGGCAGATGCCTCAGATACTGCACCTGAATCTGCACCGGCAATCGATGGCGATGCTATTGATCGAGAGCACGACAACGGCGGCGTCACTATTGCGGAGCCTAGCCCGCCGGCTCCTGAATCCCCAAGAGTCAGCGAGCTTGAAAGCGCTCTCTCGCCTGCAACTCGCCAACGGAATCACTGAGTACCGTGCAACTTATCCTCCACATTGGTACGGAGAAGACAGGCTCAACGGCGATTCAGGAGCGCCTCGAAGGACAGCGGGGCGACCTCGCCGATCACGGCTTGTTGCTGCCAGATTTCCTGAACAGCAGTAATCATCGCGCCTTAGCCAGTGTGTTCATGCGGAACGATCTTGACGATGACTATCTGCGCGCACTCAAACTCGTTGAACCTGCCGCCCGGGCACGACACCGGGACCAGCTATTCCGCAATTTGGAAGCCCACGTAAATCGCCATCCGGATGCCCGGGCGCTTGTGATCAGTGCAGAACACTTCCACTCACGGCTGCTGCACCAAGATGAGGTCAATGCCTTTGCCGATCGCATAAAGCCTCTCTTTGATGACATAAAGATCATCTGTTACCTGCGACGGCAGGATCATATGGCGCTGAGCTTCTACACGCAGAAGTTACGTGCCGGTTTCATTCCACCGACAATTCTGCCTGTGCCGAACATCAGGCGACTGCGGCCGGCGCTGCCACTGTTTTTCGACTTCGAGGCGCTACTCGAACGTTGGTCCGTCGCATTTGGTGATGCCGCCATTGAGCCCGCGGTGTATGCGCGCAGTGCGCTCATCGGCGGTGATGTGCTCCACGATTTTTTCGCCCGGATACAATTCCCCTTGGCAGCAGAGGATGAGGATGCAAAGGCGAATCAATCACTGTCGTCCGCTGGTCAAATGGCGCTTTTGGCCTTCAATAGGGAGCGGGGAGGTGATCTTCCAGAGCGTACGGCAGCGCGTGACGAGCGAGAGCGTCTGAGCGCATACCTTCAGCGACACGCCGCTGGCAAAGGCGTCACCCCCAGTGTCGAAGAAGCCACGGAGTTTCTTGCCGCATTTGACGATTCCAATCGATCGGTCGCGAGACGTTGGTTCGAACGGGAAGAGCTGTTCCCCGCTGATCTGGGATCGGCTGGTGAGTGTGTCGTGGCGCCAGACCATGATGGCGCAGAAGCATTGCTGCGGCTATTTCGTGAGCAGGATCGGGTGAGGGTTTAGTGCTCGTTTCCGTGCATCTGCCGAAAACTGCGGGCACCAGCTTCAGCCAGGTGTTACAGGACGCTTACGGTGACCGTTTCATGCGTGACTATGGTGATCGCCCGCTTCAGGACAGCAGCTGGCGCCGTAAGTCCAGGGCACTTCGCGCGCGACTATCCAATGTCGACAGAATGGTTCCTGAGAGCATCAATTGCGTGCATGGCCATTTCCTGCCCCTAAAGTACGCGGCTCTTGCGAGACGCACCAATACAGACTTCATCACTTGGTTACGCCATCCCGTTGAACGCGCGGTTTCCCATTACTTTTACTGGGTGAACGACTTTAATGAGTCTGACGCAGGTCTCTTACACAAACGAGTTATTGAGGAGCGCTGGGACCTCGAACGCTTTTGTCTTGGGCCTGAATTGAGAAACGTGTATTCGACGTTTCTCTGGTCCTTTCCTATTCAGCGGTTCTCCTTCGTTGGAATCACGGAGCATTACGTGGATGATCTTCAGCGCTTCTCGAGGTTGATTCTCGACGGGCGTCCGTTGCTTGTCTCGACGGAAAATGCCAATCAAACTCGCAACATTCCATCGGGGGAGCCGCCCCAGCCCTATGAAATCGATGACGATTTGAGGTCACGCATCGCGGTTCATCATCACCGGGATATGGCGCTATACGAAAGCGCGTTGATGCGTCGTGAAACGGATCGGGCAGACATCGGACGCGGGGAATGCTGAGGTGACGGGATCTGTGGCCCCCGCGCAGCGTCCTTGGTACGAGGAGATTTTCACCAGGCGCATGCTCATCTGCGTGCTCACCGGATTTTCCTCGGGCATGCCGCTCTATGTGCTGATACAGCTCCTGCCAGCTTGGCTCCATGAGTCGGGTGTTTCGCTCGCTGAGATCGGGCTCTTCGCTCTTATCGGCATACCTTACAACTGGAAGTTCTTGTGGGCGCCGCTGATGGATCGGTTTGTGCCGCTGCCCCTTGGCCGCCGCCGTTCCTGGATGCTGGTCTTCCAGTTGTTGCTGCTTGTCTCAATCGGGTGCATGGGTTTTATCGATCCCGCGCTGAACACAGGGGCGGTGGCGGCGATCGCCTTCATCGTGGCGTGCTTTAGCGCCAGTCAGGACATTGCTATCGATGCCTACCGCCGGGAGCTGCTGCCCGATCGGGAGTTGGGTCTAGGCAACTCCATCCACGTGCAGGCCTACCGCGTGTCGAGCCTGGTGCCGGGCAGCCTCGCGCTCATTTTGGCCGACCAGTTGCCATGGAATTCTGTTTTTTGGATCACAGGTGCGTTCATGGGCCTTGGTATGGCGATGACGCTCCTTGTCAATGAGCCGACTTCCCGGTTGCCCGCGGCGCGCGGCCTTACGGATACGATCATCGCTCCCTTTCGCGAATACATCTCTCGAAAGAGTTGGCATGGGGTAGGGCTGGTGCTGATGTTTCTCGTGCTCTACAAAATCGGCGACAACATGGCCACGGCACTGTCTACGCCTTTCTATCTGGATATCGGATTTACCAAAACGGAGATTGGCCTGGTGGCGAAACACGCCGCTTTATGGCCGGCCATTGTTGGGGGGCTGTTTGGTGGGATTGTGATGCTTCGCCTCGGCATCAACCGGGCCCTGTGGGTTTTTGGCGCCGTGCAGCTGGTTTCGATTCTCGGATTTGCAGTGCTCGCCAGTCAGGGGCCGATTCTGTGGCTTCTGGGTGCAGTGATCGCCTTTGAGTACCTCGGGGTTGGCTTAGGCACGGCCGCGTTCACCGCCTTCATTGCCCGAGAGACCAGCCCTCTTTTTGCCGCGACCCAGTTTTCCCTGTTCACAGCACTCGCCGCTGTGCCTCGAACCTTCGCAAATGCCAGCACTGGTTTTCTGGTGGAGCAGTTTGAGTGGGTTAGTTTCTTCCTGCTGTGTGCGCTGGTCGCTATACCGGGCATGCTCATGTTGCCGTTCGTTGCACCCTGGCGCGGCGACGATATTGATATGGCGGGTGAGGTACAGGAGACGGTTGGGCAAAACGGCGAAACCGGCCTCGAAGAAGACTGAGGAACGTTTGCAGGGTCGGCTGGAGACTCTGCGTTTACTGCCAGCGATAGCGTTTCAGTACCGCACGGCCACCGCTGCCCAGGAGTACCCCTTCGTCAGCAAGTCTGGCTCTTTGGCGATCGGCTCCTAGCGCTCCGGGTGGCAATGAGCTTTTGCCACTGGCGTTCACCACGCGGTGCCAGGGTACCGATGTACCCTTAGGAAGCTTGCGCAAGGCGGCACCCACACGCCGGGCAGCGCCGGGCAGGCCTGCACGCTCTGCGACCTCTCCGTACGTGGCAATGCAGCCCTCAGGGATAGTGCTCACAGTCAGCCAGATTCGTTCGTCGAGGCCCAGTTCTGGGTTGTTGTCATTCATCGCCTTAATATTCGCCCGGTCGAACTTGCCTTGCAAAGGGGGCGTGCACCCCCATACTTGGCGTATGCGATGGTTTTTCTTCCTCCTCCCTTGGGCGGAGCTTTTCACGCTCATCAAGCTCGGTGGCAGCATCGGCGCTCTGGCGACGCTGTTTTACGTGTTCGCGACCGTTGTGCTGGGCATGAGTATTGTTCGTCTGCAGGGCATGCAGCTGATCGCTCAGCTACGCCATGCAGAGTACGGCCAATTTGCCTCGCGTCAGATGTTGGCCAGCGAGTTGGCTGTGGGCTTGGGTGGCTTACTCTTGATCATTCCAGGGTTGATTACCGACACGTTGGGAGCCCTGATCCTCATCTTTGCTCTAATTCAGCGCATTCTCGCCCCTAAGGGTGTTGAAACTCGTCCGCAAAGCAGGGAATTCAGTCAGGGAGAGACCCTCGAAGGCGAGTTTCGACACGTCGATGACTGATCTAACCTACTGAAAGAAAAGTAATAAAGTACTGATCGCTATATTGGTGGCCAGTTTTTAGCACTCTCATAAAAAGAGTGCTAAAAAATCCCTTGAAATCTCGTCAACACACCCCATGAACCATTCAGCGCCCCAAATGGGGGTTCGTAATGTCGATTGAATGGAGATTCAAAGCAATGCAGATCCGTCCGCTGTATGACCGTGTGGTCATTCGTCGCAAGGAAGAAGAAGAGACCACGGCTGGTGGCATCCTGCTTCCCGGCTCGGCCAAAGAGAAGCCGAATCAGGGTGAAGTCGTCGCGGTAGGCGACGGCAAGGTGCTGGATAACGGCGAAACCCGCGCTCTGGCTGTAAACGTTGGCGACACGGTGGTTTTTGGCCAATACGCAGGCAGCAACACCATCGAAGTTGATGGCGAAGAGCTGATCATCATGGGTGAAAGCGAAATCTACGCGGTTGTTGAATAGGAGCAGAGTAAAAGCGGAGTGAAAGCCGAGTAAAAGCCGAGCAAAAGCTGAAAAACAGCCGAGCAAGGCAGGTAAGACGAGGCGAGCAGGGACAATGAGTATGGCCAACAGCCCCGTCGTCCCACGCGCATGCCGCTGATCTGATTTTCAGATCGCCCAAACCCAACTGAATTTACTGATGAGTTAAGGAAACAAATCATGGCAGCAAAAGACGTATTTTTCGCTGACGACGCCCGCAGCCGCATGCTGGCCGGCGTGAACATCCTCGCCGACGCTGTGAAGGCGACGCTGGGCCCCAAGGGCCGCAATGTCATTCTCGACAAATCCTTCGGCGCACCGACGGTGACCAAAGATGGTGTGTCCGTAGCCAAAGAGATCGAGCTGAAAGACAAGTTCGAAAACATGGGTGCGCAGATGGTCAAGGAAGTGGCTTCCCAGGCCTCTGACGCTGCTGGAGACGGCACCACGACAGCAACGGTTCTGGCTCAGTCCATCGTTAACGAAGGTCTGAAGTCTGTTGCGGCAGGCATGAACCCCATGGACCTTAAGCGTGGCATCGACAAGGCAGTCGCAGCTGCCGTAGCCAAGGTTCAAGAAGCGGCTACCCCCTGTGAAGACAGCAAAGCCATTGCACAGGTTGGCACCATCTCAGCCAATTCTGACTCCGCGGTCGGTGAAATCATCGCCGAAGCCATGGATAAGGTTGGTAAAGAAGGCGTCATCACTGTCGAGGAAGGTTCTGGTCTGGAAAACGAACTGGACGTGGTTGAAGGTATGCAGTTCGACCGCGGCTACCTGTCTCCGTACTTCATTACTAACCAAGACAGCATGAGCGTTGACTCTGAAGCGCCTTTCATCCTGCTGGTAGACAAGAAGATCTCCAACATTCGTGAACTGCTGCCTCTGCTTGAGCAGGTTGCCAAGGCGTCCAAGCCGCTGGTGATCATTGCAGAAGACGTCGAGGGCGAAGCCCTTGCAACGCTGGTGGTGAACAACATGCGCGGCATTGTGAAAGTAGCGGCCTGTAAGGCGCCGGGCTTCGGTGATCGTCGTAAGGCCATGCTGCAGGACATCGCGATCCTGACCGGCGGTACTGTGATCTCTGAAGAAGTGGGTCTGGACCTCGAGTCTGCGACTCTTGAGCACCTCGGCAGCGCCAAGCGTGTCACCATGGACAAGGACAACAGCACCATCATCGATGGCGCCGGTGAAGCGGCTGCCATTCAGGCGCGCGTCAACGAAATCCGCGTTCAGATCGAAAACACCTCTTCCGATTACGATCGAGAGAAGCTTCAGGAGCGTGTTGCCAAGCTGGCCGGCGGTGTTGCCGTGATCAAGGTTGGTGCAGCCACCGAAATCGAGATGAAGGAAAAGAAAGCACGCGTTGAAGACGCACTCCACGCTACGCGCGCCGCTGTTGAAGAGGGTGTTGTAGCAGGTGGTGGTGTGGCGCTGGTTCGTGCCATTTCCAGCATCACGGGCCTCGAGGGCGACAACGAAGACCAGAACCACGGTATTGCAGCCGCGCTGCGTGCCATGGAAGGTCCTCTGCGCCAGATCGTGGGCAATGCCGGTGACGAAGCGTCCGTGGTTCTCGACAAGGTTCGTCAGGGCGAAGGCAACTTCGGCTACAACGCGGCGACCGGTGAGTACGGCGACATGATCGAGTTCGGTATTCTTGATCCCGCGAAAGTAACCCGTACCGCGCTACAGGCGGCGGGCTCTGTTGCAGGTCTGATGATCACGACGGAAGTAATGATCTCGGATGCTCCGGACGATACTCCGGCGACTCCAATGCCTGATATGGGCGGTATGGGTGGCATGGGCGGCATGATGTAAGCCCAATTCATCTGTGTAGAAGAGCCCGGTCTGGAAACAGCCCGGGCTTTTTTTTAACACGATGGGGAGCTGCATCGCTCACCCGCCTTATGGGCGTGACTATCTTGCTACCCGCTAGCTTGCTCACTACCCCACGATTCGGCGGGTGAAG
This sequence comes from Pseudomonadota bacterium, assembly GCA_038750875.1. Lineage (GTDB taxonomy): Bacteria > Pseudomonadota > Gammaproteobacteria > Pseudomonadales > Halieaceae > Congregibacter. The sequence continues at coordinate 36,787 of JBCDGU010000013.1, read as the reverse complement.
CGCGCAGAAGCGTTCGAGCTCCTGCTCTACGCGGTCTCTGCCGCAGCACCAGCGCGGAGATCTTATGGCTTCGGGATATGCCTCAGAACCGGGTAAAGCGCGCCCTCGCTCACCCATCCCATACTCTCTGTCGAGGTGCTCTCGGGACTGTCGCCTGAAAGCAATACAGCACCTGGGCGTTGATCAGTAACGCGTTTGAGAATCAGGCCCAGATCCGGGTGATGGGCCAGAACCACTTGCTTTCGCCGGATTTTCATCCACGGAAAACGCAGTGCAATGACGAAGTCGCCGTCGAGGTACCCCGGTGCCATGCTGTTACCGCGCACGCGCGCGACACGCATGGGCCACCGGGACACAGATGAAGCCTCAGTCGCTCTGAAGTGCGGGGTAGACCACCGTCTCCGACGGAGGGTAGGGGCAGGTAGCGCGATAAGTCTCGACACCTTTGGCACCCCAAAAGTACTCGGCAAACTGATTGACCAACTCAAGGAGTTTTTCGCCATTGGCGCGGTCGATATGCTGCTTACAGGCAGAGCCCGTCAGCATGATGCTGTGCACGAGTTCGTGGGAGTCAGGGTACTTTTCGAACTGAGGAGCCTTGAAGAAATCACCCCAAATCACCCGAATCTCGTCTTTCACTTTTGCCGCGTGTGTTTCTTTCTCGCCAACGAGGCGTGCAAGAGTGGCTTGCTCGGCAAGGGTCAACGACTCCTTACCATCCAGTTCATTGATCAAATCCAAAAACCGGATAACACTCAAAGCAGCGATCTGCGCCGTTGAAGGGTCGTAGACTTTGCAGGGAATGTCGCAGTGCGCGTCGGCTCTCGGTAGACCGATCGTGTGATCCAGCAGGTTCAGTAGCTTATGCATCGTCACGCTCCTTGCGGTTGGCGCTCTCTGAGGAAGCGTTCGATGTCATACGTCGGCTAATGCGGTATGCAGCGAAGGCGCCCACGACGGCGGCGACCGCAAGCAACATTCCGCTGGTCTCAGGGTGCCAATGACCCGCCTCGCCCTGATGGGCAAAGGCAGTGCCGGCCAACGTTGTCGTGGCAAAAGCGAGAGATACTCGAACGATGTCTTTCATTAATGGCTCCAGTTCTGGAAAACGTGTTGAAGTAACGAGCGAAACCGGGCAGGTTGGCACACAGCCGTTCCCGATAATCATTCTCAATATAACGTATTACGTGAGCCTCGTGCGCAGGCTTTTCTCGCCAAAACCCCGTATTTCCTAGGGATTTGGCCTGCAAGGCTTTATTTCTCTCGGTGGTCGGTTATGATCCGCGGCCTTGCCTACTGGGAGGTGATGCAAGATGGCTATCGAATTTATCTTTCGCTGGTTCCACGTGCTCGCGGGTATCGTTTGGATCGGTATGCTCTACTACTTCAACTTCGTTCAGACGGAGTACTTCAAAGAAGCTGAGGCGGACGCTAAAGCAGACGCCATGAAAAAGCTGGCGCCCCGTGCGCTTAAGTGGTTTCGCTACGGAGCGTTAGTGACGTTTATCACCGGTCTTTACCTGCTGCACAAAGTTGGCGCGTTTCAGGGCAGCATTGGTAGCGGCGTGATTTGGGTTGGGGCGCTCGCGGGGACGTTTATGTTCCTGAATGTATGGCTGATTATCTGGCCGAACCAAAAAGTTGTTCTAGGCATGAAGGATGGTGACGGTCCTTCTGCCGCGGCAAAGGCGGGCCTTGCGTCTCGCACCAACACGTTGTTCTCGGGTCCGATGCTTTTCGGCATGTTGGGTTCTAAAAACCTGTATATCGCCGACATGACCGCAACAGGCGTGGGTGCGGCGCTGGCGCTAATCGTTGTGTTGGAGATCAACGCAATTTTCGGTCGGATGGGCCCCATGGCAAGCGTTGTGGGTGTGGTCCACCTAAGCATTGCTCTGGCAGCGGCCGTGTGGGCAATGCTCGCATTCCTTTGAGCGACAAGAGGCCGTAGTCTCGGTCATCACTGAAATAAGGTCTTGCGGCGCGATATAATCGCGCCGTTTCTTTTTTTAAGCACAGAGTTATGCCCAAAGACGACGATATCTCGCCGATTCCCTCCATTAGCGCAAGCCGCGATACGGCGGGGCAGGGGGCGGCTTTGCCGCGACCTCGCGGTGGAAGCCGCGGTAACGGTGGAAGCTCGGGTGGTAGTTCCTCGGGTGGTCTGGGTCCACTTTCTGGCGCCTTGCTTTTCATTGCTTTGGGCGTAGCCGTCGGTGCTTGCATCTGGGCCTGGCAGCTTCAAGAGCGGTTGACGCAGGCTGGTCACACCATGGACCGGTATGAAAAGCGTATAGCCAGCCTTGAAGATCGTCTCGCCGACACCGATGAGGGCATGAGCCAAAATGCGGCCGTGCAGGCCGCAAAAATTCGGGAACTCGATTCTGAGATTCGCAAGCTTTGGGATAACGTCTGGAAGAAATCCAAGGAACGCTTCGGCGTTCTCGAGGCCAGCGCCAAGCGATTTGATAGTTCTATTTCTGCCAACACGGAAACCCTGGCGGCGACTCAGACTGCGCTGAGCGCGGCACAAGACAGCATCAATCAGCTCCAACGGGTCTCTGGTGACCTCGATAAGTTGATGACCAGTGCCCGCAGAAGCCAAGCTGAGGTTGAACGTGTGGCAGATTCTCTCAACGCCATCCAACTCGACCTGGCGAAGCTCAAAAAGCGCGTGGCAGGCAATGAAGAGTGGATCACGGCAATCAACGCGTTCCGCCAGAGCACTAACGCCAATATTAGTCAGCTCCAGTCACAGCTTCGCGCCATGCAGGCGCCGGCGACTGGCGGCTGAGACCCACGACACAGCTAAATAGCGGAGAAGTTCCATGACCGTCATCCGTCAGGACGATTTCATTGATAGCGTCGCAGACGCGCTCCAGTTTATTTCCTACTACCACCCGTTGGATTTCGTGCAGGCCGTGCACAAAGCCTGGGAAATGGAAAAGAACCCGGCAGCGAAGGATGCGATGGCGCAGATCCTGATCAACTCCCGCATGTGTGCCCAGGGACATCGCCCGATCTGTCAGGACACGGGCATCGTCACCGTGTTCCTGCAGGTGGGAATGGACGTGCGCTGGGATTCCACGCTGTCGGTTTCAGAGATGGTGAACGAGGGCGTCCGTCGCGCCTACACGCACCCCGATAATGTACTTCGCGCATCTATCCTCCGTGATCCTGCTGGCGCTCGAAAAAATACCGGCGACAACACGCCTGCGGTGATCCATATGGAGCTTGTCCCAGGGGATACCGTTGATGTGCGTGTTGCGGCCAAGGGCGGCGGATCCGAGAATAAGTCGAAGCTCGTGATGCTGAATCCGTCCGACTCCATCGTGGATTGGGTGGTGAAAACTGTGCCCACCATGGGTGCCGGATGGTGTCCGCCGGGAATGCTCGGGTTGGGCATTGGTGGCACCGCTGAAAAGGCGGCGGTTCTGGCAAAAGAATCGCTGATGGATCCCATTGATATCCACGAGATTCGCGAACGCGGTCCCAGTAACCGTGTTGAGGAGCTACGCCTGGAGATCATGGACGCAGTCAATCGTTTGGGAATTGGTGCTCAGGGTTTGGGTGGTCTCACTACCGTCCTAGACGTCAAGATCAAGGATTACCCGACTCACGCAGCAAGCCTGCCTGTAGCAATGATCCCCAACTGTGCCGCGACGCGACATGCGCACTTCGTGCTCGATGGCTCTGGCCCGGCGTTACAGACACCGCCAGATATCAATGACTGGCCGGACATCACCTGGGAAGTTGGGGATGACGTGCGCCGGGTGAACCTCGACTCAGTCACGCGCGAGGAGGTGGCTGGCTGGAAGCCCGGCGATACCTTGCTGCTTTCGGGCAAAATGTTGACCGGTCGCGACGCCGCTCATAAAAAGATGCAGGAGCTTATTCGCTCGGGTGAGGGGCTCCCCGAAGGCGTCGACCTCAAGGATCGATTCATCTACTACGTGGGGCCTGTCGATCCGGTCCGCGATGAGGTGGTGGGTCCGGCTGGCCCGACAACGTCGACACGCATGGATAAGTTCACGGACTTCATCCTCGAAAACACTGGGCTTATGGGCATGATCGGTAAGGCGGAGCGTGGGCCTACCGGTATTGATGCTATCAAGAAACACAGCGCGGTCTACCTGATGGCTGTTGGCGGTGCTGCCTATCTTGTTTCCCGTGCCATTACAGGCAGCCGCGTCGTCGCATTCCCCGAACTTGGCATGGAAGCAATCTACGAGTTTGAGGTGAAAGACATGCCGGTCAGCGTCGCCGTTGATACCCAGGGCACCTCGGTACACCAAACGGGGCCGCAGCACTGGAAGGGGATGATCGAAGAGCAGGCGCTTGAGCTCATCTGAGACTTTTTACTGGCACGACTACGAAACCTTCGGTGCGGATCCAAGCTTTGATCGGCCCGTTCAGTTTGCGGGGCAGCGCACCGACCTCGATCTGAATCCGATCGGTGAGCCGCTGGTCATCTATGCCCGGCCACCAAGGGACTATCTGCCGCAGCCTGCGGCCTGCCTCATTACCGGTATCACGCCTCAGATTGCGGCGGAGCACGGGATTCGTGAGGCCGACTTCATCGATGAGATTGTCGGGGAGCTGTCGGTTCCCGGCACCTGTGGTGTCGGTTACAACTCCCTGCGCTTTGATGACACGGTAACGCGATTCACCTTATGGAGAAGTCTCCGTAGCCCCTACGAGCGAGAGTTCGGGCAGGGACGGAGTCGCTGGGATCTCATTGACGCGTTGCGGACGGCCCATGCCTTACGTCCGGAGGGTATCCGGTGGCCCGAGCGAGAGGATGGGGCGATAAGCTTCCGTCTTGAGGACCTGGCGGCTGCGAACAATCTTGCCGAGGGTGCGGCCCACGATGCGCTGGTGGATGTTCGCACCACCATCGCGATGGCTCGCCTCTTGCGGCAGGTTCAGCCACGTCTATTCGCCTATCTCTTCGAGCATCGCCAAAAAGCGGCCGTGCAACGGCTTGTAAACGTTGAGAGCGCTGAGCCGCTGCTCCATGTCTCTGGAATGTTTGGTGCCAAGCGCAACAACCTGGGCCTGATCCTTCCCGTGGGCTGGCATTCAAGCAACAAAAACGAGCTGATTTGCGTTGATTTAGCCAAAGATGCACACCTGCTGCTGGATCTGTCCATCGACGAGCTACGTGGCCGTCTCTACAGCCCGTCCGACAGACTTGCCGAGGATGAGGAGCGACCCGGCATCAAGAGTGTGCATATCAATCGCTGCCCGGTGTTGCTGCCGCCAAAGATGGCTGACAAGAATGTCGCTGAGCGCGCAGCCCTAGATCTCGAGATCAATCGCAAGAACCTTCTGGTACTTCGGGACCATTTGCACAAACACCCCGGTGCGCTGCGCGACAAGTTGCGCGAAGTGCTGGTGCGAGAGGATTCGGGGACGCCTTCCGATGTGGACATCGCGCTGTACAGCGGCGGATTTCTTGCTGACACCGATCGTCAAACTCTCGATCGTGTTGTTGCAGCTTCTGCCGAGGTGCTGAGCGCATCAACCTTCGCCTTCGAGGACCCGCGACTGGATGAACTGGTTTTTCGCTATCGGGCTCGCAACTACCCCGAAAGCCTGAGCGACGGTGAGCGTGCGCAGTGGGCAGAGCACTGCTTTACCCGTTTAAGTGAGGACGAAGGGCCCGGCCTCGGCCTGGAATCGTTTCACGCCGAGTTGGATCAGCGCATGCAGGATCTCGGCGAGGATGAGAAGGCCCACAAGATCCTTATGGACCTCCAAAGCTGGGGCGATGAGCTGCTGAGCTGACCCTCGAGGGCGACGCCGGCCCCAGCACCGAGCGTTCCCCGTATAATGCGCCCCGAAAATGGGATTCCCGAAAGAGGCGAGCGCATGAACTTCACTGGCAGTCATATTATGTCCATCGCCCAGTTCGAACGGCAAGATGTGGAGGTGGTGTTTGCCGTGGCCGATCGCATGGAGCCCTACGCGCATCGGCGCCGAATCACGCGGGTTCTTGAGGGTGCCATCCTCGGCTCCATGTTTTTCGAACCGTCCACGCGAACGCGGGTCAGCTTTGGCAGTGCCTTCAACCTGCTGGGTGGTGAAGTTCGGGAAACGACCGGCATCGAAAACTCGGCAATTGCTAAGGGGGAGTCGCTTTACGATACAGCGCGTGTTCTCTCAGGTTACTCAGACGTGATTGTGATGCGACACCCTGAGATAGGCAGTGTCAGCGAGTTTGCGGAGGCCAGTCGCGTACCCGTGATTAACGGCGGTGATGGGAGCAACGAGCATCCCAGTCAGGCACTACTGGATCTCTACACCATCCGAAGTGAGCTGGCCGGCCGTAACCGGTCCGTCGATGGGCTACGCATTGCCATGGTCGGCGACCTGCGCTTCGGTCGCACCGTCCATAGCCTCTGTAAGCTCCTTTGCCTGTTCGACGGCGTTCAGGTGTCACTCATCTCGCCCGGGGAACTGGCAATGCCCGCGGAAATTACTGAAGCGCTGCGCGCGGCGGGGCACCTCGTGACGGAGAGCGACGCCCTTGAGGAGGGGATCGCGGATGTCGATATCGTCTACAGCACCCGGCTTCAGGAAGAGCGTTTCGCCTCGCCAGAGGAAGCCGCGATTTATCGGGGCCGGTTTCGTCTAAATCAGCAGGTATACACGCGGCACTGTGATCCCAACACCGTGATCATGCACCCCTTGCCGAGAGACTCCCGCGAGCCCGCGCGAGAGCTTGACGATGATCTGAATGACAACCCCAATTTGGCGATCTTCCGCCAGACCGACAATGGAGTGTTGGTGCGTATGGCGTTGTTCACCATGATTCTGGGTGTCGAAGACAAAGTTGATAATCACGCCCGGGATGTGGGTTGGTACACGGGCAGTCGTTTTTCATGAGCGATCGCCGGCGGTTTCGCACTGAAGACGCCGAGGTCCTTGGCGATGAGCGCGTGTTTGACGGCTATTTTCAGGTACATCGAAGGACCATCCGCCACCGAGCCTTCGCCGGCGGTTGGTGTGAGCCTGTCACCCGCGAAGTGTTTGAGCGTGGCAACGCTGTCGGCGTTTTACCTTACGAGCCAGTCGACGATTCCATCATTCTCATTGAGCAGTTCCGAGCCGGGAGTCTGCGCGATGAGTCAAGTCCCTGGATGATGGAACTGGTCGCTGGCATCGTTGAACCCGGTGAGGGCCCTGAAGAAGTGGCCCGGCGCGAGGCCATGGAAGAAGCAGGCTGCGAACTTTCAGAACTGGAGCCCATCGCAAGGTACTACCCCAGCGCAGGAGCCTGCAGTGAGCATGTAGTGCTCTACATGGGGCGTGCTCTCAGTGACGGGGCGGGAAAAGTGCTGGGTCTCGATACGGAAGGTGAGGACATTTTGGTGCATCGCCTGCCCCGTGCAGAGGTGATGGCGATGCTTGCCCGCGGTGAGATTAACAATGGGCATACGCTGGTCGCCCTGCAGTGGTTGGCCCTGCACGGTGACGACCTCCGAGCGCGGTGGCTCGCGGCGGGCTGACGGGTGTGAGCGACACCGCAGATATGCAGGCACCAAGGAGAGGACTGCTTCGCTCTTCCGCTGTAGTCGGTGCAATGACCATGCTCTCGCGCGTGCTCGGCCTTGCGCGAGACGTGATCCTCGCCACTGTTGTCGGCGCAACGGCAAACGCCGACGCCTTTTTCATCGCCTTCAAGATTCCTAATTTTCTTCGGCGACTTTTCGCCGAAGGTGCGTTCTCTCAGGCATTTGTGCCGGTGCTGGCCGAATGCCGGGAAGAGGGTGGCGCGGCGGCTGTTCGGATTCTCATCGATCGGGTCGCGGGCGCGCTGGGCGGCATTCTTCTGCTTCTTACGGTCGTTACCATTGCGGCTTCTCCCGTTGTTGCAGCAGTATTTGCGCCGGGTTTTGTGGGGCAGCCCGAGAAGTTCTCCGTTACGGCAGACCTTATTCGCATAACCTTCCCCTACTTGATGCTGATTTCGCTGACGGGAATGTGCGGCGCCATCCTGAACAGTTACGGACGCTTTGCGGTCCCGGCATTTACGCCCGTATTGCTCAACGTCAGTTTGATCAGCGCAGCGCTTGTGGCTGCCCCTCATTTTGAGGAGCCGGTGTTTGCTCTCGCGTGGGGGGTGTTCCTGGCCGGCGTTATTCAACTGCTGTTCCAGCTGCCGTTCCTTTATCGGCTCGACCTAGTCCCGAGGCCGCGCTTTGACCCCGGCCACGCGCGCGTGCGCCAGGTGATGACGCTCATGGTGCCCGCCATGTTTGGTGTATCGGTGAGCCAGATCAACCTGTTGCTCGACACGATTTTGGCCTCATTTCTCCCAACAGGCAGTGTGTCCTGGCTCTACTACTCGGATCGGTTGACGGAATTGCCCCTGGGAGTATTCGGCATTGCGGTAGCTACGGTCATTCTCCCGAGTCTGTCTGCACATAAGGCGGCGGGGCAGGACGAGCACTATGCGAACACACTCGACTGGGCGGTTCGGGCCGTGTTGCTCATTGGCGCACCTGCGACGGTGGCATTGCTGATCCTCGCCAAGCCCATCCTGGTTACGCTGTTTTTGTACGGCGAGCTCGGAGAGCGCGATGTTTCGATGGCGACGCTCAGCCTGTACGCCTACAGCCTGGGTCTGTGTGCCTTCATGCTGATTAAGGTGTTGGCGCCAGGGTTCTACGCCCGCAAGGATATGGTGACGCCGGTAAAGATCGGCATTGTGGCCATGGTGTCCAACATGGCGCTTAACGTTGTGCTGGTGCTCCCTCTGCTCATTTACTTCAACGTGGGACATGTTGGTCTGGCTCTCGCAACATCACTCAGTGCATTCATCAACGCAGGGCTGCTGTGGTATCGCCTTCGGCGAGATGGCGTGTACCAATTTGCGCCTGTATGGCCACGATATTTGGGTCGATTGCTGGTCTCCAGCCTGATCATGGGGGCGGTCTTACTCGCCGTGCGCCCCGAGGCAGCACAGTGGATTGCATGGGTTTGGTGGGAGCGCGGTGTCGCAATTTCCCTGCTTTGTGCCGTCGGTCTGATGGTGTACGCCGTATCATCGATGGTCATGGGACTGCGACTTTCAGACCTTAGAGCACCCCCGCCGGCCTGAGAGATTTGCGGTGACGAAATAGTCCCGAATCCGGTTCTCCGATATACTGCGCGGCTGTTTTTTTCGAACGCCATACCCCATGGAGCTCATTCGCGGCCTGCAGAGTTTGCGGTCGGACCAAAGTAGCTGTGCGGCCACGATTGGCGCCTTTGATGGCGTCCATCGCGGGCATCAGGCCGTGATCGAGCAACTGCGTGGGCAGGCTCAAAAACATGGGCTGCCCACGACGGTGGTGACCTTCGAACCTTTGCCCCGGGAGTACTTCGCACTAGAAGAGGCGCCGGCGCGGCTACAGAGTTTTCGTGAGCGTTTCGAGAGTATTGCTGCCCTTGGCGTGGATCGCCTCATATGCCTTCGGTTCGACGACACGCTTCGAGCTATGAGCGCCGGTGAGTTTGCCAGGAGCCTGTTCGTTGACGGGCTTGGCGTTAAGTCGCTCGTCATTGGTGATGACTTTCGCTTCGGAAAGGCGCGAGAGGGAGATATCGCTTTTGTCCGCCGCCTTGGTGACGAGGTGGGCTTTGAGACCCACTCAACGAGAACCGTTGAGGTTGCCGGCGAGCGGGTGAGCAGCACACGACTGCGGGAAGCACTGTCAAGAGGTGATGTTTCGGAAGCGAAGGAATTACTGGGTCGGGATTACTCCATGTCCGGCAGAGTTCATTATGGAAAGCAGCTCGGACGGCAGATCGGAGCACCGACGGCCAACATTGCGCTTCGTAGACGATCTGTTCCGCTGTCGGGCGTCTTTGCCGTTAGAGTGAATGGTGCGGGGGTCGATGGACAGCCGGGCGTGGCGAATGTGGGTATGCGACCCACCGTTGAGGCTGCTGCAAAGCCCAACCTTGAAGTGCACCTCCTCGATGCCGAAGGGGATCTTTATGGGAAACGCCTGAAGGTTGAATTCCTTTATAAGGTTAGAGATGAGCAGCGTTTCGAGTCTATCGAGACACTAAAAAAGCAGATACACAGCGATTTTGCTGCGGCGCGTGCATGGTTCACTAGCGCCGAAATCGGCACCGAAGCCATTACCTGAGCCAGTGCCTAAGCCAGTACCGAAAACAGATAGCGACGCATGACGGATTACAAGGACACCCTAAACCTGCCTTCAACGGGTTTTCCCATGAAGGCGAACCTCGCCCAGCGTGAGCCTGAGCGCCTGAAAAAATGGGATGCCATGGGGCTATTTCAGCGTATTCGTGAGGCGCGGGCAGAGGCCCCGAAATTTATTTTCCATGACGGGCCTCCTTATGCGAACGGTGAACTGCACGTGGGTCACGCCGTCAACAAGGTCCTGAAGGACATTGTCATCAAGTACAAGACCCTCGACGGTTACGATGTGCCCTACGTCCCCGGCTGGGATTGCCACGGCCTTCCCATCGAACTCAACGTGGAGAAGAAAGTCGGCAAGCCCGGGGTCAAATTGTCAGCCGCTGAGTTTCGCGTGAAGTGTCGCGAGTACGCGCAGCGCCAAGTGGACAACCAGCGCGAAGACTTCAAGCGCATGGGCGTGATTGGGGATTGGGACAATCCCTACCTGACCATGGACTTCAAGGTCGAGGCAGACATCGTTCGCACCCTGGGTCGAATCGTCGAACGCGGCCACCTCCACAAAGGCTCCAAGCCAGTGCACTGGTGCCTCGATTGCGGATCGGCTTTGGCTGAGGCTGAGGTTGAGTACGCTGAGAAACGCTCATCAGCCATCGATGTTTCTTTCGTTGCGGTAGATGCCGCCGCGGTTAATGCGGCCTTTGACGTCGAAGATGGCGCGCCCGTTGCCATTCCCATCTGGACAACCACACCCTGGACGCTCCCTGCCAACCAGGCGGTCAGTCTTCACCCTGATCTGACTTATGTGCTGTTGTCTCACGGTGATCAGCGTCTCGTCATTGCGGCAGATCTTGTTGAGGATTGCGCTTCGCGTTTCGGGCTCGAAGGATACTCGCTGCTCGGTGAGGCGCCGGGGCGGGCTTTGGAAAACCAGCTGCTCCAGCATCCCCTCCTGGAGCGACAAGTCCCGGTGATTCTTGGCGAGCACGTCACGACGGAAGCCGGCACCGGAGCGGTGCATACCGCGCCCGCTCACGGCCAGGACGATTTTTCTGTTGGGCTGCGCTACAACCTGCCCGTTGATAACCCCGTTGATGGTCGCGGCATTTTTGTCGAGGGAACGCCAATCTTTGAGGGAGAGCACGTTTTCAAAGCGAATAATCATATTCTTGATGAGCTTCGTGAGAGGGGCGCGCTGCTCCATGCGGAAGACTATCTGCACTCTTATCCCCATTGTTGGCGGCACAAGACCCCTGTGATCTTTCGCGCGACGCCTCAGTGGTTCATCAGTATGGATCAGAACGGTCTGCTCGACGATGCCCAATCGGCCGTGCCGGGAATCCAGTGGATTCCCGAGTGGGGCCGCGCGCGCTTCGAATCGATGCTCGACGGTCGGCCCGACTGGTGTATCTCTCGACAGCGCACCTGGGGCGTGCCGATCACCCTGTTTACGCATTGTGTGACTGGCGAGCTTCACCCTCGTACCGTAGAGCTGTTCGAGGCTGCTGCGCTGCGTATTGAGAAGGAGGGCATCCAGGCTTGGTTTGATCTTGATCCGGCTGAGCTTCTGGGCGAGGACGCTGCAAATTATGAGCAGGTCACAGATACGCTGGATGTTTGGTTCGATTCGGGCGTGACCCACTCTACGGTGCTTCGACGACGGGAAGGGCTTCACGCGCCAGCTGATCTGTATCTGGAAGGTTCAGACCAGCATCGCGGCTGGTTCCAGTCTTCCATGCTCACCAGTATCGCAGCCTATGGGGAGGCGCCCTACAAAGCGGTGCTGACCCATGGCTTCACCGTCGATGGTGAGGGCCGAAAAATGTCCAAGTCCATTGGGAACATCATTCCAGCTCGCAAAGCAATGAACGATCTCGGTGCGGATGTGCTGCGTCTGTGGCTGGCGTCCACCGACTACCGCAATGAAGTCGCGGTGTCCGATGAGATATTGAAGCGCACGGGCGACACCTATCGGCGCATCAGAAATACGGCGCGCTTTATGCTGGCCAATCTGAATGGCTTTGATCCATCCCAGCACAGCGTATCCGTCGATGACATGCTGCCCTTGGATCGCTGGGCGATGGACGCAGCGGCGAGGCTGCAGGATGAGCTCAGGGAAGCCTACGAGGGCTATCAGTTCCATCAGGTCTGCCATCGTCTGCACAACTTCTGCGCTGGTGAGATGGGTGGGTTTTATCTTGACGTCATCAAAGACCGACAGTACACCACCCGGGAAGACAGCCTTGCCCGGAGATCGGCACAAACCGCGCTTTATCGGATCGCCGATGCGATGGCTCGGTGGATGGCGCCTGTACTGTCCTTCACGGCAGAAGAGATCTGGGACAACCTCCCCGGCGAACGCGAGGATTCCGTGCATATGGCGGGTTGGTGCGAGCCCCTTCCCCGACTCCAGTCGGGTGAGGCTCTTGATGGTGGATTCTGGGACCAGGTTCGTGATGCCCGTGCCGCGGTCAATAAGGAAATGGAATCCCTTCGAGCCGAAGGCGCACTCAAAGGCTCCCTCGATGCGAGCGTGGCTCTCTACGCCGATGGTGATTTGCGCGCGAAGCTTGAGAGCCTCGGCGATGAACTGCGCTTTATGCTCATCACTTCAGAGGCCACGGTGCAGGCTCTCGATGAGGCACCGGCAACGGCCAGTGAGTCGGAGATGGTTGGTCTGAAGGTGGTGGCGACGGCGTCCGCTGACGAAAAGTGCGAGCGATGCTGGCATCGTCGAGCGGATGTTGGACGCTACGCTGCGCATCCAACGCTGTGCGGCCGCTGCGTTAGCAATGTGGATGGTCCCGGTGAGGAGCGCCGCTTTGGCTGACAGTCGCGGCGCTGCTGATCCCCGTAGCGCCGTTGTTTCCAGTGGCGCTCCTGAGTCCCGTGGCGCTGCCCGGGGTTGGTACGTCTTAGCGCTGTGCGTTCTCATTGCCGATCAGGCGAGCAAAGTTCTGGCGTCAAAAGAGCTTCTTTATGCCGTCCCTCAAGAGGTGTTCTTCTGGCTGAACATGACGCTTCATCACAATGAGGGAGCGGCCTTCAGTTTTTTGAGCGACGCCGGTGGCTGGCAGCGATGGTTCTTTGCGGTCCTTGCCGTGGCGGTTTCGACAACACTTGTTGTTTGGCTGCGACAGCTTACGCGGGAGCAGCGCTGGCTGGCGCTGGGTCTTTCCCTGGTTTTGGGGGGCGCGATCGGCAATCTCGTGGACCGATTGCGATTGGGGTACGTGGTGGATTTTATTAGTGTTCACTACGAGACTTGGTACTTCCCTACTTTCAATGTTGCGGATGCGGCGATTTCGGTGGGGGCGACACTTATTGTGATCGACAGCATTTGGCCTCAGGGGCACACTGAAAGCCCGGAGCCCGCTGCCGAAGCTGGTGAAGAGAAATGACGGAAGGACATTCAGATTCGACGCTGGAGATCGGTGAAGGAACGCGGGTATTTCTGAACTTTGCCCTGTCCCTTGATGATGGATCGGAAGTCGATACAAATTTTGGCGCTGAAGCCGTGAGCTTTACCGTTGGGGACGGAAGCCTGTTGCCCGGCTTTGAACGAAGACTGTTTGGTATGGGGCCTGGAGAGCGCCAGATGTTCCAGGTACCTCCCGAGGATGCTTTTGGTCAACCAAACGAGAACAACGTGCAGCGCATAGACAGGGACTCCTTTGACGCTGATATGGAGCTGGAGCTAGGCCTTGTTTGCAGCTTTGCTGATGCTGCAGGCGGAGAGGTGCCCGGAATGATTATCGGGCTCACAGACGATGAAGTTACCGTAGACTTCAATCATCCTCTCGCCGGGCGTACCATCCTGTTTGATGTTCTTGTCCATCGAATCGAGGCTGCGGAGCTTCACTGATGCAGATTCAGCTCGCTAACCCCCGGGGCTTTTGTGCCGGTGTAGATCGTGCGATTGACATCGTTAATCGGGCGCTTGAGGTCTTCGGGGCCCCGATCTACGTTCGCCATGAAGTGGTGCACAACAAGTTTGTGGTCGATGACCTGCGTAACCGTGGCGCCATCTTTGTAGAAGAGCTCGAAGATGTTCCTGACGACTCCATCGTGATCTTTAGCGCACACGGTGTATCTCAGGCGGTGCGCCTTGAGGCCGATGAGCGCCATCTGAAAGTGTTTGATGCGACCTGCCCGCTGGTGACAAAGGTGCATATGGAAGTCGCGCGATACAGTGCCGATGGCAAGGAGTGCGTGCTCATTGGGCATGAAGGGCACCCCGAGGTGGAAGGCACCATGGGGCAATACGATCATAGTGCGGGCGGCGATATCTACCTTGTGGAGGACGAGTCCCAGGTGGAGAAGCTTCAGGTGAGAGACCCTTCTCGTCTCTCATACGTTACACAAACGACGCTCTCTATGGACGATACGGCGCGCGTTATTGATGCCCTTCGCGATCGGTTTCCCGAGATCACGGGCCCAAGAAAAGACGACATCTGCTACGCGACGCAGAACCGTCAGGACGCTGTGAAACAACTGGCCGCCAGCTGCGATTTGATGCTGGTTGTTGGCTCTCCCAATAGCTCGAACTCAAATCGCCTGAGGGAGCTGGCCGAGCGCATGGGCGCAGAGGCCCATCTTTTGGATCGTGCCGATGAAATCGATCCTGCGTGGGTCAAAGGCGCTACTACCGTCGGTGTCACCGCGGGCGCCTCGGCGCCGGAGATTCTCGTTCAGGAGGTCATTGAGCGACTCAACGAACTTGGCGCGACCGCGGCTCGAGAAGTCGACGGTCGCCCCGAGAATGTTACCTTCAGTATGCCTCGGGAGCTTCGACTAACTGCGGTCGACTGATCTCGGCCTGGCCCTGATAGAGTCCCGCTGCTGAGATCCTTTTTCTTGTGCAAACTGCACTCAAGTTCGTGCTAAGCCACTGATTTACACCGGTTATCGCCAAAATCGACCGTTTATCATTCGGTGGCTGTGCAGCGCCATCGGGCGTCGTACTGTTAGTGGTATGAAGTACGACCTTTCACATTCCAGACTAGCGTTACCACCACGCGCTGTCCGCCGTTTTGCTGGGTTTTCACTGTTAGAGCTGATGATGGTTCTGATGATGGCAGCGATCATTTTGGGCATAGGCGCTCCATCGTTTCAGACCAGCCTGCAAAGAAACCGACTGCAGTCGACTGTCAGCGATGTGGCGACGTCCCTGAGCTTTGCCCGAGCCGAGGCAGTCATTCGTTCGCAACCCATTGCGCTGTGCCCGACGGTGGACACCGCTTCCTGCTCTGGCAGCAATTGGGAGACTGGTTGGCTGCTGTTCGTTGATAACGGCGCTGGTAGTGGAGGTGCAGCCCTCGATGGCGCATTGAACGGGGCGGAAGAGCTGCTCCGTATAGGAAGCCCCGCACCGGCCGACGTCACTGTGCGTACTGTTAATTTCCCAGCCACTTCCAGCATTGTTTTCCAAGACAACGGCCGTGTGCTGCAAAACGTCGCCGGAACCGTTGTGATCTGTGACGCTCGGGGAGAGAACGACGCGCGTGGGATCATAGTTGAGGTGTCTGGGCAGGGGCGCAGAACCGTCGATGTAGATGCAAACGGTGTTGATGAGGACAACGTCAACACGCCCCTAGCCTGTCCCTAGTGCTTTGGGAAAGCGTGAGAGCAGGACTGCTTAAGCAACGAAATCCGGTACATGAAGTGAAGGAATGACAAGCTTTAGACGCAAATCAAGATGCACCGAAGGTCGTAGGACAAGCGACCTACGGCTGCGCCCCATCTCGGGAAACATCGAGCATCGTGGGAGTCAGCGTGGGTTCACGCTTATCGAAGTGCTGGTTTCCGTCCTTGTACTGCTTGTCGGGACGCTTGGTGTTGTCGGGATGCAAATGCTGAGTTTCCAGGCGAATCAAGGAGCGTACTTTAGATCTCAAGCGATCTACATTGCTGCCGAAATCCTTGACGCAATGCGTGCCAACCCCACAGCAGCGGCAAGCTACGTCGGTGTATATCCTGACGACGGAGCTGGCACCTCTACCGTCCCCTCGGATCAGAGTTGTGCCGACGCAGACGGATGTACACCGGCGCAAGCTGCGCTGCAGGATCTGCGTGAATGGAACATCCACTTCTTTGACGTGCTTGGCGTGGGAACAACCAATTTTCGTCCAAGCATTCCCAACGGTCGCGCAGAAATCACTGCGAACGGGGATCAGTACACGGTGCAAGTGAACTGGGTAGAGCGGCAGTTTGACAATACAGAGTCCAGCGATGGCTCTGACACGAGATCACGTGTTACTCAGTTCGTGAATCTAACGTCTACGGTGACGCCGTGAGCCGTGTTCAGGTGAAAGCGCTGTGCGCGCAGGCTGGCTTATCTCTCATCGAACTGATGGTTTCTCTCGCTATCGGTGCTTTCCTGGTTCTGGGGGTGGTTACGGTGTTTCTGGCGAACCGTGATTCTGCGACGGTCGAAAATTCCCTTGCACGTCTGCAGGAGAATGGCCGCTTTGCCTTGGACCTTCTGCGGGAAGACCTTCATAGGGCTCAGTTCCTTGGCTGTAATACCGGTGATGTATTTGTCATCAATATGATCGACGATCCGAACTCCGCCGGTTTTTCGCCAGCGCTGCAGGGCATTCTAGGGTACGAGCGCAATGGCACGGGCACATGGGGCGCAGCTCCGCCATCAACCGATCTATCTGCGACCATTGCCGCAGCAGAAACAGCGGGAGGTGCTAGGAACGGTAGTGATGTGTTGAGCATCCGCATAACCGAGCTCATGAATGAAGATGATCCCAACGATCCGCTTCTCACAGGTTTTGTGCTTCCTACGAGCACGGCAGTACCACTCGACGACAATCCTGACTGTGCGATAGAGCAAGGAAGTCGCGTGGTTCTCACAGGGTGTAACCTCACTGCCCATTTGTTTCAGGTAACCAATAGCCAGAGCTGCACAGCCGGTGCACCACCGAATCCAACGACATTAGAGTTCGATAGCTCGGGGAATTTCAGCACGTCAATCAGCACGACTTACGATACAGAAGCAGAAGTACTCCTGTTTGAGGAGGCGGTTTGGTATGTGGCGGATACCCAGCGTGATCGGAACGGTTTTGATGTCTGGTCACTGTTCCGCGAGGTAAACGGGGTGTCTCAGGAAATGATCGAGGGCGTAGAGCACATGCAGGTGAAGTTTGGTCAACGCATCTCGCTCTCAGATGACATTCGCTACGTAGACCCCAGCGATGCCACCCTGAACACAGGTAACAACTATGAAGGCCTTATCAGCGTCCGTCTATCACTGCTGATGCAGGGTTTTGATCTGGTGCGTGACAACGATGATACGAGAGTCTATGTCCTCACAGATCAGCAGATCGCGCCGACAGGAGGCACCGCCACGGGTCAGGGCGCACTTCATGCCACAGGCGCCGTGCAGCGGGATGTCTTTACGACGACCGTAACGCTGCGGAATGCGCCGGAGTTTTGATTCGTGAAAACTATCAGCTGTTCAATTAATAGGCCTGCTCAGCAGCAGGGTGTAGTGCTGGTCGTGGTGCTTTTGCTACTTCTGCTCACCACGATCGTCGGTTTTCAGGTTATGGAAACCAGTTCTCTTGAGGCGCGAATGGCCGTTGCCCGCGAGGGCAAGGAAGTAAGCTTTCAAGCTGCTGAGTCCGTGATTGATCAAGCGAAAAATGACGAAACCCTTTTGGTGACGGCGTTCGTCGCTGGGCTTTCGGGCGGAACCTGGCCGCAGCAATCCTATACGTTCATTGGTGACAACTCATTGGGCGGTGACGTGGAAGTACGTTACATCGATGAGATTCCCTCGTTGGGCAATGACCTA
Source organism: Pseudomonadota bacterium (assembly GCA_038750875.1). GTDB lineage: Bacteria > Pseudomonadota > Gammaproteobacteria > Pseudomonadales > Halieaceae > Congregibacter. Next base: position 18,821 of record JBCDGU010000013.1, on the reverse strand, counting down.
GTCATTGGAAATCCAGGGTTACGAAGCCTTCACTTTGAGCTGCGCGCAGACACGGGTCGCGTGGGCAATCTAGACAACAATCGTTTTGATAGTAGCCATATTCAGGGCATCAAGCGTTTTGCGCCGAAGCTGTTGTAAGTAGCCGCGGCAGGAGAGTTCAGTATGAAATCGCTAAGCAAAAGCATCAGACGCATTGCAGGTGCATGTTTCGCTGCCCTGTGGTGCACGTCTCCCGTCTGGGGCGATGACACGGAAATCTTTTTCGGAGATGTGTCTACGACCGATATAAGGCCGAACGTTCTGTTCATTATCGATACTTCAGGCTCAATGGGTTCTGGAGTTAGCGGGGCCCCCGGCGATAGATTGGACAACGTCAAAGAAGCGTTTTACACGCTGATGGATGAACTGGCTAACGTCAATGTCGGGCTAATGCGGTTCACTAATCCAGGAGGGCCGATCTTATACCCTGTGACCTACATCGATGAGGTCATCGAAGAGGATCCTAACATCACGTTAGATGTGCCCGTAGCGACGTCTTCCGATGACGCGCAGGAAGTTATTTCGTCTGGCCTTATGTCTCTTGACGGATCTTTTGTCTCAATGAGTATGTTGCCTGATGTGACGCTCGAGACCTTCTATGACCAGGTTGCAGCCGGTGGCGATGACTCAGCTCAGTACTACAGCACTATATACATTAATTACGATGGGACCATGTGGTTCGACGGTATCGAGACCAACGGATTTGCATTCACCGGGTCCGATATTCCGAGTGGAGCAAAGATCACTAACGCTTACTTGCGTTTTACGGGGCAACGTGGCGATTCAGGCACAGTCAACTATACAATTTACGGAGAACCTGGAAATCCTGCCGCGTTCTCTTCAGCTTCGAACGACCTAACCTCCCGTACATACTCGACGGCTTCGGTGGATTGGACGATCACTCAGGCTGTGGCTGACGGCGAGACGATCGACACTCCCAGCCTGGTTACCATCGTTCAGGAACTTGTTGACGATCCGGCCTGGAATCCGGACGGCGGCGGTGCCGACGATATGGTCTTCATCTTAACGCCAAACGGTTCTTCACCCGGTGATCGTTACTTTTATGGCTACGAGGGCTCCCCTACACAGGCTGCGCAGCTTTTCGTTGAATACTATCTTCCCAGTGCTTCTTCCGGAGTCGCCCAAGAAACCCGGACGGGGCTGCGTTTCGACGCTGTGGATCTTCCACGCGGAGCCACTATCTCCAACGCTCAGCTGTCTTTCACTGCAGACCGGGATTTTTCGGAAACATTTGATCTCACGATCAGTGTCGAGGAAACGGGGGACGCGAGTACATTTTCCTCGACGGCGGGAGATATTGCTGGTCGGACTACCTCAGCAACGACAGTGGCTTGGGCCGGAGCGCTGAGTGGTTCAAACGGCGATACCTTTCAGTCGCCAGATCTGGCCGCTATGGTTAACGCGATTTCGAATCGCAGCGATTGGTGTGGTGGCAATGCTCTTTCTTTCATCATTGAGGGGCCCTCTGGAGCGTTGCCAGCTTGGGCGGTCGACGGCGACCCTTCTCTAGCGCCGCGCCTTCAGCTCACCTACGACTACGACTCAATTCCGGTGGGTTCCTCCTGTTTGAGAAGGACTACGAGTACAACCGTGTCAGCATCCTCGGATGATGCTGAAGAAACTAGCTCTGCGGCGAACACCACTAGCGGTGATTTGGATATCTACAGTGGTTCCGATGTGGGTATTCGCTTCGCAAATATTCCGGTGCCCAAGAACGCCGTGGTCTTTGAATCATATATCGAGTTGACTTCTGACTCGGGAGATGACCCGGGAGTCACCACTATGGTGATATCAGCCGAGTCTTCAGATGATGCTCTTACCTATACTGGTACTACCGGGACGATTACCGGAAGAACCTATTCGGGGTCGACTGTGACGTGGACCACTGATTCAGCGGCCTGGGCAACAGGCGAGACGTATCGATCGCCCGACATTTCATCGCTGGTCAGTGGCGTCACGAGTCGAGCCGGATGGTCGGCTGGCAACGCGATGGCGTTTAAGATCTCCAGCACGTCCAGCGATGATAAAGAGGCCGAGACTTATGACGGGAGTCCGGGGGAGGCTCCTCGATTAGTGGTCGTCTTCCAAGACGATGGCTCAGGGCTTACTGATCGAACTACTAGAGACGTCATGACTGAACTTGTTAGCGAGCTCAATCACCAGGGTTGGACGCCGATACAAGACACTTTGTATGAGGCTGCGCTTTACTACACCGGCGAAAGCGTTAAGTGGGGAGCTAGCCGAGGAAGTTCATCCGTTGATGGCGGACCATTTGCATACACCCGAGTATCGGCTGATGCCTCTATGGTGGACGGTACGTATACAGTGAACCGACCCACGGGTTGCACCGATGCGAACCTAGGCGCGCCGGAGTGCGCTAATGAAACCATTTCAGGCAATGTTGGCACGGCGACATACGACAGTCCTATTGACGATTCATGTCAGGAGCAGAGCCATATCATTCTATTGACAGACGGGGCCGCAAACCGACCCCACTCTGCAAGCCTCATTCCCACGTTCACAGGGGCAGCGTGCGCCAACGTGCCCACGGATAACGGGGATGGCACAACGACTGCACTCACGTCTGGAGAGCAGTGCGTAAAGGATCTGGCTGAATACATGAACCAGAACGATATGCGTCCTTTACTAGACCGTAATCAGCGGATAACGACGCATACGATTGGCTTCAACTTTTCGAGCCAATGGCTTGAAGATGTTGCCAATGCGGGAGGCGGCACCTACACAACTGCGAACAATGCGAGTGATCTTGTTGATGAGATCAAAGATATCATCGGTGAGGTGCTGACCGAGGACTCAACATTCGTGGCGCCGGTAGCCGCAGTCAACGAATTCAACCAGTTGAGCCACCTGAGCCAGGTGTACTTCGCCGTATTCCGTCCCGATGAGCTCCCTCGTTGGCGGGGAAATCTGAAGCGCTACAGCCTTAGCGACGATGGCGCTCAAATTGTTGACGTAAATGGCAACCTCGCTATTGACTCTTCGACGGGCTTTTTTCAAACCGGCGCACAGAGTTTTTGGAGCTCCGGCGTCGATGGCGCCAACGTTGATGTTGGTGGTGCCGCGGAGAATACGCCGTCAAATACATCGCGGAATCTCTACACATATTACACTGGGTCCAGTAGCACCAATCTTGCCAACAGCGTTAACGCGCTTGTGAGCACAAATACGGATCTCACCAAGAACATGTTTGATGTGAGTTCCATGACCGTTGCAGAGTTTACGGACCATATCAACTGGATTCGCGGCCAGGATGTCGACGACGAGGATATTGACGGCAATACGACCGAGGATCGGTACGTCTACGGTGACCCCCTGCACTCCCGGCCCGTGGCGGTGACCTATGGCGGGACCGAAGACAATCCCGATGTGGAAATTTTCTTTGGTACCAACGCCGGCACACTTCAGGCCATTGATGCAGATACGGGTGCTGAGACGTTCGCCTTCATGCCAGAATCGTTGCTGCCGATGCAGCTAGATCTTCGGAACAATCTGGCGACAACCTCCCACCCTTACGGTCTCGATGGAACGATCACGACCTGGACCAACGATGAGGATCGCGACGATATCGACCCTGCTCACGCAGGCGACTTTGTCAGGGTCTACACGGGTATGCGCCGTGGTGGTCGTAACTACTACGCTCTGGACGCGACGGACCGGGCTAATCCTGAGCTCATGTGGCAGATCGAGGGAGGCAATGTCCAGGCAAATGGGGATGACTTTCGCGAACTGGGCCAGACTTGGTCTAGACCCGTAAAAACACAGATTATTCTGAGCGGCGATACCGCACCTCGCGATGTTCTTCTATTCAGCGCAGGATACGACGAGCTTCAGGACGAAGCCCAGATGCGTGCATCTGATTCTGTCGGGAGAGGTATGTATATTGTCGATGCAGTGTCGGGCAGACTGCTCTGGTCTGGCGGCAAGTCTGGGGCGCAGTCCTGGACAGAGTCCTATTCCGAGATGGACTATTCCTTCCCGAGCACGCCTTCCGCAATAGACATCAACTTGGACGGATTGGCTGACATGTGGTTTGTAGCGGACACTGGAGGACGCGTGTGGCGATTTGATATCGCAAACGGGGAAACGCTTTCGAATCTGGTAACTGGTGGCGTAATAGCTGATCTCGGCGTGGCGAATGGCTCCAACAGCATTGCGACAAACCGCCGTTTCTTCGCTTCACCCAGTGTGGCGCTGGTGCGAGGACCCGATGGTCCAGAGTTAGCAGTAGCGATCGGGTCGGGTTTTCGGCCATCGCCACTATCGGTTCTTGCTACGAACAGGATGTACATGATTCGCCAGCAAGCGGTCTTCTCCGCGCCTTCTTCCTACACTGCCTTATTGGAGGGGGATCTCTATGACGCGACGGCGAATACTCTCGCAACAGCTGAGGGTACCCTTTTAGCGAGCGAGCAGGACCTGCTCTATGCGGCACAGGGTTGGTTTATCGACCTACAAAACACGGGGGAAAAGGTCATTTCATCACCACTTATTGCGCGTGACCGCGTCGTGTTTACTACGTATACGCCGGGCACTTCAGGCTCAGCTTGTCAGCCAGCGGCAGGGTCATCGTTGGCGTACTCTGTTCGCTTAGAGGACGCCGTTAGAACTGAGCCCCCTATTCCTCTGTTTACGGTTGGACTTGTTGATGACCCCACAATTGTCGTGCCGCCATCGAAGGAACCAGACTCCAATGATCCAGACGACGGTAACGATCCCGACGATCCCAACGATGATGGTGGAGCATGTCCCAACGGTAACCAGCTCGTTATCAAGCTCAATGCCGAGGATGGACCCATTGATGATTGGTGCAATGATGCAAGCAAGACCTATTGGCTTAGGGAGCAGTGAACATGGCCCGAACGAATAGGCAGCGCGGTTTCACGCTCATTGAGCTGATGATTGTCATAGTGGTGATCGGAGTGCTGGTTGCTATCGGTTTGCCCAGCTATAACAATTCGGTGACCCGATCAGTGAGAGCTGATGCGCAATCGGCCCTAATGGGCTTTGCGCAGGCCATGGAAAGGCATTTTCAGCAGAACTACAGTTACGAGGCAGCTGCGACAGGCGGCAACGATACTGGGGCCCCGGATCCGACCATTTTTCCCAGCCAGGCACCCATTGAGGGGAACAACCCGTCTTACGATCTAACAATTACTGTCGCAGACGACACGGTTTTCACTATTCGGGCTACACCCATCGCAAGTGGTCGGCAGGCGGGCGATGGATTTATCGAATTGGATTCCCTTGGCCGTCGAGGTTGGGACGCAGATAACGACGGCACGTTAGGCACTAATGAAAATACCTGGGATCGGTAGGGCTGGGAGCAAATCGACATGAAGAAGATCATTGTATTGGCGGCATTGATGTTGTTGGCCACAAGCGCATTTCCCCAGAGTGAGACAAAAGGATCAGCGACTATAGTGCGATCGACGTCTGATGAATTCACGGTACTGGCTATCGGCCAGGTGCCGTCCGATATCATGGCCGTAGCTGGGAACGCGGCCCCGGACGTTTACTTCACTCAAGCGCAGAGGTACCTACGCAGCGATTTTGTCGAGTACCGCCTCACGGGTCGACTGTTCCGAGAGGAATGGCAGGTCCACGTCCGAGAGGATGGAAAGCTGCTGCGGGTCGAGTCTGATAATCAGGCCGACCGGTAGCCCAGACGGAGAGGGCGTTAGGCTGTTCCAGGCTCGTCGTTTGGCTGCGTGGAGAGTCGCGCCCAGATGCCCCGCGAATCTCATCTTGTTGTGTCGTGTAAGGTTAGTCGTTTCGACAGGCCGCATCGGTCGCTACGCTCTGACTGAATCAGCAGCTCAGCACTTTAGGTTTTTCCCGGTCCTGTCCTCCCTGATCCCATCTCCATTACTATCTACGGTCGCATAAGCTCGACCGCTGTGGCTGACCACCAGGGCGCGTGCCTGCCGCGCATCGCGGGTTTCGGGGCAGTAGTACAGCGTGCCGTTCTGCCAGGTCCCGCCAGTTTCCGTAAAGGCGATGTAGGGGCGTGCCAGAGAAGCTCTCCACGATAGCTCCGCGCCTGTCATGGGCCAGTCTGTGTCCCGCAGGAGCTCGTCGCTCGCCTCGAGGCGGCGGTTTGCATTGGTATCGACGAATGCAATCAATCGAAAGCCGGGTAACCACGTGCGCGTACACCGATTGTCTGCGTCTAAAACGCATACGGTCACGGGCCGGCGCCTAAGTAGCGCCTCATGTCGCGCATAGGCCATCAAGCCAGCCACATGGTTCATAGCCGATGCGCTTCGCATCTCCCTCAGTTGCGGTGCAAAGGCAGCTGTGGTGAGTTGCAGGCTTATGGAAAGTACCGCGAGCACCAAGAGCAATTCCAGGAGCGTAAAGCCTGGGTGGAGGCCTGTGCCCTGGCCCGCGAGCATGCGCTTCATTATCCGGGTCTCGCTATAAAAACCCGGATTGTGCGTTGCGCCTTAGGGGTTCATATACATCTATTGGGGCGCACTTCAGTCATCCAGCGCCAGTTTTTTCATTCGATAGCGCAGACTTCTGAAGCTGATGCCCAGTGCCTGCGCAGTCTCCGTGCGATTCCAACGATGCTGCTCGAGGGCCTCACTGAGAATCCCCCGCTCGATGTCTTCCAGGTAGCCATCGAGATCACCCGAGACCTGTTCTAAACCGTGCCCGGCGCTCTTGGGAGTTTCCACGACGGTGGCAGCAGGTCTTGCCACACTGCCGATGCGGAGATCTTCGGCGGAAATGGCTGCGCCGTCACAGAGCGCGCAGGCTCGCTCTAGCATGTTCTCCAGTTCGCGCACGTTTCCAGGAAAGGTATAGGCCGCCATGGCCTCAAGGGCTGCGTCTGTAAGGGCGGGAGAGTCGATCTGGTTCCGATCGCCAATACGCGTCAGAAGTGCGCTAGCCAGGGCTGGAATGTCTTCAACCCGCTCGCGCAGGCTGGGAACACTGAGTTCGATCACATTGATTCTGAAGTAGAGGTCTTCGCGGAAGCGTCCTGCCTCGACTTCATCGGCAAGGGACTTATGGGTTGCCGACAGTAGGCGTACATCCGTTTCGACCTCATCGCTGGCGCCCACGGGCCGCACTTTCTTTTCCTGTATGGCGCGCAAGAGTTTGACTTGCATCGGTAGCGGCAAGTCCGCAACTTCGTCGAGGAACAGCGTGCCGCCTTCTGCCGCCTGGAATAGACCGAGTTTGTCTCGGCTGGCGCCGGTAAAGCTGCCTTTAAGGTGGCCGAACAGCTCACTTTCGATCAGCTCGCTGGGAATGGCCCCGCAATTGACAGCTACGAAGGGGCCCGCAGCGCGAGGGCCGAGCCCGTGAATACTTCGGGCGACGATTTCCTTGCCGCTTCCCGATTCCCCATTGATGTGCACCGGCGCCTGGCTGCGAGCGAGCTTGTCGATCTGCCGCCTGAGTTGCTCCATCGCGGGCGTGCTGCCGATGAGATCGTCATGGGTGCCGTTCGTGCCGGTCTCAATTCCATCCAGTTCCAGCGCCGCGTTTACTAAGCTGCGGAGCTTTTCCAAGGCAACAGGTTTACTGATGAAGTCGAAGGCACCGGCCTTCAACGCTCTAATCGCGCTGTCCACATTGCCGTGGGCGGTGATCATGGCAACGGGAAGCTCTGGATGCTCAACCTGAATGTATTCGACGAGATCAATGCCGTTGCCATCGGGGAGTCGCATATCGGTCAGACAAAGCTGGAATGCAGTGTCATCTCTGAGGCGCGCGTACGCTTCACCAAGATCGGGCGCGCTGGCAGTCTCGATGCCCATGCGACCAAGCGTGATTTCTAACAGCTCACGGATATCGGGCTCGTCATCGACGATGAGTGCGCGGGCGTTTCTGCTCGTTACTTCCATGATCTATGCTTCCTGCTGCTGCAGCCGGATCTGAAAGCGGCTGCGGCCGTCCGATGTGGGTGCATACGCTATCTGCCCCTGATTAAGCTCACAGAGTTCCCGGCAGAGGTAAAGGCCCAGCCCACTCCCGCTCCGGCTCTTCGTAAAGAACGGCTCGAAGAGGCGAGGGATATCTGCCTCCTGAACGCCATCACCATCGTCGTAGACGTCTATGGCGCATTCCTGGCGGCGACCATCGACGCGAACCCTCAATTCAGCGCTTGCCGCGCCCGTCTCCAACTCGCTGTGGCGCATGGCATTGTCGACCAGGTTGTCCAACACACGCTGCAAATGCTCCGGGTCCATGCGCACATGCGCTTCCGGGTCGGCGTACTCCACGATCAGCGCCCCAGGTGTTTCCCGAGCCAAACGGTAGTGATCAACATACTCCTCCAACCACTCGGCCAAAACGAGGGATTCTGGTGCCGGTGGCTCTCTTCGGGAAATTTGCAACACGCTTTCCACAATCTCGTTCACACGTTGGCTGTTTGCCATCACCATATCCAGCATGTGGCGATCATCTTGGGTGACTTCGCTGGATTCCTGAAGGAGCTGCGTCGCGTGACTGATGGCGCCCAGGGGGTTACGGATTTCGTGCGCAATGCTGCCCGCAAGGCGGCCCAGAGAGCTTAATTTGAGGGACTGCGCGTAGGCGGCGACTGGCCGGTAGTCCTCGAGGAAAGCGAGGGTTTGTGACTCCTCGCCTGTTTCCAAAACGTGAAACCTCACGCTGATCTCCGCGCCTTCTTCGCGCGCCTTGAAGGGTGTTTCACTTTGTCGTCCCGAGGTCAAAAAGGTTTTCAGCCGGCCCTCGAGATCACGACTGTAGTCTCCGATGGCGCGCCCCTGCTCGAGGGCAACGGGCCTCGTTGGATCCAGCAGTCGACCGGCAGCCGCATTCATCACCCGTGCGCGCCCCTCGCGGTCGATGAGCAGAATCCCCGTCTGCATGTACTGAACAATCTGCTCATTGAGTCTTTGCAGCCGGTAAAGGTCGGAGGCACGCTCAGTGGCGATGGCTTCAACACGTCCCAGGCGAAGCGCGATGAGTTGAACAATGCCAGACACCAGAAAAAAGAGGGCACCAAGGAGTCCCGCTGGAAAAAGCCCTGTGATGCCTATCGCATTCCGTGAGCTGAGCCATAAGGTGTCCGCGAGAATGGCTATGGCGGTAATGGCCGCTACCAGCGTCGCGACGGTGCGATTACTGATGAGAATGGCGCTTGAGGCGACGGTAATCGTGAGAAGCAGGGGAAGTCCGCTGGACATGCCTCCCGAGGCATCACTCAGCAGCATAATGCACGCAATATCGATACAGAAAATTAAAACGAGGCGGCTGTTGGACTGATGCCAGCGCGCCGCGACGGCCGCCAGAAGGAGAATGTTACTCAGTAGAAAGACAAGGCTTACGGAGGTGTAGAGCAGCTCTGACTCTGCACCCACCAGTTCCCGAGTGGCCGGCAGGAGGATGAGCAGCAGAAAGACTACCGAGAGGATGGACCGGTAGATCAGATAGATTCTGAACAGCACTTGGTTCTGACTGCTAGGTGCTGCGCCGGGTGCGGTAAGAATCGCGGTCGTAGTCATCAAGCTTTAAATCAGTTTTTCGCCACGACATTCTATCAGCGCGTCGGACCAACGTATCTGGTTTCACGGCTCCGCATCGACCACAATAGCCGCCCCAAATCTGGACACTTAGAACCATGCAGATCCTGATGGCGCAGCTGAATACCGTAGTCGGTGATTTCAGCGGCAACGCAGAAGAAGTGCTCCGTATCGCCGAGGACGCGGCGCGGAAGCACGGGAATGCCGTCGTCGTTTTCCCAGAACTCACACTCTCGGGTTACCCGCCCGAGGATCTGCTTCTGCGCCCATCGCTTTCTGGCAGAGTACAACGAGCGCTGGACTGGCTTTGTGAGCGGTTGCCTCGCGATCTCTGGGTCGTGCTTGGTTACCCCATGGTGCGGGAAGGTGATCTTTTTAACTGCGCCGGGGTTCTTTCTGGTGGTTCGCTGGTCGCGGAGTACCACAAACGAGAACTGCCCAACTATCAGGTATTTGACGAGAAGCGATACTTCAAAGCTGGCTCGGATTCTTGCGTGATACAGATTGAAGGCGTGGCCGTCGGTCTTAGCGTGTGTGAGGACATCTGGGTCGATGGCCCCACTGCGGCGGCGGCAGCAGCCGGTGCCGAATTGCTTATCAATCTGAATGCCTCTCCCTTCCACCGCGGTAAACAGGTGGAGCGAGAGGTTCTCGTGCGCGATCGAGCGACGACCAACAGTTTGCCGATTCTTTACGTGAATCAGGTCGGTGGGCAGGATGAGCTCGTTTTCGATGGGGGTAGTTTTTGTACTAACGCCGATGGATCAACGGTGTTCTCTAGCGAGCGTTTTGCTGAGAGAAACGATTGGGTTACCTATGCGCCTGAGAAGAAGGCGTTCACCGCGGGGCCTGCCGCGTCCGCGCTCACCGAACTTGAGGCAACATGGCAGGCCCTGGTGCTTGGCGTTCGAGACTATGTGAACAAGAATGGATTCCCGAGCGTTGTGCTGGGCTTGTCCGGTGGAATTGATTCGGCGCTGACCCTTGCCGTTGCCGTTGAGGCCCTTGGCGCAGACCGTGTCGAGGCCGTCATGATGCCCTTCCGCTATACCTCGGAAATGTCGATCTCCGATGCGGCGGAGCAGAGCAATACGCTGGGGGTACGCCACAGTGTGATCTCCATTGAGCCCATCTACGAAACCTTCATGGCAGCGCTGGAGCCGGAATTTGAAGGCATGGCGGCGGACACCACGGAGGAAAATTTGCAGGCCCGTTGTCGCGGGGTGTTGCTCATGTCTATCTCGAACAAAAAGGGCTCTCTCGTTCTGACAACGGGAAACAAGAGTGAGCTGGCCGTGGGATATTCAACGCTCTATGGCGATATGGCCGGCGGTTTCGATGTCCTCAAAGACGTCCCTAAAACAGTTGTGTATGAGCTTTCCGAATATAGGAATTCCCTTGGTCCCTGTATTCCGCAGCGGGTCATCAACCGGCCGCCGTCTGCTGAGCTGGCGCCCGACCAGCGAGATGACGACAGTCTTCCGCCCTACGACATCCTCGATCGGATTCTCGAGCTGTATGTGGAGCAGGATTACAGCGCCGAGGCGATCATCGCAGAGGGGATCGATCGAGCGTACGTTGAGCGGGCGGTACGACTTGTGGATCTCAATGAGTACAAGCGTAGACAGGCACCCCTCGGGGTGCGCCTGACCCAACGGGGCTTCGGCAGGGATCGTCGTTATCCCATCACCGCCGCGTGGCGCATGGGAGACTGACGCTCAAACGATATGGGCAGCGCTGCGCGGGTCAGCCTTTGCGGCTATCAAACTGAGGCGGTTTGGGAGGGTCGAACAGCCCAAAGCTAGCCCTGTTGATAAAAGATCGTTGCAGGCCATCAAGCGTATAGACCGTATCGAACTCCCCATCTTCATTGAGCGAGGGATGATCAGGAAAGTTCAGCGCCAAAGTCTCAATGGCGTCCTCCGCCAGGTCATCCATACCTAATAGCAGATAACCCTGAGCCATTACGGCTAATCCGTCGCCGACGGCTGGCGTCTTCTGAAAATTCTCGACCACGTAACGTCCGCGATTGACGGCGGCAAGGTAAGCACCGCGTCGGAAATAGTAGTTCGCAACGTGAATCTCATTGCGGGCCAGCAGATTACGCAGATAGACCATGCGCGCCTGCGCATCGGCCGCGTAGGGGCTGTTGGGGTAACGCGCAACCAACTGAGCGAACTCGGCGAACGCCGACTTCGCAAAGGCCGTGTCCCGTTTTGTCTGGTCCGTCGGCGTAAAGCGCGACAGGAAATCTTGACTGGAGGTCGCTGTCGACAGCCCCTTCATGTAGTAGGCGTAATCGACATTCGGATGCTGAGGGTGAAGACGGATGAATCGGTCCGCAGCTTCAATCGCGGCCTCTGGCTCGTAGCCACCGTAATGAGCGTAGATCAGTTCGAGTTGGGCTTGCTCCGCATAGCGGCCGAAGGGGTAGCGTGACTCCAGCGCCTGAAGGGCGCTTATCGCCAGATCGAAGTTGCGGGCATTGAGAAAGCGTTGGGCCTGGTCGTAGATCTGCTGCTCGCCGCTGTCGGCGCCGAAATCTTGCGCCTCGTCATTTCCAGCACATCCGGCAATGGCCAGAAGTAGAACCAAAAGGCAGAGTTCCAATGCGGCGCGGAGCCTGAATGCGGCATCGCTTCCGGCGCTGGAAATCGGGGCTTGTGTATGGTTCGCGCTTGTCGGGTGAGACGTCGAGCCAAAAAAGGATCGGGTGTTGCTCATGCTAAAATCGGTGCTACTTGAAGGGGCGCTATTTAAGCACAGCAGTGGAATCGCATAAACCAGGGTCAGCGGCGCAAGTCGAGAGTCAAAGCGGTGTCGTGCCCGGGCATTGTGACGGTATGCGTCTTGACCAGGCCGCTGCGAGAATCTTTCCCGACTTCTCTCGAGCCCGGCTTCAGAGCTGGATCAAATCTGGCGCTCTACGCATCGACGGCGAGCCGACGACGCAGCGCACAAAGGTGATCGCAGGGAGCGTGCTGGAGCTCCACGTGGAGCTCGAGCCAGAGGTCGCCTGGTCTGGCGAGTCACTGCCCCTCGACATCCTCTATGAGGACGAGCATATTCTGATTCTGAACAAGCCTCCCGGACTCGTTGTGCATCCCGGTGCCGGGAATCCCAGCGGTACCCTCGTCAATGCACTGCTCCATCATCGACCTTCTCTGGAATCGTTGCCGCGAGCCGGACTAGTACATCGTATCGACAAAGAAACCTCGGGATTGCTGGTAGTGGCCGCAAGCCTGCGCGCTCATACGAGTCTTGTGGATCAACTTCAACAAAAGACCATGCGCCGGGAGTACTTCGCGATTGTTCGCGGGACGATGACCGGCGGCGGTACGGTGAAAGCACCCATCGGTCGGCATCCACGGCTGCGCACGAAAATGGCGGTGGTGCCCCGTGGCGGAAAGGAGGCCGTGACCCATTATCGGATAGCCGAGCGCTTCCGTGCCCATACGGCGATCGACGTGCAGTTAGAAACGGGACGCACTCACCAGATCCGCGTTCACATGGCCCACAAAAATCATCCCCTCCTCGGTGACCCAGTCTACGGGGGGCGGCTCCAGTTTCCTGCAGATGCCAGCGAAGCTGTGAAAGCCTCACTTCGTTCGTTCCGCCGACAGGCTCTCCATGCCCGAAAACTGACGCTCGTGCATCCTGGAGAACAGGAGGAGGTGATCTTTGAGTCGGAGCTTGCAACCGACCTCATGGAGCTTGTCGCGGTGCTACGAGCGGATGCCCGACGCGCTGATCCATAGTGTCGGCTTTATTTACCCCAGATCATTGGCCAGGATCGGTGCATATCTTAGTGAGCGATCGTCGTAATGGCGTGAGCAAAGCACCGTACACATCATTGAACGTGGCTACGCACGTCGGCGATGACGCCGAAAGGGTGTGCAAAAACCGCGAGCACCTGCATCGTTTACTGCCCGGCGATGTTCGTATTGCCTGGCTCAATCAGGTGCATGGAACACGTGTAGTCGAAGCAAACGTGTCCACGCAAACCCCCGCCAAAGCCGATGCGCTTTGGACGGGCGATTCCTCAATGGCCTGCGCCATCATGACGGCCGACTGCTTGCCTGTACTGTTCTGCGACACCCAAGGGAGGAAGGTAGCCGCCGCGCACGCCGGATGGCGAGGGCTGCTTGAGGGGGTTTTACCAAATACGGTGACGCACATGGGGTCCGATCACAAGCAACTCTACGCATGGATCGGTCCTGCAATTTCTCAGAAAAACTTCGAGGTTGGACCCGAGGTACGCGACGCGTTTCTGCGTCATTGGTCTCTGGAGATATCAGACTGTTTTAGGCCTGGCGTTCGCAAAGGTGCTTACCTAGCGAATCTGAGGGGCTTGGCCGAGGTGCAGTTGAGAGCCATGGGCGTATCGCGAATCACTCACGATGACCGATGCTCTTTTGACAGTGTTGATGCCCTTTATTCCTATCGCCGCGACGGTGTAACGGGTCGAAACGTAAGCCTTATCTTCCGTCAGTAGACCCGCTGGGCTCGACGTCTATTGCTTGAAAATCCCGGGTTTGACCCCATATCCCAATGCATAGCAATCATCCTTCCCGAGGGATCGGGAACGTGCAGTGGTAGAGCACCAGGGAGATCAACTTATGCGAATGGAAAAGCTTACACACCAGCTTCAGGGCGCCCTCGCTGATGCGCAGTCGCTGGCGGTGGGTAAAGACAATAGCCAGATTGATACGGCGCACCTGCTTCAGGCCCTGCTGGATCAGCAGGGAGGTTCTGCTCGCCCGCTGCTTCAAAATTCAGGTGCCAACATTGATCAGTTGCAGCAATCCCTCCGTGAGCTGCTCTCTGAATTACCCGTGTTTAGTAGTGCTACGGGAGAAGTCCATATCTCACCCGAGCTCAGCCGGGTGCTGAACCTCAGTGATCGTAAGACCCAACAGAGTGGCGACAGTTTCTTGTCGAGCGAATTAGTGCTTCAGGCCATGGTCGAGGCCCGCGGCCCGGTGGGTATTGCGCTCGTAAAAAGTGGCGTTACCGCTGAGGGCCTGGAGAAGGCAATTACTGCTGTGCGCGGCGGCGAATCTGTCGATTCAGCCGACGCCGAGGAGTCACGGCAAGCACTCGAGAAATACACCATCGATCTCACAGAGCGCGCCCGAGATGGCAAGCTCGATCCAGTGATCGGTCGAGACGACGAAATTCGTCGCACGGTACAGGTGCTCCAGCGCCGCACCAAGAACAACCCGGTTCTCATTGGCGAGCCCGGTGTTGGCAAAACTGCCATCATTGAGGGCCTGGCCCAACGCGTTATCAACAGTGAGGTCCCGGAAGGCCTCAAGGACAAACGGATCTTGTCACTGGATCTGGGCGCCCTTCTTGCCGGAGCTAAATTTCGCGGAGACTTTGAGGAGCGGCTCAAAGCCGTTCTCAATGAGTTGTCCAAGGAAGAGGGCCGCGTCATCTTATTTATTGATGAAATCCACACGATGGTGGGAGCGGGTAAGGCTGAAGGCTCCATGGATGCCGGCAACATGTTGAAACCCGCGCTCGCAAGAGGGGAACTCCACTGTGTCGGTGCAACCACGCTGGACGAGTACCGGCAGCATGTTGAAAAAGATACCGCCCTTGAGCGTCGTTTCCAGAAAGTGCTCGTCGACGAGCCCAGCGAAGAAGACACGATTGCGATTCTTCGTGGCCTAAAAGAGCGATACGAGGTGCATCACGGTGTCGACATAACCGATACCGCGATTATCAGCGCTGCACGCCTGTCGCAGCGATACATAACGGACCGCCAGCTTCCCGACAAGGCCATCGATCTAATCGACGAGGCCGCGAGCCGCATTCGCATGGAAATCGACTCTAAGCCCGAGGCGATGGACAAGCTTGAGCGTCGTCTTATTCAGCTAAAGATCGAGCGTGAGGCGGTTAAGAAGGACGAGGACGCCGCGGCCGCCAAGCAACTTGAATTGTTGGACGAGCAGATTGAAAAGATCGAGCGAGAGTTCGCCCACCTCGAAGAGATCTGGAAAGCGGAGAAAGCGTCTCTGCAGGGCGCTGCTGCGGTAAAAGTCGAGATTGAGCAAGTCAAATTAGAACTCGAGGGTGCTCGGCGGGCTGGCGATCTAACCCATATGTCGGAGCTTCAGTATGGTCGGTTGCCCGAGCTCGAGAAGCGCCTTGAGCAAGCTCAGGCTGCGGAAACTGCGGAGCGCACACTGCTTCGCAACAAGGTGACGGACGAGGAAGTCGCCGAGGTGGTCTCCCGCTGGACGGGTATCCCCATTTCGAAAATGCTTGAGGGTGATCGCGAGAAACTCCTTCGTATGGAAGAGTCGCTGCATTCGCGGGTAGTGGGGCAGGATGAGGCCGTAGTTGCCGTCGCAAACGCAGTGCGCCGTTCGCGAGCGGGGTTGTCAGATCCAAATCGACCGAACGGTTCTTTCCTTTTCCTTGGTCCTACGGGCGTTGGTAAGACAGAGCTGTGTAAGTCGCTGGCCGAGTTCCTCTTCGACAGTGAGCAGGCGATGGTGCGCATCGACATGTCTGAGTTTATGGAAAAGCACTCTGTGGCTCGGCTGATTGGCGCGCCGCCCGGCTATGTGGGCTATGAAGAGGGCGGCTATCTGACAGAAGCGGTTCGTCGACGTCCCTACTCCCTGTTGCTGCTGGACGAAGTAGAGAAAGCGCACCCCGACGTCTTCAACATTCTGCTACAGGTGCTTGAAGATGGTCGGTTGACGGACGGTCAGGGCCGAACCGTTGATTTCCGCAACACGGTGGCCGTGATGACTTCTAACCTCGGTTCCGATCTGATTCAGGAGCTGGCCGGCGACGAAAACTACGATGCCATGAAGTCGGCGGTGATGAATGTGGTTGGAACGCATTTTCGTCCCGAATTCATCAACCGTATCGACGAGACCGTCGTGTTCCATCCGCTCAAGAAGGAGCAGATTCGCGGCATCGCCTCGATTCAGCTTCAATCGTTGGAGTCGCGTTTAGCCGAGTGGGAGCTGTCGCTGGCGTTCTCCGATGAGTTTCTCGATCAGCTGGTCGAGCTTGGCTTTGATCCAGTCTACGGTGCCAGGCCCCTCAAACGGGCGATTCAGCAGCAGCTTGAAAACCCGCTCGCCCAGCGTCTTCTGGCAGGCGACTTTGCACCAGGTGACACGATTCGCGTCGACCTGGAGGCGGGCGAGACGGGCTTTGACGTCGCTGCCGAGGGTTAGTTGCATGGGGTGGAATTTCAGGGCTGGGCAAGTCTCCCTCAAAGCTTCGCCTCAGCACAAACCCTTCGCAAGCCTGCACCAAACCCACAAGATTAAGACATAAAAAAGGCCGGCACGGAGCCGGCCTCTCTTTTCATACTCGACTATTCGCAGTGCACTCGAATCGTGTCTCGAGCTTTCTGACGCTGGGTTTCTTTCTCGTCTTCAGAGAGGAACCGCAATTCTCCCGTTTCCTGATCCCGAATTCGGATTCTTGCGGAAGTATTCAGCGTATCGAGATTGGCTTTAGCCCGTTCGCAGCTTTCGGGGTTCTTGGGTATAGCCTCCAGTTGTTCCTGCCGCGTATCGACCTGCTCAAACTCGTTGCCCGGTCGCGGTGTGACCTCAGGCGGCACGGCGCCTTCGCCAGCACTGACACGGCGCACGAGGGAGGAACGCTGAGACACCACTTCGTAGTCGATGCTGGAGTCTATCGGCGGCCGGTCGCTAACAACCATCTTTCCGCGAGCATCTTTCCAACGGTAGTAGGTATCAGCGGCAATGGCATCGAGACTCATTGGTGCCACAAAAGCGATGAGCAGACCGGTTAGGGCCACCCGCGATAACAGCGCGGCAGAGAATTGCTGCTTGTGACCAGGGCGGTCAGGACTCTTGCGGAAGCTCTTTAAGTGGCTCTGACAAAGACTTTGATCGTACTTCACGGACAACTCCGCCGAGACGTTGCCCAAACCATACCCAAGGGACTGCTTTAGCGCAATTGGCCAAAACGGGGCAAAAAGCCACAGATAACAGTGGTCTACGAGATGGTGATTTATCCCGTTGACAAGTTTCCCCAGCCCCATGACACTTGCTGCGTCGTAGCTATGGTAACGGCTATGCAGAGTACCCTCTGCCCCTGGCCCACCCGCACGGTGCCATTATCCGTGTTGGCTGTTTCTGCGTCCCGTCGGCAATGATCCCTGAGGTCATTGAGGTCCAAACTGCGTTACCGCGCAGGCGACAACGACACGGGGTTCCTTCGTGCCTGTTTCCCTGTTGAAAACGCGGTTGTCGCATCAGCCCAGCTCGATGCCGACGGCCAGACCGTGTTCGCGTATTGCACGCACGGATAAGAGTTTGTCACTCCTGAGGGTAAGCAGGGGCGCGAACAGGGAGAAATGAGCGTGGAAGCTCAACGAATAGACGATCTTGAGGCGACGCCCGATCAGGAGATGCTCTCCGGCGGCGAAATGATTGCTCGGGCCCTCGAAGACGAGGGTGTTGAATACATCTTTGGTTACCCCGGCGGTGCCGTCCTCCACATCTACGATGCCCTTTTCAAGGCGGGTCGAGTGCCTCACGTGCTCGTCCGTCATGAACAGGCCGCGACCCATGCCGCCGACGGTTATGCTCGGGCGACGGGGAAGCCCGGCGTTGTACTGGTGACGTCGGGCCCCGGTGCCACGAATGCAGTGACCGGTATCGCAACTGCCTACATGGACTCCATCCCCATGGTGGTGTTGTCCGGGCAGGTGCAAAGCCATCTTATTGGTGAAGATGCCTTCCAGGAAACGGACATGCTGGGCATCTCCCGCCCCATCGTGAAGCACAGTTTTCAGGTGCGCCACGCGACCCAGCTTCCGGAAGTCATCAAGAAAGCGTTTCACATTGCGGCGAGCGGACGCCCCGGCCCAGTTGTCATCGATATCCCCAAGGACATTACCCGTCCGGATGAGCGCTTCCCGTACACGTACCCCGAGCAGGTGAAGATGCGTTCTTACGCACCGGCGGTCCGCGGTCACAGCGGGCAGATCCGCAAGGCGGCAAAGTTGCTGCTCTCGGCCAAACGTCCGGTTATCTACTCCGGCGGTGGTGTGATTCTGGGGGAGGGCAGCGACTTGTTGGTGGAGTTGGCTCAGCATCTGAACTACCCCGTCACAAACACTCTGATGGGCCTGGGTGCCTATCCTGGTTCTGACCGCCAGTTCCTCGGCATGCTGGGCATGCACGGCTTCTATGAAGCGAACATGGCCATGCATCACTCTGATGTGAT
>JBCDGU010000012.1:0-122624 GCA_038750875.1 Pseudomonadota bacterium | reverse complement strand
GATAGACATCAAAAAGCGTTAACTCCGTCACGTAAGCGCCTGCTGCAGAACGGGCACTGGTCAAAAGATCGCTAACTGGCAGTTTTTCGTCGACGATCACCGCCAAATCGCGCCTTACGGCGGGCAAACGCGACACGGGAGCAAACGCCGGAATCGCCGCGGCGAGCATTTGCTCCAGATCGAACTCCGCCATGAGTACCGGCTGATCGAAATCGAGGGTTTTCTGAAGCGTCGGATGGAGTACGCCAAAGTACCCGATTGGGGCATCCCCAATTAGGGCCTCAGCGGACTGTCCAGGGTGAAAACCGGTCTTTCCGGTCGCCCTGAAGGTGACGCGGTCAGCTTGCCCCGTGAGCCGCAGAAGAGCCTCAACATCACCTTTTAGGTCATAGAAATCAACGGCTCGGCTATCGGAACTCCAGCCCTGGGGCTCCGAGGGCCCCAGAAGGAGCATGGCCAGCGTCGTGCGTTGCTCAAGGCCATGTTCACCGGGAACGAAACGCAGGCCCGTCTCGAAGAGACGAACTCTGCCCTGCTGCCGGTTAGTGTTGTACTGCGCCGCACGCAGTAGACCACCTAGCAGCGTCGTGCGCATGACCGCATGCTCGGGAGAGATCGGGTTATTGAGCGCTACCGGTATGTGCTTGGGATCGAGAAGCCGCTGAATATCTTCATCTACGAAGCTATAACAGACCGCCTCATAGTAATCGCGACCCACGAGGAGCTCTCGCACACGGCGTAGCTTCAGCTTGTTCTCGGGTACCGCCGGCAGCTCAACATCTGCACGAATGCGCGTTGTCGGTAGGTTGTTGTAACCGTGGACTCGCGCGAGCTCTTCCAGCAGGTCTGCCTCGATGCGCAAGTCAAAGCGCCAGCTAGGTACCGAGCAGATCCAACCTTCTTCGGTGCCTTCGACCCCGAGACCGAGCCCTTCAAGAATCCGAACGACCTCATCATCGGCGATAGCGACGCCGAGGAGTCTCTCGATGCGGGCACGGCGCAGACCGATGGGACTCGGCTTATCAATAGCTTCTTCATCGACAGCTTCTGTAATCGGCCCAGCATTGCCACCCACGATAGACAGGAGCAATGCGGTCGCGCGTTCCATGGCACGACGCTGCAGCTCAAAGTCGACACCCCGCTCGAAACGGTGCGAAGAATCAGTGTGAAGCCCAAAGCTCCGCGCCTGTCCGCTCAAGGGCACAGGCGCGAAGAAAGCACTTTCAAGCAGAATGCGGGTCGTCCCGGAACCGACGGCAGACGCCGCACCACCCATGATGCCGGCAAGGGCCAGAGGCTTTTCGTCGTCAGCAATCACCAGGTTGTCCGTTCGCAGCTCGATAGTCTGATCGTTCAGCAGCTCCAGCGACTCGCCAGCTGCGGCCTCGCGAACGGTGATGCCGCCACTGATCTTCTCGAGATCAAAAGCGTGCATGGGCTGCCCCAGCTCAAGGAGCAGGTAGTTGGTGATATCGACGGCCGCATCGATGCTGCGCAGGCCACACCGGCGCAGCTTCTCCTGTAGCCACAGGGGGCTTGGCAGACTCAGGTCAACGCCCTCGATAACACGGCACAGGTAACGCGGACAGCGCGCCGAGGCTTTGAGCTCCACTGAACGCTCAGAAGCAATGGATGGCGCAACGGGCTCAGCAGGAGGCGCGCAAACGGTCATGTTGTTGAGCAGAGCAACCTCTCTTGCGATGCCAGCAAGACTCAGGCAATCCGCCCGATTGGGGGTCAGGCCGATTTCAATGCTGACGTCGTCCAGCCCCAAGTAGTCGCGCAGATTTTCACCTACGGTAGCGTCTGCTGGCAGTTCAAGGAGCCCGTCTTTCTCTTCGGACAACTCGAGCTCCGAGGCGGCGCACAACATGCCCTGGGATTCGACACCCCGCAGCTTGGCCGGTTTGATCTTAAAATCATCGGGCAGCACAGCGCCGACCGTCGCCAGTGGCGCCTTGAGACCAACCCGGGCATTGGGCGCGCCACAGACAATCTGCAACAGCTCATCATCGCCTGCATTGACCTTACAGACGCGAAGCTTGTCGGCATCCGGGTGCTGCTCGGCCTCAACGATTTCGCCCACGACGACGCCGTTGAACGCGCCGGCGACGGGCTCGATAGCATCGACCTCCATACCGGCCATGGTGATCTGATGACCCAGTTCTTCGCTACTCAGGGGGGGGCTCACCCACTCGCGCAGCCATTGCTCATTGAACTTCATGAATATTCTCCCAGGCTGGTGCGATCAGAACTGCGCGAGGAAACGCAAATCGTTTTCGAAGAACAGGCGCAGATCATTCACGCCGTAGCGGAGCATAGTGAGGCGTTCCACCCCCATGCCAAAAGCGAAACCGGAGTAACGCTCGGCGTCGATCCCGGACATTTCGAAAACTCGGGGGTGCACCATTCCGCAGCCCATGACTTCGAGCCACCCCGTGTGACTGCAAACTCGGCAGCCTCCGCCGTCACAGTGCACGCACTCAATATCCACTTCCGCGCCGGGCTCAACGAAGGGGAAGTAAGAGGGACGGAAGCGGACCTTGCTCTTTTTCTCGAAGAATACCCGCAGAAATTCCTCGATCAGCCCTTTCAGATCCGCAAGGCTGGAGTGCTCGTCCACCAGCAACCCCTCCACCTGGTGGAACATGGGCGTATGCGTTAAATCCGAATCGCAGCGGTAGACGCGGCCTGGACAAATGATGCGCAGCGGCGGCTCGGAGCTCTCCATCACGCGTACCTGCACCGGTGACGTGTGCGTGCGCAGTACCGTACGCTCATCAACAAAGAACGTGTCGTGCTCGGCGCGGGCAGGGTGATGAGGCGGAAAGTTGAGCGCCTCGAAGTTGTAGTAGTCGTCTTCCACTTCCGGGCCGTCAGCGACGCTGAAGCCGGCAGCTCCGAAGAACTCTTCGATACGCTCAATGGTGCGGGTGATGGGGTGAATGCGACCCACGGCGCTATCACGACCCGGAAGCGTGACGTCAATGGCCTCATTGGCGAGCTGCGCAGAGATGGCCGCAGTTTCCAGGGCCTCGCGACGATCCGTGATCAACCCCTGAAGCTCCTGCTTCACAACATTAATCTTGGCACCCGCAGCGGGCCGGTCTTCCGCAGAAAGCGCCGACAGCCCTTTCAACAGACCCGTAAGCTGCCCCTTCTTGCCCAGGAAATCGACGCGAACCGTTTCCAGCGCCTGTACATCCTGTGCGGCATCGATGGCGCCGCGCGCCTGGCCTGCCAATTCTTCGAGGTTATCCATGAGTCCTCATTTCGTTTTGCATGGCCTTTGTGGTTTTCACAAAGCCACTAACTGAATAATCGTTTCGACGCGCTCTCTGTCTAATCCACAGAGCCGCTGACCAACTCTTCGTTTCTGCGTGGCCTACGCCAATGCCACACAGCCCCTGACCAACTCTTCGCTTCTGCGTGGACTACGCCAATTCCACACAGCCCCTGACCAACTCTTCGTTTCTGCGTGGCCTACGCCAATACCACAGAGCCTCTCACCAACTTCTCGTTTCTGCGTGGCCTACGCCAATTCCACAGAGTCCATAGGGAGCCCCTGACCAACCATTCGCTTCTGCGTGGCCTACGCCAATTCCACAAAGTCCATAAAAAACAAAAGGGAAAGAGCAGAGCCCTTTCCCTTCGGTTTATCGTGTTGCAAGCGAACCGCTTTCGCGGCGGGATTTGGCTTAAGCAGCGAGGGCTGCTTTCGCTTGCTCCACGATCGCTGCAAAAGCCGGCTTGTCATGCACTGCGAGGTCTGCAAGTACGCGACGATCCAGCCCGATATCGGCTTTCTTCAGGCCGTTGATCAGCTTGCTGTAGCTCAGACCGTTGGCACGGGACTGCGCGTTGATACGCGTGATCCACAGAGCACGAAACTGGCGCTTGCGCTGACGACGGTCGCGGTAGGCGTACTGGCCTGCCTTGGTGACCGCCTGCTTGGCAACACGGAATACGCGTGAACGCGCTCCGTAATAACCCTTGGCCTTCTTAAGAATTTTCTTGTGTCGACGATGAGCGACGACACCACGTTTTACGCGAGGCATTTCTCTCTCCTGTCCTTAATTAGTTAGATCAGCGCGCGCGCAACATACGGTCAACGAGGACCTTGTCGCTGGCGTGAATCATGGACGTGCCGCGCAGCTGACGCTTACGCTTGGTCGTCATCTTGGTCAGGATGTGGCTCTTGTTAGCGCTCTTGCGCTTGTAACCACCCGCGGTTTTTTTAAAGCGCTTTGCTGCGCCACTGTGAATTTTTGCTTTGGGCATTTCTCAATACTCCGCATTTGGAACCGCCAAGCCTTCGCTCGGGGGTCGATCAACAAATTGACGATGTTCCGGGGCGAACCGGCGCCCCCTACGAGGTGCTACCGGATATCCACAGAACCTAGGGCATTCACAGGCCGCTAGTTCGTCCGCTTTTTAGGGGCAATCACCATGGTCATCTGCCGGCCTTCCATCTTGGGAAACTGCTCGACGTTACCAAGTTCAGCGAGGTCGGCTTCCACTCGTTTGAGCAGCTCCATGCCAATCTCCTGATGTGCCATTTCACGACCACGAAAACGCAGTGTGACTTTGGCCTTATCCCCTTGCTCTAGGAAACGCACCAGGTTGCGTAGTTTGACCTGGTAGTCCCCTTCCTCCGTCCCTGGACGAAATTTCATTTCTTTAAGCTGCGTTCGACGCTGCTTCTTTTTCTGCGCGTTCTTCTGCTTCTTAGCTTCGAACACGTGCTTCCCGTAGTCCATGATCTTGCAGACCACGGGGTCGGACTGATCAGCGATCAGTACCAAATCCATCTGCACGGCTTCAGCGGCCGCCCTTGCTTCAGCCATCGGTACGATACCGACTTGCTCACCATCAGCCCCAATGAGACGGCACTTGTCCGCCACGATTTCATCATTGGTAAGGGCTTTCTTACTCTTACCGCCTTCCTTGCTAATACCGTGTCTCCACTTCTGCGCCCCGATGGGCTTCGTACGCCGAACTTGTCTATCGGCAGATCTTTGCTCGCGTCAAACGGACGCTTCCAAGAGCCCGTTGACTGCTAACCCGGCGTCGAGAAATCCGTAGCCCTAGGGCCACTGTCTTCGAAACAACCTTCGAAACGACGTGATTTCCGTCCCGCCAGGAAAGAGCAGGAAACGCACTGGATCGCGAGCCCGCGGATTTTAAAGCCCAAATCCACGTTTCTCAAGCCTGAAAAAGCGCCAAAAATCATTGTTTTGTAAGGAATCTTCCACAAACCAAGGCGAAAGTGGTCGGTTTGGGCACATACGGCCTCCCGCGATCAGCCGACCGCCTGGGGAAACCGACCTACATGAAGGTCTGTTGTTTGATTTCGGTAAGTTGATCCCGCAGCGCCGCGGCCTGTTCGAACTCGAGGTTTTTCGCATGCTCATGCATACGCGCCTCCATCTCTTCAAGCTTGCGCGCCAGTGCGGCCGGAGAGAGACGCATAAGTTCCTTGCCAAACGCCAGAGAGTCTTCGGCCGCCTTCTGCCCCTTTGCGCGAGCTTTAGTGGGCATGCGACGCGCGCCTTCCATGATGTCCTGCACGCTCTTGGTAACGCCCTTAGGCGTAATGCCCTTCTCTGCGTTGAACGCCACCTGCTTTTCACGACGACGCTCCGTCTCGGCCATGGCGCGTTCCATGGAGCCGGTAACCTTATCTGCATAGAGTATGGCGCGCCCGTTAAGGTTTCGCGCCGCGCGACCAATGGTTTGAATCAATGATCTGTCGGAGCGGAGGAAACCTTCTTTGTCTGCATCGAGAATGGCCACCAGCGCCACCTCGGGCATATCGAGGCCTTCACGAAGCAAGTTGATGCC
Organism: Pseudomonadota bacterium; assembly: GCA_038750875.1. Classification (GTDB taxonomy): domain Bacteria; phylum Pseudomonadota; class Gammaproteobacteria; order Pseudomonadales; family Halieaceae; genus Congregibacter. Next base: position 116,780 of record JBCDGU010000012.1, on the reverse strand, counting down.
CACGAGCACATCAAACTGACCCAGGCGAAGGTCGCGGATAATTTCTACGCGCTCAACGGTGTCGATGTCTGAGTGCAGGTAGCGCACGCGCACATCGTGTTCGGCAAGGTACTCCGTAAGATCTTCCGCCATCCGTTTTGTCAGCGTCGTGACAAGCACTCGGTCACCCTCAGCGATGACCTTGTGAATCTCACCCAGAAGATCGTCGACCTGCGTGCTCGCCGGACGCACCTCCAATTCAGGGTCTACGAGTCCGGTAGGACGCACCACCTGCTCGACGACCTGCCCTGCGTGCTCGCCCTCGTAGGGCCCGGGCGTTGCAGACACGAAAATGGTCTGTGGCAGCAGTTGCTCCCATTCCTCGAACTTCAGAGGGCGGTTGTCCAGCGCTGAGGGCAAACGAAAGCCGTATTCCACAAGCGTTTCCTTTCGTGAGCGGTCGCCTCGGTACATGGCGCCGACCTGTGGAACGCTGGCGTGTGACTCGTCGATGATCACCAAGGCATTGTCGGGCAGGTATTCATAGAGCGTGGGTGGTGGTTCGCCGGGGGCACGCCCTGACAGGTAACGCGAGTAGTTTTCTACACCCTGGCAATAGCCAAGTTCGCGGATCATCTCAATGTCGTAGCGCGTGCGCTGCTGCAGGCGCTGCGCCTCAACGAGCTTCTCGGCCCCCTTGAGTTGATCCACACGCTCGACCAACTCCTCTTCGATCTCTCCAATTGCATTGAGCATGACATCACGAGAGGTCACATAATGAGATTTGGGGAAGATGGTCACGCGCGGGACCTTCGCAATGATGGCGCCGGTGAGGGGATCGAAAAGCGAGATGTTCTCGACCTCCTCATCGAAGAGTTCGATCCGTATCGCTTCAGCCTCTGCCTCCGCCGGAAAAACATCAATGACATCGCCACGCACCCGGTAGGTGCCCCGCGCAAAATCGACATCGTTCCGCTGATATTGCAGCTCCGCCAAATGCCTGAGGACTTCGCGCTGATTAATCATCTCGCCGCGGGAGACGTGCAGCACCATCTTAAAATAGGACTTGGGGTCACCCAGTCCATAAATAGCCGAGACCGTGGCCACCACCAGACAGTCCTGCCTCTCAAGGAGCGCCTTAGTCGCGGAGAGCCGCATCTGTTCAATGTGATCGTTTACCGAGGCATCTTTCTCAATGAATGTATCGGATGACGGAACGTATGCCTCGGGCTGGTAGTAGTCGTAGTAGGAAACGAAGTACTCAACCGCGTTGTCAGGGAAAAACTCTTTAAACTCCCCATACAGCTGAGCAGCGAGCGTCTTGTTGTGCGCCATGACGATGGTCGGACGCTGCACGCGCTCTACCACGTGCGCCATAGTGAAGGTCTTCCCCGAGCCTGTGACGCCTAGAAGCGTCTGGGAAGCTAGACCCGCCTCGATCCCCTGCACGAGCGCATCGATGGCAGCGGGTTGGTCTCCGGCCGGTTGGAAAGCGGAATTGACGCGAAATGGTTTACTCATGATGGTAAGGGCCCAATGAAACCGCTGACAGATCGACGCGATGGCAATCCGCCATTGTAACGTCATCCTTTTTTGGGCCCTAAGGGACCAGCGAACTGTTCGCCGATTCTGGGGTATAAATGCGATGGGGCAGCGGGAACTATTTCCTGCCCGCGAACACCAAGATAAACGTTACACAGTAACAATATGGAGATCGCCGTGACTGGCTTCCCGCAGACAGCCATCCGACACCGCAGCCGGCCTTCCGAGCGCCGCGTGTCGAGCCAGCAGGTCCAGTTATCTTTAAGTGCCGGTTCGGCGATCCGCTCCTAGGAACACCATGCAATCAGCCATCTACGTCCGCGATCTCGTCTTTTCCCACGGCGATGCGCATACCCTTTCCATTGAGGAGTTCGAACTTCCAGGAAAGCAGTCCCGCGCGGTCATGGGTCCCTCGGGCTGTGGCAAGACCACTTTCGTGCAGCTACTCGCGGGCTTGTTAAAGCCGCACGCCGGGTCAGTAAAGGTACTGGGAACCGATCTTTCTACGCTGAGCGGCAGCGAGGCTGATCGATTCCGTGGACAACACATTGGCTTCGTCTTTCAGCAGTTACACCTGTTCCCTGCGCTGACGGTGAAGGAAAACCTGCGCCTTGCGCAGCGGCTCGCTCGGTCACCGGCGGATGAGGAATATCTGCATCGACTCCTGACTCACCTTGGCGTTGAGAACCTGGGCCAGCGAAGGCCAGACCAGTTAAGCTTCGGCCAGATGCAACGAGTTGCCGTAGCTCGAGCCCTGGCCCATAAGCCGGCGCTACTCATCGCCGACGAGCCTACGTCCTCGCTGGACAACAACAACGCAGCGGCAACCATCGATCTGTTGATGAAAAGTGCAGAGGAAGCCGAGGCGGCGCTGCTCGTTGTCACCCACGACGAACGACTTCGCGGCCGCCTAGATGGCGAGTACCCGTTGGGGGGTGGCGAATGATCTGGCTGCGCCTGGCCTGGGCAAATCTCAGCCTTTCGCCCCTTGCATCCCTGATCAACGTTGCGTTGATGGCCCTTGGGACAGCCAGCGCAGTGCTATTGATACTCGCGGGCGCCCAGATCACCGACACCATGTCCCGAGACGCCCGCGGTATCGATTTGGTGTTGGGCGCTAAAGGCAGCCCCAGTCAGCTCATATTGTCGACCGTGTATCACGCAGACATCCCGACGGGAAACATTTCGCTAGCAGAGGCCCGGCGCTGGACCGAGGATGAACGCATCGCGATCGCGGCGCCTCTCTCACTGGGCGACAGCTTTCGCGGGTTCCGCATCGTGGGCACGCAGCCATCCTTCCTCGAACTGTACGACGCCAGTGTCGAATCGGGCCGCGGCTGGGAACAACCGATGGAGGCGGTGATTGGCGCTGCCGTCGCCGCCCAATCTAAATTGGAAATCGGGGATCGCTTCTTCGGAAGCCACGGATTCGCAGAGGGCAGCCATACCCATGAGTCTGAGACCTACAGGGTGGTGGGCATACTGAATCCGGTCGGCTCTGTCGTCGACCGGCTGATTCTCACGAGCCTCGAAAGCGTCTGGGATTTACACGGCGAGGGCGACCATAACCACTCAGAGGATCATGACGATCAAGGAGCTCATGAGTCCACGGAACATTCACACGAAGATCACGGCCCCGATGATTCATTAGCCTCGCCAGAACATGATCATGGGGATGCGGACGAGCATGAAGCGGAACATGCGGATAGCCTTGAGCACGATCACGATCACGATCACGATCACGAACACGATCAAGACGATGCGCATGAAGCCGAGCATGCGCATCACGAGTCCGAGAATGATCACGAGTTCGAAGAAGATCACGACCACGACCACGACCACGACCACGACCACGACCACGAGGCACATGATGAGCACTCGGCGGACACCAGGGAAATTACTGCCGTTCTCTTGCGCTATCGCACGCCATTGGCCGCAATCTCCCTCCCCCGGGAGGTGAACGCGGAGTCGAATCTGCAATCAGCAGCGCCGCCCATGGAGATCGCCCGCATCCTGCGCCTGGTTGGTCTAGGCCTCGAAGGTCTGCGGGCCTTCGCGTGGGTTTTGATTGTTACCGCGTGTCTCTCTATCTTTGCAGCTCTTTATGGCTCTCTGCGGTCGCGTCGCAGGGACCTGGCTATGCTGCGCTGTCTTGGCGCCACGAAACTGGAGGTTTTTTTGGCGATGTTGAGTGAGGGGTTACTGCTTTCTTCGGCTGGAGTTCTGGCAGGCTTCGCCCTTGGCCACGGAGCGATAGTCGGAGTCGGTATGTGGCTCGAACAGAGTCGCGGCGTCTCCGTCGCAGCACTCAGTTGGGCGCCCGCGGAAACCTCCCTGTTGATCACGTTGGCGGCCGTGAGCCTTCTCTCTGCTGCTTTGCCGGCGGCGCAGGCCTACCGAACCGACGTGGCGCGGGCCCTGTCGGCGGGTGGCGCATGAAAGCAAACCTCACTCGCGCAGCTATCGTTTTAGCGGGGCTACTAACGCTTGCCTCATTTTGGTACTGGCCTTCGGAACAGGTTGTCGAAGAGTCTTCCTTCGTGTCCCCCGCCGTGCTTCTCGCGCAGGAACCGGGCTTTATCGATGGAAGCGATATCGAAGAACCGGGAGAACTGCCAACGCTCTTGGACGATGCAGAATACGGCAGCGGCGATCTCAGTCTGTCGCCTATCGATGTCGAGGACGCGGAAACTCTCGTGCTGGGGATTTACTCTGACGCGGGTTACCAAGATGCCGAGGGACGATACATCGTCGACCTCCTCGAGCAAGACTACGCCTATCTGACGCTCATCGTGACCGACGCTGACGGGCGGCCCGTCGTCGGCGCCAAACCTAGCTTTTCGGTAAATGGCAAGAGCGAAATCCTGCCGCCTGAGGATGTTGCGTCTCGTACCACAACGGATGCATCGGGTACCGTGGACTTCGCAATCATTGGCGGGGAGATGGCTCTCGATCAAGCGGAGGTCATGGTGGGAGAGTCCACTATGGACATCCGAATTAATGTCATTAGCCTCGCAGCCTCCGGCTTCCCGGCCCTGCCTGATCTCGATGGCGTGATCCCCTGGCAGGAGCTTATGAAAGCAAGAATCCGCTACGAGGAGGACAGCGTTAGCGTCGACTTCCCCGCCGCCGTGCAGGAAGCAGCCTCCTCGGAGGTGCTGCTCACAGGATTTATGATGCCGCTGGAGCCTGACATGGTGCAGCGTCGTTTTCTGCTTACGTCTAACCCACCGAGTTGCTTTTTTCACATCCCCGGTGGACCTGCGGGCGCCGTAGAAGTCTTTGCCCCTGATGGTATTGAGGCCTCTCTTAGTCCCATGGTGATGGCTGGGCGACTGGAGCTCTTGGACTCCACGGAGTTTGGCGTAATCTATCGACTTCAGGATGCGAAGCTGGTTCAGCCCTGATAGGGTGACACCCACCCGTTAACGCTGTATCTCAATGATCAAAACCGCCGAAAAAGAAGCCTTAGCTGTCGCGCCCATTTCCGCCCACTGGCGTTCCCTCGCCGAGGAGCGATGCAAAACACTCGGTGAGAGACTCACAGCGGCTCGCCTGGGCGCCTATGCCGAGCTCCTCGCCGGCAAGCGTGCGCTCTCCGCTTATGATCTGATCGATAAGCTCGAGAAGCGTCAGGATCGCAAGATCGCCCCTCTCACGGTCTATCGGCACCTCGATTTCCTCACCCGCGTAGGCTTGGTGCACCGCATAGAATCCACCCAGTCGTACCTGCCTTGCGACCACCCTCAGCATCCTCATGAAAGCCAGTATCTGCTGTGCACTGAGTGCGGCAGCGTCGAAGAGGTCCATTCGAAGAAGTTGGAATCAACGCTCGACCGCATTGTTGATGCGCACAATTTCAGCCCTGCACGCGCGATCATCGAAGTGACGGGAGTCTGCCAAGACTGCCAGTAGGCCGCTGCCTCAAAGGCTGCGACCCTCGTCGATAACCTGGCCGAACGCGAGATACGTCCGGTACTCGCCCGCGGACTAAATGGGAATTGTTGTTATTTTGACTGGCTTTCTTGTGATATAAAGTAACAATCCGGGGGAGAGATGAGTCCGTGAACTGATCGCATGTGTCGGTAAGTGGCGAATACTTTTAGCGTTTGCCCGCAGTTGGTACCGCACATAACGTTCGGCAACACAGTCCATCACTCTAGCTCTTGGCGTAGCGGGCCATACGATCCCGCGCACCGAACAGAGCAATATTGCTAAGCGAGTTTTATGCCGCGCCGTGGAGAGGGAGTTCCGCGGGGCTTTGACGCCTATAGCCTGCTGTCTTAGGTAGCGAAGCCTCGTGCGTAGGCAGACTGGCGCGCGAAGACGCCCCACCGGATAGACACACAACAAGATTGGCCTGTGACTGCAGGTCCACAAAGATAGCCCGCTAAGGAAATAGCCATGTCCAGACCATCACAGTCCAGACCATCAGAGTCCAGGCCATCAAACCTTTCTCGAAGCGCCTTCGCGTTCAGCCTGCTCAGCATTGCCGTGAGCGGCGCTGTTCAGGCGCAGATGCAGACATCGGAAAAGATCGAAGAAGTTGTCATTCGAGCACACCCCCTTTCCGGGGAGGGCCTGGCGCAACCCGTCGCGGTTCTCGCTGGCGATGAGCTACAACGCGCCCTGGCTGGATCACTGGGCGAAACGCTTCAGGATGTCCCGGGTATTCACTCCTCCAGTTTTGGACAAGCGGTTGGCCGTCCCGTGATTCGAGGCCTTGGCGGCCCTCGTGTAAAGACGACGGAAGATCGCATCGATAGCATGGATGTCTCTGTGTCCAGCCCAGACCACGCTGTCACCATCGATCCATTCATTGCGCAGAGCATTGAAGTTCTGAAAGGGCCGTCCACACTGCTTTATGGATCCGGCGCTATCGGCGGGGTAGTTGATGTGCACACCGGTCGCATCCCTCACGAAGTACCCGAGGAATTGACAGGATCTGCGCAGGTTCGCGGCGCCGATAATGCGGATCAGCAGACAGCGGCTGGCCGAATCGACGGTGGATCGGGCAATTTCGCGTTCCACGTCGACGCTTACTACCGCGATGCAGACGAATACGACATCCCGGGCTTTGCCGAATCAGCGGCGCTCCGTGCCCAGGAAGAAGCCGAAGAAGAAGATCATGACGACGATCATGGTGAAGAAGGTGAAGAGGAAGAAGCTTTCGGCGTACTGCCGGGCAGTCAGCTCGAAGCCCAGGGCGGCGCGATTGGTGCCTCCTATGTGGGTGAGCGTGGCTTCTTCGGCCTTGCCGTTTCAACCTTCCAGGCAGAGTACGGTCTTCCAGGCCATGGCCATGAACATGGCCATGAAGATGAAGAGCACGAAGACGAAGACCATGACGAGGAGCATGAAGGTGAAGAGCACGAGGGTGAAGAGGAAGAAGGAAATGCCCTCCTCGACCTCGATCAGACTCGTATCGACCTCGAGGGTGCACTGGAGCAGCCTTTTGAGGGCTTCAGCAGTCTGAATTTCCGTGTCGGTTACAACGATTACGAGCACACGGAGTTTGAGGGTAACGGCGAAGCAGGCACTGTCTTCACTAACGAAGCCTGGGAAGGCCGCCTCGAGCTGACACACAACGAAATGAACGGCATCAAGGGCGTGTTTGGTGTCCAGATGTCAAACCGTGAATTCTCCGCGATTGGGGAAGAAGCCTTCGTACAGCCCGTGGATACGTCGACCATCGGCTTGTTCTACGTCGGCCGAAAAACCATCGGCGAAGTAAACATTGAAGCTGGCGCTCGCTACGAGAACGTTGATCATGATCCCAGTGAGGGTGCTTCTCGAAGCTTCGATGTAGGCGCTATATCCCTTGGACTGTCGCGCGATCTAACGGACAACTGGTCCTTGAGCGCACAGGGTGACGTCTCCAGCCGCGCTCCCGTCGCCGAAGAGCTCTACTCCAATGGACCTCACCTGGCGACACAGACCTTCGAGATTGGCGATGACACCCTCGATGAGGAAGTGGCGCTGAACCTGTCTGCGGACCTGGGCTACCAGAGTGAACGCCTAACGTTTATGTTGAGCGCCTTCGCAACGGAATTCACAGACTTCATCTACGAGTTCAACACCGGTCTCGAGGAAGATGAACTACCCGTTCTTCAGTGGTCCCAGCAGGATGCAACCTTCACGGGTCTTGAGGGCGATCTCACCTGGCAGGCAGCAGCCTGGGAGAACGGCGGTTTTTACCTCCACGGTGGCTTTGATACCGTTCGCGCTCGCTTTGACGGTGGCGACAACCGCAACATTCCGCGAATCTCCCCGACGCGCTGGCGCGTCGGTGCCTCCGCAGACTTCAATGGTCTCTACGCAGAGCTGACCTACCGAGTTACGGAAGACCAGGACGATGTGGCCTTCGGAGAGCTGCCTACGGAAGGCTTTGAAGACCTACGTCTTCGCCTGAGTTATTCGGTCCCTGTGGGCAGCTCTCAGGTGGAGTTCTTCCTGAGCGGACGCAACCTCACCGACGACGAGCAGCGACTGCATACGTCCTTCATCAAGGATGTTGCACCGCTCCCCGGCCGCACTATCGAAGGCGGCATCCAAGTTCAGCTGTGAACTCCCAGGCGCATGATCTAAGGTCCATGCGCCACATTGAGACATTGAGAGCCTGACGAGAACTGACGTCGCCAGGCTCTCTGGCCCTACGGTAGAAATGGTCGGTGTAGTGTTTGCAACGCCGCAGCCCGTGATGGACGCTGTTGCCTAGAGCTGCCGTTATTGCCTAGCTGCTGTTGTTGTTGCCTAGCTACGGAAGACGCCAGGATTACGAACGCAGTGGGTGCAAGGGGATGACTGCGCCTCGGACAGCTCGCGTTTTTAGTTGAGCGGGGCCTTCGACACGGATCTCGGATCATCAGCGCGGAACGCCTCGTCGTGACTCTTGATCCTATATTTTCAGCGCGATGCGCTAGACAAAAACAAATCTCCTACCAGCACAACACAGGGCCTAGGCAGTGCGGCAATTGAGAAGCTCGCTTTCCCATTGAGGACTCACGGTTGCTGCGATGATTTCAATGCGGCTTTCAGCGCACTCATCCATTTCCATTTCCGTAATCCCATCCCTGGTCTTGTTGTAGCCGAAGATACCGTCGATGGTGATAAACACCGCTTTCATGCGCTCTACATGCAGCGTCTGAAAAAAACCGTGAAGGTCTGCGCGGTCAAAGACTTCCGTTGGCGCAAATCGCCACCCGACGCTCTCAAATCCTTCGCCGCTGTTGCTCGCTGACAGCATGCCAGACGCTGGTAGCGGCTGATCAGCGACCAGTGTCGGGGCCCGGTGATTGTCGTTGCCGTGGTCATGCTCATGGTCATGGTCAAGGTCAAGGTCAAGGTCAAGGTCAAGGTCAAGGTCAAGGTCATGAGGATGCCCAGGTTCGTAGCACGTGCCAGGCTCACCCACCAAGCTCTCGATCTCTAACTTACCTTGCTCGGTAATCTTTACCGTCACACTCGGTTTACAGCGCTTTTGCACGAAAGATTCGAGACGATTCAGATCGGCGGGCTGGTAAAGGTCCGATTTATTGGCAACGACCATATCCGCGATTTGCAGTTGCTGTAGGAACGTCGGATGACTCGTATAACGTTCATCCGATAGATTCCGCGCATCGACGAGAGTTAGCGTGGGCCCAAGTGTGAGAACCTCGCGATTGTGCTCTGACGCCAAAGTCCGAAGAACCTCCTCAGGGTGACCAAGCCCGGTGGGCTCAATCAGCAAACGATGCGGCCTAGCTTTGCGCAGCAGCTGCGTGAGCGCGATCTGCATTGGCAGACCAGAAACACAGCACATGCATCCTCCGGGTACCTCGCGTACGAAGATACCCTGCTCCTCACTCGCCGTGCCGGTAACAAGGCTTCCGTCAACGCCGATCTCACCAAACTCGTTGACGAGCACGGCCCATCGCTCTTCCCGCGGCTTCTGAGCGAGCAATGCCAGAATCGCTGTGGTCTTGCCCACGCCAAGAAAGCCGGTGATCACATTCGCGGGAACCGCCAGAATTTTTCCCGAATCCGATGCCATAACGACCTACGGCTTATCGCAAGTCACGCTTACCGTGTCGCTCTCACGATCGATATTCAGATAGAAACAGTCCCGCCTTCCCGTGTGACAGGCGGCACCCTCCTGAATCACTTTGCAGAGAAGCGTATCGCCATCGCAATCAAGCGCCATGGACTGAACGCGTTGAAAGTGGCCGCTGCTCTCTCCTTTCACCCAGAAAGCTTCTCGAGAGCGCGACCAGTAAGTCATGACGCCCGTGCGAATGGTCTTTTCTAGAGCGGCTCGATTCATCCATGCGAGCATCAGCACGTCGCCGTTGACGTCGTCTTGGGCGATCGCCGGGATAAGCCCCTGTTCGTTGAACGGGATCTGATCGAGCACTCGCTGTAGGGGACGGGATGAACCCGTCGCCTCAGACTCAAGCGCCAGAAAAAATTCGTTGGACGCTGCCATGGCTTAGGCCCTGGGATTGCATTCGGCTTCCTGACAAAGCCGATAGTTCGATAGGTGGCTCCATGCCACAATCATAGCTCCCACAAGGGTAACTGTTTTCTCTCCAACCTCACCCAGAACGTCATGGCCCAACAGGGGCGCAGAAATTAGTACTGCCAATCCCACGCCGCCTTTAGCAAGTACCGAAAGCTGGCGATGCTTTCGGCAACCGATAAAGAGCGCGAAAGCACTGATGGGTACCACCAGGACGATCATCCAGACATGAAATGCCTCATCGGCAATTCCCATACCAGCGATGGATGGAATCACTGTTAGTGCAACAGGAAGCAGAAGGCAGTGCAGCGCGCACAGCCCCGAAAGTCCAATGGCTGCACGATCAGCCCAGGTGCGGGTTTCGTTCTCGTTCACGGCTAGTTCCTTAGGCGTCGGCAAAGCGGTCCCAGGGACCGGTGATAGCCAGAGTCCGGGTTGGAGAATAGGCATTAACGAACAGCCATTTTCCATCAGGTGAGAAACAGGCTCCAGCCAATTCCGTCTGAATACGCAACCGCCCGAGCGTGTAGGCTCGACCGTCTGGCGTGATACCCCGCAGGTGATTGTCGACTCGCAGCGTGTACTGATCTTCGCAAACGACGAGATGACCGTTCGGGGCCACCGTCAGATTGTCACCGTAGTCAAACTGTTCCTTGGATTCGCTCTCAAAAAACAGCGCGAGCCTATCACTATCTCCTTCATATCCGGGCGTAAGGCGCAGTATCTGCCCAAGCTTCGAGGCACCACCGCTGGTCGAGCACACGTAGAGTTCCCCGTCTCCCATATGAATGCCCTCGCCGCGCGCGATCAAAGACGCGCCGGCCTGGGCAGCGCGCACCCTCAAGTCATCGCTGGGTGCTTCAACATCATCGAGATCAATCCAGTCCACCTCGAAAGCAACGTCAGACGGGAAGGAGCCATCTGACCAGTTGCGAAGATCCGAATGACCAGCGACGCGCATGGCCTGCAGTTGCCCACCTGCATGAAGGTCACCTGACACCTTGGGTACAAACCGGTAGAGCACGCCATCGTCTCTATCCTCCGTCAGGTAAACGAAACCCGTCGACGGGTCTACACATGCTGCCTCGTGATTGAATCGGCCCATGGCCACGATCGGCCTGGGTTCTGCCAGTCCTGGCTGTGATGCAGGAACCTCAAATACCCAACCATGGTTGCGAGCCAGCCCATCGCCATAACGCTGTCCCGGCCCGGTCGGCGCCTCTTCGCAGGTCAGCCAACTACCCCACGGCGTTGTGCCGCCCGCACAGTTACGAATCGTTCCAGCGAGCGATCGGTATTGCTTACGAACGTCCAGGGTTTCTGCGTCCAACACGATTGTCGTGGTGCCGCCGGGCACGATGTCGCCGTTGTGCGTACCAAAGCCAGAAGTCAGCATCGCGCCAGCTTCATCCTTAGGCATTAGCTCGTGGTTTCGTACGAGAGTCAGCGTTCCATCGGCCGTTTCAAAGCAACCCATGCCATCGGCTTTGTCCGGCACGGTCCCGCCATCAGACATGGTGTCGCCAAGAGAAGACAGCACCCGGTATGAGAAGCCATCGGGCAAGTCCAGAAAACCAGCGCTGTCTTTCAATAGGGGACCGTAAGCGAACGCTTCATCTTCTGATGGAGAAGAAACCCCGCGAAGGGAACAACCGCTCGCAGCCAACGCCGCAAACGCAGAACCCGTAGCCTTCAAAAACTGCCGACGATGCATTGCCTTTCTCACCATTTCACTTGAAGGAGAACACGGCTACAAAAAACTCATGGAGAGCCGCGGCCACAAAACGGTCCCTCGACTGAAACCGCCAATCCAGCCTGCGACCTACCCACAGAAATCCCCTTTCGTTTCCCGCCCCATTGCGAGAAACGTGCTCTTTAAGTGCGAGTTACTAGGGACGCTCGAAACGTAACACTATACCAGTTCACAGACCCTCGCTGGCGCTGGAAACCGACGCTAGGATAAAGCAGTCTGTCTTCGGACCTCGCCGCACCGAGCGCACAAATCACACGCGAAAATCGCTGGTGAATCTGCGGCCGAGCTGTATACTCGCGGCCCTTTTCCTTACTGATGGCGACCTTCGCCGTCTTGATTCTTTATGACTACCGAAAACATCACCAGCTTTCGCGAGCTGGCTCTTCCGCCATTCCTGCAATCCGCACTGGATGATGTGGGTTACGAGACCCCCAGTGCGATTCAGGCCGCGACTATACCCTACCTCCTCGAGGGCCACGACGTGCTCGGGCAGGCTCAGACCGGTACGGGAAAAACCGCCGCCTTTGCACTGCCGATTCTGGCGCGCCTCGACAAAGGTTCGAAGAAGCCCCAGGCCCTGATCCTTGCGCCAACCCGAGAGCTCGCCATTCAAGTGGCCGAGGCCCTGCAGAAATACGCGTCGCACATGGATCACTTCCGAGTGCTGCCCATCTATGGCGGCGCCGACTATCGCGGCCAGCTCAAGCAGCTTCAGCGGGGCGTCCAGGTGATCGTGGGTACACCCGGTCGGGTGATGGACCACATGCGCCGCGGCAGCCTCGATCTTTCACAGCTCAACACACTGGTGCTGGATGAGGCTGATGAAATGCTGCGCATGGGCTTCATTGACGACGTTGAGTGGATTCTGGAGCAGACGCCGCCAACCCGGCAGATCGCGCTTTTTTCGGCAACGATGCCCGATGCCATCCGACGTATCGCCCGACAGCACCTTCAAGATCCGCAGGAAGTATCGATTGAGGTCAGAACCGTCACTAACGACGCAATCCGCCAACGCGTCTGGATGATGGCCGGTGTACACAAGCTTGATGCCCTCACACGCATACTGGAAGTGGAGCCCTTTGATGCAACGATCATCTTTGTTCGTACACGCCTGGCAACCACCGAACTCGCGGACAAGCTGGCAGCGCGCGGATACACGGCTGCAGCATTGAATGGCGACGTACCGCAGAAAGTAAGAGAGGCGACGGTCGAGAAGCTTAAGAGTGGCCGCATCGACATTCTGGTTGCCACCGACGTCGCCGCCCGGGGCCTCGATGTGGAGCGAGTCAGCCACGTCATCAACTATGACATTCCTTACGATGTCGAAGCCTACGTGCACCGCATTGGACGCACAGGCCGGGCCGGCCGCAGCGGAGACGCCATTTTATTTGCTGCAAACCGTGAGAGACGGCTGCTCCGTGCCATCGAACGCGCCACAGGAAATACCATCGAAAAGATGGAACTGCCCAGCGCTGGCGAAGTTACCGATAAGCGCATCGAAGGCTTCAAGAGCCGTATCACGGAAACCCTCGCATCGCAGGAACTAGACATCTTTCGTTGCATCGTCGATGAGTACCAGGCCGAACACGGCGTCGCCGTCGCCGATATCGCCGCAGCACTGGGCGCTATGGCCCATGGAAGAAAGCCGCTGATCGCTAAAGCCGATCGAAAAGAGACGGAAAGAGCGGACCGCCCTGATCGCGCTGACACACGCAAGGAAAAGTCGAAGAAACCGCGCGGTGATGCGGGCAAACCACAACAAGGCATGGAGCGCTTCCGCATTGAAGTGGGCCGCAGGCACGGCGTGAAGCCCGGTAATATTGTCGGCGCCATCGCCAACGAGGCAGAGATCGATTCCGAGTACATCGGTCGTATCGACATTCAGGACGATCACTCCTTTATCGAGTTGCCCGAAGGCATGCCAAAAGACGTGTTCAAGCACCTGCAGGGAGTGTGGGTGAGTGGGGAACGGCTGCGTATCTCCAGAGAAGCCACCAGGAGCCCTCAACGCTCTAAGGGAAAGAAAAAGCGAAAGGCTAACAACGAGTATTGATTCCCACGGGTAGCATGATTAAAATCGCGCCCCTCTCGCGAGAGAGCTACTCCGCCTTAGCTCAGTTGGTAGAGCAAATGACTGTTAATCATTGGGTCGCTGGTTCGAGCCCAGCAGGCGGAGCCAAATAACGGAAACGCATTGAAGGGTTGCTTATCGGCAGCCCTTTTTTGTTGGTAAATCAACGGTATAACAGACGCTTTGCGGTGACCGTACTAATCTCTCATCCGAGCACCATCCACGTCGAAATGAGCACCTTTTGCATACCGAAAGGACACTGACGTATGGCTAGGAATCCAAGGTATACACTCCCGATAAATGCCCCCCTACTTACTTAGTATGCTCGGCGGCAGCACCCGAGATGACTGACATCATCTACCTCGGAGACTGCGATAAGCGACTTCAGGACTAGCAAGGCCCCTCCCGCGCCTAAAAGGCCCCTGTCGGCGCTAGACAGATGATTTGGCTCGCTGCTTCGACCCGGGCTGTGTGAGCAGGAAGTTCGCGCATCACCACTGCGAGCGCCGTTTACCCCACCTACGGATCGCCCATCTTGGCTGTCAGGTAGCTTGTCTCGATACGGGTAATTCGCTGGGCATCTGAGATGACCGTAGACATCGACTGACTCACGGTAAATGCCTCGCCATCCAACGTAAGCAGCGCCGCAGTTGTGCCCTTTGATGTCGAGCCTAACTTATTGCCAGCCAGCGAATACTCGTACTGCAACTTCACCAGAATCCGCCCCTCCTCTGGGTAGCCAGGCTCGACATGCCACATGAAGTCTCCTCTTTCGCCCGAGGCTGCCCGTGCCCTGGGGATACCGGGAAACACCTCTATCGAGTCCTTGTAGGACGACGTCGTGCGGATGGAGTCGTCATCGTCAAAGACCCCATTCCCGACAACGCTCATCGCCGCTTTATCGGCACAGACTTGCTCGTCAGAGATAGGTTCTACGCACTGGCGAACAACGATGTTAAAGCCCATGATGATTGGCGTCCCGGGTTCCGCGGCCGTCGAGATACCGATCGCCGCGGCGATGCACAAGCCCAGGAAGAAACTGATCTGTGAGTTTTTCATTCAAGGAACCTCCAGAGTTTTGGCCTGTATTCGGTCACTCGCAGGTTGCTTTTTACTGTCGATCAAAACCGGAGCATCCATGGATCAGGTCCAATAGTCTTACCCGTTTTACGCAATGCTCTCCCAACCAAAGTAGTTGCTTTCGCTATCGCTTGCACTGATTTTCAAAGCTGCTCGTTAAGTGCTCTCGCCGCAGTACGGTAACTAACGCGAGAGACTCGAGGGCCATCAAATGACTCGCTGTATTGGACGATAAGAGTTCTGTGTTACCGATTTCTGAATCGAACGCCGGCGGGCGGAGTCCGCCAGCACTCTCGATTTCCCTAGGAATCCGATGAATCGAGGAAAGGCAGGAATTCCACCCGACAATAATCCAGAAAACCATTGGCCGTAGTCACCGCGTTTATCCGGTACCAAACCACTCCGTAGAATGACCTCGCTTCAAGCGTAAGCTTGCGATCTTCGTAGTGCGCAAAATAACGCTTAGGAATAGGCAGGATGCTGAAGGCGGGTGCGTCAAAGCAGACGACGAGCGTTTCGACCTCCAGCCGGGAAAGCTCATGAACCGAGCTCCCGTTGAAAATGTGGTACTGGACCAGTGGAAGAAGGAGTAGTCCAAACAGTAAAAGACGCCGCCTACGCACGATTCTCGGGAAAAAACGTCGTTGTCTTTCGGTAAATTTGTCCATTTAATTCGAGTGCTACGGGTTGCGCGACCCCTCTCAGGCAGACCTTCTGCAGTGAAACAAACCGTGGGTTTAGAGCCCTAGTCTGCAATTATTCGGTCCGTTTTCAGGTACTTGCTATTGCATCGGCCGAGACACAAAGACAAACTCTTGCTTCAACCCATCGACGAGGTTTTTACCATGCTTTCCAAGCCAATCCTTGGCGTTCTTACGATGTCCTTTGCGGCGATGCTATCCGCGTGTGCAAGCACGAGCACGGAGCAAGCAAACGTTGCCACCGAGCAGCAGGTCGCTGCCGTTGATGGTGCAGAAGCGCCGGCTCTAGACCCGGTGAAGTGCAAGACGATTACGCCCATCGGCACTAAGATCGGCCAGCGAGTTTGCTATAAGCAGTCTGAGTGGGACGAGATTGAAGGTGCGGGCAAAGAAACTACGCGTGAAATCCAGCGCCGTGCCAACACCGTTGGCAACCCAAGCGGGCAGTAAGCCTGATTCACCGCTGACCGCTTTCTGCGGTCAGCTTTCTCCTCCCCAAATTACTCGTACTCCAAAGGCCCGCCCTGGCTGAAGGGGCGAAAGGTCATCGGCGGTCGCTCGATACTCCTCGTCCAGTGCATTGTCGAGGTAGATTTCAGTGCGCCAGTGCTTGGTGAGGGTGTGCGCAATAGAAACGTCCCAGATGACCGCCGAGTCCAGCGGCAGCTCGCCACCACCGAACTCGCTGCGTTGCGTCCGATATCTGAGATCACTGCGGAGCGTTCCCGCGGACGCGGGCCAGGACACAAAGTACCGCCATTCCGAAGGATTCAGATCGGCTAGGGTGGCCCCAGCGTCGGACTCGCCTTCCTGCCACTGATAGGTGAGAAGATGCTGGGCTCCTGCGAACGGGAAAGAGGCCTCAAACTCAAGGCCCTGCAGCCAGGCTCCCTCTACATTGCGAAAACTGATCAGGCTGTCGGTAACCGGGAATCGCTCGATGTAATTCTGTAGGTCGCTGTAGTAAGCCGAAGCTCGAATTGTCATCCCGCTTTCAACGGACACGCTCAATCCGATCTCGCCGTTACGGCGTTCCTCGGGATCGAGGAAGGGATTGCCCAAGATCTCACCGCGCGGGGTCTCGCCGCTGAAATAACGCTCGCTAAGACTTGGAAAGCGGTAAGCCGTTGCAAGTTCGCCGTAGAGCGACACATCGTTCTTGAGCGGGCGTTCCACGCGGAAGCTGCCCGACCATTGCAGATCCGTCTCGTCTCGCTGCTCGCTCGTCTGACGGATATGGTCCGTGCGAAGTCCCGCCGCAACCGAAAGCGCATCAAACTGCCAACGCTGATCGACGAAGATGCCAATGGTGTCTTCATCACCATCAACAACCTGCTGTGACAGTGTGAGAGTCTGTGCATCCGCAAAAAAGTCCTCACGGATGTCTACATCCCTACGTCCAACCCATTCGACACCCAGGGCACCATTGGAACCCAGGAATGCAGTGCTGCGCTGAAAGAGACCGCCAAGGGTGTGGGATTGATAGTCGGTACGGTCGAGACCGTTATTCAGAATATCAACCTCCGTCGACCAGTCCTGGTAGTGATGGTAGGCGCGGAGTAACCAGAGCCCATTGTCGCGAAGCTCCACGACGGCCAGCGTGTGGGAATCATGAGGCGTTTCGCTAACGCGAACATCCGGGAACAGCGCATTACTCCTCCCAATGTCACTGCCATGGCTTGCCAGGAAGCGATATCTGAGCTGCAGATCTTCAAAAGTCTTTTCGCCGCTTAGGGCACCAGCGATCTGCTCATAACCGGTATTGAGCACGGAACCATCACCGGCCTCCGCGCTGTTCGCCTGTCGCAGGGCAATACCGCCGAAGAGTTCCGGGGTAATGCTCGTTGTCAGCGCGGCAGCGATTGACTCGTCGTTGGTCTGGGCGCTAAAACCGAAGCGGGTGTTCTCCGACTCACGAAGCGTCAGCCCGACGACGCCGCCCATAGCACCGGAGCCATAGAGTGCCGAGGCAGCAGAACGCTCGACGCTCGTTGAACCGATAAGTTCCGGCGGGAGAAACGATAGGGAGTTCCCCGCGCGCCGGTCCGTAATGATCGGTACGCCTTCAACCTCAGTGCGGATACGACCCCGGCTGAACCCCCTGATACTGTAGGACTGAAGCAAGCCGCCCTGCCCGTTCAGCGTGACACCCGCCGCCGTTTCCAGCCAGTCACCGATGGTGCGCCCTGGACCGACAACGTCGCCTTCATTCAGATTGGTTGTGGTAATGGACTCTGGATAGCCGCCAATGACGTCTCGGCTACCAATGATGAGAACTTCCTCCGTTGGCGCGCCCTTCTCCGCATGCGCGGTGGTCGCCGAAACCGTGGCGAAGAGCGAGAGCATAAACGCCAATAGCCGGCGCCTTTGGAAAACAGCGCAATACAGCATGGCGGTCAACGAGCTGCGCGAAATCCCAGGAATCCCGTCGCGGAGATAAGGAAAAACGCATACGGCGCGGGGGTTGACCACATAGCACTGGGGCCCGCGATCGTCATGCCGAGTCCGAGCACACCGATGGAACCGACGATGGCGATGGCGACGGTGGCCAGCATTCGCTGCATGGGATCACGACCGAGAAGCACGAACACAACACCCAGGATCACGAACACCACAGTACCCACGTGCCAGTTGAAGAAGAGAAGCCACTTTGCGACCTCCGGCACATCCGATGACGCCATAAGAGGATCAACTGCGAGCGCAGACCCCGAGATCGCGTGCGCCGCCGCAATGGCAAAACACAGGAAGGCCGTTACGAGATAAAGAAGTTTTGCCACGAGTGCCAAAGAAGCAATAAAGGACGCGCACTCTACGCCCTTCGCCGCTGGAACTAAAGGCCCATAAGCGGCCCCTATGGGTGCGCCAACCCGCTCAATTCCCTACACTGCGAGGCCGAAATTTAATGGCCAGTCAATACAAAAGGAAGCTCATGGAGTATCGCCCCCTTGGCAACACCGGTATCGATGTCAGCGTGATCTGTCTGGGCACGATGACGTTCGGAGAACAGAACACCTTTCCGGAGGCAGCGGAACAACTCGACTACGCGCTCGACCAAGGGGTTAATTTCGTTGATGCGGCGGAGATGTACCCGGTACCCCCAAGGCCCGCGACCCAGGGTGAAACGGAGCGCTTTATCGGGCGCTGGTTTGAGCAAACTGGTCGACGCAGCGACGTCGTACTGGCGACCAAAGTTGCCGGGCGTGCAATTCCTGGAGCCGGCTTTGATCACATCCGCAATGGCCCCAGGCTGAGTCGCTCACAGATCCTCGAGGCAATCGACAGCTCACTCCAGCGATTGAAAACAGACTACGTCGATCTCTACCAGGTGCACTGGCCCGAGCGCGGCACTAACTTCTTTGGCCAGCTCGGCTATCGCCATCGAGGTGACGACGGCATCGACATTGAAGAAACGCTGGATGCGCTGGGTGAAGTCGTCAAAGCGGGCAAAGCCCGAGCGATCGGTATCTCTAACGAATCTTCCTGGGGCCTGCACGAGTATCTGCGGCTGTGTCGGGAAAAGTCCCTACCGCGGGTTGTTTCGATCCAGAATCCCTACAGCCTGCTGAACCGTGGCTTCGAGATTGGCCTTGCGGAAATGGCGATCCGGGAATCGGTGGGGCTGCTTGCCTATTCACCGCTTGCGTTCGGCGTCCTCAGTGGCAAATACCTCGGCGGAGCACGTCCGGCAAACTCCCGACTTGCACTTTTTGAGCGGTTCTCGCGCTATAACAATCCTCAGGCGGAAGCGGCGGCAGAAGCCTATGTGAAACTGGCGAGAGACTCCGGTCTTGATCCATCCCAGATGGCGCTGGCGTTCGTTAATGGTCGACAGTTCGTCACCAGCAACATTGTGGGTGCAACCACGATGGAACAGCTGCAGACCAACATCTCCAGCATCGGCGTTCACCTCGAGAAAGAGGTGCTAAAGGAAATCGAGGCCATCCATGCGCGTTACACGATTCCCGCACCATAAAGCCAACGGCGTCGCGTCAATGGTGATTGCCAGTGGAACGGCTTTCCTCTAGCGTAAACGCGACCGCAATCAGGAGATAATCAATGGCCAATCGCTTTGGACCCGACAGCTTTCTCGTACGCTGGGTCTTCGCTGTGCTGCTGGTGCTTGGCACCTACAACCCGACATCCTACTCCTACGTGGGCTGGATACTGGCTGAAGACTTCGCCTTTGGACCGCTTCCGGCGGTGGTCGGAATCTTGCTGCTCATCGGCTGGATCATCTTTCTACGCGCAACCTTCATGTCCTTAGGCTGGCTCGGCGTGACGCTGGGTGCTGCCCTGTTCATCTGTTTGATCTGGCTATTCATCGACATCGGACTATTGAGCATGGAATCGACAGGCGCCCTCACCTGGGTCGCGCTAATTGTCATCTCTCTTCTGCTGGCCACGGGCATGTCCTGGTCACATATCCGCCGCCGTCTGACTGGCCAGATTGATGTGGACGATGTCGAGGACTAAACGACACCCAAAAAAAACCGGGACACAAGGTCCCGGTCAGTAGGGCCATCCCAAGTAGGGAATTTTCGCCGGCGCACCCCGGCTAATAGGTTTACTCCGCGAGGCTGACTTTCTGCTCGTCAGCAACGGGAGTGAGCGCTACGCCATCACGCGTGGCTAAGCTGGACAGACCGTCACGGCCCACAGCGCAAACAACAACCGTGTTGTTGCCGCCCTTGGGCGTAACCATCATGGTCAGGTGAGCCTCGCCAGAGCGCTGCTTGATGCTGCGAAGACGCATACGAGTCTGATCACCGTAATACGCTTTAACATCAGCTTTGCACTGTGCGAGATTTTCGCGGTCGTCCTTTCCGGCAAACGCAGAAACTGCGCCAGCAGCGAGGACCACACCGAGGGTAGTTGCAACTAATTTCTTCATTTCAGGCTCCGTCTTTGGCTAAGTGAATGGGCCGGGAACTATAATAGGGGGCCTGAATTTAGAGCGTGATAGCCGGTTTTGATCAAACCAGCTGCATTTTTGCAGCGCCATCCTCATCGGCAAGATAGCTGTCAAACGCTGGACGGAGCTGTGCGAGCTCATCTGCAATAATTTCTCGAAGAATCCTCATACGCGCAGATAGACGCAGATCGCGGTGAGATAGCACCCAAATATCAAGATAATGGTGAATTTCTTCCCCCGGAACTCGCACGATCTCGGGGTGATTTCGGAAAATCACACAGGGCGAGAACATCATCCCCATGCGGTTTCGCACCGCCTCTAATTGCAGATTAATGTCTGCAACGGAATGCCTGACGGGAAGATGTCCGTTCTTACAAACTGTCCACGGTTTATCAACGACCGCCGCACCAATCGCTATCCATGTCAGATGGCTCACGTCCTCAGGGTCGTCGGGATTTAGTAAATCGCGATGGACATAGGCCGAGGCCGTCATCGTAGAAATTTTGCGCCCAATGAGAGATTCTGGCGGCGCGACACCCGCCCTGAAGACGCGAATCGCGATGTCCGCCTCACGGCGCCCCAGGTCTAAGGACTCGGGGCTGGTGATAATTTCTAGCTCAATGCCGGGATACTTTTCCGCAAACTGCGCCACGCGGGGCATGATGATGTTGAGCCCTGTGGCGCTGGGCAGGGTCAAGCGAATGAGTCCCTCAAGCTCCTGATCCACACCGGAAACCTTTCGTTCGGCGGTCAGGATCAACTCCTCGACGTGCTCCGCCGTGGGAATCAAGTTTTCCGCGCTCTGGGTCATGCGGTAACCCTCGGGAGTGCGATCAAAGAGGCGCGTGCCCAGGGAACGCTCCATATCGTCAAGACGCCGGGTGACCGTTGAGTTGCTGACACCCAATTCGCTCGCCGCCGCTCGAGCCGAGCGCTTTCGCGAGAGCGCCAGCAATACTTTCAGATCATCCCAGTCCATGAGCATCAGGCACCGTAGGTTGCCGCCAACGCGTCGGTGAAGCGGTCCAGGTCAGACTCCGGAAGGTCATTGATGCCAGCAGCTGCAGCGCGCCCGCCACCCGTTTCGAACTGACGGCACAGCGTGTCGGCATCTCGCTTATCCGCCAGAGGCGCCCTCACACTCACAAGGAACCCTCCACTGCGCTTCCTGGTGAGTACCGCATGAGCGCGATCAGGGGCTCCCTGGGCCAGGGCATTGCTGTAAACCCCGCTGACTCGGCGCGCCCAGGCTGCTTCGGGCAAGACAAATACAGCTGCATCACCATTCTCCCATTCGGGCTTCAGTTCGTCGGCGTTGGCCATATCTTCGAGATAACCCTGCTCAAGTTTGTTGAAGCTGGTGACTGCGCCACTTACGAATTGCCCAGGCTCCCGAAAGCTCTTCATAAGCTGGTAAAGCTCGGCAGGGTGAAAGTGCAGGTCTTCAAGGGCCGCGCCATACCCGTTGTAATTGATGTAGATACCCAGACGTCGGTACAGATCCAGCGTCGCTTCATCCAAGGAAAGCGTGCGCGCGACGGCCTCTGCGCTGGCATCCAGATTGTCGCCAAAGGCACCGACGACCGCCCAATGAGCGAAAGCGCCTTTGAGGTGGCCGTTCACCAAAAGGCTCGTGCACACGTCAGCCGCCGTATTGATCAGCGTATCAAGTGATTTGTGCGCGGGAATCTCACCCGCAAAGTGATGATCGCAGTAGAAAACCTCAGTGCCCTGATCCAGTAAGTTCCTCAGTGGCTCTCGGTTCTTGTCCAGAGAGATGTCCAGGACCGTAACGCGCTTCGCTTGTTGCCCTTCGAGCTGCTTCAAAAGCTGAATGTCTCGTTTGACACCTGTTATCAGGGCGGCATCCCTGGGATCAGCCTGACGCAGCTGGATAAGCGCACAAATCCCGTCCGCATCGCCGTTGAACACATCAAAATCGGTCATGAAAGCTTGCGCGCCCTCTGCGAGCATCGTTGATGGTTAAACGGTACACCAGGGAAGCGGGAAACGCACCGGTTGGTGGCACTCAGTGACGTAAGGCCCAGAGCGATACCGGGCCACGCAAGGAATCAGGAGGCGTCAGCCGCCTCCGGGAAAAGGGTTTTAACGTTTGCACCACTTGCGGGTGTCTCCGCCTCTGCAGCGGGCCGGCGTTTGCCGACACGGCCCTGCTTGACCCAGAGGTGATCGTGGCGGACTTCGTGGCTATCGAAACCATTCACAGCGCTGCGCAGTACCTTGGTAATCCCGAGGCAATCCATCGCATCGCAGCGCAGCATGAGCTCTTTTAGCGCGACACACACCTGCCCGTGAGAGAGGCACTCCTCCTCTGCCCGCATAATCATGGGATGTCCCGTGCCGCTCACACTGGTACCCAGCAAGAGCTCTTCGTGGAGCTTCTCACCGGGACGCAGACCTATGAAATTGATGTCTACCGCATTCAGTCCATCGCGCCCGCTTCCCACCTCATGGCCACTCAAACGGATCATGCGTTTGGCGAGTTCGACAATGCGCACAGGCTCACCCATGTCCAGGACAAAAACGTCGCCACCGGTGCCCATAGCACCAGCCTGGAGAACGAGCTGTGCCGCTTCCTGAATACTCATGAAGTAACGGGAGACCTCGGGATGGGTCACGGTTACGGGACCGCCGACCTCTATCTGCTCTCGGAATAGAGGCACCACGGATCCAGAGGAACCAAGCACATTACCAAAGCGGACCATACAGAAACGGGTGCTGGTCTCTTCGCCGGCTAATCCCTGAAGAATCAGCTCCGCGAAGCGCTTTGACGCCCCCATAATATTCGTCGGCCTGACGGCCTTATCCGTGGATACAAGAACGAACGTTTCTACTTTGGCGAGGCGCGCAGCCTCAGCGGCGTGCCAGGTCCCAAAGACATTGTTGGCGACGCCTTCAGCGACGTTGTGCTCCACCATGGGCACGTGCTTGTAGGCAGCCGCGTGATACACGGTCTCAACTTTGAACGTCTTGAAGATGGATTCCATGCGCTGTTGATCGCGGACCGAACCCAACAGGCAAACTGTCTCCACGCGAGTACCGCGTTGAACCTGGATTTCGCGGAGCTCCCTCTCGATGCGATAAAGGGCGTATTCGGAATTCTCCAGAAGAAGGAGCTCCTTTGGGCCCGCCTCTAGAATCTGACGGCAGAGTTCAGCACCGATAGACCCCCCGGCTCCGGTCACCATCACCACTTTGTCGGTAATGCAACGGTCGATGAGCTCCGGATGAGGCGGAACGGGCTCTCGCCCTAAGAGGTCATCAAGATCTATGTCCTGAATCTGGCCCACCACCGCGGCGCCGCCCACAAGCTCATTGATTTTAGGCACTGTCCGCACGTGTACAGGGAGACCGACTAGGGAATCGATAATCTCCCGTCGGCGTTCGGCCGTCGCCGAGGGGATGGCCAAAAGCACCTGGGTAATGCCGTGGGCTTCCACCAAGCGCTCCAGCTCTTTCGGACGCACCACCTGAAGCCCATTGATCACTGCGTGCTGAGCGCGTGGATCATCATCAACAAAGGCCACAACGCGATACTGGTCGCCGTGGTGAAGCGCCGTTAGCAGTTGTCGACCGGACTCACCCGCTCCATAAATGAGGACATTCTTGGTCGCTGAGCGCAAGCGCGCCTGATAGCTCGCACGAACGATCAGGCGCGTGCCGCCGATGGAGCACATGGCCAGCGCCCAGTAGACGAAAGGCATAGAGCGCGAGACATCGGCTTGGGTGAAGAAAACAGCTGCCCCCAAGGCGAGGGTGCTGTAGCTGACGGCCTGGATGATGGTCCAGATCGCCTGTTGCCCCATAAACCGGATAATTGCCCGGTAGAGTCCCATTCGCAAAAAGATGATGCCTGTCGCGATGAGCGTGAGGAGGGCGACGGAGAACTCGACCGTTCCCGGCGTGCGTATAGCGTCGGTAAAGGGGTAGCCGTAAGCCACCACGAGCGACAAGGTGATGAGCACCATGTCGATGCCGAGCACCACCGCCTGCTTAACATTCCGTGGTACTTCGATGATTCTGAAAAGCAAACGAACCACACCGTCCAACTCAGGACGGACGTGCTTCAGCAAGTTCTTCGCTGGGTTATTCATTCGAATTGTCACTCCGCGCTGGTCTGGCGCCTACCGGCTTGTTTTTGATCATTGCCGGCTTTGGTGCAGATTTTACGTCAAACGATAAAACTTCGCCATGAGAACAAGTTGCGGGAATAAAGCGGCGGTGAGTATCGTCCATTGAAACTCAGGCCTGTGAACGCCAAGAACCGCTAAAGGGCATAGATACCCGAGTTGAAGAACCAGCAATCCTAGGTTGACTGGTGTCGCCCCACCCCAATGGCGATATAGCCGTTGATAGATGTGTTCGCGGTGTCCATGGGTGATGCGCTCCCCGCGGAGGGCTCGGCGTATCAACGTGAAAGCGGTATCGAGCAAGAAAGGGCTCATAAGCACCAGCCAAATGGCCGCTGGCAAGACACCCTCAGACCATTGCCAGAGCCCAAGCGCACCCAGCATCAGCCCTGCCGGTAGACTTCCTGCGTCACCCATAAATATGCGTGCAGGTGGCCAGTTAAAAAAAAGAAAGCCGGCGTATGCTGCGCTCAGAATCCCCGCCACGAGGACGAAATCGTTCGACGCGCCTTGCAGGAACCCGAGCCCTCCGAGTACCGCCGATACAATCACGCACTGCAAGGCAGCGATGCCGTCAACGCCATCCATAAAGTTGTAGAGGTTGAGCACCCAAACCAACGCAACGAGCAAGACAGCGGAGACCGCCCACTGCATCGCGCCGCTCCAGGGAGAAAACAGAAGAACGATCGGTGTCGCGGCAAGAAAAAAGACAAGCAAGCGCGGCGCAGCCCCCAGTGCATGCCGATCATCCCAAGCTCCGACTACACAGAGCATGATCATGCCCGCAATAAGACTCTGGAGGCGCAACGACCATTCAAGGGTACCCGCCGTCGCGGCAATGACCATCGCCAGCACCATGGCGAGCACAATGACGACGCCACCGGAACTCGGCGTAAGTTTCTCGTGAGAGCTTCGATGATTCGGGCGGTCGCCCCACCCCTTGCGCTGCGCGAGGGGTAGATAAGCAGCGACGCCCGCAAGCACCGTAACAAACGCGATAAGCAAGGACGCAAAGACGAGCACAGCACTCATCGCAGTGTGGTTTCCAGCGTGAGCGACGTTCGAAATCCGACGTCCTTCAAACCTTGTGGCTCGTAGACCTCTTCTGCCGCGAAGCGATGCCAGAACGCACCCGCTTCCTCGCCCTGAATCAGGTCCAGCACCGAGCAACCAAAGCGCCAGGCGAAATCTGGCGGCGACGGCAACCAGGGTCGAACACCTGCCGACTTGGCAAAAGCGTCATACATGCGACGCGCGGTGTAGATCTCGCCATCAGACGCTACCAGCGGCAAGTCGCGCCCCGGGATTGCCGATCGCTCACTCAGAAGCAAAAGGAGTTCAACGAGATCCTCGCGCGCAATCATGCTTCGTCCACCGAGGTCCGGCGGTCGCGGAAGATGCCGTTGACACCAACCGCGGAGCAACGCGAGATGCCCGGGGGCATCGTCGCTATACACAAGGGCGGGCCGAACGATGTGCAGATTGACGGAACTAGCTCCGAGCACTCGTCGAACCCCGGCCTCCGCCAGTGCTTTCGATCGACCGTAGCTGAGGTTGCCGGCCTGATCAGGTCTTCCTGCCAACACGCTGCTGACCAGTACAAAATGCTGCGTACCACTCTCTAATGCTAGCTGCGCCATATCGCTGGCAGCACGCACGTTCAGCGCTTCGTATTCCTCCGCTGAAGCGCGCTGGTGTGCAATGCCGGCGAGGTGATACACCGCATCGACGCCCTCCAATTCCAGACGGGGCAAGGGTTCATGAAAATCATGCTGCAGCGAATTCGCACCCGCTGGCACTTGTCCACGCCGGTACTGAGCGATCACCGAGTCGCCACGATTTAACAGAGCAGATGTCAAAGCCCGGCCCACGTAACCACTGGCGCCGGATACAAAGCAGTGCAAGGTGCACGGCCCTTTCTAGGTTCTTAAGGTCGCAGATGGTGCGCCCAGAACCGCGGAAAATAAAGAGGTGACCCGGCGAGCTAACCGTGCTTCAAGTCGAAGCCGTCTTGCCCGCCGGGGCCCATGCATCCCCTACTCCCTCAAGATAATCACGCTTCGATTGCGCTCCACGGTCGCCGTCCCGATCCCCGTAACATCGGTCAGCTCTTCGACGGATTCAAAGTCTCCGAACTGCTCCCGATAGCGCACGATAGCCTCTGCCTTGCTAAGTCCGACGCCATTGAGTCCAGCGGCCAGTTCAGCGGCTGTTGCCCCATTGATGTTGACGGGCGCAGTCGCGAAGACTTCGTCGTCCATCGACTGGGCCTGCGCTACGCTGCCGCTGAGGAACGAACCTAAAAGAAGGATGATTGACAGCAGACCCGTGGAAACAAAGCGAGTTTTCCACAGCGCGATCGAGGAGGGGTTGTTCTCGTAGCGACTGCGTCGCGGGGAAAAATGATATGAGCTGGGATCGGGCCAGTTAAACAGAGCCATGACAGGACCTCCTTGTCCAGAAGAATGGGGCACTTGGATACAATCGATGATGAAGCTCCGAGCGTCGTCCGAGCGACATCGGGCGCTACACCACCGAAGCCACATAAACTAACACTTTGAGGAGAAAGCAAGGCTACAACGAATACAAATGACCAATGATGGTTGGCATGGATGACCAAAACCGAGCTAGTTACCCCTGAGAGGTTTCATCTGTGACGGGCCGGGCATTGACGGCGGCGGACGACCTCTACGGTGTCAGCTTGATCAACTGAGTCAAAGGTATCGACTGAGCATCTCAGGAGATGATGACTCTCGTGCGACGTCTGTACTCTCGACGAGCCCTTGCGAACGCAATTGAAGAATCAGAGTTAGAGACCCAGACTTCGGTTGATCGCCATCAAGGCTGCGGCCGGGTCGGGCGCCTGAGTAATCGGACGACCAATCACAAGGTAACTTGAACCGTCCGCCATGGCTTTCTCGGGCGTGACGATTCGGCGCTGATCATCGGCGCTGCTGCCGGCGGGGCGAATCCCGGGAGTGACCAGCGCAAAGTCTTCTCCGCAGCGTTCGCGGAGCGTGCTTGATTCCCTGGCCGAGCAGACAACACCGTCGAGCCCGCAGTGCTGCGTTAGCTGAGCAAGATGCCTAACCTGCTCCGGCAGATCGCGCTGATACCCCAGCTCTTCGAAGTCATCATCATCCATGCTGGTCAACACGGTCACAGCAATCAGGAGCGGCCGATGAGTCCCGGCCATTGCGCCTTCAACGGCAGCCTCCAACATGCGGCGTCCACCAACGGCGTGGACGTTCACCATCCAGACACCGAGGCCTGCGGCACTTTTTACCGCCGAAGCCACGGTATTGGGGATGTCATGAAACTTAAGATCAAGAAATACGCTGTGCCCCAGAGACTGGAGACGCTCAACGAGGGATGGCCCAGCAACGGTGAACAGCTCTTTGCCCACTTTAAGACGACAGGGAACATCTTTTAGTCGCTCCGCGAGGGCGAGAGCACTTTCGCCGTCTGGGAAATCAAGGGCGACGATCACCGGGGACTCACTCATGACTACTCCGTTGCGGCTGTGCGGATAGTGCGGAACGTGCCCCAGTACTTACACCCAGGGCAGAACCACAGGAGTGTCTTGGCCGAGAATCCGCAGTGTTCGCAGCGATAGGCTGGACGCTCTTCAATAAGACGGTCTAGAAGGACGCTCAGCATGGATATGGCATCAGCGGGCTCTCGACTGTCTGGTGGCGCCTGCAGACGAATCAGTCGCCGCAGCCCGCGCAAGGAGGGTACATCGGCGAGGCGCCTCTGCAAAAACTCCGCGGCCACCTCTGGCCCTTCATCGTTGAGAAAATCCTCCGCGACAGCAAGTACCAGCGGCGTAGACGGGTGCTCTTCAAGTCGTTCCCTCAGGTACTGGGAAAGCACCTCTTCCTCACCAATGGCGGCGTAGCACTGGCGTAAAACGGGAATCGCTTCGGGAAGGAAATCTGGATTTTGCTCTACGACGCTCTTGAGCGCCTTGATGGCTCGGCGGTGATGCCCATTGGAGCCTTCGAGCTTTCCAAGTTCCAAAGACGCACGAACACAGGCCGCATCGCTATCAAGAGCCTCGAGGAAAAGCTTCCGCGCTGCTTCCTGCTCACCTCTGTCTAGCGCTTCCAGTGCTTGTTCGCAATAGAAGTGCGCGAGCTGGGTTCCTATGGACTGGCCAGACAACTGGGGGATCGGCGAAGACGAGCGGAGCAGTGACTTTCGAGGGAGCAGTTCCCTCGCTTCTTCAATGGCGCGCCCCCATTCACTCTCAGAGCGGTAAATCTCGACCAGATGGTGGCGGGCAATATCGCGCTGCTCATCGGACTCCTCAACCAGATCGAGAAGCAGTCGCTCGGCGCGGTCCAGGAGTCCGGCACTGATGTAGTCCCGAGCAAGTTCCAGGTGAGCAATGTGCATCTGCCCGCGGGGAAGATCAGGTCTTGCGAGAAGGTTTTGGTGAATACGGATAGCGCGATCGGCCTCGCCTCGGCGGCGCAGCACATTCCCTAGGGCGATATGCGTTTCCAGGGTCTCGCTATTAACCTCAAGGGCGCTGATAAAGTGATCCACTGCACCGTCGGGTTTCCCATCAAGCAGGTAATTCAGGCCGCGATAGTACTGGCTTGGCAAACTGGCCGCGGCTTGCATCGCGTTGCGTCGGCTACGTCGCCCCATCCACCATCCGCAGCCGATGGCGACGAAGAGCAACGAAAAGACCAAAAGATCGTTCACGCCAGCGGGCTAGTCACGTCGGGTAAGGCTGGTGGTGCGCAGGCGATCCAACTCCGTCTGTGCATTGCTGATCTGCCGCCGCGCCGCGCTCAATCGGGTTCGCAGACGGAAGATAGCAAGGGAGGAGAAGGCCATGCCGAGAATGCCACCCAAAGACAGGGCGCCCAGTACCCAAAGCGCCAGGCTACGCGGAGGCAAAGACATTATGAGGATATCCAATGGTACAGGATCGGCGTTCTGAAGGGCGAAGAGCACACCCACGCCGGCCATCGCAAGCGCCAGGGCCAGCGCCAGCAGGTTTCGGATAAAACTCACGGAGGGTTACGGCAGCCGGCTTAAAGGCCAGCCAGCAGGCCGAGGTTTACCCGGTCTCTGAGTTCCTTGCCAGGCTTGAAGTGCGGCACATACTTTCCCGTCAGCTCTACCGCGTCACCGGTTTTCGGGTTCCGGCCACGGCGCGGCTCACGGTAATGGAGGGAGAAACTGCCAAAGCCGCGAATTTCAATACGTCCACCCGTACTCAGGGAATGAGACATATGCTCAATGATGGTCTTGACCGCCAACTCAACGTCCTTGGTGGACAGCTGCGTCTGCTTGATGGCGATCGCTTCGATCAGTTCGCTCTTGGTCATGGCTGTAGCACTACCCTTTGTCGGATCGGCTGACGTCGGCAATCAACCTACTCTGTCGGTCTAACCTTTTGAGGCAAACCCGTCAGATCGGTAGCCGGCGGCGTGTCCCCCACGGGGCACGACTCAACGCCAGATATTGTGGACGCTCTCCCGGAGTGACGCAACCTCTTATTTTATATGGAAAATTTACATGTTCCGGCGCTCACACGCTACCCGTGGGATGCCACCAAAAACGCACTATGCAAGGCACAGGCACAAAAAAAGGGCCCGAAGGCCCTTCTTGATGACGCGGCGCCGTCAGACGCCCATGGCTCGGTCTTACTGACCGCCCATCTGCGCCTTGATGAGATCGCCGATGGTGCCAGGTGAAGATGCTTCGTCCTGGTCCTTGAGCGAACGTACCGCTTCTTTCTCGTCATCATAGTCTTTCTCCTTGATGGAGAGGGCGAGGCCGCGATTCTTGCGGTCCACGGAAACGATTTTGGCTTCAACGGAGTCGCCGACTTTGAACTCGCTGCGCGCGTCTTCCACGCGATCGCGGCTGATGTCGGAGGCCTTGAGGACACCCTCAACTTCGTCGGCCAGCTTGATGATGACGGCTTTTGCGTCCACTTCAATAACTTCACCGGTAACAATGGTGCCGCGATCGTTAACTGCGATGTAGTTGCCGAAGGGATCATCTTCGAGCTGCTTGATGCCCAGGGAGATGCGCTCTCGCTCGGGGTCGATAGACAGGATGACAGTTTCGATCTCGTCGCCCTTCTTGTAGCTGCGTACAGCTTCTTCGCCCGTCTCGTTCCAGCTGATGTCTGACAGGTGCACCAGGCCATCGATGTTGCCTTCGAGGCCGATGAAGATGCCGAAGTCCGTAATGGACTTGATAACACCAGAGATGCGATCGCCTTTGGCGGAGGTCGTAGCAAATGCGTCCCAGGGATTCTGCTGGCACTGCTTGATACCCAGAGAAATACGACGACGCTCTTCGTCGATGTCCAGAACCATAACTTCCACTTCGTCACCGAGCTGTACGATCTTCGACGGGTGTACGTTCTTGTTGGTCCAGTCCATCTCGGACACGTGTACCAGGCCTTCCACACCTTCCTCGATTTCGGCAAAGCAGCCGTAATCAGTGAGGTTGGTAACCTTGGCCATAACGCGGCTGCCTTCGGGGTAGCGTCCGGTAATTTCCACCCAGGGATCATCACCCAGTTGCTTGAGGCCGAGGGAAACGCGGTTGCGCTCACGGTCAAACTTGAGAACCTTCACATCCAGTTCCTGACCGACTTCCACGATCTCCGAAGGATGCTTGATGCGCTTCCATGCCATATCGGTGATGTGAAGCAGACCATCGACGCCGCCGAGGTCGACGAACGCGCCGTAATCGGTGAGGTTCTTGACAACGCCCTTAACAGACTGACCTTCCTGCAGGTTGGCCAGGAGCGCATCGCGCTCGGCGCTGTTGGCTTCTTCCATCACCGCGCGGCGAGAAACCACAACGTTGTTGCGCTTCTGGTCGAGCTTGATGACTTTGAAGTCCAATTCCTTGCCCTCGAGGTGCGCGGTGTCGCGCACGGGGCGAACGTCGACCAGCGAGCCGGGCAGGAATGCGCGGATCGTGTTGATGTCGACAGTGAAACCGCCTTTGACCTTGCCATTGATGACGCCCTTGACGACTTCCTCGGCAGCAAACGCAGCTTCGAGATCCTTCCAGGCTTCTGCGCGCTTCGCTTTTTCACGGGAGAGCTTGGTTTCACCAAAGCCATCTTCAACCGTTTCCAGCGCGACCTGGACTTCGTCACCAATGCTCAGGCTGCATTCGCCGGTTGCGTCGGTGAACTGTGCCCGGGGAATAACACCCTCGGACTTGAGCCCTGCGTGTACAGTGACCCACTCGTTGTCGATATCAATAACCACACCAGTGACGATGGCACCGGGCTGCATGTCGACAGTTTTCAGACTTTCTTCAAAAAGATCAGCGAAAGATTCGCTCATTACATAGTTACCTGTTTGGGTTTGGGTGGCGTTGTCTGGCAACTCAGCGCTCATTTGTGAGTTCGTCGCTGCCTTAGCTCGTCGCTGCCTTAGCTCGTCGCTGCCTTAGCTCGTCGCTGCCTAAGCTCGTAGCTGACTATCGTAGCTAACCAAGTGCCGCGGGAATCTCGGTAGCCGCGTCGCTGGGCAGTCCCAACGGAAACACGGTTACGGCAGGTTCGTCGCGTGCCATGACCACGCCGGCCGCTCCTTCCAGCATGAGCGGGTCCAGTTCTCTTTCCCGAATCAACGCGGCGCTGGCCTTGGTGCGCGTCATCGGATGTTTAACGGAGCTCATTCCTGCCTCATTCCTACCGAAACAGTTCAGGCTCCAATTTGTGCTTCACACGTGCGGTGTAGCGCTCAACGATAGTCTGAGCATTACCAGCACATTCGATCAATTTAGGCGCAATTTAAGCGACGATCGAAGTCGATACGTTCGACTTAGATCAACTCTCATTAACTAACGCAGCTTCCGTTGATCGACCTCCCGCAGCGCCATTTGCAGAACTTCGTCTGCAGAAAGCGCTGTGCTGTCGATCAAAATCGCATCGTCAGCAGGCACCAGGGGAGAGGCTTCGCGGCTACGGTCGCGCGCGTCCCTCTCCTCGATGGTCTCGAGAAGGCGCGCGAGGGTAACACTTTCACCTTTGGCCAGCAACTGAGACTGGCGGCGCTTTGCACGGGCTTCCGCGCTGGCAGTGAGGAAGAGTTTGAGCGGGGCATTTGGGAACACAACGGTGCCCATATCGCGCCCATCGGCAACCAGGCCCGACCCCACGGCGAATGCCCGCTGCCGATCCAATAGGGCCGACCGGACGGGTGCCATCGCCGCCACCGTCGACGCAATTGCGCCGCATTCTTCCGTGCGAATATCGAAGGTGATATCGAGACCCCGCAACACTACTTTGGTAAGACCATCGGGCGCAGGGTCAAAGCGGACATCAAGGCCGGCGGCAACTGCCGCCAGCGCCCCTTCGTCGTCTAGGCTAATCGCGTCAAGCATCGCTGCCCGAGCAGTAACGCGATAAAGGGCCCCGCTATCGAGCATGTGCCAGCCAAGACGGCTGGCGAGACTATAGGTCAGCGTTCCTTTCCCCGCGCCACTGGGCCCATCCACCGTGATGACGGCGGTTGTCACACCTGGATTCACCCCTGAACTCACTCTTGGGTTTCGCGCGCGCTGATCTGGAGCCCCAAGCCGCGAGCAAGGGCATCGAAGCCCGGGAAGGACGTCGATACGTGGTCACACTCAAGAACCCGTATCTCACGCTCGGCGCGCAGCCCGGCAATCGCGAAGGCCATGGCGATACGATGATCGTGGAAGGTCTGCACCGTGCCACCGCCAATCTGACCGCCCTCGATCACAAGACCATCGACAAGCACCTCGGTTTCGATGCCAAGCGTGTCCAGACCCTCGGCCATGGCAGAGATCCGGTCGCTTTCCTTTACCCGCAGTTCTTCGGCCCCGCGAAGAACCGTTCGTCCCCGCGCACAGGCTGCTGCGATGAATACAGCGGGGAATTCATCGATGGCCAGGGGCACCAGCGATCGGGGAATCTCGATGCCCTTCAGCGCCGCCGAGCGCACCTGAATATCAGCCACGGGCTCACCACCTACTTCCCGCTCACGAAGGATCTGGATATCTGCGCCCATCAGTTTCAGGATATCGATCACGCCGGTCCGCGTGGGATTGATGCCCACATGCGTTAGAAGCAGCTCGGCGCGATCAGCAATGGACGCGGCCACAAGAAAAAAAGCTGCGGAAGAAATGTCGGCTGGCACATCAATCTCGGTGCCGCGCAGAGAGCCTCCACCAGAAAGACTGATTACGTCACCCTCGCGTTGAACGTCGTAACCGAAACCTCGAAGCATGCGCTCCGTATGATCCCGTGTCGGCGCGGGCTCCGTGACGGAGGTCTTTCCGTCGGCGAATAGTCCCGCTAACAGCACACAGGATTTCACCTGCGCGCTGGCCATAGGGAGATCGTAATGAATACCGCGCAGAGACCCGGATCCATGAATCCGCAGAGGGGGACGCCCGCCCGCGCCACTATCGATGCTTGCCCCCATGCGTGACAGCGGCGTAATCACCCGCTGCATAGGACGCTTCATGAGAGAAGCATCACCAACCAGCTCGCTCTCGAAATTTTGCCCAGCCAGGATGCCTGAAAGCAGGCGCATGCTGGTTCCCGAATTCCCCATATCCAGAGGTTGCCCGGGAGCCTGAAGACCGGTGAGGCCCACGCCTTCAATTTTGAGCTCACCACGGGTGGGGCCATCGATCGAAACACCCATGGCACGAAACGCAGCTACCGTTGCCAGCGCATCCTCACCTTCAAGAAACCCACGCACTTCCGTCGTGCCTTCCCCAAGAGCGCCAAGCATCACCGATCGGTGGGAAACGGATTTGTCACCGGGAACCCGAGCTTCGCCGCGAATGCTGCCCCCCGGGGTCACTAAAAATTCCACGCTCAAAAACCTCCGCGCATGAGCTAGTGGCGACGATCCGCCACGGATCCCCGACGCACGCGGCGCTCGAGGTGGCGACCGAATTCGTCGCGAACAACCTTGGCATCGCGAAACAGCTTCTCAAGCGCCTCACCGTTACCTTCTTCGATGTAATGACGCAGCGTCGCCAGATGATCCTCAAACTCATCCAGTGTCTCCAGGAGCGCGCCGCGATTTGCCAACGCCACGTCTCGCCACATCTCCGGGTCGCTGGAAGCAATCCGCGAAAAGTCGCGGAAACCACCGGCGGCGAAGCGAAAAATGTCAGATCGTGTTGGCGACGCTGCCAGGGCGTCTACCAGCGCATAAGCCAGCATATGAGGCAGATGACTGGTCGCCGCAAGCACTCGATCGTGCTCCTCAACGCTCATGTAGTGCACCTGTGCGCCGACCGCGGTCCACAGGGCCGCCACTTCCTCACGCGCCGCATCATGCGTGTCGCTGTCGGGTGTGAGGATCACTTTATGTGAACGAAAAAGATCGCCATGGGCCGCAGTAACGCCCGAGCGCTCGGAGCCCGCGATAGGATGGCCCGGCACAAAGTACCGTGCGTCCTCAACGCCGAGCGCCTGGGCCGCTTGCTGAAGCGGCGTTTTAACGCTGGCGACATCGGTGATGGCACGCACGCGACCGCGGTTCCTGAGCACGGTCCCAAGAAGTTCTGTGCTGGCCATGGTGGGGGCCGAGAGCAGTAGCACATCAACATTTTCCAGAAGAGCCTCGAGGGTCTCGTCTGCCTCATCGACCACGCCGCGCCGCACACCCTCGGCCAGCGCATCCCTCGAGCGATCCCAGGCGCGGACGCCTGCAGTGGCCCCGGCGTCGCGACAGGCTAGTGCGAAAGATCCGCCAATAAGACCCAGACCTACGACGCCCAGTATCGGTTTCTGTGAAAACTCCATTCGTGAATCTACAGAACAGCGCGTGGGTATGAACCCAGCGGCTTCAATAGAATGGATTGTTCTTCAAGCTCACGCATGATGGCGGCGACGGGCTCATCCTGAAGATGCCCCTCGAACTCGATGAAGAATACATAGGCCCACTTCTCGGTGCGGGAGGGCCGCGTATCGATGCGAGTCAGGCTTACGCCGCCGCGGCGGAAGGGATCCAGCAGCGTAAAAAGTGCGCCCGGTTTGTTGCGGCTCGAAACAATAATGGAGGTTTTGTCCTGACCGCTTGGCGGAACTTCGCTGCGCCCAATCACGAGGAAGCGCGTGGTGTTGTCCGCGTGGTCCTCAATGTGCTCAGCAAGCGGCGCAAGCTTGTAAGCCTCCGCCGCCATTTCACCAGCTACTGCCGCGGTACCTGCTTGCTCCGCAGCCAATCTGGCGGCCTCGCCGTTACTGCTCACAGCAAGGCGCTCAGCGCCGGGCCAGTGCGTATCCAGCCAGTTTCTGCATTGGGCGAGCGCCTGCTGATGAGCATAGATACGCTGGATGCCGGAGGGATCCGTATCGGGCTGCGCCAGCAGATGATGGCTGATACGCAGCTCCACCTCACCGGCGATCTTCAGTGGTGAGTCTATGAAACTATCGAGGGTGTGACTGACCATGCCTTCCGTGGAGTTTTCCACGGGCACCAGTCCGTAGTTGCACTGCCCCGACTCCACTTCGGAAAACACCGTATCGATGGTGCCCTGGGGCACGCAAACCGCGGCATGGCCAAAGTGCTTGAGCGCAGCCGCTTGTGTAAACGTACCTTCTGGGCCCAGGTAAGCGACTTGAAGCGGCTTTTCAAGGGCAAGGCAAGCAGACATGATTTCTCGGAACACATGCGCAACGGCAGGACTGTCCAGAGGTCCGTCGTCG
This sequence comes from Pseudomonadota bacterium, assembly GCA_038750875.1. GTDB lineage: Bacteria > Pseudomonadota > Gammaproteobacteria > Pseudomonadales > Halieaceae > Congregibacter. The sequence continues at coordinate 80,396 of JBCDGU010000012.1, read as the reverse complement.
CGCTCAATGATGCGACGCAACACCTGCGCTTCACGCTCAGGCCGATAATAGACAACCTCCTGATCCTGCTCACCGCGGGCGCGCGCTTCCTGCACTGCCTCAAGCTTGATGTCAGCAACCCGCTGGGCACAGCGGGCACGATCGCCGATCAATTGCTGGATCTGGGCATCAATGGAATCGATATCGGCGCGCACCTGATCAAGGTCGCGGGTGTCTTGACTGCTGTCCATGTTCTCCGATCCGCTGTCAGATCCGTTTCCCATGATTGCCACCTTCAGAACGCCTCAAATGCCGACACTCAGCCGTGCCTGGCCTCGAAGTCTTGCATGAACGCGATCAGTGCTTCCACTGCCGCCGGTGGCGTCGCGTTGTAGATACTCGCACGCATACCGCCGACGCTGCGATGACCTTTCAGATTCAGGAGGCCAGCTGCTTCGGATTCCGCGAGAAAAACCTTGTCCAGTGAGTCATCTGCGAGCGTGAAGGGCACGTTCATCCACGAGCGATCACGCACCGCGATTGGGTTTCCATAGAAGTCGCTGCCATCGATGGCGCCGTAAAGCGCCTCGGACTTCGCCTTGTTTACATCCGCCATTGCTGCGAGGCCACCCTGGGCCTCTAGCCACTCGAATACGAGCCCTGCGAGATAAATGGAGTAGGTGGGCGGCGTATTCAACATGGAGCCTGCTTCGTCGGCAGTCTGCCAGTTCAGCATAGAGGGGCAGGAGTCCATCACACGTCCGTAAAGCGCTCGCCGAACGAGGAGAATCACCAGCCCTGCAGGGCCAATGTTTTTCTGAGCCCCCGCATAGATGACATCGAAGCGATCCATGTTGATGGGCCGCGACAGCAGCGTTGAGGACATATCCGCCACTAACGGCACATCGTGCGTCGGCAGCCAGTGGAATTCGATACCATCAATGGTTTCATTGGGTGTGATGTGCAGGTACGCCGCATCACCCACGTCCTCCCATGCATCCTGGAGAGGAATTGTCCGCAGCTCGCCCTCTACACTGGCGACGGTGCGCACATCGCCGTAACGACCGGCCTCTTTGATGGCTTTTTTGGACCACTGCCCTGTATTTGCATAGGCAAAACTTGCGTTGGCGCCGCCCAGATTCAGGGGCACAGCCGCAAATTGGCTGGTGGCTCCGCCCTGGGCGAAGATCACGGCAAACTCATCGCCGATATCGAGGAGACGGCGCAGCGTCGCTTCGGCCGAGGCGACCGTATCGACAACCTCTGAGGAGCGGTGGCTCATTTCCATGAAGGACATACCGGTGCCGTGCCAGTCCAGCATTTCCTGAGACGCGCGCGCCAGCACGGGCTCCGGAAGCGCCGCGGGCCCGGCGCAGAAGTTAAACGGTCTTGTCATGATGGTTACTCGGTGGATTCGTTGGAATCAGGGCTCTTCGTCGCTTCAGCTGGGGAGGCCGTAGACTCGCCGCTCACATGCAAGCTTTCCTCGTCGGCATCGCTGTCGACCACGCGTTCGACCTGCACCAGAGACTCACCGGTCTTGGTCCGGATAATGCGGACGCCCTGAGTATTTCGGCCCTGTTGCGAGACCTCGTCCGACGACGTCCGCACAAGCGTGCCCTGGTTCGAGATCAACATGATCTCATTGCCACTGAAGACCTGAAGGGCCGCAACGAGGTTACCGTTGCGCTCGGAGGTGGCCATGGCAATAACGCCCTTGCCAGCGCGCCCCTTGGTTGGGAATTCATTCACAGCGGTCCGCTTGCCGTAACCGTTCTCACTGACCGTGAGCACGCTACCTTCATCGTTGGCGACCAAGAGACTGATCATCTGGTGACCGGCCCCAAGGTTGATGCCGCGCACTCCACGGCTGGCCCGACCCATGGGACGAACCTCACTTTCGCGGAATCGCATGGCTTTGCCTTCGCTACTGAAGAGCATGACATCCTGCTGTCCATCGGTGATCGCGGTGCCGACGAGTACGTCACCCTCCTCAAGCACGATGGCGCGGAGGCCCGCGGAGCGCGGCGCAAAGCTGGTCAGGTCGGTTTTCTTGACGTAGCCATTGGCCGTAGCCATGAAGATGTAACGCTCCTCTGTGTGCTCTTCCAGCGGCAGGATGGAGGTCACGCGCTCGCCTTCATCAAGCTGCAGCAGATTCACCATAGGGCGGCCGCGGGACGTGCGGCCGGCTACGGGGATCTGATAGACCTTGATCCAGTACACCTTGCCGAAGTTGCTGAAGCACAGGAGCGTGTCGTGGGTATTGGCGATGAGCAGGTGCTCGACGAAGTCTTCGTCTTTCACCGTTAATGCCGCCTTGCCCATACCGCCGCGCCGCTGCACCTGGTACTCGGCCAGGGGCTGGGTTTTGGCGTAGCCGCCGTGGGACAGCGTGACAACACGGTCTTCCGGTGTGATTAGATCTTCTGCGGTGAGATCTTCCTGAGAGTCACGGATTTCCGTGCGACGGTCGTCGCCAAATTCCTGGGAAATCTCCTCCAACTCTTCACGAATTACCTGCAGCAGCCGTTCGGGATCTTCCAGAATGTCCAGCAGGTCCGCAATCTCGGCGAGCTTGTCCTGGTACTCTTTTAGAAGTTTTTCGTGCTCTAGACCCGTTAGCCGGTGCAGCCGCAGATCAAGGATTGCCTGCGCCTGTGCAAGGGATAGGCGGTACTCGCCATCGTGCAGACCAAACTCCGCATCCAGTTCGTCGGGACGGCAGGCCTCGGCACCAGCGCGCTCGAGCATCGCGGTGACGTCGCCCGGCAGCCAGCGAGCCTCGAGGAGACCTTCGCGCGCGTCCGCCGGGCTCGGCGACGCTTTAATCATTTCGATCACACGATCGATGTTAGCCAGCGCAATGGCCAGGCCTTCGAGCACATGTCCGCGTTCGCGCGCCTTACGGAGTAGGTAGACGGTGCGACGGGTCACCACCTCACGGCGATGGCGGAGGAAGGCCTCGAGAATTTCCTTAAGGTTGAGCACCTTGGGCTGGCCATCGACCAGCGCGACCATGTTGATGCCAAACACACTCTGGAGCGCTGTCTGAGCATACAAATTGTTCAGAACGACGTCGCCGATTTCTCCTTTTCGAAGCTCGATGACGACGCGCAGGCCGTCCTTGTCGGACTCATCGCGAAGCTCACTAATGCCCTCAAGTTTCTTCTCCTTCACCAGCTCGGCAATGCGCTCAATAAGGCGCGCCTTGTTCAGCTGATAGGGAATCTCGTGAACAATAATCGTGTCGCGACCGCTCTTCTCGTCGGTAATAACTTCCGCTCGGGCACGCACGTAGATGCGGCCCCGCCCCGTGCGGTAGGCGGCGACGATGCCCGCGCGACCATTGATAATGGCCCCCGTGGGAAAATCGGGCCCTGGCAAGAAACGCATGAGCTCGTCGATGGTCGCCTCAGGCTCATTGATCAACGCCAGGCAGGCATTAATGACCTCACGCAAGTTGTGGGGCGGAATATTCGTCGCCATGCCCACCGCAATACCGGCTGAGCCGTTCACCAGCAGGTTTGGAACCCGGGTGGGCAATACGGCGGGGATCTGTTCGGTTCCATCGTAGTTGTCGACAAAATCCACCGTCTCCTTGTCGAGATCCGACAGGAGTGCGTGGGCAATTTTCGACATGCGGATTTCCGTATATCGCATGGCGGCTGCTGAGTCGCCATCGATGGAACCGAAATTCCCCTGGCCATCCACAAGCGTGTAGCGCATGGAGAAAGGCTGGGCCATACGCACGATGGTGTCGTAGACCGCAGAATCTCCATGGGGGTGGTACTTACCGATCACGTCACCAACAACCCGAGCCGATTTCTTATAGGCCTTATTCCAGTCGTTGTTCAGCTCGTTCATAGCGAAGAGCACACGACGGTGCACCGGCTTTAAGCCATCGCGGACGTCGGGCAGGGCCCGCCCAACGATGACGCTCATCGCATAGTCGAGATACGACTGCTTGAGCTCATCCTCAATGGTGACCGGTGAAATCTCTCTGGCTAGATCGCCCATAAACTGCCTTACTGAAGCGCTTTCAATGGTGCGCAGATCGCGGGCTTTAAGTGCCGGCGATCTACGTTTTGACGGGCCCCTAGCCGCGTCGGATTAAGCGGGAAATTATACCGTTTATAGGGGCTCCAAAGCTACGCCAAAAGCCCTTAAAACAGGCTTCGAGAGGCGTATTTTGGGCGCTGCTATACTGCCGCCCCGTTACGGCCCGCCAATGGGTGGGCAGAGCCCGGATTTCGCCATGAGTGACACCCAGAAAACCGCTGACCTTATTGTCATCGTTGATCACTTAATCACGATGAATCCCGGAGATGGGGTTCTTGAGCGCCATGGTGTCGCCGTGCTTCATGGCAACATCACGGCTGTTCTGCCTGCAGACGAATTTGACGACTGGAACTGCAGTGAGCGGCTCGACTTGATCGGTCACGCCCTTCTTCCGGGACTCGTCAACGCCCATAATCACGGCGCCATGTCGCTCCTTCGCGGTTATGCGGACGATCTGCCGCTGATGCCCTGGCTCGAGGAGCATATCTGGCCGGCGGAGGGCGCTCATGTCAGCCCGGCGTTCGTTTCCGATGGCGTTGCGCTGGCTATCACAGAGATGATCCGCGGCGGTACCACCACGTTCACCGATATGTACTTCTTCCCCGAGGACGCCGCGCGCGTCTGTTTTGATGCGGGTATGCGGGTGCAGCTGGCAGCGCCGATCTTTGAATTCCCTTCGGCCTACGGCAGCGGCGCCGATGACTACATCAGCAAAGCTCTGGCGCTGCGTGACACGCTGAAGAGCGAACCACTGGCCACTGTCGCCTTTGGGCCCCACGCGCCGTACACGGTATCCGTCGAGAGCCTCGAACGCATCGCCACATACGCCGCGGAACTGGACATGGCCGTGCACATGCACCTGCATGAAACGCAGGGCGAAGTGCTGAGCGCTGTAGAAGCCAACGGCGAGCGTCCCTTGGATACCTTGCGACGCATCGGACTGCTGGGGCCGCGCACTCAATGCATTCACATGACGGATTTAGGCAGCCAGGACATCGCAAACCTCGCAGAAACCGGCGCCCATGTCATCCACTGCCCTGAATCAAACATGAAACTGGCCTCCGGTATCTGCCCAACACCCGCCCTCAAGAGTGCCGGCGTTAACGTCGCTCTCGGTACCGATGGATGCGCGTCAAATAATGACCTCAACATGTTCGGCGAAATGCGCAGCGCTGCCCTGCTGGCGAAAGTCGCCAGCGGCGATCCGACGGCCCTGCCCGCCATGGACGCCCTGCACATGGCGACATTGGGTGGGGCTCGAGCCCTTGGGCTGGACGAGCGCATCGGCTCCCTGGAGCCGGGAAAGGCCGCTGACATGATCGCCGTCGACCTGCGTGGTCCGGCAACCCAACCCCTTTACAATGCCGCCTCGCAGCTCGTGTACGCCTGCAATGGCAGCGAGGTCAGCCACAGCTGGGTCGCGGGTCGATGCCTGCTCGCCCAAGGCAGGCACCTCACCATTGACCCCGCAGATGTGCTTGGGCGCGCCCAGCACTGGCAATCAACCATTGCCAGTGCGCAGTAAAACTGAATACGGATTCTTTTGAATGAACCAATCACTCAACGTCGACGAGTCGGAGATCGCCAAATTCGAGGCCCTCGCGGCGCGTTGGTGGGATAGCGAAGGCGAGTTTCGCCCGCTCCACGAAATCAATCCCCTGCGTGCGAACTGGATCGACAGCTTCGCACCGGTAGCGGACAAAGCAGTGCTCGACGTTGGATGCGGCGGTGGGATCCTCTCAGAGTCTCTCGCACGCAGAGGCGCAACGGTCACAGGTATCGATATGGGCGAGGGGCCGCTCTCGGTCGCCAAGCTTCACGGCCTGGAATCAGGGGTCGACGTGACGTACGAACGCTCGACGGCGGAGGAGTTCGCCGCAGCGAACCCGGGCGCCTTCGATGTGGTCTGCTGCCTCGAGATGCTGGAACACGTTCCCGACCCCGGCGCGGTCATTCGGGCCTGCGCCGATCTGACCCAACCCGGGGGCAACCTCTTTTTCTCGACGATCAACCGGAATCCCAAGGCGTTCCTGTTTGCGATCGTCGGCGCAGAGCATATTCTGCGCATGCTCCCTGCCGGTACCCACGAGTACGAGAAGTTCATCCGTCCCTCAGAGCTGGCAAGCTGGATCCGCCAGGCCGGGTTGCAAATGGAGAACATGACGGGACTCACCTACAACCCCATCACGAAACGCTATCGCCTAATCAAGAGCGATGTTTCCGTCAACTACATGGTGCACGCGAGCAAGCCCGAGTGATTCACCCTGGCCGCGCCCTGCAATGCGTCGTGTTTGATCTCGACGGTACGCTGGTCGATACCGCCGATGACTTCGTCCCGGCGGTACAAAAACTGCGCGAAGAGTATGGCCATGGCCCCATGGACGCCAACGCAATCCGCGCCAGCGTCTCCAATGGCTCCCGCGCCCTGGTGACTCTTTCTCTAGGAATCCAGCGCGATGAAAAAGGATTCGAAGACGCCCGCCTCCGTCTGCTCGATCTTTATGACGAGGTACTGGGTCGCTTTGCCACACCTTACGCCGGAGTACCTGCGCTCCTTCGTGAGCTCGAGATTCAAGGCATACGTTGGGGCGTCGCCACGAACAAACCCCGAGCCTACGCCGCGCCGCTGCTCAAGATGCTGAAGCTTGAGACAGACAGCCTCGTCTGCCCCGACGACGTCGCCCAGGCAAAACCGCATCCGGAGAGCCTGTTTAAAGCATGCGCCGATTTAAACAGCGAACCGCGGAGGTCTATTTACATAGGCGACCACCTTCGGGACATTGAGGCCGGTCAGCGCGCCGGCATGTACACGGTCGCGGCCGCGTACGGCTACATCGAGGCTGGCGACTGCGCTGACCGCTGGGGCGCCGACATCATCATCACGGATAGCGAGCAACTCGCAGATGCCATTTTAAACGAGGAAGGAATTCCATCATGACGGACTCTCCACGCGTTGGCGCAGCTATCCCTGCCGACTACGAGCCCGCGAAGAAGGCCCTTGCCGGCAAAACCATTCTTGTCACCGGAGCCAGCGATGGCATTGGCCGTAGCGCGGCAATCGCATACGGGAAGCTCGGCGCGACCGTCGTGCTGCTAGGACGCAGTCAGGAAAAGCTGGAATCGGCCTATGACGCGGTCATCGCAACGGACGCTCCGCAACCCGCGGCCGTGCCCTTTGACTTGTCTGAGACGCAGGAAGAGCTGTACTACGAGCTGGCTAGGGTTATCGAAGAAGCGGTCGGGCCGCTCGATGGTCTATTGTTAAACGCCAGCATGCTGGGCGAGAGACGCCCGCTGGAACAGACCACCTGGGGTAGCTGGCAGCAGGTCATGCAGATCAACGTGAACAGTCAGTTCCTGTTGCTCAAGGCTTTGATGCCGCTACTTCGCGAAGCGTCGACCGCTTCTGTGGTGTTGACTTCTTCAGGCGTGGGGCGCGCTGGCCGTGCGTATTGGGGCGCGTACTCCGTCTCTAAGTTCGCAACGGAAGCGATGATGCAGATCCTGTCGTCGGAGACGGAAAATACCAGCGCGGTTCGCGTGAACTGCATCAACCCCGGCGCGACCAACACGAGCATGCGCCGAGCGGCTTACCCGGCAGAGAAGCTCGATACCAATCCCTTGCCGGAGCAAATCATGCGGCCTTATGTGTACTTGATGGACGCTGCGAGTGAGGGAGTAAGTGGCATCTCTTTCGACGCCCAACCCAGGGAAGGGCGTTAAGACTTAAAGTCCAGCGACTTAAGAAGCAGAATACTTAGCGGCGAGAGCACTTAGCTGCGGCCCGACCGTTTACCGCCTCGGCGCTTGTCCTGGCCTTTACCATGATCTCTACCTTGATCTTTTCCGCGCCTTGCACCGGTTGCGGGCTTTCCGCGCCGACCCTTGTCATCATTTTTCTTTGCGCCGCGAGCGTCTTTGGACGGTTTTTTTCGGTCATCCCCCTGGGCCGATCGACCTCGACGCTCGTCTTTTGGCGTGCGCACCCGGCCGCGCTTTGCTTCCATTCGCTTGCGCCGTTTCTTGTCGTCGGGCGTGAGAGCTTTTGCGTCCTTCACCGGCAAGTCCGCCATCTGATACAGCGTGCCCACCTCTTTCTGACCAAGTTCCTGCCACTGACCCTGCTTCACCTTTGACGGGATAAAGATCTCGCCATAACGCACCCGCTTCAAACGTGAGACTGTGAGCCCCTGAGACTCCCAAAGACGGCGCACCTCACGGTTACGACCTTCCATGAGCACCACGTAGAACCAGCTGTTCAGTCCGTCACCATCGCCGCCACCGGGCTGAATGTCCGTAAAACGCGCGACGCCATCCTCCAGAAGCACGCCCTCCAGCATCGCCTCGAGCATTTCCTCGGTGACCTCGCCCATCACGCGCACGAGGTACTCACGCTCGATGGAGGACTTGGGGTGCATCAATGCATTTGCGAGTTCGCCATCAGTGGTGAACAACAGCAGACCGGAGGTGTTGTAGTCGAGTCGGCCGATGGAGATCCATCGCCCGGACTTCACCGAGGGGAGACGCTCGAAGACCGTGCGACGGCCCTCAGGATCTTTTCTGGAGCACACCTCGCCCGTAGGCTTGTGATAGAGAAGACAGCGGGTGCTCTGTGCATCGACGGGCTCGAGTTTACGACCGTCGACTTCGATGCGCCGATCGTCCTGGATGCGGTCACCGAGCTTGGCAACCACGCCGTCGATAGTGATGCGACCTTCTTCTATCCAGCGCTCCATTTCCCGACGAGAGCCGATACCGGCCCGCGCCAGAACCTTCTGAAGCTTCTCGCCGTCTTTGCGCTTGTCGCCGTCTTTACGTTTGTCGTCGGCGGTGGGCTTGTCAGCCTTGGCCATTCACGGAACGCTCGGTGAGGGAATCTGCGTTAGCGTCGAAATCGGAATCAGCGTCGGACGATGGCGCCGAATTCATGCCAACGGGAGATTCGGCTTCTGGGTCTGGGTCTACATCTGCCAGTGATTCGGAATCCTCAACGGGAGCTCCGTTCGCCGATTCAAGGGCATCACCATCTATGTGCGTCGATAGGCTTTCTTCGGCGTCCATTTGATGGTCGAGGAGCTGATCATCCTCGATGATCCGTGCGTCGTCCCGGCTGCCCTGGGCCTCGACCGCGTCAGATGAATCCGGCGCTTCCCCGCCCTCATACGCTGCACCTGCGTCGAGAGCCACGACCTTGTCGACACCTTCACCCTCAGCGGCGTCAGACTCCGCGGAGTCCTCAGAGGCGGTATCGAGGAGAGGCTCGCCGAAACCGAGTTCGGCGTTGAGCGTTTCCAGATCGCGAATATCTGCCAGGGCCGGCAGCTGGTCGAGGCTTTTCAGGTTGAAGTAATCCAGAAACTGCCGTGTCGTGGCGTACATCGCGGGGCGTCCGGGCACATCCCGGTGACCCACCACGCGGATCCAGTCACGCTCATGAAGGGTTCGGATGATATTCGTGCTCACGGCAACGCCGCGAATTTCTTCAATCTCGCCGCGGGTAATGGGCTGCCGATAGGCCACCAATGCCAGCGTCTCTAGCAGCGCACGGGAATAGCGTTGGGGCCGTTCCTGCCACAGACGCCCCACCCAGGGGCTCAGCTGCTCGCGGACCTGAAAACGGAAGCCACTTGCCACTTCGGCCAGCTCATATCCCCGGCCCTCGCAACGTTCTTTGACTTCATTGAGCGCTGCGCGGATATCGGTGTTGCTCGGCCGTTCGTGATCCTCAAAGAGTGCGCCAAGCTGGGCGACACTGAGGGGCTTACCCGCGGCAAGCAGAGATGCCTCGATGATCTGCACAAGCCCAATTGCATCACTCATTCGGCACGGCCCTTAACGTGAATGGGGCCAAAGCTCTCCGTCTGGACAATTTCAACCAGTGACTCCTTGATCAATTCCATGATGGCGAGGAAGGTAACAACAACACCGAGCTTGCCCTCGGACGCATTAAACAGCGCAACAAAAGGAACAAACTGCTGGCCCTGAAGCGTGTCGAGGACTTGTGACATGCGCTCTCGCGTTGACAGCGCCTCGCGCTGAACTTGATGGCTTTCGTACATCTGCGCCCGCTTGAGCACATCCGAGAGCACCAGCAGCAGCTCTTTCATATCGACGTCGGGGGCCGGACGCTCCTTCTCGACGGGAGGGGGCGCCGCGGTGGCAACCCAGGTGTCGCGCTCCATGCGCGGCAGCTCTTCGATGTCCTCGGCGGCTTTCTTGAACCGCTCGTACTCCTGCAGGCGGCGCACAAGTTGCGCGCGCGGATCTTCTTCGTCGTCTTCCACCTCCGTAGATCGAGGCAGGAGCATGCGCGATTTGATCTCGGCCAGCATTGCCGCCATGAGGAGATACTCGGCGGCGAGCTCGAACTGCATGGCATCCATGAGCTCTACGTACTTCATGTACTGCTCGGTGATACGACTGACATCGATGTCGAGAATGTCGAGGTTTTGCCGACGGATCAGGTAAAGGAGCAAGTCCAAAGGCCCCTCAAAGGCTTCGAGAAAGACCTCGAGAGCCTGCGGGGGAATGTAAAGATCCTTGGGAAGCTCCGTGACCGCCTTGCCCATGACCACGGCAAACGGCATCTCAGCCTGGGCCGGTGTCTGCGTGGTTGAGGACGTAGTCGTGGTATCCGCGACGGGCTCATTATTCTGGTGTTCTTCTTGGGTCACTGCTAAGCCCGATTAAAGGGACGATTATACCTCAGGCCGCCTCGAAGGGAGCAGGATCTCCCTTCCCCGCGCGAAGCACCATCGGGGTCTCTTCGGCCATGTCGACGACGGTCGTCGCCTCCATACCGCAGTAGCCGCCGTCGATGACCAGATCAACCTGATGCTCAAGCAATTCGCGGATTTCGTAGGGATCGATGAGGGGCAGTTCGTCACCCGGCATAATGAGGGTTACGCTCATTAGGGGCTCCGCCAGGTCGTTCAGCAGCGCCTGAGTGATGGGGTTATCGGGTACCCTCAAGCCCACGGTTTTGCGCTTCGGATGCATTAAACGGCGCGGGACTTCCGTCGTCGCGCGCAGGATAAAGGTGTAGGGCCCTGGGGTGTGGTGCTTCAGAAGTCGGTAGACACTGTTGTCCACGCGGGCGTAGGAGGCGATTTCTGAGAGATCGCGACACATGAGCGTAAAGTTGTGGCGCTCTTCGAGCTTGCGGATGCGACGAATACGTTCGACGGCACTCTTATTGCCAATCTGACAGCCCAGGGCATAGGCGGAATCTGTGGGGTATACGATGACACCCCCCTGGCGCACGATGTCTGCCGCCTGGCGGATCAGGCGTACCTGGGGATTGTCGGGATGTACCTGAAAAAACTGACTCACGCTTCCGATCCGCGCCCCCGCGCATTTTGTTTTACAATGCCGCCCTTCCGCAGCCGCGCGGCATTCTAGCACTGCGGACACTCTCGGCGATCAGCATGAAACAACTCCTAGAACTTATTCCTATTGCCCTTTTCTTCGTGGTCTACCAACTCGACGGCGAGGAAGTCGCGCTGGCGGACTGGCGCTACGAGTTCGATGGCATTTTCAGCGCCACGGCGGTGCTGATCGGCGCCACCGGCGTTCAAGTGGTCGTATCCAGACTCCTCGATGGCCGCTGGGAAAAGCGAAGCCTCTGGACCCTCGTCGCCGTCGCACTCTTTGGTGGCGCTACCCTCGCGCTGCGCGATCAAACCTTTATCCAATGGAAGCCCACTATTTTTAACTGGGGGCTGGCGCTCGCCTTTGCCATCTTCCTGTTCGGCACCACGCGCAGTCTCCTTGAGCGTGCCCTCGGCGCTCAACTTGAACTCCCGAAGGAGGTCTGGCGACGCCTCAACCTCTTGTGGATCGGCAACTTCACGCTGGTCGGTGCCCTCAATCTTTTCGTGGCCTACCGCTTCAGTGAGGCGACCTGGGTCAGTTACAAGCTTTACTCGGCCATCGGGTTTACGCTGCTTTTAACGTTGATCACCGCACTGATGATCAGCCCCCATCTTGAAACCACGGAAAGCAGCAGCGCGGAATAGCTCGTTTAAGGATCTAAATTTATGTACTACGCCATCAGTGGCCGCGACGTCGCGAACAGCCTGGAAAAACGTCTCTCGGTACGCGCCGATCATCTGGCACGAATCCAGGAGCTTGTAGACGCTGGCCGTGTTCTCGTCGCCGGGCCGCACCCGGCGATCGACAGCGAGGACCCCGGTGCCGCAGGTTTTACAGGGAGCCTCATCGTCGCCGAGTTCGAATCGCTGGACGCTGCACAAGCCTGGGCCGACGAGGACCCCTACACCGAGAGCGGAGTGTTCGAGAGCGTGGACATCAAACCGTTAAAGGTCGTGTTGCCATGACGCGCTTACGCCATCGCACATGCCTCTCTTCCGCCGGCTGGTTGACGCTGGCTATTGCTCTGCTCATCAGTCCGTTGGTCGGTGCTCAGCAAACGCGGTTCATCAGTGATGATGTGTTCATCGTGCTCCATGCCGGTCCCGGCTCAAACTATCGCTGGCTGGCTAAGCTGATCCCCGGGACGCGCCTGGAAGAAATGCGTCGCTCAAACGATGGGAATTGGGCTGAAGTGCGGACCGAGCGCGGCACGGAAGGCTGGGTGCAAGCAGAGTATCTGGCTAGCGAACCGCCGGCGCAGGTGCGGTTGCCAGCCGTAGTGCGCCAGCTAGAGGACGCCGAACGAGACACGGCTGAAATGCAGAGCGTGGTCGGTGAGCTGCGGGGTGAGCGTGACGCGCTGCAAGCGGCCCTTGATGAGAGCCGCCTGGAGTTTCAACGCGTAAGCGAGGAACTTGCACAGCTGCGCCAGGTGTCGGGAAGTGCCATTGAAACTGCAGAGAACAATCGTCGTCTGGTAGAGGAGGCCGCTTCCATACGTATGAACCTGGACACCATGTCCGCCGATAACCAGCGCCTCCAGGACCGGGTTCGCAGCAGCGCCTTTATGGACGGTGCCCTGGCAGTACTATTGGGGGTGATAATTACGCTGGTAGTACCCCGGCTATGGCCCAAGCGTCGAAACAGTTCCAGCTGGGCCTGAAGCGTAAATTACCAAACTGTGAAGAGAGAATTACCTATGCGCGCTCATTCCTTGATCAAAGATTTCGCCAGTCTGATGATTGCGACCGTTATCGCAGCCGGGCTTTCTGCGGCGGCGTCTGCACAGTCTGAAACACCTCTTCCAAATCCACAGGTCTTAATCAAGACGAACAACGGCGACATCACATTGCGTCTGTACCGGGACCGCTCTCCCGTCACCGTGGAAAACTTCCTGAGCTATGTGGATGAGGGCCACTACGACGGCACCATTTTTCACCGGGTGATTCCCAACTTCATGATTCAGGGTGGCGGCTTTCTGCCAGACATGACGGAAATTCCAACGCGCGAGCCCATTGTGAACGAGTCTCGCAATCGGATTCATAACGTCCGCGGGACCGTTGCCATGGCGCGGACATCAGACCCCGATTCCGCTACGGCTCAGTTCTTTATTAATCAACGCTCGAATCTACGTCTCGACTGGCAACCCGGTGCCGAGGGTTACACAGTCTTTGGTGAAGTGGTCGACGGCATGTCCGTCGTGGATTACATCTCCAGTGCTCCGGTCGGGCAGGTCGGTGGCCACGCCAATGTGCCCGTTGAGCCGATCATCATCGAGACTATCGAAAGAAAAAGCCTCCTTTGATCGCGCTATCGGTTAATCTCAATAAGGTTGCATTGCTGCGCAACTCTCGGGATACACGTATCCCCGATGTCCCCGGGCATGCACGCATCTGTATCGCAGCGGGGGCCCACGGCATCACGGTCCACCCCAGGCCAGACCAACGCCACATTCGCGCTGACGACTGCCGCGACCTGGCCGCCATGCTGACAGTGGAATACAACATCGAAGGCAATCCCTTTGTGGGCCCAAGAGTGTCCGACCGAGCGGGTGTCAGCGACTATCCTGGCTTCATGGAGCTCATCCGTGAACTGCGCCCGACGCAATGCACGCTGGTGCCCGACGGCGACGACCAGCTGACCTCCGACCACGGTTTTGACTTGACGACCCAGGGCGAAGCGTTGGTTCCGATCCTCGACGAACTCAGGGCACTGGGCGTTCGCAGCAGCCTTTTTATGGATCCAATCCCAGAGCAAATGGCGTTGGCAAAGGCTGTGGGCGCCGATCGTATCGAGCTCTACACCGAAAGCTACGCCAACGCCGTTGATCGCGATGAACGTATCGATGCGTGTTACCAGCGTTTCCATGACACCGCAATTGCAGCCCGGGAGGCAGGTCTTGGGGTCAATGCTGGCCATGATTTGAATCTCACGAACCTGCCAAGGTTCAGAGATATCCCCGGTTTGCTGGAAGTCTCTATCGGTCACGCGCTGACCGTCGATGCGCTTTCCATGGGCATGACCAACGCCGTCAAGGCATACCGCGATGTCCTGAATACTTCATCATGATCATGCCTGCCCAGGCAGGTAGCGAGCCTGAGCAGGAGGCACCGCCGTACCTGGTTCCCCACAATCCTTCACCCGTGCGCGTGCTCTATGAGGACGACGCGCTACTGTTGGTGCACAAACCAGATCTTCTGTTGTCGGTTCCGGGGAGACACCCGCTCAATCGTGACTGCATGATCTCGCGCCTGCAAGAAAGCTATCCGGAGGCGCGCGTGGTTCACCGACTCGACCTCGATACTTCCGGCATCATGGTCGTGGCGCTAGGAAAAGCGGCACACTCAGCGCTTTCGCGACTGTTTCAAGAACGCGAAGTCCGAAAGACCTACAGGGCAAGAGTGTGGGGAAGCGTTAGAGAGAATACGGGCCGCATTGACCTCCCTATTGCCCCGGATTGGCCGCGGCGCCCGCTGCAGAAAATTTGTGGCAGCGGCAAAGCATCCCTCACGCACTATCAGGTTCTGCATCGAGGCGATCGCTGGACGGACCTGGAGCTAGAACCTCATACCGGCCGCTCTCATCAGCTACGCATCCACTGCCGCGAGCTTGGGCACCCCATTCTGGGCTGCGACATGTATTCACCGCCCGAGGTGTTGGGCCTCGCGCCTCGCCTGATGCTCCACGCTGAGACCCTCTCTTTTCCCCACCCTGTGACCGGTCGGATTTTGAAGGGTCATTGCCCCGTACCGTTTTAGACGAGCGCTTCGAGAAAAGCCCCGCTGACTAATCCCTCGGAAGGTAGCTGCACCAGTCACTCCAGCTCCCGCCGTAGAGCCAGGCATCCTCGCGACCTATGAGCGCAAGCGCCAACAGGTCAACGCAAGCGGTTACGCCAGAGCCGCAATACACCACCAGGGGGTCGGCTTCTCCGTGACGGCCCCAGAGAGCCTTGAGCCTCTCCGGGGATAAGAGCGCGCCTTCACCGTCGAAAAGATCGCTCCAGGGCACGTTATCAGCACCCGGAATGTGCCCGGCTACAGGATCGATGGGCTCAATTTCTCCCCGGTAGCGCGGAGCCTCCCTTGCATCAATGAGTTGAGCACCAGCGGCTTGTAGCGCTCGCAACCCCTCACGATCACACCAGAGCGGCCAGTCCTCACGAACTGACGGCGCCGCCAAAGCCGGCGCCGTCAGTTCACCGGCTTGTGGAGCGCCACCCTGGTTGAGCCAGCTGGCGTAGCCACCTTCAAGGAATGCGGGCTGGCGATACCCCAGGGCACGCATCATCCACCAGGCTCGTGCAGCAAAGGCATAGCGCGAATCGTCATAGAGAATAACCGGTGTATCCAGACCGACACCACGCTCAGCGAGGGTCTGGGCAAAGAGCGCCGTATTGGGCATGGGGTGGCGTCCGCCATGCTCCCCAAGAGGCCCAGATAGGTCGCGATTCAGGTGGAGATAGCGAGCCCCCGGGATATGCCCCGCCAGAAAAGAGCGCTCCCCCTCACCTTCATCGGCCAGTGAAAAGCGGCAGTCGAGGACAACTGCATCAGACGCTGCGACGTCGCTTGGAGCGACAAATTCCGGTCCGGCCATGATCTTGCATTAACTCCAGCGCGTAAGGTCTCGACAACAGTATTGCACGGTGTGAGCACCGGTTTGGGTGCTCTATACTTCCGACCGGTTTACGGAGGAAAAAACCTTGGTCAGCAGCAATCGCACGGATGACGACGCCCTCGTTATCGTTGCGAAGCCCAATCACTCATCGTCCTGGCGCAATAACAAGCTGGCGCTCCTCGCCATCTCGTTTCCGTCCCTGGGGGCCGCTATCGGCTTCACGGCGCTTGGAGCTTGGCCGGTTCTGCCTTTTGCCGGCGCCGAGTTACTTGCACTGACCGCAGCCCTTTACTACGTAAACTGGAAGCTCGAGTACCGCCACGTGATTACGCTGAGCGAGAAAACCGTTCTTATCGACAAGGGACACTATGCACCGAAACGCCGCTGGCGCATCGACCGGGAAGAGGCTGCCCTCGCGGTGACCCCTGAGCAGCATCCCTGGGAAGGCCCGGCACTCACCGTTCATGGACGCCGTGAAGCGGTCTCCGTCGGCGAGTTCCTAAATCGCGACGATAGTCTGTCTCTCCTCAAACTCCTGAAAAGCGAACTGCTCGTTCGTACCCACAGCGGTCGAGGCAGACTCTCGGCCTAGAGAGCCTCATCGATACACCTCGATCACCTTGGCATCGCCGGGAAAGGAAAGCTTCACAAAAAGTCGCCGCGAATTGGAAGGTCCGTCCCCTCCCATAGGGGCCGCCAAATGCCAGACGCCTCGAGCGAAAGCCGAACCTCCTGGGCCTCACTTTCCTCAAGTGATTCGACAGCCATTCGTATCTGCTTAAGTCGCCGGACGCGAAAGCACGAGCCTCGACCAACCTTCCCGCCGTCAGCGATTTCGCGACCTAAGGGATTCCCCAGACGCGGAATTAAATCTCGAGCTTACCCGTGAAGCAGGAAACTCCAGGTCGATACAGATCGTGAACATGGTTCGATTCGCTTCGTGGCCTCCCCCGTCGAGCTCGACTGGCGCCTCATGCTACCCTGCGCGCTTTTCAAGTCCGGCCAAAACGAGCCGGATTCTTGCGACGATCACGCCCATGACCTCTTCATCCACGAACTCTGCACCCACGAGCTCTGCACCCACGAGCTCTTCAGCCACGAGCTCCTCACGTAGCACCGTAGGGTTTATCAGTCTGGGATGCCCCAAAGCCCTCGTGGACTCTGAACGGATCCTCTCCCAGCTCAAGCTCGATGGCTATGACATCGTCGGCAGCTACGAAGACGCCGAATTGGTGGTGGTCAATACGTGCGGCTTCATCGATAGCGCCAAGGAAGAATCCCTGCAGACCATTGGCGAGGCCATGGCCGAGAACGGCAAGGTGATCGTAACGGGTTGCATGGGCAAGGGAGCGGACGCAGAGCTCATCAAGGAAGTGCACCCCAAAGTGCTTTCGGTAACGGGACCCGCCGCCTATGAGGAGGTGGTAAGCGCCGTGCATGAGTATGTACCTGCGCCACCGCCCAAAGATGTATTCACGGACCTGATTCCCGCCTCGACCGTTCGTCTGACACCGAGGCACTACGCCTACCTGAAAATTTCCGAGGGCTGCAATCATCGCTGCAGCTTTTGCATTATTCCATCCATGCGCGGCGACCTCATCAGCCGACCCATCGGCGATGTGATGGACGAGGCTGAGGCGCTGGTGAAGTCGGGTGTGCGCGAACTGCTTGTGATCTCTCAGGACACCTCAGCCTACGGCGTGGATGTGAAGTACCGCACGGGCTTTTGGCAGGGCCGCCCCATTTCAACGCGGATGCAGAACCTCTGCGAAGCGCTGGGTGAGCTGGGTGTCTGGGTTCGCCTGCATTACGTGTATCCCTATCCTCACGTCGATCGAGTGATTCCTCTCATGGCCGAGGGCAAGATCCTGCCCTACCTCGACATTCCCTTTCAGCACGCCAGCCACGACGTGCTCAAGCGTATGCGCCGACCCGCGGCGACCGAGAAAGTGCTGGATCGCATCAGCCGTTGGCGTCAGGACTGTCCGGATATCACATTGCGCAGCACCTTCATCGTGGGCTTTCCCGGCGAAACCGAACAGGACTTCGAACAGCTGCTGGATTTTCTTGGCGAAGCAAACCTCGATCGTGTTGGCTGCTTTACCTATTCGCCGGTACAAGGTGCCGCTGCAAATGATCTCGGGGATCACGTGCCTGAGGAGGTCAAGCAGGAGCGTCACGAGCGCTTCATGCTCAAGCAGCAGGCCATCAGCGAACGGCGGTTACAGGGAAAGGTCGGCCGCGAAATCGAAGTGCTTATTGATGAGGTCGATGAGTCGGGCGCCATCGGTCGCTCCACCGCGGACGCCCCTGAAATCGACGGCCGCGTGCACATGCCCGGTGCTACGGACTTTGTCCCTGGTGACTGGGTGAGCGGCGTGGTGACGCGCGCCGATGAGTACGATCTGTGGATCGAGTGATCGCGCGTGAACCTGCTGCTCTTTAGCGCTGATGAGATTGGAGCGAGCGGCGAGCTAACGGTTGAGGATCGCCGTCACCAGCATCTGGTCCATGTTCTGGGTGCCAAAACTGGCGATACGATTCGCGTCGGACAGATCGAGGGCGCGGTTGGCTCGGGGTTTCTGACGCGTATCGATGATCGGTCCGCGACCCTCTCCGTGGATCTAAATCGCGAAGCTCCCAAGCCCCTCGACCTGACCGTGGTGCTGGCATTGCCCC
Source organism: Pseudomonadota bacterium (assembly GCA_038750875.1). Classification (GTDB taxonomy): domain Bacteria; phylum Pseudomonadota; class Gammaproteobacteria; order Pseudomonadales; family Halieaceae; genus Congregibacter. The sequence continues at coordinate 61,682 of JBCDGU010000012.1, read as the reverse complement.
GCCCGAAGATGCTGCGGCGCATCCTGCGTGGACTGGCAGAGGTCGGGGTTAAAGACATCTATCTCATTAATAGCTTCAAAGTCGAGAAGAGCTACTGGCAGAGCCCGCTGCTGGACCGCGCCGAGTATGAAGCGTGGTTGCTCGCAGGGCTTGAGCAAGCCATGGATACGCGGATGCCAGCGGTGACGCTGTCCCAGCGATTTCGGCCATTTGCGGAAGATGTCTTACCCAGATTATGCGCGGGGCGCGAGGCGCTCCTTGCCGATCACCGTGCCGCTGAACCCTACCCCTCAGCTCCCCAGATCCCCGGGGTCCTTGTTATCGGCCCAGAGGGCGGATTTACGGAATTCGAGTGCGAACTCATCGGCAACGCGGGCGCAAAAGCCGTCACTATGGGCGATCGTGTCCTGCGGGTGGAAACAGCCCTGCACTGCGCCCTGGGCCGCCACTTGGGGCCGGGCTAGCTCCAAATCTGCCCTAAGCGCTGACGCCAACGCCAATGGGACAGGTCACCCCGGTACCACCGATACCGCAGTAACCCATCGGATTTTTGTGCAGGTATTGCTGATGGTAGTCCTCGGCGTAATAGAACGGACCTGCCGATTCAATCTCCGTGGTGATATCACCGTAACCGCTCGCTGATAGCTGCCCCTGGAACTGATCCTTGCTCGTTAAAGCGGCGGCCTGCTGAGCGTCACTCATGGTGTAAATCGCAGAGCGATACTGAGTTCCCAGGTCGTTGCCCTGCCGCATACCCTGCGTCGGATCGTGACCCTCCCAGAACACCTTCAGAAGCGCTTCGTAAGACGTTTGCGCCGGGTCGAACACAACCAGCACCACTTCCGTATGGCCGGTCCTGCCGCTACACACTTCGTCATAGCTTGCATTGGGCGTGAAGCCACCCGCATACCCCGCCGCGGTGGTGTACACCCCCGGCAACTTCCAGAACATGCGCTCGACGCCCCAAAAACAGCCCATGGCAAACACCGCCTGCTCCATACCCTCGGGAAACGGCCCTTTCAGCGGATTACCCAGGACGCAATGGGCTGTAGCTACTGGCAGTTCTGCATCACGCCCTGGTAGCGCAGCTTCGGCGGTAGGCAGAGCATGTTTACGGCGAAGATCAAAGAGTTTCACAGTGTTTTCCTTATGGGTGATCCGCAGTTTGCGGGCTACTGTGACCACGCTTGGAGCCACAGGTTCAAGGGTATACCATTCTCAGCTCATGTCGGTTCAGTCCCCCCATGGCGAATAACTCCCGCGAAGTCACCAAAACCGGCAGCAGTGCCGGTGACGTACAAGCGTTTCTGCAGAAAGCGAAAAACCTGCAGCGCTATACCGCAGGTCGACCGCGTCTAATTTTCGCCATCGACGCGACGGCGAGCCGCCAGCCCACTTGGGATCTAGCCTGCGCGCTGCAGGCCGATATGTTCAATGCCAGCGCCGATGTGGCCGACCTGTCGCTGCAGCTTGCGTACTACCGCGGTCTGAACGAACTATCCCTGGGTGCCTGGGAAACCGATGCACGGGCTGTGGCCCACAGCATGAGTCAGGTCCAGTGTGCAGCTGGCGCCACGCAAATCCGCAGTCTTCTCAAGGCCGTGCTTTCGCAGCAAAGCAGCGCCGCGGCCAAGGCGCTGGTCTTTATCGGTGATGCGGTCGAGGAGTCCAGTCGGGCTTTAATCGAGCTTGCCGGGCAATGCCGTATGCGCTCACTACCGCTCTTTATGTTCCAGGAAGGCGGCGATCCCTCCGTAGAGGGTGTCTTCCGCGAAATGGCCGGTGTTAGCGGTGGCGCCTACGCCTCCTTCGATGCCGGTAGTGCGCAGCGCCTCAGAGAGCTCCTTGGAGCGGTGGCACGCTACGCAGCCGGAGGCCGCGCGGCCCTCGAAAACAATCGCAGCGCGACGGCCCAACGGCTCCTCGCGCAGCTTAAGGACTGAATCCATGCCACGCCTTATTCTGCTCCTTGCAGTTGCAGCGGTCTTCTACATCCTGCTGCGACGCGTGGGGACCCTCCCACCGCACAAACGTCGGGGCGAGTATCTGAAGCTTGGGCTGGGTGTTGCCGTTGTGGCGGTCATTCTCCTCACCCTTGCGGGCAAGATGCACTGGGTCGGTGCCGCGTTAACGGGCTTGCTGGTCGCGGCCAGACAGCTTCTCCCAGTGATGGTTCGCCTGTTCCCACTCCTTGGCTCCCTGGGCAGCAATAGCTCTGCCGGCCCTAGGAAGAGTACCGTGAACTCCGCAATTCTGCGGATGCACCTGGATCACGACACCGGTGCGTTGGCGGGCGAAGTCCTTGCCGGTCCGTTCAAAGACTGGCGTCTGGACGATCTTGAGCGGGATCAGCTGGAGGATCTTAGAACCTATTGCCGCGACAATGATCCCGAATCACTGCAGCTTCTCGAAGGTTATCTGGAGCAGCGCTTCGGCGAAGAGGGCACGGGCGAGCCGCCACCGAACGCGGGCGATGCTGGCAGCGGCGCGATGACCCGCCAGGAAGCGTTGGAGATTCTCGGCCTTAACGACGGTGCCGACGAAGCAACGATTGTCGACGCCCACCGGAAGCTCATGCAAAAATTGCATCCTGACCGCGGGGGCTCTGATTACCTGGCCGCAAAAATCAATCAGGCCAAGGATTTTTTGCTTGGATGAGCTATCGCCCATAGCGAGGCAAGGCTCACCGGATTCCACCGTTTTACCCACACTATCGAGGAATTTTATGACCACTTCTGACGGTATCTTTGTCATTCGCAATCAATTGGGGCAGTTCTGGACCCGGGCCGGCGACTGGGTGGACGGACGGGAACCCCAGCGCGTTATGAAGATCAAACACAAAGATGAAGCGGTCAATCAGCTGGTAGAACTCAGCTCAAAAGACATCGACCTCCGAGGGGAGATCGTTGCCGCGGATTTGAACGACAAAGGCGAGCCTCAGATCGAGGAGAGCGAACACCTCACTCCGACACTCGCTGAAAAAGCAGCGGCCGAGAAAGCCGAGGCGGCGAGGCAGGCGGCGTTAGGGATAGATATTGAGGCTGAAACTGAGGCGGGTACTGAGACGAATAGGCAGCCAGCCAACGAACCCGAAGCGCAGACGGGTACTCAAGCAAACGTCACAGCCGCAAACGATGACGAAGCCGCGGAAGCTCCAGCGGCGCAAGAGCCGAAGGAAGAGGCCAGCGCCGCGACAGGCTGACGATTACAGCACCGCTAAGGCGCTGCTTTGATGCGGGCTTGAATCGGCGCCGACTGCCCCCAAGTCTGCATAGGGTGCGGGCTGGAGCGATTTTTGCGATCAGTCGCCCTTTTTTGCAGGCCGTTAATGGTTGCGAGACGTCAATGCGGCTTTGTGACTTTGTCAGTAGCGACGCCGATAGCGGCGCCCAAAACGACCGTTGGGAACACCAGATTGGCATGGCGCTGAGCGCATCAGCCAAAGACCGCAGCTGTTCTCACCGTCGATCGGAGGCTTAAATCGCCATGATGCGTATTTTTCTTTTTTTAGCGACCAACTTTGCCGTACTGATGTTGGTCGGCACGGTCTTCACGCTCCTGGGCTTTGAGGGCATCCTTGCCCAGAATGGCGTCGATCTGAATCTTCAGGCGCTGTTAGTGTTCTGCGGTTTGTTCGGTATGGGCGGGGCACTCTTCTCACTGTTCCTCTCCAAGTGGATGGCAAAGCGCGGCACGGGCACTTATATCATCGAGCAGGCCCGCAATCGCGACGAGCAGTGGCTCCTCGATACGGTCGCTGAACTGTCCCAGGATGCGGGTATCAAGATGCCGGAGGTTGGCATCTTCCCCTCCGAGGCACCCAACGCATTTGCCACTGGCTGGAATCGAAATGATGCCCTGGTGGCGGTGAGCGCCGGCATGCTCCGCAACTTTCCCGCCAACGAAATTCGGGCGGTTATGGCCCATGAGATTGGTCACGTTGCCAATGGCGACATGGTCACGCTGACGCTCATTCAGGGTGTCGTGAACACCTTCGTGATGTTTCTGGCCCGCATCATCGGCCACACAGTAGATCGTGTCGTTTTCAAGACGGAGCGTGGCTACGGCATTGGCTACTTTGTGGTCACCATCGCCGCCGAAATGGTGCTGGGCTTGCTGGCGAGCATGATTGTGTTCCGCTTCTCGCGCTGGCGTGAATACCGGGCCGATGCGGCAGGCGCACGACTCGCCGGGCGGGGCGATATGATTGCTGCCCTGCAGCGGCTCCAGGGCAAGCAGGACATCCCCAATGACCTGCCGGGTGAACTGACGGCCTTTGGCATCAGCGAACAGCTGAAACAGGGGCTGGGCGCTCTTTTCAGTTCGCACCCACCCCTCGACAAGCGTATAGAGGCGTTGCGCAACGCCCCCTGAACACCTTTAGAACGATAAACCAAGGACGCACTTCCAATGACACAACCTGTAGGCGGATGGATCCGCTGGCCCGGATATCTCGCATGGGCCTTTCTTATAATGCTCCTCGTTTCCATCATCGTCGTACGAAGCGGCGCGTGGAAAGAAGGTCTAATGCTCTACGCCCTGTCGGGTCTTCTCAGCTTGCTGCTCTTAGCGACCATGGCGGTACAGTCACTGCTGCCTCGCTGGCGAGAGGATCGAGGCGCCATTTTTCGGCGCGCGATTCCCGCCGTTCCCGCAGCCGCGTTATTGCTAATGGCATTGACCTCGCGGGAGGTACCGGCGATTCACGATATTTCGACAGACACTGTCGACCCCCCAACCTTTGAAACCGCCGTCGAACTGCGCGGCGACAGCAGCAATCCATTGGACATCAAGCCCGAGGCGATTGAACTGCAGATTGATGCCTACCCCGATGTGAAAACCATCCGTAGCCCCCGCTCTTACGCGAGCAGCTACTCCCTGGCACTGACCACTGCGAAATCACTGGGCTGGGAAATCACGCGAGAAGACCCGAATGCTGGTTTCATCGAAGCGGTGGACACGACAACGATCATGCAGTTTAAGGACGACGTCGTCATTCGCATTCGCACCAACGAAAGCGGCAGCCTGGTCGATCTGCGATCGGTTTCCCGCGTTGGTGTCAGTGACCTGGGCGCTAACGCAGATCGCATCAGCCGATTCTCAGCAGCCTTCCTGGAGGCGGCAAGCGGCTGATGCGCTTTTTCAGCTTGCCCTTTCGCATCCTGAGGCCGGTCACAAGCGCCCTCTGCCTATTGCTGGTAGCGGGCACCAGTGCGGATACGCATGCTGAATCGGACTACCTGAGCTTCGCGACGGAAGACGAAACGAACAGCACAGAAATCTTTAGCAAAGCGAGTCCGGCAGTGGTCTATGTGAACACCACGACCCTTCGCCGCCGCAGTCGCTTTAGCCTGGATGTGATGGAAATCCCCAAGGGCTCTGGCTCAGGGTTTGTTTGGCATGAAAGCGGCCTTGTGGTGACCAACTATCACGTGATCGCCGGTGCCAATCGCATGCAGGTTTCTTTTCAGGATGGCACAAGCTTCAGCGCTGAGCTAATCGGCAGTGCGCCGGAGAAAGATTTGGCAGTGCTACGTATCCTCGGCGACGTTGAGGGGCTGATCACGCTGCCCTTAGGAGACTCCACAGAGTTGTCTGTGGGCCGCAAGGTGCTCGCCATCGGCAACCCCTTTGGTCTTGATACGACGCTGACCACAGGTGTGGTAAGCGCCCTGGGACGGGAAATTCGTGCGCCGAGTAACCGTCGTATTCGCGGTGTCATTCAGACCGACGCAGCGATCAATCCTGGCAACTCCGGCGGCCCATTACTGAACTCTTTAGGACAGCTTGTGGGCGTGAATACGGCGATTTACAGCCCTAGCGGCGCCAGTGCTGGCATTGGCTTTGCTATTCCCGTGAATACGGTGAAAGAGGTCGTTCCGCAGCTGATCAGCTACGGCAAGATGCTTCGTCCCATCATGGGCGTCGAACTTGCCAGCGATCGCTGGAGTCGCCGCTATAAGATCAAGGGCGTACCCGTGGTTCGAGTTTTCCCTGGTCTGCCAGCAGCAGAGGCCGGGCTAAAAGGTGCGTGGCGCAACAGCCGCGGTGAAATCATGCTGGGTGACATCATCGTTGCCATGGACGGCGAAGAGATTAAAAGCCACGACGATTACTACTCCGTTCTAGAGAGCCACGAACCGGGTGACGCCATAGACGTAACGGTGCGCTCTGGCGAGGAAGAACGAACGCTCTCGGTAAAACTTAGCGAGTCTCAATAAAGTTCGCTCAGCGCTCAAGAGCGTTCTGTTGACGAGCAGCTTCTAGCCGGCGGCAGCCGCAGGCACAGCCTTGAGACCTTCACAGAAGTCCCGGATCCGCTTGCATGCGCGTTTGAGCGTCGTGAGGTCCTGAGCCAGCCCCATTCTCACGAACTGCGCCGCAGACGGTCCAAACGCGTCACCGGGGATGACCGACACACCCTGCTCCTCCAGCAATCTGAACGCGAACTCTTTGCCGTTCATACCGGTGGCGGAAACGTCGCACATGATGAACATGCCGGCGTGGGGTCGCGTGCAGTTGATTAGCGCGACTTTCTTGAGGCGCTCCAAAACCTCGTCGCGACGAGTCCGGTACTCGTCCCGCATTTCCTTCACGTAAACCTGGTCGTTCTCTAAAGCAAAGGCGCTGGCATCCTGAATAAACTGCGGTGAACCAAAAAGCGTTGCTCCGGCAAAACCACCTAAACGCTCCACCAAGGGCGGTGGCGCCACGACCCATCCCATGCGCCAGCCACTCATGGCATGGGACTTTGAGAGCCCATCGATCATCACCACATTGTCGATCTGCGCACAGCTGCGCCGGGCCGAGTAGTGCATCCCCTCGTAGCAAAATAGGGAGTACACCTCGTCACAGACAAACCAGACACCCCGATTGCGACACTCCTCACCCAGGCGCCGGATGTCAGAAGCCGGGATGATGGTGCCCGTCGGATTTCCCGGTGTATTGATAAACAGCACCCGCGTCTCGTCGGACAACGTGTCGATCACTGCATCGACATCGAGGGCAAAACCCTTGTTGACGTTCAGGGGCACGGTCTTAACGTTCACGTCCAGAGCACGCATGATGGGTGTGTAACCGACATACATCGGCTCCGGGATCACGATTTCGTCACCGGGATCGAGAAGACAGGACAGCGCACCATAGATCGCCGCCGTCGCTCCGGGGAAGATTGCGACCTCTTCAATGGTGCACGGATGAGGCGATGTCTGGGTCTCAAGATCGGCAACCGCACGGCGAAACTTGATCTCCCCCAGCGCCGGCGAGTAATGGGTGCGCCCCACACGAAGATGGCTGACCGCATTGTCGATAATGGGCTCGGGCGTTCTGAAGTCCGGGTCGCCCACGGAAAGTAGAATCACGTCATCGCCATTGCGCTGCATGGCCAGGGCTCGGTCATGGACCTCCCACACGTCCGTATCCTCTCCTGAGAGGCGTTCCGTGAGGCGGGAGTAGCGAGCTTGAAACATGTCAGATGTCCGATAAAGCGAGGCGCAGGAGTATAGCGCTCAACACCGGTTTGTCACCGGCATTCGGTGCCTTGTGCCGTGGTAGGCGCGCGGCGAATTACTGCTCCCGAAGTGCTGCGGACATAGGGTGATTCTTCGCGGGACGAGGAAGACAAAAGTAGGATTCATGGGGTTATGCCAGAACAGGAAAGCACCGGGAAATCCAGCCGCGGGAAGTGGATCGCCAATGCCCTGTTTCTGACGGCCATGGCGATCATCCCGTTCATTCCGGGACCTTATGGCGAAAGTCTGCAGCATTCCCTACGAGCTTCCTTACAACCGTCCCTACAACCATCCCTACAACCATCAAAGTAACAGTCACAGACTAAGACTGAGTCAGGGACTTCGCCGCTCCGACCCCATGCGGTGATCCAGCCGAAGCGCGAAGGTACTCCCTAAAGCACATGGACCAGAGGCTTCTCGCTAGAAGAGACTCTCTGAGAAGCGCGGTTGATCAGCGGAAGGAAAATTCCCGCAGGAGCGTGTCACCCATAATGGTGCGGAGCTCGCCGCGCTTGATGCTGAGGTCACGGCTCTCATCCATGGAACCGACGAGTTCTTCGGTCATGGCGGCCCATTCTTCGTAGGGTGTGTCCATCATGGCTCCGGCCGATGTCCATTCCACCATCATCCACAGGGTGGGCTCTCCGTGGCGGCCATGAACGTTGGTGAACAGCTTGTAGCTCTTGATCTTGCCAGCGGCCATCAACATCTCCATTTCCTTGCGCCACAGGCTATTGAGGTCACCCACGTAGGCTTCAAACTTACCGGGCTTTGTTTCAACGCCCGTCACGGTCCAGTAAGACCCCATCTCATAGTCTTCCTGCGCGAATACCGTTAGCGGCAGACAAAGTAGTAAGGCGATTAGTATTTTTTTCATTCTTAGAAACGCTCCTTGTTTATTCGATTGCCGCGATGTTCCAATCCGGCCCTAGCAGCGTAGAAGAGTTTGGCGTGCTTACAAGGCTGAGCGTCCGGCGACCGGGCACTGCTAGAATCGGCGGATGCAGTTGACCTTTAGTCCCGAAATCCTCGCCGTTGTGGTTATCATTTTCTACGTGGTGGCCATCGGCAGCGCGGTCGAAGCCATATTGCGCGCCCGTACGGCCCAGGGAGCTATTGCGTGGACCGTGTCGCTACTGACCCTGCCCTATTTCACCGTACCGCTCTATCTCGTTTTCGGCCGCAATCGCTTCGAGGGATATCTCAAAGAGCGCGCCCAGATTCAGGCCATAGCCCAGGCTCGACTTCACGGCACTCTCGGCGAGTTGCTGGACTTCAAAGCCGGTGACGCGGATCAAGACTTCTATCTCAGCCTCCATCGATTAGCGCGTCTACCTACGGTACGTGGCAATGAGGTTGAGATTCTCGTCGATGGTGAGGCGACCTTCGCCAGCATTGAGGCAGGGCTGGCCAGCGCCCGCCACTACATTCTGTTCCAGTTCTACATTCTGCGGGACGATGCCCTTGGGCAACGGCTGGGTGAAGTTCTGGCAGCGAGGGCGCGAGCCGGGGTGCGCGTTTACGTTCTTTACGATGAAATCGGCTCCGCTCGCTTTGGACGCACGGGGCTCTATAAAGATCTGCGCGACGCCGGAGTGCGACTCGCTGCTTTCAATACAACCCAGGGGCGTCGCAATCGCTTTCAGCTCAACTTCCGAAATCATCGCAAGGTTGTTGTCGTGGACAGCCGCTGCGCCTGGATTGGCGGCCATAATGTGGGCATTGAGTACCTGGGCCAGAACCCCAAGCGAGGCCCCTGGCGTGATACGCACGTAAAACTGAACGGCCCTGCGGTGATCGGGGCGCAGCTGACCTTCGCGACGGACTGGCTTTGGGCCAAGCGCGAGCAACTGGAAATCGACTGGCACCTGGAACGTCACGCACCGGGAGAAGCATCGGTGCTTCTGTTCCCCTCCGACCCGGCAAGCGCCTTTGAAGAAGCCGGCCTTATGTATCACCAGGTCATTACGCAGGCCCGCCGGCGCATCTGGATTGCCAGCCCCTACTTCGTTCCTGACCGAGGAATCATTGCAGCTCTGCAACTTGCCGCCCTGCGCGGAGTCGATGTGCGAGTAATGATTCCTGATGTACCCGATGGGCCTATCGTCGGCATGGCGAACTGGTCGTTTACGCGAGAGCTGCTACCCGCCGGCGTCGCGGTTTACCGATACCAACCCGGATTCAGCCATCAGAAAGTGTTCTTGATGGACCGGGAGCTGGCCGGCGTCGGCACGGCGAATTTTGATAATCGCTCGTTCCGGCTTAACTTCGAGATTACGGCCTTGGTGCACGATGAAAAATTCTGCGATGAGGTCGAGGCCATGCTCACGGCCGACTTTGCGAAATCCCGTCAGGTGACGGCAGAGGAGATCGACGACAAACCTTTTTGGTTTCCCTTTGCGAGCGCTGCCGCGCGGCTAATGGCGCCGGTGCTTTAAGAACCAGACTGGTCCGATGACCAAGCCCGGCGATCGATGTCCAAGTCTGCAAAGTCATCGGGGTTAAGGCGCGGTTCCCTGCCCTCCCCTAACTGCTGGTCGTAATCGGCCAGCAGGCGTAACGCAAGCTTCGACATCCATAGCAGGCCAATAAGGTTCACAACGCCGAGGAGCCCCATAGTCAGGTCAGCGAAGCCGAAAACGGTTCCCAGATCCTGGGCTGAACCCCAAAACACGAGGCCGAGTACAAGCACCCGAAAAACCGTGAACAACTGCCGGTTATCTTCGCTAAAGTAGTTGAGGCTGTTCTCGCCAAGGTAGTAGTTGTACATGATGGAACTGAAGGCAAAGAGCACCAAGGCGATGCTCACAAAGGTCCCACCGAAAGATCCCAGGTGACTGGCTAGGGCGTTCTGCGTGAGGGCAACGCCCGAAACATCGAGCGTCCCTGGTGTATAGATATCTGATAGCAGGATGATCAGCGCGGTGCAGGTGCACATGACCAACGTGTCAATAAATACACTGAAGGCCTGAACAACGCCCTGGTTCGCTGGATGAGGTACGTAGGCTACGGCCGCGACATTAGGCGCACTTCCCAGACCCGCTTCATTGCTGAACAGACCCCGTTTGACGCCCTGCATGATGGCGACCCCGAGTCCACCTCCGATGGCCGAATCGAGTCCGAAGGCGCTCCTCACAATCTCCATGAGGGTCGCCGGCACGTCTGTGATGTTCAGCCCAATGACCAATAACGCAGCGCCGAAGTATCCCAGTGCCATCACCGGCACCACGATTTCGGACACGCTAGCGATACGCTGAATGCCACCAAAGATGACAAAACCGAGGAACACGACGAGGGCGAGACCGCTGGCCCATGTGGGAATACCGAAGGATTCGTTGAGCGAAGTCGCAACGACGTAACTCTGGACCGCGTTAAACCCGAGCCCAAAAGTGATCAGAAGGAGGATGGAATACACCACCGCCAATCCCTTCTGATTGATGCCGCGCGTCAGGTAATACGCTGGGCCGCCGCGAAAAGTGCCGTCTGGCTCATAGCGCTTGTAAAGCTGTGCGAGAGAGCATTCGAAAAAGCTCGTCGCCATGCCCATAAGCCCGATCACCCACATCCAAAAAACAGCACCAGGGCCACCCAGAGTGATCGCCACAGCAACACCAGCAATGTTGCCGCCGCCCACTCGACCCGCGACGCTGACCACCAGCGCCTGGAAGGAACTCACATGACCCTGTTCATGATGGAAGCCCGCCGTGAGCACCCGGAACATTCGACCGAAGAAGCGGAACTGAACGAAACGCGACGCCACGGTGAAGTAGATCCCAATGCCCACTAACAGGGCGATAAGCACATAGCTCCAGAGAAAGTCGCTCACGGTCGCCATCATGGCCAATGCTACTCCGTCACGCCCAATACAAAGATGATCGCCAGCGCCGGCGGCACCACATAGCGAATCAGCAGATACCAAAGTCGGTATGCGCCTTCGCTTAGCCCCACAAATTCATCTCGGGAATGCTCTCGCAGCATGAACCAGCCGGCGAACACTGCGATCAGCAGCCCACCCAGCGGCAGAAGTATCTGATTCGAGAAATAATCCATCACCGCATTAAAGTTCATGCCACCGATGCGCATCTCATCCAAGAGGTTGTAGGACAGAATGCTAAGCACGCTGAACACCGCTACCGAGCCCACCACCAATACCGCGCTTCGATGCCTGGGGATGTTGTAGCGTTCCTCGATCCAGGCATTCACTGATTCCACCAGCCCGACCATCGACGTAATACCCGCGACGGACAGCATCAGGAAGAACAGCACCGCGAAGAGATAGCCACCGGGCATTTGCGCGAAAGCGACAGGCAGGGTCTGGAAAATCAGGCCCGGTCCCGCCGCAGGATCAAGGGCGTTATTAAACACCGCCGGGAAGATCACGAGACCGGCGAGCAGGGCCACGCCTGTGTCTGCCAGCACGATAATCAATACGGACTGGGAAATGGAAATGTTGCGCGGTAGGTAGGACCCATAAGTCATCATGCCGCCCATGGCGACGCCAATAGAGAAGAAGGCCTGACCGATGGCCGCAAGCACCGTGGCAAAGGTCACCTTGCTGAAATCCGGGGTGAACAGCCAGACCAGCGCCTCTTCAAAGCCACCCGCAAAGTAGTTATAGCCGGCGAGGAAGATGAGCAGCGCAAACATGAGCGGCATCATCACGTTCACCGCCCGTTCGATACCATCCTTCACGCCAGACCAGATGATGAACCCAGTAATCGCCAATCCCGCAAGGGTCCAGAACAGCATGCCGAAATTGTCGGCAAGCACGCCGTTAAACTGTGCTTCCGCGGCGAGAGTATCGACGCCAACAAACCCGGTCGTAATCGCTTTGAAGAGGTACCAAAGCACCCAGCCAACCACCACCGCATAGACGATCTCTATCGTATAGGCAGCCAGGAGCCCCATGCCGCCAACCCATTTCCACTGCGTACTGCGAGCGCTTTCTTTCGCCACGTTTGCCATGGCAATGGGGGGCGCAGCATCTCCGCGCCGACCCACCATGAGTTCGGCCATCAAAATAGGTACGCCGATGAGAAACGCGCATCCCAAGTAGATCAGAACAAAGGCGGCACCGCCGTTTTCTCCCGTCACATAGGGGAAGCGCCAGATATTGCCGAGACCAACGGCAAAGCCAACAGAGGCCATCAGGAAGGCAAAGCGAGAGGTCCAGTGCGAGTGCGCACCGCCGGCTGAGGCCATGGGGAAACTCCGAGTTCGAATTATCGGTGGAGTCTACACAAAAGGCCCTGGGCCTTCAGCTTGAGGGCTTTGCAGGCGTCCAGTCTTTAGGCCGCAAGATAACTACTCGCTGCTTTCTTGCGCAGCTCCGGAGGATGAGCGCGGTTCGGGCGAGCCGAGGTTGGGTCACTCCACTCGCTTTGGATGGGTGAGGCTCGCTACGTGACCCAACCTCGGCTCGCAGTTCAGTACTCTGACCGAGCACCCATAGGGAGCCACGCAACCAGACTCATCTAATCACTGGAATCTCGGTATGCCATCGAGCGATGGCGACGGATGCTCCTGTAGCGAGCCTCCCCCTCGCACAGCGAGCGGAGGGAGTATCCGTTGCCAGCGCCCCTCTGACTCCGAAAATTGGCTTCACTAAATGACCCAACCGGGGCTCACAGTTCAGTACTCTGACCGAACACCCATAGGGAGCCACGCAACCAGACTCATCTAATCACTGGAATCTCGGTATGCCATCGAGCGATGGCGACGGATGCTCTCGTAGCGAGCCTCACCCTCCCACAGCGAGCGGAGGGAGTATCCGTTGCCAGCGCCCACCTGAACATTAGAAACGTGCTCTTAGAATCACTGGAACCTCGGTACGCCGTCGAGCGACGGCGACGGATGCTCCCGTAGCGAGCCTCCCCCACTCACAGTGAGCGGAGGGAGTATCCGTCGCCAGAGCCTTTCGGACACCTTGAAGCGCAGGCGCGACCTGCGCGGAAAGTTAGCGAGCTATCGGAGCAGCCGCAGCCTCCAACCATGACTTCACCGATGGATCATCTATACGAACCCCAACGTCCGTCAAAACCCGAGCGTGGTAGTCGTTGATCCACTGAAGCTCCCCATCGCTGAGCAATGCCACATCGATCAACCTGCGATCAAAGGGCACCAAAGTCAGCGCCTCAAAGCCCAGCATGGGAACCTCGTGAGCGTCGTCCTCAACGGCGACGACCACACACAGGTTTTCGCATCGGATACCAAACTCGCCGTCACGGTAGTAACCGGGCTCATTGCTGACAATCATTCCTCGCGCCAGGGCCGTGGGATTCCACGCCTTGGCAATTCGCTGGGGACCCTCGTGCACACTCAGGAACGCGCCGACGCCATGGCCCGTGCCATGATCGAAATCCAGACCGTCTTGCCACAGAAACTGCCGCGCGAGGGCATCCAGGTGTGTGCCTGTAGTGCCGTGCGGGAAGCGAGCCTGATCGAGAGCGATGTGACCCTGGAGTACGCGGGTAAAGAGCTTCCGCATATCCGCGGTCACTTGGCCAATGGCAACGGTTCGCGTGATATCGGTGGTGCCATCGGAGTACTGTCCGCCGCTGTCCACCAGGTACAAGCTGTTGGGTTCGAGTAGCGCCGGTGTATTGTCGCGATGGTTGTAATGACACATGGCACCATTGGATGCCGACGCGGAGATCGTGTCGAAGGACGGTTCATGAAAAAGCGCACCGTCTGCTCGAAACTCGCCGAGCTTGTCTGAGACCACCGCCTCATCATGGTAACGACCTTCAGCCACCTCGCTATCAAGCCAGGCCAGGAATCGAATCTCTGCAACAGCATCCCGGCGATGGGCCTCGCGAGCGCCGGCAATTTCTACGGCGTTCTTGCAGGCTTTGGGCAGGAGAATCGGATCCGCACCGGCGATCAACGTCGCGCCCGCGTCTTCCAAGGTCAGTTGGGTCCAGGCATTGGCGGTATCCACATCCGCAAGTACACGCTTGCCGGCATGTGCGCGAAGCGCTGCCTCAGCCTGCGTATCGGCGATAAGATTCACGCCGGGTCCTGTGTGGTCATGAAGACCATCGGGTACCCGCTTCGGATCGACGATGACGTCCACGTTTCCATCGGCATGGAGAACCGCGAAGCTGAGGAGTACGGGGAGCATCGGTACATCGCGACCTCGGATGTTCAGCAGCCAGCTGACCGAATCAGGCGCAAAGATCAATGCAGCATCTGCACCGGCCTCTGAAATCGCCGCGCCAATGCGCTCACGTTTCGACCTGGAGCTTTCTCCCGTAAAGGTCTCCTCGAGCAGCAACGCTGGCGCGGCGAGACCTTGAGGGCGGTCGGTCCAGCAACGGTCAATGGGGTTGTCCGTATCCAGGACTACCTCAAGGCCGGTAGCCTCAAGTTGACTCTTCGCCTCTTGGTACCAGCGCAGGGAACACATGCGAGGATCGATAAGAACCTTCGCACCGGCCGGCAGTTCATCGCATAGCCAGGCAACGGGCGGCTCTTCGATGAGATGGCGATACTGGTAGAGACTTCCATCCACCTGGCGGCGTACCTGCACCGTGTAGCGTCCGTCGACGAAAATGCCGGCGTGCTTTGCGGTTACGACCGCTATGCCAGCAGAACCGGTAAAGCCCGTCAGCCAGCGCAGGCGCTCATTCTGCTCGGGGATGTACTCTCCGAGATACTCATCAGCCCGAGGGACGCAGAACGCATCGACTCCGCGCTCTGCCAGCTGGCTACGAATGGCCGCAAGATGTTCCTCTTGCTCCTGAGCGGCGACACGCCCGATCGCGGTGGTCATGAGATAAGCTCGAAGTCTTCTTTACCCACACCGCAGTCCGGGCAAAGCCAATCTTCGGGAACGTCTGCCCAACGGGTGCCAGCAGGAATACCGTCGTCGGGGCAGCCCCCCGCCTCGTCGTAGATTAATCCGCAGACAATACACTCGAACTTGCGAAAGTCCTGCTCGCTCATGTTGTTTACATCCGTATCCGTGCTTCTATAGATCGTCGCCGACGACGGTGAAGGGAAGCGTTAGTTGAGGTTTCCACTGAGGCGGAGAAGGTAGCCATTTTCCTCAGGCGTCGCAACGAGCGACAGGGCCCGGGACAGCTCCTGGGGCATTCGCTCCTCTGAATCGATGAGCAGCTCCATTTCATAGGCATCCATAGACCCGCTGCCACCGCCGGAGACCGTAACGGGCCCCGCCAGCGTATCCACCCGTGTCTCGATCAACCCTTCGCCCGGAGAGGTTACAAGCGCAACATAGCTACCCAGCCTGTGTCGACTGCTAGCAGAGTGCCATGCCGCATTCTGCCAAGTGATCCGCCCTTCTGCAGATTTTACTGACGTTGGTGTGACCGTGAGTTCCTCAAAGAGAAGACTTGCGCGACCTTCCACATCCACCGGAAGAAATTGCCGCAGGATCGCCGCATTCAATGACACATCCAGGTTGATGAGCTGCACCTCGTCGCGGCTGCTGGAAACGGACGCCGACAGCCGCTGGTCGCCCCAGGTTGAATCAACGCTAGCCTTAGGACTCAGAGCGAGTAGAGAGAGTGGGGAGATCGACCAGCTCAGCTCGCCCAGGTGAAACGGACCCTGCGGCGTAGGAAGAATCGCGCGGGCAGCGCGGCCCTCGAGGAGGGATCCCGAAACCCCAGAAAGCAGCAGCTGCCCTTCGGGTACGAAGAGTGTGATTACTCTCGCCGGCAAAGAGGCCAGCGCAACGCTTAAGATAAGCAACGCCACAATGGTGATGGAGAGAAGACGCATCAATTACAGACCGGCCACCCGCAAACTGGCGCTGACGACTCCCGCATTACCTGTTTGACTCACGGAAAGTTCCTCAACGAGCAACGACTCACCGGTCTCCAACTCGTGGATCCAGCGTAGCAACTGATCCAGCGGGGCACGCTCAAAGCGAAGCTGCACGGCGCCGCGACTGTTGGGCTGCAAACGGGTAATGCTCAGCTGGTAGCGATTGGCGCTTCCGTTGAGCAGGGCCGTTAGATTCCGATTTGGCGACGACGGAGAAGCCGCGCCGCTTCCGCGGAGGGCTTTGATCTCCGCGGCCATCAGGTCTACTCGCTTAAGCTGCTCCGCCGTCGATGCGTTCGATCGCGCCAGCTCTTCTCGAGCACTCCCGAGAGGAATGACCATGAGCATGAAAATCACATACAGGCTAACCGCAGCAGCGAGGGCCAATAGTGCGATCTGGTCCCGAAGCGGAAACTTCAGAAACCAGGCTTTCATGAACGGGCTCCGATGGTGAGACGAGCACGCACCCCGTCACCGCTTCGCGACGAGTTCTCCAGCTGCGCCTCAAAGCCCGCAGCAACCAGACCCGAACGCACTTTTTCAACATCGACGAAGGTGTCTGCAACGACGTTGACCCGCAGCTCACCCGAGCGCTCGCTGTAACTGATACTCGCTAGCGCTGCGTTTTCGACGGCCGAAAGCTGTGTTGCGAGGGGCTCCAACACAGCTGAGAAGCTTGCGCTACTCTGGCCACCGCGAAGGCCATCCAGCTGTCTCCTCAACTGGAGCTCGGGCTCTGGCGCATTGCCGCGAGGATTCACTTCGCGATAGACCGCCTGAATCTCCGAGCGCAAAGCGACGTTCTCGCGCTCCAACCGCCGATAGTCGAGCCAGCCTGCAAGCAGGTGAACCCCCAGGGCCAGCACCAGAACAGCCGCCACCGACTTCCACAATCCCCACCATCGCTCGTAGGGTAGTTGCGGTGCATAAGCGCCTTGACGCAAATCCAGCAATACGTTGCCACCATCATTCAGCATCATCGCTTCGCCTAAGCCACCACGACGCCATTCCAATGTCACATCGGCAAGAAAGGACAAGGTGTCACGATCGAGCGTCTCATCCCGTCCGTAGACAACAACTCTGGTCGCGGGGCTTTCTTTGAACAACGCCTGCAGGAAAGGTGTTTGAAGTTCAGATTCGATGCGAGTGCCCAAGGTTTCTCCATAACGAATCAAACATCCAGAATCGTCCAGGCAAAGCGTCCATTGGCCGACAGACCAGGGGAGCAACAGCGGTTCGGGTACCCATGGCATGCGGGATGCTTCGTCCGCCAGCATGTCTGCCCAGCCATCAAGGGAGGCCATCGCCACGATCGCGACGCCCGCGCGTTCCTTGGTCAGTTCGCTCCTGGCGAAATGCAGTGACTCGATATCATCGGCCAGCGCTTCTTCGAGCATGAAGGGTAGCGAGGCGTCTAGATGACGTCGTTCTTCTGGCGCGATATCCAGCTCGAGAAGTCTGCAGTCTCCTCCCGGAACCGCGAAAACGACACTGTGGGAATTTTGTTGAAGCTCCGTGTTAAGACGTTCGCGAGGCTCTGAGTCTGATAAATCGTGACGACGCGCAGCCGCAGGCTCGAGCCACAGAAGCGACTCGCCATGGATCAGCACGACACTTCGATTCTCGCTCACGGGGCGGGCTCCGATGTGGGTAAAGGGGGTGCGCTCGCAAGGTCATACAGGCTGGCGTTCTCACGCTGCAGCACATTGATATTGCGCGCCTGACGGCGCAGCACACTGTACATACGCTGCTCTCTGTCAGCAATCTCAACCCGAGAGGTGAGCAGAAAAAAGGACGACGCCTCCGTAAGCAGAGCGTTCATGCGCGCACGTTCGTCCTCCTGAGCGCCGGCGAACGCCGGCAGTTGAAGAACCTCCTCAAGATTCTCAAAGCCCCCTTCCGCACGCGCTTCAAGGAGGCTTTGCCCTGCCTCCGAGCTCAGCGGCCTCAAGCTACCATCGAGGTTCATGGACCGAAGCACCGGTAGTGTCGCTGTATGAATATTGATCCCCGAACCATCGAGGGGCCACACGGTGACATGGGGGCGCAACGCAAGATAAACCTCGGGGCGCATGTTGGCCACGGCTCGAAGCTCGCTCGCACTGGTCATGGGGCCATTGCCGGGCCGGTACGAGGGAGTCTGGCTCACGTAAAAGCTACTCTCAGCGCCGTTAAGTCTGGGCTCATCATCCTGATCCAACCAATCGGCGACGGACTCAGTGATACGGACCGCTTCAAACTCGTCTACTTGCACCCCCTCCAGGGCCTGGAGGAGTCGGATAAACGTGGCCTTAGGAGCATCGTATGCCGCCGTACCCTGCCCGGTCAGGGGCGGCGCAGAGAGGCTGTTCACGTTAAAGCGGCCCTGAAGATCCGTGAGCTCACCCATGAGCCACCCTCCTTCATCCAGAGGGTAAGGCGTCGAAGGCTGCGCCCAGAATTCCGACAGATCATCGCGCGTTAATTCCGCCGCCGTATCGGCCTCGTAATCGAGCCGAAGGGCGACAAAAGCAAGCTCTTCGGCACCGCGGAGATACGACCAGCTCTGCTCCGCAACAAAGGCATTCGCCGCGCGCCGGTAATTGAGGTCAAAGTCTCGCTGCATACGCACGAGCAACGCTGCAGCAATGGCGAATACCAGCATGGCGATCACCAAGGCCACACCGGTCTGCGATGCCGGTGCCGTCTTGCGGTGACCCGGTGCTTTAGCGCGCGGGAAATTCATAGATTCTTCGCAATTCGCCCAGGTCACTCAGGGTCAGACGGATTTCCATAGCGATCGGCGGTGGAGGGACGGCCGTACTACCCGGTTCACCGATCCAGTTTTGCGCCCAGTTGCGAGAATCCACCACCAGATCCCGGTCCAGCTCGAGCTTATCGATGGCGTCGAGAAACCTGACTTCGATGTTCTCGACGCCTTCCAGAATCACTGAATCAAGTCGTTCAATATTGGTCGAGCGATCGAGCACGGGGTAATAGCCCCGTGACAGCCGGTCCTCATCAAGAAAGTAGTAGACGCGCTGCAGATCACTCCGTGGCTGCTGCAAGCTGTTGTACCAACCCGCGCGCGTGATGCTTAGGGGGTACAACGCCAGCAAACCGCCGGTAATCGAAGGCTGAAGCTCACCAAACTCATCGCGCACGGGACGCTCATTGAATTGCCTGATATCACGACTGATGAAGTTCAACGCTCGATTAACGTCACGCAGCCGCTGCCCGTTTACCTGAAGCTGCTCCGCTCCGGAAATCACCGCACTCAAACCAGCGTAGGCGGCACTGGCCACAAATGCGGTAATCGCGAGGGCGATCAACACCTCAACAAGCGTGAAGCCCCGTTGCGGCATGCTAGGCACCGGGTTCGCCCTCAAGGGAAACAAAAGCTACGATTGTGTGCAAAGCGGGCGCATCATCCGCCTCCCTTCCGCGCACCTGAACTTCGATACGAGAGAATCCGGGAACCTCTGTATTTTGCGTGGAGACCGTCCAAAACCAATCTCGATTAGCCAGCGTTTCGGATCCTGAGAGATTACTGTTGAGCCGCTGACCGCTGCCTTGGCGCAGGGCCAGCCGCAGCTCCGTCAGGCGATTCGCCGCCACCATCTGCGCAAGAGAGCGATCCCGCAGGTAAGCCGTGCCATCAATCTGCTGATTGAGCGTCAGAAGTAATGCCGGTACAGATAACGCCACGATAGCCAGCGCGATCATCACTTCCACCAGCGTAAACCCGCGCCCTGGAGCTCGATCAACCCTCATCGTACCGCCCGCTGCCACCGTCGAATTCCCGCTGATCGCGGCGCTCGAAGCGCGCCAGTGCGTCCCAGGCCAACACCAGATCACCAGGCTGCTCCCCGCCGCGCCGTAATCGAAGCTCCCCTGTCTGAGTCTCACCACTTGCAGCAAATAACCATTGGGGGGCAACACCGGCGAGGGGATCCAGGGCTTCACTATCCGCGGGTTCTACCTCCACGTTATCGAGGCGCAAATCTGGCTCTGCTGCTTCGGGAAGGACAATGGGTACAAAGATCTCGGGCGCAGTTGCCGGTACACGCCAGCCCTGGGTCTCGCGCTGGCGCCAGTGCGCGACGACCACAGCTCGCCCATCGTCATCCAGATCACGAACGAAAAGCAGGCCGTAATCGCTCCCGGAAAACTGCGCCTCATCCAATGCGTAGGTCGCCGCGGTGGCGAGAGCTTCCAACCGATCCTCCAGCTCTCGATCACCGATACCCGAATTCACATTGACGGAGACCAGCCCGATCATCAGCACGATGATGAACAGCACCACCAGCATTTCGACCAGGCTAAAACCAGGGTACTGCCGCACCGTGCTAGCCTTCGTCGGATTTCCAGTTGCCGATGTCGCCGTTCTGCCCGTCGCCACCAGAGAGACCATCAGCACCCAGGGTGTAGATATCCACCTCGCCGTTTTCCCCAGGGCTGAGATACAGATAGGGGCGACCCCAGGGATCCAGGGGAACCTCTGCCAGATAACCGCCGTCCTTAAAGTTACGGGGCTCGGGATCGATGGTGCTCGGCGTCACCAGCGCCTCGAGGCCCTGCTCCGATGAAGGGTAGATGTAGTTATCGAGGCGGTAGATCTTTAAGGCGGTTTCGATGGCTTTGAAGTCGGCCTGCGCCTTCTGGATGCGAGCTTCGTCAGCGCGGTTGAGCACCGTAGGCGCCACAATGCTGATCAACAGGCCCATGATGACCAGCACCACGAGAATCTCTACCAGTGAAAATCCTCGCGCGACTCGCGCGCCCCTTTTGCTCTGATGCCTACGCATCGCGTCACCTCACCATCGTGTTCAAATCGAAAATCGGCAGCAGAATGGCGAGCACGATCACTAAAACAATGCCTCCCATCACCACCACCATCAGGGGTTCAAAAAGCCCCATCACCGTACCGAGCGTCATCTCAAGTTCCCGCTCCTGATTCGCGGCTGCGCGCTCAAGCATTTCTTCCAGGGTGCCGCTGCTCTCACCGCTTGCGACCATGTGTACCATCATCGGTGGAAAGTGCCCCTCTCGGCCGAGGGCGCGACTGAGGCTGCTGCCTTCCTGCACCTGCAACGCGACCGCTTCGCTCTCTTCGCGAAGCACCCGGTTTACGAGCACCTGGCCGGCAATGCGCAGAGCTTCCAGAAGCGGCACGCCGCTCGCCATCAGGATGCTCAGCGTTGAAGCAAAGCGCGCCGTGTCCAGGGCGATGATCAATCCGGAGATTCCGGGCACGCGGAGGAGGAAAGCGTGCCAGCGTCGAAGGCGACGCGGGTTTCGCAGGAGCCTGCGAAATCCCCAGACAGACGCGGCTATCACTACCAGGAGCCACAGCGTGTAATTGCGGAAGAAATCGCTGGCCGCAATCAGCGCTTTTGTGAGCGCCGGGAGCTCTCGCTGGCTTTGGGCAAAGACACCCACAAGTTCCGGCACCACGAACACCATCAGCGCAACGATAACGGCGACGGCGACCGCCAGCAGGATGACCGGATAGATCATGGCCATGCGAAGGCTTTGCGCGCTGTGCTGACGCCGCTCGGCGTAATCGGCGAGTTGTTCCAGCACGGGGCCGAGAAAACCCGCATGCTCACCCGCAGCCACCATGGCACGGTACATTTCGTTAAACACCTGCGGATAATCGGCAAGGGCGTACGCTAGCGTGTGCCCCTCCGTCACACGGGAGCGGACCTGCAGCAGCATGGCCTTGATCCGCGAACGACGGCTCTGTTCAGCGGCCGCCTGCAAACAGTCTGCGAGGGGAAGATTGGATTGCACCAATGTCGCAAGTTGACGGGTCAATAAGGCGAGTTCCCCGGTTTTGATCCGGGTGGGCAGAATGCGCTGCTTCAGCGTCGAGTTTGCGGCTTCCGCCTTGGCCGCTGCCTCGACCTCCACAGGGCGCAGTGTGCGCGCACGCAGCTGCGAACGAACCTGACGTTCTGAATCCGCTTCCAGAACGCCGCGCACGAGCTTGCCGCTTGCGTTGAGCGCGCGGTATTTGAATGCCGCCATGAGTACCCGGCCTCAGCCCACCGAAGTGACGCGAAGGACCTCGGCGAGGCTGGTCGTGCCATCGAGGATGCGACGCCGTCCGTCGTGCTGAATGCTTTGAGAATGCTTGCGCGCTTCCTCGGTCATCGCCTGTTCCGAGGCGCCATCATGAATTAGCGCACGAAGGGCATCATTGATCTCAATGAGCTCGTAAATAGCGCTTCGTCCGCGATACCCGGTGCCGTTGCAGTTCGGACAGCCTTTTGGCTTGAACAAGCTTGTCGAGGCTTCCTCTCCCTCCAGTTCCAGAAGCGCAGCCTCCTGAGACGTTGCCGCTGCCCCTTCCTTGCAGTCGTCGCAGAGAAGACGCACCAGACGCTGTGCCATCACGCCGATAAGACTGGACGAGAGCAGGAAGGGCTCGACGCCCATATCCTGGAGCCGCGTCACCGCTCCAATAGCGGTATTGGTGTGCAAAGTGGAGAGCACCAGATGCCCTGTCAGGGATGCCTGAACCGCAATCTCCGCCGTCTCAAGATCGCGGATCTCCCCGACCATTACGACATCAGGATCCTGGCGAAGAATCGCCCGTAGACCGCGAGCAAAGGTCATGTCCACCTTGGTGTTGACCTGAGTCTGCCCGATGCCCGGGAGCATGTACTCCACCGGGTCTTCAATGGTCATGATGTTGCGGGCGCTCTCGTTGATCTCCGAGAGACCGGCATAAAGTGTTGTGGTCTTACCCGAACCCGTGGGCCCAGTGACGAGGATGATACCGTGCGGACTATGCAGGCCCTTGCGGAAACCCTCGAAAACCGCCGGCGGCATCGACAGCTGCGAAAGCTGCAACTGACCCGACTGCTTGTCGAGAAGTCGCAGCACAACCCGCTCGCCATAGGCTGAGGGAAGTGTTGACATGCGAATGTCGACCGCATGGCCCGCAATCCGTACGGAGATGCGTCCATCCTGAGGAATACGGCGCTCTGCGATATCCAGGCGCGCCATCACCTTGAGACGGGAAACCAACAAGGGTCCAAGCATGCGCTTTGGCGACAGGACCTCCGTAAGAACGCCATCAACGCGATAGCGAACACTGAGTTTCTCTTCAAATGTTTCGATATGCACGTCGGACGCTTTCTCTCGCACGGCTTCCGACAAAATGGCGTTGATAAGGCGGATGATGGGGGCATCGTCCTCCGCATCCATCAGATCGCCTGCATCCGGGATTTCCTCTGCCAGCCGACTCAGATCGACATCGGAGCTGATGTCTGCGGCCATCTGAACCGCTTCGCTGTTATCCCGCTGGTATGCGCGCGTGAGTTGCGTCTGAAACGCATCGCTCTCTAGTGCCTTCAGCGTCATACCGGATCCAACCTTGCGGCGGAGTTCAAGGAGAACGTCGGCCGTGAGCTTGCCCTCATAGAGCACACACTGGGCGTCCTCAGGGTCGATGACCACCCGGTGACTCTTTGCGAAGGTGAAGGGCAGCTTGTCCGGCTGGGTTACAACCGCGGGCTCAACAGGGATGGCAGTTGCTTGCGTCACGGCGTCTCGGGTTCGGGGTCACGAACATCTTCACGGATTTCGTTAAGCTCTAGGATGCGCTGCTCCCAGTCGGGCAGCACGGGTACATCGTCATCCTCGAAGAACATCAGACCCTGCTCTCGCATGGCATCCTGACGGTCACGGATGTAGCGATATTTGAGCGCAGTGGCACCCGCCAGTTCCTTATCGTCGCGGATAATGGTGGGCCGAATAAAAATCAATAGGTTGGTCTTGGTCACCGACACCACGTCATTCCGGAACAGGCGCCCAAAGTAAGGGATGTCGCCTAACAAAGGCACGCGCTGCTCTGTGGATTGGATATCGTCCTTGATCAGCCCCCCAAGGACGACAACGCGACCATCAGATGCCAGCACCTTAGTCTGAAGTTTACGCTCATTCGTGATGAGGTCTGCGGCACTGGAAGAAGCCACCAGCGTCGCACCCGTCAGGGAGTTCACTTCCTGCTCGATGGAGAGCACTACGGAATCGCCCTCATTGATCTGAGGCGTCACGGTCAGCGTGATGCCGACGTTTTCCCGCTCGATGGTCTGGAATGGGTTCTGGGCACCATTGTTAGCGCCAGTATTCGTGAATGAGCCGGTGATAAATGGCACTTCCTGCCCCACAGTAATAAATGCTTCCTGGTTGTCGAGGGTCAGCAGGCTGGGTGTGGACAGGATGTTGGCGTTTCGCTGCTCTTCCAAAGCATTGAGGATCACCGTCATGCTGAGATCATCATCTACCACACCCCAGCCCAGGGAGAGCCCAGGTGTGCTCGCCAGGGCACCGGCCAGAGCGCCGATGTCGAAATCGCCCGTGGTCGTCGTGCTCGCGTCATCGCCGCCATCGGGTATGACGGCGCCTGCAATTGCCTGAGCCCGCTGATTAGAGGCGCTGATGTTGCTGCCATATAGCCCTGAGTCATTGACAAACAGCCACTGCAGACCAAGATCCTGACCGTCGATGACTTCGAGTTCCACAATAATGGCTTCCACGAGCACCTGTGCACGACGGATATCGAGGCGCTGAATCACCGATTCAAGGGCCGCCATTTCATCGGCGTCGGCAGTAATGATCAGGGCATTCGTGCCCTCGTCCGCTTCGATGGTGGCGGTGTTTTCGTTGCCACGATTGGGGCGGTTCTCTCCGCTGTCGAGCTTGCTCATGTTCTGCATCACCCGTGTGAGCACTTCGGCGATGGCCGTTGCTTCGGCGTACTCTAGGTAGATGACCTTGACGTTGCCCGTCTGCTCCAAAGGCGTATCGACATAAGCAATCAGCTTGCGGATGCGCGCGCGCTGCAGTTCGTCGCCGGTCACGAGCACACTGTTGGTGCGCTGATCGGGGACCAACAGCAAATCAATCTCTCCACCGCTGTTATTCGCCTCCGACGCATTCAACTTCTCGAGCATGCGAACGACGTCCTCGGCAACCGCATAGCGCAGGGCAACAACGTCGGTATCCTGCACCGCCGACTGGTCCATACGCTCGATGATGCCGCGGATGCGCGAAATGTTGGACGCGGAGTCAGAAATGATGATGGCGTTGCTTGGCGCATAAGCCGCCATATGCGCCTGCTGCGGCACGAGAGGCCTGAGCACGGGGATGAGCTTGGCTGCCGAGATGTTTTCGAGGCGCAGCACCTGGGTTACGTACTCATCGTTGACAGCGGATGAGGCCGGCTCCCCGGCCAGGGGCACGGGTGCCGACCGAGCATCCTTGTTCTGAATGATACGCACCACTTCGCCGGAGCGAACAGCGGTGTAACCGTGAACATCGAGGATCGCGAGGAAGAGGTCATACAACTCGCTGGCGTTCACCGGTCTTGAAGAGACCACCTTCACTTTGCCCTTCACGGAGGGGTCGACCACGATGGTGGTATCCGTGGCCTCCGCCACAAACTTGATGAGCTCTTGGATATCTGTCTCTTTGAGATTGACCGTAAAGTCCTGTGCCTGCGCAATGGGTCCAAGGCCAGCAACGACGACAACGAAAGAGGCCGCAACGATACCCTGTAGTGACAACGTCAGGCGTCGCAAGGCCAGAGGGAGGAAACCCTTCATTGACCACCCTCGTCCGTCGATCCAATACTCACCGTCAACGCCAAAACTTCTCCTGCTCGCTCCAAGTCAAAGGTCGCCGCCTCTGCGGTCCTCATCGCCTGATAAAGGCGTACCGCATTAGCGGGGTTCGAAAGTGCCATTCCGTTAACCGCCGTCACAACATCACCCGCCTTAAACCCCAGGGCGGTGAACTCCTGCGCCGCGCGGCCCGGCATTAATCGGTAGCCGTACAAAGCGCCATCACGACGAACATCACTGATGCGCACAACCTCTGCGAGCGACTCAGGATTGCTGTAGAGCCGGCGCCGGTACTTCGAGGCCAACTCCGATGCGTCGTCTCCCACTGAAACGGCTCCTCGGCTTGTTTCCGTCGCTGCCGCCGCTTCCACAGGCGGCGGAAGCTGCGCGGCGAGCCGAGAAAGCTCTGTCTCTTCAAAGAGCCTCAGAATCTCATAACGCCCGCCATTCTCCAGTACGACACGGTCGGACAGCACCTTAGCCAGTTCGACCGCACCATTGACGGGCAGTTCATCTCCGACCTGATACAGGTCCTGCACTTTTCGATGCTCAATGACGGCCTGCCCAAGCCCCGCTTCGGACGATGCGACTACGCCCCTGAGCAGCAGCGGCAGACGTGTCTCTGGCGCCCCGTCTTCGATACCGGCCAGGGCGATGGATGCCTGTTCTTCACTGAGGGTATTTGCGCTGCCATTCTCTGCGGCTAAAGCAGCTGTATCGATAGAGGCGCCAGGCTCTCCAAACAGGTTTGCCGCTACGATGGCATCGATATCAGCAGGCGCCCGATCCAAAGAAGCTTCAACGCTTGAAACGGGGTTGATCACAGTGATGGGAGGCAACGGGTCGGATTCCGGCACAAAGCTGACGAGACCCGTCCACAAGGACCCAAAAATCCATACGGCGAGGATCGCAATCAGCACGCCTCGAAGTCGGGGAAATACCTCAGGACGCGCAAGGAAAGAATATAAGCCTGCGGCTGCCTGCATCGCTATGGATGCGGAGGTCGCTAGCCGTGTTTGCCATACAGCCATCACAGCTGCCCTCAGCCGTTGTTGCAATGGTGTTTCATGGCCCTGCCTCAGGGAGCGGCCATTCAAAGGTAAAATTGTGACACTAATGTGAAAGAGGCCGCAATGCGCGGCCCTCGACGAAAATTAACACCCAAAAGTCGGCTATTCGCCGGGAATGATGCCCTTCGCTCGAAGAGACGCCAGAATCGACTCGACTTCCTCGCTCAGCGACTGCTGGTCGGAATGGAGATGAATCTCGGGGTTGGCTGGTGCTTCGTAGGGGTCGTCGATGCCGGTGAAATTCTTGATCTCGCCGGCGCGAGCCTTTTTATAAAGTCCTTTAGGGTCTCTCGACTCGGCGGCTTCCAGGGAGCAGTCGACAAAAACCTCAATGAAATCGATGCCCGCCGCGTCGTGAAGTTCGCGGACCCCATCGCGGTCAGCAACATACGGACTGATGAAGCTGGACAGGGCAATTACCCCACTGTCGGCAAAAAGCTTCGCGACTTCACCGATGCGGCGGATATTTTCCGTACGATCCTCGGCGGAAAACCCTAAATTCTTGTTAATCCCCATGCGCACGTTGTCGCCATCAAGGCGGTAGGCCAGCATGCCCATCTCGTGGAGCACACCTTCCAACTCGACGGCAACGGTGCTCTTCCCGCTTCCCGATAGACCAGTAAACCAGATGGTGGCCCCTTTGTGGCCCAGGAGTTTCTCCCGATGACCGCGGGTAATATCGCCTTCATGCCAGTGAACATTTGTTGCTTTTTGGTCTGCCACGCTTTTTCCTTACCTGTGGCCGGATCGTAGCCGGCGGAATGATTGGTGAGTCGAAAATGGTAACACGGCGGGCACGGGCCGGACCTGCATGCAGCCGGTCGATCCCTAGACCATCAGGATACCCAGACGCGCCACGGAGACCGTGTTTGCGCCCTCACGCAGCGCCCGGTGCAGCGCCGCCTCCGCCTCTGATTCCATCTGTTGCGCAAGATGTTCCGTGGACTCGATAGGCAGCTCGCTGGGGGCCCAAGACACCAATCCACTGCTAAGCGTGACGTGAAGAATAGCGCCCTGCCCGTCGTCGATGGCGAATTCCTGCACCTCCACGCGAAGCCGCTCTGCGATATCGTGTGCATGAAGCTCGCTGCAATTGGGTAACAGCACCGTGAAGTGCCCCGGGGACACGTGGGCAATGTAATCTGTGCCACGAAGACACGAGCAGAGACGCTGCGACACGCGGCGCTGGACAAACTGACAAGCCACCTCGCCATAGGTGCGCGCTAGACCGTCCAGATCATCGATCGCCAGCACCAGCAATCCCACGGGTTGCTCCACACGACGGGCCCACAGGATTTCCCGCTGCATATTTCTTCGAAACGCCCGCTGGTTTCCAACCTCAGTCACCGGGTCGATGAGCGCCAATTGATCGACCTGTTGAAACTCGACGACGCGCAAAAGCGCCGAAGCCACCAGACCACCGAGCATGGCAAAAAGATCTCGCTCACGCTCATCGTAGCGAGCCATCTCCTCCGTAAGGGCCAGGTGATAACTGCCGATGAGACGATTCCCGTCTACCAATGGCATCAATACGGCACCGGCGGCCTGCGTGGTACCCGGTAGGATATGAAACATCCGACGATCGTCCAGATCGACGAGCTCAGCTTCAGGGCGATTGGCATAGAGCTGATAGAGCCCATGCGAGTCAGCGTGAAGGCTCAGGGCTTCGCCAAAAAGTTTGCGAATGGGCAGTAGTGATGCGAGCTCGTCGCGAGGGTCATGGAGCACGAGCTCGGCCCTGGGCGAACCAAAGCTTCCGGGAAAGTCTTCCAGTAGATACTTGGCGAGACTGGACAGACTTTTCACCGACAACAGAACCTGCTGTGCTTCTGCGAGCTGCTCTAAGACGTGAACAAATATGGCGGCGGTGCTTGGGTTCGAGCCAGTCACATCGCCCTCATCGGGCAACGAGGTCATCTCAATGGGCGCCTCGGGATCAGTGTCCGGCCATCCACCGCGCGATTTAGGATCCTCTGGATCACTCATCAACTTTTCTCTGTGCACCTGATGCCTGCGCCGTCTCAGCGCTGCCCAACGCTTCTGTGGCGTTTGACGGGAAGTTTAAGCTCACTATACTCCGCCATCAAACCGGGGGTGGCTTTGGCCTGAGACGCAATTCGCGAACCCTTAGAACCTGATCCGGACAATACCGGCGGAGGGATGGTGAATGCGGTGCGCTGCACCCGTTATGGCACCAGTCCTTTGCCCGAGGACTAAGCGTGACTTTCACTCAGCAACAAAAAAAATCCCGCATTGAAACGGCATTGCGCCGCAGAATTGCTGCGGCTCTCGCCCTCTCGTTAGGCGCTTCTTCCGTAGGTGCACAACCGGACGCCCGCTCACCGGCCATCCTCGAAGAGGTTGTGGTCACTGCTGAACTTCGCGAGACAAACCTCATGGAGCAGGCGAGCAGCACCAGCGTCGTTGATGCGCAAACGATTCAGCGTCGTGCCGCGGTGCACCTCGAGAACATCCTTGCCGTGACGCCCAACGTCAACATCTCTGGTGGCAGCTCTCGTGCTCGCTTCTATCAGGTCCGTGGCATCGGTGAACGAAGCCAGTTTGTCGAGCCTCTCAACCCCTCCGTAGGGCTCCTCATTGACGACATGGACTTTTCCGGTCTTGGAACTGCGGCCACCCTCTTCGATATCGAACAGGTCGAGGTGCTTCGCGGGCCCCAGGGTACTCTCCATGGCGCCAATGCACTGGCTGGCCTGATCAACATGCGCAGCAACGCACCTTCGGAGGAGTTCACCGCGCGTGTTCAGGCCACCGCGGGCGACTATGGGCGCCGCGAACTCGGCGCCGTAATCAGCGGCGCCCTCGGCTCGCCGTCGCTGCTGGGCCGCCTAGCGGCGTTTAAGCACGAAAGTGATGGTTTTATCGACAACGGGTTCCTTGGCGTCGACGATACAAACAACCGGGATGAAGCGGTCATCCGCGGCAAGCTTCGTTGGTTCGCCTCAGAGGACGATCAGCTTGATCTCACCGTGGTCTATGCGGATGTAGATAACGGCTATGACGCCTTCTCTCTCGACAATACGCGCACCACCCTCTCAGACGAGCCGGGCCGTGATGCACAGGAGTCCAATGCCATTGGCCTGAAGTACAGCCACGCGGGCAACGGCTTCACCACTGAGATTTACGCAAACCTCGCGAACACCGACAGCGAATACAGCTACGATGAAGACTGGAGCTTCGTCGGTATCGCACCAGACCTGGAGTACTCGAGCTTCGATCGCTACCTTCGGGAGCGGGACAGCGCTTCGGCCCAGCTTCGCATCTTCTCCACGGACCCACTTTCGTCCCCGCTGGGCGATGTGGACTGGACTGCGGGGGTTTATTCCCTTCGAGACGAAGAATCCCTGCGCCGTGAGTACACCTTTGCAGACGGCGACTTTCTGAGTGACTTCGAGGTTCAAACCCTCGCTGCTTTTGGACAACTGGATTTTCATCTTTCCGACCGATGGACCCTGTCCACCGGGTTGCGCCTCGCTAATCGCGACATGGATTATTCGGACTCTTCCGGTATTGCGGGGAATCCCGACGACACACTTTGGGGCGGCAAAATTGCCCTGCAGTTCGAGAACAATGCGGGCATGTTTTACGCGCAGCTGTCCCGCGGCTACCGGGCCGGTGGCGTCAATGCCAGCATCCTTGGCTTTCCGCCCGGAGAACCAAATGCGCCCGAGAACCTAGACAGCCTCGCGTTCTTCGATGAAGAGCTGCTCTACAACTATGAGATCGGCCACAAAGGCGTGTTTCTGGATGGCCGCCTGCGCTCATCCCTGGCGCTCTTCTATATGGATCGAGACGATCAGCAGGTTCGGGGCTCTTTGGTTATTCCGAGAGACGATGGCAGCGCCGCCTTCATCGACTTCACCGACAATGCGGCGTCGGGCTACAACATGGGCCTGGAGTGGGAGGCGGTGTTCGCCGTCAGCGAAGCACTATCCGTCTACAGCAACATTGGCCTCCTGGAAGCAGAATTCGAAGACTATGTGAACGCCGACGGTATTGATCTGGAAGGGCGGGAACAGGCCCATGCACCCAGCTATCAGTTCGCCGTCGGGGCCACCTACCGCTTTGCCAACGACTGGGAAGCCGACTTGCAGTGGGAGGGTCGCGACGCCTTCTATTTCTCAGACCGTCACGAAGAACAATCGGATTCCTACTCACTCCTGCATGCGCGGCTGACGTACCAGCGAGACAGCTGGTCCGTCGCCCTATGGGGTCGCAACCTCGCTGATGAGGATTATTTTATTCGCGGATTTGGCAGCTTCGGGAACGACCCTCGCAAGGGCTACGTCACCGAAGAATATGTTCAGTTTGGTGAGCCGAGGCAGATCGGCATCACGCTGGACGTCAGACTTTGAGTACACCCATCGAGATTGCCGCCGTCATTCTCGGCCTCGTCTATCTCGTTCTGGTTATCCGCGAGCAGCGCATCGGTTGGATCGCCGGGGGCCTGGCCTCCGCCCTGTTTCTCCTTGTATTTTGGCGCGCGGGATTGCCCGGTCAGGCCCTTCTTCAGGTCTATTATGTCGGTGTCGCCATTAATGGCTGGATCTACTGGGGCCGGGAGCACGGCGTGGCCGTGTCGAGACTTGGCTTCCCGGGCAATGTGCTCAGCATTGGCGTTCTCGCCGGTCTATGCGCCATCACCCTGCTCCTGCGCGATGACGGCCACACGGGCACCGCATGGCTCGATACGGCCACCAGCTGGAGCGGCGTCATCGCAACGTGGCTGGTGGCCAGCAAGCGGGTGGAGGCATGGATCTGGTGGGTGGTCATCGATATCGCCTCCACCGCGCTGTATTTACAGGCCGGCCTTCTGGCATCCTCGGCCCTCTATGCCCTTTACACGGCCCTTGCGGCTTACGGACTATGGGAATGGCTTCGCAGCAGTCAGAAGGCCACGAAAGCGACGACCTGACCCGCGCCTGTGCAGCGCTGGCTGCGACGCTGCAGCTTGACGAGATCCCGCGATTGATTCGGCCCTTCGAGGAAGGGCTCAGCAATCGGAGTTTTTTAGTCGGCCTTGACGACGACCGCTGGGTTGTTCGTTGCGCCAGTGGCGCTCCCGCCCTTGGCACGGAGTTTTCCAGAGAAGTGCGTGTCCATGAGCGGGCCTGCATCGCCGGATTGGCTCCCCGGATCATTTTTGCAGATGCGACCTCACGGGTTCTTTGTACTGAGTTCATCGCACCCGGTTCAACGGTCGTGCACGACGCTCGAGTTACCGCCACGCTCCTTCGTGCTATTCATCAACTCCCCTGCGACGGGCCAGCTCTTTTGCCGCTGGAGCGACTGGCTAACTTCCGCGCGGAGCTGACGCATAGCACCGCTGCCATCAGAGTTCTTAATAGCTACGACGCGTCCCTTGGCGACGCAGAGCAACTCCTTCATCGGGGCGAGCATCCCGTGCTTTGCCATAACGACCTGCTGCGTGCCAATCGACTTCAGAGCCGTAATCGACTGCTCGCCATTGACTGGGAATACGCCTGTACGGGCGATCCTTACTTCGATATCGCCGGTGTTGCGTCGGAGTTGAGTGAGAAAGAGCGCGGCATCTTGCTCTGGGCTTACCTGGGTCGCGAGCCGGAGCGCGCTGAACTTCAGCGCTATCACGCCAACAGCATCTTCTATCTGGCGATCTACCATCTTTGGATGGCACGCTATTCCCCGCAACGCTTTGATGAGCATGGCATGGAAATGGATCTAACTGCGGCCGTTAGGCGCCTGGAGGCAGTGTGACCGCGCCGACGTGGCACATCCTGGGTGCGGGCGCTATGGGCACGCTCTTTCATCACCTCTGCCTGACTTCCGAGATATCGAGTGTCTTGCTTAATCACCGGGTCCTGCGTGAGTCTCGCTCCATTTGCCTCGGGGAGAGCCGGTGGTCCTACGCGGTGAGCCCCCTCGCGGAACTACCGAACGAATCCATCGACCGCCTGATCCTAGCCACCAAGGCCCCGCAAGTGGGCCCCGCCACGCACATGATTCTGCCGCTACTCGCACCGAATGCCACCATCGTCTGTCTCGCGAATGGGCTGGGCTGGGAGCGCGAGCTTCCAAACAACAGTCCCCCGATCGCACGAGCGCTGACTACAGCGGGTGCGTACCGCGACGAACATGGGACGGTTCACGTCGTCTCCACGGGTGAGACAAAGGTTGGTGTAATGAACAAGACGAGGACGGCACCCGTGTGGTTTTCCGACAGCCTCCACGCCTTACCGGACTGGAACTGGGCGACAGAGATCGCCTCAGCAGTGCATCGAAAATTTGCCATCAACTGCGTCATCAATCCGCTGACTGCGGCCCTTGAATGCCGCAACGGCGAGCTTATCTCCAACGCGGCCTACGCCGAGAAGTTACGTGCCCTATGCGATGAATGCCAACCAGCGCTGGAAGCTCTGGAGTTCTGGAAGGAGGATGAGAGTCTGTACGAAGCTGCATCAGCCGTATGCGAAGCGACCGCCGACAACCGTTCTTCGATGCTTCAAGACGTTCTCGCCCAGCGAAGCACAGAAATGGGCTATTTGGGGGGTGAGCTAGTGAGTCTTTCAAGAGGACGGGCCATCGATCTACCGACAATGACCAAACTCAGCCATCAGCTAGCCTAAGAATCTCGACATGGCTCCCCAGCGGGACTAGTGCAGCGTTTCCTCGAGTAAGCGCTCCACGGTGTCTCGCAATTTTCGTGCGTCAACCGGGACCCTAAGACGAATGTCGCTGGACCATGCGTCGTCGGCGGTCGAGCGAGACAGAGTCGTGAGGCATTCACCGGTGTCACATTGAAAGCGCAGTCTCACTCGCACGGTGGGTATGCAGGCGTTTGATACTCCGCGAGCATGGATTGTGTAGCTGGAATCACTGTGTTCACCCGTACCAAGCACCAGTGCCGATGGCTGGAGCTTTTTCATCTCAGTGGTCAGCAAATCGCTCAGCTGCGCAGCGCGAGGAAGATAGCGGCGACTTTCTCGATCTCCTTCGACACTCGGTGCTTCGATGACAATGCAATCATCGTCTGCCCTAATCTGCAGAATCAGCAAGACAATAGGCAAAAATGCTGCAAAAAGGGCCACGACGCGCGCACCTTCTGTGCTCCTTGACCATAAATCCGAAAAGTAGCCCGGCAAACGAGGGAGGATACTGGGTCTGAGGAGCTCCTTCGGAAGTCGTGGTAAGGGCCCACCCTTGAGACTGGTCTGATCAATGACCTCAAAACTCTTTATGTTCAGGCGCGACGGCGTGGGAAGAAGTACCCGCAGCTCCGCAAGCGTCCGGCGCACCGCGGCGACGCCATCGGGACGCTTATCTGGATCCGGAGCCAACATCTCGCGAACCAATCTTGCTGCCACCGTATTCGCAGCCTCCTGGGCAAAGCCAAGGGGGGGAACGTCCAGCTCTCCGATGAGCAATGTCTGCTGCTCGATGACGCCGGACTGTTCGAAAGGGTGTCGGCCAACCAGAAGGCGAAAAAGCAGTAAACCAAGGGCGAAGATGTCGGTCTGCGGTGTTGCGGGAGCGCCGGAGATCTGCTCGGGTGCCATTGATTGAGGGCTCACGGCGAAGTAATCGCGGCCAACAATCGTTGATGCTCCGAAATCCGTGAGCAGGGCATTTCCACTCCGGCTCAAGAGCACGTTCCCGGCCTTAAGGTCACCGTGGACAATGCCGCTAAGGTGAAGTGCCGACAAACCGCGCGCAAGATCCGTCACGATGTTGAGCGCCTGAGCCGGGAGCATCTGACCACCGTTATTGAGATACTTCTCAAGATCGCAACCGGCAACATACTGCGTGACAAGAGCCACATAACCGCCCCCAAACACGGCGTCATAGATGTCGGTGGTGCTGTCTGATGAAACCCGCGCCAAATGCTTTGCCTCATCGAGAGCGATGCGCCTCTGTCTACGATCGATCTCGTAGATCTTGAGACATACATGACGCTCAAGGCGGGTATCAAATGCATGGATCGTACGGGCCTGGCCACCCTGCCCCAGGGAGCGGATCACCCGGTATCCAGCGAGGCCGCGCACCGTTCGCTTATCCCAACTGGGGCGTCGACACAGCTGCGGCGGAGAGGGACGTTGCGCCGGCGGCTCTCAATCTCGCTTCCAGGCCGCGTTTTGAAACGCGGAGCAGCATTGCCGCGTCTCCGATATCGCCACGTGAAGCGTCAAGGGCATGGTGGAGCTCGCCGAGAGGAACCTCCGATGCAAGTCGACAGCTGGGCGAAGCGTGCACTCTTCGGTAAACAGCACTGCGCGAGCATCCGAGCGCACGAGCCAGAGCGCTGACTTCAAAGGCGGCCGATGTCCAGGCGTTTAGGAAGGCAGTTTCGTCCATGGACGAAAGAACAGAGTGTTCTGTTGGCGCGGCTTCTTCCACGCCTGCCTGGTGCGGGACTGCCGCCTCGCCTGTTTTGGTCTCCGGTACTTGATGAAGCACCGGCATGCTGGACGCACCGGCATCGAGTCTCGCGATGGCATTTTTAAGCTGCCTGACGTTGCCAGGCCAGCTTGCCAGGGTAAGGGATTCAAAGTACCTCGCCCAGGCCGCCATCTTAAAAGGATCTGACGACTCCTCGACCCACGGGCACGCGGATTGGCGCGCCTGCAGAAATTCCTTTGCCAATAGGCCGACGTCTTCCTTTCGATCGCTCAGCAGCGGAACACACAGTTCCTGCGTCGCAAGCCGGTATCGAAGGGACGATCTGAGCATGGAATCCTCGGCATCGGGATCCAGCTCCGTGGCGGCAATAACGCGCACATCAATGGTCTTTGTCGCCCCGCCGACAACCTGAATTTCCCGCTGCTCCAAAGCTCGAAGCAGTTGTGGCTGCACGCGCGGTGGTGCATCGCCAATTTCATCGAGAAACAGGGTGCCACCTCGGGCTTCCTCAAAGAGGCCAGAACGCGTCCTGTCGGCGCCCGTATATGCACCTTTCGCGGCGCCAAACAGACTAGCCGCTGCGAGCTCCTCGGGGACGGCCGCCATGTTAACGGCAACGAATGGCCCGCTGCATCTTGAGCTCTGATCATGGATCGCATGGGCCGCAACATCCTTGCCAACGCCGGACGGTCCAAGGAGAAGAACATCATCATCGGTGGCCGCCAAGCGCTTTATTCGCCTTCGCAGAGCGGTCATCGCCGGACTCACGCCTAGCAAGCTGCCGCCTTCGACAGGGCAATCCTCCTTCGGTCCTGCCCGCGTGCATCGTGCATGGAGTAAAACTCGGTCTGCGAGGTTAATCACGACCCCAGACCATAAAGCCGCAGCCTCGATGAGCACCTGCTCGATCACAGGTACTCCGTCGAGCCTCAGAGCACTAGACCCCGCTTCTCGGGTCAATCTCCAGCCTTCTGAGGCAACCTCCAAGATGCAGGCGCGCCGGCTGACGAAAGGATCACCGATGCTCGACGCGGCACTATCGCCACTGCCCTGGAGGAATGACAGGCTGCGGCCAATGCACACTGCATCAGACGCCACCTGAGACCGTGCTCCAATTAAAGAAGGATCAGGATGAAAAACGATGGTTAGCGCGAGTTCTGGCGGCGCATCGCTGTACCGGTCGCGGAACTGATCAAGAACTAATGTGGTGGCGGAGTCGCCCGAATCCGGCAACTTGCAATCGTTCATCGATCGCCCTGCCCGATCACCGGAAAATCATCCCCAGCGATATGAGCAATAACCAGAGACCGGCGCTGCGATAGAGAAGATCGCCGAGGGCACGAGCGCTGCCTGGGGACGCACAGGCGACGCCGGCGCTGTCTGCAAGAATCTCAGGTGTCGGCTCCAGGCTAAGGAGCTCGCCCACACTTCGCCGGCCACTCACGGCAAGGAAGTCCCCCGTCAGTGCGAAGGTCAGCACGAGCAGCCGAGAGGGAAGCCAGTCGGCGTAAGCAAGGAGTATGGCGTAGATCTGTTTGCCCGTATGTCGCGCAAGAACAGCGATAACGCGGTAAACCACGGCCAGCACGGGCCCGCCGATCAGCATATAAAGCAGAGGCGCGAACCATCGCGCATAACCGCTGTAAGCAAGCACTTGGATAGCATCGGGCTCAGCCAGCGGCGCCTCAACGGCTGACCCCGTACCCTCGCCGTGTCCGTCGCCATCGGTCTTCACAACGTCAGCCTCGTTGCGCTCTTCCCCGAAGCGCTGGGGCGACGGCGCCCACAACCCGGCGACACATGCATCCTCGGAGTCCGGATGATCCGCCTGGCTCGCGGCGAGCCGTTCGAGCGCCGTGTGGTAGTCATCCCGACCGAGGGTCCACACCAATACGGCAACGAGGCCGAGTAACTCAATGAGGCCAAACAGCCAGCCATCGATAAGATCAAGAGCCCAATAAGTGACTACCGCGGGCAGCAGCACCGCACCCACCGCCGCCATACCCGGCGCCGAAATCAGGCCCGATGCACTCCCCTCGAGCGCATGTAGCCAGCCGTCGCGTTGCAATGCATTGTCCGATCGAATGACCTGATGCAAAGCGAGAGCGATGATGAGAGCAATAAATTCCATTTATACACTAGGGCCCAAGTGACGCGTCATGGCGCGAACCCGCAAGCATACGACGGAGGCGTGCCCAATCGAAAGCCGGGCCTGGATCGGTCTTTCGCCCTGGCGCGATGTCGCTATGTCCTGCGATACCACCGCCTGCAAGATTGGGGTAATGAATTCGCAAAGCAGTGATTAAGTGGGCGAGCGACTTATATTGTTCGTCGGTGTAACGGAGTGTATCCGTTCCCTCCAACTCAATACCGATACTGAAGTCATTGCACTCGGCTCGCCCCCCATAGCTTGAGCGCCCGGCATGCCAGGCACGGCGATCGGCGGAAACAAACTGCACAAGGGCGCCCGCCCGGTCGATAAGGAAATGGGATGACACCTCGAGACCTACAAGCTCGTCAAAAAAAGGGTCGGCCGAGAAATCAAGGCGATTGCAGAACAAGGCCTCGATGTCACCGGTTCCAAACTTTCCCGGTGGCAGAGAAATGTTATGCACGACGATCAGTTCGGGCACACAGTGCTCCGGGCGCTCATTGGCATTGGGTGATTCGCAGTGTCGCGCGCGCGAATGCCAACCGTCGATAAAAATAGTTTCACTCATGGGCGTATTGTCCGGCGCCCCTCCCGGGGCGGCAAGCATCATGAACCACCAATGCGAAGCCTCATAAAGCCAAACCCAACGGTACTCAAGCAGAAGTCTTTAGCGAATGACCCACCCCTCCGGGTGAAGCGTCTCTTCGCGAAGCAACTCTTTGCGACTCCGATCTTTGCGAGCCCGATCTTTGCGATGTTCCGTGTTCGCGACGCTTCCGTTTGCGTCGCTGCCTTATCCCACGGGGCGGCAACTGCTAGACTGGGCTGCTCTCAAAACGTCGTATTTATCCATGGCAGCCACACCGACTCGCGTAGCTCACAAATTTGTCGAAGCGGACGTTATTGCCGCCCTCGAAGAAGATGTGGGTACCGGAGATATCACTGCAGAATTACTGAGTGAGGCATTGCTGGCTGAGGCGACCGTGATCTGTCGGGAAGACGGCGTACTGTGCGGCACTCAGTGGGTGAATGAGGTCTTTACGCGCGTCGACGATCGCACGGTGATCACCTGGGCCAAGGCAGATGGCGATGCCATTTCTGCGAATGATGTGCTCTTTACCGCCAGCGGCCCTGCCCGCGGCCTCCTGACCGGCGAGCGCACGGCGCTAAATTTCTTGCAAACCCTCTCAGGGGTCTCAACGCGATGCCGAAGCTATGCAGAGCGCGTTGAAGGGACCGGGGTTCGCCTTCTCGACACGCGCAAGACGTTGCCCGGCCTTCGCGAGGCACAGAAGTACGCGGTGCGCTGCGGCGGCTGCCATAACCATCGCATGGGGCTCTACGACGCCTTTCTTATTAAAGAAAACCATATCCTAGCCAGTGGCAGTATCGCAGCTGCGGTGTTACGCGCACGCGAGACGGCGCCCGACAAACCTGTAGAAGTGGAGGTCGAGTCCATCGACGAGCTCGCTCAGGCCATCGAGACGGGCTGCGAACGAGTCATGCTCGACAACTTTGACCTGGCTGCCCTGCGCGAGGCCGTCGCCCTCAACCAGGGACGTGTCGAACTAGAGGCTTCGGGCAACGTCACGATGGAGACACTCCGCCCCATCGCAGAGACCGGCGTGGATTTTATTTCCATCGGTGCCCTCACCAAGGACTGCAAGTCCCTGGATCTTTCTATGCGCCTGAACTAGCCGACGCTACCGGTCGGCGCGAAGGCAGGTCCGCTGTAACACGGCATGAGCGTTTTAGATCAGGGCTTCCCGGCTGACGAGCACACCGTTCTTGTCGGCATAAATGTAATCCCCGTCGCAGACTGTCGTTCCGCCCACCTCGATCTCAATGCCCTGCTGCCCTTCGCCCCGCTTGTCCGTTTTCTGGGGACAACAAGCCAAGGCTTTGATGCCCAAGGCCAGCGTTTCCAGGATTTCCACATCCCTAACAGCGCCTGCGATGACCAGTCCAGACCAACCGTTCTCAACAGCAGCGGCCGCGAGTTGATCCCCAAGAAGCGCCCTCCGACAAGACTCACCACCGTCTACAACGATGACCCGACCCTCGCCCGGCGATTGCACCAGCGCTTTAACCAGAGAGTTGTCCTCAAAGCATTTCACGGTGACCGCGCGGCCTGAGAAGACCTTTACGGCACCGAAATCCCGCCAGGGCAGGAGAAGCGCCCGCGCGTCGGGCGCTTCATCGGACAGGTCTGGCGTGGTGAACGTCAAGGTGCCCATCACAACCAATCGACCGGGAAGTCCTGCAGCGCGCCAGCGGCGTTAGCAATTGCGCCAGCGTGGCCGTTGCAGCGAGGGAGAATAGATTCTGCATAGAAGCGGCTTGTCGCAATTTTACGCGCGTAGAATGAGTTCTCTCTGCCCGCTTCAAGCTGGGCCTGGGCGATGCTGGCGCCAACACCCATCTGCCAGGCGCCGAACAGGTAGCCCGTCTGCATCATGTAATCAAAGGCAGCACTTTTCGCCGCTTCCGGCTCGCTGGCAGACATCTCGAGAATCATTTCTGTCGTCGACGTGTGCTGGGCTGCGGCGTCGAGGAGGGCGCGCCCGATCATCTCCAGATTGCCGCCTGCAGCAACCATGCTCGAGGCATGGGCCTTAAGTTCGTCGATGATCGTGGCCATGGTAGAACCACCGTCCCGGCCGAGCTTACGGCTCACAAGATCCGCCGCCTGAATGCCATTGGTGCCTTCATAAATTGGCGTAATACGTACATCGCGGAAGTACTGGGCAGCACCCGTCTCCTCAATAAAACCCATCCCGCCATGGACCTGAACGCCCAGAGAGGTTAGCTCCACGCCCACTTCCGTCATCCACCCTTTGATAACGGGAATCATGAGATCGATGCGGGCCTGCTCATCAGCGCGCCGTTCCTCGGTGCCATAGTGGGCCAGATCCATGGTGACGGCCTCGCGGTAGGCCAAGGCTCGCATGCCTTCTGTCAGTGAGCGCATGATGAGCAGCATGCGCTTCACATCGGCATGGTTGATGATGGCTGTCCCACCCTGGACCCGATCCCGGGCATAGGTCACGGCTTGCTGATAGGCCCCCTCTGCGGCGCTCAAACCCTGCAGCCCAACTTTCAGACGCGCTTCGTTCATCATGGTGAACATACATGCAAGTCCACGGTTTTCCTCACCCACGAGGTAACCGACTGCGCCGCCCTGATCACCAAATTGCATCACGCAGGTGGGGCTGCCATGGATACCGAGCTTGTGCTCCGTGGACACGGGGAACACATCATTGCGCTCACCCAGAGAGCCGTCTGCATTCACCAGGAATTTCGGAACGAGAAAGAGAGAAATGCCCCGCGAGCCGTCGGGCGCATCGGGTAAGCGGGCAAGCACGAGGTGGACGATATTCTCTGTCGCGTCGTGATCGCCCCAGGTGATGTAAATTTTCTGCCCGCTGATGAGATAGTGATCCCCGTTGGGAACCGCGCGTGTTTTGACTGGCGCAAGATCGGATCCGGCGTTCGGCTCCGTGAGATTCATGGTGCCGGTCCACTGACCCGTGTGCATCTTTTCCAGATAGATCTGCTTGAGAGCGTCACTCCCATGAGCACTGATGGCCAGCGCCGCACCCGAGCTCAGAAATGGCGCCAGCGCAAAGGCCATGTCTGCCGTGTTCCACATTTCCACCGTCGCGGTGCTGTAGAGCTCTGGTAGACCCTGCCCCCCGTACTCGGCGTCCGCGGCAACGCCAAACCAGCCGCCCTCTCCCAACTGGCGCAGGGCTTCGGCGTATCCCGGCGTAATAATCACCTTGCCATCTTCGCAGCGCGCCGGCGTCATATCGCCAGCGCGACGCAGGGGGGAAATCACATCACCCGCCAGTTTCGCTCCTTCCTCGAGAAGAGCACCCGTTAGCTCCTCACCAACGCCGAGGTCTTCAAAGCGAGGCAAACCGCCCAGGCTGGCCTGTGCATCCAGAACCTCATCAATGAGAAAGCGCATGTCTTCTAGGGGCGCGCGATACATAGCAGTTACCTGTTTTCCTGTGGTTTTTTGTGATTACAGCGGGGAAAAATGCCGTTCCGGCAATTATAAAGACTTGGAGAATTACCCACAGTACCGCGATACTAAACATTCACCCTATCAATGAGGTGAGTAATGAACCTTCACAGAATTGATCTAAACCTGCTGGTTTATCTCGATACGCTGCTCCGCGAGCGCAACGTCACCCAGGCCGCCCAGCAGCTCAATCTATCGCAGCCTGCCATGAGCAATGGGCTGCGAAGACTGCGGACGCTGTTTGACGACCCCCTCCTCGTGCGCACATCTGAAGGGATGACACCCACGGAACGCGCTCTGGAACTCGAACCCCTGGTGCGAGACGCGCTGGAGCAAATCGATCAGGCGGTACAGCCCAGAGCAGACTTCCGGCCGGATCAGGCACAGGGTGTCTTTCGCATCATGGCGAGTGATTATGCGGAATCAACGCTGTTTCCCGCGGTACTTGGCGAGCTGCGATCGCAGGCGCCGGGTATCACGCTCGATATCATGACGCCGTCGGATGTGAGCTTTCTGGATGTAGAGCGCGGAAAAATCGATATGGTCATCAACCGCTTCGATGCCATGCCGCAATCATTCCATCAGATTCCCCTGTGGCAAGACAGCTTTTCCTGTCTGCTTTCACCATCCCATCCCATACTCGAAGACTTCACACTGGAAAACTATCTGAGAGCAGATCACGTCTGGGTGAGCAAGACGGGCATGGGCGTCGGCGTGGGGGTCAACCCCGATGATGTGCAGCGCCTGGGATGGGTGGACTCGGCACTCAATAAGCTGGGCAAGAAGCGCCAAATCCGCGTTTTTACGCGCCACTACCAGGCCGCCATGACGCTGGCAGAACAGAACGATCTCATTGTGACGCTTCCGACGCGCGCTGCGCTTCTGAAGCGAGACAACCCGCGGCT
The DNA here is from genome assembly GCA_038750875.1 of Pseudomonadota bacterium. Classification (GTDB taxonomy): domain Bacteria; phylum Pseudomonadota; class Gammaproteobacteria; order Pseudomonadales; family Halieaceae; genus Congregibacter. Next base: position 19,207 of record JBCDGU010000012.1, on the reverse strand, counting down.
GGTGCGCAGGACACCGCCGCTGGACATCCCCCCCCTCGAGCTCAAAATGGCCTGGAGCCCACTGCTCCAGCACCATCCTGGAAACCGTTGGTTACGGAAACTTATCGTTGAAACGGCGAGAGGTCTCGACGGCTGAGGCATTCACCGAACAAATGACGGTGATCGAGGCAATAGACTTGGGCAATAGTACCTTGTTGCATACACTGTCAGGCTGTGGGCGGCTGGCTCTCGAGCTCCAAGCTCGAGCGTCGAGCCCACCGAGCTAAACAAGGATGGAGTAAGAAACATGACAGCGCGGGTTGAACGCGCGGGACTGCAGGTTGCGCAGGTCCTCGCTGAACTTCTGGAAGAGCAAATCTGCCCCGGGACAGGCGTAGAGCCAGAGGCTTTTTGGTCTAACCTCAGCGACATGCTGCGGGATCTTGGGCCTCGCAATGACGAGCTGCTGGCAGAGCGAGAACGTCTTCAGACACTGATCGACGAATGGCACGCCGTGAACCCAGGCGCTGATTACGATCGCGACGCCTACAAGAACTTCTTGCTCGAGATCGGATATTTGGTTCCAGAACCCGAGCCTTTTAGCATCACCACGGAAAATGTCGACCCGGAAGTCGCGCAGATCGCCGGCCCGCAGCTCGTGGTTCCGGTGATGAATGCACGCTATGCGCTCAACGCGGCAAATGCGCGCTGGGGAAGCCTCTACGACGCGCTTTATGGAACCGATGTCATCCCTGAGGATGGTGGTGCTGAACGCGCCGGTGGCTACAACGAAGTTCGCGGTGACCGTGTCATCGCCTGGGCACGCAGCTTCCTCGATGAACACTTTCCCCTGGCTTCTGGGAGCCATCGAGATGCGACGGCTTACTCCATTGATGGGGATGCCCTAAGCGTTTCACTGCTGGATGGGCATAGCGGTCTTGCTGAGCCAGGCCAGCTCCGAGGCTTCCTGGGCGACGCTGACAGCCCTACGGGGGTGCTCCTTTGCCACAACAATCTGCATGTCGAAATCCAGATCGATCGTGAAAGCCCCATTGGCTCCGGTGACAAAGCGGGCGTGAAGGACCTTCTGCTGGAGTCAGCAGTTAGCACAATTCAGGATTGTGAAGATTCCGTCGCTGCGGTGGACGCCGAGGACAAAGTTGTTGTGTATCGCAACTGGCTGGGCCTCATGCGCGGGGATCTCAGTGAGAGTTTTAACAAGGGTGGCCAGACTCTCACCCGTCAGCTCAACCCCGATCGATGCTACAAAACCACCGACGGCGGCACGCTCACGCTCCCTGGTCGCAGCCTGCTGTTTGTCCGTAATGTTGGTCATCTCATGACCAATGAGGCGATCCTTGATGGCGATGGAAATGAGATTCCTGAGGGCATCATGGATGCGATGTTCACATCGTTGATTGCTCTTCATGATCTTAAAGAAACCGGTGCCACAAGGAATTCCCGCCATGGCAGTGTCTACATCGTAAAACCCAAGATGCATGGCCCCGATGAAGTGAGCTTTACCGTAGAGCTCTTTTCCAGGGTCGAAGATGCGCTTGGCATGCCGCGCAATACGCTGAAGCTGGGCATCATGGATGAAGAGCGGCGCACCACCGTAAACCTGAAGGAATGCATACGCAGGGCCAGCGAGCGTGTCGTCTTTATCAACACGGGCTTCCTGGATCGTACCGGCGACGAGATTCACACCAGCATGCTCGCCGGAGCTATGACACCGAAAGGCGACATGAAGGGCGAAAGCTGGATCAATGCCTATGAGAACTACAACGTCGATGTGGGCCTCGCCTGCGGACTTGTGGGCCGCGCACAGATCGGCAAAGGCATGTGGGCCATGCCCGACCTGATGGCTGCAATGCTGGACGCGAAGATCGCCCACCCGGAATCAGGGGCGACCACCGCGTGGGTGCCCTCTCCGACCGCCGCGACACTTCACGCGACGCATTACCATCAGGTTAGTGTTCCCGACGTTCAGGCTGAGCTCGCGAGCCGCACACCCGCCAGCATAGATGACATTCTTGCCATTCCCCTGCGCGGTGCGGTCGGGCTGTCCGCTGATCAGATCCAGCGCGAACTCGACAACAATGCCCAGGGCATCCTCGGTTATGTGGTTCGCTGGATCGATCAGGGGGTGGGGTGCTCCAAGGTACCGGATATCAACAACGTTGGTCTAATGGAAGATCGGGCCACACTTCGGATCTCCTCCCAACACATTGCCAACTGGCTTGCGCATGGGGTTTGTACGGAAGATCAGGTAAGAGCAACGCTTGCGCGCATGGCCGCCGTGGTCGACGAGCAGAACTCCCACGACAGCAGCTACCAAGCCATGGCCCCCAATTTCGACAAGAGCATCGCCTTTCAGGCAGCCAGCGACCTGATATTTCTGGGTAAAGAGCAACCCTCCGGTTACACGGAACCGGTGCTCCATGCGCGCAGGAGAGAAGCAAAAGCGGCGCCGTGAGAGCGAGGGCATGCCGATGGGTTTGGTTTCATCGCAAACCGACTCGGCGCCCCACCCTACGCGCCTAAGCGACGTCTAAGACGGCTACTCTTTCGGCTTGCTACTTAGGGCAGCCACGCCCGTAGCAAAAAGGGACCTCGCATCCATCGGAAGTAACATCACAGGCCCGCCAGGGCCTGCATGGCGGGCACGTATTCGTAACCAAGCGCTTTGGCAACGGCCTGGTAGGTAATCAGGCCATTGTGAACGTTCAGTCCATCACGCAGAAAGCGATCTTCCTCCAGCGCGAGCTTGACGCCCTTACTGGCCAACGCAAGAACAAAGGGCAATGTCGCATTGGTGAGTGCCAGCGTCGAAGTACGAGCAACACCACCCGGCATATTCGCGACGCAGTAGTGCACCACGCCATCGACGATGTAGCAGGGATCCTCATGGGTCGTCGGCCTGGACGTCTCGAAACAGCCTCCCTGGTCGATAGCGACATCGACCATGACGGAGCCGGTCTTCATGCGAGTGACGAGATCTGCGGAAATGAGCTTGGGGGCCGCGGCGCCAGGAATCAGCACAGCGCCAATGATCAGGTCCGACGCCAGAGCATGACGCTCAATGGCATCTCGGGTGGAGTACAGCGTTTTCATCCGCCCTTCAAACAGCGTATCGAGATCTTTGAGTCGGTTGATGGAACGATCAACGATGGTAACGTCCGCACCCAGACCCATGGCCATGCGAGCCGCATTGACGCCCACGACGCCGCCGCCGATGACCAAAACTTTTGCAGGTTCGACGCCGGGAACACCACCTAACAGAGTGCCGCTACCACCCTGGGCTTTTTCAAGGCTATGACACCCGGCCTGGATAGCCATGCGTCCGGCCACTTCGCTCATGGGCGCCAGCAGGGGCAGGCCACCCTGAGCGCCCGTCACGGTTTCATAAGCAATAGCCGTTGCACCGGACGCGATGAGTAACTCCGTTTGTTGGGGGTCTGGCGCGAGGTGCAGATAGGTGAAGAGCAGTTGCCCGGGTCTCAGCATGCGGCATTCTTCGGGCTGTGGCTCCTTAACCTTCACGATCATGTCTGCCTGGGCAAAGATGGCCTGCGGGTCTGGAGCGATGAGGGCGCCGGCTTCGACGTACTGTTGATCATCAAAGCCGATGGCGGTGCCACCGTCTTTCTGGATCATCACTTCGTGACCCGCATGGATCAGTTCGGTCACGCCAGCAGGCGTCAGCCCAATCCGGTATTCGTGGTTCTTTATCTCTTTAGGAACGCCGATACGCATCGCTTCACACCCTCCAAAACAGGCTGTCTGAAAACGGGCGTATCTTAGGGCGGAGCGTGGTGCAGGACCCTACCTCTTTAGGGTGAATGTGGAGGCCGCTGAAATCAGTCCTCGTCTACACGGACATCCTTGTACTGCAGATTTGTAAGCTGCTCCGCAAGAAGACCCAGGAGAAAGATGATGACGCCCGAGGAAATTAACAGTGCTGACATATTAGTGAACCGCCACGAGTCCGTTATGAGCACCGTCGCAAAATAGTTGGTGAAGCCAAGTCCAGCCGCAAGCATCGCGAAGGGGAAATAGATCTTCAGCGGTGAGTAAAGCGTGCCAATCTTGAAAATGATCAGTAGAAACCGGAGGCCGTCGCTCATTAAATGGATGTGACTCTTTCCCTCTCGACGAGCAACGTTGATGGACTCGAAAGCGACGGAATAGCCGGCTCGGTAAAAAGCCATCGTTGAGGTCGTGGGATAACTGAACTTGTTGGGCAGTAGATAATGGAAGCTGAGGAACTTTCGTCGATCGACGGCGCGGAATCCCGATGTTAGATCCGAAATGCGCTGACCCACCATCCAGCTCGCAAAGCGGTTGTAAAACCCGTTCGCTGTCCAGCGAGCAACACTCGCCTGATTGCTGAGCCCCGATCGGGCACCTACAACAAGGTCGTAACCCTCTTCGAGTCGGACGAGGAGGCGCTCAATATCAGCAGGGTCGTGCTGGCCATCGCCGTCCATGAAAACGATGGTGTCACCGGTGGCCGCTAGCGCACCTCTCTTGATAGCGGCGCCGTTGCCCTTGCTGTAGGGCTGAGAAATCACCCTTGCACCGGCGCCGGTGGCGATCGCCTCCGTGTTGTCCGTGGACCCGTCATTGACAACGATGACCTCAACGTCGGGGTATCGCTTCGCGATCTTATCGATGACAGCGCCAATGGTCGGCGCCTCGTTCTTTGCCGGAATAACAATTGAAATCATGTGAGGATACTAACCTAGCAATCTCCTGAGGGGCGAGCCACGTCATGGGAGATTGTTTGGAACTTCCATGTCGTTCGCCGTCAGCCAAAGCTTGCAGAAACTATGAAGGCAATAGCGGCAGATGGGCAGCGTCAGGGGAATAAGAACAGCAATACGAGTGGGGAGAGAGAGAACAAGAGAGCAACAACGAGATCGGATGTGAGGGGCGCGTAGACAGCCCCGATTTAGGACTCAGCGTGCTCAAAGCCATGGGCAGAAACGCTCTCCAGAGCGCGCTGGGTTGCAAGAAATGCTTCGGTCTCCAGGATATTCAGCGCGCCCGATTGGAACACTGGCCGCAGAACCTCCATCGCCGCGCGCGACGACGTCCAGTCGCCCAGCATCACGGCCGACCTCGCCTGGAGCAACAGCGCCGTCACGTTATCGCCATCTTGGGAAAGCGCCATGGTCGCAAAGACATAAGTATCAAACGCCCTTCCCATCACCTCGGCCAGAAAGGCGAAATCAATCAGTGAGGTCACGCTGACGGGCGCGTTACCTTGCTCGTAGTAAAGGGCGACCTCCATAACCCACTTGGAGAGCTTGTCCCAGGAAGCCTCCGCACAAATCTCGTCTGCATAGAGGGACTTGTACATCCTGCCAACGACGGTACGGACCGGATTTTCCTCCACCAGCAGGCTTGAGACATCAAACAGATCGAAGTCTGTATCGGGATGCATACAGGACGCCGCCGCCAGAACCATTGCCGGATCAGCCACGCCCATCGTCCGCGCACCTGGCATGCGGCGGCTTAGCTCGTAAGAGCGCTGCACATGCTCCTCGGCGCGCTCCATATCTCCCGAGGCCGCCCAACTCATACCGAGTTCCACGTGCACTCGCATGGATTCGGGATGCCCCTTGAGATGGTACTGCTGCAGCATCAGCGGAGTTCTCCACCACAACGCCAAGTTGACGGTGGCCGCCACAGTCAACAGTAGATAGATCAAGACAAGAGCCTGCGGCAGCACATTGCCCAGCTGGGTAAGCTTTGCGAGCGCAAAACGCACCATCACCGCTGCGATAAAAACGAGTCCAATGCTCGACAAGTAATTTCGGTGCTCAAAGTACAGCTCGAGGGGAAAGTAGAAACTCTCGAGGCTATGACCGATCAGAAAGACTCCTGCACCAAAGGCCGCCATGGAGTTTTTCTCGAGGACCGCGGCGCGAAGGAAACTTCCCACCATGGCTGTGAGCATCAGGACACCACAAACAGTACGCGCCCAACTCGCACTCTGCGTTACGGGAATCCAGTCGTCGTGAAGAATGCCCATACGGGAAGTCTGGGGTAAGAAAAACTGCGCTACGTAGTCAAACAAGATTTCTGGCGCCGACATTAGCCGATCAAAAAAAGTAAAACCCCGCGCCGCAAAGGTGACCTCCGCACGGGACCACTCAAACCACCCAACGAAGACAAAGGCAACGCCGCCGATCCAAAACAGCGACCACGCCAAGGGGCGAAGAAATCTGCCCCAGCTCCGACCCACATCACGCAATAGAAACAACTCGGCACATACAATAACCGGAACGGCAAGCACTCCGTTCTCCTTCGCAAAGGGAGCGAGGACTACGGCGGTAAGGCAAACAACTCCGAAGCCAGCAATGCTCCTGCCATTCGTGCTGGAGCGTGCTGCTATGTACGCACAGGTCGCAACCAGAACGAGGAGCGTGGAGAGCATCGCCATGCGCTGAACGATGTAGAGAACTGTAGATACCTTCTGCGGCGCGATGGCCCACAATGTCGCGGCGATCACTGCCCACAGGGTCGCTCCTCGAAGTCCTGTAACTCGGAACGCCAGGATAAACAGCCAAAAGACCAGCAGCGCGTTGATGCAGTGAACGGCAATGGAAATCCCCTGACTCAGCGATGCTGAGGCCGAGAGGAATCGTTGCTCCAGAGCAAAGGTGAGTATCGAGAGGGGCCTCCCAAGGGGCCCTGAATCATCGCCAAACACCAGACCCCAGAACAACTCAGGCGCAGCGCGTAAGCGCACCAGCGGCTGCACGGAGCTCAGATCGTCAAAGATGTAGCCCGTACCGATCCCGGGCAGGAAAGGTAGGGCGCACAGCAATAGGAGCAATGGTGTCAAAGGGCGCCATTGCCTTGCGGCGTCTGGTAACGCGTGTTCTGAGCTATCGGTGTAGGTGGGATTTTCTGTCATTGTTCAGCGCGCGCAATAATCGCGGGATTTATAGGTCGACGCCATCATCAATCGTGAGGAGCTAATATCACGGCCGCGACAAACCGTTTGGAGTTAGGCGGAGTCGCAGCCCGCGCGGGCGCCTAAGGCGACTTGAGCGCGTTGGATCTACGTGACTACCAGACATAAAAAAAACCCGCTCCTGCATTCGCAGCAGCGGGTTTTTAAATGGTATTTCCTGCTGTTTAGAACTAGCCTCGGCAGCTGGCGGGCAGGAATTTCGCAGGAACTGTTGTGTCGGTCAGATCACCACAGATCCAGGATACACGTCGCGTGTTGTTATCAAGCGTTCCCTGAAGACTCACCACGAGACCCGCTGCTCCACCGAGCTGATTCTGGGCCGTCGTGCTGTTCGAGAGAGTCAACAGGTAGGTGCCAACATTTCCCGCCGCGCTGAATGTGGCGCTCGCCGCAAAGGACTGCGCACCAAAGCCGCTATCAACGATACCGGCCTGAGCGACCGATGAAGGCATAGCGCCTCGTGCTGCAGCGAACTCGGCGATGGTCGTCTTGGCTTCCGCCATGATAGCGAGGGGCTCAGCCATCCGCGCGCGCACGGTGTAATCCTGGTACGCGGGCAGTGCGATGGCGGCGAGAATGCCGACAATCGCGATTACGATCATCAGTTCGATCAGCGTGAAACCCTGCTGAGCTTTGCGTTGAGTGTTCTTCATGTTTCCTCCGGTAATTTGGTCTGCGGATCGGGCCGCGTAATTTTTTAACCGAAGATTGCACTGCACCAAATAGGCCAATCGCCCTATTGATTTCATAATTTTTATTTATTTCAAAGGCTTGCGCCACTAAAAGGCCGCGTGATTTGGAGGTCTTGAGCGCTGACTGATCGGTGCGAGCTGTCACTCCCGGGCGCTTATTGACAAAAATTGTCAGCAAAGGACGGATGCGATCCCAACATTTACCTGAATAATCATGGATCTAGCGCATCTTTAGCACTACTTCCATGAGGTCGCCCTCGGTATACTCGTCTGTATAAATGGGGCGATGCCGCTTCAACGGCGTCGGCGGTTCACAGGCCACCTTCAACATCGTCACGAGTTGCCAGGGTCGCCGCGCGTAACTAGGGCAGGAACGCATGAACGAAAGAGTCAGCGGTAAACCCTCCGGCCTCGCGGGAAGGCTCGTGATTGAGGGCCTGATGAACGCTGAGGAGGCCAGCAAGGCGCAGGCCGCTGCCGCAGAAGAAAAAGTCCCCTTTGTTCGCTATCTTGTCGATGAAGTCAAAATCGACAGCAGACGGCTCGTCGAAATCGCATCTCAGGAGTTTGGAGCGCCGCGCTTTGACATCACCGCCTTCGACGCCCAATTCCTTCCGCAAGGTCTTGTGGAACCAGAGCTCGTTGCAAAGCACCATGCCCTGCCGGTCTACAGCCGAGGCAAACGTCTCTTTATCGCCATGTCGGACCCGACAAACCTGGCGGCCCTCGACGAAATAAAATTCCACACGGGCCTCAACACCGAAGCGATCCTGGTTGACGAAAACGACCTCCAGTCGGCGATTTCCGAGTGGGTCGATGCTCAGGATGATATTGGAGGCGGGCTCGACGACCTCGAATCGGCGGAGCTTGACGATATTGATGTCGCGGCCGTTGATGAAGACGCGGTGGGTGAGGACGACTCGAGTGGCGTCGACGAAACCCCCATTGTTCGCTTCGTTAATAAAGTGCTTGTCGACGCCATTAAGCAGGGCGCATCAGACATCCACTTCGAGCCCTACGAAAAAGACTATCGAGTGCGCTTCCGCACAGACGGAGTACTGCGGGAGGTCGTGCGCCCCCCACGTAATCTCGCTCCACGCCTCGCAGCGCGACTGAAGGTCATGTCGCAAATGGACATCTCCGAGCGTCGCGTACCCCAGGACGGCCGTATTCAGATGAAACTGTCTCGAAACAGGGCCATCGATTTCCGCGTCAACACCCTCCCAACGCTGTTTGGCGAGAAAATCGTGCTACGGATACTCGATCCCACGAGCGCACAGATGGGAATCGATGCGCTCGGTTACGAGGAAGAGCAGAAGTCCATGTACCTGCGGGCATTGAATCAGCCCCAGGGAATGATTCTAGTCACCGGTCCAACCGGCTCCGGTAAGACGGTCTCGCTTTATACGGGCCTCAACATTCTCAACGAGCCCGAGCGAAATATTTCTACCGCTGAAGACCCGGTAGAAATCAACCTCTCGGGCATCAACCAGGTCCATGTAAATCCAAAGGTCGGTCTGAATTTTGCGGAGGCGCTCCGATCTTTCCTGCGTCAGGATCCCGATATCATCATGGTGGGCGAGATCCGGGATCTTGAAACGGCGGAGATATCCATCAAAGCAGCCCAAACCGGCCACCTTGTGCTGTCTACGCTCCACACGAACAGCGCCGCCGAAACCATCACCCGTCTTCTGAATATGGGTGTTCCTGCATTCAATGTCGCAACATCCGTCAGCCTGATCATTGCCCAGCGACTCGGTCGTCGACTGTGCAAAGAGTGCTGCACACCGGCGGACTTACCGCATGAAACACTGCTTAAGGAGGGCTTCACCGAAGAGCTCCTGGAAGGCGCAACGATCATGAAGGCTGTCGGTTGTGATGCATGCGCAGACGGATACAAGGGCCGGATCGGCATCTACGAGGTGGTAAAAATAACCCCCGATATTGCCAATCTGATTATGACTGAGGGAAACTCCCTGGAAATCTCTCGAGCAGCGCGCGCTGCGGGCTTTCCCGACCTTCGCACATCGGCGCTCCGAAAATGCGCCGCAGGTTTTATCAGTCTTGAAGAGGTCAATCGTGTCACCGTCGACTAATAAGACGGGGCACCGGATAAAGACCCGTAGAGTCCACCCCCATTAGGAACTGAAGGGACACCATGGCAACCACGGCGACGAGCGAAGCTTTCCTCTGGAGCGGCACGGACAAAAACGGCCGCCAGACCAAAGGCGAGATCAACGCACCCACGCAGGCGATGGCACGGGCTCAGCTGCGACAGCGCGGCATTACGCCGCGCACGGTCAAGCGCAAGCCCAAACCCCTCTTTGGCGCGCGCAAGAAACCGATCAAGCCCGCCGATATTGCGATTTTCACACGTCAGTTGGCGACGATGATGAAAGCGGGTGTTCCGCTGGTTCAGAGTTTCGACATTGTTGCCGACGGTCTTGAGAACCCCACGATGCGAGACCTCGTCAACAGCATCAAAAATGATGTTGCCGCGGGCAGCGGCCTCGCTCCGTCACTGGGAAAGTATCCCAGACACTTCGATGAGCTTTTTTGTTCACTCGTGGGTGCAGGTGAATCTGCCGGTACCCTGGAAGTGATGCTTGATCGGGTGGCAACCTACAAGGAAAAGACTGAGCAGCTTAAGGCGAAGATTCGTAAGGCACTGACCTACCCTACCGCGGTTGTTGTGGTCGCGCTCGTGGTCACGGGCATACTGCTCGTTCGCGTAGTCCCGCAGTTTGCAGAAACGTTTTCAAGCTTCGGTGCAGATTTGCCAGCGTTCACCCTATTCGTGCTGCATCTGTCTGATCTTATGCAGGCGTGGTGGTTCATCATTCTTATCGGCATCATCGGCTCCGTTTATTTATTCAAGGAGCTAAGGCTCCGGTCCGTCGCCTTCGCCGAAGCGATTGATCGCTTCTTACTGCGCGCTCCGATTTTTGGCGGCATCGTGCATGATGCGGTCGTCGCACGCTTCTCCCGAACCTTATCCACGACGTTCAGCGCCGGTGTGCCGCTGGTGGAAGCTCTGGAATCAACGGCAGGCGCTGCCGGCAACTCCGTTTACTCAAAGGCAATCCTCCAAATTCGCGATGACGTCACCACCGGTACAACGCTTTATAACTCGGTCAAAGCCACTGGCCTATTCCCCAATATGCTCCTGCAGATGATCTCCATCGGGGAAGAGTCAGGCCAACTGGATGAGATGCTCGACAAAGTCGCTAACCACTACGAAGAGGCGGTCGATAATGCGGTGGAAAGCCTGAGCTCCCTCATGGAACCCATGATCATGTCAGTGCTGGGAATCCTCGTTGGTGGACTCATGGTGGCCATGTACCTGCCGATCTTCATGCTGGGCTCGGTCATCTGATCGACCCTACCATTTCGAACTCCGCGCTCGCTCCTCTCAATAGCTGTATAGCTGTATAGCTGACCTATCCCAATGGCTGACGAACCTGTCACCCTCAGCGTATTCCTGATCGCGAACCCGGCCTATCTCTGCGCCATCGTAGGATTGCTCGGTCTTCTCGTCGGCAGCTTTCTGAACGTGGTCATTCTACGCCTACCCGTAATACTGGAGCGTGAATGGAGCCGCGATTGCCGCGCACTCCTCGAATTAGAAGCGGGAACCGAAGAGGAGCCGCTCTCCCTCTCATTTCCTGGATCTCACTGCCCTGCGTGTAAAGCACCCATTAAGCCTTGGCAGAACATCCCGCTTATCAGCTTCCTGATTCTGCGCGGCCGCTGTGACAACTGCGGCGCCGTCATTGGTTGGCGCTACCCCGCCGTTGAGGCGATGACGGCAGTGATGTCCATCGTCGTCGCCGTCTACACCGGGTGGTCAGCGGAACTGGCCGCCTACCTGCTGCTCACCTGGGCACTCATCGCTCTGTCTGTTATCGACATCGACACCCAACTTCTCCCCGACAACATCACCATGCCGCTGCTATGGGCGGGCCTGCTATTCAATCTACTCTATGGCGACGTAGTCCTCGCAGATGCCGTGATCGGTGCCACCGCCGGATACCTGATTCTTTGGAGTGTGTACTGGTTGTTCAAGCTCGCCACCGGCAAAGAAGGAATGGGCTTTGGGGACTTTAAACTCCTCGCTGCTCTCGGAGCGTGGATGGGATGGCAGGCCGTGCCCATGATTATCCTTCTCTCCTCGGCCGTCGGCGCCGTGCTGGGCATTCTCATACTCACCCTCAGTGGCAAAGATCGCTCCCAGGCCCTGCCTTTCGGGCCTTATCTCGCCATGGCGGGATGGATCATGCTGCTTTGGGGCGACCTCATTTCCCAATCCTTTTTGGGTGGCGGCTTTTGAGCGCACTCACTGTGGGAGTCACCGGTGGGATCGGAAGCGGTAAGAGTGCCCTGACAGATCGCCTGGCCAGCCGCGGCATCGATATCGTTGATGCGGACGTGGTCGCTCGGGAAGTCGTCGACATTGGCAGTCCGGCGCTCGACGCCATCGCAGTTCGCTTTGGCAAGCAGATTCTCCTTGAGAACGGCGCACTCGATCGAGCGGCGTTGCGAAAAATCGTGTTCGAGGATCCGGAGCAACGGCAGTGGCTGGAAGCATTGACCCACCCACTTATTGGGAAAAGCATCGCAGCCCAGTTGGCCGCCAGCGACGGGCCCTATGTAATCCTGAGCTCTCCCCTGTTACTGGAAGGGAGCCAAAAGAGCTTTGTCGGGCATGTGGTGGTTGTGGATGTTTCCGAGGAAACCCAGTTGCAACGCACCATGTCACGGGACAACAACAACGAAGAACTCGTCCGCTCGATCATGGCTGCGCAACTGCCGCGAGAAAAGCGCCGGTCTCAGGCGGATACGATCATCGACAACAGCGGCACCCTGAGCGAGTTGCATGACGCGGCAGACGCTCTGCACCAGAAACTGCTACGGCTCGCTGAACACAGTGCGGCGTCTTGAGACGCCAATGGGCACAACGGCCTTGGATACGCGCACAGTCACCGATGGCGGCTAGAAGGCCGTTCGAATGGCCTTCTCAAGGGAAGAAAACCGGCGGTTAGCGTTCGTCGGCGAGCAGTGTGTCAATGATCGCAGCGTTCGCATCCGGAAACTGGTAATCCTTTAGGGAACGGATCGCCACCCAGAGCATGGGTTGAGACTCCATCGGTCGCGGTGTCCCCGAGAACGCCGTGACACGGTGGACATCCAGCAGGACGCGTTTATCACCATAGTCATGGGTGATCTCTAACAGTGGCGAGTGTGCATCCACGCGAATATCGAGCTCCTCGCTGAGCTCGCGAAGCAAGGCCTGGCCAAGCGTTTCGCCCTGCTCCACCTTGCCGCCTGGAAACTCCCAAAGGCCACCTTGATGGCTGTTTTTATGCCGTTGGGTAATCAACACCTGACCCTCGCCATCGATGACGACGGCCACCGCGACGTGAATAGCTGTGCATGGCGATGCTGCCATCAACTGCGATACTCGGCGTTGATGCGGACGTAGTCGTAGGAGAAATCGGTCGTCCAAACCGTATCTCGAGCGTCACCGCGCCCAAGAGAGATGAGAAGGCGCAGATCCGTGCCACTCATCCGCTCGGTGAGCACTGCCTCGTCATAGGACAAGGCCCGCGCCCCTTTCTCGGCGATGAGCACATCGTTGATGGACAGGCGAACGCCATCAATATCCAAGTCTTCAACGCCCGCCCGACCAATGGCCGCCAACACCCGTCCCCAGTTGGGATCCTCGGCGAACAGGGCGGTCTTCACCAGCGGAGAATGGGCCACGGTAAAAGCGACATCCAGACACTCCTGCGAGTTCCTGCCTCCTTCCACGGCCACCTCAACGAACTTACTCGCACCTTCACCGTCTCTAACCAGTTCCTGCGCGAGCTCAACGCACAAGGATCGCAGGCTCTGGAAAAATGCCTGCGCCAGAGGCTCTTCCCGATGGGTCGCTCTGCTGCCACCAGCGGCACCCGTGGCGGCCACGAGCACCGCATCGTTGGTTGACGTATCGCCATCGACGGTCACACGATGAAATGATTCCGCCACCGCTTCGCGCAGGCACTCATCCAGAAGTGATTGAGCTATCGGTGCATCGGTCGCGATAAACGCCAGCATGGTAGCCATGTCGGGCCGGATCATTCCCGATCCTTTCGCAATCCCAGTGATGCGGTAATCGCAACCTCCGGCGCCGAAACTCCTCGATCTCAACTTTGGGCGCGTATCCGTTGTCAGGATGCCCTCCGCCGCCGCCGACCATCCGTCAGCGGCAAGGCTTCCTACAAGACTCGGCAGCGCATCGGTGATCCGATCCACAGGAAGATCTTCACCAATAACCCCGGTGGAAAATGGAAGCACGGAGCTGACAGGCACCCGGGCCTGTTCGGCGACCGCCTGGCAGCAGTCCATGGCCGCCTTAAGCCCGGGGTCACCGGTACCCGCGTTGGCATTGCCGGTGTTGATCAGCAGTATCTTTGGGGAGAACCCGCAGGCTGTCAGGTTATCACGGGCGATCTGGACGGGAGCTGCGCAGAATACATTTCGCGTAAACACCGCGCTGGCCACCACACCCTCATCAAAAGCGATGGCGACCAAGTCCCGCCGATCGGGATAACGGATGCCCGCTTCGACCGTTGCAAGACGAACACCTGCAATAGAGGCGTCCGTATCCTGCGACGATTCGCCCGACACGGCTAGAGAGCGCCGTGGCAGTGTTTGTACTTCTTTCCACTTCCACAGGGACAGGGCTCGTTGCGGCCGACCTTTGGTTGATCGCGAGTAACCGTTTGAGCTGCGGGAGCGGTCTCCGGCTCCGCACCGGCCGCGGCCGCTTCGGGATCTGAAGCCATTGCGGATGCTTTCGCATGCTGGAAGGCCATCTTGGCTTTCTCTGCCGCCTCACGTCGGCGCTGTTCAATAAGCTCTGCCTCGTCTCGTCGCTGAATCTGCACATGACTCAGGAACTTAATCACTTCGTATTTGAGGTTGCTCAGTAGATCCTGGAAAAGCTCGAAGCTCTCTCGCTTGTACTCCTGCTTTGGGTTCTTCTGGGCATAGGCGCGCAGGTGGATCCCCTGGCGGAGGTGATCCATAGTCGCCAGGTGTTCTTTCCACAGCGTGTCGAGCACCTGCAGCATGATCTGCTTCTCGATGCGACGCATATCGGGACCGACGCTTTCGGCTTTTTCGTCGTACGCGGCCTGCACGGCCTCACCGATTCGCTCGCGAATCGTTTCCTCGTGGAGTCGCTCGTCTTCATCCAGCCACTGCTGCACCGGCAGGCTCACGGCGAACTCCGCCTCCAGGTGCTTCTCGAGTCCGGGAATATCCCACTGCTCCTCCACACTCATGGGCGGGATGTGGCTGTCGATCGCTTCGTTCACCACGTCCTTGCGAATCGCGGAGATGGTCTCTGCAATATCGGCCTCGTCCAGCAGATCATTACGCTGCTGATAAATGATCTGGCGCTGGTCGTTGGCGACATCATCATATTCGAGCAGCTGCTTACGGATATCGAAGTTACGTCCTTCAACTTTTCGCTGAGCCTTCTCGATGGCGTTGGTCACCATGCGGTGCTCGATGGCCTCGCCCTTCTCCATGCCCAGCGCCTGCATGAAGTTCTTCACGCGATCAGACGCAAAGATGCGCATCAGATTATCTTCGAGGGACAGGTAGAAACGTGAAACACCTGGGTCGCCCTGGCGCCCGGCACGACCGCGGAGTTGGTTATCAATACGGCGGGACTCGTGGCGCTCCGTGCCTAGAATGTGCAAACCACCTGCCTCAAGCACTTTTGCGTGCCTGCCTTCCCAATCCCTTTCCATTTCTGAACGACGCGAATCGTCTACGTCGCCTGCCTGCCGCATCTCAGCCTCAAGGCTGCCACCCAGGACGATGTCCGTTCCACGGCCGGCCATGTTCGTTGCGATGGTCACCACACCGGGGCGCCCCGCCTGGGCGATGATTTCAGCCTCCTGCTCGTGGTACTTGGCGTTCAACACCTTGTGTGCAATCTTGGCTTTCTTGAAGCGCCCAGAGAGCTCTTCGGACGTCTCGACGGAAGCCGTACCCACAAGGGCGGGGGCGCCGATTTCCATGCAGTGTTTGACGTCCTCGAGTATGGCGTCGAACTTTTCTTCTCGAGTGAGATAAACCAGGTCGTTCATATCGTCACGCACCATCGGTTTGTTGGTGGGCATAACGATGACTTCAAGGCCATAGATCTGGCGGAATTCAAAGGCTTCCGTATCCGCAGTACCGGTCATCCCGGCAAGCTTGCTGTAGATGCGAAAATAGTTCTGGAAGGTCGTGGAGGCGAGCGTCTGGCTCTCACTCTGAATGGCCACGCCCTCTTTGGCTTCGATGGCCTGGTGAAGACCCTCCGAGAGTCGACGACCGGGCATGGTGCGGCCCGTGTGCTCATCGATGAGTACAACCTGACCGCCCTGCACGATGTACTCCACATCACGCTGGAACATCGCGTGAGCTCGTAGCCCCGTATGAACGTGGTGAAGCAGAGACAGGTTGGTGGATGCGTAAAGACTGTCACCTTCCTCAAGGAGGCCTTCACGGACGAGCAAATCCTCGACAAACTCGTGGCCACTCTCGTTCAGCTCCACCTGCCGCGTTTTTTCGTCAACGGTGTAGTGACCTTCCTGACCTTCGTCCTCAGGCTGCAGCTGCGGCACCAGTTTGTTGATGCGCTTGTACAACTCGGAGGAATCCTGCGCTGCGCCCGAGATGATGAGCGGCGTGCGGGCCTCATCGATGAGGATGGAGTCCACTTCGTCAACGATGGCAAAGGCGAGTTCACCCTGCAGCTTGTCCTGCTTGGAGAACGCCATGTTGTCACGCAGATAATCGAAGCCAAACTCATTGTTGGTGCCGTAGATGACGTCGGACTGGTAGGCGAGGCGCTTTTCTTCTGGGGCCTGGCCCGAGCGAACGACGCCGACACTCAAACCGAGGAAGTTGTAGAGCGGACCCATCCAGGCCGCATCACGACTCGCCAGATAATCGTTCACCGTTACAAGGTGTACCGCGTGTCCCGTAAGGGCATTCAGATAAGCCGGCAACGTTGCAACGAGGGTCTTACCCTCGCCGGTGCGCATCTCGGCAATTTTGCCTTCATGGAGTGCCATGCCACCGATGAGCTGCACATCAAAGTGGCGCATGCTCATGACGCGATTGCCCGCTTCACGCGCCACGGCAAATGCTTCCGGCAACAACTTGTCCAGTGTCTCGCCATCGATCAGACGCTGGCGGAACTCATCGGTCTTCGCGGCCAGGGCAGCGTCATCGAGCGCGGCCATGGATTCTTCCAGGGCGTTGATCTGCTTGACGGTTTTCCGCATGCGCTTGAGTTCGCGGTCGTTGCGGGTACCGAAGACTTTCTTGAGAGCTGACGTGATCATGGGCGTGTTCTGACGGGCGCGACCTGCGACCTGTTCCTGGGCGGGCTAAGTTGGGGTTGTGCAGCTTATATGGGGACGATCCACAGCGCTATCAAGCACTTACGCGCCTGAGAGGGACATTTTCCCATATCTTGCCCGCCCTTTGGGCGCGGGCGGATGAATTTGCGGTCAAACAGCGACCGCGGGGGTGCTGACGTAGGAAATCGGAGCCTGTTCTGGATCGTCAAAGGTGACCATCTCCCAGGCATCAGGAGTTGCCATGAGCTCACGCAGAGAGGCGTTATTGAGCGCATGGCCAGATTTGTGGGCCCGGAACTCGCCAATCAGGCTGTAGCCGAGTAGATAGAGATCGCCAATGGCGTCCAGGACCTTGTGCTTCACGAATTCGTCGTCGTAGCGGAGGCCGTCCTGGTTGAGGATTCGATACTCGTCCACAACGATGGCGTTGTCGACGCTTCCGCCCCGGGCCAGACCCTTTGAGCGGAGGTACTCAATCTCATGCATAAAGCCGAACGTTCTCGCCCGGCTGATTTCTTTGACGAAAGAGGTGCTTGAGAAATCGATTTCCGCATGCGCCGTGCGATCGCGGAAAACGGGGTGATCGAAGTCGATGGTGAAGGAGACTTTAAAGCCGTCAAAGGGAAGAAAGCTGGCTACCTTGTCTCCTTCCTCCACCGTAATGGGCCGCTTGATGCGTATGAACTTTTTTGCCGCGTTCTGCTCCTCGATTCCCGCAGATTGGATCAGGAACACGAACGGACCGGCACTGCCATCCATAATGGGAACTTCGCTGGCGCTGACATCGACGAACGCATTATCAATGCCCAGTCCTGCCATCGCTGAAAGGAGATGCTCGACCGTGGACACACGATGACCATCATCGCTGACCAGGGTGGTCGACAGGGTGGTGTCACCCACGTTGGAGGCACTTGCAGGCACCTCCACCACAGGATCGAGATCGACACGACGGAAGACAATACCCGTATCAACCGGCGCAGGCGCCAGCGTCAGGTAGACCTTCTCACCCGTATGCAAACCTACGCCGGTCGCCCGAATGGCGTTGCGCAACGTCCGCTGTCGAATCATAAAACCTCCTTGTCACAACGCCTGGCGTTCCGTCGTCTTGTCAGACATCTCGGCCCGCTTCCGCGTCCCCCGCAACACAACCGTATTGCAATTTGCAATCAATCTTCAGCAGCGCCACCGAGCTGGGGCTTTGGAGCACACTGCGTCCATCACCCATTACTCATTTACCACTTTTTATCACTTTCCCAGCGCCTGCTGGCTCTCCGTCGGGCCCCATTTGGGACGCCCCGGAGGGAGCGATCGGTTGTATTAACCGGGCTGACTAGTCAGCCAATCTCCGCAAACCATCTGCCGCGAAGCATGTCCCAAACCCCGGTCGATCAATCCGCCTGGCGTCTGAGGAAAGCGGGGATGTCAAAATAGTCATCACCCAGCTTCTCCGCTGTCGCAGCTGCCGCTGAGCCCCGTGCCGCACTACGGCGTGCCGGTGGCCTCTCATAATCGCGGTAGTCCGGAGCAGTCAGCGGATCAGCGTCTTCGCTCGGCGTCTGCATAGGATCCGCTTTTGCCGCCCGAGGCGTTTCCACCACCTGCAACGTTGCCCGGGAGGCGGCTCCGCCCAGTCCCGTAGCTACTACCGTCACTTTCAATTCGTCGCTTATTTCGGGATCTATCACCGTCCCGACCACGACTGTCGCCTCTTCGGAGGCAAATTCCTCAATGGTGTCACCCACCTCGGAGAACTCGCCAAGGGAGAGGTCCAGTCCAGCGGTGATGTTTACCAGGATCCCGCGTGCGCCTTCCAGATCGATATCGTCCAGCAGCGGGCTATTGATAGCGCGCTCGGCTGCTTCACGCGCCCGGTTCTCACCGCGAGAACTTCCCGTTCCCATCATGGCCATGCCCATCTCGGACATTACCGTTCTCACATCCGCGAAATCGACATTGATCATGCCCGGGCGAATGATGAGGTCAGCGATACCTTGAACCGCGCCCAACAATACATCATTGGCCTCTTTGAAGGCATCCAAGAGACTGGTATTTTTGCCCAAAACCTCCAGCAACTTCTCGTTCGGAATGGTGATTAGAGAGTCAACATGCTGCTGAAGTTCCCCAAGACCTGCTTC
>JBCDGU010000011.1:0-139986 GCA_038750875.1 Pseudomonadota bacterium | reverse complement strand
GGCGCCAGCACGACCACCCGCAAGAACGGCAGCCTCGACAACCTCAAGGAATACCTCGACGGCGAAATCAGTGATTTCATGATCCTCGATCGACCCCTCACACCCGGCGAAGTCCTCTTCCTCGCCGAAGAGGCGTTGGAGGTCGAAATGCCCAGTGAAGATCCGGGCACAGCCGGTCCCACGAGCGCACAGGTTGTCGCGGAGGAGTTGTATGGCACAGCCGCAGGCGAAACTCTTGAGGGTGGCGACGGAGACGACTGGCTGTTCGGCGACGATGGCAATGATGTGCTCATCGGCGGCGAAGGTCAGGACACCTTCGCCTTCGCACCCTGGCAGGGCAACGACGTGATCATGGACTTCAATCCCGAGGAGGATCTACTCGCGCTGCGCGATGGCATGCAGATTGGCCGTGTGCGCGCCTTTGACGGCGACGGAGACGGACTGCTCGATGACACACTCATCAGCTTCGCGCCCGGTGATTCTGTCACCCTGATTGACGTGCTGGTCACCGAAGACGACCTCACGCTGATCTGAGCAACGCTTCTCTCCTGTGGTCGGGGCACCCTCTTCGCCCCGGCCATTTTTTTGACCACCTTTTTAGTCCCTTTGGGGATGGTTTGTGATTGTTAGCCACAAGATGGCGCCCCGTGAGCTCCCGCGGCCATGATTGCAGGCCTACGGGCCAACCCAATGTGCTCCTAAACCTGCGAGGATCGTCGCCGCATCGGCATGACGTTCAGGCATAGCAGTGCATTGAGGTATCCGCGACAACCTCTCATAGCGAACAATTTCTACGTAATGACAAGGCCCAACGCCCGGTTGCTTCGGGGCCTGGCGCGGCGACAGGGTGCCTATGCGAACAACGCCGGTTCCAAGGCCTATGATTGATTGCCCGTTGTTACCTTACAGCGTCAGGCTGCTTGCCGCGCTGTCGAAATAGGATTCAGGGAGTGGCTGGTAACCCAAAGCATCCCGTTCCGCATTGACTATTTCCAGATTTGCGGCCCTCAAGGCCAAAAACCGCGGATCGTCTTTCACGACATCAAGATAGGGACCCACGAAGTCGTTTACCGACAGGACCGCTGTCTTGCTCGCGGCGAGCTCCAAAAACTCCATCACCTTGTCGGCGTCACCCAGAACCCCGTAATAGGCCACTTCGTCAAGATCGCGGGCTGGGGAAACGGATCCGCCCGCGCGAAACATGTCGATGGTAAAACGCCAACGCTGCATGATCCTCTTGTAGAGTTCTTCGTTTCCGGTCTCACGCATAGCGAGTGCCAGGGGTGCATAGGGCGGTGGGTCCACATTCATCGATGGCCGCAAGAGCGTCGAATACCGCTCGAGATCGCCATCGTACTCCTGCTGAAAATACTCGGCGATTTCCTCGTGCCTACCGAGGATCCCGAGGATGTTGACGTATACGGTGTGGGCGATGAAGTAGTCGGGAAACTCTTGCACCGCAGCCTCGGCAAGCTCTATCGCTTGCGTACCGTCACCACTGTTTAGAAGCTCCCACGGCCGAAAAACCGGCCGCTGTTCTGCTGCACCACGGTACTCTTCGGCGATTCCCAGCGTGAGATAGGCAAAGCGAAGTGACGACGTTTCGGCCGTATCCAATTCGGCCAGGGGAATGCTTTCCTGCACTTTTATAGCCTCAGAGACACTTTCACCCAGCGTTGTCATCAGTATCACGCGCATGCGAATCGCGTCCGTTGGATCCTTCGCCGATGAGATATAGCGCTCCGCCACACGCCTCGCTGTTTCGAGGTCTCCAATTTCCGCGCAGTAGTTGATCGTATTGTTCACACCGGGGCGATACAGGGGGTCGATCTCAACGAGCTTTTTGAGCTGTTCCGTGACGTCACGAAGCCGTCCGTTGTAAGAGAGTGCTATCCCCAGCCAATTGCGGGCATCAAGGGAATTGGGGTTGAGTTCCAACGCGCGGCGCAGGCTCGAAATCGCGAAGTCAGGCCGCCCTGTATCTGCATTGATTAATCCCAGGACAGCGTGGGCATCAGCAAGCTCCGGATCCAGCGCTAGGGCCTTTTCAATATCCTCTCTGGACCGGCTCAGCGCATCCTTCGCGGGGATCGACCCGTAAGATCCCGGAAGATCTGAAAGCAAGGTGAGCGCCTTGGCTCTTAGGGCATATGCCGGTGCGTAGCCTTCATCGATATCGATCGCTTCGTTTAGGAGCGCCACGGCCCGCTCCATCTTTTCTGGTACGCGCGTAAAGACTAGGTCTCGCGATTCAAGAAACAAGTTGTAGGCTGAGATATCTGTGCGTACCGCGGCGACAAACGTCGGCGCTTCCCCAACCGTCAACCGGGCTTTCATCGCAACGAGAATCTTCTCAGCGATGTCGTCCTGAACGGCGAAGATATCGGTCAGATCTCGATCATAGGTCCCGGACCAGAGATGAAAACCATCGCTCACTTGTATTAGCTGCGCCGTAACGCGCACCTTGTCGCCTTGAGAACGCACAGACCCCTCGAGAATATGGGCCACACCGAGCACGCGCCCAATCTCCCGCAAATCTTCGTTGCGCCCCTTGAACGCGAAGGACGAAGTTCGGCCTGCGACTTTCATACCAGCGACCTGCGCCAGCACATTGAGAAGCTCCTCCGAAATGCCATCAGCGAAATATTCCTGATCTTGCTGCTGAGACAGGTCCGCGAAGGGCAATACAGCGATGGAAGCGTCGGCTTTTGAGGAGACCTCTGCTTCACCACCCTCAGCATCGCTCTGCGCATGCACGACCGTCGGCTGCTCAAGAAAACGAGGTACGATCATGGCGCCAGCGAAAACCAACAGTGCCATGATGAGGACAAAGTCGAGTTTCGAAGCAGTTTGATTGGTGATGCTGTCTTCGGGCGAAACCTGTGCAGTGCGCTTCAGCCCTTCGGGCGTAAGCTCGAAGGCCCACGCAAAGATCAGCGCGAGCGGAAGGCAGATGAGAAGGAGGGAAACCACCATGCCGTCGAACCAGGCCGGAAGATTCACCGCGTCTTCGAGTGCAGCGGCCACCTGCATCAGTAGCCACCCAACAACCGCATAAACGCCAGCAACCCGAAAAACGTTACGGCGCTTTAATTCATTAAAAAAACCCATGAAGCTCGCCCCTGAGCATGGTCAGAGGGACATTAGCGCATTGCGTGAGTGGGTACTACTACCGCAAGTATGAGTACACGCCGCTCGCGTCTGCCATTGGTGTTGGGAGCTTCCGAATCCCCAAGATAACCGGATACAAGATGCAGTAGTCAGCGATGCTAGAGAGAATCGCCGACACCGTGGTCTGAGGTCCGCTCCGCCAATCCTCGCTTAGGGTTTGCTCGCTTTGGCTCTATGGCGCGAGGTAAACATTCAGCTTGTTGCCATCGAGGTCGCGGAAGTAGCCGGCGTAGAAGTTGTCTCCACGGGGGCCGGGCTCGCCTTCGTCCGTGCCGCCAAGTTCAATGGCCTTGGCGTAAACCGCTTTCACGTCGTCTTCCGTCGCAACGCTAATTGCGGCCATGGAGCCATTCCCCACCGTGGCTGTATTGCCGTCAAAGGGCTTGCTCACCGCAAAGGCTGCGCCCGCCTTGCCGTTGGTCCAGGCGACAAAGGTGTCATCGCCCATCATGCGTGCGCCACCTACTAGCGCGAACAACGCATCGTAATAAGCAGCCGCTCTGGGGAGGTCATTTGTTCCGACAATCAAGTACCCAATCATGTGTTTTCTCCGGCAAAACAGTGTTTTGATGATCCAGCATAGAACAATTCGGCGTAAAAAAGTCGCATCCAACCGCGAATAGATTGCACCGTCACCCGTCATCATGGAGTATGATCCCCCGGCGCCGCATGAGGGCGTCGGGCAAAGCCATTTTTCGCGTTCGTCGCCGCCCAATCCATGGGCAAATGTGAATAGCGCGCATGCGAAAGCAGTAAATCTCTTAGAACGACACACAGTTTCGGATGGCAGCAGGTAGTGAACGCCTGCAGGACAAACATGAGCAATTACGAATACAGCAATAAGAGCATGCGCACCCCGCTTATCGCGGCGGTGGATGCCGTGCTGTGCCCGTCGCATCGCTGCGTATTCACATCGAAGCAGCGCAAGACGACCGGGTCGAGGAAGCAAATTAGGTAACCCAAACAGGATTACAGAAAAGGCCTCCGAGATCCCAGACTTCGGAGGCCTTTTTCGTTTCAGACCAGAAAAACCTCCCAAGTTCGGGCTCTCGCAGGAAACAAGGTGAGTGCCGTGCAACGGTCATTAAAAATCAATTCAAACATTCTCTACACGATGGGCTTCTTTCATGCCTTCGTGCTGAGCGTGCCTGTATTCGTGCCGCTGGTGCAGGCGCATGGCTTGTCCATGTCCCAGATTCTCCAAACCCAGGCCTTGTACGCCCTCACCATCGCCTGTTTCGAAGTCCCCTCCGGCTACATTGCCGATATCTGGGGGCGGCGCCGGGCCATTCTGCTGGGCTCCGGTATCAACGGTCTTGGGTTTCTGTGGCTGGTATGGGCCGATGGCTTCGCAGACTTTCTCGTCTATGAGTTCCTGCTGGGTATCGGCATCAGCCTTATCTCCGGTGCCGACCTGGCGCTTCTCTACGATTCGGAGAAGCTTCTGGAAGATTCGGGCGAGAATTCCGCAGGTGCGAGCAAGTCGCTGAGTCGGCTCATCGCTGTCGAAGCGGGGGCCTCGGGTATCGCCGGTGTTGGAGCGGGACTGCTCCTGGCCATGGGTGACATGAAGCTCCTGATCGCGGTTCAGGCGATTTGCGGCTTTGTGCCACTGATGCTGGGTCGATTCCTCGTGGAATCACCGCGGCCCACGCTCACTCAGGGTCATTCGGCGAACACACAGGCCATTGTGAACATGCTTGTTCGCGGGCAGCCGGTCGTTCTGTGGACCGTTCTGGCAATCGGGGCTTTCGGGTTGTTGGCTCTCTACGCGTTTTGGATCTACCAAAAATACTGGGAGATTCAGGGCATCGACGTCGCCAACTTCGGCTACATCTGGGCGATCTATGCGATCACCGTGAGCGTGGCGGCCCGCTACGCGGGATACCTGGAGACACGCTTCGGCTGGCGTCGTTTGCTGCTGGCAACGGCGATACTACCGCTTGTCGGCCTCATGGGGATGGCGATCTTCGGTGGCTGGACCGGCGTGCTCTTTGGTTTTGCGATTCAGATGAGCCGGGGCATGAGTCTGACGCTTTTCTACGAGGCACTGAATCGACGGATTCCTGGCGACTTCCGGGCCACGGTGAACTCGCTGGTGAGCCTGGCGGTGCGGTCGGTCTTCATCGTTACCGGTCCAATACTGGGTTGGGCGCTGGACAACCGGGGGATGGAGTGGACACTCTATGGGCTCATCGCTCTCTTCGCCCCGGTACTCATCGCGGTAACCGTCGGTTTGGGTCTTCGCATACGCTCGGAGCAGAAGTCCATCAATCTGGGCACCGTCGAATGCGGCGCCTGAAGCAGCAAACCCCTCGGGAGGTGCATCTGAGCACTCAGTGTTAGGCGCAACTTCCGGGGGCTTTTGTGTGCCGCCGGATCTTCGACGAAGGACTGCTAAAACACCGCTCCGACAATCCAGAACACCGCCATAGCGGCAACAAGCGTGTAGATATGATTGCGGGTCTTCCAGACCACCAGGGCGGCCGCCGAAAGACCTGATAGCTCGGGAGCACCGATCAACACCGCTCCCGCGGGTGTGGAGAGCATGGACACGATAAGCGCGCCCATCACGGCTGGTGCCACGTATTCCAGGGCTTTCAATGCCAGGGGCGGAAAGCGCTGGTTTGCCAGAGCGACAATAAACAGCGCACGGCTCGTGTAAGTACCGATACCGGCGAGCACGATAGCGAGAAAAGTGCTCACGGCCGACGCCTCAGCTCAAGCAGCAGACCCAGGGCAACGCCGAGGATGGCGCCCAGGAGCAACCCGGATCGATTCGGCATATCGGCAAAGAAAACAGTCACAAGGCCGGCCGCAATAGCGACCAAAGCCTTCTCCCATCGATCAATGGCAGTGACCAGGAGCCCCATAAAAAGCACAGGGGCGGCGAAGGTCAGCTCCCAGGACTCGGGGATCACTGGCCCAATGAACAGGCCAGCGGCGGTAAAGACCATCCACAGGAACCAGAAGCTGGCTCCCGTTGCCAAAAAGTAAACGCGAAACGCGTCCGGATCGGCGTCCCGTCGCAGCATGGTCAGGGCAAACACCTGGTCAATGAGAACGTAGGGACCGACAAATCGGAACCAGCGAGGCTGCTCCTGAAATCGTGGAGCCATAGTCACGGAGTACAGGAGGTGTCTGGCCCCAACAATCAGCGCTGCGGTAACGGCCGCGGCGACGGACGCGCCCTCGCCCAGAAGACTAATGAGGGTGATCTGCGCGGCGCCGCCAAAGATGATTGGTGAGGAGCTCCAGCCCAGCCATGGTGCGATGCCCGATTCCCCAACCACCAACCCGAAAACCAGTGCAAAGGGGATCGCAGGCACAAAGAGGGGCAAGGTATCTAGTACCGCCCGTCGAATTTCCTGACCTCGCATGCTCATGGCGCGCGATTGTACTCGACCGCGCTGCTCACCGTGGGACTTCTAGATTTCCAGCTCCGCCGCAATGAACTTGCAAACCAACACCTGCATACCAAACCGTTCAGCGCTGAGCTTGAGGGTTTCGCTTACGGCGCTCATCACCTTGTCATGGGGGCCCACGAGCTGGGTGCTCATGGCATTAGTCTTTACGGTGATTTCGGCGTGCGGCTTAAGCCCTTCAATGAATTCGAGGATCACCGCCACGTAGTCTTCACGAAGCGGATACAGGCTAAGTTCAGCTGTCAGGGTCATACTCATGGGCGCTCCAGCAATCGGGCATGGACGCCCATCAACACGTTTAGAGGATCACCGGCAGATCGGGTAATCGCCAGTAACAGGTATGGAAAGGCAAACATTCCGCCCATCACAATACTGATAACGCCAAGAGAAAGTCCTCGAGCGCCACCACCCTCTCGCCAGCATATCCAACATGCGACGATCAACAGGTAGAGAATAAAGTCGACATCAAACTGACTGCGCCAGTTCCCCGCCATCAAGTCGCCGATGGCGACGGCGGGCCAGTTGAGTCCGTGACCCGCGACTGCGATCGCGGTTACGGCGTAGATCGCGATTGCGGCGACAATAAGAAAAATACGGAGTGCATTCATAGCTACGGTCCACCGTTCATGGCATGGGGGCTACATGCCTTGCGTTTGCAATTGGATACTGCCGAAAATCTCATGGAAGCCCTGCTCCATGCGCGCCCACCGATGATCTACTGCATCCAGGGACTCCGACAGGGGTATCCCACCACTCAGGCGTTTCTCAAGTCGAAGCAGCACGGCGTCCAGCCCGCTCCGGGTTTCACAAACGCGTAGCCAGTCGGCTGATACCCATCCATCGAGTCGCTCTACGAGCGGTTCAGGCAGCGGCGCCTGCCGACGTCGGAGCGCGGCGTAAACCCCTGCAGTGAACTCGTCCAGTTGCCAGACGCAGAAGCGTTCCCAGTGAGCGCAGAGGAAGTGATCGAAAAGCACATCGAGAACAATGCCGGAGGTTCGTCGATGAACGCCGGGAAACAGCGCCCTCAACTCCCGATGCAGTGGATGACTGTCCGTTAGCGCGTCAATAGCCCGATGCCTTCGCACGCCCTGGGCCACTCGCGGGTGAAGATTATGGCGCGCGAGGGGCCCCTTGATCAGATCGCCCGCAATGTTCCCAATGAGGCTGTGCTCATAGGGCTCTGCTAGCAGTGCATGGGCAAGATAGTTCAACGCGCGTCGAGTCAGCCTGCCGAGCGCATCGCTCGAGCGGCACTTAGCGTAACGACGAGCATCACAATCTCCGGAATGATGGCGTCAAGGGTGAGTGCTGCGCCGTGGAACTGCCAGGCGATGAGACGCGCAGGCGCGACCATTCCTATAAGTACACCTCCAGTGGTGAGTAGCGCAGGGTTCCGGGCGATGGCGCCATAGGCCATGAGAAAACCAGATCCTAAAAAGAAAGAGGTGCTATCACCGATCTGCGTGGCGAGACCCGTTCCTTCCAGCAGCGACGCCCCGAGAGCGCCTGCCGCATCGCCTGGCGACAATACCCAGAGCACACCGACCAGAAACATGGCGAGTCCAAAAAGAGCGGATAAACCCTGAAGGATCTTGCCGCCGGTCGAAAGAGAATCTGACATTTCGTTTCCTTATGGTTTTTTGACTGGGAACCCCGACCTAAAATTCACTGCGAGAAGAGCCTAGCCGGGCCATCGCTGAGACTCAACCAGCCGACTCTGACATGCTCTGTTACGAAGGCAGCGGGCGATGGGCCCCAAAAGCTGGTCATTTTCTGAAACGTCGTGGATTACCAGGGATGACCCTCTCATAATCAAGAAATGACCGCCGCTTTCTCTCCACAAACGCTACCCCCGCTAGCTACGCTCTCCACGCGGCTTCGCCGTGACCTGCGATCCGACCATGCTGGTGAAACAGGGGCGGTTTACATTTATCGGGCAATTCTGAAGTTCACACACGACCCGGAAATCATCGCTTTCGCCACCGAGCACCTCGCCACCGAGGAGCGTCACTTATCGGCCTTTGAAAGCTGGCTGCCAAAGCATGAAAAGAGCCGCCTCATTTTTCTTTGGCGGGTCGCTGGCTGGAGTCTTGGCGCCGTGTCGCTGCTTGGAGGACGTGCGGGAGTCTATCGCACCATCGAGGCCGTAGAGCGGTTTGTCGTCATCCACTACCAGGAACAGCTGGATTATTTGGAAGGTAATGGCGACCTCTCCTCGATTACTGATTTGCTGCAAAGCTTCCTCGACGACGAGGATAGCCATCGCGCCGATGCGGAGCATCGAGTTGGCGGAAACCCCGGAGTGCTCTCTAGAGTCTGGTCGGCGATCGTGGGCGGTGGCTCGTCAGCAGCGGTAAAAGTCTGCAGGGTAATCTGAGATCGGCAGCAGTTTAGGCCAATGCGGCACGCTTCTGGGTTTGCCGATCCCGAAGGGCCTCGAGCATAGCCAGCGCCCCCCAAGCATAGAGTGTTACGGCAACAAAGGTTCCGAATCGAACCAGAAACGCCGTAAGTGCATCTTTGCCGTTCGCGCTGTCCTCTACAGCAGGCCCTAGAAGAATGAGCATCGTCACCAGCGTATTGACCCAGAACGAAGGCGCCACGCGGGTTTGCAGCAGACCGTACAGCTTCGCGCCCACGAAAAATGCGAAGGCAAACATCCACAGCGTGAACATCCAAAGCGTGGGTGCGAACTGCAGTAGCTTCCAGAGGACGATGGCCATTATCCCCGCGACAAAGGTCGATCCGAGTAATTCACGCCCTGCGTGATGGGCATCCATCAGGGACGTCTGCTGGCCCAGGGACACAGACTTCATGATAGTCATGAGGTACTGCGAAGGATTGGTCAGGGCCAGTAGATAGGCCGGCATCACGATAAGCGTGGCACGTAGTGCCAGCCAATTTGATTGGGTTTCGGTGCTGGGTGTGGTCTCCGGCGTCGGAGGCGAGCTGGCCCGATCTGGAAAAAATGGATAAACCAGCCATTGGGAAAGCACAGCCGTCGCAATACCTAGCGCCAGCGAGTAAATCACCGTAGAGGCCAGCTGGTAGTCCACGCTCCCTGCAACGGATATGAGGGTAAACCCAATGATAAGGAAGGTACCGAGGAGCCGCTTTCCGACGATGAGCGTCAGGTACATGGAGAAAAAAACACCCGCGGCGACAACGAGTACTGCCGTCGCCGGGTAGTGCTGGAGCATAGGTATAAGCAGCACGCCGACGGTTTGCGACAGGATGACAATCAGCAAAAGCCCCACGAGTTGCTTGGGGCCCATGGGAGGCCCGGGCATCGTTGATAGCAGAACCACAAACATCGGCGCGATAAACGGCAGAGGAAGTCCCCCTCCGTAAGCGATGGCCAGGCTTAGGGCAATGGCCAGCGCAAATCGAATCGCCTTGCGGTCTAGGTCATGCATCGTGTGGTTAGTACGCGTAGGACAGCCAGCTCATGAAACGCACATAGATCTTGCCGAGCCATCGCAGCACGGTCGCCTCTTCGCTGTAGACCATCACCGCCGCCTGCCCACCGATACGCAGATTGCGCAGCAACTCGGCATCGGGGTTTTCAAAATCTACCTCGACGGGAAAACGCTGGGCCTGACGAAGCCAGTCGCGGCTATTGTTGACGGAGGGCAGCGTTCCCGGCGGCGTCGACTGATCCGCGCTGATACCAAGCCCCACAGAGCGTACCTTCGCTTCGTAAACAGCGCCTGGCACCGCATCGAAAATCACCTCGGCTCGGGTGCCTGCTTTCATATGGCCCAGATTGTTCTCCGTAAAGTCGGCCTTGATCCACAGATCGTGAATAGCTATCAAGGTCATCACGGGATTCCCCGCCGCCGCGTACTGACCAGTATCGGCGCGTAGGTCCGTGATGAGGCCACGGGACGAGGCCTTCACCACTGTGCGCTCCAGATCCAGGCGCGCCTTCTCGACGGCTGACTTCGCCGAGAGCAGGATCGCATTGCTGTCCTCGTCGTCTCCGCCTTTCTGTTCAATCGCGCGCTGGATGTCGGATTCGGCTGCGCTGACCTTGGCCAGCGCCTGATCGAGAGACGCCTTAGAGGATTCCAGCCGTCGTTGGGAAATGGTACCCGGGTCGCTCTCCCGGAGCCGGCTCAAACGTTCGTAGTCCTGCCTCGCGCGAAGGGCATTGGCCTGGGCAGCCACAAGATTAGCGCGGGCTGAGTCTACCGCCGCATCACCCGCATCGACCTGACTGCGGGCGTTCTGCAGATCAGATTCTGCTTTTGCGAGGGCGATTTTGTATTGAGAGGGATCGACCTCAAACAAGCGATCGCCTTCGCGAACCTCCGAATTGTTGTTGACCCAAACCTGCGTCACAGGCCCCGATACTTCCGACGCGACGCCAATCACATAACCCTGAATCCGGGCCTGCGAGGTGTATGGCGTATAGCGGTCGGAAAGCAGGTACCAGGACAAGCTGCCCAGAATAAGCGCGGCGGCAATGAACGCCGTCGACCGGGCGCCCTTTCCGGGGGCGGCATCCGCCTGTTGTTCTTCACTCACGGGTTACTTCCCTCCGAGTTGGCATCCTCAAGATCCTCAGGCACATCCACCTCCAGAAGATCTCCCCAATTGGTTCGCTCACGCATGGTTTCCAGCACCTCGGCGGGCAGCATTTGCTCCGTAGACTGGCTCTCCCAACCACCGCCAATAGACTTGTAAAGGGACACAACTGCAGAGAGGTGCGCGCCCTGATTCACCAGTTCTTTCTCTGCCTGGGAGAACAGCGCCCGCTGCGCATCCAATACGCGCTGGAAATCGGCATAGCCCTCACGGTAACGGCGGTTGGCAATTTCCAGAGCTCTCTCTGCAGCCTGGCGTGACTCCGTCAGAATTTCCTGGGCTTCTGCGGTCTTAGCAACTGCAATGGCCGCATCGTCTATTTCTCTCGCGGCCTGAAGCACCGTTGCATCGTAAGCGGCCAGTGCTTGCTGCAAACGCGCATCCTGCACCCGGATGTTCGAGCGAATAAGGCCGTAGTCGAAGATGTTCCAGCGAATGCCAGGGCCTACGACGAAGGTGGTACCGTCGCGAGTTTCGCTGATGCTGTCGCCCGCCCAACCAAAACTGCCGCCGAGGGAGATCGCCGGGTAGAGGTCCGCCTTTGCAATTCCAATCTGCGCGGACTGGGCCCCCGTAAGCCAGGCGCTGGAGCGTACATCAGGGCGCCTTAGCACCAACTTCGCCGGAATAGCGGCAAGCGCAACAGGCTCTACCGTCGGCAACAGCTCCAGAGGCGTCGCAAGTTCGGGTAGTGGCGCTGGAGGACGTCCAAGAAGTACGGCCAGCGCGTTGCGGAGCTGCGTTCTGCCGCGCTCGAGATCGGGGATCGTGGCGAGCGTCGCCAGGTACTGCGTTTTTGCCTGCTGGAGATCGAGCTCCGATTCCTGGCCACTCTCGAAAAGCTGGGTAGTGATGGAGAAGCTGCGCTCCTGGATAGCCGCATTTTCATGCGCAATCGCGATGCGCTTCTCGGTAGTGCGATAGGCGTAATAGAGATCGGCGACCTGCGCCGCGAGAATAAGCTGCGCGTCCCGTTGATTGGCGATGGAACTCAAATACGCGGCGTCCGCCGCCTCTACCGATCGCTGAAAGCGACCCCAGAAATCCAGCTCCCAGCCAATACCCAGGCTTGCGCTGTAGCTACCGAGGGAGTCGTCGCTCGCTGGCAGCAGGCCATCGCTGCGCCGCTGACGGAGATAGGCTGCGGATGCCTCAAAGGTCTGCGCCTGAGGCAGTCGTAACGCAGATGCTCCGCTGAGCTGTGCTCTTGCTTCTAGCACTCGGAGACCGGCGGCCTGAATTCCCGGATTTTCTCCAAGCGCACTGGTGACCAATGCATTGAGCGCCGGGTCCTCAAAGCGAGTCCACCACCGAGCGATATCCGTACCGACCGCCGAGGCGGGCGCTTCCAACTGACCATAAAGATCGGGCTGCCACTCAGCGAGCCACTGTGTGGTGGGCTCCTGATAATCTGGACCAAGGGTCGTGCACGCGGTCGTCGCGAGAGCGCTTCCCGCCAACAGCCCCCAGATTCGCAAGCGTAGCTTCAAAGCGATCAAGTTTCCGCGGGCGATTCCGGTGCAAGGGAGGCGTCCTCGTCAACCCAACCCATAAACAGTTCGTAGCCAACGCTCAGCACCACTGCCCCCATAAAGAGACCGATGATGCCGGAGCTCACCATGCCCCCCAGGGCTCCGATCAGCACAACGGGCATGGGTACGTCGACACCGCGACCGAGCAACATGGGCTTCAGCACGTTGTCAGCGAAACCAGCCAGCAGCAGGTACACGGTAAGAAAGACGTTCATCAACGTGCCGCCACCCTCGGCCATCCAGACGTAAGCGATGGCAGGCAGCGAAACGAGCAGTGCGGGAAGTTGCACAATGCCAACGATCAGCACGATCAATGCCAGCAGGCCGGCCGCAGGAATGCCCGCCATGAGAAAGCCGATGCCAAGGAGAAGTGCCTGGATCACAGCAACGCCCACGACCCCCATGGCCACGGAGCGAATCGTGAGCGTTGACAGCTTGTGCAGGGAAGGGCCCTGACGCTCCCCCGCGATCCGACGGAAGATACGACCCATCGCCCCTGCACCACCCTGGCCGTAAGCCATCATGATGCCCGCGACAATCAGCGAGCCGAAAAAGAACAGTATGGTGCCGGCGGTGCTCGCCGCAGACTTCAAGGCCGATTTACCAAAGTTACCCAATTGCGGCTGCATCGATTGAATGAAGGCCGGGAAATCTGCAGCAGCTCGAGACCAGGCGTCGAAGATGCGCTCGCCAATCAAGGGGATGTCCTTGATGCTTTCCTTGGGTGGATCGAGCGCGACACTCCCCGCATCGAAATTACCGATAACATCGAAAATGTGGGTCGCGAAAGAACTGCCCAGTGCCACCGTCGGACCACCGATCAGCAGAATCCCACCGAGCACAATGACCGTTGCGCCTCGACCTTCACTCCAACCGGTGCGGGCGCACAGCATGAGGAGCAGCGGATACAGCGACACCGCAAGAATCAAACCCCAAAGCATCAGCGGGATGAAGGGAGCAAATATCTGCTCGCAAGCGATCACCGCGATGATGATCAGCCCAAGCCGAATGAAAAAATCCAATAACTCCCGGGAAGGAAAGTGCCCCGAAGCCGAGTTGTCTGTATTCACCACTTGCCCCCTTTTTGTTCGGTGTGCAGGCAGCAAAGCGCGCAAAAGAGCATCAGACTGCCAGCGGCAGAGTTTACGCGAACTGTCTTCGCGAGGTGCAGTACCTGAACCGGTGCCTATCCCCGCAGGGCTGCACCCATGCTTTAATGTCGACCCTTCAAAACGTCAGCCAATGATCTCATCCATGATGCGCTCTCGCTTCGCCCTGCTTTCGATCCTTGTCTCCCTAACCGTCGTTGCCATGCCCTCTTCTGCCCAACCAGCGCCCACTACACTTCGTATCGCCACCTTTAACGTCAGTATGGAGGGCGGCAACTACGTGGGACGTGGGGAAAGGCCGTCGGGGATGGAGCTACCTGATGCGCTCGCGGCGGATGGGCATGCGCAGATCAGCAACATCGCAGAAATCATCCAGCATATCCGGCCCGATATCCTGCTTCTGAATGAGTTCGATTTTCATGAGGACCAGAGCCTCACGGTGCAGCCTTTTCTCGAGCGCTACCTCGGTGTCGATCATGGCGATGCGAAAGCCATCGACTACCCGTATCACTTCTACGCTCCCGTAAACACCGGCGTTGACTCTGGCGTCGACCTCGATGGCGACGGCATCGCCTCAGGATCGGGTAACGATGCGTTTGGTTACGGCCTGTACCCCGGGCAGTTCGGCATGCTCCTGTTGAGCCGCTATCCCATTCACAGGGACGCTGTGCGGACCTTTCAGAACTTCCTGTGGAAAGACATGCCGGAAAACCTTATGGCCTCCATGGAACGAGAGGATGGTGAGCCCTGGTACAACCGCGATACCCAGGACGTGCTTCGCCTGTCCTCCAAATCTCATTGGGATGTTCCTGTGCAGGTTGGGGATGCCACGATCCACGTGCTGGCCAGCCATCCAACGCCTCCCGTGTTTGATGGCCCCGAGGACAGAAACGGCCGTCGCAATCATGACGAGATCCGATTCTGGGCGGATTACATCACCAGTGATGATGCCGGGGACTATATCTACGACGACAACGGACACAAAGGCACACTCGAGGGAGCGCGGTTCGTGGTCCTTGGGGATCTCAACGCGTCCGTAGAAGAAGGAGACGCCCGGCGCGAGGGTATAAAGCGCCTTTTAGGCCACGAGAAAGTTCGTCGTGGCCGCCTTCCCACCAGTGATGGCGGCCGGGCAAACCGCGCTGACAGCCCCTTCGGGCGCGCCCACACCGCAAGCTGGGGAATGCGAGCTGACTATGTGGTGCCGAGTAAAGCCGGATGGCGTCTCAAGGATGCCGGTGTGTTCTGGCCGACATCAACGGACGCGCTGTACCGCCTCGTGAAGAACCGCCAAGCCTCTTCCGATCACCGGCTAGTCTGGATCGATCTTGAACTCGATCCTTGACGCTCGCGCTCGCTTTAGCCGGGTGCGCTCTGACTAAGACCCGAACGCCTTCGCGCGCGCTTTCAAGAACGACTTCTGTTGCGCCGTTACCCGAGACAATGCAGCACGCACTGTCAGCTTTTCCTCTGTGGCCCCGGTTTGACCAAGCGACTCTAGCTGGGCGTAGTACCAGTATGTGGTCGCGAAGCTCGCCACGGCTCTAATAGCGTTGATGGCCGTCAGAAAACCAAGCCAACCGGGGAACAGCGCAAGTTCGTCTTCATAGCGCGGCAGCGAAGCCGCCCCATCCAACAGACGTTTGGGGCCATCAGTCTGAACACACAGGGGTCGTCCCAAACCGATCAGAGATGCACCGCCGTTGTTGAGGGCCTGCTCCATGGCCGCGCGGGTTCTGAAGCCACCAGTCACCATGAGCGGTATGGACACCGCTTCACGCATAGCCGGCGCAAAATCAGCGAAGTAAGCCTCGCGGCGAAGCGTTGACGCAGCCACCTTCTGCTCCTCGATCGGCTCCATGCCCTCCAGATTGAGTAGCCTCGGTTGCTCGTAAGTACCGCCAGAAACCTCGATGAGATCGACGCTGTGCGCCTCGAGCCACTGGGCGACTTGGAGGCTGTCCTCAAAATCAAATCCACCCTTCTGAAAGTCCGCACTGTTGAGTTTTACCGAGACGGGAAACTCGGGGCCCACGGCTGCACGTGCCGCATCCACCACCTCAAGGAGAAATCGTGCACGGTTCTCCAGAGAGCCGCCGTAGCGATCGGTGCGTTGATTACTCCGAGGGCTAAGGAACTGGGAGAGCAAATAACCATGGGCAGCGTGAATCTGAACACCCGTAAAGCCCGCCTCCTTCAATGCCTTAGCGGCAACGGCGAATCGAGCAACGACATCCGCAATTTCATCTTCCGACATGGGAGACGGCTCACCGAACTGCCCGCCGGGCAAGCCCAGCTTTATGGCGGATGGCGCCTGAGGGTGCGGGTTCACGATCTTCATAGTTTGGCGACCAGCGTGGCTGATCTGCACCCAGGCATGATTACCGACTGAAGTCGCGGCCTTGGCCCATGTTGCAAGCGCAGCCTTCATGGCTTCATCGGGCTCACAATCGAGAACCACATTGCCCGGCCGCTCGAGGTGGTAGTGATCAACAACGACATTACCGGTGATCAGCAGCCCCGCTCCACCTTCAGACCAGATGCGATAAAGCTGCTCGAGCTCTGCTGTTGGGACACCATGAATTGTCGCTAGGCCTTCTGTCATGGCGGCCTTCGCCAATCTATTTGGCAACGTTGCCCCGCAGGGAAGATCGAGGGAGTCGCTCAGCTCAGTCATTATTGTTGTTCCGGAATCTCTGTCGTTGGTTGCTGCTTTTGCTTTTGCTTTTGCTTTTGCTTTTGCTTTTGCTTTAGGACGCTATCCAGGCAACCACATGCTCCGCCCACCGGGGGCCATCTGAGTTCTGAATAAAGTGGCCGCCACTCAGGGTGATATGCGGTTGGCCCTCGCAGCCCGGCATGGCTTCCTGAAAGATCTTGTCCACGCCCTTCATGATGGGATCCCCGTCAGAGAAGCAGGTCAGCACGGGCTTTTCCCATGCGCTCAGCACTTTCCAGGCATCGCGATTCGCGGCGGCCTCCGGGTACTCCGGGCCTGTGGGCACCAGGGAAGGAAAGGCACGGGTTCCCGCCTTATATCGATCGTCGGGGAACGGCGCGCGAAACGCATCCTGCTCCGCATCGCTCAGCTGACCGGAACCCAGTTCGTTACAGATAAAGCCAATATCGAAGACCTCGTCTTCGAGGCTGAATTGACGCCAGGCATGAAAAGCATCGCTGACGGGCTGATCCCCGGTTGGCAGGAATGTGTTTCCGACGCTCAGTCGAGCAAAGCGCTCAGGATGGTCGGCAAGGACTCTCAGACCCAGTAGGCCGCCCCAGTCCTGGGCTACAAGAGTGACGTCGCTCACATCCATTTGTAGGAACCAGTCCGTTAGCCAATCCAGGTGGCGGCGATAGCTGTAGTCACTCACTTGCGCCGGCTTATCTGATCGACCAAAGCCAATGAGATCCGGTGCCAGCACCCGAAAGCCCGCGTCGACAAAAACAGGGATCATTTTTCTGTAGAGGTAGCTCCAACTTGGCTCTCCATGGAGGCACAACACAACGGGACCCTGCCCCTCGTCGATGTACGCCATGCGGATAACGCCAAGCTCGCCGCCATCGAGATCCTTGTAGTTCGGCGCGTAAGGAAAGTCTGAGAGGCCCGCGAAGGCCTCATCCGGTGTGCGCATGACTTGCTCTGACATCATCAGTCCTTCGAATTCGAAAGGCCGGAGCCTAACAGAAGATATCTCTCTCCCGTAAGCTCACGCATCTGAGGCACCGGCGTGCTATGGTCCAGCGCCTCCGA
This sequence comes from Pseudomonadota bacterium, assembly GCA_038750875.1. Lineage (GTDB taxonomy): Bacteria > Pseudomonadota > Gammaproteobacteria > Pseudomonadales > Halieaceae > Congregibacter. Next base: position 122,402 of record JBCDGU010000011.1, on the reverse strand, counting down.
CAACGATACAGGGAGTTCTCATGAGCATCGACATTGGGATTGAAGAAGCGGATCGCTTAAGCATCGCCGAAGGTCTGAAGGCGCTCCTCGCCGATTCCTATACGCTTTATCTGCAGACCCATAACTTTCACTGGAATGTCACAGGCCCTCAGTTTCGGGAGCTACACCTCATGTTCGAGGAGCACTATACGGAGCTTGCCACCGCGGTCGATGAAGTTGCCGAGCGAATTCGCACCCTGGGCGTGGCAGCACCAGGCACCTATAAGTCGTTTGCCGAGCTCTCCAGCATTCAGGAAATCGAGGGCGTTCCGGACGCTTCGGAAATGGTGCGTTTACTCACCGTTGGCCATGAGCAGGTCGTGAAAACCTGCCGCGTAGTGCTCGCCACGGCGCAGAATGCCGACGATGAGAGCTCTGCCGCCCTAGTGTCTGATCGTATGCGCGTACACGAAAAAACCGCGTGGATGCTTCGCGCCCTCGCGGCCTGATCAACCCGCCCCACAACACTACGGAGAAAAAGACATGATCATCGTTCACGTTACCGTCGACTCAAGCCCCGAGGCGATCGAAACCGTAAAGGACGCCCTTGCAACTATGGAAGCTGCCAGTCGCGCGGAAGTCGGCTGTATTGACTACACCTTTTGCACCGAGATCAATGATCCTGGCACGGCGCGGCTCGTGGAATGCTGGGAAAGCATGGACGCATTGATGGCACACTTCACATCGCCGCACATGGCCGCCTTCCAGGAAGCGCTCAAAACAAATCCGATGGGCGAAATGAAATTGAAGATGTTCGAGGCAACCGAGACAGCGCCACCGGGAGCCTAAAAAACTCCCACTTCAGATTCTGCCAAAGATACCCTGAACATTCTGGCGCCCCAGTGACACGGGCGGAGGCGATGACTCAGGTAACGACGCAGACCTTAACGCCGTCCATTTTCTTCGCCTGATACATGGCCTCGTCAGCGCGAGCCATCGCGCTTTCAAGACTATCGCCGGTCACCAGCTCTGTAACGCCGCAGGAGATCGAAACATCCAGCGGTTTGCCGTTGTCATTAAAACCGGCGTTCAGGACTTCCTCAAAAGCGGACGCGGCAAATACCTCTGCTCCCGTGCATTTGGTGTCCGGTAGCAACACCACAAACTCGTCGCCACCGTAACGGCAAACAATATCGCTGGCGCGCGCTCGGTCCGACAGCACCTCTGCAACCTTAACCAGCACCAGGTCACCCGCCGCATGGCCATAGGTATCGTTGATTTCCTTAAACTTATTGCAGTCTACAAACACCATGGAGAGCGGCGCACCGGAGCGCTGCCAGCGTGCGAAGAGCTCTACGGTGCGCTCTTCGTATCCCGCTCGGTTGTAAACCCCGGTCAGTGCATCTTTTAGAGCCAGATCAGCCTTACTGCGAATCTCGCTGCGCAGCGTATCTGCCTCGGCCTCGAGCTTGCCCAGACGGTCGTTGAGTTCTACCACCCGGGCCTGAGCGGCTTCGTTCTGTTGGCGCTCTTCCACAACATGTTGAGCGAGACGTTCCGTAAGTCGGCCAATGCCGTCCTTGATGAGTGAGCGTGCCTTCTGGATGTCGTCGGTGTTGGCTGCTTCTCCGATGCCCGCGGTCTCGGTACCGACCTCAGACTGAAGTGCTTCCGACCGCTTAACGGAGTTGTCGCCGTCCTCCGCCATAAGACCGAGCACTTCCTCAAAACCGTCGAGGCGTTCCCGGAGATCGCCAAGAAAGTCGGTCGTCTGGCTGCGCTCGGAGCGAATGCGGGCATCGATGGTCTCGATTTCTTTCGTGACCTCATCGAACATTTTTTTCGCTTGCTCGGGGTGCGCCACCTTGCCGATGGTGTCGCGAAGATCACCGCTGCTGGCTGGGCTGCCGTTGAGCACATCGATGTGCTCCATCATTCGACGGAGCAGCTCGGCGTATAGAGCTACATACTGATCCCCCCCAGCCTCAGCACCTTTTTTGCCAAGCCAGCCGAGCATGCCGCTGTCACTGCCACCCCGGGTCGCCACTTCGTTCACTGCTCGGGAGGCGCCCTCAAGCAAATCGACAAGTGCCTTCTGACGCGCGATGCGCGTCGTGCCTTCTGCAATCTGCGAGACCTGCTTTGCCATTCGCTCCTGCTCTTCACTGCGCACGGGCATACTCTTGATGAGCTTGCGCAGACCCGACAGGTCTGTACCCCCGGGAACCTTCGAGCCCTTGTCTGGGTTGAGGCCCGTATTAGTCATCAGGGTGCGAGCGAGTCGGCTGGAGAGATCCTCGATTTTCTTGGAGTCACCTCCATCTTTGAGAATCTGGCGAATCTTGACCAGGATCTGGTCGATCTCGCCATCAACGCCGTCGGCCATATAGGAAAGACGGAGGCCGAGTTGCTCCAGCGCTTTTACTTTGTCCATGGGTTTCGCTTTGGTCTATTTGGGCAGGGCTCGTATCACTGAAAGGATACCGCAGGGCGCTTGCAGGCGCGACTACTCATAGGTTACGCGAGATGATCAATCCGCGCGTTGAGGCGATAAACAAACGCCAAAACCTCGGCCACAGCGACGTAGAGATTGGGAGGAATCTCATCTCCCAGGGCAACCTGACAGAGGAGTTCGGTAAGTTGGTCATTCTGCACTATGGGGATATCGTGAGCCCGTGCCAGTTCGGTGATTGCGCGCGCAATCTCACTCTCACCTTTGGCTACCAGCACCGGCGCTCCCTCGCCACCGTAGGACAGCGCGGCGGACTTGCTCGTAGGCTTCGATGGCTGCTCGCTACTGCTCATGCGCGAATATCCAGTTGCCCTTCGGCGAGAACGGCTGGCGTACCAGCGCCTTCAATCATGGAGGCAGCTGATAAGGTTTGCAGGGTAATGCCGCGGCTGGCGAGGCGAGTCACCAACTCCGGCAGGCTCACATCGATAAGCGCCCTCACCTCGGGCCTCGCTGCGGCCGTGCGCAGCTCGAGGGAATCCTCTTTGAGTCGCAGCAGCAGCTCAACTTCACCCAGCGCTGGCGGAGCGAGGCGCAGGCTGACGGACCACTGCTCCTCCTCGTCGGAATCCGCGGCATCTCCCCGCTGCCCGCCCTCATGCTCTATGGACACGCGAATACTGTGGAAGCTATCGCCCAACTGGACTGGAATTTCCAGCTGCCATTGACGAGCCGCACCCTCAGTGGGCTGCGAGTTGAGCTGCTGAAGGGTTATGCGACCCAATCCCGCCTCGAGCTCCCGGCGCATCTCAAGGAGCATCTCTATATCCGCCGCAGGCAGACCCAGAGCTTCCACGCGACCAAGTGCAGCGTCGATAGCTGAAAGCGCTCGGAAAAAGCTGGCCTTCATGTCTGAGGGCGGCGGCGCGGCCCTTCCATCAGACGCTGTCAGCAAATGAGACTCGAGAAAAATCCCCGACGTGTTCACGGCCGTCGAAACACCCGCAGGCTGCGACAATTGTTGGGGCGAACTCACCTGTTGGAGAAGTTGGCCGAGGGGCGCGGCAACTAGCGCCGGCAGACTCGCATTGCTTCGAACGGCTTGAGCGGCTTCTGCCACCGCCGCGAGAGGCTGGCTTGCGATTGCAGCGCCACTGCTGGGAAGCAGTTGAAGTGTGCCACCCACGTTTGGGGCAGCGGCCGCGCCCGCATGATTTAGCACTCGAAGCGTCGGTACGGGCTGAAGCTGCTTGACTTCCAGAAGTAGGTTGGCTCCCTGCTGCACCGGGATGTCGGCGGTCGCAGTGATCTGCGAGCCCGCGACGCGCAACACCAGCTCTCCCGTCGGGAGCTGACTTGTCACCAGGACATTCAGGGTCTGGCCCACCTGCCAATTATTGATCCACAGGCCGAAATTGCGCTGATCAACACGCGCGCTGGTTAATGCAAGTTGCAGCTCCTCCATGGTGCCAACCCCTCCTAACTTCAGCAGAGTGCTTACCCGTTTTGGGATGCCCCTTTAGTGCTAACCGCGGGGCCCGTACTATGCCGAGAATTGATCAATGCTGTGTATACTTTAGCGGCGAAACCAACAATATTCTTTACTAAGGGCAACCATGGATCTAGCGACACTGCTAGGCATGCTCGGGGCTATCGGTATCGTCCTGGCTGCAATTCTCACCGGTGGTTCAGCGCTGGTGTTTGTCAACATCCCATCCATCCTCATCGTGGTCGGTGGCACCGTGATGGTGGTCATGATCAAGTTTTCCATGGGTCAGTTCTTTGGCGCCTTCAAGGTGGCAGCCACGGCCTTCATCAACAAGACGGACGAACCCGAAGCGGTCATCGAGAAAATCGTTGAGCTGGCAAACATCGCCCGTAAGGAAGGAATGCTGGCCCTGGAAAATGCTGAGATCGAGAACGAGTTTCTCGAAGAGGGCATCAAAATGCTCATCGACGGCAATAGTCGTGAAGTCGTCGAGGCGGTGATGCAGAAGGATCTCAAGGCAACCATCGACCGCCACTCCTGGGGCGCCAAAGTCTTCAGTGCAACAGCCGACGTGGCACCGGCCATGGGTATGATCGGAACACTTATTGGTCTGGTGCAGATGCTATCCAACATGGATGACCCGAAGTCCATTGGTCCGGCCATGGCCGTCGCCCTACTCACTACCCTGTACGGCGCGATGATCGCCAACATGGTGGCAATGCCCCTCGCGGACAAGCTGACGCTGCGCAAAGCCGATGAAAACCGCATTCGCTCCATGTGCCTTGATGGCGTGTTGGCGATCCAGGAAGGGCAGAACCCGCGCATCATCGAGTCCATGCTGAAAGCGTATCTGGAGCCCGCCAAGCGCGGCGGCGAGGACGGCTGAGCCGTGTCGGACGAAGACGAAGGAGGCGGCGGATCACCCGCATGGATGGCGACCTTCGCCGATCTCATGTCCCTGCTGATGTGCTTCTTTGTACTTCTCCTGTCGTTCTCGGAGATGGACGTGGAGAAGTTCAAGCAGATCGCCGGCTCCATGAAGTTTGCTTTCGGGGTTCAAAACCAAATTAACCTGGACGACATTCCCCAGGGCACCAGCATCATTGCGCAGGAGTTCGCACCAGGGGATCCGACGGACTCGCCGGTAGAGACCATCCAGCAGGTCACAGAGGACAATCTCGAACAGTCGCTGCGCGTCGGCGAAGGCCAAATCGAGAGTGATGCTGAAGGTGCGGTGGACGCAGAACTACAGGAGAAGGTCGAGGCGCTGCTTGCAGAGACCGCAGCCGATACCGCCGAGCTCAAGGACATGCTTGAGAACGAAATTGTCACGGGGAAAGTCGATGTGGAGTCTGAGGGACGTACCATCACCGTACGCATCCGCGAGCAGGGATCCTTTGCTTCGGGATCCGCCGTTCTGAGCACGAATTTTGTGCCAGTAATGCAGCGCATTCGCGCAGCATTGACAGAGATTTCTGGCACCGTATCCGTAGAAGGCCACACAGACAATGTCCCCTTGCGAGGGGGCCGATACGAATCCAACTGGGCCCTTTCTTCGAGCCGAGCACTTTCCGTGACCCACGAGTTACTGCGCAACGGCGAACTGGATGACGAGCGTCTCATGGTTGTGGGTTTTGCAGACACGCGCCCGTTCACTGCCAACGACACTGCCGATGGCCGGGCGTCGAACCGTCGGGTGGAAATAGTGATTCGCCAGGGCGTCGATGACGACGTGGAAGCAGAGCTCGAAGCGCTGCGCTCCATAAACCCCGATGTTCTCGAAATGCTGGGAGTCGAGTGAAGATCATGGCTGAAAACGTTGCTCCGTTAAATGAGCGTCGCAAGTACTACCGCATCAATGACGTCGTCATGCTTCGCTACGAGGTGCTCGATGCATCACCAGCGGTCACGGAGATCAGCAGCGGCGAGAGCGGCCTCGAAGTCAGTACCGGCACTCTGCTGGCGGAGATTGACCGCGAGCTCAATCAAGCCATCAATACGGTCTGGCAAGATTCCCCGGTGATTGCACAGGCTCTCGGACTGTTGAATCGAAAGATTTCCATCGTGGCAGCCCAGGCTATTGCCTACGAGGAAAGCGACGTCCAAAGCTATGACGACACGATGGTCAATCTCAGCGGTTGCGGTATCGCCTTTGAGACGCGCTCCGAAATCGCGCCGGAGACACGGCTTCGATTAAGCGTCATTCTGAGGCCTTCGCAAATCATGCTGTCCATCGCAGGCACGGTCGTGGGCTGCGAAGAACGACTGGCATCCAGCAACATGCCCTATTGGGTGCGGGTTCAATTTGATGACGACGCTATGGCGCAGGAACAGCTGATTCAGCACGTTGTACAGAAGCAGGGCGCATTGCTTTCAGAGCCCGGCTCTGACTGACCCTCACTTGCGGCAACGCCGAACTCGGCCCATAGGGAGAACCACTGAAATTAAATGGGTCGCCTTCTCAGTCGCTTGACCAGCGACGCAGACGCTTGTTTCCAAAGTAGCTTAAGATCGCAACTGGCACTGCGTATTGGACGGCTACCTGGATAGTTCTTCGAATGTAATAGCGGATAGATTCTCGGATTTCCTCTTGGGTCACTTCGACCCCTTCCAATCGAAAATCAGACCACCCAATCCATATACACACCCCGAGCACGATCAATAGTGCGATGTTTTTGATGATGTCCTTTGTTGCGTCACCGAACATGGAGTCTCCTGGTTGGTTTAGGGATGGCATAGATACGCAGGTGATAGAGGCTTTGCCTTTGACCGTGGGCTAGCACCTCTCGTCAATGAAGCGCCCCTTCCGCGAGCCCTCTTCCTTCGGCTCATCGTCCCGCTCTTTCTCAGCCTCCGGCGGGAGTTTTTTCCGAGGTTTCTCTCGCCGAGCGTCACGAACCGACTGTGACCGGCGCAAACCGCCAACCCCTGGGATGGATCCTGGGCCATCGGGGCTCACGGTGCCTGGGCGGAGCTGGAAGTACCGCCATTGTCGGGATTGTCGGGATTGCCGGGATTGGCGAGATTGCGAATGACCAGGATCACGCGACGGTTCTCCGTGCGGCCTTCCTCCGTATCGTTACTCGCGATGGGCCTCGTCGAGGAATACCCCACCGCGCTGAGGCGATCCGATGAGACTCCCGCCTCTTCAAGGACGCGAACAACGGCGGCCGCGCGGGCTACGGAAAGCTCCCAATTGGAGGGAAACAGACCATTTCGTATGGGCTGATCGTCCGTGTGCCCTTGCACGATAATCTCATTGGGTAGCGCAAGCAGTAGCTCTCCAAGGCGAGACAGCATGGGAGTGGCATCAGCTAATAACGCCCGCGAACCACTGGGAAACAGCAGATTTGCCGGTATTTTTATCTCCAGCCAATCACCGTCTGAGGTGAGCTGCAGGCGATCGGGTGCCAGCATATCGCCAGCTCCGGTCTGCAGGGCATCTTCGAGTTCCTGAAGCTCCGGTGGAGCCGCGGTCTCACGAAGCTGTGGATCGTTCGATGCAGCCCTGAGTGGCGGCGCGACATCATTACTCGTATCAACGCCGGGAATGCCCAGGGGCATTGCATTCTGGCCCGTGTCTCCCGGTCGCGAGGGGTCCAAGGCAACACCCGGCAGTCCCAGGGCGCTCACGATGGAATCTGACAACACCCTGAAACTACCGTTGTTCACTGCCGAGGTGGAATACATAACGACAAAAAACGCGAACAACAGCGTTAGAAAGTCGGCATAGGAGATGAGCCAACGCTCGTGGTTATTGGTCAGTTCTGGCAGTTCGCGGCGCGGCATGACACAAATACACTAGTCCAAATAACCTTCGAGCCGATTCATGATGACCTGCGGGTTGTCGCCATCGGCGATCATCGTGATGCCCTCGACCACCATTTCGTTATAGCCCACCTGTTCACCGGCAATCGCTTTCAGCTTGTTGGAGACCGGTAGAAAAAACAGGTTGGCAAAACCAACGCCGTAAATGGTTGCCACAAACGCGACAGCAATGCCTGATCCCAGCTCCGCGGGGTCGGTGAGGTTGTTCATCACGTGAATCAGACCCAGCACCGCACCGATAATGCCAATGGTTGGACTGTAACCTCCCATCGCCTCGAAGACCCGGGCAGCACGGGTCTCTACGGTCAGCGAGTTATCGATTTCGACCTCTAGTGCCGCTCGAATTTCTTCTGGCTCCAGGCCGTCAACCAGGAGCTGAAGACCCTTCTTTGCCAGCGGGTCTTTCTCTTTCTTGAGTTCTTTCTCCAGCGCCAGCAGGCCATCCCTGCGCGCCATACGACTCCAGCCCAGCGTTTTCTCCAGGAGCGCAGCTCGCGGGTAAAGCGGCGGTAAAAACACCCAGCTCAGGCGTGAGAGCGCCAGGGTGAAATCGCGAAGGGGGGTCTGAATCAGTACCGCACCGAGGGTGCCACCCATAACAATCATGAACGCCGTAAGCTGCAGCAGCGCGGAAACATGGCCACCCTCAAGCCAGTTGCCGCCAATGATGGCGCCGACGGCCAGCGTGACGCCGATGAGCGTGAGCACATCCAGCGAGAAACCTGCAGGTCGGCCCCGGTTACGGCCATTCTTACGTACGTCGTTATCCGCCATGAGCCCGGCTGCTCCCTAGGATCGCCACGCAGACAGGGACGTGCGCAGTCGCGCCATGGCCTGGCCATGAAGCTGGCTGACCCTAGACTCGGTCACTCCCAGCACAGCCCCAATCTCCTTGAGGTTCAGACCCTCGGAGTAGTAGAGCGACATCATGAGCTTTTCCTTCTCGGGCAGTTGCTCTACCGCCGCAGCGAGTGCTTCTCTGGCATTGCCTTCCCCAACCTGCTCGAAGGGATTGGCACGTTCCGCCTCGGGCTGCTCCAAGGCGTCCTCATCCTCAAAATGGGTCATCCGTGCACAGGCAAGCTGACCCGACAGACGCTGATAGTCTTCGAGCTCCAGATCGAGCTCATCGGCAATTTCTTTATCCAGAGCGGGCCTGCCCAGCCGGGCTTCGGCGCGTTCCATGGCCTGGGAGACCTGGCGCAGCTGCGACTGAACCGATCTGGGTAACCAGTCGTGGGCCCTGATTTCGTCGAGCATCGCTCCCTTGATACGGATACCGGCATAGGTCCCAAAGCTCGCGCCCTGCTCGGCGTCATAGCTCTCACGCGCCTTTAACAAGCCCATCAGGCCAACCTGCAGGAGATCATCCAACTCTATCTCGGGAGGAAGACGCACCTTCAAGCGAAGGGCGATTTTTTTCACCAACGGCAGGTACTCCCTCACCAGATCATCGGCGCTGGGAGCGTGATTGTCTTCATATGCCGCGAGGGGGCTCATGGGCGGGATCAGGCGCTGCCGCTTCGGTATTCGATCATCCGCTCGACAAAGAAGCCGAGACCGCCGGCGTCAGTGGACGGCGTCATTGATGCCAAGCGTTGACCCGCAAGCTCCAACGCTTTTGCCGCCTCAGAGCGGGGATACTCCAGTGTGACCGCTTTCTGCGCCCGTACCGCGCGACGAAGATACTCATCCCGGGGGATGGCGCCCAAGAATCCCAGGTGAACATCCAGGAAGCGATCCGCGACACCGCAAAGTCGCTCATAGAGTTGGCGACCCTGAAGATCCGAGTCCACCATATTAGCCAGCACCTGGAATCGCTTCACGTCGCACTGCTGGTTCAGCACTTTGATCAGCGCATAGCCGTCGGTGAGCGACGTCGGCTCATCGCAAATCACGACAATCACCTCCTGACAGGCTGCGGTAAAGGTCAGCACGGTCTTATCGATGCCCGCACCGGTATCGACAATGAGTGTATCGACATGAAAAGGCAGCTGACCGAAGGCGTTGACGAGCCCCGCCTGCTCCGTCGGGGACAGGGCGGCCATGCGCGCCACCCCCGATGATGCAGGCACGATGCGAATCCCCGCAGGACCCGTGAGCATAATTTCTTCGAGGGTTCGCTCACCGGTGACCACATGCTGTATGTCGAATTCAGGTTTTAGTCCCAGCGCGACATCAACATTCGCAAGGCCGAGATCCGCGTCGAACAGCATCACGCTCTGACCGTCGCGAGCCAGACCCACCGCCAGATTCACGGCGACATTGGTCTTCCCAACGCCACCTTTGCCGCTAGTGACCGCGATCACACGCGTGGGAGTATCAATCTGTGCGGCAGCTTCCAAAACTCTAGTATTCCTAGCCAGTATTGTGATTCTTTAGGCCCGGGCGCTCACCGCCAAGGGAGTTCGCTCGCGAGCAACATGCTCGTCGAACTGAGCCAGAGATACCGCACGACGCACCAGTGTCTGGGGGTCTGCCGCATGATAGTCATCGGGGACTCTCTGACCGTCACAGAGACCATGTACCGGCAGGCCCGCACGGATGACGACGTCAAGAACGCCGCCCAGGCTAGGCGCCTCGTCGACCTTGGTGATAATAGCACCGCTCATCGCTCCATTCCCAAAGCTGTCGACCAATGCGCGCGACTGAGATGGCTGTGAAGAGGCAGAGACCACGAGCAGCGACTGTATAGCGGCGCGCTGAGATGCCAGCAACGCCAGCTGCGACTGCAGCCGCTCGTCACCCTGAGCCATTCCGGCGGTGTCGATGTAAACGCGACGTCCGCGCATCGCTTTGAGAGCCTGGGTTAGAGACTCCCGGTCGCTCACCATATGCAGCGGGATACCGAGGGCGTCGGCAAAACTTGCCAGCTGCTCCCTTGCTCCAATGCGATAGCTGTCGAGGCTGATGAGGCCGACACCAGCCGTACCGTGGCGACGGATGTCCCGCCCCGCCAGTTTGGCGATAACGCTGGTCTTACCCACTCCCGTGCAGCCAAAAACTGCGGTGATCGCGCCCAGTGGTGACCGATCCGGCATCACATCGATGCGCCGCGCCAGCGCAGACAGGCAGTGCTGCCACGCAGTATCCATGGCCTGGCGCTGGGGGATGTCCACAAGGAGCTCACCGGCGAGTGTGCGGGAGAGACCGAGCCGCAAGAGCCGCTGGCGAATACCCGCTATCTCACCCGTCAGACCCGCACTGTCCTGCCACGAACGATCACCGAGTTCACTCTCCAGAATGCCGCGCAGACGCGTGAGTTCCCGCTCCAAGGCCTTCAGTTGAATCTCGTTAGCGGGCTCATCACGACGAACCTGTGGGGCCGACGCTGCAGTTCCAGAGGAGCCCATTGAGCGAATCGCCTGCGGCCGGCGCTCCCCTTGGGGAGTCGGTTGCGGCGCCGCTTTTGGCTCGGGTTTGTCCGCCATCAATTCTTCGAGATCGACCGCTGCGGTGAGCTCTATGCGATTCCCAATGCGACGATTCGACAAAATCATGGCATCTGACCCAAGGTCGGCACGGACCAATGCCATGGCGGATTTCGTATCTGTTGCTGTGTAGCGTTCGATGCGCATTTTCTCAGTCTCCTATGCAGAGGTTGGTCGCGAGGCCGGTTTCAGGCAGCCTGGGCCGCGCCGGGATTACCGCCCGGTTGAGAGCCGATGGTGGCGACGACGCGGATGGATTTGCTGGGCGGAATTTCCTCGTAGGCGAGGATGTAAAAGTTGTTTGTCCGTCCGCGAAGGAGCCGCGAGAGGAACAGACGAATACTGGTGGACACGAGAAGTACGGGGTTCGAACCCTCTGCCTCAAGTTTGCTGGAGCCCTGGAGCACCTGCTGAATCACCGAATCCATCAGTGTCGGCTCTATACCGCCCGCGCCACCCTGAATAGAGTTCAGCAACAACTGTTCAAGCTGGGGATCCAGCACCATCACCGGCATCTCACGGGCCGTACCATTCACCGTTTGGAAGATGGATGGCCCCAGGGCGACGCGTACCTGCGCAGTGAGAGCGTCAGCATCCAGCCCTTTGCCGCCATGATCCGCCAGCGTTTCCGCAATGGTGCGCAGATCTCGAACAGGAATCCCCTCCTCAAGAAGGTTGTGAATCACGCGCGTCACCTCCGAAAGACTCATGGTGCTGGGCACAAGGTTTTCGACGAGCTTCGGCGAAACCCTACCCAGTTTGTCGAGGAGTTGCTGAACACCGTCTTGCCCAATGAGCTGGTGCGCTTCGTTTTTGAGAATCTGGCTCAGGTGGGTCGCAATGACTGTGCTGCTGTCGACCACCGTATAGCCCATGGTCTGCGCTTCCTCTCGCTGGGAAGCATCGATCCACACGGCCTCAAGGCCAAAGGTCGGATCCTTCGTCGCAACGCCCTCAAGCTCGCCGTACACCTGCCCAGGGTTAATCGCGAGCTCCCTTCCCGGGAACACCTCGCCTTCGCCGGCGATGACGTCATGAAGACTGATGCGGTAGTTATTGGGCCCCAAATCCAGGTTGTCGCGGATGTGAACGGAGTTGACCAGGAATCCCAGCTCCTGCGACAGTTTTTTGCGCACCCCTTTGATACGACTGAGCAGGTCACCGCCTTGATTTTTGTCTACCAGGGAGATGAGTCGATAACCGACCTCCAGGCCGATTTCATCGACTTGTGAAACGTCGTCCCAATTGAGATCGCGAGTTTCTGCCGGCTTCGGCTCCTCCTCCGCCGCAATCTCCACCACGGGCTCCGGATCAGGCTGACTTCGCAGGTAGCCCACAACGCCCAGTAGCGCTGCGATGGACAGGAATACGAGATTCGGCATTCCAGGAACCACGCCCATGGCGCCGATGACGCCCGCGGTTACGAACAGCACCTTGGGGTTATCCGTAAGCTGTTTGGTGACCTCCGCGCCCATGTCTGCCGCACCAGACATGCGGGTTACAACAATAGCCGCAGCCGTAGACAGCAGCATGGAGGGAATCTGCGCCACAAGACCGTCACCAATGGTGAGCAGCACGTAGTTCTCAGCGGCCTGGCCGGCACTGAGGCCGTGTTGCAGCGTGCCGATGGCAAAGCCACCGAGGATATTGATGAAGAGGATCAGGATGCCGGCGACGGCGTCACCGCGCACGAACTTGCTGGCACCATCCATGGCTCCGTAGAAGTCGGCTTCCTGACCCACCTCTTCGCGACGGCGCAGGGCTTCATCCTGGGAAATCAGACCCGCGTTCAAATCGGCATCGATGGCCATCTGCTTGCCGGGCATCGCATCCAGGGTGAAACGCGCAGTGACTTCCGAGATCCGGCCCGCACCCTTGGTGACCACCACGAAGTTGATGACGACGAGGATCGTGAACAGCACGAGACCCACGGCGTAACTGCCTCCGACGACGAACTCGCCAAAGGCCTCGATGACATTACCGGCTGCGCCGGTGCCCGTGTGACCTTCAAGAAGTACAACGCGCGTTGAAGCGACGTTCAGGCCCAGACGCATCAGCGTTGAGATCAGCAGCACCGTCGGGAATACCGCGAAATCCAGCGGTCGTGAGGCGTAAACAGCCGCCAGTAGCACGATGATTGCCAGGGCGATGTTGAAGGTAAACAGCAAATCCAGGGCAAATGGCGGCAGCGGCAACACGATCATTGCCAGCAGGAGCATCATCACCAAGGGCGCGCCCAGGCCGCTCATCATGCCGGCCGCGGGTGCGTTGCCAACCGTTGCCACGTCAGTCGTCGCCATCGCCGACCGCCTCCTCACTCATGGCACGAAACTCATCGGGGATCTCAATATCGTCAGGGCGGGGCACATACTCCGTCGGCTTGGATCGCTTGAGCTGGAACAGGTACGCCAACACCTTAGCGACCGCGAGGTATAGGGCTTGGGGAATCTCGTCACCGATCTTGGTGCTGCGATAAAGGGCCCTTGCCAGTGGCGGTGCTTCAAACAGCGGCACCTCGTATTCGGTCGCAATGGTTCTGATTTGTAGGGCGATGAGATCACGGCCTTTGGCCACAACGATAGGCGCCCCGCTCTGCCCCTCATAAGACAATGCGACGGAGAAGTGCGTCGGGTTGGTGATCACAACATCAGCCGTGGGCACGTCCTGCATCATGCGGCGCTGGGACACCTCACGCTGCAAGGTGCGGATACGCTGCTTGACCTCGGGGCGACCCTCGGTTTCTTTCATTTCGTCGCGCACTTCCTGGCGGGTCATGCGCAGCTGCTTGTTGAAGTTCCACAGCTCAAAGGGCACGTCGAAAAGCACGATTATCGCGAGCGTCCCGCCAAGTATCAGCAGCGAAGTCAGCAGCAGGTTCACGGTCTGCTGGCTTGCCTCACCCGGCGCGTAAGCCGTGAGATTCAGGATGTCCCGCTCGAAGAAAAGAATCAGTAGGTAGGTGGCTGCAAGAAGCAGGAAGAACTTAATCAGCGCTTTTACAAGTTCCAGTAGACCTTTAGGTGAGAAGAGTCGACCCAGGCCTTTCACTGGATCCAGCTTTTCCCACTTAAACGCCATGGCCTGCACGCTGAAAGACCAGCCGCCCATCAGCAGCGGTCCCGCAAAAGCAGCTACCACCGTGAGCGCAAAGAACGGTGTGAGCGCGAGGAGCGCATTCATGGTCATGCGCATAAAGTGCACGGGAAGCTGATCGGGCTCCATTGCCAGTGATCGATCAAAGGAAAATCCGTCGCGGGTAATGGCGAAGAGATCTCCCACCAATGCCCCGCCGAGCATCCAGAGACCTGCTCCCGCAAACAGCAGCGACAGCATAGTGTTCAGCTCTTTGGATCGAGGAACCTGCCCTTTCTTGCGCGCCTCCTGTAATCGGCGCTCCGTAGGCTGTTCTGTGCGTTCCTGCCCCGTCTGTTCTTCTGCCACAGCGCGCCCTCCCTAGCCGAGAACCCGCAGGGTCTGCTCGAGACCCAGGATTAGAAAACGCTGCATGGCGCTGATAAAGGTGGGCAGCGCAAGAAGCATGAACAGGAAGCCGGCTACGATCGTTACCGGGAACCCGACGGCAAAGATATTCAGCTGCGGTGCGGCTCGCGTGATTACGCCGAACGCGACGTTGATCATGAGGATAGCGGTGAGCGTGGGTAGTCCCAGAAGCAATGCCGTCGCAAAGAGCTGACTACCGAGCGCGACTACCGATCCGAAAACCGAGTCGGGCGGCGCAGCGCTGGCCACAGGGAGAATGGAGAAGCTCTCGACCACCGCTGCGAAGAGCATGAGGTGTCCATCCATCGCGAGAAACAGCAGCGTTGAGAGCACCACGTTGAGCTGTGATACCACGGGCACCTGAACTCCGTTCTGTGGATCGACGGACAAGGCGAAACCGAGTCCCATGCTCATGGCCACGCTGTGACCGGCTATGACCACAGCCGCGAACACAAGCTGCATCACAAAGCCCATAACAAGCCCTACCGCGACCTCGCGAAGTGCCAGCAGTACGCCGACACCACTGATAGGGCTTACGGCAGGGAGGTCCGGGAGTAGCGGAGCGACGAGCACCGCAATAGCGATCGCCAGAATGATGCGAAAGCGGACCTGCACCGCAGCAAAGCTGAAAATCGGAGCGGCCAGCATCATTGCCGAGACACGAAGGAACGGCCAGAAATAAGTCTGGAACTGGAGGATGAGGTCTTCAGGCGTAAACGGCATGACCCATTACCCGATGAGACCGGGTATCTCCATAAACAGGCGCTCAGAAAAGGTCACCACCACCGAGATCATCCAGGGGCCCGCGGCGAACAGCGCAATAACGAGAGCCAACAGTTTGGGAATGAAGCTCAGGGTCATTTCCTGGATCTGCGTCGCCGCCTGGAAAACACCGATGAGCAGACCGACAGCGAGCGCCGCAAGCAGCAGCGGACCAGCCAGTAGCACAGCAAGCCAAAGAGCATCGCGACCAACCGTTAATACCGTTTCAGGACCCATGGGCTACACCGCAAAACTTGAAACAAGGGTCGCAGCGATGAGCGACCAGCCATCGATAAGCACGAACAGCATGAGCTTGAATGGCAGTGAGATGAGCATGGGCGACAGCATCATCATGCCCATGGACATGAGCACGGCTGCGACGACTAGATCGATAATCAGAAATGGCACAAACATGAGGAAGCCAATCTGGAATGCAGTCTTTAACTCGCTGGTGAGGAATGAGGGCAGCAACACCACCATGGGCACGTCATCGCGTGAGGCGAATGCACCGTAACCACCGAGGTCGGCAAATAGCATCAAGTCGGTCTCCCGGGTCTGGCCGAACATGAATTCGCGGAATGGCGCCTTCGCCGCATCCACCGCCTCCCCAAAAGCGAGCGTCTCGTTCAGGTAAGGCTGAAGGGCGTTGGTCCAGGCAACCTCGAACACGGGCGCCATGATGAACAGGCTTAAGAACAGCGACAGCCCCAGAATGATCTGGTTAGAAGGCGTCTGCGCCGTACCCAGAGCCTGCCGCAGAATCGCCAGAACAATCAGAATCCTGGTGAATGACGTCATGGTGATGAGCGCTGCAGGCACCAGGGTCAGCAGCGTCATCACCAGCAGAATCTGGATGCTCGTTGCGTACTCGCTGCCGCCGGACGCGGAAGGCTGGACGGTCATCAAGGGAATCGTTGCCTGCGCACTGGCCAGACCAGGCGTCACGGCCAGCATCAAAGCGATCAGAATCGGTAAAGCGCGACCCGCGCTCTGCAAATCTGGTATTGAAACCAAGCGACTCATGAGCGCCCACCCAGAGGATTCGCGGCGCGAAGAACCGCAGCGAAATCGTTCGCCTGGTTGGCGTTGTCCTTGAGGTCAATGGGCTCCTCCATAACATGCAGCGTGCGCACACTGCCAGGCGCCACACCCACCAGCAGCTGCTTTGAACCCGCCTCCACGAGCACGATGCGTTCTCGCTGTCCGACGCTGGCGCTTCCGAGAACGCGCAGCGGCGCACCACCACTCGGACCCAGCCGATTAAACCGACGGAGCATGAAGATCACGCCGAAAAGACAAATAAACACCACCAGCAGCGAACCCAGTACCTGCACCAGATACCCCGCGCTAAAGAGCGCTGGCATCTCTGCACTCGAACGGGCCACACCCTCTTCCTGCGCGTGCACGATGGCTGGCGCGAGTGTCGAGAGAGAAACAGCGATGGCAATCAGGCGCTTCACTTGAGCTTCTTCAAGCGCTCTGTGGGGCTGACTACATCGAGGAGCCGCAGGCCAAACTGGCCGGCAGACTCCACCACTTCACCGCGGGCGATGAGCGTGCCGTTCACCATCAGATCAAGGGGCTCGTTGACGCCTCGATCGAGGCTCACGATGGATCCCTGATTGAGCGCCAACAATTCCTTGATGGGCAGCTTGGTGCGGCCGATCTCGACGGACAGATTGACCTGCACATCCATCAGCAGATCGAGATCGATTCGGCCACCGGCCTCAGGCGACGCGGCAGCGGCGCCCTGCAGTTCTTCGGGAGGAGCGGCAGCAGTGGCTGCGTCAGTTTGTGATTCTTCGCTCATGGGTATTCCTCTTGATTAATTGGCCGGATGCCCAAGGAGGCTCGCAAGCCTTTCAACCTGCATGGCTTTCTCTCCGTCGTGGGTTCCGTAGCGGCCCTCAGCGAGAGTCACTCCGTCTGATTTGAGCGTGACTGATTCCGGGGGTGCCATTGGGATGACAGCACCGGCAGACAGCTCCAGTAGTTCGGCGAGGGCGATAGGTCTCGTCGTCAGAACGCCCGAGACTTCCAGCTCAATGGCAGGCAACTCTCGACGGAAGAAGGGCTCCCAGCTGTCTACCTCGGCTATTTCGTCATCCTTGCGGGGCGGCAGAAACTTTTCGCGATAGGGCTCTAGCGACGCAAAAGGCAGCAGTATGTCGAGCTGGAACTCTTCCTCGCCCGCCGCCACGACGAATTGAAGGCGCAACATCAAATCGTTGATAGGCAGCAGTTCGAGGCGGTCTGGCGCACCCAATGTGAGCAGGTCTCCGACTTCCATGGGAATCTTGTCAGCCCAGGCGGAGCAGAGACATTCAAGCTGCAACTCAGCAATGCGCTCTGCCGTGCGAAGTTCCGTTGGAGTCAGCGCGCTGCGGCTTGCGCTACTGATGGCACTCAGCTTTCTGCCGCCGAAATAGGCATTCACTACGTAAGACAACAGCGCCGCGGGCGCTATGCAGAAGACCTGACCTTCCAGGGGGAGAAGCTTGGTTCCCGTGACACCAACGCGTTTCTCGAGACCGGCAATGGCGTCAGCCACGGTTAGGAGTGAGGGAGTCAGAGCCCGGGTGATGGGCTCTAAAGAAAAAGCATCCTCGATCGCCTTCGCCAGGAGCTCAGCGTGACGCTCGAGAAGAGAATCCAGTGCCGTGAACTCGCGCAGGAGCGAGTGCTCTCTGGCACCAAAATCGAAGCGGCGGTATTCACCATCGTCGGAGTCGTCGACGCTCGTTGCGCCGTCGTCGACAGTCTCCATCAATGCATCAAGTTCGCCCTCCGTCAGTACGTCGTCACTGGCCATCCATTCTCCATTGCTACTGCAACACGAAGTTCTCGAAGTAGAGTTCTTCCACTACATCGGGAGGCGTAGTGCCGAGTGCTTCGTTGACGGTTTTAAGGGCAGCGGCGCGCAGCGCTTCTTTGCCCTCGACGGTTTTAAGGGCCGCAAAATCCTGGCTGTTAAAAAGGAACAGCAGGCGATCGCGGATCGCGGGCATGTCGCGGTAAGCCTGGTCAATCACGGCTTGGCTGTAAGACATGAGTTGCATCTCGGCCTGTACGTAGTGAGTGCGGCCATTGAATTCGAGATTCACCAACAGCTTTTTGACATCGGCGTACAGCGGCACCTTGGGCGCTTCTTCCACAACCTCTTCCGCAGCGGCTGTTTCAGCTTCTTCCTCGCCACCGGACAGCAAGAAGAAGGCAGCTCCGCCGCCCACAAGCAACACCACCACCGCAATAATGATGATCAGCTTGCCTTTCCCGCCTTTGGACTCTTCTTCCATGTCCGTTCCAAGGTTCAAATCGTTGTTAGCCATTTGGCTCGCTCCTATGCGTCTGGTCAGCCAGCGCTGTGGACCGAGAACATGCGGACCCACCTCAGCAAATGCCGTACCAGTGAAAAAATCATATGGTAAATCAATAACTTAATATTTTAACATTGAGCAGGCGTCAGCAATTTGACGCAGCTAAGGAGGGAAGGTGTCAGCCGAACAGCGCGGCACACGCCAACGCTCCCCGGAAGGGGATGTTAGACCGATTGGCCGGTCAGTTAAACGTGAATATCTATGCGGGACGTCGGGCTATCGGCGGCGAGACTGGCAAGCATGCTACCTGTCACAAGATCTGTTTCTGAGAGGCTCTCTTCTGTGGAACCAGGGCGGTCGCCCGATTGATCCGCGAACTCAGACTCGCCGCGCGTACCCACATCAGATTCAGCGAGCTGAAGCCCCTGTTCCTGGAGCATTTCTCTAAGTCGCGGCAGGTTTTGTTCGATCATCTCCCGGGCCGCGGGGGATTCCGCCAGAAATTGAACTCTGGCTTGGTCACCGTCAGTCGCAATCGTGACATGAAGGCGCCCTAATTCGGCAGGGTGTAGCTGCAGTCGAGCTTCCTGAGCCCCTTCTTTCACCATGGTTCTTACGTGAGCCGCGAACTCGTCGGCAAACTCATGCTCAGCAGGCGAGTGATAAAGCGCGAGATCGGTATTGGTGGCTGCGGAAACACCATTTGCCAGTGGTGAATTGGCCGCTGGCGCTGCCAATCCCGCAGCAGCAACTGATGTTGGAGCACTAGCTGCGTTACTGCTGGACGATGACGCCACCGAATCAACCGCTCTAGCGCTCGCCGCCGTCACGGTTTCAAGGAATTCAGCACGAGAAATAGGGTTTTCACCCCCTTGCAAAGCCTGCAGCTTGCCACGCACTGTGTCTGTGCCGAGTTGCGGAGCCTCTCCTTTGCCAAGTGCTTCTTGTGACGTTAGCGTGCGCTTACTAACTGGGCTATCTTCTGCGCCATTAACGGCTCTTCTGAGGGCCTCCAAACCATCTTGCGCGGCTTTTTCAGCAGTAACAGATTTTGAACTATCGCTACTCGCAGTTCCTCGCCCAGTGGCAGCTGGCTCAAGCAGGT
Source organism: Pseudomonadota bacterium (assembly GCA_038750875.1). Lineage (GTDB taxonomy): Bacteria > Pseudomonadota > Gammaproteobacteria > Pseudomonadales > Halieaceae > Congregibacter. The sequence continues at coordinate 102,538 of JBCDGU010000011.1, read as the reverse complement.
TCTCGTCGCCGACCGGCGCCTGACCAGCCGCCAGGCCTCTTGGAGCAAGATGTTGTGGCGTGGTTTCTGGTGTTTCAACGGAGATTAACGAGGAGGCCGCCAATTTCTGGCCGTCAAAAAGCTGAAGCTCAGCATCGGATGCCGCCGCACCATTGTGTACCGAGACACCAGAACCCGCTTTGTCGCCAGCGGCAGCCGCACTGAGAGCTACATCGATTGGCACCTGGCTACCCTGAGCTACGCCTGAACCTAGCCTGTGAAACGAAGCGGAAATACCTGCTTTCGGGTCAATGCCGGTTGAGCCCCGCGCAAGCAACGCCGCATCGCTGTTAAAGCGCGGGATTTCAGATCCATACAGCAGGCTGCCAGTTCGGCCCGTTACCTCTAATGCCTGCCCATCTTCGGGAGCACCACCTTCCTCGGAAACAAGACCTCCGGTGCTGAGTCTGCCTTCGATATCACCGGTTTCGTCTGAGGAAGCGGCAGACGATGACCGGTTCTGCGGCATTTCGTTGCCGCTTTCGCCGCTTAGCGCGTTCTCAGCAGTGCCTGTGTTGGATGTTCTGGGCGGCCCACTTTGGTCTTGCAGCACCTGCGAAAATTCAGAGCTTTCGCCGAAAATGGTGCTATTTTCAGTATTTTTAAGCGCAGATTCGCCGACGATACCAGTCGGTACCGCTGAGAGCAGAACTGCTTCGGCGCCGTTAGACATAACTGATGTTGAGATTTCCCCAGTGATTCACCCAGGATGTAGAGCAATGGGTGTGCCAGCGGCTGTGAACACTCTTGGGGATTGGGCCGAAAAAGAACGATCAGGTCGGTTTGCCGTGCTGCTCAAGGTTGCGCTCGTCATTAATCCGCTGTTCTCGACGATCGGCCTCCTTGAGAAGCACCGCCCGGCTGCGCTCCACCAAACTGTCGAGAGATTCGCGTCGTAGCGCGCGGTCAACAAGTTGCTCTCGACTGCCCGCGACCTGCGCCTCGCTCTTAACCACCTCTTCAGTTTGCCTGACAATGGCATCGTTCAGACTGCCCAGAAACTTGCGGTAGTCGACCATCTGGCGGGCGTCGATTCCCGTCGACGCCAATTTCTCAAGGCGCTGTTCATATTCAGCACGGAACTGCTCGAGTTGCCCAAGACGCTGCTGAGACTGGCTGGCAGCCGCCTGCTGACGCTGATGGTTGGTCGCCGCACGGCTTTCCTCAGACTTCGCCACCATCGCTACCTTTTCCAGCGACGCCGTCGAGCCCTTATTTACGCTACTTGTTGTCATCGCTCAGCGGCTCCGCGAAGTGCTCCAGTCAGTTGCTCTAGTCCCTGGGTGCTCTGCGCCATGGTAACGCGGTCTTGCCTGGCCTGGCGCATATATTCCCGAATGGGTTCGTGGGCCAGAATCGCGAGATCAATCTTGGGATCGCTCCCACGCTCGTAGGCTCCGATGGCTATAAGATCCTGATTCTGTCGGAACACGGAGAAGAGCTCTTTCAAACCGCGAGCCTGCAGTTGGTGCCCCTCGGAGACGACATTCATCATCGACCGACTCACCGAAGCCTCGACATCAATGGAGGGAAACACGCCCGCGTCCGCTAACTGCCTCGAGAGAACAATGTGACCATCAAGGATCGCTCGAGCGGCATCGGCGATGGGATCGTTGGGGTCATCGCCCTCGACGAGCACGGTGTACACCGCCGTGACCGAGCCCTGCCTGCCATTGCCCGCGCGCTCTACCAGGTTTGGAAGGAGAGAGAATACCGACGGCGGATAACCTTTCGAAACCGGAGGCTCGCCGGCCGCAAGGCCGATCTCCCGTTGCGCCTGGGCAAACCGCGTTAGTGAATCCATAAGTAGCAAGACGTCCTTGCCCTCGTCGCGGAAGTGTTCCGCGATGGCCATGGCCCGCCATGCACCGTGCACTCGCATGAGCGGCGGATAATCTGCGGGAGTTGCTACGACAATGGCCCGCGCAAGACCCTCGGGCCCGAGAATGTCTTCCACGAATTCGCGAACCTCCCGGCCACGCTCCCCCACCAGAGCGACCACGATGACGTCGGCCTCCGTATGACGCGTCATCATGCCGAGCAAGGTGCTCTTTCCCACACCAGAGCCAGCGAAAAGTCCCAGGCGCTGACCTTTGCCCATCGTGAGAAGCCCGTTAATAGCGCGAACGCCCACATCAAGGGGCTCACGGATAGGCGTGCGCTCTAGGGGATTGATCGATTTTGCGCGCAATGAGGAGGTGTGGAGACACTTTGGAGCGGCACCCCCATCGAGGAAGCGGCCTGCGCCATCCAGTACCCGGCCGAGGAGTTGCTCATCCACATTAACTACAGCGCTTTCGCCAAGCGGCTCAACACGCGCCCCCAGCTTCAGCCCAGTCACCTCGGATTCGGGCATGATGACGAGGCGTCCGTCGGCGAAACCAATAATCTCGCCTTCAACACTGGTTGACCCGCTTTCAACGCGGCACCGATCTCCAATGGCGCCATCGCAACCCTCAGCCTCTAGCTTCAGACCGACCATACGCACGAGGCGACCGCATCGTTGCAGCGCGGGCGCACGGACACTGGACGATAACTCGCCCAGGCGTTTAACAACGCGTAGCTGGCGCGCCTCAACCAGGCTCATAGTCAGAGCCAGGGTCCTGGGCCGGCGGCACTGTGGAATCCAAGGGTGAACCCGATTCAGATGACACGGATGCGCCTGGTAACTGGGAGCTCTCAGGGGCTACTTCAGTGCCTGTCGCAGTCATTGTCTCAGTAGTTGTCTCAGTGGTTATCGCATGGGCTGTCTCAGCGCCCGATTCTGATGACGGGGACATTGGCGACAGGGAATCAAAACCCGAAGACGCTGAGTAGTCTGGCTCGGGAAGGCCAGCTTCCAGATAGAGGTTCGCGAGCACCTGCTGAAGCCGTGCCTCAACGCGGGCATCCACGAGCTGGCTGCCGGACTTCACTTCGAGGCCGCCTCGCTGAAAACCTGGATCCTCGATAAAGGTTACTTTTTCTCGCGCAACGAGCCCCATCTGACGACAAAGGGCGGCGTCCTGCGGATTAATACGCACAGATACATCGCGCTGTTCGTCGCTGAGAACTCGCAGTGACTCCTCTAGCACGGATGTCACTACACCGGGATCTACTTGCAACTCTCTTCGAAGAACTGCCTCGGACACCCGCCGCGTGAGATCCAGAAGTGTGTTGACTAGCTCCGCGTCGCTCTCCTGGAACGGCACTGCCATGGCATCGATGAGCGATTGCAGACTGCCAAGTAGCTGCTGGCCCTGAGCACGGCCCTCATTGAGTCCCTGCTGAAAGCCTTGCTGAAACCCGTCCTGACGGGCCGCCTCTGTGACTTCAGGGTCGTGGGTGGCTTGGGTACCCAGACCTACAACGCGCCCTAATTGCGGCGGTGACCACTCGGCAGAGTCTGTCAGAGACTCAGACAAAGTCGTCGCCGCCCTTACCGATCATAAGCTCGCCTTCGTCCGCGAGTTGCTTGGCGGTCCCCAGGATTTCCTTTTGGGCGCCCTCCACTTCTGCAAGCTTCACAGGCCCCTTTGCATCCAGGTCTTCCCGCAGCATATCTGCGGCTCTTGAAGACATATTGGCGAAGAACTTTTCCTGTAGCTCCGGATCCACGCCTTTTAGAGCGATTACGAGCGTATCTACCGAAATCTCGCGGATAAGACGCTGCATACCGCGATCGTCTAGAGAGAGCAGATCACTGAACACGAACATGAGTTCAGCGATGCGCTCAGTGAGATCTGCGTCCGTCTCGCGCAGGGTTTCCATGACCTGCGCTTCCATTTCGGCGTCCACACTGTTCATGATGGCTGCCGCACTGGAGATACCATTTACCTCTCGCGGCGGCGTCTTGGAAACGCGACCCAGCTGCTTCTCAAGTACTTTGTCGAGCTCTTCCATCGCCGTGGGGTCAATCATTTCGAGGCTGGCCACGCGCATCACAACCTCAGCCCGCAGTTCCTTCGGGAGCTCGGCAAGCACTGCCGCTGATTGGTCCTCGTCGAGGAACGCAAGAACGATGGCAATAATCTGCGGGTGCTCTTCAGCGATGAGTGCGGCGACGGCGCGGGCATCCATCCACTTTAGGGCTTCAATACCCCGGGTATAGGCACGACCGGGAAGAACTTTGGACAGCATGCCACGTGCTTTGTCCTCACCCAGGGCCTGCACCATGACCCGATGCGCGAAGTCGGAGGCACCAAGACCGAGAGGATTAACCTCGCTCGCAGCTTCGTGGAAGTCATTAAGGACCTGCGTGAGATCACTGTCTGTCACGCCGCCAAGACCCGCCATGGCCTCGCCAACGCGTTGCACCTCGCGCGGCTCCATGTAGCGCATGATGCCCGCCGCGGATTCCTCTCCAACTCCAAGCATGAAGATTGCCGCGCGTTGTGCGCCGCTCAGTTTTGCGTTTGCCTCAGCCATCTGCTGCTACCCAGTTCCTTACGACGTATGCGGCTCTTTCGGGTTCACCGGCGGCGACATTACGCGCCGCCATTAATTGTTGCTGGTATCCTGCTGCATCACCAACTCCTGCTGGGAGACCGGCCTGCGCCCCCGGCAAACCAAGAGTCACTTGGTCATCGGCCATACCACCCGCTGCGCCAGGCGCGCCCAAAGCAGCCATCGCCTGGGGAGCACCGAGGGTCGATGGAGGTGGCACGACGGGCACTGCTGAAAACTTCATGACTGGACGCAGTACGCCGAATATCAGAGCGAGGAGGACCACTAGCGCCATCACGCCTTTACCGATCTGCCACACCCAGTCCTGTTCGAGAATGGAGGTTTCTACGGCCACCTCGTCGATGGGGGCGGGCTCTACGAAAGACGCACTGATTACGCTCACCGTGTCTCCACGCACCTCATTGAATCCCACCGCTTCACGGACCAGCGAGGTGACCTCATCGATACGAGCCTGGGGCAATGGACCGGTGCTGACCGAGCCATCGTCGGCGGTGGTCTCAACATGATTCAACACAACAGCAATGGAAAGTCGCTGCAATGTGCCAGGAGTTTCCTGAATGTGACTGATAGTTTTATCCATCTCGTAATTCACGGTGGATTGGCGACTGGTTCTCGTTGGCCGAGGCGGCACTACCTCACCCACAGTCCCCAGTGCGGGATCTGCATTGGGCTGTGTGACAGCAACGCCCGAATCGAGGGGCGGTTCGTTAGAGAGCGTGCCAGGAACGCCTCCGTTGCGATCGGCTTGGGTAGATGTTTCTTCAGAGGTCTGTTCCGAGCGAATACGCGCGTCAGGAGAGTAGGACTCGCTGGTGCGCTCGACACGGGTAAAGTCAATGTCCGCGGTCACCTGCGCCCGCACAGAGCCCTCACCAAGAATAGGCTCCAGCAGCGCTACGATTCTACGACCGTAGTCTTCCTCGATCTGGCGACGGAAGCCGAACTGCTCCTGGGAGTAGCCCATGTCGTCGTCCATTCCCTGCTTGGATAACAGCTTACCCTGCTGATCGACGACAGACACTTGCCCTGCCTCGAGGTTGGGCACGCTGGATGCGACCAGATTGATCACACCGGAAAGCTGTCGATCTGTAAGGTTCCGGCCGGCATACAAACTCAGCATGACGGACGCTGCGGGCTGCTCGCGCTGCCGAAGAAACGCCGACTGCTTGGTCATGGCCAGATGAACACGCGCACCCCGAACAACGTCCATGGAAGCAATGGTGCGGGAAAGCTCCGCTTCCAGAGCTCGATGGAACCTGGCTTGTTCCATGAAGCTAGAGAGACCGATCTCCTGCTCCCGATAGAGGCTCTCAAAGCCAACGCCATCATTGCGGGGATATCCGTCACTGGCCAGAGAAAGACGGGCTCGGTGAATGTCACCTGCCGGTACCGCGACCATGCCCGTACGGCGATCGAGGGTGTAATCGATACCTGCGGCTTCCAGAGAAGAAATGACCTGGTTGGTGTCTCCCGGAGCCATCTGCCCGAATAGCGGCTTGTAGTTGGGCTGCATAGCCCACTGCACCAGGCCGATAGCCATGGCGATACTCGCGGCTAATCCCACGAGGAGCGCGAGCTGCCTCGTTACGGGTTGACGCGAATAGCCACTGAATCGTGTAAAGAGTGAGCTTTCTGCCTCAGCCATCCCTGATTACTCCCTTGCTTATCCCTGCAACGCCGCTGATCAGACCTGCATGCTCATGACTTCCTGATAGGCCGTCAGGAGCTTATTGCGCACTTCGGTAATGGCCTGAAACTCCAGGCTGGCCCGCTGAGACGCCACCATGACCTCTGTCAGAGAAACAGCCGGGTCGCCGGATTCAAATGCCGTTGCCTTAGCTTTCGCCTCCATCATGGACGCATTCACCGCGTCGATCGAATCCTGCATCAGCGCCGCAAAGTTCGCGTTGCTAGCGCCGGTTGCGGAAGCCTCACTACCTTCACTGGCCGCAGCTGAAGCCATCACTCGCATCTGGGCAATCACCTGGTTAATCGCTACATCACTCATCTTTTTTTCCCCGTAATCCCATTTCTCTTTCTATGCTGCTGGCGTTTTATCTGCGCCGGCGGCTGAACTCTTAGGCGCCAACGGGCAGGACAATTCCCTGATCGCGCATGCGCGCCAGCTTGTAGCGCAGCGTTCGCGCGCTAATACCAAGATATTCAGCCGTCGCCTTGCGGCTTCCTCCCGAGTTTTCTAGGGCCTGCAGGATGATTTCCTGCTCCCGCTGCTTAAGATCGCCCTCCAGAGCAGGCGTCTTGGCCACAGGTTCGGGATCCGGTGCTTTTATGGGCTGCAGGGATTCCGCCAGGGAAAGATCCGCAGCATCGACCGTGTCACCATGGCAAAGGATCGCTGCGCGCTGGATGCAGTTCTCAAGCTCCCTCGCATTACCCCGCCAGGGCTGCGACAATAGACGCTGTTGCGCCTCGACTGAGAAAGACATCGGCGTCCGCGGCGCATACTTCGCCAGGAAACGCTCGGCCAGCGGAAGGATGTCACCGGTGCGCTCACGCAGAGGCGGCAGATTCATGGGAACGACATTAAGACGATAGTAGAGGTCTTCGCGGAAACGCCCTTCTCTGACTTCTTCAACAAGCTGCCGGTTGGTCGTGGCCAGAACGCGAACGTCTAGCTGGATGAGACGGCTACCTCCCAAGCGTTCGACCTCACGCTCCTGCAAAACACGCAGTAGCTTTGCTTGCAGGCCAAGATCCATTTCAGAAATTTCATCCAGCAGCAGCGTGCCGCCGTTGGCCTGCTCGAACTTACCTGGACGAGACTGGTAAGCACCGGTGTAAGCGCCCTTCTCGTAACCGAACAACATGGATTCGAGCATGTTTTCGGGAATTGCCGCACAGTTCACAGCCAGTAAGGGCTCATCCTTGCGGGGCGAGTGATCGTGAATAAAACGAGCGAGGACTTCCTTGCCCGATCCCGACTCACCGCTGATCAGCACCGTTGCGTCTGCACCGGCAACGCGCTGCGCCAGATCGCACAGGGCACGCGTTTTGGGGTCTTCTGCCAACATGCCTCGAGCATCGGTGGTTGTGGGCTCCATGCGAGCGACCATATCGAGAAGCACTTCTGCTTCGAACGGCTTCAGTAAGTAGTCCGTCGCACCGTCGCGCATGGCAGACACAGCGTCACGAACCGAGCCATGCGCAGTAATCATGACGAAGGGTAGTTCTGGACGGCGGGAGCGAACCTCCTTGAGGAGTCGATGACCATCCATGCCGTCCATCTGCACGTCACTGATGATCATGTCTACCGCATCATCTTCAAGGCGATTCAGCGCCTCTTGGCCGTCCTCGGCAGCCACCACGCGATACCCACCGAACTCGATGGTGTCGCACAGCGCCTCTCTAAGCGTGTCATCATCTTCAACAACGAGCACGCGTGCTGACGCATTCATAGGGAACTCCTTAGGCTTGAGGAAGAGGAGCGGGAATTGCCCGCAATAGGTAGATCGATGTAGAACACAGCGCCGCCTCCCGGGCGGTTTTGCGCACGCACCTCGCCGCCGTGATTGGCAGCTGTCATGGCGACGACCGCAAGGCCAAGGCCTGTACCCTGCGCCCGCGTCGTAAAGAAGGGGTCAAAGAGCCGCGGAAGAATATCCTCTGGGATACCGGGACCCGTGTCCTGAACCCGTATCTGCAGCCAATCACGACTCAGAGCGCCCGCCCAGATGTCGATGTGCACGTCACCACCACTCACTTCGGCAGCGTTGCGAACGAGGTTACTTAAAGCACCCACAAGATCGTCGACCGCGCCAACCAGCTTTAGCGTGTCGTCTACTGGCGTGATGGTGAGGTGGGTCGCCGGTTCCAGCGAGGGTCGGACCGCTGCATCAAGCTGAGCAAGAACATCACGCAAAGAAATCAAGTGGCTTTCCGGGCTCCGGCCACGGACAAAGCTGAGCATGGACTCGATCAATCCCTCCATGTGAGAGAGACGATCGCCAAGTTTGTCGACCACACGCTCGCGCTGCTCGTGAGCCATCTCCGCACTCGCGAGCTGACTCAGGTAAAGGGTTGTAGATGCCAGGGGTGTTCGGATCTGGTGCGCAAGGCTTGCCGCCATTTCACCCATGGCGGCGAGACGATGGCGGCGGTTCAACTGCTCCTGAAGTTCGTGTACCTCGGTGGTATCCGTTATGAGCACCACCTGCTCGCCGTACTGTTCCAAAGGCCGAGAACTCACGGAAAGGCGCCTGACACGACTGCCCTGCCCGTCCAACTCAGGATTACGGGTGACCACATCCACCCAAAGCTCACCGATAAGCGGCTCGCCCAGGAGCTCGATGGCGGCGGGGTTGGCATCTCGAACTCGCTGATCGCCATCGAGAATGATGACGCCGCCTGGTAGCACCGCAAGCAGTGAAGAAAGTCGGGCGAAGAGGCGCTCTTTCTCGCTGAGCTCTTCCAGACGCGCCGAATGAGTGACCGCCAGTTCAGAACGCAGACGGGACACCTGCGACTGCAGATCCCGATAACTGGTGTCGAGCTCTCGATAGACCTCTTCGAGCGCCATAAGGGGCGCCAGTTGTGGCACTTCTTTAGATGGATCGAGCATCGCTGGGTCGATGTCGCCCAGCGCCGGCTCTACGGCCTGCCCTACCTGTTCTTCCGCACTCACGGTTGCCATGAGACTGCGTTTCCTCTGGAGAGAATCCCGGACTCAGGTCTGCAAAAGATGTGCCTAAACTAAATTTCTATTATTTTCAGCGGTTTACAGAATCAGCCGAGACTCAGCGTCAAGCTTCTGGCGCTGTGTCCGGCCGAACGATGTCGTATTTCCGCATCTTCTCGACGAGCGTCGTACGCTGAAGATTGAGCATTTTTGCCGCTCGAGCGACGACCCAGTCGCACTGCTCAAGGGCCTGGACCATGAGCGAGCGCTCAAGATCGGCAAGGTGGGTTTTCAGGTCCATCCCTTCGCTGGCAAGGAGCGTTGGGGGCATGGAAGGCGCGGCAGCAGACTCAGGTTCCGCTGCATCATTCGCAGATTCGTCCTCCCCCGCACCGGTGAGCGTTCCTGTCTGCGGCTGCTCCATGAGCATTTCCGTGACACGCGCCTCACCCATATTGGTTTTGAACTTCTCGGGAAGATCAACGAGCGAAACCATCTGCTGCGGAAAAAGGATCGCCAAACGTTCTACGAGGTTTGATAGCTCGCGCACGTTGCCTGGCCAGTCATAGCTCATAAGGCATGCCATGGCGTCGTCACCGACAGCGATGCTGCCCCTTGAATCGCGCTCCATCGTATTAATAAAGCTTCTTACGAGGGCTGGGATGTCTTCCACACGGTCGCGTAGCGGTGGAACCTCAATGGGAAACACATTGAGGCGATAGAAAAGGTCGGCCCGAAAATCACCCTTATCCACGTGCCTTTCGAGGTCCTGGTGCGTCGCCGCAATCACGCGCACGTCACTCTGTAAGGTCTTGTTACTTCCGACCCGCTCGAAACTACGCTCCTGCAAGACTCGCAGGAGTTTCACCTGCATCTGCAAAGGCATGTCGCCGATTTCGTCTAAAAAGAGGGTTCCGCCCGCAGCCAATTCGAAGCGACCGACGCGGGCGCTTATGGCGCCGGTAAACGCGCCCTTCTCGTGGCCGAAGAGTTCTGACTCCAAGAGCTCCCCAGGAATCGCTCCGCAGTTCACAGGCACGAAGGGGCCATTTACACGGGGCGACATTTGGTGGATGCCGCGAGCAACCAACTCCTTACCGGTGCCGGATTCGCCCAGGATGAGTACGGAAGCTTCGGCAGGCGCCACCTGAGCGACGAGGCGACGGATGATTTCCATGCGAGCACTGGAGCCAACCAGCTGTCGCGACAGGCGCCGACTGGCCTCGCGAGCGTCCTCGATCATGCAAAATCCTTAACGATTGTGGTCAAAGCGCTTCGTCTTCCCAAGAGAGAGGACGGTGGAACCGCGCGAAACGCATTTAGTTTCAGGGGTTTAGAGGGTCAAGTCAACTTTTTGACGCTGCTTTTGGTGATATGGCGAGAAATTAATTCTCACTCGAGCGTCGATAGGCAATTTCCCGACGGTGATGCCGGAAGATGAGCTTCTCCAACCAGGAACGGGCCGCACCGGTGAGTCCAGTGAACGTCACACGCGCCGTTTTCTTGGCGTATTCCTCGTCAGAGCTCACCACCTCGCCATAACAGCAGAGAGGTTTGGGGAGTCCGCGCTGAATATAGAGCTCCAGATAGACGGTACTTCCGGGAGGTGGCACATCGCCTCGCCAGGCAACACCCCCGGCGGAAACTTTCACTGGGGTCGTGTCGGGAATATCAAGCTGGTGGTAGATAAGGGTCGATACGAGATCGAGCACGAGGTTGAGTTTCAGATCCAGTCGAGCGATTTCCTGGGCGACAACACCCCCCGCATCGGCTTGCTCTTTCTGCCCGCCAGCATCGCCAACCACTGACATGGCACGCAGAAATTCCTCGTTAGACGCGTTGACCATCGCGAGATGGGTTTGATCGAGTTCGTGATCAACCGCTCGCCATGCGACGGAAATGTTGTCGCTGTAGGCCAGGCCGCCGCTGGCTTCGGATTCGTCACTCATAGTGCGTCTGTCGTGGTGTCTACGTTGAGGACGCTATCACAGTCATCGGCTACGCGTTACCCGTCGCCAACCCCGAGAATCACTCAGGTGTGCGTTGAATATCCTGATAGGAACCAAGTGCGCTTCGAGTTCTGGCCTGGCGAGCGCCCAGTTTCAGGACATCTTCCCGTGCGTCAGCTAGCAGCGCCATGAGCTCTTCATTGAGATGAAGCATCACAGCCAGCGCTTCCGCTACTAGCTCACCGTGCTCCTCAGACACCGGGGTGTCGAAACACTTGGCAAGATCATCACGCCGCTCTCGCTCAAGCTCAGCGATTCTGTCCCAGTCACTTTCGCGAGCGAGACTCAGCATATCGCGGGTGGTCGTCAGCACCCGGGCGAGGCGCTCGTACTGACCGATTGCCCCCGCTTCGATAGCAGTAAGGATACTGACGTTCATCCAATCAGTTCCGATGCTCCGCAGGGATACCATCCCAACCCGCTTTGATTTCCTTCAGCAGGTTCGTAACTTCGTCCAGCGCATCAGGGTCAGCTTTGGCACCGCCCTCAAGGAGCCGACGCTCCATGTAGTCATAGAGATCACGGAGGTTCGTCGCTACGTCACCGCCGCGGTCCATGTCCAGACTCGCACGCATCCCGTCAATAATGCCGATCGCCTTCCCGATAAGGCCGCCCTGAAGAGCAATCTCACCGCGCGCCATCGCGCCCTTCGCAGATGAGATACGCGAAAGCGCCCCGTCGAGCAGCATAGTGATCAGCTGGTGGGGGCTTGCGTCCGTGACGCCGCTTTGAACTCCAACGTGGTGGTAGGCACTAGCTGCTTGCGATGCATTCATTGAGCGATGGTCTCCACTTGTTCAGTTATCTAGTTATCTAGTTATCTCTATTCCCGGGAAGGGGAATACTTTCGAGCTGTGTAAGAAGGAAGTCTCCGGTGGACTGGAGATTGGCGAGCAGGCTATCCAGCGCGTTGAACTGTGCTCGATAGCGCGCTTCCAAGGCATCAAGGCGAAGCTCCAAAGCCTCTCTGTCATCGCCGATGCGGTCAACGCTTTCCTGAATACCGGTGGTTCTGAGGTTGATCAGGCCATCGCTGCTGAGAAAGTTCTCGAGCAAACCATTGAGGCCAACGGCAACTCCGGTTGAGAACTCGATGTTCCCCCTGGAACCAAGATTGCCGCCTGTAATCGTGAGGTTTATGCCTGCAGCGTCAGAATCATCAGAGGCACGGAGTGACTGCCCGCTTCCCGTAGCAGCCACCCCACCGATGGTGCCCGCTACATCTACTCCGTCGACACCCTGCCCGACTGCCAGGCCAAGCGTGGCAGCTGAAGTCGTTCCGACAGAGGTGATCTCCACGTTGCTCGCAGAACCATAACGGGATGACGTGATCTCGAGTCGGTTGTCGCCACTAAAGGATACGGAGACAGACACGCCAGCAGATGTGAGGTTGCTGTCCCCGTTAATCCGCGACTGCAATTCCGCGGCTAGAGCATCTCCGCTGTCGTAAGTACCCTGCGTGAGCGAGATAGTGCCCGATGCGACACCATCCACGGTGATTTCGAGTGAATCATTGTCACCGTCGATCGTCAGTGGTGAAGGCACCGTTGGCTCGGTTATGGAACTACCCTGCAAGATCCCGCGCGTTGCGAGCTGTGTAACAACAACCTCGTAGCTTCCGACCTGAGTCGCGGTACTGCCACCGTTAAACTGCACGCCTGCATCGGTCGTCGCACCAAACTCGGCAAACACCCCGCGGATGCTCTCAAAGTTATCGCGCAAAGCCGCATTAAGATCAGCGTCATCAATGCTCAGAGTGCCGTCGGCCTGCGTTGTGATACCCAACTCGGAGAGACTGCTGAAGGGCCCGCCAAATCCGTTCGCGCCCTCGCTGATTGCGTTTCGTATCTGCGTCACGATGGAACGCGCCGAAAAGTCGCCCTGCAGGGGCCCAGCAACGTTCGTTTCAGCGTCATATGAAGTCAGGTTGTTTGTGACGTTCACGACGTTGTTGTACGACGAAACGAAGCTTTCGATGGCGGAGCGGACGGCACCCTCATTCTGAGTCGCCGTTATCTGCACTGGTGCATCGGTCGTCTCACGCAGTGTCAGAGAAATGCCGTCGATCACTTCCTCGACAGTGTTAGAGGCACTGGTTAGCGACAGACCATTTACGGTGAAGTTCGCATCTGTTGCTGCTACGGTCTGGCTGAGATTGTTCGCGTCTTCATTGAATGCCAGACGAGACAGTCCGCTCGCGTCTGAATCGATTCCGTCGCCCGTATCGTCGACACGCAACTCTAAGGCATTGGCCGCTCCGCTCTCCTCTGAACTGAGCAGCAACCGGAATCCTGTGCCGTCATTCACGATCGCCGCGCTAACCCCGATGTCTGCCTCATTAATGGCATTTCGGACACCTTCCAGGGTGTTGTTACTGCTATCGATGGTGACAGTCGCGGTAGAGCGATCTGCGTTCAGCTCAAAGTTGTCGAAGGTTTGCGGTGTTGAGGTCTCGGGTGTTGCGGTCACGGTCCCGAAGCGGAAGGTCAGCGTACCCTCTCCGACCTCTTCGCTTGCACTGCTGAAGGACTCCGACGCGAGTGACTGTGCAGCCGCCAGCTGGTCTACATTCACATTGAACGTACCGACAGCGGCGTTGCTCTCCACCGTCGCGGTAACTGCATCGGAATTGCTGCTACTGCCAGAGCGCTGGTCGAAGGTCGATGCGTTGGTCAGGTTCCGCACGCTGCTCTGAAAATTAGAAAGCGCACCCTGCAAGGTACCGAACGCCGAAAGCTCGCTGGTGAGCTCAGCCTCGCGGTTAGTAAGGCGGGTCTCTGGCGGAACACGTTCGGCATTGACGAGCTGAGTAACCAGCCCCTCAATATCTAATCCCGATCCTATGCCCGTAGCCGCAACCATTATCTGTTCCCTGGTGACCCTCTAGGAATTCATACCCGGAGCCTAACCCACCCTTACTCGTTTGTTACCCACTATTTCTGACCAGTGAAGGCAAAAAAGCCCGGCGAGGCACCGGGCAGATCAATGCAAATATGAGGCCAGCAGAGCAATCCGCTATCCCTCTTGATCGATTAATACTCCGCGTAGCGTTGAGTCCGTATCCAGCTGAGATCGTTGTTCTGCGATGAATCTAGCAATTGCTAACGCCTCTTCCGCTGGTATCTGGCGCACCAGCTCTGCTGTTTCAGAGTCCAACACTTGAATGACCGTCGTCCCCAGGTCCCCATCCACGCTGATTTGCAGCGAGCGGGAGACCGACTGGATGTAGTCAGAGATATCCTGTGTAGCTTGAGATATCTCCTGCGCAGACCGCTCACGAGCTTCAACTGCAGCTGCAGAAGGCTCGTTGTTGCCGCCGGCGGCAATTGCTTGCCTCTCGGCCGCCGTTGAGGTGGTCTGCTGGGCAGCCGATGTTGCGCTGCTACCCGTCGTCTGGGGAAGCGGAGTAGACGATGTACTAATTGGATTCGTCATAACATCTTCCTTCCAACTTTATTTGCGTCTCAACGCCCAGAAGGCAGAAAAGTGAGGGGGGCAAATGCCCGCCTCACTTCCAGAGACGCGGTTGGCGTCACTTCGATTACTGGAGCAGGGCCAGTACGTTCTGAGGCTGCGCATTAGCCTGTGCCAGTACTGAAATACCCGCCTGCTGCAGAATCTGTCCGCGTGTCAGTGCGGCTGTCTCTGCTGCGAAGTCTGCATCCTGAATCCTTGAGCGAGAAGCCGTGAGGTTCTCGGTCGTGGTCGCCAGGTTGGCGATGGTAGATTCGAAGCGGTTCTGGATAGCACCGTAGGTGCTTCGCAGATCCGATACCGTGTTCAGCGTTGCATCGATCGACAGGATCGCCGCGTTGGCGTTGTCCACTGACGTTACGCTTACGCCAGCGAGACTGCCCGTTGGCGCGAAAGAAGTGGCGCTGAAGATCGTTCCAGCGTCAGCTCCACCGATGGTGACTGTCTCACCAGAGTTGATACTGATCACATCGTTCGCTAGCGATGCAGTACCGTTACTGCCAAGCGCTTCATTAATCGCGTCAGCAAAAGCCTGCGATGACGCGTAAGTGCCGTTAGCAACCGTGATGGCATCGCTGTCGCCGAACTGGATCGTTAGATCTGCGACAGTAACCGACACGCCGTCAGCGACACCGGCAGTGCTCGTGGTAGTCACGCTACCGAAGAGGTTTCCTGGGTCTGCCGAGATGGAGAATTCACCAGTAGCGTTGGCATCATCAGTAAACGTTACCGTGCCGCCCGACTCCGCCGCAGTAAACGCTCCACCTGCTGCAGTGTCGATGGCCGAAGCCAGTGCTGCAGCACTTGCGATGTTCGTATTCAGATTGATAACTGTGTCGTTACCCTCTGAATCAGTCACAGTGAAGGAGGCAGCCGTGCTGTCAGTGCCGTCCACCTCCGTAAAGGTCGTGGTGAAGCCGCCGCCACCAGTTACGGCAGCTGCAACAGCGCCCTGATCGCCAATCGTTGCAGCGGTGAATTCGATGTTACCGCTACCGTCATCAGCGGCTGTAAACAAGCCGTTGTCGCTCGTACCGAGATCAGCCAGCAGGTTTGCAAGGGTGGCGCCACCGCTCAAGTCGGCTGTGAGAGTAAATGTGTCGGTGCCGCGATCATCGCTGACTGTCACCGTTGCATTGTTCGATGCGAAATCGACATCAAAGTCGCCAAAGTCACCAGATGCGATCGTGGCAGTACCCGCTGCATCAGCAACACTAAAGTCTGCAATCAGGGGGCTAGCAGCTGGATCAAAATCCAACGTTGCTGCCGAGCCACCACCCGCAAAGTTCGTCGCCAGATCGACAGTAGTAGCAGTAGCAACCGCACCAACCGCTGAAGTACGTACGCTCGTCGCGAGATCAAGACCAATCGTCTCGCCAACGTTCGCGCCTACCTGGAAGAGCGCGCTGCCAAAGGTGCCGTCAAGCACGTTTCGACCGTTGAAAGATGTCTGCTGCGCAATACGGTCGATCTCAGCCAGGCGCTGAGACACTTCCTGGTTGAGTGCCGCACGGTCGCTGTCGGAGTTAGTAGCGTTAACTGACTGAACCGCCAGCTCACGAATCCGCTGCAGGTTGTTCGTCACCTCAGCAAGTGCGCCTTCCGCTGTCTGAGCGAGCGAGATGCCGTCGTTGGCATTTCGAGCCGCCTGATTCAGACCGCGAATCTGAGTCGTGAAGCGCTCAGAGATAGCAAGGCCGGCAGCGTCGTCACGAGCGCTGTTGATGCGAAGGCCAGAAGACAAACGCTGCAGAGCAGTCGCTACGTCATTCTGGGACGAGTTGAGGTTACGCTGAGCTGTCAGCGAAGGAATGTTGGTGTTAATAATCTGAGGCATGGCTGCGTCCCCTTCTGCTTCAGTTAACGGATGGCCTCTCGACGATCCGTGGTTTCTCCTAAAAAACTTTTCTCGGTCACTTAAGTGCCGCTGTTAGAGGCAACTGTCTCCGGAGGGAGCTGTAGCGCTGCCTACATTTGATTTAGCGGCGCCCTGCTACAGAGCTTTAGAGGTTTTTGTAATTTTTTTCGACAGTGACGCCGGGAGGGCGACCCCTAGGACGAAGAAACACCCAGGAAGCTACGTAAGTTACTGTTTTAAATGGAAGTTATATCTTTTAGTCAGTGAGGCTGCAGATTGCGCTGACGGCCTTGGATGGCCAAATAGGTATTAATACAGCTCTGGTTTAGCACTTAATGAAGCGAGAAACGGGGATTTTTCATCAAATAGTTAGAAGTGGCCGGACTACTTGGGAGCGAACGCTTGAGTTGGAGGGTAGAGGGAGCGCGAAAGTGCCAGCTACCGCCAGAGCGTCGAGGGAGTTTTGGAGATATTGGCCGCAGGCACTAGTCGCACACTTGTACGCACGAAGTTAGATCCGCGGCAGATCAGATGTAGTCGAAGAGAGACAGGCGCTGCGTGGTAACAAAAGTTTGCTGTGCAGCCTGCAAAGCAACGAGTTGCAGGTTCAGGCGGCTGATGGCGTCGGCGTAATCAATATCCTGCACGTCAGAAAGCGCGGTCTGCAACTGCAGATTGAAGTCTTCGTTGATGGACTGCTGCGCCGACACGCGGTTCATCCGAGCACCGACATCGGTCCGAACCTCGAGCACGTTGCCGATGGCCTCATCGAGATTGTAGATGCCGCTCGCGAGCAGATTGTTGACCTCTGCCACGCCCGCTGGGTCGTCAGTTGCCCCATTCAACGCCGCAGCGATACCGCTAACGGTGTCAAAGATCGATTGGGATGGGGCCCCGTCAATTTCGATGGTGTCGCCATCGACCGGCTCGCCCTCAACCACCACCTGCGCACCATTGAACTCAATCGGCTCGCCCGCTGTGTAGTTTCCAGTAGCCACAACCGCTGCACTGGAATCTGTCACCTCGTAGGTCACAGGATCCGTTGGCAACGCTTGGATGAACGTGATGGTGTAGTCGTCCCGCACGTACGAATTGGTCGCACTCGCTTCGTCGACCACTGCGGTGCCCGCATTACCACTCACTGAGAAGTCGAAGCTACCGTTACCGCCTGGCACGCCCAGGAATATGCGTGAACCCGCGTCCCGAACGGCAACCTGGGACCCTTCAGCAATATCCAGGAACCGCTGCCCATCATCACCCGCGTACGACACGACACCACCCGATTCCGTAAAGGGCTGGGAGCCAGCCTGGAAACCGGCAAAGATGAACTCTTCGTTGGAGTCACGAGTGTTGGCCAGCGCCAGAATTTCGTCGAGACGCGCCTCGATTTCTACGGCGATGTTTCCGCGCTGCTCGGCAGTTAACGTGGCGTTGTTGGCCTGTACCGTCAGTTCGCGAACCCGCTGCAGAACATTCGTGATGTTGCCCAGCGTGTTGTCTTCCAGAGCAAGCTGCCCCTCCGCAAGGGACGCATTTCGCTGATACTGATCAATCTGACGGAGGTCCTCCTCAATATCGAGGATTCGGATGGCGCCCGCAGGATCATCTGACGGCGACTGGATACGCTGACCACTCGCAAGTTCCTGCTGCGTTCTGGCGACTTCTGCCTGACGCTGAAGAATCGAGTTAACACCCGACTGGTAAATCTGAAGCGTTGAAATGCGGTCGACCATCAATAAATACCTATCGTGACGTCGCGTTCAACAAGACCTGGAAGACTTCATCGGCAACTCGAATCACCTGCGCTGCAGCCTGATAGGCCTGCTGGTATCGGAGCAGATTCGCCGCCTCCTCATCGAGATTGACGCCGTTAGCGCTATCGCGGGCCGCGATAGATTGGTTGAGCAGGTCAGCCTCGGTTTGGGCCGCCGCCGCGGCCTGCCCACCCCTCACTGCAACGCCTGCGACCAGCGATCCATAGGTGTCCTGGAAGCTGGCGGTACCGCCAAGCAATACGCGCTCCGATTGAAGACCCACCATGGCCAACGCATTTCGGTTGTCGCCGGTGCCATCGACATTGTTCTCGATGGTGAATGTGTCACCGGCCGCAGGCGTCCCCTCAAGTCGGAGACTGAACCCACCCAGCGTGACGTCTATGCCCGCTGCATCGGTTGCCGAATCGTAGGCAATGGGGCCTCCAGCAATCCCTGCGACGTCATAACCCGGAACACCCACACCGAGCGCATCCGGATTAAAGGTGAGCGTCACCGTACCGGCCAGCGGCAGGCCGGCAGCATCATCGACCGACAGCTCAGTCAGAGTGCCATTGCCCGCATTATCCAGTGATGTGTTTGATCGTAGCGGCGAGGCCGCCGCGATCTGACGCGGGTCGCTAATCGACACTTCGAAGAGATTTGCTGCTTCTCTGACCGGTGCAATCGTAAAGGTATCACCTGCCGCCGGTGTTCCACTCACGGTTATCGTGACGCCGTCGACGCTGAAGCTGGGGCCCGCACCCACCTGCGTCGCGCCCGTGTTGGCGTTCCGCAGCGTGTAGTCCGTGCCGTCGAAAGAAAGCACATAGTCATCGCCCGTCAATGACGAGGCATCGTCGATGGTTGCGCTGAGACTGCCAGTCCCCGTGTTGGTTGCGAGCGCGCCAATAGCCGGGCTTAAAGAACTGAACAGATCCACGCCGGGATCCCCATTCAAATCCATTCCCAGCGCTTGTTGCTGGTTGAAGGTCTCCGCAACACCGACGGCGACAAGACCAAGTTGGCTCCGAGCCGCATCGATCACTTCATTTCGGAAGCTAAGCACGGCACCAAGCTCACCGCCTGACAGCAGTGCACTCACGTCCACTTCGGCGGGGCCACTTACGCCGACGTTGGTAATCGTCGGATCGTTAGGATCCTGAAAGGTCGTCAACTGGGTCGCGACGCCACCGATAACCAGGGATTGGCCGTTACCGATGAAAACGTTGACCGAACCATCCTGCTGCTGAACTGTGTTGGTACCGACCAACTCCGACAAGCGCGTGAGTAACTGCTCGCGCGAGTCAAGAAGATCATTGGGCGACGCACCACCCTGTGTAGCCTGGGCAATCTGATCGTTGATATCCGCAATGCTGGTTGCCAGCGCATTAATCTCGCGCACGGCACCATCGATTCGAACGTTTGATTCCGTCTGCAGAGTTCTGAATTGTGAATCCAGGTAGGAGAACCGGTCGGCCAGCACCTCACCCTGGGCAATCATCACCTGTCTTTCGGGGAGAGAACCTGGGTTATTGGCAACGTCCTGAACCGCGGAAAAGAACTGATCAAGTGCCGGTGCGAGGCCGGTGTTGGGGTTTGTGAGGATGCCGTCGATACGGCCCGTAAGGTCGGCAAGAGTGTCTGCTGCCGCGGCACTCGACGTGCGATCACGAACATCACCCGCGAGAAACTCGTTGTAGCTTCGCGTGATGGAGGCGATCTCAACACCATTGCCGAGAAAACCCACGGAAATGAAGGTCGGTTCAACAGCCGCAAAGTTCACCTGTTGACGGCTGTAGCCTTCCGTATTGACGTTGGCAATGTTGTGCCCCGTCACGCTGATAGCCCTCTGCAGGGATAGCAGTGCAGAAGTACCAATGTTTAGAACGTCAGCCACGCTGCTCGAACTCCTTCATTCCAACCCGCTCCAATCGTGGAGTCCCCGAAACCGCGGGGCGCAGGGTTTCTAGTCTGTTATCGGCCCAGGAGCCGTTTCCTTTAGCGCCACGTCGCCGATGTGACTGCCCATACGATCGAGCACGGAGATCACCTTGTCTGCGTAATCGGGGTCCGTTGCGTAGCCGGCGTTCTGCAACTCACGCAGATACTGCTTACCATCAGACGCCGCACTCAACGCTTCGCTGTATCGGGGGCTGCTCTTGATGAAATCGACATAGTCGGAAAAAGCTGCCTGAGCCGAGGGATACGAGCGAAAGGCTGCGGACTCGCGTACGGCGATCCCATCCCGAAACTCAATGGTGTTTTGTCGAGCAACTTCTCCATCCCATCCCGCTGAAGCCTTGATGTTGAAAAGATTGTTGCTTTGACGGCCAGCGCTTTTGATCACGTGCTTACCCCAACCGGTTTCCAGGGCCGCTTGTGCGATGAGAACCTGCGCGTCTACTCCCAGCTCCTGAGCAGCCGCCTCAGCGTGCGCCTGCAAGCTCTCAACGAACCGCTCTGGCGAACTCCCATCCCAGTCCCGCTCTACCGCACTTTCGAGCTCGGCAGGATCAAAAGCCGGCATAGAGGGAACGCGATAGTTCGGCAAGTCGTGAAACTGCGTGAGAGGCTGCGCATCGTTAGCCACGGCTGTCGACTCGAACTGCCGCATAATCACATCGGCCAAACCAATGCCGCCCTGATTCGAGAGCTCCATCGCTAGTTGCTGGTCATACATCTGCTCGTAGTTCTCGAGCTGGGAGCTGTTGAACAAACCGCCTTTCGGCGTGGCGTCGCGCATCGACTTCATCATCATCTGCACGAAGAGCGCTTCGAACTGACTGGCCACCTCCCGCGTCGAGGCCTCCGTGGGCTGCTGCGCTTCCGCGCGCAAGCCCGCAAGCATGCCGAAGTCGTTGTAGAGCGCCGCAGATTGCATCTCAGATCACCAGCAGCTGAGCGCGGAGAGCGCCGGCTTGTTGAAGGGCTTCAAGGATAGCGATCAGATCGCCTGGTGCGGCACCAACCCGATTCACTGCCGAAACCAGTTCCTGCAGCGTGATACCCGGCTCCAGAAGGAACATACGGGCATCTTCCTCACCGACATTAACCTCAGACTCAGGAGTAATGGCGGTCTGCCCTGCCCTCGCAAAGGGACCAGGCTGACTGACGTTGATGTTCTCAGACACGGTTACCGTGAGATTTCCGTGAGCGACAGCCGCCGTTTCTACGCGTACCTGCGCGCCAATCACGATGGTTCCGTTTCGGCTGTTCACCACAACCTTGGCTGCAGCAGCACCGGGCTCGACTTCGATGTTTTCAAGCACCGACGCAAAGGCGACCTTCGCCGCAGGGTCCTCCGGGGCACGCACCTGAACGGAAACCGCGTCCATTGGCTGCGCTACGCCCTCACCCAGCGTGTCGTTAATGCTCTGGGCTACCCGCTGCGCCGTGGTGAAGTCAGCGGCGTGGAGGTTCATCACCATGACGGGGGCGGTGCTGAACGGGCTCGGCACACCACGTTCAACGGTCGCACCGTTCGGAATCCGGCCGGCACTCGGGATGTTCACGGTGACACTTGAGCCGTCAGCACCCTCGGCACCGAAGCCGCTAACGATCAGCGAGCCTTGTGCAAGGGCATAAACCTGCCCGTCAGGACCGCGAAGCTCGGTCATCAGGAGAGACCCGCCACGAAGACTCTTGGCGTTGCCTAGGGAGGATACGGTCACATCAAGGGTTTGACCGGGCTTCGCGAACGGAGGTAGCTCCGCGTGCACGGATACGGCGGCAATGTTCGTAAGCTGAGGGTTAACTCCCGTAGGGAGGTTCAACCCCATCTGCGTCAGGAAGTTGCGCAGACTCTGGACCGTAAAGGGAGCCTGGATCACCTGATCACCACTACCATCCAGACCAACGATCAGGCCGTAGCCGACCAGTTGGTTGGAGCGGACACCCGCAATACCGGCGATATCCTTGATGCGCTCGGCGAAAGCCGTGCCAGATAACAGCAGACCGCTAAGCGACAAGAGCAACGCGAGAACGCGGAGCTTAAGTACTTTCATCATCAGCATCAGAACGTCCTCAGAAGGGCATCAAGGGGCTCATGAAGAAACGCGACAGCCAACCCGGACTGTTGCTTTCGTTCAATACCCCGGTGCCACCGTAGGAGATGCGCGCATCCGCAATCAGGGTTGAGGGAACCGTGTTCTGCGGGCTGACATCAGCCGGACGGATGATGCCCTTCAACCGAATATACTCATCGCCCTGATTGATGCGGATCCATTTTTCACCCTGCACCACCAGGTTGCCGTTGGGCAGCACGCGAGAGACCTGCACAGCGATAGAGCCCTGCAGGCTATTGCTTTGATTACTGCTGGCCTCGCCTTCAAAAGCGTTGCTCGATTGCATGCTGGTGCCAAGGTTATAGCGACCATTGATAGTCACCGGCTGACCAAAAATAATTGGGTCGGTGATGCTTGTATTGCTGGACTTATCGAGCTCCGTATCTGCACTCTTCGCGGCGGAGGTAGACTCAGTCAACACAACACTGACAATGTCACCAATCTGCATTGCGCGAACATCAGTGAACAGTGAAACGTTTTGTACACCGGCATACAGGCTGCCCGTGGACGGGGCACTACTCAAAGCCACATCGGGATATTCGATGGGCTCTATAGCCAAGTAATCCGGATGCGCTTTGTCTTCAATACCGCCGCAGCCGGTTAAAACTGCCGAGGCGGCACACAAAGCCCCTGTCAGGATCGAGCGAACGTGGCGCTTAGATTTCATGATCACGGCCTAGAGATTGTTGGAAACGTACTGGAGCATCTGATCAGCAGTCGAGATGGCTCGAGAGTTCATTTCGTAGGCGCGCTGGGTTTCGATCATGTTTACCAGTTCCTCAACAACGTTGACGTTGGAGCTTTCAACGTAGCCCTGATTTAGCGTACCGAGACCATTCAGGCCTGGGTTGCCCGGCTGCGGCGCACCACTCGCTCCGGATTCAAGGAAGAGGTTTTCACCCCGTGCCTGCAGACCTGAAGGGTTAATGAAGTCTGTGAGCTGAATGTTGCCGACCTGCGTTGATGCTGCAGCGCCTGGCTGCTGCACAGAGACTGTACCATCGGGCGCGATGGTGACTGACAGTGCATCCTGGGGAATGTTGATAGGTGGCTGGAGCTGATAGCCCGCAGAGGTCACCATGATTCCCTGATCGTTGATCTGGAAGGATCCGTCACGGGTAAAGCCCTGCGTGCCATCGGGAAGCAGAATTTCGAAGAAACCCCGTCCCGATACAGCAACGTCAAGCTGGTTGTCGGTCTGCGTCAGATTACCCTGCGTGAATAGCCTTTCCGTCGCTACAACGCGAGCACCGGTACCTATCTGCAGGCCCGAGGGCAGCAGCGTGTCCTGCGAAGACTGCGAACCGACCTGCCGAACATTCTGGTAGATCAGATCCTCAAAAATCGCGCGGCCTCGCTTAAAGCCGGTGGTGCCAACGTTTGCCAGGTTATTGGCAATCGTGGACATCTTGGTCTGCTGGGCGTCTAGCCCGGTTTTTGAAATCCAAAGCGCCTGATTCACCGCTTTCTCCTTACTGAATTCTCATGAGGCTCGATGAGGAGGTATCGACCTCTTCACCGACCGTCACTAACTTCATGAACTGCTCGAAGTTGCGCGAGAGCTCGATCATTCGAACCATCGCCTCTGTCGCATTCACGTTGCTGGTCTCAAGGGCGCCCGTAGTCAGTCGAACGGAGCCGTCAGCAAGCAAGGGAAGACCGTCATCGGTCTGCACAAGGCCAGCCTCATTCTTGAAAAGCTGCTCCTGGGGCGGATTGACCATTTTGATCCGATCCAGAATTGCGACTGTATTGGGGGCCTCGCCAAGGGGCACGATGGAAATCGTGCCGTCTGAGGCAATCTCCAATGAGCTGAACGGTGGCAAGGCGATGGGGCCGGTCTCACCCATGACCTGCTGCTCTGCGCCATTTAGCAGTTGGCCGAACTCATTGATGCGCAGATCGCCGCGACGAGTCAGGGCCTCAACACCGCTGCCCGTTTGCACCGCAATCCAACCAGGACCGTTAACCGCAACATCAAGATCCCGACCGGTCTGCTGGAGAGCCCCGCTCGAGAAATCTGTGCCGATCGCGCCAACGCGGTTGTAGGCACGCGTCTCCTGACCATCACCCTTAACGTAGAGGGTCTCGGCTTGAGCCAGGTCTGCCTTGAAACCAATCGTCGGAGCGTTGGCGAGGTTGTGTGCGTTGACTGCCTGCCGAAGCATGGCCTCCTTCGCCCCCGCCGCTGCAATGTGGATAAAACCGTCCATAACTCAGCTAATCCCTGATACCCGCGTTATCGGAGGTTGATCACGGTCTGGGTGATGGCGTCGTTAGCCTGAATCACCTGCGCATTTGCCTGGAAGTTTCGCTGGGCAACGATCAGGTCAACCAACTGCTCGGTGATCTCAACGTTTGAGCCTTCCAATGCGGCCGACTGAATACCGCCGAGACCGGAGGTTCCAGGCTCACCTAGATTGGGAGGACCAGAGGAGAAAGTCTCGACCCAGTTGGTATCACCTACTGGTTGTAGGCCGTTCACGTTATTGAAGTTTGCCAGGGCAATCTGACCCAGCGCTCTCGACTCACCGTTGGTGTAGCGCGCAAAGGTGATACCTGTATCATCGATCTCGATGCCGCGCAGCTGGCCGGCAGCAAAACCGTCTTGAATAATGCTTGAAACCTGGAAGGGCGTACCGAACTGAGTGGTGCTGGCCAGGTCAACATCGAAAGTCTGAGCAGCAGCGCCGTTCGCGGCACCGGTATTATCTACCGGGTTCCAGCCGGTGATGGTAACGCCCGTCGCAGACGCAGGATCAAACTGGCCATTCGACGTAAAAGTTAGCGTCTGAGCGGCGCCCGCATTCTGGCTCTGCCCGTCGATGAGACTATAAACCTCCCACTCATTGGGCACTGCAGTCTTCACGTAGTAGAGACTCAAAACATGAGGATTGCCCAGCGAGTCATAAATAGTTGTTGAAGTCGTCGCGTTGAAGTCCGTTGGGGTTGGCACAGTGGCCGGCACCGCGAACGCGTCATAGGGCCCGCCCGCTGCGAAACCGCCGCCGGGTGCGACATCTCGAGAGTCCAGGTTTGTGGTGTAGCTAACGTTCGAGGTCTGGTTGGGATCCAGCAGTGAGGTATCGATGCGGACATCGCCCAACTGGCCGGTAACATCACCCTGGCCATCCACCTGGAAGCCCTGCAAGCGCGCCCCTTGGTTGGAAACGATGAAACCTTCGTTATCAACCTGGAAGTTACCCGCTCGGGTGTACTCCAGCGCGCCGTCGCGGCTCAGCTGAAAGAAGCCACCACCGTTGATGGCGAGATCCAGGGAGTTGTTGGTGAAGCTGATGTTGCCCTGGCCGAACTCCTGGGTAACACCCGCAAGGGTAACACCAAGGCCGATCGCGTTGCCGCCGGCACCCAGCAGACTTGTCGCGTAAACGTCGGCAAATTCTGCACGCGATGTTTTGAAGCCTGTGGTTGACGCGTTAGCGATGTTGTTACTGATAACCCCGAGATCGGAGTTGGCTGCGTTAATACCCGATATGGCGGTACTGAAGGTCATGTCGTATCTCCCGAGCTACCTTTGGTGCTTAAAGAAACTGTCTTACATCGTTGACGCCGACGGAGGCGCCATCACTGAGATTGAGAGTCACGCCACCTGTGGTGCTGTCGATGGCGACGGAATCAATGCGCTGATGGGCGTAGACCGGGATGGCAGTGTTTTGGCCATCAATCTGAGTCTCCGCAGAAATTCTGTAGTTACCAGGAGGAAGAAGTTCGCCTTCCGCATCCCGTCCATCCCACTGGACAGGGAGCTCACCGGTGATTCCCGCGGGAATTGGCGCGGAGTAAACGAGGCGCCCGGTCAGATCCTGCACGTAGAGCGTTCCACCCGTGGGATTGCCTTGGAAGTCGACTGTGGCCTGCAAGGCAAAAGCTCCCTCACCGCCCTCTCCCTCGAGACCGGTAGGCAGCAGCTGCCCTATGTTGCTGTCAGTTACGACGCTGCGACCGACGAGAGATACTGCCTGCCAGCCCTGGCTCGCTGAGAGCGTTGCACTCAATCCGGCGAAACCCTCGTTGAGCTCCTGAATACCTGACACAGTTCCGAACTGAGCCAACTGGCCAACAAATTCGCTGTTATCGAGTGGCTTTGAGGGATCCTGGTTCTCCAACTGGGCAACCATCAGCTCCAGAAACGCTTCAGAGCCAAGGTCATCGACGGAGCTTGTTGCTCGGTCAGTGCTCTCAAGCCTTGATGGAAAGAGTTCGTTGATTTTTGCTAAGTCAGTCATCGTTCAGTTCTCAACGCAGCGCTACCGACCCAGGGTCAAAGTCCGAAGGATCAGCTGCTTGGTGGTGTTCATCGCCTCGATATTGCTCTGGTAGTTTCGAGACGCCTCGATCATGTTGGCGATCTCCTCAACGGAGTTAACTGTTGAGCGATAGATGAAGCCCTCTTCATCGGCCAATGGGTGTGAGGGCACGTATTCCTTGCGTGGCGGCAGGTCCGACAGCACAACCTCAGAAACCTGCACCCCGTTGCTAGCCCCCTCCATTTCACCCATCGCACCCTGATACATCGTTTCGAAAACGACGTACTGCGCGCGATAAGCCTCTTCAGGCGTGCGCGCTACGGCGCCTGCATTGGCGAGGTTGCTGGATATGGTGTTCAGGCGTACCGACTGCGCTTCAAGAGCAGTGGCTGCGGTGTCAATGGCGGAAAAAAGACTCATGACAACCTCACACCTGACCGCGGATCGCCGTGCGCAGCCCGCGCAACCGGCTATCGAGGAGGTTCAGACTGGCTTGGAAACGAACTGCGTTATCCATGAATGCAGCGTGTTCGCGGTGTGTCTCCACCGTGTTGCCATCGAGGGAGGGCTGCGAGGGCACTCGGTACATCGCATGCACGCCATTGCTGTCCACTCCAACTCCACCCATGTGCTGGCGATGCGTGCGCATCATGCCGCCCTCGCCCTGCACTGATTTCATCGCCGCGGCAAAGTCGATGTCGCGCGCCTTAAACCCGGGTGTGTCCGAGTTCGCCATATTCGCCGACAAAAGCTCCATCCGACGGGCTCTCAGTTCGAGAACCTGTGGTGAAAGGCCGAGTGCGCTGCTGATTGGGCTCATTGTCTGTTTTCCGGCGGTCCGTTTCGGTTGTGTCTGCCCCTAGCTATTCAATCAACGTGCCAACTTAAAATAATCAATTAAAACAAAGATTTATAGATAAATAGGCACTGATTCAGCGGCAATTGGCGGCCAGAGCGGCAACGCTTGCCGGTGGCGTTAGGCGATGATTTCCACCCTGCCGGATGGATGGCACGGATTCTGCTCACTAACACTTAGACCGGTACTTTCCCGAGCAAAACGACGGAAAAATGACGCATTCATTGAAATCGCAGGGGCGCAAGGGCTGTACGTCGCCGAGTAAGGGGGCGCGCACGCACCGCTCTGCGGAGCGGCCGAAGCCCATCGCCTCGAACGGCACGGCATTCTCAACGACGCAAGCACCCCAACAGGATAAATGGTGGTTTGTGGCCATCGCTGTTGCTGCGATTGCCGTCTTCACCACCCTCTTCTCTCCAGGAGTGGCCAACGCTTCTAATAAGGGGCCATATCACTCACACAGCGACATCCTGGCGATCGTTGAGGGAGCAGCTCTCTCAGCAGCAATGGAGGCTGGGTTAGACGGCCTTGAGGTGCGCGTTCGCCCTCTTGACCAGCGCCTCCGGCCCGCACAATGCACGCAACCCCTGGAAATCTCGCGCACCCATGCCGGTCGCGTGCTTGGCCCCGTGAGCTACGGTGTGCGGTGTAGTGGCGCCACGCCCTGGACCCTTTATTTAAGGGCTGAGGTCAGTGCAAGCATGGAAATACCCGTACTGCGCAGCCCCCTTCCCCGCGGCGCGATCATCAGTGAGAAAGATCTGGAGGTGGTGCTTCGCCGCATCAGCACCCAGGCTGTTGATGTGATCGTAGACCCCAGCGTGGCTCTTGGGATGGAACTCAAGCGACCTCTCGCTGCGGGAGCCCCCCTTCGCCATGGGCAGGTCACGCTGCCCCAACTTATCGCCCGCGGACAAACTGTGACGCTCGTGGCAGGCACCGCAGGATTGGAGGTGCGCATGCAGGGCAAGGCTATGGGCAATGGCGCTGAGGGTGACCGACTGCTGGTGACGAATCTCAGCTCAGGACGTCGTATCGAAGGCGTTGTTCTCGCCGATGGGAGTGTTCGAATACCGTGATCAGTTACACATCAGAAAAAGGCCGTCGTGCTAAACTTTTCAGCGCAAATGCCGCTAACGCTGATGTAGAGAATCGCCAAACCAGCGTCTCTCACATTGGCAAAAAACGCATTTTTACGCAGATAAGCAGGATTTCGACGGCGATAGCCTCATGAACCCGGTAGATACCAACGCAAACATACGCACCCAGCGTCCTGATATTGATCAGGCGACGCGGCGCAGCAGCGAAGCTACACGCTCCGCTGATAGCGCTACCAGTGCACCTGACGCGTCGGCCGAAACAGGTTCTGAGTCCGTGACGTTCACACGTGCCGCCGCTGACCTGCTCTCCCTGGAGAATCAACTCCGGGATCTGCCGGGCATCGATCAGGCGCGGGTGGACAGCATCCGACAGGCCATCGATGACGGCAGCTACCAGGTAGACGCCCAACGCATCGTAGACAGCCTGCTCCAGAACGATCGCGAACTCGGCTAGGCCTCGGGCCCAGCCAGCGCCTCATGAACAATCCGCAGCAAGCCCTCGAACATCTCCTTACTCAGGAGTTAGCCACTTTGGCTGTTCTAAAAGCGATTCTTGATGAGGAGAGTTCCGCGCTTCTGGCCGACAACGCTGAGTCCCTCGAGCAAATCACCGAGCGCAAAAACAACGCTATTGCTGCTCATGCCGCCCAGCAGACGCAGCGCGTTCAGTGGATGGCGAGCGCTGGAATCCCGAGCAACGCCGGCCTTACCGATGCGGTGGCAATAGCGGGCAGCACTCCACGGCTGGAGTCCCTTCGGGCGGACCTGACTTCCCTTGCAGAAGAATGCGCCGGACTAAATCGTCACAATGGCGGCCTGATCCGACGGCTTCAGGAGCGCACCCAGGGAGCGCTTAACATCCTGCGCGGCAACGAAAATCACGGAGATGTGTACTCGCTCAGCGGCGCGAAAGCGCCGCAAGGTGGAAGCCGAACCCTTGGCAAAGCCTGATAAGCGGCAAATCTCAATGCTGTCGTTTTTTTGACGGCAAGGCGGCAAGCCTTGGCCGGGCGGCAAGGCTGCTGCAGTCAACGAAATGACGCGCTTTGGCCACCCACCCCTAAAATCCATAAATTTCGTCGAATGTGCCGCTAATTTTCGCCAAATTCAAGATAAAAACATGGCATAGCTATTGCTATATCTGTCGTAACGGCGCAAACGCGCCAAACCTGAAGCGACGAGGCAACGGCCATGGAAAAGGTCATTCCGTTCGGCACCAAGAAAGCCGAAGGACGCGTAAGTAAAGGCGGCAGCAATACAGGCGGCACGGCAAACGGCGCAGCAGTTGCTGACGCTGCAAACTGGCTGGACTACACGGAGCAGCATTTGCTGCTGTTGCAGCGCCTGATTGGCTGCACGTGCCACAACGAACTGCTGCAGCGCTACTTCCGATGGACCTCTGAACTGGGTCTGGCCGACGGCATAACCTTCGAGTCTGCCCTGGGCCACGAGCCCAAGATTCTCGGCGCGCGCCGCCATCACAGTGCCAATTACGATCTGACTCTGGAAAAAAGCTATTTGGGCTCCATCACGCTCTGTCGTCGTGAACGCTTCTCCGAAAAAGTGCTGATGTTGATCGAGCAGTCGCTTGGATCTCTGGCTCGCTGCCTGAAAGCCGCCTTCGAAATGGTCTCTTTGAAATCTTCGGCAACCATTGATCCCCTGACCGGCGTGCTGAACCGCAGCACCCTTGACGAGTGGCTTCAGACAGAGATTTCCCGTACCCGCCGCCACGACACACCGCTGGCCGTAATGATGATTGACGTTGACCACTTCAAAACTCTCAACGATCG
This sequence comes from Pseudomonadota bacterium, assembly GCA_038750875.1. Taxonomy (GTDB): domain Bacteria; phylum Pseudomonadota; class Gammaproteobacteria; order Pseudomonadales; family Halieaceae; genus Congregibacter. The sequence continues at coordinate 72,241 of JBCDGU010000011.1, read as the reverse complement.
ACTGGGGCACCTCGGAGGCGATCGCATCCTCAAGGTCATCGCGAACGTTCTTAAAAAGAGCACGCGCGGCTCCGACCTGATATTTCGCTTCGGTGGCGATGAGTTCACGATTTTGCTGCCCCACACCGATGCGGTAGGCGCAGCTCAGGCCGCCCGGCAGATTCGCACCAATCTACTTCGCCTCACGACCGAAGAACTTGGTCTTACGGCCGAAGCAGAAGGCGTGCGTCCTGACATCAGCGTGGGTGTTGCGGCCTACGTCGCGGGCGATGATGAAGACGCCCTGATGCGTCGTGCCGATACGCATCTCTACCATGCGAAAGCCTCTGGCCGCGGTTGTGTATGCAGCGCGCTTTAAGCAACGGTTGGCTCAGCCCTGAACTCATCGCCTATGCCCAGGCTGAGCGCGTGGAAAACAGCGCTCGATTTAGGCTTGGGGGCAACAAGCATGCGAATCGACGGCTTCGTGGCCAACAGGCCTTAAGAGCGTCCGCCTGGACTCTACTCATCGGATGCGCCGCATTCAGTTACCTTGCTTGGAGCGGCACCGGTAGTGCGGTGTGGGATGAATGGAACGGTCGGGGTGACGGGCAGGAAATCCAGCGAACGGCAGCCGACGAGGCCACTGTCACGAAGGGACCGTCGAATGCCACTAGCGCTGCACCAGGTCGCGATCCAACGAGGGCTGCTTCCGATAACATCAGCGCATTACCGCAGCTTGCACCCGTTCTGACGAACCCTGAGTCTGCTCTTCCTGAGGCCGAGACTAATCCAGGCTACAACCCACCCGCCTTGCACGGCGCCCATACCGCGGTGGCGAGTGGCGCAGTTTCGTCGCAGGGGTCCGTAGAGCGACAGGTTGCGAACAACCTCCTGAAGGACCGGGTCACGCAGCTCCGAGAAGAACATCATGCCCTTCGAGAAAGTATTGCGCTGGTTCAGCAGCAGCTTCTGACGCTGGCCGAGGCCGATGCCCCAACCAAGGCGGCACCGCAAGAATACTGAAGCAGCGCCGCGTTTGGGGTGTGTTGAGGAGCTGTCAGAAACAGCGCCTCACTCCCAAAGCACAGGCGCTCAGCTCAGCGCAGCCAACATCTCTTTACGGAAGGGGGCCAATTCCCCGGTGTTTCCTGCTTTGACATGATTTGCCCAGTCGGGGTTCGCAATCATGGCCCGGCCAACAGCGACCAGATCAAACTCACCGTCTTCTAGGCGCTTGAGCAGCTCGTCGAGGGACGCGGTTTCGGCCTCCTTGAAGGTGGCTTCGCCCGGGGCAGGAATAAAGTCAGCATTCAAACCAACGCTGCCCACGGTGATAGTCGGCTTACCCGTGAGCTTTTTGGTCCAGCCGGCAAGATTCAGATCGGAACCTTCAAACTCGGGCTCCCAGAATCGTCGTTGAGAACAGTGGAAAACATCGACACCAGCGTGTACCAGGGGGTTGAGGAAGGACTCAAGATCATCGGCTGTCGTGACTAAGCGGGCGGTGTAGTCCTGCTGCTTCCATTGGGAGTAGCGCAGGATAATGGTGAAGTCCGGACCCACTTCTGCACGACAGGCTTCCACGATCTCTTTTACGAAACGGCCACGATTTTCAATGGATCCGCCATATTCGTCGTCTCGTTCATTCGTACCTTCCCAGAAGAACTGATCGAGTAAGTAACCGTGAGCACCGTGAATCTCTACGGCGTCGAAACCGCAGGCCTGGGCGTCGCGCGCGCCTTCAGCAAACGCGCGAATGACATCAGCGATGTCCTCCTTGGTCATTTCGTGACGGTTCTTCTTGCCCGGCACATTCATGCCCGAAGGCGTGTATCCGTTAACGTCGCCCTCCGGTGGTGTGCCTGCCCGGCGCATACCGCCGCAGTGCCAAAGCTGGGGCGCAATTTTCCCACCCTCGCTGTGAACGGCCTCCGCAACCCGTGTCCAACCCGCAAGGCGCTCCTCGCCCCAGAAGTAGGGCACGTCGGGGTAACCGTTTGCCGCGATATGATTCACGCACGTTCCCTCGGTGACGATCAGGCCCGTACCTCCCGCCGCCCGCCGTCGGTAGTACTCCACTACGTTGTCGTTGGGCACATTGCCCGGCGACATATTGCGTGTCATGGGCGCCATCACGATACGGTTGTCGAGCTGAAGGGCGCCGGCGTCGAACGCGCTAAAGAGTGAATTACTGTCGGCCATGGGTTCTCCAGGTAGGGGATTTTGGTTCGCGGAGTGCGACTTGTGTGCAGTAAAAAGCGTCGGAAGCGTAGCTTAGCGCACGCGCAAAAGCCATCTGCGAAAGCCCCCTGGACGTACTAAAAAGCGAACTCTCGTGCATGACAGCTATGCGTAACCTTTACTGGTTCAGAAACGACCTTCGCCTTCACGACCACCCTGGCCTAACCGCGGCCAGTGAGGGCGATGAGTTACTACTGGTCTACCTATGGCCCACGCAAAGAGCGTGGTGCAATACCCAGGGCATCGGTGTCCAGCGCGAGCGATTTATTAGCGAGAGCCTCGTCGACCTGGCGGAGGAGCTGTCGCCTTTGGGCCAGCAGTTGCTGGTCCTCGAAGGCTCTCCAGAACTGGTGATCCCGGATGTTGTGCGCGAGTACGGAATTAATGCGGTTCACACGAGCGCCTGCGCGGGAAGCTACGAAGAGCGCGCTACCCGGATACTGCGCAGCCGCTTGGCGATTCCCATTCGGGAGCATCGAGCGAACACCCTCTTTTCGGAAGAAGCCATCGACAGCGCCTGGCAAAAACCCCTCGATACCTTCACTCCCTTTCGAAAGAAAGTGGAAAAAGAGCTGCGCTTTGACACACCGACGCGGGAACTCGCGCAACTGCCCACTCCGCCCGCAGCCCGTTTTCACCGCATCCCTCCCTCACGGCAGCGCCCTCCCATGGCGGTTCCACTGCGCGGTGGGACTACCGCCGGGCGGCGGCGGCTCCGACAGTATCTTAATGCCGAGGGGGGCATCCGCATCTACAAGCAGACTCGCAACGGTCTGGACGCACTGGATGGCAGCTCAATGCTATCTCCGTGGTTGGCCAATGGAAATCTGTCGGTACGCGAGATCGCTCACGATCTCAAAGCACATGAAGAACAGCACGGCGCCAATGAATCCACATATTGGCTGTACTTTGAACTGTTGTGGCGGGAGTTCTTTTTCTGGCGCGCCCTGCAGGATGGCGATGCTCTTTTCCGTCACGGTGGTCGCGAGGGGCGCGTCTCGCGCTGCACCTTTGAACCGCGCAACTACGCGCGCTGGTGCGCGGGCGATACAAACCACCCCCTGGTCAACGCGCTCATGCATCAGCTCGTGGAAACGGGCTGGATGAGCAACCGCGGGCGCCAGATTGCAGCGAGTTGCCTGATTCATGAATACGGCATCGATTGGCGCTATGGAGCCGCCTTTTTCGAGAAACATCTCATCGACTACGACGTGGCCAGCAACTACGGCAACTGGCAGTACATCGCGGGCGTCGGTGCCGATCCTAAAGGTGGTCGCGCCTTCGATATCGAATGGCAGACCCAGCAGTACGACCCGGAGGGCACCTTCATTACGAAGTGGGACGGGGAGCGTCCTCTTCAGCCCGACTACGTAACCGATGCTGCCGACTGGCCCATTGCGCCGCAGGAATCATGAGGAGTCGGCAAAGCAGCGCGCGCAGCCGCCGCGGGCGCGGCAAACCGCAGAAGGTCTGCCCCGTCTGTGATCGTCCCTTTGAGTGGCGGGCGCGCTGGAAGAATAACTGGGATGAGATTGTGTACTGCTCGAGACGCTGCGCAAGCGAGCGGCGCTTTAAACACTCGTAACGGACCGTTATTCCACCATGGGAAAGAGAGCAAACCGGAACGGTTTGGTTTTCCGAATCCAAGGTTTGCGGTTCGGGCGCGCGGATTCAGTGTTCGGCGTTCGCAGTTCGGAGTTCGCAGTTCGGCGTTCGGCGTTCGGCGTTCGGCGTTCGGGGTTCGGGGTTCGGGGTTCGGGGTTTAGTGTTGGACGTTGAAGGGAATTGCCCGCGGATCACTGCAGCAGTCGAACCAATTCCTGATCCGCCCAGGCACGAATGGCGTTTTGATCGTCCTTCTCACGCTTATCCCATCCGCGCACGATGAGACCCATGCGAGCGTTCTTCCGAAGATACTCGCGGTGCCGGTCAATGAAATGCCAATAAAAACTGTTGTACGGACACGCGCCCTCGCCGGTCGTCTTTTTCGGGTCGTAGCGACACTTTGCGCAGTGATTGCCCTGCCGCTGGATGTACTTGCCCGACGCAGCGTACGGCTTGCTCGCCATCATGCCGCGATCGCCATGGAGTGCCATGCCCAGCGTGTTGGGCAGTTCCACCCATTCGAAAGCATCCACGTAAACCGCGAGATACCACTGGCAAACCTCTTCGACGTCGAGTCCCGCAAGAAGCGCAAAGTTGCCAATCACCATGAGCCTTTGAATATGGTGGGCGTAGCCCAGATCGAGGCTCTGCTTCAGGGCCTGACTCAGGCAGCGAAGATCCGTATCACCACTCCAGAACCACTCTGGGAGTGGTCTCGTCGCGGCAAAAGTATTGCGCTCGGCGTACTCCGGCATGGCGAACCAATAGAGCCCACGAACGTATTCTCGCCAGCCCAGGATCTGACGAATAAACCCTTCTGCCGCAGACAGAGAGCACTTACCCTCCCGCCACTCCGTCTCCACCCGCTGGCAAACCTCCAGCGGATCCAGCAAGCCGATATTGATATACATGGAGATGAGACTGTGAAACATCCAGGGCGATTCATCCGCGAGGGCGTCCTGATAGGTTCCAAATTCCGCGAGCGCCACATCGCAGAAACTATCGAAGTGAGCATGAGCACCCTCTTCGGTGACCGCAAACCGAAACTCTGACAGATCACCGGGGTTGTCGGGGAATCGCGCCAACACCATGTCAATCACCGACTGAGTGATCTCATCGACCCGAGTTTTCAAACGTTCAGGGACATCCCGCTGAGCACGCCAGCCTTTTCTGTTGTCCGCATCAAAGTTCCACTGATCGCCCTCGGGCTTGCCCTCCGAAGTCATCAGCAACTCATAGCGGCGACGCATATCCCGGTAGAAATACTCCATGCGGAGTTGCTTGCGCCCTGCCGCCCAATGGGCAAAGTCTGCTTTGCTTGAAAGAAAGCGGGTATCGTCAAGAACATGGACGGCTACACCAAGGCTCGACTCCCAGCTTTCCATCGCCCTCTGCAATCGGTACTCGCCGCACTCCGTAACGGCGACCTCCTCGGCACCCGTTTCCTTCAGTGCTGCGGCAACGGCCTCTTCAAGAGAGCTCAGGCCTTCATCCAGTGAACGGTAGATCACGTGGAAGCCGCGCTCTCGCAAACGTCCCGCAAAGTGGCGCATGGCACTGAAGATCAACACTAGCTTGTGGCGATTGTGGGGAACGTACGAGGCCTCGTCCGCGACCTCCGCCATAAGGATCACGTCGCGGCCAGCATCAGCCTGCTCGAACGTGGGTAGCTTGGCGGAAAGCTGATCACCCAGTATCAACCGGAGGGTCTTTGCAGCCATGGACGAGTGGGGGCTTAAAGCCAGTCGGTCATGAGCTCGTTGACGTTCACCCGCGCTTCCATGCGCGATGCCAACATGAACATCCCGCCCAGCTTCCGGTGAAAGTAGACCACATCGGTGGGGGGCGCGTGCCAGAAGTCAGAGAAATTTGTCGCCTGCTGCGCCAACTCGGACATCTGCGCAGGCATGGTGGAATTGGCGAAATCATAGGGTTCGTCGATGCGCAAAGGCTCCAGGGCCAACATGAGCAGATCGATGATGAGGTCCCGGTATCGAGAGTCTTCATCACCCACGGCATAGCCGACTTTCTCCGCGGCTACAGCCATCGCTTCTTTATCGCCATGAACCGCCGCAACCGCCAGCTTGCGGTAGTTGTTGACGAAACGCGCCTTGAACTCACGGGTCGCACCAAAGTCCAGGAGCACAATGTCGCCGGAGGACCACCGGTACTGGTAGTTCGCAAAGTTGGGGTCGGTCTGCACCATGCGGAGCTCAAAGAGCTCTGTGAGCATGAGATCCAGGAGCGCGGTCATCACCCGGTCACGCTCTGCCTGCGGGCGCTTGGCGATGGCATCGATGGGGCCACCCGCGACGTAGGACATGGCGAGCACGTTCTTGCGCGTCAGCTCTTCATCGAGCTCAGGCAGAACAAAGCGCTCATCTCCCTCCAGCACCTCCTGAAAGCGGCGCAGGAACTTGGCCTCCTTGAGATAGTTGGCTTCATCCTTCAGCTGCTTCTTTGCATCGTCCAACAGCGGCTGCAGATCGACATCGGAGGGAAACAGGCCGGATACGCGCAGTACGGTGGCGATGTTATCCACGTCGCTATCGATGCTGTCCCCGACGCCCGGGTACTGAATCTTCAGCGCGAGCTCGCGACCATCCTTGGCGACGGCGCGATGAACCTGGCCAATGGAGGCTGCGGCGATAGGGTAGCGGTCAAAGACCTTAAACTGGGATTCCCAGTTCGCGCCATAGGCCTTGCTCATGGCTTCTTGAAGCTGAGCTTCGGGCATGCTGGTGGCTTCGGATCGAAGGGACGCCAGGATGTCGGTCAGTTCCTTGGGAAGGAGTTCGCCTGAATCCATCGACAGAATCTGACCAAGCTTCATGGCGGCGCCACGCATCTCCGAGAGCTGCTTGGTCACGCGACGGGCGTTGCCCGGAGTCAGGAGCAAATCCCGTCGTTTCGGACGATTTCCCGCCTTTATCTGTCGCGCACCTTCGGCGAGCATGCCACCGGCAACACCGCCGGCAAGACGGGCAACCTTTGCAAATCGGCCTACCCGAGAGGTCGGCACTGCTTTGCCCGGCGCTTTGGCTCGTTGATCAGACTCTGTCATTTACCTTGCCCGTGTCAGGCGCTTAGCCGGCTATCGACCCAGGCCTCCATGTATTTCTGCGCGATGGCATACCCGTTGAACTCGGCATCCAGCACGGTTATGAAGGTAAATACGCCGGCAAGCTTGCGAACGATCAGCGCAAAATCACCCGAGGGAGTCGCAAAGTGCTGGGTCGCGGCGGACGAGGCTGCAAACTTCCCGACCCGCTGCATGAGACGCGAACGCCCCCAGCAGTAGAGACCCTCTTCGTTGAGGTACTCCTGAGGAAGCTGGTCCGGCGCGCGCAACGGTTCGAGAAGCATCTGGCAAAACTCCGCAAAGCTCGCTCGAGCAAAGTCCGTGGCGTTGGGTCGGAGACAACCCAACCCTTCAAGACTGTTGATAAGCAACTCCTTATCGCGAAGCTGACCCGCGGTGATTGCATTGGCAAAGTGCCCGCGAAAGTCCTCGGAGCACTCGATGGTGGACCCAAAGTCCAGCAGTACCAACCGGTCAGCCTTGTCATCGACCTCGATCAGGTAATTCCCGAAGTTAGGATCCGTCTGCAGTACACCCCACTCAAAGAGTTCCAGAAAAAACAGCTCAAGCATCGCCGCGCCAAGGCGGTCCCGCCGGGCCTGGGGAAGACTAGAGACCGCTGATTCCGTGACGCGGTGGCCTTTGACGTAGTCAAGGGCCAGCACCGTATCGGCGCAGTACGCTTTGTGAACGCGAGGAACAAGGTATCGATCGCTGATATCACCATGGGCTGCCAGTCGCTCAGCGGCAGCCTCTGTCATGGACCGTTCACGCTGATAATCGATCTCGTGGTGGAGCTGCGCACGCATCTCCTCAAGCCAGGCGTCGAGATCTCGACCGGCGGGAATCCAGCGCGCAAGTTTCAGCATTCGCACCACCGCATCAAAATCGTCGTCGATGACCGCGGCGAGATCCGGATACTGCATTTTCAGCACTATATCCTCGGCAATGTCGCTGGCGCTCGCCCGATGTACTTGCGCAAGAGAAGCCGCTGCAAGAGGCGCCTCATCGATGGTGAGCCCATCGAAGCGCAAGCCCAGCGCGTCCCGCACCGACGGTTCCAGCTCTGGCCAGGGCACCGGGTGGGTCTGGGACTCAAGATCATGAAGCGCTTCTGTGAGGGGCGCGGGCAGGAAATGCTCGCCCATCATGGCAAACAGCTGTCCGATCTTGACGTAGGTCCCTTTGAGCTTCCCCAGTTCAGCGGTGAAGCGACGCGCCTCGCGACGAAGCACCTCTTCCGTTGCGCCCTCTTCACCTCGTAGTTTTCCGATGGCGCTACCCAGAGCAAACGCGCCGCCCGCGCGGAGGCCTGCCACGGAAACGGCAAGACTGCGACCGATCGCCCCTCGGCGGATGGAATTTCGACGACTCATACGGCTTATACGGCTTAAATGAAAAACCCGCGCACCGGGATTCGGTCAGCGCGGGAGAAAAGGCCTACAAATGTGGGACTAGAGTAACAGGTCGCCCAGGCGACGACGGTGATGTTGAGCATCACCAAATTGCTGCTGGGCCCAGTGGGCGCGCCGCAGGAAGAGCTGGGCATCGCAGTCCCAGGTGAAGCCCATACCGCCATGAAACTGCACCGCGCGATCTCCGGCAAACTTGAGCGTATCGGTGGCCTGGGCCTTCGCCATCCGACAGGCGATCTCAGCATCCTTACTCAGAGCCTGATCATCGACGAGAGTGGCTCCGTGGTAGATAAAGGAGCGTGCGTTATCGACCTGGCTGAGAATCTCAACGGCGGGATGCTTAAGCGCCTGATAGGAGCCGATGAGCTTGCCGAACTGTTTACGGGTTTTGAGGTAATCCACCGTGGTATCGAGGCAGGTCGCTGCCGCGCCCGCGCTTTCTGCGGCCACCAGTAGCGCTCCCAGGAGTAAGTAGTCCCGCAGAGCCGAGCCCACCGCGTCGCCATCGATCACCAGCGTCGCGGGTACCGCATCAAAGTTAATATCCGCGGCTCGGTGGGTGTTATCCATTAGTACGCGCGGATTCACAGCACCGTCAGGTAGGTTATTCGCGTCAACGACGGCGAGTACCGTATCGTCGCCACGAGAGGCCACAACGACAAGCCATCGCGCGGACGCTCCGTCCATTACCAGTTTTTTGATACCGGTAACTGCGTCGCCTTCGAGCGACGTCGCGGGTGCAGCGCTCGCGCCCCAGTCTTCGCCCTCCAGCTGAGCTACCGTCGCTGCATCCCCGCCAACGATAGCGTTGAGCACATCGGCTGCGGCGACCGCGTTCGCACGTTGCAGTAACTGCGCGGCGAGCAGGCTGGACATGAGCGGCGTACCCAACAGTGCGCGGCCCATGCTCTCGAGAACGGGCACGGCGGCGCCGATTCCAAGACCTGCACCACCATACGCTTCGTCAACGCCGATGCCGGTCCAACCCATCTCGACGATTTCCTGCCAGGTTTCTGGCGCGAACTCCGTGTCCTCTTCCAAACGCTGACGAGCCGCCTCAACGCCACCACGATCGGCGCAATAACTGCGCGCGTAGTCGAGAAGCATGGATTGTTCATCGCCAAAGGAGACTGCGGTGTTTCCCAATACAGACATGCGAGCCCTCCTTACTTCGGCAATCCGAGCACATGCTCGGCAACAATATTGGCCTGAACCTGGCTGGTGCCCCCGCCGATGGTGGCGGAGAAACTGTTCATGTACGCACGCTGCCAGAAACCACCCTCGGGCGCCCGGTCGTCCCCCACATACAACGCGCCATCCGCACCCTGCGCGTTGATGGCGAACTGACGCATGCGGCGGGTGTACTCGGTCCAACGGAGTTTGCTGGAGAGTGGCAGAGAGAGGGGGTAATCGCTGGTCAGTGCACTGATGCCCGAGCGTCTATCGCCCAGGGTCACGGCCTTCTCTTCCATGATCAGACTGACGAGCTGATCGCGAATCACCGGATCTTCAAGGACAGGACGGCCATCGCGTGTTACGTCGCGGAGCTGCTTCACGAGATCATCGATCACGATCCGCACGAACTGGAGGCCGCCCGCGGCACCCGCTTCGGCGCCGCGCTCGTACTGCAGCGTCTGCATCGCAATCTTCCAGCCCTGGCCTTCCTCTCCCATGATGCAATTCGCGGGAATCCGGGCGTCGGTGAAGAAGGTCTCGGTGAATCCATACTCGCCCGTGAGCTTGCGGATGGGGCGCGTATCGATGCCGTCAACGCTCATCGGCGCAAGAAAAAAGGATAAACCGTCGTACTTGCGCTCGGTTTCCGTATTCGTGCGTGCCAGCAAGATCATGTATTTGGCATAGTTGCCCAGCGTAGTCCAGATCTTGGTGCCGTTGATCACGTACTCGTCCCCTTCGCGCTCGGCACGCGTACGCGCATTACCGAGGTCCGACCCATGATCTGGCTCGGAAAAGCCCTGGCACCAGATGTCTTCTGCGTTAAGGATGCCTTTCAGGTAGCGCTGCTTCTCTTCCTCGCTGCCGATATCATTGATGAGCGGCCCCGCCCAACCGAGCCCAATGACGTTGAAGCAGATAGGAACCGCCTGCCGACGCATTTCCTGATCCACAACGCTCTGGTAGATGGGATCAACGCCCTGCCCGCCATACTCCTTAGGCCAAGCCATGCCGAGATAGCCTGCAGACCATACCTTGTGCTGCCACTCGCGCAGAAAATCGAGCTGCTGCTCGGTACCCACTTCCATGAAGGACTGGGGCAGGAGGAATCCCGGATCGCGGGGATTGTTCTGCTCCAGCCAGCTGGCCACTTCGCGACGAAAATCTTGTAGTTCCTTAACGGCGGCATTCATGCGGGCGTCCTCAGTGATTAATTGTTGTAAGGCTTATTGTAGTGCGACGGAAGGGGCTGTGAATCAGGAGTCCTGATCGCGTCCAAGGGCATCGGCACGTTTGAAGGCCTCTCGCTCAACGAGGCGCTCGAGGTAGGCCAGCGTTTGCGGCTTGTAGCGCTCGCTGAGGCCAACATCTCGCCCCAGATAAAGGGCATAGCCGACACAGATATCTGCGATAGTGAAGCGATCGTCCACCAGATAGTCATTGTTCTCAAGATGCGCATCCAGACGGCGCAAGCGGGCAATAAACCACTTCGCATAATCATCGGCCACGCCTTTCTTTTCAGGCGTTGGTTCCAGCACCGTGTAACGCAGGACAATGGTCTGCGGAAACGTCAGAGTAGCGTCACCGTGATAGCACCAATTGAGCAGATCGCCGTACTGCGGATGATCGGCGGCGACCGCCAGGTGCTCGCAGCCGGGTCGCGTCGCCAAGTAATGGGGGATGGCGCAGGATTCCGTCATGGTGACCTCGCCGTCCTCGAAGTACGGGATCGTCCCCAGAGCATTCTTCTCAAGAAACTCCTTGTGAAAGAAGCGCGGCGGAAACTGCATCACCTCCAACTCGTAATCGAGGCCAAGCTCTTCGAGGGCCCACAGAGCCCGCAGGGACCTGGCCCCCAGACAATGCCATAGCTTCATGGTCACAGTCCGTACTGGCGCGCGGCCAGATCTCGCATGACTTCTTCGGATCCGCCGCCGATAGCGTTCACACGCACCTCGCGATAGATGCGCTCGACGCGGTTACCACGCATGTAGCCGATACCGCCGAGCACCTGCATCGCCTCTCGCGCACAGAACTCCATGGTTTCACTGGCCTGCACCTTCAGAAGCGCAATATCGCCAGGATTCGGATGTCCGCTTTCGATGCTTTCGTAGCACATGCGGATGTAAGCCTGTGTCGCGTTGAGCTTTTGCTTCATCTGCGCAAACTTGTGGCGAATCACCTGATGATCTGCCAGACGCTTGCCAAAGGTATTGCGCTCCCGCGCCCACGCAGTAGCCTCTTCCAGACACACGCGACCCAGAGCTTCCATACCCGCGGCCATCCCCATGCGTTCGCTATTGAAGTTGGTCATGATCACAAGGAAACCCTTGTTCTCTTCGCCGATGATATTTTCAGCGGGCACGCGCACGTTGTCGAAGTAGAGCGTGGCGGTATCAGACGCCCACCAACCCTGTTTACGCTCGAGAGGCGTCCGGGAGAAACCCTCGGCATCGGTGGGAATCAGCAGCATGGAAACACCACCGGCTCCCTCGCCGCCGGTGCGGACGGCGGTGGACACCCAGTTCGCGCGCATGCCACCAGTGATATAGGTCTTGGATCCGTTGACAACGAAGTGATCCCCATCGCGGACGGCCGTGGTGCGAAGACTTGCCACGTCGGACCCGCCCCCAGGCTCCGTGATCCCGAGAGAAATATGTTTTTCACCCGCCAACACCGGCGGTGCCACCATCTCTTTCATGGCCTCGGACCCCCAATTGATGACGGGGGGAAGACCAATACCGTGCACCATCAGGGAGGCGTTCACGCCGCCAACGCCGAAGCGGGCCAATTCCTCACAGGTAATCCAGTCGTGCCACGAGTCGATGCCCTCGGAGATGCCGCCATAGGCTTCCGGATACCCTAGACCCAACAGACCTACAGCCGCCGCCTTGGGCCACAGTTCGATGGGAATGTGCCCTGCTTCATCCCAGTCGTCGGCATAGGGCGCAATCTCCGCGTCGATAAAACGCCTTAGCTGCGTTCTCCACTCTTCATGCTCAGAGCGGATATGGGGATTGGGTAAACGGGCGCTGTCGAAATCGAGGGACACGGCGCGGCCTCCTAGCGTCTAACTTGAGCGACGCTTGATAATAATGAGTAATGCTCAATCTCACAAGAGCGAGCCCAACTGACCAGAGGCTGCGAGGCTTCCAAGAACCAATTCAGGGCTGACTCGGCTGATCCCGTCATATTTGGCTGCTGAGGCCCTGACTAGCAGAAATCGTCGCACGACCGGCTGAACCGCCGTAATGCCAGCGACAATCTCGAGGTCACTTTGTGGCACCAAACACGGTTGATCCACGATGGGCGCCTGCAGGCGAGAGTCAGCGTCTCATGCCGCCGACAAGGCTATGGTCCGGTGATAGAGGGCCTCGGTTATCGGCGACGGAAACAGGGTCAAAACCATCTGGCCGCTCGCACGCTGCCTCAACCGGGCCGCGCTGTGCGGATCACGGTCCAAGGAGGGCCTATTTCGCTAGGTCCAGCGCAATGTCGCGATGATATTTAGGTTTCCTCTAAGAGTGGGATTCAGCCAGCACCCCAGCGCTTGATTAAGCAACGAGTATATTCTAAAATTTCGGAAATTCCTGAAAATTCAATCTTCCATGAATATCACACCGACCATAGACACTTTTGTTCAGCACTTTGGCGAAATGGGCAGCCGCTGGGGCCTAAACCGCACAGCGGGCCAGATCTGTGGGCTGTTGTTTATCTCGGAGAACGCCATGAACGCCGATCAGATCGGAGATGCGCTGGGCATCTCCCGATCAAATGTAAGCGGCGGGCTGAAAGAGCTGCAGGCGTGGAATCTGCTCCGGTCCGTCAGCATTCAGGGCGACCGCAAGGACTACTTCACGACCGGCGATGATGTTTGGGAGATCGCGCGCACGCTCATCGACGAGCGCCGACGCCGCGAGATCGATCCGACCTTCTCCATGCTGCGCACCGCCCTCTTGAAAGAAGACGTCGGCGAAGGCAACGACTACGCTGTAAAGCGCATGCAGGAAATGCACGACCTGCTTGAATTGGTAATGGGCTGGGTCAACGAGATGCAGACTCTGAATTCGCAGCGACTCCAAACGCTTCTGAAACTCGGCTCGGGCGTTGCGAAGGTGTTGGACATGACCGACAAGCTGTCGCTGCGTGATGCACCGGACGAACGCTCCACGTCCGTGACCGCTCAGAAGCCATCCTGAGCTTATCCGCCGATCCTGACGAAACGACGTCCCACGCGAGCCAACACGCCGTCACCGTCACCGCCAACAAATGACCGCCAACAAATGACCAGCAACAAATGACCCGAAACAACGTTCAACAAAGCTTGCTTAAGCATTTGACCACCACTTTGCACGGGCGCTTGATCTCCCGCGCGACCGTGCGGGTGCTCGCCGTCCTGTCCGCGCTTTTGCTTACTGGCTGCGAGTACACGCTTCTTGACCCGAAAGGGCCCATCGCCGAGCAGGAAATGTGGCTCATGATCATTGCCGCCGCCGTGATGCTCATCGTAGTTATCCCGGTCACCGTGATGGGCGTTTGGTTTCCGATCCGCTACGGGGCCAACAAGCAGCGCGAGTACAAACCCAATTGGGAGCATTCCAACCGGATCGAGACCGTCGTATGGGCCATTCCCATCCTCATCATTCTCACGCTGGGAACGATTACCTATATCACCTCTTACACCCTGGACCCACGCAAGCCCATTGAGTCCGATAATCCAACCCAAGTGATACAGGTCATCGCCCTGGACTGGAAGTGGCTCTTTATCTACCCCGAGGAAGGCATCGCCACCGTGAACGAAATCGCCGTGCCTCTCGATACGCCGGTGGAGTTCCTTATTACCTCCGACAGCGTGATGAACTCCTTTTTCATCCCGCACCTGGGCACGCAGATCTACGCCATGTCGGGCATGGAGAACCGCGTGCACCTCATGGCCACAGAGCCCGGCGAATTCATGGGCTTCTCCTCGAACTACAGCGGCTTCGGCTTTTCGGGCATGAAATTCAAAACCATCGCCACGGACAGAGGCGGTTACGAAACATGGCTCGCCGACGTGCGGCGCGCCCCCAATCCTTTGGACGAAGTCACTCTGGCGGGCCTTAGAGAGAAGAGTCGCGATGTACCGGCGATGTACTTTTCAGACGTGGACCCGCTCCTTTTCAGCAACATCATTGATCAATATGAAGGTGCCTTAAATGGCGAGTAACCATACGGTCGTCACGGAGCCCCACGCGGTATTCGGGAAGCTCACCTTTGACTCGATTCCCTACCACGACCCGGTGCTGGTCACGACCTTCGGCGTGGTAGTGATTGGCTCTATCGGCATCCTTGGGGCCATCACTTACTTCGGCAGGTGGCGCTACCTATGGGATGAGTGGTTCACGTCTGTGGATCACAAGAAGATAGGCATCATGTACATCATCACCGCGCTCATTATGCTGATCCGCGGCTTCTCCGACGCGCTGTTGATGCGGTCCCAGCAGGCCATTGCCCTGGCCGATGCCTCCGGCGCGGGTTACCTGCCCCCGGAACACTACGACCAGATTTTCACCGCCCACGGGGTGATCATGATTTTCTTCGTGGCTATGCCACTGATCGTGGGCCTGATGAATATCGTCGTACCGCTTCAGATCGGAGCCCGGGACGTCGCCTTCCCCTTCCTCAACTCCCTGAGTTTCTGGCTGTTCGTGGCCGGAGCCCTGATGCTCAACATGTCGCTGTTCCTGGGCGAATTTGCCGCCACGGGCTGGCTCGCCTACCCACCGTTATCGGGCCTCGAATACAGCCCGTGGGTCGGCGTGGATTACTGGCTCTGGAGCCTGCAGATTTCGGGCATCGGTACGCTTCTGACCGGCGTGAACTTCGTGGTGACGATTCTGCGCATGCGGGCGCCGGGCATGACACTCATGCAAATGCCGGTGTTCACCTGGACGTCGCTGTGTGCCAATGCACTGATTGTCGTCGCCTTTCCCATTCTCACGGTGACGATCACGCTGCTGACCCTGGATCGCTACCTGGGCACGCATTTCTTCACCGGCGACATGGGCGGCAACCAGATGATGTACGTGAACCTCATCTGGGCCTGGGGCCATCCCGAGGTATACATCCTGATTCTGCCGGCCTTCGGAATCTTCTCCGAGATCACCGCCACCTTCTCGCGTAAGCGCTTGTTCGGTTACAAATCGCTGGTCTGGGCGACGGCCTGCATCATGCTGCTGTCTTTCGTGGTGTGGCTGCACCACTTCTTCACCATGGGTGCTGGGGCGGCCGTAAACGCGTTCTTTGGCATCGCCACCATGGTGATTTCCATACCCACCGGGGTGAAGCTCTTTAACTGGATCTTCACCATGTACAAGGGGCGCGTCGAATACAGTTCGCCCATGTGGTGGACCGTCGGATTTTTTCTCACCTTTGCCATCGGCGGCATGACCGGCGTGATGCTGGCAATTCCCGCAGCGAACTATGTGCTGCATAACAGCCTGTTCCTGGTCGCTCACTTCCATAATGTCATCATTGGCGGTGCCGTGTTCGGTTACTTCGCAGGCATCACCTACTGGTGGCCGAAAGCCACGGGCTTCACCCTGAACGAGACTCTGGGGAAATGCGCCGCTGCCCTTTGGACCGTGGGCTTTTTCGTCGCCTTCATGCCGCTTTATATCCTTGGCTTCATGGGCATGACGCGGCGCCTGAACTACTACGACAACCCGGAATGGAACTTCTGGCTCCAGGTAGCTGCCGTGGGCGCACTCATCATCCTCGCCGGCATCCTGGTGCAGTTCTACCAGATCTTCGCGAGCATCCGCGACCAGAAGAGAAACCTCGATACCACGGGCGACCCCTGGGATGGGCGAACCCTCGAGTGGTCGACTTCGTCGCCGCCGCCGTTCTACAACTTCGCCAAGCTGCCTGCAGTGCGCGATAGAGATCACTGGACCGACATGAAAGAGTTGGGGCTGGCCCATCGCGAGCCTGATCATTACGAGCGTATTCACATGCCACGCAACACCTGGGCGGGCGTTGTGATCTCGGCCTTCGCCATGGTGATGGGCATGGCCATGGTCTGGCACATCTGGTGGCTGGCCATTGCCGGAACCCTGGGCATGCTCGGGTCATGGATCGCCTTCAGCTTTGACAAGAATCGCGACTACTACGTCGAAGCCGACGAGGTAGCCGCCATTGAAGCAGCACGCTATCGCGCCCTGCGTGAGAGTCCGGACGAACAAGACACTGAGATGGAGGAACGCTACGCGCTGAGCATCTAGAGGCTCGCCCGTGAGGTAATACCATGAGTTTTGACTATGTAGCGCCACCGGCGGCGCCGGGATACACAGGCTTCGCCGAGAAGGAGCATCACCACGACCAGGGCGGAGATACGGTCTTCGGTTTCTGGATCTATATCCTCAGCGATTGCATCTTGTTCGCGACCCTCTTCGCCACCTTTGCGGTGCTGCGCAACAATTTCGTAGACGCCCCGACGGCTGCGGAGCTTTTCGAGCTGGATTACGTGCTGGCCGAAACGGCCCTGCTGCTCCTGAGCAGTTTCACCTTCGGTATGGCCATGCTGTGCGCGACACACCGAAAAATGCGCGGTCTCTTTCAATGGCTTGGGCTTACATTTCTGCTCGGGGCGGGTTTCCTCGCGATGGAGATCAACGAATTCGTCCACTTTACCCACGAGGGAGCCTCGCCGTGGAGCGCGGGAGCCTGGTCGGCGTTCTACGGACTGGTGGGCACCCACGGGCTTCACGTCTTCGCCGGCATGCTGTGGATGATGGTGCTTTGGTTACAGCTCCGCCGCGACGGCCTAACGGAGAACAATGAAGTCAGGCTTATGTGCCTGAGCTTGTTCTGGCACTTCCTCGACATCATCTGGATCTGCGTTTTCAGCGTGGTCTACCTTATGGGAGTTTTGTGATGGCACAACTTCACAGCGTCGATGAAACCGGCCACCTTCACGGTGGCGCCGCCCATGGCAGCGTTCGTGAGTACCTCGTGGGGCTGCTGCTGTCTGTGGTCCTTACGGCGATCCCCTTCGGTATGGTCATGGGAGGCTTTGGCAGCGAAGGCTTGGCCATCACCCTTATCCTGTTGTGCGCCATCGCCCAGGTCATGGTCCAGCTCATATTCTTCCTGCACATGAACGGCTCCTCGCAGCAGAGCTGGAACACCGCCTCGGCAGCGTTCGTGGTGGTGCTTGTCGGCATCCTCATCGTGGGGTCGATCTGGATCATGCAGCATCTCAATCACAACATGCTGCTGGGCCACTGATCATGAGCGCCCTGGCGACCTGGCATCGGCCTCCCTGCAGCTCCTTCGTCATCCAAGGCGTCGGTGTCTTGGCATTGCGAGCGTGCCATGAATAGCCGGCAACTCACGGTGACGGTCCTCGCCATTGCTGCGTTAGTCGTCGGCGTCCTCGCCTTCGTGCTGGCCGGTACGAGCGACCATCCCGAGGCGGGCGGTGAAGACGGCATCATCGGCGGTGACTTCGTGCTTCGCGGCGGGCAGGGCGAGGTGGCACTGGAAGACTTTCGCGGCAAAGTCGTGCTGCTGTATTTCGGATTTCTGACCTGCACGGACGTTTGCCCAACCTCCATGGGGGTTTACGAAGCAGCGCTAAATCGACTCGCCGACGAGGAACTCGCGCAGGTCCAACCATTGCTCGTCAGCATAGATCCCGCGCGGGATACGCCAGAAGCGCTGGCGGAGTTTGCCCAGTTCTATCACCCCAGCATTATCGGCCTGACCGGAAGCCAGGAAGAGGTCGATGCCGTCGCGGCCGACTATGGTGCCTTTTTCGAAAAAGAAGCGGCGGAAGATCCAACGCTGGATTACGTGTTTCGCCATAGCTCTCGCTACTACGTGATCGATCAGCGGGGACAACTGCATGACGCCATGCGGCACAGCACGACACCCAACGAATTGGTGGCGCGTATCCGCACTCTGATCTCAACGGAGACCTCTCGTGATCCAGCCTAATCGCATCTCGGTGCTCTTCTCAGGTATCTGCGCCCTGATTCTCAGCATGGGCATCGCTCGCTATTCGTTCACGCCCATGATTCCCGCTATGCAGGATCAGGTTGGTGTGACGGAAAGCCTTGCGGGCTGGATGGCCGGCTGGAACTATATCGGCTATCTCACGGGACTCTTCATCGTTTGGCTGATCAGCGATCTGCGAGCAAAGGACTTTTTCTACCGCTACGGATTACTGGTCACGGTGATTGCTACGGCCTTCATGGCCGCTCACGACAACCGTATGGTCTGGTACATGAGTCGCTTTTTCTGTGGCGTGTCCAGCGCAACAGGCTTCATTCTCGGCACCGGTCTGATCCTGAACTGGCTCCACCACAACGGCTACAAGAGCGAGCTTGGTCTGCATTTCTCCGGTGTGGGCCTCGGCATTGTGGCCAGCGCCATTATCGTGGACCTAACGGATCTGGATGCCTACTTCGCTCTGAACTGGCGATTACAGTGGGTGGCGCTGGCAGGCGTTGGCGCTCTGCTGACGGTCCCGGCCATGTTTCTGTTACCGCGACCGGGTGAACGGGAGATTGAAATGGCCCGCGAGTCGGACGTCATGGAAACCACCCGTCTGCCCTCGGCGCGTTACCTTCTGCTACTGCAGGCGGCCTATTTCTGCGCCGGGTTCAGCAACACGGTCAACGTGACCTTCACGTCCCTGATCACGGAGCTGCAACCCCTCGAAGGCTGGGGTTCGCGCATGTGGCTGGCCGTCGGCCTGGCGGCCACACCGGCGCCCTTTATCTGGGATCGGATTTCGAAACGCCTGGGCAGTCTGGATGCACTGCGTATCGCCTTCGTGATGAACGTGCTGGGCAACCTGTGCCTTGCGTTCACCGTGTCACTAACAACGACCGTGTTCGCGGCGGTACTGTTCGGCTTTACCTTCATGGGGATCGTATCGCAGACCCTCAGTCTCGTCGGCCGGCGCTACGGACCTCGCGCAACGCAGATCATGGCACAGCTCACCCTGGGCTACTGCGTTGCGCAAATCCTCTCACCGATCATCTCTGGCATCGTCGCGGAGATGACCGGCAGTTTTCAGCCGTCGCTGTACGTCATTACGGGCTTTATGATTTTGGGCCTCATTTGCCTCCTCCTCATGCGCTACGAGTTCAGTCCAACCAAGCTGAGCCCCGCCTGATCGAGGCGTGAAGCCGAGTCCCACTCAAACCCTGCTCCTCCTGCTCCCCTTCTTGTGGGCGCAGGGAGGATCGGCCTACGAGGTCGTGGACTCCCAAGGGAAACACTGGTTCGACGCCGTTCCACAGCGAGTAGTCGCCACGGACTGGACTGTGCTCGAGAATCTTATCGAGCTCGGCGTGACGCCGGTCGGCGCGCCAGAGTTGGACCTGTTCCGCGCTTTGAATCCCGCCATCACGGTGCATGAAGACGTGGCTGACATTGGGCTACGCCTCGCACCGACGCTGGGCGCCATAGAAGCCCTGGCGCCGGATCTCATCATCGTGGGCAGTAGCCAGAAAAGTCTCACCATGCCCCTGTCACGCATCGCACGAACGCTTTACTACAAGAGTTTTAGTGATCGGTATCGCACTAATGGCGATAAATCCCTGGTTCGCTTTCGCCAGATGGCCGTGATCTTTCAACAAGAGAAGCGAGCAGAGGAGCTCCTGAGCACCATGGCGATGGAGCTGGAGGACACGCGACTGCAGCTCGAGGCCGCCACGAAAAATCCTGCCCCCGATATCGTCCTGGTACGCCTTCTGAGCAGCGATAAGTGCCTGGTCTACGGACACAACAGTCTGCCCCACTTCGCCCTGCAGAAAGTCGGCCTGGCCACTCCCGTTGGCCCCGGCGAAACAGCCTGGGGCGAAATCGAAATGCCGATTTCGGAGCTGGCGCGCTTTAGCGAGAGTCTGCTGCTGTACTTCACGCCGCTGCCCTTTGATGCCCCTCCCCCAGCCTGGCAAGCGCTGCCCCAAGTGGACCAGGGCCGCAGCGTCGCCCTTCCGCCCATCTGGACCCGCGGCAGCGCCCTATCCGTGGGACGCATAGCCACCGCCGTTGGCGATGCCATCGGCAAACGCGTCGGATTGACGGCACCCGGCCACCCCTAAAGCTCCCAACGCTTTCTTCGCGAACGTCGAATCACACCCGAAAAGGCCATGTCGATCACGCCAACTAGCGCTTGCCTAAATCCAATGATTCAGGAGGTCTAAGTGGCTCAAAATTTGACGCAAATAGGGCGCTCAGAGCATCTGTTTCGCGAGCAACTCTGCGCTGGTAATGCCTGTTGCCTTCTAAACAGTCACGCTTAGAAGTGCTCAGCGTGGACCAGCGCCAGTACTCGGCGATGCTGAGGATCATTGACGAGAGCGTCCAACTCGCTCGCGACACGTGTCGAGGGATCTGCAGGGACAGCGTCACCCAGGCGTAAGAGCTCCGAACGGAGCAGCCACTAGGTCGGTGCGCCATCGAGCGCCTCCCGAATCACTGAAGGCAGCTTTAGCACGTCAAAACCATCCTGACTAAAATCGATAGTCCCTGATGCTGCGTTGATGATTGCGTCGGTTACTGTTTCTGGGGGGAAGCTGACCGCATAAACCGCCGGACAAATCTCAACTTGCGACGCTGACCCGCGCCCCCAGGCGTATCATGAGTAGACGCAATTCAGTTGGCTTTGGGTTACTTCGAACTTGCGTTCAAATGATTCTGCACCAGAAGCGAATACTCCTCGCTCAGAGGCTGAAAAGACAATGACCACCAACAACACAGAGAACTTCGAAGAACGCACAACTCGATATGAAGGGACGCCGGCAGTCACCTCGAGTCGTATCAGCAGTCTCGATGTGCTTCGAGGTTTTGCTGTGCTGATGATCTTCGTCGTGAACATCAAAATGATGGCGAACGGATACAATCATTACGCCGACCGATCGCTTTGGGATGGCCCTTATGATCACCTGATCGCCTATGTCCATTCCGTGTTTGTTCACGGGAAATTCGTAACCATTTTTACCGCACTTTTTGGTGCCGGACTGGCATTGCTGCTGGCGCGTGAGAATCCCGTGCCCGTTCTAATCGTACTGAAGCGGCTCTTTTGGCTTGCTGTGTTTGGCGCGATCCATCTGATCCTCATCCGAGAGGGCGATATTGTTATGCAATATGCACTCGTTGGATTTTTCGCGATTTTCTTTGTAAAGATGCAAGCGCCGTTATTGCTTGCGTTGGGTTTTGCGATTCAGATTGGCTTGCTTGTCGCAGGGATCATCGCCCCGTATGAAGACGAAACGGTTCCAGTTCTGTGGAAGTACGGTCCAGAAGCCCACATCGAAGTTAAGCGAATAATGCTAGGGACGCTCTCCGATCAGATTTCTGCACGCCTCGATACTTTTTCCTATTACATGGTCGATCTGTTTGTCTTTGGCAGAAGCTGGATCGACAAGCTTTCGGTCATGCTCTTTGGCATGGCACTGCTCAAAATTGGGTTTTTAACCGGCGAGTTATCGCGCAAGGCTTATTGGCAACTCGGTCTTGTCGGCGCTGCGATGGGAACTGCGCTAATCGTCGGCCGTCTTCTAGAGCAGCCCGCCTCGCCCCTTGGAGATAGCGTCGTGAATGTCCTTTGGCGCATCCATCGTTTCGGCGGCGCCTTGTTTTGGTCTGCTCTGGTAATTGGTCTGGTTTCCGCTGGCTGGAAATTCAGTGCGTTGGCTGCGGCTGGCCGCATGGCATTTACCATCTATATCTTGGAATCTGTGATCGGCTTGCTTTTGTTCTCAAGCCTAGGCCTTGGCTTGTTCGGTCACTTTTCGCTGGGAGGTCTAACCATTATCACCACCCTGGTTCTCGCTTTCTTTCTCATTGCAGCGCCTTTGTGGCTTTCAAAGTTCCGCTTTGGACCGCTCGAATGGCTGTGGCGAAGCCTAAGCTACGGACAGCGCCAAAGGATGTTGCGAGGTGAGGCCTCCTAAGCACGTTTACAAATTCGGTAGAAAATGTAGGGCGCGTGCAGACAATGGAGGGTGGGCAACTCGCGTCACGAGCAGGTGCTGGAAATCCCCAATATGGCTGGGCCTTCTTAGCTTCGGAAGTCGCTCTTAGCAGAAAGCGGCTGTCGATGGGGCAGTCCCAGAACGATCGCCAAGGTTAACGCTCGACCAGTTCCGATACTGCCTACCTACTAGAGCCTGAAGTCTTACGCTTAGAGCTACTCCGAGAAGGCCCGCGCTAGCGCTCGACGATGCTCAGGATCAGTGACCAGATAGCCCAGCTCTCTCGTGAGAGCTACCAGAGCGATCGTGCGTTGAGTCACTCCAACCAGAGAGTCGGCCCGACAGAGAAACGAACGCCGCCAATATCGAGATCTTTGAAGCGTTGCGTCTTTATCTCAACCTCGCCCGTTAGCAGTGTGTTATGTAAGTCTTCCAGCCATCGATCTTCTTCTACAGACAGTGCCACCGAGTTCCAGCCCCCGGAGGTCTGAAAGAAGAGGTTCGCGGTCGCAACGCCCCACCCTTCGGACCATATCTGGATCAAGACATACTCGTCGGCACCATCTTCATCTAAATCTACCGCGAGCAGCACAGATGGCCCATCAAGGCGATAGACCGCTGAATCAGAGATGAAATCGCGCAGCTCGGGCGGAATAGTCAGGCCTTCGGGCCGTGAACGGACATGCGTCCACAGCACCCTAGGCGGGGCCTCATTGCCAGTGCGGAACTGGGGGTTGTCGATCTCTGCGATCAGATCAGGATCACTATCACCGATCTGTGCCTTTAGTCGCTCGCCGTAGAGATAGCCGGGGCGCGCAAGGTGATGCTTCATGTAGTAAAAGTCGAAGTCGCGAAGTTCGATCTCCCCTGACTCCACGCGCGCGATCTGGCTGGCCAGGGAGCTTTTTCGGAAATCAAGCAGAGGACTGTTCGTGAGGAGCATGATGACCAGCAGCACGAGGCCCACCACGGTATTCGTTCGCGCTAGATCCTCGGTCCACGCATCGCGTCGACGAATCACGCCAACCACGTACCCCAGCGCGTACAAGGTCAGTAGCAACCAGGTGACAAAGGCCCAGCAACGCTCCACGGTCCAGCCATAGTCCTGTAAGCGAAGGAACAAACCGTAAAACGCCAGGACCGAGAGAATCAGGCCGGTGCAGATCCCGATGTAGATCGCGCGGTGCAGGAACACCGGATAGGGCACCGCCTCGCGTCCGTCCTGGTAGACCGCGTTAGTGAAAAAGAGCATGAGCGCCAGCAACCAGAGCAATAGCGCCGTGCCGCTTCCCGTCTCCCATAGGGGAGCCAGGCCCGTGAAAGGCAGCGCACTTAGGAACACAACGGAGACCATGACCGCCAATGGAAGCAGCAGCTTTATCAGGCTGTGCAACAGCGAAGTAATGCTATCGATAATGCGCGTATGACGTCGAAATAGCAGCGCGCCAACACCAAATGCAAAGGTGACCGAGGGGATGAGGAACCACGCTTCACTGAACAGATCATCAAAAAAGTCGATGCCGATGATGTCAAACAGCGCTGCCCAGAGCATGAGTATCAGATAAAAGAAGACAGCGAAAATGCTGCCAAGCACGCCGATCAGAAAACTGCGCCACGAGTTGGTGAACAAGCTGGGGTAAGACCCCCAAAGGCCATCGGCGCGACACTGGATGTACACAACCAACTTGAACGCCGCTATGGCTGTCGTAATGACATACACGCCAATCAGATTTCCCAGGGACAACTTTGGGAACGGCTCTGCCTGGGAACCGACGTATACGGCCAGGAGTGCGAGCACCGCACTTGCGATCACCGTATCCCGCGTAACGCCACGCCAGTTCTCTCTTGTTGCGGACAACAGCAGCATCAGCGGGGCGACAATGACCAACGTCGTCAGCAGGAAAAACCAAATCGGATCCGTCGCCGGCCATCGTTGAGCTTCCGCACTCCCATACAGGAAATACAGGCAGGCGCCCTGCAGTAGCGAAACCCAAAGAAGCGCGCGCGTTGGGCGCTCATGCGCCTCAAAGTCTCTCGTGGTCATCAACGATCCCGTGGGTTAGTGCCAAGGCGCCCGTATCTCACATGCAGCTTCTCCAACCGCCACCACCATAAAGAACCGGCGTCCGCAAAGCCGTCACGCGACTCCCCGTAAGAGTTTTTCGTGCATGCCTGCTTCCTTTCATCGTGTTTGCATTGAGGTTCTGGGGCGCTACCTATGCGAAGAAGGAATAACACTACCACCAACGGGTCGACTCCGGGCGGGGTCCGTCCGCCTTTAGACGCGAGCTAGAACGCCCCCCGAGGAGAAAGCTCGACCAGACCTCGTGCTGAGCGCCGGCGAAGCCTCCACGGCTACGCTTAAAAGTGCGCCGGGTGGACCAGCGACAGCGCGCGACGATGTTGAGGATCAATGACGAGAGCGTCCAACTCGCTCGCAAGACGCGCCAAAAGATCAGCAGGGAGACCGTCACCCAGGCGCAAAAGCTCCGAGCGCAGAAGCCACTCGGTCGGTGCGGCATCAAGTGCCGCACGAACTTGTGTTTCTGTCTCGCTGCCGCGCGATACGTCACCCGCCCGCAGCGACCGCACCAACGCATAGGACGCCATCAACGTCGCATCCTCCTCCTGGCCCGGCGTCGCCGTGCGCGGCAGAGGCTTATAGAGCTGATAACGCTCCCGGTCGGCGACGCCGCCGCCCACGCTGCTGATCCGCGCGCCCACGGCCATGTCGTAGGTCCCCCACTCGGGATCAAAGAGCACCGTGCCGTCCAGAGCCGTCACGGTGCACTCCGTGAAACTCAGGATCAGGTTGCGATGGTCCTGACGGTGTATCTCCCGAAGCTTCCCATTAACCGTAATGCCGGACAGGAATTCGAGGACCACCTCTTCGCCGACGGCGATGCGGTGGGCTTTGAGCTCATCGATGGTGTATTCCGACAGACAGCGGCTGAAATCCTTCAACATCCCGACAGGCGAACCAAAACCCTCCCGATGGCTGTCGATGCCATGGCCGTAAAGCTCTGCACCGTGGAAAGCCAGCTGTGTTGGGCCCGACGTCTGCAGGTACGTGACGTTGCCCACGGCATCCGTATCCGCCCGCGCGATCACGCCGCTGACCTGCACACCCGAGTCGTAAGTCGCTGTGCACACGCTGTGCGCATCAATGGCGCGCCGAAGCCCAGTCGCACCACCACAGCGGTAAGCCATGGAGTTCGCAAACTCTTCGAGAATCTGTCCCATATGCTTGCAACTGCGCGTGACAAATAGCTGCGGCTGCGTGGACGTGATGTCATAGGGTGTTTGAACCGCATCCACCGTGAGGGGAAGCTTTTTCACGACCTCGTCGTTCAGGCAACTCTGGCTCTCACCCAGCGAAGAAAGGAGCCCAGCACCGAACAGCGCGTAATCGTCCACGCTACCTACGAGCCCATACTCCACGGTCCACCAGTGCAGGCGTGTCAACAACGCCGCTTCCGAAGGTGGCTCATGGTTCGCCGAGAGCGCGTCCAGCCTTGCTTCAGCGGCTTCTATCATCTCGGTGGGCGACGCACTCTCCTTTAGGATAGAGAGCTCGCGAATCGCTTCGTAAAGCTCCAGATCATGCTGATTCGCAATGGCCTGCATGCCCACCTCGCCAAAACGCTGGAGAAACTCTGCGTAATCAACGTCAACAAGAAATGGCGCGTGACCGGCAGACTCGTGGAGGATATCGGGTGCGGGGGTGTAGAGAAGATGGTCGACGCTGCGCATATCCAGGGCAATCACAAGCACTCGAAGCGCCTGGAACTCCATGAAGATCGCCGGCGGGATGAAGCCGTCGACAACCACGGCCCGCCAACCGAGTTTGGCGAGACAGGCGTTCATTTCGTCGATGGACGGGATGTGGTCAAGGGCGATGCCTGTGCGTGCCAGGCCCTCGAGATAGACGGGGTGAGCGCTTTCGCTAAGCGCGCCCGTGAGTGCCGTCATCAGGAAACACCAAACCGCGTGATCGCGCTCGGAATACGCAGACGCATGATCCTGAACCTGGACGAAAGGCCGCAGATGCCGTGGGAGGCTCGCGATGATCTCTTCCTGCGTGGGCGCCGGTGGATGAGACGAGACAGCTTCAAGACTCACGCTAGTGTTCCTTTTCCAAGAGCGAGGCACGCGCCTCAAGACGATCCAATAAATCAGCAACGGCCGCCCGCCCAGGCGCACCAAGGTCCTCCAGCAGCGCAGCTTCCCACGCCATGGCAAGCGGTGCGATCTCCGAGAACAGCCGACTGCCCTCTTCCGATAAATCAAGATGACTTGCCCGACCATCACGGTCGTCGCGCGTGCGAACCAGGTAGCCCTGCTGCTCGAGGGCGGTGACGGCGCGAGACACCTTCACCTTGTCCAGATTACATCGCTGTGCAACGACCGTCGCAGCAAGACCGGGAAATTCATGCAACGTCGCCAGGACACGCCATTGCGGGACCGAGATTCCAAACCGCTCTGCGTAAACGCCGGCCAACGAACGGCTGACGCGCTCTGCAAGGCGCGTAATACGGTAGGGAAGGAACTCCGTGAGCTGAAACTGACTTTCCAATGGACACCTCGGACTAGATAGTTTCATTTGTAACTAGTATGCTGCCTCTCTGTCAAGTCGTCCCGAGGTGGATCATGAGCAAGCAGTGGATTCCCCACGTTATCCGTGAGGGCACGCATTCCCGACAGGCACATTGCGACCTTCCGGAAAACACCTATGAGCGCGAGATGGGTCGCGAGGGATTTTTTGGTCCCGCAAGTCATATTCATCACAAACACCCACCCACCGGCTGGGTCGACTGGGAAGGCCCGCTGCGCCCCCACGCGTATGACCTCAACAAGTTGGACTCATCGGCACCATCACCGCATGCCTTAGCGCCGGTGCTTCTGAATTCCGACCTGGCGCTTCGATTCTGGACACTGAACAGCTCCATGGATTTTTTGGTGCGAAACAGCGACGGCGACGATTTGCTGTTTATCCATGAAGGCAGTGGAGATCTCTACTGCGACTACGGCCATCTGTCGTTCCGGGATGGCGACTAT
Organism: Pseudomonadota bacterium; assembly: GCA_038750875.1. GTDB lineage: Bacteria > Pseudomonadota > Gammaproteobacteria > Pseudomonadales > Halieaceae > Congregibacter. Next base: position 44,708 of record JBCDGU010000011.1, on the reverse strand, counting down.
CTGATGATTCCGCGGGGTACCGCCTGGCGGATCGAGGTCTCTTCACCCGTTGAGTGCCTCGTGATTGAAGACACGGATGGCGCCTACAGCCTGCCGGATCGCGGGATGCTTGGCCCCCACGCCGTTTTTGACCCAGCGGTACTCGAGCATCCGCGCATCAACGACGCGTTTCTGGCGCAGCAGAGCGAAGAGACTTGGCAGGTCAAAATCAAGCGGCACAATGTGATCAGCACCGTCACGTTCCCCTTTAACCCCCTGGATGCTGTCGGCTGGCACGGCACGAACACGGTGCTGCGCCTCAACTGGCGGGATATCCGGCCCGTGATGAGCCATCGCTATCACCTCCCGCCTTCGGCCCACACCACCTTCATGGGAAACGGCTTCGTAGTCTGCACCTTCTGCCCACGACCGCTCGAAACAGACCCGGGCGCGCTGAAGGTGCCCTTCTATCACAACAACGACGACTACGATGAAGTGCTGTTCTACCACCGCGGCAACTTTTTCAGCCGCGACAACATCGACGCGGGCATGCTCACCTACCATCCCTGTGGCTTCGCCCACGGCCCGCACCCTAAGGCCCTTGCTAATGCGATGACGTCCCCTGCGGCGGCGACCGATGAAGTCGCCGTCATGATCGATACACGCCGCTCGCTGCAGATTGGCGACATCGCCACCACCGTTGAAAATACCGCTTATGTCGACTCCTGGCGCAGCCAGGGCGAACACGTGACCAAGGAGTAACCTGAATGAAACTTGCCTCTTACAATCACGGTCGCGATGGCCAGTTGATGATTGTCGATCGCGAGCTGAAGACTTGCTGCAGCGCCGCTGATATCGCGCCAACGCTGCAGGCTGCACTGGATAACTGGGCAGGCCGCGCCCCCGACCTTGAACAGCGCTACGCACAGCTGTGTGCTGGCGAGCGAGACGATGCGACGCCTTTCGACATAGACCGCTGCGCAGCGCCCCTACCGCGCGCCTACCACTGGGCCGATGGCAGCGCCTATGTCACTCATGTGGAACTAGTGCGCAAAGCTCGAGGGGCAGAGCTGCCTGCATCGTTCTGGGAAGACCCCCTGGTTTACATGGGCGCCTCCGATGCGTTCATCGGCCCGCGCGACGACGTCGACGTAGAAAGCGAGGACTGGGGTATCGACTTTGAAGCGGAAGTCGTCGTTGTTACCGACGACGTACCTGCTGGCGTCTCTCAGGAACAAGCTCGGGAACACATCAAGCTTATCGGCCTGGTCAACGATGTTTCCCTACGCAACCTTATTCCTGCAGAACTTGGAAAGCAGTTTGGCTTTTACCAGTCCAAGCCCTGGACTGCGTTTACACCCGTGCTGGTTACGCCCGACGAGCTCGGAGCTGCCTGGGATGGCGCCAAAGTGCACCTTCCGCTGCGCGCGACGCTGAACGATACGCTTGTGGGCGCGCCAAATGCTGGTCAGGACATGACCTTCGACTTCCCGACGCTCATCGCCCACTGCGCGAAGTCTCGATCATTGATGACGGGCACAGTCATTGGCTCCGGCACAGTTTCGAATGTCGGCTCGGAAGCAGGCTCCTGCTGCCTTGCGGAAGTACGCTGCCTGGAAACAATCCGCGACGGATCACCCTCGACACCGTTCATGAAGTTCGGTGATCGGGTCCAGATTGAGATGCTGGATGAAAATGGCGCGAGCATCTTTGGCGCCATCGATCAGACCGTTGTTCAGTACCAGCCACCGCGGGACGCTTCATGAATCTCTATAGCTACTTTCGCTCTTCTGCGGCCTACCGGGTGCGCATTGCTCTCGCTCTCAAGGGACTGAGCAGTGAAATCATCCCCGTTAACCTGGTCGAGAACGAGCAGAAAGCGGAGAGCTATCGCTCACGAAATCCTCAGGGCCTTGTGCCAGCGCTGGAACTGGACGACGGCACCATCCTCGGGCAATCCCTGGCAATTCTCGAATGGCTGGAGGAAACGCATCCTGAACCTGCGCTCTACCCGATGGAGCCTTTGGCGAAAGCCGCCTATCGAGCGCACTGCCTGCACATAGCGTGCGACATCCATCCCCTCAACAACCTCAGGGTGTTGCGCTATCTTGGCGATACGCTTGAGCTAGATCAGCAAGCTGTTGGCGATTGGTACAGCCACTGGATCCAGACGGGATTCAATGCCATCGAAAAAGCCGCAAGTAAATTCACCGGCGATTTTTCTCTCGGCGACAAGCCAGGGATGTTTGAGGTGATGCTGGTGCCTCAGCTCTACAACGCACGCCGCTTCAAAGTCGCTATCGATGACTATCCTGCAATCATCGCCCTGGATACGCGTTGCACCGCTATGCGGGAATTCCACGAAGCGCATCCGGGACGCCAGATCGATACGCCCGACGAGGAACGACTCGCCTGACACCAAACTAACTGCGTCACGAAACAGAGACCTTCCCAAAAAGTCGCGCCCAAAAGGCGGGGTCCCCTACAACCCTGAGAGCGCCTCTGGCGTATCAATATCAAGGAGCACACCCCGGTCGTCGACGACGACCTCAGTACAGTGCGCCGCATGACGCCTGATGATATCGGCCGCGCCTTTATCCCCAATGAGTGCGGCCAGTTCAGGGCGGAACTGCCGTCCAAAAAATACCGGATGACCGCGACGATTCTCGTAACTCGGGTAAACAATGGCGGAAGGCGCGAATTTTTTTCGCATTCTCTGAAGCGTCGAACCCTTGATGCATGGCATGTCACCGAGGGCGACAAGCACACCCATCTCGCTGGGCAGCGCCTGAACCCCCTCGGCCAGCGTCGCCCCCATGCCTTGATCCGAGCTGGCACAGGGAACAACTTCAACGGCAGAAGACGCTATTTGTGCCGCAAACTCTGCATGACGCTCGGCGCCGCGAAGGCAAAGGTAAACACGGAAACCACTATCTACGTAGCGTTTAACGCTTTCAGAGAGCAATGTCCGTCCCGAGGAGAGCAGTGCCCGCCGCTTGTCATCGCCAAACCGTCGTGACCGACCCGCAGCGAGGAGCAGCACGGCGACCTCGGCGTCCTCCGTTTGCGACTGACTTCCTGCCATACAGCTCCGCTCTCAAAAGGCCGGGAAAATCCCGGGAATAAGCGCGAAAATCCCGGGAACAAAAAAGCACCAAACCCCTTGCGATGCCGCGCGAAAGCCTTATGCTGGGTCGCAGCGGAATGGAGTTTCGCGATAAAGCTAATCGAGTGAACAGCAGGATCATCGCAAGGGGAGTGATCATGGCAGGAAAGTTCGAACTGAAAAAGGGAAAGACGGGCAAGTTTTCGTTCAATCTTAAGTCTGGCAACGGTCAGGTGGTTTTCACCAGCCAGACTTACGACGACAAGCGCAGCGCGACCGGTGGCATCAAGTCTGTGAAGACCAATGCGGCCAAAGACGCACGCTTTGAGCGCAAGAAGTCTACGAAGGGGCAACCCTATTTCGTCATCAAGGCGACCAATGGGCAGGTCATTGGCAAGAGTCAGATGTATGCCAACGCCGTCTCTATGGAGAAGGGCATCAAGTCGGTCATGAAGAACGCGCCGACGGCAGAGACCAACGATCTGACGGTAGAAGCAAAGAAAGCGCCTGCTAAGAAAGCTGCGAAGAAGGCACCCGCCAAGAAAGCACCGGCTAAGAAAAAAGCTGCCAAGAAGGCCCCGGCCAAGAAAGCAGCGAAGAAAGCCCCGGCTAAAAAAGCAGCAAAGAAAGCGCCTGCTAAGAAAGCTGCAAAGAAAGCACCTGCAAAAAAGAAGGCCAAGGCAAAAGCCAAGAAGAAGTAAGACCTTCTCGACCTGGCAGGTGCTCAGGCCCTGCCAGGCTTTTCTTCCTTAAGATCCGCACGACCTTCGCAACACCTTCGCCGCCGCTTCGCAATAACTTCGCCACACCCTCGCGCGACATTCGCACGACCTTCGCACGACCTTCGCAAGATCCAGGCAAAAGCTTCGCAACACGCTGGCAAGATCGCCACCTACATCCGTGATCTAGCCAGAGCGCTCGAACCGATGAGTTTCGGTGCTAAGCGCAACCTCTCGCCGTGTTACATCGTCGATAAAATGCCAGGTGGTATCGCAATGCGATGGCGTGAACTCCACTTCCATGAATCCGCGTTGCCTAAGATCACAGAACTGAAGTTCATCAATCAGGGCCACCATGGCGTCGGACAGTAGTGCCGCAGAACTCTCATCAAGAGAGAGATAGCTTTCCATTCCTGGCGATGAAACACCGGGAGTAGCCAGTTCAACACCGGCTTGTCGGCCGTTTCGATCACGAAGATCGCTGCGCCATGCGTTATGTGTATCCCCCGCAAAGGCCACGACGGTTTTGTCCATCGCAGCGAGGGCACCATAGAGCTGCTCCCTTTCGACCGCATAGCCATCCCAGGCGTCGAGGTTGTAAGGCGTCGCCATGGCAAGTCGCTTAGCGCGAGTCTCGGAAAGGGTCTGCCCCGCTAGAGCCCGACGCTTGTCCTCCACTAACTCCTCCAGCAGCGCCTGCGAGGAAGTGACATCTCGCTGACCAAACACCGACGTGAGAAACGCCGACGGTAACTGCATGCGAGCCATCAGAACCTGCTGTCCCAACACATCCCAACTGGCCTGGGAGTCCTGCAGGGCGCCGTACAGCCAAAGGCGCTGTTCCTCGCCCAGCAAGGAGCGCGAGGGGTCGGACATGGCCTCCGTAAATGACGCTACGTCAAACTCACCGGTAGCCTCATCCATGAAATGCCCGTACTCCAACTGCTGATCTCGGCCAATGAGTCGAGTATCGAGCATGTACAGGGAAACCAGATCACCGAACTTCAAGCGCCGATAGATACGACCATCTGCATCGGGCAGGACGGGCCTGATGGGCATCCACTCAAAGTAAGCCTGAACGGCGGCGGCCTTGCGCTCCTCAAACGGCCCTTCGTCTGGCTGATGATTCTGAGCTCCGCTATGCCAGGTATCGTTGGCAATCTCGTGATCGTCCCAGACAGCGATCATGGGAGCGGCCGCGTGCAGGGTTTGCAGGTCCCGGTCGCCGCGATAGAGCGCGTAGCGGCGGCGGTAATCAATGAGGCTGAGTAATTCGCCCGAGTTATCGTCCGCCAGCTCGCGACCCAACTCGGCAGCCCGCTCGGTGGCGTAGCCATCGGATGGGTATTCGTAGAAGTAATCACCCAAATGCAGGAACGCATCTATATCAGGCAACTGCGCGGCTTCCCCATACGCGTGGAAGTAGCCGGCGGGATAGTTGGAGCAGGAGAACACGGCAAAGCGAACGCGATCAACACTGCCGCTTGGTAGCGTTTTGGAGCGACCAGATTCTGTGACGCTGTCTGCCCCGCGAAAGCGATAAAAGTATGGCGTACCCGCGTTCAGCTCCTGCACATCGACCTTTACCGTAAAATCACGCTCGGGCCCTGTCGTCGCGACACCGCTTCTCATGATGTTGGAAAACTCTGGGTCGGAGGCTACTTCCCACCCAACGGTAGCCACCCCAGCGTCATCGCCGGGCACCGCACGCGTCCAAAGAATGAGCGCGCCCGCCTCTGGATCGCCAGAAGCCACACCATGACTAAACGATACGCGACTTAGTTTTGCTTCCTGTCCCTGGAGGGCGCAGCCGGTGAGGTGGGTTGAAACCCAGATTGTGCTGCCAGCAGACAGGGAGTAGCGAAGAAAGTCTCGACGGGAAAGAAACATGGGCGGCCTACAGAAGGACTTGGGCCGCAGATACTACACGGTCGACGTGAAGTAATCGTTACTCGGCAGCAAGCCGCCGCCAAAAACAAAGAACCGGAGAGCCGGGATCACCGACACTCCGGGGTTTCCGCCAGGGGCTGCGGGAACGCGGTTGATCAGTTCGTGGTCGCCACCGCCGACTGGTTCACTTCTGCCATTGCGTCAGAAAGAGACTGGCGGTAGCAATCGCGGTTGCGGTTCGCCTGCGCAATGCTGCCGGCCCGGCGCAGATCGCTGGATCCGCATACCTGCTCAGCGGCGCGAGCGATTCTGTAGTGAAGAGCTTCCTGACCCTCCGGAGAGGTCAGATCAAGGTCAGCAATGCTAACGGTGCGCTGGGTTTTCTCCGTAACGGCGTCGGCGGTTACGGAAGTGACAGTTTCTGCGCTCGCTTGCACGGCCATGCCAGCGAGCATGCCGAAAACTGCAGAAGCAATCGTGGTTTTACGAGTTACTTTCATGGTCGTTCTCCATCATAGTTTGTCGCCCATGGGGGCTGGTTATCTGAATGAGCAAACCGCTTCCTGCCGCCTGCGAGATCAAAGTTAGTGAGGAGCGGTGAATCCCGAAAGGGCCATTCGTTGAGTTGCGCCTCATGGTCGATAAGACGATGGAATCCAGCGGCGAAAGGTCAACGTAAACCTTGTAGTAAGAGCGATGAGCTGCAAACACGCGTGCTGTGCATCGGCAAAGTGACGCTACAATGACGTTGTCATCTCATTATTCTGGGTTAAATGACCGGTTAGGCCAGCAGGACCACCCGTCGGGCCCACCTAAGTGACAAGGAACAACGCGGTATCATGAAATACACGGGCACCCCGGACTTTGATCATGCGCAAAACGCGCATATCGGTGTCCTGGTTACAAACCTGGGAACGCCGGAAGCGCCAGAAAAGCAAGCGCTTCGCCCTTACCTGCGCCAGTTCCTCTCCGATCCGCGTGTTGTCGAGGTACCACGGCTGCTTTGGTGGCTGATTCTCCACGGCATCATTCTGAATATTCGCCCAGCACGATCGGCAGAAGCCTACAAAACCGTATGGACCGAGGAGGGATCACCCCTACTCATTCATACGCGCAATCAAAGTACCGCACTTCAGACGGCACTTCAGAACAGGTTTGGTGATCGGATCGTTGTGGATTTCGCCATGCGTTATGGAGAGCCATCCATCAGTTCAGGCGTACAGCGATTGCTCGACAAGGGTGTTCGCCAACTATTGGTGCTGCCTCTTTATCCGCAGTACAGCGGACCCACGGGCGGCTCCACTTTTGACGCATTGGCTCAGGACTTCATCGGGCGGCGCTGGGTGCCCGATCTGCAGTTCGTTGCCAGCTATCACGACGAAGCGGGTTATATCGAAGCCGTCGCCGCGAGCATCAGGGAACACTGGGAGTCCCATGGCAAGGCAGACAAGGTGCTGTTCTCATTCCATGGTGAACCTCGCCGGTATCTCGACGAAGGCGATCCCTACCACTGCCACTGCCAGAAGTCGGCGCGCCTCGTCGCAGAATCCCTGGGTCTGGCGGAGGACGAGTACCTGTGTACCTTCCAATCCCGCTTCGGCCGTGAAGAGTGGCTCAAACCCTACACCGATGAAACACTGCGTGATCTGGCGTCCAGCGGCACGGAATCAGTGCAGGTTGTCTGTCCGGGCTTTTCCGCAGACTGCCTGGAGACGATAGAAGAGATCGGCGAGGAGAACCGGGAATACTTCCTCGAAGCCGGTGGCAAACGCTACGAGTACATTCCCTGTTTGAACGACAGTGCGCGCCACATCGATTTTCTGAGTGCCTTCGTCAGCGAGCGCATCGAGCCCTGGCTCGAGAAAAAAGACGTTCCATCACCAGGCGCCGTACGCAAAGCCGAGTCCATGAAGACCTTATCTGCGGCCTGAGTCGCGGGCTCAGTGCCCTGACTCGTGCGAGTGAGGTTGATGGTGCTCGTGGGCCTCAGAGATGTGATGGGAATGCTCGGGAGAACCTGTGGCAATCGCGTAGGAAATCGCCAACCCAGCAAGAAACACCAGCGTGAGCTTCACCCGATCGTGGCTGTGAAACTGCACCTCCGGCAGTAGATCGCTCAATGCAATGCAGATAAAGGTACCCGCTGAAAAAGCCAGCGCCGCGCCGACGACATCGCTCTGCCCCGACGACACGCCATTGGCGAAAGCGTAGAAGAGCAGCGCCGCCATAGGGCACAGAAGCGCGAAGCCCATGTTCACGTTTCGCTGCAGCGAAGGGGACAGGTCAGCAGCGCGCATCAGCGCTGCAATGGACATGGAGTCCAGGGGCTTGTGCAGCGCAATGGCTACGAAAACACCGAAGGCAAGGAGCGACTCGCCACGGGAAGAGCCCAAAAAAGCGGACCCGAGAGCGACGCCGTCGATCAGCGAATGAAAGCTCAAACCAATCAGCACTGATTGCCAGCTGACTTTGGGCGCCGCAACGGGCGTGCAATGCTCGCCGTGAGCATGGTCGTGATGATGGGCGTCGTCCCCTTCAGCGTAGTAGTCCGGGTGGTGAAAATGCAGAAGGCGTAGTAGGAGGAGCATAACCACAAGCCCCGCTGCAACCCAGATCATCGTGGTATTGAGCCCGTGTTCGACGCCCAGCGTAAGCACCGCATGGGGAAACAGGTGGAAAAACGCGATACCCAGCATCAGCCCCGAGACCAGACTGAGGGCAATCTGCGTCCGCGTATGCGTCATCTCGATGCGGAGCGCCAGATACCCGCCACCATAGGAGGCGAAGGCTAGGCCTGCGCCGTAGAGTAGGAGCATACCTACCGGATCCATCAGAGCACCACCAGGTTATCGCGGTGGAGCATCTCAGCTTCGCCGCCGTAACCCAGCATATCTGCGATCTTTTCGGATCCATGACCTTTGATGCGCTGGGCTTCATCAGAGGAATAGTTTGAAAGCCCGCGAGCGATTTCGCGGCCATTCAAGTCGCGACAAAGCACCACGTCACCGCGGCGAAAGCTGCCTCTGACTTCGCGAATGCCAACGGGCAGCAGACTACGACCATCGGACTGAAGCACGCGCGCCGCGCCATCATCAATAATGAGTTCCCCGCGGTAGGTCACGAGGCTCGCAAGCCATTGCCTACGCGCAGTCTCTGGCGCATTGCCACTTTCCAGCCAGGTACCTAGCTCATCACCCGCGGCAATGCGGGCCAGCACCGCATCCTCTCGCCCGTCGACGATGACCGTCTCGGTTCCGGAGCGTGCCGCCAAACGCGCAGCCCGCAACTTGGTCACCATGCCCCCTCGACCTAGCCGGCCACCGTCACCCACCATGGCGTCGAGGGTCGGATCCGTTGCTCGGGCATGGCCGATCAGTTGTGCGCCAGGGTTGCGCCGAGGGTCCTCACTGTAGAGGCCCGATTGATCGGTCAGGAGCACCAGTACGTCTGCGTCCACCAGGTTCGCGACCAGAGCTGCAAGGGTGTCGTTATCGCCAAAGCGAATCTCGTCCGTGACGACGGTGTCGTTTTCGTTGATCACCGGTACGACCCCGTGCGCGAGCAGAGTTTTGAGCGTCGCGCGCGCATTGAGGTACCGGTCCCTGGCCTCAACGTCGTCATGGCCCAGTAGCACCTGCGCGGTGAGTACATCGCGAGCGGCAAAGGATTCTTCGTAGCGCCGAAGCAGCGCAGATTGACCAACAGCTGCCGCAGCCTGCAGCTCATGGAGGACGTCGGGGCGCTCCTCCTGGCCAAGGCGCAGCAGACCTGCCGCAACAGCGCCACTGCTGACCAGTAGAACCTCCGCTCCCCGAGCTCGAAGCATCGCAACCTGATTCACCAGGTCATCGATCACGGCGTCGTCGATGCCGCGGCCATCATTGGTCAGCAGCGCACTGCCGACTTTGACGACCCAGCGACGGGCATCGCTTGTCCAATCCCGTTCGCTCACGGTGCGTATTCGACCTCGACATCGTAGTCGTCGTCATCGAAGTCATCGTCATCCTTTTCTACAGCCTCACCGCGGCGACGACGACGCAGGGCGACAATGCGTTCGCGGGCTTCCGCCTGCATGGCTTTTTGAGCCTCACGCTCCTCGTCTTTTAGTTCTGGTTGCGCAGCCTCGCGCTCAGCGCATTCCTCGAGATAGGTCATGATCTTGAGTGAGAGGAGCTCAGTGCCCTCGCCGCTCACGGCGGAGATCGCAAACACGGGACCAGGCCAGTCCAGGGCAGAAACCACGTCATCAACGATCTGCCGGCGAGCTTCCTCGTCCATCAGATCCATCTTGTTGAGGACCAGCCAGCGCTCTCGCGCTGCGAGTGTCGGGCTGAAACGCTCAAGCTCTCGCACGATAGAAAGCGCGTTTTCCGCGGGGTCCGATCCATCAATGGGGGCAGCGTCGACCATGTGCAGCAAAAGCCGATTGCGCGTGAGGTGCTTTAGGAATCGGATGCCGAGCCCCGCACCCTCCGAGGCGCCCTCAATCAGACCGGGAATATCCGCCACCACAAAGCTGCGCAGGGCATCCACGCGAACCACGCCCAGTTGTGGCACCAAGGTCGTGAAAGGGTAGTCAGCAATTCGTGGACGCGCCGCAGAAACCGCACTGATCAAAGTCGACTTACCCGCATTCGGCAAGCCAAGAAGTCCAACATCTGCCAGCACATTGAGTTCAAGGCGCAGGTTGCGCTGTTCGCCCTCACTACCCGGCGTGGTCTGGCGCGGCGCCCGATTCGTCGATGACTTAAAGCGCGTATTGCCAAGGCCGTGAAAGCCGCCCTGGGCGACAAGCAGCCTTTCGTCGGCGTGCGTGAGATCGCCCAGCTGCTCACCACTGTCCTCATCAATCACCGTGGTGCCCACGGGAACCGGCAGTTCAAGGTCTCCCCCGCTGGCTCCCGTGCAATTGCGCCCGCGGCCAGACTCTCCGTTCGTTGCGCGATAAACCCGTTGGAACCGGTAATCCACCATGGTGTTCATGCTGTCGTCGGCGACTAGATAAACGCTGCCTCCATCGCCACCATCGCCGCCGTCCGGCCCGCCCTTCGCCACGTACTTTTCACGGCGGAAACTCAGGCAGCCGTTACCCCCCTTTCCGGCGAAAACTCTGATGCTAGCTTCATCAACAAATTTCATAATTTCATTCTACCGAACCGGTCAAGCCTTCCCGCTGATCCTGGTAACTAGCCTCCCTTTCGCCCTTGATGCCCCCTAGGCACCGAGCCCACCCGTCACGCGGGCAAAAAAAAGCCCCGTACGCTGACGGGGCTCTCCAGCAGCGCTTTAGCGCCGGCGTTTCTGGTGCGCCGTCTCAAGCGCCGACAATGCGTACAAACTTTCGGTTCTTATCACCACGGGTGACAAACTCAACTTTGCCGTCTGTCGTGGCGAACAGTGTGTGGTCTTTGCCCACACGCACATTCTCACCTGCATGGATACGCGTTCCACGCTGACGAACAATGATGTTGCCCGCCTTTACCTGCTCACCGCCGAAGCGCTTTACGCCAAGGCGTTTACTTTCGGAATCGCGACCGTTACGCGTACTACCGCCAGCTTTTTTGTGTGCCATGAGTTAACTCCTTACGCGCTGATGCCAGTGATGCGGACTTCCGTGTACCACTGACGGTGCCCGGTTTCCTTGCGGTGGTGCTTGCGGCGGTTGAACTTAACAATCCGCACTTTCTCGTGGCGGCCATGATCAACAACTTCTGCCGTGACCTTGGCGCCGTCGACGAGAGGCGTGCCAACGCGCACGTCTTCACCGCCGACCATCAGCACCCGGTCGAACTCAACGGTATCGCCGGTCGCTGCTTCAATCTTTTCCAGTTTGAGGGATTCTCCCTCAGCGACGCGGTGCTGCTTACCGCCGCTCTCAAATACTGCGTACATCGTTTCATCTCCGTTGTTAGCCCTCCCGCATTCGGGTCCAAAACACTGTCAAACAGTGGGCAGGGACGGGCACAAGCTTATGCAGGCCGCTGATTTAACTACACTTTTCCGCCAGGGAGGCGGCTTGGCGATGTCTGAGCAATGACAGCGTCATTGACAGAGCCTAAAGCGCTCCTTGGCCGAAAAACTCGCAGAGCTCGCGGCGGCGCGCGATTGTACTGAAATTGCATCAGCCGCTCAAGGCGAATTTTCGTGGCAAAACAAGGACCTTGACGCCCATAAGGGCATAGTTCGCTTGACACCTTATCGGCGCGAGACCTAGCATGCGCGACCGTTTTTGGGCTCAGGTTTGTTCCACCATGCAAGAAATTCGCGCCGCCGTCAGCACCGAGCTGGATGCGGTCAACGCTGTCATCATTGAGCAGCTGAAGTCCGATGTGGACATGGTGGAAAACGTCGGCCAATACATTGTGGACGCCGGCGGCAAACGCCTGCGGCCCCTCCTGGCCCTACTCAGCGCGGCCTCCCTGAGTGCCATGAGTGATCGACACATTCATTTCGCGGCCGTCGTAGAATTTATTCACACAGCGACGCTCCTTCACGACGATGTGGTCGACGTTTCCGAGCTACGACGAGGTCGACCGACGGCTAACAGCACCTTCGGCAACGCGCCCAGCGTTCTCGTTGGTGACTTCCTATATACCCGCGCATTCCAGCTGATGGTTGCCCTCGATTCCACGCCACTCCTGCGCATGATGGCGGACACCACCAATACCATCGCCGCGGGCGAAGTCCTGCAGCTGATCCGTGCGGGCGATGCAGACACCACTGAAGCGCAGTACTACGACGTGATCGACCGCAAGACCGCGGCACTCTTCGCGGCGGCCTGCGAGGGTGCGGCGATTCTGGCAGGTGCCGAGGATGCCGTCGCGGTAGCGCTTCGCGACTACGGTCGCGGGATCGGCATCGCCTTTCAGCTGGTGGACGACCTGCTGGACTATGAGGGCGACCCGCAGGTGACGGGCAAGAACGTTGGCGACGATCTAACAGAAGGCAAGCCCACGCTCCCGCTGATCCATGTGATGCGCCATGGAAACCCTGAGCAGGTGGCCCTCGTGCGATCAGCGATCACTGAGAAAGATATCAGCCGGTTGGATGAGGTGCTGATCGCCGTCAAAGACTGCGGCAGCCTGGATTACACGCGAGAGGCAGCGCTTCGTCACCGCGATACGGCGCTCGAGAACCTCAAGGCACTGCCCGAAAGCCCCGCGCGGGATGCGCTAAATGCGCTCGCCGAGCTTTCTATTACCAGAAGCAGTTAGGTATTTCCCCCGGGGGTCGCATCGCGGCCCCGCAACACCTAAATCTCAGATTTCTTGCTACGAGCGCCACGGCCTTCGAATCAGGCGCTGTCGATCAGCGCCAGCAACTCCGCCGTCTTTGCCTCCATCAAAGCGGTATCTCCCCGAGACTCCACGTTAAGGCGAACAACGGGCTCCGTATTCGAGCGGCGCAGGTTGAAGCGCCAGTCCTCAAACTCCAGGCTCAAACCATCAACATCTTCTCGGTGAAGAGCTGACGGACCATAGGTTTCGCTGACCTTCTCGATAACCACGCCCGGATCGGCGATGGAGCGATTGATTTCGCCGCTGCAGGGGAACGCTGCCATGCGCTCCTCCACCATCTCCGCGAGGGACTGACCGCGCGACGACATGAGTCCGGCCACCAGGAGCCAGGGGATCATGCCGCTGTCGCAATAGGCGAAGTCACGGAAATAATGATGCGCGCTCATCTCCCCGCCATACACGGCATTTTCGAGGCGCATGCGCTCTTTGATAAAGGCGTGGCCGGTTTTGCTTTGAATAGGCTGGCCGCCCAGCTCTTCAACAATGGCCTGCGTATTCCAGGTCAGGCGCGGGTCGTGAACGATGGCCGCACCCTCGGACCGGTGCAGAAAGGCCGCGGCCAGCAGACCGACCACGTAGTAACCCTCGACGAAGCGACCGTCGGCATCAAAGAAAAAGCAGCGATCGAAATCACCGTCCCAGGCGATGCCCAGGTCAGCGTTGTGCGCCTTCACCGCCTCGATGCTCGGCCCGCGGTTCTCCTCGAGAAGAGGATTAGGCACTCCGTTGGGAAAATTGCCATCCGGCTCGTGGTGGAGCTTGATGAACTTAACGGGTAAGTGCGGCTCAAGGAGGTCGATGACGCGTCCGGCGCCGCCGTTCCCGGCGTCGCAAACAATGGTGAGCGGCTTGAGCGATTCCACATCGATATAGCTCCGGAGATGCTCCACGTAGGCCGCGTCAACGTCAAGATCCTGCAGAGTGCCGCGCCGCGCTGCCTCCGAAAACTCGTTCTTCTCGGCCAACGCCTTGATATCAAACAGTCCCGTATCGCCAGAGATCGGCTTGGAGGACTCCCGCACGAACTTCATGCCGTTGTAATCCTTGGGATTATGGCTGGCCGTCACCGCAATGCCGCCGTCCATACCCGCGTGACTGGTGGCAAAGTAAATCTCTTCCGTGCCGCAAAGACCGATGTCGTAAACATCCACGCCCTGGGACATAAGACCCTCACTCAGCGCCGCCTTAATAGCCGGACTACTCAGGCGGATATCGTGTCCGACAACGACTTTTTCGGGTTTGATCACCGCGGCATAGGCTGCGCCGATGCGACGGGCGATGTCCTCGTTCAGTTGATCGGGGACGCGTCCACGAACGTCATAGGCTTTGAAACAGGTGATTTCGTCCATGCGGCGGCTTATTCCTTACCGTAGATGTTCTTGTAGACGTAGTCGGTCGCTTCCACGAAGCCGGGCACGCTGCCGCAGTCGAAGCGTTTGCCCTTGAACTTGTAGGCCATCACGCAGCCGCGCTCGGCTTGGGTCTGCAGCGCATCTGTGAGCTGTACTTCGCCATTGGCCCCGGGTGGTGTTTCCTCGATGATTTCAAAAATGTCGGGGGTGAGTATGTAGCGCCCGATGATCGCCAGATTAGAGGGCGCTTCTTCTTTGGATGGCTTCTCTACCATCTTTTCGACGCGGTAAATGCCTTCCTTCAGGGCCTCACCAGCAATCACACCGTACTTGTGTACCTCGTCTTCGGGCACTTCCATAATGGCAACGATGGAGCACCGGAACTGCCGATAGAGCTCTGCCATCTGAGCCAACACACCCTGCCCCTCTTCATGAAGGCACAGGTCATCGGAAAGGACCACGCCAAAAGGCTCATTTCCAACCAAAGAACGACCGGTCAGAATCGCGTGCCCCAGGCCCTTCATTTCACGCTGGCGCACCATGGTGAAAATGCCCTGATCAAGTACGTCTCGAATACTGGCCAGGTAGGTTTCCTTGCCCGTGCCGCTGATCTGGTGCTCGAGCTCGTAGCTGATATCAAAGTGGTCAGCGATAGCCCGCTTACCCCGGCCAGTCACCATGGCGCAGGTGGTCATACCTGCTTCGATGGCTTCCTCAACGCCGTACTGCACCAGTGGTTTGTTCACCACCGGCAGCATTTCCTTGGGCATGCTCTTGGTGGCGGGAAGAAAACGCGTTCCGTAGCCTGCGACGGGGAACATGCATTTGTTGATCACGTGAAAACCCTCTTCATTGCCCTGATGGGTAAGTCTCTTAGTGAGGCAGGCTTCGCACCTGCCTGTGGGGAGCCTAAGTGGCCCGATGAACTCTTCAATCGCTTGCTGTCTTTAATCACGCGATGGCTTGTGGGGACACGGCAAAGGTTCAGGAACTACGTCCGTAAACATCCTCAAATCGCACAATGTCATCCTCTCCCAGGTAGCTGCCTGACTGTACCTCGATCAGCTCAAGGGGAATCTTGCCGGGGTTCGCCAAGCGGTGCTTGTGACCCAGGGGAATATAGGTGGACTGATCTTCGCGCAGCGTAAACACGTCGTCTTCGCAGGTCACTTCGGCGGTGCCGTGCACCACAATCCAATGCTCAGCGCGGTGATGATGCATCTGCAGAGACAGGGTCTGACCGGGATTCACCACGATGCGTTTCACCTGGAACCGATCGCCCTCGATGAGAGACTCGTAGCTGCCCCAGGGCCGATACACGCGATGGTGCAGCGCTGCTTCTGAGCGGCCCTCGGCTTTCAGCCGATTCACGATGGCTTTGACGTTCTGCACTTTGTCGCGCTCGGCAATAAGAATGGCATCGGGCGTTTCAACAACGATCAGATTGTCCACACCCGTGGCCGCTACAAGACGCGACTCACTGCGGAAGTAGCTGTTATGGCAATCCTCCAGCATCACGTCGCCGATCTGGACGTTACCATCGCCGTCGCTTTCAGATACCTGCCAGAGCGTGGACCAGGCGCCCACATCGCTCCAGCCGCAGTCCAGGGGGATCACGCCACCGCGCTTGGTGTGTTCCATCACTGCATAGTCGATGCTGTCCGATGGGCAGCCTGTAAAGCTCTCTTTCTCGGGCCTTAAGAAATCAAGGTCGCCGCCCGCCTGTTCCATGGCCGTCTCACAGGCCGTCAGCATGGTGGGAGCGAACGTTTTGAGCTCCTCGAGGTAGGCCTGAGCAGACAGCAGGAACATGCCGCTGTTCCAGTAGTACTTGCCGCTGTCGAGATACTCCTGAGCGGTGGCCGCGTCTGGCTTCTCGACAAAGGAATCGAGGGCAAACAGGTTTTCGCCTTTCGGGGTCCCGAGACGGAGGTACCCGTAACCGGTTTCGGGAGCATCGGGCACCACGCCAAAGGTCATGAGTGTGCCGCGCGAGGCTTCCTCAATGCCGTTGGAGACGGCGGTTGTAAAGGCCTCGACATCTGCGATCACGTGGTCTGCTGGCAGCACAAGAAGAAGGGCCTCGGGGTCGGTCTTGATGGCGTGGAGCGCCGCCAGGGCAACGGCAGGCGCTGTGTTGCGGCCCTCGGGTTCCAAAATAATGGCCGAAGCATCAACCTTCAGCTGGCGCAGTTGCTCCGCCACCATAAACCGATGATCTTCATTGCAGATGACAATGGGGTTTCCGCTTTCCAGACCCCGTGTTCGCTCCATGGTGTCCTGAAGCATCGACAGCTCACTGGCCAGGGGCAAAAACTGCTTGGGGTAGGCTTCCCTCGAGACAGGCCAAAGACGGCTTCCGACGCCACCGGACAAGAGAACCGGGGTCAACATCCTTTTTAATCTCCCTGCACATGGAGTGGGGCAAATCGCAGCGAAGAATCACGCTCCGACACTTCCATGAGCATGGTAAACGAACGCTCCATAGAGGCGCCACAGCGCATATGTGGTGAAGTTCGCAAGGTGATGCTTTAGAATGTGACCCGGTACACATGAGGTGAAAGACCCAGGCGATAAGAAGCCGGACGGCCCGTGAGCGGGGGAGCATCACGGTTGCAACATGGCGGCAACACGGCAGAAACACGGCAGAAACGCGGCAGAAACGCGGGGCAAACACGGGACACGCAAGAGGCGAGCACATAAGCGCCGCCAAAGCCCTGACCAAACTGCCAAAATACCCAGCCCCAAACTTTTCTTGATGACCCGAACCTCTCGTTAAATCTCCCCTCTAACGGTAGAAGCCATCAGTCAGTGCGACCGGAGTCCAGCACAGGATATGACGCAACAGAGCAGTTACACCACCAGCGAACTTGTCGCCTGCGGCATGGGGGATCTTTTTGGTCCCGGGAATGCACAGCTTCCCATCAACAACATGCTCATGCTGGACCGCATCACGCACATCAGCTCCGAAGGCGGTGAGTACGGGAAGGGAGAGATCATCGCTGAACTCGATATCTCGCCAGACCTGTGGTTTTTCGAGTGCCACTTCCCGGGGGACCCGGTCATGCCCGGCTGCCTGGGTCTCGATGCTATGTGGCAACTTGTGGGCTTCTTCCTGGGATGGCGCGGCAATCCAGGCCGCGGTCGCGCCCTCGGCTCGGGCGAGGTGAAGTTCACAGGACAAATCCTCCCAACGGCAAACAAAGTTACCTACACCATCGACGTAAAGCGGGTCATTGAGCGCAAATTGGTGATGGGCATCGCCGATGGCAAGGTCAGCGTTGATGGCAAAGATATCTACCACGCCAAAGATCTGCGCGTGGGCCTTTTTCAATCCACAGAGAGTTTCTAAGTCATGCAGCGGAGAGTCGTGGTTACGGGCCTTGGCATTGTTTCCTGCCTGGGCAATGACGCCAACGCGGTGACTGAGTCACTTCGGGAGGGCCGTTCCGGCATCAGCCTGAATCAGGAGCAGGTTGATATGGGCATGCGCTCGCACATCGCCGGCCAGCCCGAGATCGATTTCAAGGAACACATCGACCGCAAGCAACTCCGTTTCATGGGGGCCGCCGCGGCCTACGCCTATATCTCCATGGAGCAGTGCATCGCTGATGCCGGTCTGCGCGAAGACGAGATCTCCAACGACCGCACGGGCATCATCGCCGGCTCCGGCGGGGCGTCCTCCGCCAGCCAGACCGAGGCGGCAGACATCCTGCGCGAAAGAGGCCTTCGTCGCGTAGGCCCCTATCGCGTAACGCAAACCATGGGCAGCACCGTATCGGCCTGCCTCGCGACGCCCTTCAAGATTCGGGGCGTGAACTACTCCATCTCCTCCGCCTGCTCCACGAGTGCCCACTGTATTGGCAACGCCATGGAGCAGATTCAGCTGGGCAAACAGGACCGCGTCTTTGCCGGTGGCGGCGAAGAACTGCACTGGACCATGAGCAGCCTGTTTGACGCCATGGGCGCTCTGTCCACGAAATACAATGAGACCCCCGAGCGCGCCTCTCGCGCCTACGACGCTGATCGCGACGGATTTGTCATCGCCGGCGGCGGTGGCATGGTGGTGCTTGAAGAACTGGAGGTCGCGAAAGCTCGCGGCGCTAAAATCTATGCCGAGTTAGTGGGCTATGGCGCCACCTCCGACGGCTACGACATGGTCGCACCTTCGGGCGAAGGCGCTGTGCGCTGCATGGGCCAGGCCCTCTCCACCGTCGAGGGTGACATCGATTACATCAATGCTCACGGCACCAGCACGCCCGCGGGCGATATTCAGGAACTCAAAGCCGTTCGGGAAGCCTTTTCAGGCCGCAGCATGCCGGTTATCGGATCAACTAAATCCCTCTCGGGCCATTCGCTGGGTGCTGCAGGCGTGCAGGAAGCAATTTACGCGCTGCTTATGCAGCAGTCGGGGTTCATCGCGGCATCGGCAAACGTCGAGAACCTGGACCCTGAAGCCGAGGGTATGCCCATCGCTCAGACACGCATCGACGACGCTCATTTAGAGCGGGTGATGTCCAATAGCTTCGGCTTTGGTGGCACGAATGCGTCGCTGGTGTTCCAGCGCCTGGCGGATTAGTTCGGGTTCGGAGCCTTACGGAAACCCCAGCGGCTGCATTGGCCGCTGTCTGTCTCTGAACCTGTGGCAGTCGCTGTCTGCGGCTGTGGCTGTGCCTCTGCCTCTGCCTCTGCCTCTATCCTTGGCCTCACACCCGCCCCTTCCTTAACCAATCTAGTTCTCCAGCGGATCGGGCCAGATTTCCCGTAAAAGGCTCGTAGCGACTCCAGGTGAAGGCGGTATCCCTTCTTGATTGTGTGGCTACAAGATCGCCGGTCAGAAACCTCGCCGAACCCCTAAGACCTGAGGTCATCAAGGAGCAAAACATCCACGCGCTGGCCGCGAGCGACGATTTCGCCAATATTGATTCGCGCGAGCGCATCTCCGGCACACAGCGAACGGAGCACGCCAGAGCTCTGGTTTGCGTAGGGCGTTGCGACAAGTTGATCGCCCTCGCGATTAAGTACCACGCGGAGAAACTCCGTTCGGGTACCGGCACGAGCCACTTCAAAATCCGCGATCGCGGGCAACCAGCGTTCGTCGCTTGCTTCTTGCCCCTGAAGTTGCCGAAGGAAAGGTCGCGCCAGCAGGGCGAATGTCACATAGGACGATGCCGGATTGCCGGGCAATCCAAGATATGGCGTGTCGCCGATAGCGCCATAGGCGAAGGGCTTGCCTGGCTTGATGGCAACCTTCCACAGATTCAGGTGTCCGAGCGCCTCCACCGCGTCGCGCACGTAGTCTGCTTCACCCACGGACACGCCACCGCTGGTGATGACGACGTCCGCCGCTGCCGCGCCGCGAGCAAGGGCGTCGCGGGTGGCCTCGGGGTTATCAGGAACAACACCCAAGTCCAGCACCTCGCAGCCGAGGTCGCGAAGCATCGCCGCGAGCATGGGCCGATTGCTGTTGTAGATCGCGCCGGGGGGAAGTTCAGTTTCCGTCGGCTCGTAGAGCTCGCTGCCCGTCGAGGCCAAAGCGACGGTCAACGTTGGGCGTACGGGCACCGCCGCAAAGCCCTGAGAGGCCAGCAGCCCCAGGTCCTGGGGCCGCAGACGCCGACCAGCCTCAAGCAGCAGGTCGCCCTCGGCACAATCCTGTCCGCGCGGGCGAATATGCTGCCCGCTGCGAATATCTTGCGGGAGCACCACCGCCTCTCCATCTTCTGCGACATCTTCCTGCATCACGACCGCATTGGCACCAGCGGGTATGGAGGCCCCAGTAAATATGCGGGCTACGGATCCCTCGGGCAGGGCATCGGGAGCATCACCGGCAAAGATACGCAGAGAGATGGGCAGGCGCTTACCCGCGTCTTCAATGCGCACGGCATAACCATCCATGGCGCTGTTGTCCGTTGGAGGCACGTCCAAGCGAGCCGTGATGGACACCGCGAGCACGCGATCCAGGGCGCTGGCGAGAGCCACGTGCTCCAAAACGTCGGGCCCAGTGGCACCCTCTAACAAGGCCTGAATCGCCTCCTGTAGAGGCATCAACGCCATGGGATCAGGACGCTCCCGGTACGCGCGTTAGCACCCCGACAAAGTTGCAGGGCCGATGGCGAGCATCCAGCTGGTCACGGATGATGCCCGTCCACGCAGTACGGCAGGCGCCGGTCGAACCCGGCATACAAAAAACCACCGTGTTGTTGGCGAGCCCTGCGACCGCGCGGGACTGGATCGTGGAAGAGCCGATCTCCTGAAGGGACAGACTGCGAAACACCTCGCCAAAACCTTCCACGGGCTTATCGAAAAGTGGGCCCAGGGCCTCGGGCGTCGAATCGCGACCAGCAAAGCCCGTACCGCCCGTGACCAGGATCGCGTGAACACCGGCATCGGCGATCCAGCGCGAAACCACCGCTCGCAAGGCATAGATATCGTCGGGAACAATTTCGCGCTCAACCACCGAATGACCCGCTTCCGTCGCTGACTCACACAAGTAGTCACCGGAGGTATCTTCGTCGGGCCCTCGCGTGTCAGAGACCGTGAGCACGGCCAGGTTCAGAGGAACGATGTCTTCACTCGTAAACTGCGCCATCTACGTATCCTGTATCCGTTAAGTCTGCTGCTCAGAGCGCGTCTGAAAAAACTGCTTCACCACCGGATTGATGAATCCCCGCCAGGGCACCTGCTTGATGGCGAAACTGTCGCGAAGGCGGCTGCAGTCGAGTACCCGAATAACCCCACGCTCCGAGGAGTCCGCACTCGCTGCTTCAATGCTGACATCGCTGCAATCCATGTATTGGCTGGCGGCCGCCAGCGCCGCCTCGGCAAAGCCATATTCCGTGGCACGATCGCCCGCGCAATAGTGGAACACACCTCCCGCCTGGGCTCCCACCGCGAGTTGGTCGAGCATGGCCGCGATGACACGCGCAGCATCGACCGTGGCCACGGGGGAAAACGTAAGCTGATCATCAAAGCTCGCCGTTGTCTCCGCCGACATATTATCCATAACGCGGGTGAGCAAATTGTCATCGAAGCTTGCAAACAGGGGGCCCGTTCGCAACATCAGCGCCGTAGGTGCGCCCTGCATGATCTGCGACTCAAGGGATGCCATGGTCGCGCCCGGCTCCTCTGATGTGTCCGGCGTATCCGTTTCTCGGATGTGACGACCTGCATTGCTCGCGAACACGGCATCTGTCGACAACAGCACGTAGTGAATTTCGCTGCGCTCACAGGCCTTGGCGAGCCAGTAGCTCCGCTCCAGATCGATGGGTTGGATTGCCTCCCCCGCAGCGAGCTGCCAGGCGAGGCGCAAATCCACGACGGCATCGGGTTTGTCTTTACGAGCGGCTTTTTTCGCCTGGCGTTCGCTGCGCCAGCGGCTGGCGGCGGTATTGAGGGGCAGAGGCTGATGACGTCCCCACTGCACAAACGCCCCCTGGAGCACCACACCCACGGGGTTATCAGCGCCAATTATGAGGACATCCACCGGCCCGACCGCCGTTTATAAGAACCGCGGCAACGCCCGGCTAGAACGGGATATCGTCGTCGATATCACCGATGGGCGCAGATTGCGCCTGAGGCTGTGAGGCAGGCGCACTCGCCGGCTGACCGCCGCCGAATCCTCCGGAGGCACCCGCTTCGGGATAGCTCTGGTTGTAGCCGCCGTCCGAGGCACCGCGGCTGTCCAGCATCTGCATTTCGTTAGCCACAATCTCGGTGCTGTAGCGATCCTGGCCCGACTGATCTTGCCACTTCCGCGTGCGCAGGGAGCCTTCGACGTACACCTTGGAGCCCTTGCGCAGGTATTCACCGGCGATTTCTGCGAGCCGGTTGAAGAACACGATCCGGTGCCACTCCGTACGCTCCTGGGGCTGGCCCGTCTGCTTGTCTTTCCAGCTTTCGGATGTGGCGAGGCTCACGTTGGTGACGGAACCCCCAGAGGGCATAAAACGAGTCTCGGGATCGGCGCCGAGATTACCCACGAGAATCACCTTGTTTACGCCACGTGAAGCCATACTGCTGAAATCCGATAAACCGTTAAAAGGGCCGATCAATATAGCAATCGGGCCCTGCAAAAGCGACAGCGAAAGCGCTCAGGAGCTGGCTAATTCGCCCTGGGGCTGGGCAGGAATGAGGTTCCAGACGATGAGGAGCCAGGCCACCGCGGCAATTCCGACAACGGAAATCAGACCCTCCAGGCCCGACGCCTGGAAGATGTAACCACCAAAGGAGCCACCGACAAACGCACCCAAAAACTGGCAGGTAGAGTACACCCCCAGCGCCGTGCCCTTGCCATGGGCAAACACGGTTTTGCTCACCAGCGAGGGCAGCACGGCCTCCAAGTAGTTCACCGCCGCAAAGAACGCGCAGAGCGCGCCGTAGATCACCCACGTCGTGGACTCCAGCAGCAGGAGCATGAGCGCACCCGGCATCAGTACCACGGCGATGCGCAGGGCCAGGGCCGGCCGCTTGCCCCGCTCCGACAAATGCAGCAGCGGGGCCATCGCCAGCAGCGAGATCACCAACACGGGCAGGTACACCTTCCAGTGCGAATCGCGCTCTACCTGCAAAGTGCCCTCGATCACCGCGGGAACCACCAGAAAAGACGCGGTGAGCACGAAATGAAGGATAAACACAGACGCGTCGAGGCGCAGAAGCGAGGGCTCGCGAAGCACCCGCCCAAACATGCGCGGCGAGGCGCCAATATCTTCGTGATAACGGGTTTCAGAGTTGGGCACGCCAAACAGAATCACCAGTATCCCGACAACGGCGAAGACCGCCGTCACCCAGAACACCGCGCTCAAACCGCCCCAGGACGCCACGATGGGGCCCAAAATGAGGGCAACGGCAAAAGAGAGTCCGATGCTGATACCGATCACCGCCATGGCCTTGGTGCGCTGCTCATTGGAGGTCAGATCTGCCGCCAGAGCCATCACCGAGCTGGAAATAGCGCCGGCGCCCTGCAGGGCACGCCCCACTGCTACCATGGCCACGCTGTCGGCAAGGGCAGCAATCACGCTACCCCCGGCGAATACAGCCAGGCCGGCAAGAATGACCGGCTTGCGCCCGATGCGGTCTGACAACCAGCCGAGGGGAATCTGAAGGCCCGCCTGCGTTGCCCCGTAGGCGCCCAGGGCGAGACCAATCAGAAGCGGCGTGGCGCCCTTCATATCGACCGCATACAGCGCCAGCAACGGCAAGGCCATAAACAGGCCCAGCATGCGGAAGCTGTACAGTAGTGCGAGGGAAGCGACGACCCGCCGCTCCAGCGCAGTCATGGGGTTTTCAGTTAGCACGGGCAGGCCTTGCAGTATGCGGCGCGGATGGTAGCAGGTTTTGACCGTCCCCCAGCAGTCGTTGGGCCAGAGGCACACGCGCCCGCATCCGTAGCAAAACCCGACGCGTATAGACCCTATCTTTTGTTCGAGCTTGCACCTGACTTTATACTGTTGGGTTTTCGCTCATCTTCTGCGGATATCTGATGGACACGATCCAACTGCGCGGCGCTCGCACGCATAACCTGAAAAATATCGACCTGGACATCCCCCGCGACAAGCTGGTGGTGGTGACGGGTCTTTCGGGCTCGGGCAAGTCGTCCCTCGCCTTCGACACGCTCTACGCCGAGGGCCAGCGCCGCTACGTTGAATCCCTGTCGACCTACGCGCGGCAGTTCCTGTCGATGATGGAAAAGCCCGATATCGATCATGTGGACGGCCTGTCACCGGCCATTTCCATCGAACAAAAATCCACGTCTCACAACCCGCGCTCTACCGTGGGCACCATCACAGAGATCTACGACTACCTGCGCCTGCTCTACGCCCGCGTGGGCAAGCCCCACTGCCCGGAACATCACTTACCGCTGCAAGCCCAAACGGTTAGCCAGATGGTCGACACGGTGCTGGATCAACCGGAAGGCAGCAAACTCATGCTTCTGGCCCCGGTGGTTCGCGACCGGAAGGGCGAGCACCAGCATGTATTTGAGGAGCTGCGCAGCGCCGGCTTTGTGCGCGCGCGTGTCGATGGGCATATCCGTGATCTCGACGATCTACCCGATCTCGATAAGAAGAAGAAACACACCATCGAAGTTGTGGTTGATCGCTTCAAGGTGCGTGACGATCTGAAGCAGCGGCTGGCCGAGTCTTTCGAGACCGCGCTGGAGCTCACCGACGGCCTGGCCCTCGTGGCGGATATGGATGGCGACGGCGCAGACCTGGTGTTTTCGGCCCGCTTTGCCTGCCCCACCTGCGGCCACAGCATCAATGAACTTGAACCGCGGCTGTTCTCCTTTAACAACCCCGCCGGCGCCTGCCCCGCCTGTGACGGCCTGGGTGTAAAGCAGTTCTTCGACCCCGATCGGATCGTGCTGTTTCCCGAATCGAGCCTCGCCGAAGGCGCGATTCGCGGCTGGGATCGGCGCAACGTGTACTACTTTCACATGCTGACGTCGCTGGCCAAGCACTATGGCTTCGATATCGACACCCCTTACGAGAAGCTGTCAGCCAAGCACCAAAAGATCATTCTTCATGGCAGCGGCAAGGAAGAAATCAGCTTTGCCTATGTGAACGACCGCGGCGACGTATTCAAACGCTCTCATGCCTTCGAGGGCATCATTCCCAACATGGAGCGTCGCTATCGGGATACGGAGTCCCAATCGGTGCGCGAAGACCTGGCCAAGTTCCTCTCCACCGCGCCCTGCTCCTCGTGCCACGGCACCCGTCTGTGCGAAGACGCGCGGAACGTGTTTGTCGATGGCCGCAGCCTGCCAGAGATCACCGCCATGCCCGTAGGTGAAGCGGAGGACTACTTCGAGCAGCTCGCGCTGAAGGGCCGCGACGCCGAGATCGCCGACAAAATTCTCAAGGAAATTCGCGCCCGCTACCGCTTTCTCGTGGACGTGGGGCTCAACTACCTCACGCTGGATCGCAGCGCCGATACGCTCTCGGGTGGTGAAGCCCAGCGCATCCGGCTTGCCTCGCAGATTGGCGCGGGCCTCGTGGGCGTGATGTATATCCTGGACGAGCCCTCCATCGGGCTGCATCAGCGCGACAATGAGCGACTACTGCGAACCCTCACGCATTTGCGTGATCTAGGCAACACGGTGCTCGTCGTTGAGCATGATGAAGACGCCATTCGCACGGCCGATCACATCATCGATATCGGCCCTGGCGCCGGTGTACACGGCGGGCAGGTGGTGGCTCAGGGCGACGCGAAGGTCATCATGAACACCAAGGAATCGCTGACCGGCGCCTATCTGTCGGGCAAGCGATCCATCGAGGTCCCCAAGAAGCGCACCCAGGCTGATGCCAAAAAGCAGCTGAAACTCCACGGTGCCCGCGGCAACAATCTTCAGGGCGTGGATCTGAATCTGCCCCTGGGGCTTCTGACCTGTGTGACCGGCGTATCCGGGTCGGGCAAATCGACTTTGATCAACGCCACACTGTACCCGCTGGCAGCCACGGAACTGAACGGGGCAACGACACTTGACCCTGCAGAGCACGATTCTATTGATGGGCTGGAGCACGTCGATAAGTGCATCGATATCGATCAGAGCCCGATCGGACGTACGCCCCGCTCCAACCCCGCAACCTATACGGGCATCTTCACGCCCATCCGCGAACTGTTTGCGGGCACGCAAGAAGCGCGCTCGCGAGGCTACAAGCCCGGGCGCTTCAGCTTTAACGTGAAGGGCGGTCGCTGCGAGGCCTGCCAGGGTGACGGCGTGACGAAGGTCGAGATGCACTTTCTGCCCGACATCTACGTGCCCTGCGATGTCTGCAAGGGCAAGCGTTACAACCGCGAGACGCTGGACATCAAATACAAGGGCAAGAACATCCACGAAGTGCTGGAGATGACCGTCGAGGATGCGCTGGAGTTTTTCGAGCCCGTGCCGGCCATCGCCCGAAAGCTGCAGACGTTAATGGATGTGGGCTTGAGCTACGTCCGCCTGGGTCAGGCGGCGACCACCCTCTCCGGCGGGGAGGCTCAGCGCGTCAAGCTTTCACGAGAGCTATCCAAGCGGGATACGGGCCGCACGCTCTATATTCTCGATGAACCCACCACCGGGCTGCATTTTGAGGATATCCGCCAGCTTCTGCAGGTACTGCACCGACTGCGCGATCATGGCAACACGGTGGTCATCATCGAACACAACCTGGATGTGGTGAAAACCGCAGACTGGATCGTGGATCTTGGCCCCGAGGGCGGCAGCGGTGGCGGCCAAATTATTGCCGAAGGCACACCCGAAGATATCGCCGAGGTCGAGGACTCTCACACAGGCAGATTCCTCGCGCCGATGCTGGGCAAGAAGCGGAGCGCGAGTAAGGCCGCGTAAAGTAACGACGGCTCTCTAGGCGCAGTTAAGGCTCCGCGTCGAATCCGTCAGTCTTCGCTCGACTGCACCGCAGCGCTTCGGGCCCTCGAAAGGACGTGGCAGCCACTGCATGCAGTTTAGTGCCCAAAAGAGGTCAACAAACGCTCTCGGCACAGATCGCTGCACGGTTGTTAAGCTCGAAGCCGAACCTTTAAAGAGAACAACAGCCGCTATGCGTCCCGTCCTCGCCCCGCTGCTCCTCTCATCGTCGCTCCTAGGCTTAGCCGCTTGCGGTGGCGGGTCTGGCGGGAGCTCGATGGCAGAGGATGAAGGCAGTGCGACCGCACCTCCCGCAATCAGCACCCCTCCCCCGGATTCGCCGCCCAGCAGCCCCATAGAGCAAGCGAACCTGACAAGCGGCTGTGAACTCAGCGACACGGAACAAGCCTTGTTGGATGCACACAACCAAGCGCGAGCGCTAAGCCGCGATTGTGGCGACGAGGCCCATCCCGCCGTTGGTGCGCTTGCTTGGCAATGCACCCTGGCCGAGGTGAGTGAAAGCCACTCGCTAGACATGGCCACCATCAACTTCTTCAGCCATACAGGCTCCGACGGCCTGTCACCTTTCGACCGCATGACCAATGCAGGGTATGAGTACCGCACCGCGGGAGAAAACATCGCCGCAGGCCAGCGCGATGTCGCACAGGTGATGGATGGATGGCTAAACAGCCCAGGACACTGCCAAAACATCATGAACGGTAGCTTTACGGAGATGGGCGGTGCTAAGGTCGATGCGAGCGGGTCTGACTTTGCGACCTATTGGACGGTGAAGTTTGGAGGGTGAGGGACGTTCCATTCCGACTCACTCTCTATGTGGCTGAGCGATCGCGTCCTGCGAATCTTCAGCCAATGGACTCAGGAAGACTCGCTGATTTCACCCTTGTCAGTTGCATCAGCATCTACAGCCCGAGGTATCGCCGTTCTTCGTATCACAATGATCGCGGCGACGATCACACAGCCAATCCCCACCGCTGCGGGAAAGAGCACCGTCGTCCACGAATAGTGTTCAAGGGCGACGACGACCAGCGCATTCCTCACACCACCCAGAGCAAAAAAGCCGACGTGCTCTTCGTACGGATGTGAGAAGGCTTTGCGCAACGTTGGGCCAAAACCCAGTAGGTCCGCCAGCGTGAGAAACACCACCGCCCACAACGGGTCAGATGCGACGGCCCACGCCGGTATTGCCGCAACTGCCAGCGCGAACAAAACACGATCCTGCGTTGTAATCTCGATTTTTGATCGTACTCGGTAAGAGAGCAGCGCAACGTAGCTGGTAATGCAGGCAGAAAACCCAATAGGCCACGCCCCGACGCCCGCCCCATCCGCAAGCTGCGCAAAAAACACGATAAACGTCCCAAAAGCCCAGACCACCCAGGAAAAGAAATGCGGCACCGTCTCTTTTCGCCTGATTGAGCGGATGTAAGGGACGAACAGGAAAAAGGTGAGGACGAACGCTGCGCTGCTGGCGATCTCTTTGAGGTATAGCGATTCTTGCATTGAGATATCCACACCCTAAGCCGCTAGCATGAGCGACACCCGCCCCACACCTTTGTCACTCATTCCAATCACCGAGCGAGCTTTCTAGCATACGTCGCCCGTCACAATCGTGACATTAGCGAACCACATGGATGGCGCAGTAAGTCTTCGCCGATAGCTCACAAACGGTTTCTCCACCGCCCAGCCCATCGATCATAAACTGCATCGAATCTGCATGAACTCATCGCTTCAAGCGAGGGGGCGGAGTCTTAAATGCCTGAACTTATTAGCCGATTGCTGCATCAAGATAGAGCCTGAACCGAGAAACCAATGCGGGAATAGCTTTAGGGTGGTTAAGAAATTCCTGAATTCCCATGAGCTGCCAGCACTGCCCTTCGTCACCAAATACTATCGAGTCGATCTCCGATTTGAGGCCCTTGGCTACAAAGAAAAAGGAACTACCTTTGCCATTGAGACTAGGCACTTTCAGTTTGTACTCTAATCTGGAGGACGACATTGAGAGGGCAAACTCTTCATTGAGCTCTCTGAGTACGCACTCCTCTGGTGACTCCTCGCCTTCTCGCCCGCCACCAGGAAAATCCCAGCAACCAGGGTACGGAATATGATCGAAGTCATCGCGCCGGTAGACGAGAACCTTCCCGTCAACGACTAACGCGAGCTTCGCACCGTGGAAGCCTTCAAGTTCAGTTGATGTGCGGTAATCAGCCAAAAGCGACTAGCGCTGCCAGCAGCGGGCGATCGGACGCGACGCCAAGCAAGGAGATCGGCGAGCGTGCGGATCGTACAAGCCATACTTGTTATGTGCTGCGCCCAACAAACCTGAGTACGGATTCACTTGCATCACTCTTGACCACTTCCCATAACAGCTTCTGGTACAAGCCAGGTACGTTTGTAAATACGAAAAGCTCATCCGCTGACGAAACCGTCTTCATTGCGGCAGCAACCAGTGCAGAACCCAAGCCCTGACCACGATACTGAGGCAGGACGAGTAACGAGTTTATCCACAGGCATGTTGTACTTTTCTCGGGATGTTTATGCTCTGCGAAGGAAAGCCCACCGACGACAGCATCGCCGATCTTGGCTAGGATTGGTCGCGTCTCGGTATATAGAGGAAGGGCGACTTCGGGCCACTCCTGCACGACCATCCATTCGAAACAGGACAGTTCATAATCGTTGAACTTTGCTGTGATCTCGAGGTTCATTGCGTAGGCACATATCGATCACAGCAGGGGCGTGCGGTTCGCGCGTCGCTGCTGCCTGCGCTTGTTATGTAGCTATTGCACAAGACCAAGAGCCTTATTTAATTTCTCATTGTGAGGCTCTATCGCCTGCAAGTATTCCATTACTAGTTTTTCGCCAAGAGACTGAGACTGGAGCAATATTGAGGGCAATCGTTCAACCACCTTCTTGCCTACTGGAGATTCGTAGAATTCAATAAGTGCATCCAACTCTGATTCGCTGAAATTCGCCATATAGATGGGTATTGAAAGCTCGACAAATCGCTCTGGGCTGAATATTTCTTTCAGTTCTTTTTTTACTTCAGCTTCATACAAATCGAGGTCATCGTTGATCTCAAAAGTCATAAACTGATCTTGGGTAAAAGCTTCGTACATCTCGTTTACGGCTTGCTCAAGCTCGCTTTCGAGTTGGAGAAGCGTCGAATTTGCGATCGCGCTGGTACCGGTTATCCGAACATATTTTTCGGCCTTCGCACGATAGCTGTCGTCGTCAGACGAGCATGGCTGCGCGAGACAGATCAAAAGACAAACCAATTTAGCTTTCAAGAAACCCTCCGTGTTCAAAGACGCCACTTAACGCCTCGCATCAGTGGCGCCAGCTTTGCCGGCGTCATCTGCATGCGCTTGTTAGGCGGCGAACTGGCACTATGCAGAGATAAGGTCACGAATGTCACCCTCAAAGCGAGCAAATGATTCTCGTCCTAGGTCGAGCAATTTTTCCAGTCGCATAACATCAGATTCAAGTAAGCTTGTTGCATACTGATAATCTGAATAAGTTTCATCTACCCTAACTGTGGGGATTTTCGAATAAACGAGAGATCGAATTTGCTCAATAGTATTGGTATTTGCCACGAAAGAGGTCTCCAGAAGCTGAAGTGGCCAAGTTTGACGAAATATTTTCTCTACAAAGCCGGGCTTCGGGATTGGATAGTTTCCTACGCCGACACTTAGCACCCGAATTTCTTCCTCCGAGAGCTGAAACGCTTTGATTGCATCTATGATTGCAAAAAGCGTGGGATTGTTGGCAACGAAGCCTCCATCCAGCAACGTCGGGCTACCTTGATTTTTTGTTACTACTTGCTTTGACTCAAAAAAAGGAACCGCGGCGCAAGATGCAATCACCGCGTCCGCGATCGTACAACCAAAACCGGGGAGGAAAGTATTCTTCCGGCCATGAGCTTGCTCAACTGATAGCTTGAAGATCATCGGTTTTTGATAGTCTTGATGTGTAGCTACAATTCCGATGTTTGTTTTGAACTCATCGAATTTTTTACTGCCGAATTCCTGCGCTGTATATTCGGCAAGTGCTTTTGAGCGAAGCAATTTGGTGCTTTTTCCCATTACCACAGGAACTATGGAGAAGTATTTCTCGGTAATCTCGTCAACTGACTTTCCAAGTGAAAGAAAAGCAGCAATGATCGATCCGGTACTCGTACCGTAGATTAGATCGAAGCTGTCGGACAGAGGAGAGCCTAGGATGCTTTCTATTTCTCGCAAGACCCCAAGAGAATAAACACCTTTAGATCCGCCGCCATCTAGCGATAGAATTTTAAATGACATCAATATTGCGTTTCGCTACGAATCGTTCCAGGCGTCTATGAATAGGTCGATGAGACCTCCGGCGTCAGCTTGGTTCCATTGATATGGCTCGGGACCAAACAACC
This sequence comes from Pseudomonadota bacterium, assembly GCA_038750875.1. Lineage (GTDB taxonomy): Bacteria > Pseudomonadota > Gammaproteobacteria > Pseudomonadales > Halieaceae > Congregibacter. The sequence goes on along the minus strand of JBCDGU010000011.1, from coordinate 13,595 downwards.
ACTGCATCCCGCTTTGGGTGACAAAATTTGATAAATCGCCGGACGCCCTAGCATCATTCAAGAAGTTAACAACCGACACGTATGTGTCAGAGAACGAGTTGCCAAAACAATCATCGGAAGCGTTGTAAATTAGGCACTCCAAATAGTATGAAGGGTAATTTTGGGACGCACTCTTCCCAGCGCTTTCCCGCACATTCTTAAACATACGGACTGATGGCTTATACCACTTCGATACGTTTGCGTTCTTTGATGCTCCTCTTTTTATGTGCAGCTTTGGATAATTGATGACTTGTGTTTTCGATTTCTGTGTCCAAAAGGTCATTCCTTCCCCTGTAACACCAAGATCTTTGTATCTCTTGTACTTAGCGCATGGCACCACATCCGCGGGAAGCCGACTATTTTTGGGCAGTAGCTTTAAGCAATTGTCCCCCGTGTCGTCTACAAGATCACTTCCATAATAATCTGTAAGCGCTTCTATAACTTCAGCCCGGAAGTCTGCCAAGCTGTACTTGCCGTCAGATAGTTTTAGTGCTGATTTTTCGTTGTCAGACAAGTTGTTGTAGAAAATTCCATTGGTTTGGACGACTAGATCTACATCGCTATTTCCGCGAATATTTGTCGCGTTTGGATATGATCCCTGCAGATATGCTTCGTAGCTCATTCCGGCTGGCCAGCGATGTGCTTCTAATGCAGTACGCACAGACTTGTGGGTGGTAGCAGATGTAGTCGTCGCACCCTGGTGTGACCATGTTTCAAGCTGTGTCTCTGAAATTGGCATGATGTTTCCTTAGCTGCCTAACGCCTGTGGCTCCGGGCGGCCAAAGCGCGCTGTGGTTTGGCCTCCCGGCGACCGTAGGGAGCGCACAACCCACTCTTCTTAGGTTGCGATAGCATCGAAATGTCTCCGAGCGTAAAGAACGCTCAAATTGCGGAACAACATGCTACCGAAAGTAATACTAATAACTCCGAGTAACGACTGCTCGAAATGCATACAGGCCACAAAGCCCACCAGGCACGCACCAACTAGCACACCTAACTGCCACTGCATTCGGTTTTTTCGAATTGCTAACTCACTGGCGTCGGAATTTTCTAAGCACCTGCTCACATATGCGTCGCCAAAAGCCCATAGATATCGCCGCTTCAATCGCTCTTGGCGCTTGTTCCTCATGGGCACAGCAGTAGCATCAACGATCGAGTCTGCCATTCGTATCGCTTTTTCTTTAGCGATCATTTCGAACCCACCGTGACACCCAACGCTCACGGATGGGGCGGCCAGTTAGGCCGTCACTGCCGCCTGTGCTTGTTAGGCGGCAGATCGTACCTACTCTGACGCTGGTGTATTGACGTGCATAGGAGGCTCCTTGGGAGAGGGTGTGCTGCGCGTCTCTTGTACGCCAGGGTTGGGCACGTTTTGTCCGGGATTGGGCGCAGGTTGATTTTGAGTCGGTTTTGGTTCGGGTTGCGTTTGAGCTGACATATTTATACTCCCTGTGGAAAGCATGACTACGATGATCATTCCAATTATGTGGATTACAGTTACCGAGAATGCCCAGTTCATCCTTTGGTAGAGCTTACTAAGCTTCACCTGATTATCACGATAACTCTCTTCAAGATGTGCTGAAATTGTAAAGATCACTTCATTCAGCGGCATGTCTGGAAACTGGCTGATGTAAAGCGACTTTATGCCTGAGGCGGATTGATGAAAAATCCAACCCTTCCGGGACATGAGTACTCCAATCGACAAACCCACAGACAGCAAAAACAAAAACATAGAGACAACCACTAGCGAGGTTATCGAATCGGCTTCAGCATTAGACAACGTGCGCCCGCCTAGAAAAGCTGTAGCGACACCAGCTATTGCTATATTCGAAGTTGCGCGCTGACGAACAGAGTCTAACGATCTCTCTTGGCCAGACAGTCCCCTCACGGCCTCAGCGTAACAAGCCTCTGCTATTCGAATTGGACGAGTGTCGTCGGACACAGCTCTAGCCGCCTAACGCTTCAAGCTGCGGCGGGTAAACCGCGCAGCGGTTTGGCCGTCCCGGCCCGAAGGGCCTTCACAGCCTTGAATTCTTATGTTTCGACTGAGCATCGTAAACCTTGCGTGCCTCCGACATAGGGTCGATCAAAGTCCATTTGGACTCATCAATATCAAATTCCATGTACACGGATCTGCTGGGCGGCGAGACAGTGCCGACAGCCTTTGAGATCACATCGTCCGGGGAGTTTCGATAGTGCTCCTGCATCAATGTCTTTGTCTGATCGAGAGCAGTCGTAAGCTCGTTTTCATCGAAGAAGTCCGAAAAAACAAACTTTAAGGTTTCGCCACCTTCGAGTTTGACCACGATGGAGAAATTCTGTGATCGATCTTGTTTCGAATCCTGCGATGCTAGCTTCGTCCTTGAAAAGACTTTTGATATAGCGCTCTTCAACAACTGATAATGATCTCTACCCGCTTCGCTCAAGAACGCCTCAAAGTAAGGCTTACTCAGGTAAGCAATTACCACTGTCGGCACTGCCCACTCCAGAGCCGCAAAGAATTCAGGGCCTCTGGCTTTGGATACTACTTTCGCACCTTCAACAGAAACCAATTCGAAAAACTCTTCGATAAGCTCTGGCGGTAACCCGTCCTGATACGAAAGAGCCACATGAATATCAGAGCTCATGACTTATCCGAAGAAACATAACGCTTTAGACAGCGGGCCGCCAAAACGCGTAGCGGTTTGGACGTCGGGCGACCGCAGAGAGCGTACTGTCCTAACTTGTTAGGTGGCGTGACCACTTGGTGCCTCCCGACGATGGAACTGAAAACCGATTACTGCTGAGAAAGCTCCAGCGCCAATTAAGAAATAGGCCAACTTCTGACAGAACCCAGCCAAGGTAGAGTTCGAACGTGCCATATAGTTTGCGTACTGGCACTCTGCATAGTGTTCTGCTCCGAGCTCGCATTCGAAGCCGTCACCAAACTCAACTCCAACGCGTTGTTCGTGGGCTGTAACAACGGTTATCACCTCAGCTTCACGATTAAAGAGATATGGCATAAATGTTAAAAAACCAGAACCAACCCCGATAAAACAAGCTGCTGCAAATGCGTAGAGGTATTTGTGTAGGTCTGACATATTGCTCAGCCACCTAACGCTTCAAGCTGGGGCGGCGGAACCGCGCAGCGGTTGTGCCGTCCCGGCGCGAAGCGCCTTTACAGCCTTGACTTGTTAGTGTGCTTCCCATTTAAAGGCAATCTCCGTTGGCACATGCGGTATAGAAAGAAACAGACCAAAGAGCCACATGACAAACGAAGCAGTAAAGCGCTAGAACTGTTGCTAAACGCCTTGCAGAACTAAACGGGTATTGGACAAGAAACCAAACCCCCACTGCCACGCCAAGTGGCAGCGAAATATAGGTTGGCAACCAAGAGGAAGATATTGTGCCGGCCCAATAAGCAGACTGGGTTCCCAAATAGACAAAAAGCACAGGAATCACTGCGCTGCCAATTAGCGTTCTCAATACGATGGCGCGTTGATCCACGAAAAGCACTCTAACAGCTATATAGGTGACCCAGGTCACCTAACACTTTGCTCGCTAACTTGTTAACCACGATCGCCTACCAACACTTTTCTTCCATAAAATCAGCTTATTGGGTGATCGCGCGTTTAGCAAACGTAGATAACGAGACCGTTAGTCGAGCATTCTTAACGAGGGACTGTTGATCATTTTCAGCCCCCGTCATCCAGCACCGAGCCTGCAAGCGCTAAGCGTGAACAAAGAATGCGAGTCTGTTGCCACTCGGGAGGGATAGAACTTCGGCATACGCGTTTTTGAGGCACAAAAAAGCCGGGCAATGCCCGGCTTCTTCTTTACTCGCTAACCTAACTCTTAAAAAGCGAAGTTGCGCTTTTACAATTTACTCATCGTCAGCGTCATATGCCTCAGGCTGAGGACGATCCACCAACTCAACGTAAGCCATTGGAGCCTTATCGCCGGTGCGGTAGCCGCACTTGAGGATGCGGATGTAGCCACCGGGGCGCGCTTTGTAGCGAGGGCCCAGTTCGGCAAACAGTTTGCCGACGGCGTCTTTGTTGCGCACACGGTCGAAAGCGAGGCGACGGTTAGCGACGCTGTCGTTCTTCGCGAGCGTGATGAGGGGCTCTGCAAAACCGCGAAGTTCTTTCGCCTTGGGCAGAGTGGTTTTGATCAGTTCGTGCTCTACCAGCGAGGCAGTCATGTTGCGGAACATGGCCTTGCGGTGCGAGCTGTTGCGGTTTACCTGACGTCCGCTATGACGGTGACGCATTTTCTCAGTCCCTTTGCCGGCGCATCGCTGCGCCGCTCTATTTCTCTAGTATCGTTGTGAGGCCGATCAGGCGCTCAGCACTTTGTCGTCGTTGCGCAGGCTGGCAGGCGGCCAGCTCTCAAGACGCATGCCCAGGGACAGACCGCGAGACGCGAGGACGTCCTTGATCTCCGTGAGCGATTTCTTACCCAGATTCGGGGTCTTGAGCAGCTCAACTTCTGTGCGCTGTACAAGGTCACCGATGTAGTAAATGTTCTCTGCCTTGAGGCAGTTCGCAGAGCGAACCGTAAGCTCCAGATCGTCAACAGGACGCAGGAGTACGGGATCGACTTCGTCTTCCGCATCGCTGGAAACGGTTTGCGCTTCGCTTTCGAGGTCAACGAATACCGCCAGCTGCTGCTGGAGGATCGTTGCGGCACGGCGGATCGCCTCTTCGGGATCGATGGTGCCGTTGGTCTCGAGGTCCAGAACCAGCTTGTCGAGGTCGGTGCGCTGCTCTACGCGAGCCGCATCAACAACATAAGACACACGCAGCACGGGCGAGAAGGTCGCATCCAGCTGCAGACGACCGATGGAACGGGTCTCTTCTTCCGCACTCTCGCGTGAATCAGCCGGCGAGTAGCCACGGCCGCGAGCCACGGTGAGCTTCATGTGTACCGCCGACTTGCTGTTCAGCGTGCAGATGAGGTGATCGGGGTTGCAGATCTCGATGTCGTGATCGGTCTGGATATCGCCAGCCGTCACGGGGCCAGCGCCTTCCTTGCTTAAGGTCAGCTCGGCTTCGTCCTTGCCGTTCATGATGAGGGCAACGCCCTTCAGGTTCAGCAGGATCTCGATAACGTCTTCCTGCACACCTTCGATCGCAGAGTACTCGTGGAGTACGCCGTCGATTTCAACTTCTGTAATAGCGCAACCGGGCATGGAGGACAGCAGAATGCGACGCAGGGCGTTACCCAGCGTGTGGCCAAAGCCACGCTCCAGCGGCTCCAGTGTGACCTGGGCGCGGGTCTTGCTCTTTTCCGCAACGTTAATCTTGCGGGGAGTCAGAAGTTCCTTAACTGATGATTGCATCTGTGGCACCTGTAGTTAGCTGTTCCGGTCGAGAGTGTTTCCAGTGCGCGCCTTCTGTTCCTTTGAGGAAGGCGCGCGAGTAGCCCTAGGCTTACTTGGAGTACAGCTCGACGATCAGGTTTTCGTTGATTTCCGAGGACAGGTCCTGACGATCAGGGACAGCCTTGTATACGGCTTCCAGCTTCTCGACGTTCACATCAATCCACTCGGGCTCACCGCGCTGTGCTGCCAGGGCAAGGGCAGACTGCACACGCAGCTGCTTCTTGGCCTTCTCGCGCAGAGAGACGACATCACCGGCTTTCACCTGGTAAGACGCGATGTTGACCACCTGGCCGTTCACCAGAATTGCCTTGTGGGCAACCAGCTGGCGGGCTTCTGCACGGGTAGAGCCAAAGCCAATGCGATAAACCACGTTGTCCAGACGGCTTTCGAGCAGCTGGAGGAGGTTCTCGCCGGTGGCACCCTTAAGGCGGGCGGCTTCTTTGTAGTAGTTGCGGAATTGCTTTTCGAGCACGCCGTAGATACGACGGACTTTCTGCTTTTCACGCAGCTGAACACCGTAGTCAGACAGACGGCCACGACGGGCACCGTGCTGACCAGGGACGGATTCGGGTTTGCACTTTGACTCAAGCGCGCGAACACCGCTCTTCAGGAAGAGATCGGTGCCTTCGCGACGCGAAAGCTTGCACTTAGGTCCGATATAACGAGCCATATTCTTGCTACCTCTTAAACGCGACGCTTCTTCGGCGGACGACACCCGTTATGCGGGATCGGCGTCACGTCGGTGATATTGCTGATTTTGTAGCCACAGGCGTTCAGCGCACGTACCGCTGACTCGCGACCGGGTCCGGGGCCTTTCACTTGAACGTCGAGGTTCTGAAGGCCGTATTCCTTGGCGGCTTCTCCGGCGCGCTCTGCAGCAACCTGCGCTGCGAAAGGCGTGCTCTTACGAGAACCACGGAAACCGGAACCACCAGCGGTTGCCCAGCTCAGGGTATTGCCCTGGCGGTCCGTGATGGTGATGATGGTGTTGTTGAAGGATGCGTGGATGTGCGCAATGCCATCCGCGATCGTGCGCGTTACTTTCTTGCGCGTGCTCTTAGCACCTGGCTTAGCCATGTAGTTGATCCCGTCTTAATATCATCACTGCACTTGGGTGCAGCTACACTAATTAGGATTCGCGATTCCCGTCTTTAAGCGACAGCTACCCGAGATAGCAAAGGAATTACTTGCGAATCGGTTTCCTCGGCCCTTTGCGGGTGCGCGCATTTGTCTTTGTGCGCTGACCGCGAAGCGGGAGGTTGCGACGATGACGCAGGCCGCGGTTGCAGCCGAGGTCCATCAGACGCTTGATGTTCATGGAAACTTCACGACGAAGATCACCTTCGACGGTCAGCTCACTGACTTTGGAGCGCAGCGAATCCAGATCCGCCTCGCTGAGGTCACCCACACGGGTGCTTTCGGCGACGCCGCACTCTTCACACAGGCGCTTCGCCTGCGTGCGGCCTACACCGTAGATGTAGGTCAGCGAGATCACAGCGTGCTTGTTGTCGGGTATGTTGACCCCGGCTATACGAGCCATTAACTAGTCTCCAAAACTAACGTTGCGCCCATGCGCGGGCTATTGCCCCCGGCCTTAAACGCGTGCGCAGCCCAAAAAAGGCGCGCGATTTTAACGATTTACGGGCCTTAGCGCAATGCCGACCCACTGATTTTCTCAGCCCTGGCGCTGCTTGTGGCGAGGGTCCGTGTTGCAGATAACGCGGACCACACCGTTGCGGCGAACAATCTTGCAGTTTCTGCAGATCTTCTTGACCGATGCTCTAACTTTCATCTTTCGACTCCCAAAGCGGCGAAGGGGGCTAACGCGCCCGACCCGCACTTCCGTAATTCTTCAGATTGGCCTTTTTCATGACCGAATCGTACTGGTGAGACATCATGTGGCTCTGCACCTGAGCCATGAAGTCCATCACCACCACCACCACGATCAGCAGCGAAGTGCCGCCGAGATAGAAAGGCACGTTGGCCGTGACTACCAGGAACTGTGGGATCAGACACACGATGGCGATGTACGCCGATCCGAAAATCGTCAGACGGGTCAATACCCCGTCGATATAATTAGCTGTCTGCTGGCCCGGACGAATGCCCGGTACGAAGGCGCCAGACTTCTTCAGGTTCTCGGCCACTTCCTGTGGGTTGAACATCAACGCCGTGTAGAAGAAGCAGAAGAACACAATAAATATGGTGAACAGCAGAATGTTCAAGGGCTGACCCGGGCCAATGGCCACGGCCAGATCCTGCAGCCAGTCTGCGGAACCCGTACCACTGCCTACCCACTGCGCAATCGACGCCGGGAAGAGCAGGATGCTGCTCGCGAAAATGGCCGGGATGACACCTGCCATATTCACCTTCAGGGGCAGATGCGAGCTCTGCGCCTGGACCATCTTGCGCCCCTGCTGACGCTTCGCGTAGTTCACCGTGATGCGGCGCTGGCCGCGCTCGATAAACACAATCGCGAAGATCATGGTGATCGCAAAAGCCAGTATCGCGAGCAGGAACAGGATGTTGATCTCACCCTGACGCGCTTGCTCCAACGACTGACCAATCGCAGCGGGAAGACCCGCAACAATGCCTGCAAAAATCAGCAGGGAAATACCATTACCGACACCCTTCTCGGTGATCTGCTCGCCTAGCCACATCATGAACACGGCGCCGGTCACCAGAGAGGTGATCGCAATCACGAAGAACAGCAGACCGGTGTTGAAGGTCATGCCCTGGTTCGCCATGCCCACCGTCATACCGGTGGCCTGAACAATGGCCAGAACCACGGTCAGGTAACGGGTGTACTGGCTGATCTTGCGACGGCCAGATTCGCCTTCTTTTTTCAGCTGCTCCAGCTGCGGCGTCACCGCGGACATCAACTGCATGATGATGGATGCAGAGATGTACGGCATGATGCCCAGCGCCAGAATACTCATGCGCTCAAGGGCACCGCCGGAGAACATGTTTGCCAGGCCCAGGATCGTACCCTGGTTCTGGTTAAACAGTGCTGCCAGCTGGTTCGGATCGATGCCAGGCACCGGGATATGGGTACCGATGCGATAGATAATTATCGCGATCAATACAAAACGAAGGCGAGCAAAAAGCTCGCCCAGTCCGGCCCGGTTTGCTGATGGTAGCTCGGCCATTAGTTCCTCAGAGTCACGCCTCGGTTAGCTTCTGATCTCAGAATGAGCAAAAAGTTGCTCAGTCCTCGATCTTGCCGCCGGCCTGCTCAATCGCCTCACGGGCGCCCTTGCTCACAGGGATGCCCTTCAGCGTCACCGCACGAGTCAGCTCACCCGACAGGAATACGCGTACGCGCTGCACGTCGTCCTTGACGATGTCTGCATCTTTAAGAGCCTGCAGATCGATCACGTCGGCGCCCACCTTGTTCAGCTCGCCAACACGAACCTGCGCAGTGGTGCGCGCGATGCGTGAGGTGAAGCCGTACTTTGGCAGACGCTTCTGGAGGGGCATCTGGCCACCCTCAAATCCTGCAGCAACCTTGCCGCCGGAACGGGACTTTTGACCCTTGTGGCCACGACCCGCCGTCTTGCCCACACCGCTTCCGATGCCACGGCCGACACGCTTTGCCGCCTTACGCGAACCCGGAGCGGGGCTCAGCGTATTCAATCGCATTGTTTCGCTCACGACTGTTCCTCCACGCGAACCATGTAGGTCACCTTGTTAATCATGCCGCGCACAGAGGGAGTGTCTTCCACTTCAACGGTGTGCCCGATGCGACGCAGACCGAGACCCGCAACACAGGCCTTGTGGTTCTTGAGGCGGCCGTTGGTGCTCTTTGTCTGCGTTACTTTAATAGTTGCCATGACTCGCTAATCCGTATGTCTTGGAGACGTCCTGCCCGTGGGCGGAGGTCTTAGCTGTAAATCTCTTCTACTGACTTGCCACGCTTGGCCGCCACGCTATCGGGGGAGGCCATGTCACGCAGACCGTTGAAGGTTGCGCGCACCACGTTCACGGGGTTCGTAGAGCCGTAGCACTTGGCCAGAACGTTGTGGACACCCGCGATTTCAAGCACCGCACGCATCGCACCACCGGCGATCACACCGGTACCTTCAGAGGCCGGCTGCATGTAAACCTTGGACGCACCGTGACGAGCTTTGATGGGGTACTGCAGGGTGCCGTTGTTCAGGTCTACCTGAATCATGTTGCGGCGAGCTGCTTCCATGGCCTTCTGGATAGCGACAGGCACTTCACGCGCCTTGCCGCGACCGAAACCAACGCGACCGTTGCCGTCACCCACAACCGTCAGGGCGGTGAAACCAAAAATACGGCCACCCTTGACCACCTTTGCAACACGGTTGACCTGTACCAGCTTTTCCTGGAGGTCGCCGTCTTGCTGCTTTTGCTCGTTAAACGCCATCGTTGTCTACCTTAGAATTCCAGTCCGCCTTCGCGCGCAGCATCCGCCAGCGCCTTAACCCGGCCGTGGTACTTGTAACCACTGCGATCGAATGCCACCTTGCTAACACCTGCTGCTACCGCACGCTCAGCGACGAGTTTGCCCACCGCTGCGGCGGCGTCCATGTTGCCGGTGGCACCGCTGCGCAGAGAGCTGTCGAGCGTAGACGCACTGGCCAGAACCGTATCGCCCGTCGGCGCAAACACCTGAGCATAGATGTGCTGGGGCGTGCGATGGACGCTGAGGCGGTTGACGCCGAGCGTGCGCATGCGCTGCCGCGACTTGCGAGCGCGACGGAGTCTTGAATCGTTCTTTGCAGTCATCTCGTTGTCCCGTTACTTCTTCTTGGCTTCCTTACGACGGACGTACTCATCCGCGTAACGAATACCTTTACCTTTGTAGGGCTCCGGCGGACGGAAGCTGCGGATCTTCGCAGCAGCTTCGCCGACAGCCTGCTTGTCGATACCCTTGATGACGATCTCTGTTTGCGTGGGCGTCTCAGCGCTCAGGCCTTCGGGCAGTTCGTAATCCACGGGGTGAGACAGGCCGATGGTGAGGTTGACGCTATTGCCGCTGGCCTTGGCACGGTAGCCAACGCCGTTGAGAACAAGCTTCTTTTCCCATCCTTCGGAAACGCCCTTCACCATGTTGTTCACCAGCGCACGGGTGGTTCCAGCCATGGCCTTGGAATCGTCGTTGTCGAAGCCGAAGGTCACGGTGCCGTCTTCCTGGTTCACAGCCACGCCTTTGTACAGCGCGATGGAAAGCGCGCCTTTCGCGCCCTTCACATGGATCTCGCCGGCATCCACATTCAGCTCAACTCCCTTGGGAAGCGACACTGGATTACTAGCAACTCGGGACATCTTCTCGTCCTCTACCTATCTCTTTGCGGGCTAACTGGGCAGCGCCGCGTGTTAAACAAAAATGCGTACAGGTCTCAGAAGACCGTGCACAGCACCTCACCGCCTACACCGGCCGCGCGGGCAGCGCGATCAGTCATTACGCCCTGGGACGTGGAGACGATGGCAATTCCAAGACCGCCGCGTACGGAGGGCAGGTCGTCCTTGCCGGAGTACAGACGGAGGCTGGGGCGGCTGGCGCGATCGATCTCGGCGATCACGGGCTTGCCCTGGTAATACTTGAGCTCAAGCGCGAGACGGGGCTTGACGCCGTCCATGCGAGCTTCGAAACCCTGGATGTAGCCTTCTTCCTGCAGCACTTTTGCCACTGCGGCCTTCAGCTTTGATCCGGGCATATCCACACTGGTCTTACCGGCCATCTGCGCGTTGCGGATGCGGGTCAGCATGTCTGACAGGGGGTCTTGCATACTCATGTGTCTTTCCTCTCTTTCCCGCAGCCTTTACCAGCTGGCCTTCACAAGGCCAGGAACATCGCCACGCATGGCAGCTTCACGCAACTTGTTCCGGCACAGACCGAACTTGCGATACACCGCATGGGGGCGACCCGTGATCTGGCAGCGACGCTGCTGACGGACGGGGCTGGCATTACGAGGCATCTTCTGAAGCGCCATTTGCGCCTCCCACTTCTCCTCGTCCGTTGCCGTAGCACTTTTAAGAACAGCTTTCAGCTCAGCACGCTTCTGGGCAAAACGAGCCACGGTGCGGGCACGCTTGTTCTCACGTGCAATCATCGACTTCTTAGCCATAACCCGATCTATCCTTTCAGCGGGAAGTTAAAAGCACGCAGAAGGGCACGGCCCTCGTCATCGTTGCGCGCTGTCGTCGTAATGGTGATATCCATACCGCGGAGGGCATCGACCTGGTCGTAGTCGATCTCCGGGAAGATAATCTGCTCCGTCACACCCATGGCGAAGTTGCCGCGGCCGTCGAAGGACTTCGGGCTGATGCCGCGGAAGTCGCGTACGCGGGGGATCGCGATGCTGATAAGACGCTCCAGGAACTCGTACATGCGCTCGCGACGCAAAGTCACCTTGCAGCCGATGGGCCAGCCATCACGAATCTTGAAGCCTGCAATGGACTTGCGTGCGACGGTGACCACGGGCTTCTGACCTGCGATCTTCGTCATGTCTGCCACGGCGTTTTCCATGACTTTCTTGTCACCCACAGCTTCACCAACACCCATGTTGAGGGTGATCTTGGTAATGCGAGGAACTTCCATCGCATTCTCGAGACCCAGCTCTTCGCGGAGCTTGGGAGCGATCTCGCTGTGGTACCTGTCTTTCAACGTTGCCATTTGCGTGTACCTGTTAAGTGTCAGCTAGCGTCTACGGGAGCGCCGCTGGACTTGAAAACCCTTACCTTGTTGCCGTCTTCCTGCACGCTGAAACCAACGCGATCCGCCTTACTGGTGTCCGGATTGAAGATCGCGATGTTGGAGACCTGAATCGGCGCTTCCTTCTCGACGATGCCACCCTGAATACCGGCCTGGGGGTTAGGACGGGTGTGCTTCTTGATCATGTTGACGCCGGCCACAACGACGCGATTCGCATCGACGACCTTGCGTACCTTGCCGCGCTTGCCCTTGTCTTTACCGGCCAGCACGATTACTTCGTCATCACGTTTAATCTTCAGCATTGCTCTATCTCTTAGCTTCGCAGCGTTTCCCCGCTAACGGGAACAACCTGCTGCCCTAGATGACCTCCGGTGCGAGCGAGATGATCTTCATGAACTTCTCACCGCGCAGTTCGCGGGTTACCGGGCCAAAAATACGAGTACCAATCGGTGCATCCTGGTTGTTCAGGAGAACCGCGGCGTTATCGTCGAACTTGATGAGCGAGCCATCAGGGCGACGAACGCCTTTCTTGGTGCGCACAACAACTGCGGTCATTACCTGACCTTTCTTTACTTTGCCGCGAGGAATCGCTTCCTTCACGGTGACCTTGATGAGGTCGCCAACCCGGGCGTACCGGCGCTTGGAACCGCCAAGCACCTTGATGCACATAACGCGACGCGCGCCGCTGTTATCTGCAACTTCCAAATAAGACTGAGTCTGGATCATTGGACCGCGCTCTCCACTTTCTCGACCACTTCAACCAGATTCCAGGTTTTGCTCTTGGAAATGGGACGAGTCTCAGCGACCGTCACCAGATCTCCGATACCGCACTGGTTTTCCGCGTCATGCGCGTGGACCTTAGAGGAGCGGGTCAAGTACTTGCCATACACGGGGTGACGAACACGACGCTCAATGAGCACCGTGATGGTCTTGTCCATCTTGTTGCTAACAACGCGACCGGTGACGGTACGAGTTCTTTTCTCAGCTGACATCTTTATTCACCTGCCTCATTGTTCATGCTGTGCAGCACCGTCTTCACCCGCGCGATGTCGCGCTGATTCTCGCGAAGTAGGTGGGTCTGACCCAGCTGACCTGTGGCCGACTGCATGCGGAGCTTGAACTGCTCTTCGCGGAGAGAGAGCAGCTGCTCACCCAGTTCCTCAGCGCTTTTTTCACGCAATTCGCTGGCTTTCATTACATCACCGACCTTTTAACAAACGTTGTGGAGACGGGAATCTTCGCCGCCGCCAGCTGGAACGCCTCGCGCGCCAGCTCTTCAGAAACGCCCTGTACTTCGTACAGCATCTTGCCCGGCTGAATCTGGGCGACCCAGTACTCGACGTTACCCTTACCTTTACCCTGGCGAACTTCCAACGGCTTACCGGTGATCGGCTTGTCCGGGAAAATCCGAATCCAGATCTTTCCGCCACGCTTGATGTGACGGGTCATTGCTCGACGAGCGGCCTCAATCTGACGCGCGGTGATACGACCACGCCCCGTTGCCTTCAGGCC
>JBCDGU010000010.1:0-142454 GCA_038750875.1 Pseudomonadota bacterium | reverse complement strand
CTGGCGCCGCAGGCGTCCGCAGGATCGCAAGCAACGCTTGCGACCAGTAGTAGGTCATCGCCAGGCGCCAAATATCAACGCCTCATCCGGAAACGGGTGGGGCGTTGTTCTTTGTGGGTTAGACGAACACCGCAGCTGGCGGCGACCTACGGTACCCGATAAAGCGGGGCAGGCTCTCACACCCGTAAAGAGGGGTGGGCCCTACCCATAAAGAGGGTTGGGCCCTACCCATAAAGAGGGGTACACCGTCGCTAGGCGCCAAACGAGAGGGGATTTTTTGAGGTAATGCGCCGAGTAACTCTGCGAAGCATTGAGACACGCACCCTCTAGCAATTACTCTAGTCGGCTCCTTTTCATAGTCACTGAGTGTCCATGTCCCTAACTCTCAACCCTGACGTTCTCGGGGCTATCGATCCTCCCATCGCCGAGGCGCATTCCTGGATTGCTGGGCGCACTTTCCCTGAAGACAAGCCCTTGTTGGATTTGGCCCAGGGAGTGCCGAGTTATCCGCCGCCTGAGTCGATTCGATCGCACGTCGCGGAACGCGCTGCGCTTTTCGAGACCGCACAGTACACTGCGATCGAAGGTATACCCGAGCTTCGCGAATCCCTGGCGACGAGCGTTGCCGACCGTTACCACGGACGCGTCGCCGCTGAGAACGTCCTAATCACAGCGGGGTGTAACCAGGCTTTCTGCCTGGCGATTCACGCGCTCGCTAAAGCAGGCGATTCAGTGATTCTGCCCGTCCCGTTCTACTTCAATCATCAGATGTGGCTCGAGATGCAGGGCATAACAGCGCTGCATCTGCCTTTCAGGGACGATCGCGCCGGAGTGCCGGATCCTGAGCAGGCGGCGGCGATGATCACCGAATCAACACGGGCCATCGTGCTGGTATCCCCTAGCAATCCCACGGGGGCAATTTACCCACCAGCCGTTCTCGATCAGTTTAGGGATCTTTGCGCCGAGCGTGGCATCGCGTTGGTTCTCGATGAGACATACCGTGACTTCCTGTCGGACGACGATGGACCGCCTCATAACCTTATTCCAGAGCAGGGCTGGGACGAGACCCTCATTCAGCTTTACAGCTTTTCGAAGTCTTACAGCTTGACCGGCTATAGAGTGGGAGCGATCTCCGCCAGCGACCGAGTGATCAAGGCGATCGCCAAGATCATGGATACGATGCAGATTTGTACGCCTCGGATTTCACAAGATGCAGCGCTCTATGGTCTGCAGCAGTGTGGCAACTGGGTCGCAGAGAAGAGGGATATGCTCGGCGAAAGGGAGGGCGCTTTGAAGGAAGTGTTCAGAAACGGCGACCTCGCTTATCACTTGGTATCTGCCGGAGGTTACTTTGCGTACATCCGGCATCCCTTTGAGCACCTCAGCGCAAAGGAAGTGGCGCGGATGTTGGCAAAGGATCACAACATCCTGTGCCTGCCTGGGAGCTTTTTCGGGCCGGGGCAGGAGCGCTTCCTGCGGTTTGCCTTTGCCAATGCGACCGTCGAAGAAATTCGAGCTTTGGGCGAGCGGTTGGCGAGCGCGGCATAAAAAGAGCTTCAGGGAGCACCGCTGAAGAATTAGCAAGCGAACTCAGTGGGATCTGCCCCGCAGGCGATGAGGCCTCAGGAGCGCTGCTATACCTAATCTGGTGAAGCCGTTCCGTACTGCTTTTGGAGTTCGCTCACTCTCCGGTCCGCCGCTGAATACTCCACGTAATCCCGATGCTCCGTGACTCGATCGTCCTCGATACGGATTATCGAAACCACCCGTCCGGGTATGGAAATCCGCTCTTGATTTACATTCCAAAACTCTCCGGCGACCTCGATGTCGATGTCCAAATTCACGACGTGGTATCCGGCGGTCTCCATGCAGCTAGCAACGGTGTACTCAATATCGCTTGTACCGGATCCGTCAGATTCTCCGCTCCAGAATTCGATGATTTCCTCCCGGCCCTCCTGGCGGATGGCGTCTCGGTCGTAGTGAATCATTGTCGGATCTACATAGACGGCTGACTCGGATAGATGCGAGGCCATACGTTCCCAGTCCATGTCGTCAATCGCATTGAGGTACTGGATTGCAGTGGAGGCTTCGGAGCACGGCATCGCTGTATTGCTGCCGATGACCGAGCTCAACAAGATGCCACTGAGATACCGGACCATACTTTTCTCCTCGAGATCTTAAGGAAATGGAGCCTGAACGCAGGCGAAACGGCCTTCGGCAATGCTCCATCGCGCTCCTCGATTTTACCCTGCTCGAGTAGCTGATCTGGGTCACGGCCATCCGTTCGACGCAGATGCCAGCCGGTTCGTCGAGGATTTGTACCTAGCAACGCATACCGATGGTGCAACTACTTATGTTCGCCGCCCCGCTATCAAGGTTCATCTCTACGGCCCTACAGGGGTAGTCCGCAAGGGAGTCGCCCAGCGGTAACATCCCCTAGGATCGTTATCTGCTCTAGGATGAAAAATGGCTGCTGCTTACACCGTTGAACGTCGGAATCCCATCGCCAGAGCTCTAGGCTCTGTGGTCGAGGTCGGTCGTGATCTGCTCATCCGTCAGGGCGTGTTGAGCGGAACTGATGTTTCAAGTGAAGCACTTCTCGATATGTGCCGGGATTTGATCGAGCACCGCGGTGAAGCGTCGGGGCTCGCTTTGGCCGAAGAGATTGCCACGCAGCTTTCACGACTTAAGGGCGATGTGCAGCTCTCGTTCTTCGAGAAACTAGCCACGGAATTTGCGGTTCAGGAGCAGGATGTCATCGAGGCTGCACAGGTCTATAGCGACGATCCAAGCTTTGAAAACTTGAATCGTATCGCCAAGTCCATTGAAGCTCCTCGGCAGAAGCTCTTCCGCCGCATCAATATGGCGCCCGGTGGTACACAAACGCTGGTTGCCATGCGCGGTGATTTGTTGAGGTTCATGAAGGACACGCCTCATTTGAAGCCCGTCGACGCCGATCTCAAGCATCTGTTCATTTCCTGGTTCAACAAGGGCTTTTTGAACATGGAGCGCATCGACTGGAATGCGCCCGCGTTTGTGCTCGAGCGCATCATCAGTTACGAGGCCGTGCACGCGATCAATGGTTGGGATGACTTACGCAATCGATTGCAGGAGGACCGGCGCTGCTACGCGTTTTTTCATCCAGCCATGCCAGACGACCCCCTGGTGTTTGTTGAGGTAGCTTTGACCAATGGGGTCGCCGACGCGGTGACGCCACTCCTGGAGCAGGAAAGAGATAGTCTGCCAGTCAGTGAGCAAAACAGCGCCATCTTCTATTCGATCAGCAACTGCCACAGCGGCCTTGCCGGCATTTCCTTTGGCAATTTTTTGATCAAGCAGGTGGTACAGGAACTGCAGCAGGAGCGACCTGCTATCAAGACCTTCGTGACACTGTCTCCAATCCCAGGATTTCGTGCCTGGCTTCAGGAGACGGATCTTGAGGAGCAATTGGATGAAGAACTCGTAGAGACTTTGCGCTCGGTCGAGTCCGTAGATGCGGTGTCTTCGGCTGCCCGTGACAAGTTATTGAAACTCTGTGCCCGTTATCTCGTGCGGGAAAAGAGCGGTCCCCTTGCTAAGGATCCCGTCGCTCGGTTCCACCTTGGCAACGGTGCCAGCCTGCATCGACTGAATTGGGGCGCTGATCCGTCCAGTAAAGGCGTCGAGCAATCAATGGGCATCATGGTTAATTACCTCTACGATCTCGACAAAATTGAAATTAACCACGAAGCCTATTTCGATAAGGGTGTTATCGCCGCCTCGAAGGCGGTTCAGAAACTGGTTTGATCGTTCACAGCTTCTTCCAAGACCCTGTTGCGAGGGATTTTTTTTCAGGATCTATGTTCGAGGATTGACGGATAGGGATAGCAGTTCGAAAGCGCTGGTTCCCCGGTTCAGAAGCTCCGCGTTTCGCTTGAAGCCTTGTGAGTTCAGAAAGCGGTCCAGAGCAGCGGGCTCCTTCCACTCCACCAGCGTGAGCCTTGATGGGGTCTCGAGCCCGTCCTGCAGCGATACGAAATCCGGTGACTCCATCTCATAGAAGAATCTCCCGCCCGCGGCGGCCATGGCAGGTTCGATGTTTTTAAGATAGGTCTCGTAGTCCCGTGGATACTCTGGATTTATCCACGCTGTAGCCAGCGTGTAGAACCGGTCAGAGCGAAAGGTCAGCGCTTCATCTTTCGTCGCAACGCGGTCGTGTATGCGTAGCTCATCCCACCCGAACGGCCTTGTTTCACGGATCGATGACCAACCGGGTGCTGACGCAAAACTCGCCTCAGCCTCCTCACTGGGCCAGGCATAAAAGACGAGCGCACTGGGATGAAAGTCGCCGATAATCGCCATCGACACAGAAAGACTCCCGAGTGTTTCCAGGCCGTATTCCCGAGCCAGTCGAATCGCTCCACCCAGGTACTTCTGTCGTGCCGTCGCAGCCGCTTCTCCCTCCTTGGGATCCACCGCAATCAATGACATGAGCTGTCCCTGGCGATAGGGAATCTCCAAGGTCTTGGTGTCTGCTGGTATTTCCGCTCCATATACGCCGAGTCCGGCCAGGCACAGCAGGGCCGCACTCAGTGGTTTACGTAGTACTCGAACGTGGTCTGAAATCAGCATGACGGCCTCTCCGTTGGTTGGGGAGCCGTTACCGTAGTGAAATTGAGGGGAAAACACGCGGCCTAAAATGGATACCGAGTGGTTCATTTATGTACCAATGGTGCTTTCCGGGTGGTCAAACCCAATGTTTAGGAGATGCCCTGAATTAAACCTTTGCGATCGCGAAGGTAGTCCGAGAAAAATCGTGTCGCTACTGTCGCTCGTTTGGTTTTTGCAAAGTCCGGATGGCTAAGAACCCAGAAGGTTTCGGCAGCTGTGAACGGCGCATTGGTCAGTCGCACGAGATCGGGCTCCTGATCCGCCATGAAGCATGCGGCGCGGCCAATGCCCATGCCTTCGCGCAGGGCATGAAAGCGTCCCGCGATACTCGTTATTCTCAGGGAGACCGGCGCATCGGGGTGGGGCGATTCCTCGAGCCACTCGGGCCACCGTGTAATGCCTTCCTCCGGCGCGATCCATTGATAATCCGTGGGACGCGTAGCCTCAAGATACGCCCGATGACCATAAAAAGAGAGCATATAGGGAAAAAGGCGGCGGCCCACCCAGTGCTCCGGCGGCGTGTCTGAAGAGCGTATGGCGATATCAGCTTCGGCACGATCAAGATCGACCAGATTGTCTGTCGCATCGATAGTGAGCTCCACGGCAGGATAGAGCTCCCGAAACTCGGTGACAGCCGGTAGCAGCAGATACTGCAACACGGGAATCGGCACAGACAGACAAAGAGGGCCGGCCAGGCGAGGTTCGACAGCGCGTTGCTTACGGGCGGCCTCGTTGGCGATGGCTTCCATCTTCTGAGCGGCTTCGAAAACCACAGCGCCCGCTTTCGAGGGCCACAGTCCTGAGGGCGACTTCTGAATAAGCGGTCCACCTGGCTGACGATTGAGGTGGGCGAGCCGTCGTGACACGGTGGCGTGACTGACTTCTAGGCTGCGTGCGGCCCCACGCACGGATTTCTCTCGGACCAAGGCCAGAATCAGCCGGTAATCATCCCAATTCATTGGTTCAATAGTGTACCGGCAGTCTGCATTTCGCAATTACTGTGCACAGAGTACATAAGGAATCTGGGTGTTTTAGGCGCTGTCCTTGGCGTAACGAGCACCGATTTGATAACTGAAGTACGCCACGATGAACCAAAGAGCGATGAAGCTACTTTGTGATGGCCAGTACAGGAACCATAGGGCCGCATCTATGAAAGTCATCAACTGCTCGATGAAAAAGGTGATGGCGAGGTTAATGACGCCTCGCTGAAGTTCCTCAATGAGCCAGGGCAGGTCGGACAGTAGTCCTAGCCCCTGTGCGATTTCCATAACGATCAGAGTCCAGAGCGCCGCGGCGCCATAAAACCCGCCTCCCAGCATGACCCATTTCGATTCAACAAAGTCGGTGACGCCCCGTGGTTTGATCTTGCCACCGAGATCATCGAAGTCGTCGTCTCTGGACAGCGCACCGCGGTCGTAGAGGCGGCGTAAAAGCAAGCCAGTGATGAGTGCAATGGGCAGACCGAGCTGCAGGACCGCGAGTATTAGCTCGTGGATCATCGGGGCTAGCGGTCTGAGTTAGCCGCCAAGGCGCGGGACTCAAGCTTCTCATCCTCGGAATGATCGTTACTCGCTCGAGATCGCTTCTCTTTTTTGCTGGATGTGGAGGATGGAAAGGCCATCCCTAGCGTGAAGTGTTTTCGGCATAGCGATACGTAACGCTCGTTGCCGCCAATTTCGACCTGAGCGCCCTCGCGGATGACGTGTCCTTCCTCGTCCACCCGAACAACCATCGTGGCTTTTTTACCGCAGTGACAGACGGTTTTAATCTCTTTCAGGTTATCAGCCCACGCCAGCAAATAACGGCTGCCCTCAAAAGGCTCACCGCGGAAGTCTGTCCGCAACCCATAGGCGAGCACCGGGATGTTGAGCTCATCGCAAACGTTACCAAGTTGCTGTACCTGCGCTCGACTCATGAATTGCGCTTCATCGACGAGCACACAGTCCACGCCCTCGGACTCATCCCTCCCCTTAACAAGCTCGAAAAGATCCGTGGTCGCCTGGAAGATAATGGCATCCGCGGAAATGCCGATTCGAGACGTCACTTTTCCAGAACCGAAGCGATCATCAAGCTTTGGTGTCAGTACGATGGTACGCATGCCGCGCTCGGCATAGTTGTAGCTCGATTGCAGTAGCGCCGTTGATTTGCCGGCGTTCATCGAGGAATAGTGGAAGTAGAGTTTCGCCACGGGTTGATCCGTAAGTTAGAGGAGGGTCGTGGCACCATTGTAGCGTCGGCTTTGAGTCGTGCAGATCGAATCGGGTTAGCGGTGAATCAGTCTAACCAGCCGCGAGCTTTCGAATAGCTGGCGAACCACGCCAAAAATACCGCGATAGCAAACACCATCGCAGGAAGTACCAGACCTTCTGGTCCGAAGGCTTCCAGTGCGTCACCGATCAGTAGGGCCTGTGCATTCTGTATAACAATTCCCGCGAGACAGACTAGAAGCATCGGTATTGCCCAGGCCTTTCGCAGGAGTAACGCTATGCAGCCCAGTGCGCCCCCAAAGACAGCAGTGCCGTAGGCAGCCATAGCCCAGCCTGGACGCTGCGCATAAAACTCCCGCGTAAGTGCATCCAACGTTTCCGGATCGAGAAAGAAAACGTCATTAATAAATGCCGCGACACCAATGAGATTCCATAGCAGGCCGATGGTAGCCACGACCCAGAACCAGGCAGGCGGTTTGACGGATGTATTCATGAATTGCTTCCCGGGAGCTGCACACAGTTCGACAGTGTTGGCGCCGGTAACAGTCTAGTGCATACGGCGCCGTTTTAGAGCAAATAGGATGAATTGGCGCTCGCAGTGATCTACGCTTGAGTAGAAGAAGTGAGGAATGGCCTGATGAGTGAAGAACAAGGCAGAGTTTTGGGCGTTGGTGGCGTTTTTTTTAGCTGTGAAGATCGCGATGCAACCGTGGCGTGGTACCGCGATGTACTGGGGATGGATCCAAACGAGTACTGCGGCTTTGACTTTATCCACGCAGACAGTGCTGCACGGTTTCCCACCGGTGCGCGCACGATATTCGGTCCGTTCTCCGGGGATACCGACTACTTTGCTCCCTCGACGCTGCCCTTCATGATGAACCTGATCGTTGACGACCTGACCGCGGTTGTTCAGCGGGCGGAGGCCGCAGGCGCCACGCAGCTACAGCCGCGCGAAGATACGGATTATGGCAATTTCGCCTGGTTCCTGGATCCCGATGGTCGAAAAATAGAGCTCTGGGAGCCAAAGGAGCCCGACGAAGGTTCCGCTGCTTGACGTGGCCAGATAACCGATCGTCGCAGAACGCGGCTCCCAGGCGCCATCACAGCTATAATGCCGGCCATCGAATTTACGGAAGACTCGGCATGCGTGCTCCAATCCTTGCGACTCTCTGCGTTTCCCTCGGCCTGACCGCCTGTACCACCCGTCCCGACTACCAGACCTACTACCATGCGGAGCAGGGCGACTATGCGTCTGCACTATCATCCGCAGAGTCGGCCCGCGGCAGCGGCATCGATGGCTTTCTTTTCGGTTCCGGCGCCGGTGAATGTCGCGACTACGCTGCGGTGATTACCGTGTTGGTTGCTCAGGGCGACTTTTCCGGTGCCCGCGAAGCTTGTACCGATTACGACGATGAGTGCGCGGTGGTTCCCGAGTCCAGGCTGTGTTTCAGCTATGAACTGGACGACTTGGATGCCGCCGGCTCAGACGCCGAACTGGCCGGACGAATGACGGAAGAAGCCCGTGAGGCACTTCACTTCCGTTGGCTAATGATTGAGGACGATTACGAAGGTAATCCCATCGAGCGACCGATTTACTAAGACGTCGCGGGAAAACATAAAATGGAGCATCCCGTTGAAGGTGCTCCATTTTTTTGCGCCGGATCGTCCCTCGCCTCGACTACGGCGATTTGAAGCCTACGCAGCGTCCTTAGGTAGAAAGCGAAGCGCAACCCCGTTGTTACACCACCGCTCGCCGGTAGGTGCCGGCCCGTCGTTAAAAACGTGACCATGGTGGCCGCCGCAGCGACGGCAGTGATACTCCGTTCTCGGGAGGATCAGTTTGTAGTCTCTCTTTGTTTCGAAGGCGCCTGGTACTGCCGTAAAGAAGCTCGGCCATCCGGTGCCGCTTTCGTATTTCATAGCGGATGTAAAAAGCGGGTTGTCACAGCCGGCGCAGACGAATACGCCATCGCGCTTTTCATCATTGAGCGCGCTTGTGAAAGGACGCTCTGTACCCTCGCGCCGGAGCACGTCGAAGGCCAGGGCCGAAGCTAGGCGCTCCTGCCACTCTTCCTTAGATAGCGTTAAGGTATCTTCGGGCGACACGGTCTCAGCGCCCGCCGGAAGAAAGTCGCGCCACTGCTCGTGTAGCTTATCTAGCATGCTGCTCGCTCTTTCACTGGCCCATACCAACGGCACTGCCGTCAGGCTTGCCGCTCCAAGTGCAGTGCTGGTCACTGCTTTTAAAAATGTACGTCGTTTCATGCCCCATTGGACCGTCGTGTTGTTTGATAATTCCCATCCTAGGGTTGGTAATACTTCGCACGCTGAGTGCTGCAAGCGTCCAGCTACAATGTGCGCCTGAAGGGAGAACGACCGTGAGTCCATCAGAATCAGCGTCTCTAGCGATAGCGCATCTTCAGTATGTTGCGATGCTATCGCTGCTCTTTGTGGTTGCTGCGGCTCTCTATCTCGCGTCCTTCTGGACCGTAGCCTGGCGGTTGACGAGCCCCTCGCGCTTTCTTATCCACACACTCTACATGCTCTGGCAGAGCCATCTCTGCTTTGTCGTTGTTGTGGCCATGAATGTTGCCGTGGAGCTACAGAGCGCCAGCGGCGAAGCCCTCAGTGGATGGAACTGGGCGCCTGCCATGGTGCCTGGCTCCGCGCTTCTTTTCGCAGCTATGGTTGTTCTAACTGTAGTGTTAGCGATTACATCCAAGCGCAACCTACACCCCGAGGGATAGCGCAGCGGCGCTCCTGAGTTTGCCCGACGATGGGCCCCTAGGCCTTCAACCGCCAAACCTGTATTGCAGTGAAAAGAGCAGCTGCTGCTGCCGCGCGTTGATCGGCTCACCAACAGTCGGTCGATTCGCCGCGGAATTTCGCGTATCGAGATACTCAACCCCCACCTCCAGATCTTTACGCGGGGTATAGCGCCAGGCAGCGGTCCAAGCGCTCCCGTCGCTATTATTGGGGTCTTTCGGATAAGCATCGGTTTCGTCGACGTCGAAACCGTCGTACCGAAGGGTCCATCGGTGTCGCCCGCTGGCGTGGCTCAGCATGACATAGTGCGCATCAAAGTCGATGTCGACGAGGGCGTCCCCCATATGGCTTTCACCGACCATCCACTGGCCGAGGAGGGTCCACCCCGGCCTAAATTCATGGGCGTACGCCAGGGACCAGAAGCGAGTGTCCCACGCGTACAGCCGATCGGAGTTCAGCTCATTGGGATTTCCGTTGTTGTCGTAGTAGTAAACGCGCAGGTCAGGGCCAGATGCTCGCCGCAGATGAGCGCCGATATAGCCTCCGAGCCGACCATCGATTTCGTGGAAAGGCTCGACCCAGGCCGGGCCAGAAACAGTGCTGGGTGGGATCACGGATGGCAGCGGTGCAAACTGCAGTCGATCGTGGTGCAGACTTTGACGGGCGTGAAGCGCGAATCCGCGCCAGCTGAGAATACTCCCCGCCGGATCATTCCCGCCATAGACGGCGGTATTGATCTCCCAGCTCCAGGGACTCCGTCGACTACGGCCGGGGCTAAAAAGGGTTGCCTCTAAGCCCGCGATCCGCATTTCTTCGCCGATCCAGCTGTTGATGGCAGAAGGCGTGTAGGTATAAGGCGATAGCCAACCGATGTCGGTGTTCTCGGCTGACATCCTCGGGTAGAAAAAACCCGCGCGGCCTTTGAAACGTACCGCATTTGCGCTCAGCGGTTTCCAATCGACGAGCGCCTGGGTGAGCCCCACATGCAGATCGCCGTCGGAAAAGGCATTAAACGTGGCACTGGCTGTCAAACCCCCATCGAAGTCCTGCGTCAGTTCGAGTACGCCCTGGGAGAGTTCGGCGCTTCCGCCGTCGTAGCGCAGAATACCTGTGCCGCTGTTGATAAAACTTGTTTTGGAGTCGCCATCAACAAAGGAGAGCTGGGCGAGGCCTTTGACCTCTAGCGCCGTTGCCCTCGGCACTATGGCGAAGCAGGCAGATGCGAGCGCCAGCGGTACGAAAGAGAGTCGCAGCAGTCCCAAGAACGTCATCGCCTAAGTTTCATCATTAGGGCTTCATTATCATGGTTTCTTTGTCAGGGCTTCGTTACCAGGACTAAGTCGACAGCGATTCATTGGCAAGACGTCACATTGACGGCTCGATGCCCCGGGGCTGGATGACGAATGCTTCATGCCCCTGGCTCACCTTGCGGCTATCCAGGCTTCGAACGCCTCTACAGGCAGCGGCTTGCTTAAATGATAGCCTTGTATACGAGAGCACCCCATACGAGCGAGCAGATCTTGTGCAGCTTGATCCTCTACGCCCTCCGCCACCGTTGTTAGCCCCAGGTTCTCCGCCAGCGATAGAAAAGTCCGAACCATCGTCTGATCATCCTGGTTGGATGCCAGGTTCAAGACGAAGGCCTTGTCGATCTTTAGTTCATTGACCGGCATTTGTTTGAGCTGCGCCATGGACGAGAAACCCGTCCCGAAATCGTCGATGGACAGCTGCACGCCCATACGGCGCAGGTTCTCGAGCGCCAGCATGGCGGTTTCCGTGTCTTCCATCACAGCACTCTCGGTAACTTCGAGCGTCAGCTTTTCCGGTGGCAGCTTCAGACGGGTCTGCAGTTCGCCGACATAGGCAGGCAGGCTCATATCAGCCAGGTCGAGCGCAGAGATATTCACCGCCACTCCTAACAGGACCCCCTTTTCACGCCAGCGCGCCTGTTGCTCCAGCGCAGTTTTAATGGCCCATTGTGTAACGATTCGGATGGAGCCCGTTTGTTCCGCGAGGCCAATGAATTCGTCCGGTCGAATCATCCCGTACTCGGGATGCTCCCATCGAATCAGGCACTCGGAGCACTCGACCTCGCCCGACGAAAGCGAGAGCTTGGGTTGATAGTGAAGGGACAGCTGCCCGTCGACGAGGGCTTCTTTTAGTTCCGACATCAGACTCAGACGCTGCACGGAATGCTGGTCGAGCTCATCGCTGAAGACACGGATCTTCGAATGAGAGCCCTTGCATCGATACATGGCGATATCCGCGCGACGCAGCAGCGGCTGCGAAGACGCTCCGTGATCAGGATAAGCCGCCAGACCTATACTGACATTCACATCAAGCTGCAGCCCCTCCAGTGAGAAAGGTTGCTCAAACAGCGTGGCCAGGTCTTCTCCCAAAAGGGCCGCCTTGGTGGCGTTTAAGCGGCTTGTCACTACAGCAAATTCGTCGCCCCCCATGCGCGCTGTGAAATCGCCGGCCTTCGCCCATGCCTTCAGTCGTTTTGCGATAGCTTCGAGCAACTTATCGCCCGCCGCGTGGCCAACCGTATCGTTGATCTCCTTGAAATGATCGACGTCCATCAGCGCAACAATAACGGCTTGTCCCGTTTCGTTGGCGATGCGCTGGTCGACGTGACTCTCAAACTGGTTCCGGTTCGGCAGGCCCGTAAGCGCATCAAAAAACGCCAGCCTGTTTATTTCCTTTTCGCGTTCGCGAATGCCCAGCTGCATGTCCACGATCGACTGCGTGAGTACGTTTACCTCCCGCGTGCCCCTGGTGGGTAACTCGAGCGCATCGTCACCTCGGCTGATGCGGTTTGCTGCTTCCACGAGCTTGCTTATGGGGCGCGTAATGCCCTCAGAAATTCGCAGGGCGGCGAATGCGGCCAGGGAGGTCGCGAGAAGCAGCACGATGCCGAGTCGCCAGAGCATCTCTTCGTAAGAAACGTAGGCCGACGACTGAGGCTGACTGGAAATCGTCAATACGGTGGGGGTGCTCTGCAGTTCATTGATCCCCATTACCATAGGCTCGCCCGTTACCGTGATGTCATTGATGCCAAGGGCGCGCCCTTTCACCGCTTCGGAAACCGCACCCGCTTTAGTCGTCTCCAGCGTCGAACCCCAAACGGTGCCGTCGTCGATTTGTGACAGAAGGGTCAATTGCATACCGGTGAGCGCAGCGAGGCGTTCGTCGATAAGGCTGTTGCTGCGCTGCCCCATGGCCAGCCAGGCATTGACCCGTGGTGAACTCTGGACAAATCGCATGGCTACGGTCTTAAGCAGATAATGATCCGATGCGATGTCCGTCCAGGTGAGTCCCTCCTCCGAGTACTCCTCGGGCTTAATGAAGCCGGGTTCCAGCGGCAGGGAGGAGGCCAAAACGTTTCCGTCACTGTCGAACACGGCGAAGAAATCACCACCCAGGCGCTGACGGTAGTTTTCCATAGCGGCAATGAGCGATCCCGGATCTTCTTTTGCGGATGCAACCAGCTGTTTCATGCTGAAGTTGCCCGTAAGGTCTGCAAGTCCGTCGCGCAGGAGTGTTGCACGGGTTTCCAGTCGATCGGCTATCACCCGGGAGGCGGCAAGATGCTGGGACTCCAGTTGCTGTCGTGAGTGAACGAAGGCTGCATCCTGCGCGATATACAAGGTGAGCAGGGCGACCACACAGATCGTAGCGAGAAACAGGCCCAGAATTCTGGACCTGAGAGACTTGCTTTGTCGGTGGCGTTTCTCAGTCATAGTCTTGGAGCTCGCCGACAGACTCCTGTTCGTAGTTGGGTAATAGGGGTTCCTTAAGCCGGTGGATGTAGTTGCTTGAGTTCCTGCTCAGGCTGCCCAATAAAAGGCGTTCGTCATCTTGGATTCGGGGATGCCAAATCCTCACCCGATAGTCGCCATCCGGCACAGTCAGTTCCGCAATGCCCTGTCGATTCGTGCGGGTGAAGTGCGGTGTGTCAGCGACATAAATGTATCCCAGCATCCAGTCATGGACGTTGCAGCCAAGTTCAACGCTGCCTGCCCTAGGGAAGTCGAGGCTCTCCTCCTGAGAGTCATCAAACAGCCGGATTTCGAAGGTCCGAGCCGCGGAAAAAGAAAAAACGTGGTGTTTGATGGAGTCTGAATTCGGAAAGCGGACCTCAGCTCCTCGCTGAACCACCAGGATGTGGGGTACAAACTGACGATCGATTTGATCCATGGCGCCCGGCGCCGGCGCCATGTCCGCATTCTGATCAAGGGGCTCAAGGGCAACCACGACGCCGGGTACGGGCTCTCCGTTGGCAGAGAGCACGGAGATCTCTTTTATGCTGCCATTGGCAAAAGCTGTCTGACACACCGCCGCGGTCAGTGCGGTCAGTGCGGTCAGTGATAGTCGAAGCAGTGCAGAAGCGAACCGCATGGAGCGCGCCTTCATCATGGGGAGGCTCATTGTTAGGGGTGGAGTTCTCTTGGATCACGCAGTTTGTTCAGAGTTCTGGGCATAGTTCACACTTTTCGCCCGTGATCGGCGCGGAGTTTTCGGTCTTAACCGCGCATTGCCAATTCAGAATGAGGTGTAGGCCCTATCCAGAGCCCAGGCATTGGATTATGTAGCGAGTCGCGAAAAGAGAGCGAGGCGAGAAGCGGGGTGGAGGCCCCCCTGCCTTAGCGAGTTTACCCCCGCGTGCAAGGGAGGGCGCAGGCGAGAAACCTGATGAGGATGCCGTGGCGTGGTGATGGTGGTTGTGCGCGCAGGTCTGATGTAGCGTAAAGAATGGCGTGCCTTTTCGCTTCGGCAATGCCGGGGTTAACTCAGCTTCTCAAAATCCATCACTGCACTCAGCAATTGACGGCAGGTGATCTGGCCCACCAGCTTCCCGTCTTCCACCACTGGCCGACGTCGCTTGTTGTTCATCAGCATGTCCTGCGCGACATCCACGATATCTTCGTCTGGATGCGCGACGATGAGATGCTCCCTCGCCATATAGTCTCGCACGATCCCCATGCTGGTCTTGTTGTACACCGAAGAGAGCACGCCCCGGAGACAGTCGAGCTCCGAAAGGATGCCGACCAGGTTGTCGTGTTCATCTACCACGCACAGGCCAGAGATCCGGTTATCGAGGATGATGGTCATCGCTTCCTTTAGGCTGGCGTTGCTACGGACGGTCGCCGGATTCGGGAGCATGTAGTCCCGCAAATTGACTGATCGAAGCATGGCGCGTGTCCCCAGAGAGGCCTAGTCTTCCTCTAAAGCACAGTATAGCCTTTGCGCCTGAAGCGAAGCGCGCATCCGGGAGCCACTCATGAAGCGTCTTTATCTCCTGCGCCACGCTAAATCCAGCTGGGATTCGGCGTCCCTCAGCGATCATGACCGCCAGCTCAATGACCGGGGTCGCCGCGATGCTCCTCGCATGGGGGCAGCATTGGCCGCGCGGATCGATCCTCAGCTTGTTCACTGCAGCTCGGCAGTGCGCGCCAGGCAGACTCTGGAAGGTGTCTGCGAGGGCTGGCCAGCGCTGGCCATGCAGGTTCATGAGATCGACGAGGCTCTTTATACCTTCGACTATCGGGAACTAATGGAGTGGATGCAACGTTTGGACGGCGCAGCAGAGCGTTGTTTCCTCATTGGGCACAATCCGGGGCTTACCGATCTCTGCAATCAATTGGTCGGGCGTCTGGCCCTCGACAACCTGCCGACGGCGGGCTTTCTTTCCCTCAGCCTGCCCGTAGAGCATTGGAGTGATGTCACGGAAGGCATCGCGTCGCTCGAGGATTATTTGTTTCCTCGTAGCCTCTCTTGATGTCGACCTAATCGGGTAAGGGCGCTTCATTGTGATGCACTCGACGGGACGTGAGCAGAAAAAGGGAGCATCGATTCGATGTTCCCTGCTTCTCGCTGGTACCGGTGGCGCGCGGGCGCGCCAGCTCTCTTACGCCGCACTTACGCCGCCGCGCGAGTGCTGAGCACCTCTCGTCCATGGGCGCTCATGTAGTCGATATCGGGACCTGCGGGTACCACGGCCGTAGGATTAATCGTCCCATGGGAGGCGTAGTAGTGCGTCTTGATGTGGCTGAAGTCCACGGTCTCAGCGACGCCCGAGAGCTGGAAGATGTCCCTCACATAACCCGGGATCGCGGAGAAGTCTTCTAGCCGTTGACGATTGCATTTGAAGTGCCCGTGATACACCGCGTCGAAACGGATCAGGGTGGTGAACAGACGGATGTCTGCTTCGGTGAGCTGATCGCCCGCGAGGAATCGATTATTTTCCAAATGCGCGTTGATGTGATCGAGCTCCCGGAAAACATCGTTGTAGCCCTCTTCGTACGCTTCCTGGCTCGTCGCAAAACCAGCGCGGTAAACGCCATTATTAATAGCGGGGTAGATGCGCGCGTTCCAGTCGTCGATAGCGCCGCGCAGTGTCTCGGGGTAGAGGTCGAGCGTGTTGCCCGTGACGCTGTCGAAGGCGGTGCCGAGCATGCGGATGATTTCCGAAGACTCATTGCTGACGATGGTTTCTATTCTCTTGTCCCAGAGGACGGGCACAGTCACTCGGCCGCTGTAATCAGCTTTGGCGCGGGTGTAGATCTGGTGCATGAACTCACTGCCGTACAGATCGTCGCCGGTACTGCCCTCGTCCGTGTTAAAGCTCCAGCCGTTCTCTAACATGATGGGCGATACCACCGAAACGGAGATGTGCTCTTCGAGTTGCTTCAGGCTGCGAACAATCAAGGTGCGATGGGCCCAGGGGCAGGCCAGGGACACGTACAGATGGTAGCGCCCGGATTCAGCGGGAAAAGCCTCGTCACCGATGGCGTTACGGAATTGCGCGTCTTCGCGAACGAAGCGGCCGCCTGATTCTTTCGTGTTGTACCAGCGGTCCTGCCAGACGCCGTCTACGAGTAGTCCCATTTCAGTATCTCCAAGTGCTTGAGAAGGAATGGGTCTAATTTAGTTTCGTTAAACCAAAATAAAAATCGCTGAATATCGGCAATTACTTTCGATTTATTCGGATAAATCCAGGCTGTCAGCCTGCTGCTGCAATAGTTCACCCAGCCGGCAGGTGGCCGGGCCTGCTTTATCCGGGTCCGCGTAGGTTTGATAAAGGGCGACGCGTCGTCGGGAGCCGTGTTCGAGAGGCAATTCTTTAAGGCGACCCTCGTTGAGCAGTGAGTAGATTCGCGTCTCAGGCAGCCAGGCAAATCCCATCCCTCGGGCGATCATCGCAATGGATGTCGCCAGGTGACTGACGGTCCAGCGTTGCTCGGCCCCGAGCCACCCTGAGTCGACCCTTGCCCCGGATGCAGAGTCACGGACAACGATCTGACGTTCTCCGGCGAGGTCCTGAAGATTTAGAAGGCGATCCAGGCTCTGCAGGCGGTGCTCCGGGTGGGAAACAGCGATGAAATCCACCTCTATGAGGGGCTCCCCGAGGAAACCAGGGGGCACTTGTCCGGCGACAAGCAAGTCCACGTCGCCTTGAATGAGGCGCTCGGGGCCGCCGGAGAGCACGGTCTCTATCAACTCGACGCGCGTGTGAGGGAACTCATTCGTCAGTTGCTCCAGCGCATCGGCAAGGCAGTGCTGGGGATAGATCTCGTCCACTGCGACACGCAGTTCCGCCTCGTTCCCGATGGCAAGGCTTCCGGCGATCGTTTCGAGCTGCTCCGCCTGATCAAGGAGCTGGGTGGCCCGGCGTAGCATAAGGGCACCGGCGTCCGTGAGCTGCGCTTTGCGCCCCACAACTTCCAGTAGCTGGAGGTCGAGCTGGTCCTGGAGTTTGTGGACCGCGTGGTTGATGCTCGACTGACTTTTGTGAATAGCGTCTGCGGCCTGGGCGAAGCCGCCTTGTTCCACTACCGCGCGGAACATACGCCATTGTTCGAGGGTGCTTCTGCTCATAACTTAATCCTATAAAATCGTAAGATATAGGCCAAATAAAGCAATTTTCTTTCTACTAATCAATATTTAAAGTGCATCCCATCAACGAACAGGAGGTCACGATGAACCGACAACTGACAGACGTGATGCGTGCACAGCCGAGCATGGACGGCGCCGGAGTGGCGATCCAGCGCATTGCGGGATTTGGCCACGCGGCCATGGATCCCGTACTCATGATTGATGAGCTTCGCTCCGATCACCGCGAAGACTTTGAGGCCGGTTTCCCGCCTCATCCGCATCGCGGCATGCAGACGCTTACGTACATGAAGCATGGCGGCATCATTCACGAGGACAGCCAGGGCAACCGCGGGGAGATCCGCAGCGGTGGCGCGCAGTATATGAGCGCCGGCCGCGGTATCGTCCACTCAGAGATGCCAACGCAGGATAGTCATGGCCTTCACGGCTTCCAGCTGTGGTTCAACCTGCCAGCGTCCCAGAAGCTGGAAACGCCAAGGTATCGGGATCTTCCCGTGGACGAACTCGCCAAGGTCGAGGCGGATGGTGTGCAACTCACAGCGGTATCTGGATCCTGGGAACTGGCTGGTCAGTCTGAGGTGAGCGGACCGTTGCATGAGCTTGCGCCCCAGGCGGCGCTCGCCGACGTACGGGTCAGCGCTGGATCTGAGGCGATCCTCGAGACGGACGAGGGTGAGACGGTGATCGTTTACGTGTACGACGGTAGCATCCATTCGCGGGACGGCGAACGCGGGCCCAGACAACTCCTGGTGTTTGGTGACGGCGACACGCTGCGCCTCGAAGCCGGAGATGATGGTGCGGGAGTCCTGGTTTTGCGCGGTAAGCCAATTCGCGAGCCCGTGGTGCATTACGGTCCTTTTGTTATGAACACGACGGAAGAGATCGAAGAGGCGATTCGCGATTATCAGGCGGGCCGTTTCGCCGCCTGATCCGCCAGACAGCCGCTGTCATCCGATGGGCCGCAAGGGAACCCTATATGTGGTAACCTTGCGGCCGTTTTTTTTGTCGTGTTTTCGATGCCTTTTTCTATAGTAATCAACGCATTAAGCGCGCTGATGGCGACCCTGCTCGTCGTCGGCTGTGTCGCGCCACCCCCGTCCGTGGAAAACTCCCTCGCGGCGTGCCCGGAAACGCGCCCGATGGTGTGCACCACTATCTACGCGCCGGTGTGCGCCAGTCATGAGGATGGTCACCGGGAAACTCACGCCTCATCCTGCAACGCCTGCGCCGATGAAACGGTGACGGGCTATGTCGACGGCGTGTGTCAGGAGGCGACGGAATGACTCTGACCAATCGCATTCTCGTGGCCATGGTCGGCGGAATCTTTGTTGGTTCCGTGCTGAATCTGATCGCCGGTGGTAGCGGAGTTGAGGGCACCCTCGAGGTGATCATTAACGACTGGCTTGTTGGCGGGCTGTTTGACGTTGTTGGCCAGGTCTTCGTGGCCTCCCTGAAACTCCTCGTCGTGCCTTTGGTCTTTGTATCTCTGGTTTGTGGCTCGAGCTCGCTCGGCGATAGTGCCCGCATGGGCCCCATTGCAGGTAAGACGCTGCTCTTCTATCTGGGTACAACCGCTATAGCGGTCACGGTCGCTCTCGTCGTTGCCGTCATTATCGGTCCCGGCAGCAGCGTTCAGCTCGAATCCAACGCCTCCTTTACTCCAACGGCCCCGCCGGCGCTGAAGGACGTGCTCATCAACATCTTCCCGGCCAACCCCATCAAGGCAATGGCCGATGGCGAGATGCTGCAAATTATCGTATTCGCTCTGCTGTTTGGCTATGCCATCTCCCAGGCGGGTGACGCCGGCAAACGCGTTGGCGCCTTCTTCGAAGACCTAGAGGCCATCGTGATGAAGATGGTCGGGGTGCTTATGAACCTCGCGCCTTACGGTGTTTTTGCGTTGCTCGCCCGGCTCTTCGCCAGCATGGGTCTTGGCGCCATCGTTGATCTCGGCGCGTATTTCCTCACGGTGCTGGCGGTGCTGCTGTTCCATGGCACGGTGACTTATAGCCTTCTTCTGAAGACATTTACGGGGCTTCCGCCGCGCGTGATGATGCGCAAGATGCGCTCGGTTTGGGCCTTTGCATTTTCAACGGCATCCTCTGGCGCGACGCTTCCCATCACCCTACGTACCGTAGAGAAGAAGCTCGGCGTGCATAATTCCGTAGCCGGTTTCACGGTGCCCCTGGGAACCACCATCAACATGGACGGCACGGCCATCATGCAGGGTGTGGCCACAGTGTTTATCGCTCAGGTCTATGGTTTTGACCTCTCCATGTCGGCTTATGTCACCGTCATCCTGACTGCGACGCTGGCCTCTATCGGCACGGCTGCGGTTCCCGGTGTAGGTCTTATCACCCTGGCTTTGGTGCTGGAGCAGGCTGGCCTGCCCGTAGAAGGGATTGCCCTGATAATCGGCGTGGATCGCCTCCTGGATATGGTCCGCACCATGGTTAACGTTACTGGTGACGCAACCGCCGCCGTGGTGGTGGGTCGCAGCGAGAGCCAGTTCGACGAAGAGGTTTACTTTGATCCCAAGGCAGATTCGAGCGTGGGTGAAAAAGCGCCTGCGGCAGCCTAGGACGCACTGATGAGCATCAAAGTAATGATTGTTCCCGTGACGCCCTATCAGCAGAACTGCTCTGTGCTGCGCTGCGAGGAAACGGGAAGGGCGGCTATCGTCGATCCGGGCGGTGACGTTGACAGTATTTTGGCAGCGGTCGAAAAGCTTGATGGCGCGGTCGAGAAGATTCTCCTCACGCATGGTCATATGGATCACTGCGCGGCATCGGATGTGCTGCGCCAGAAGCTTGAGATACCCATCGAGGGCCCGCACGAGGGTGACCGCTTCTGGATCGACCGTCTACCCGAGTGGTGCCGCATGGCCAATTTCCCTGAGGCCGACGCCTTCGAGCCAGATCGCTGGCTGGTATCCGGTGATACGGTAACCGTGGGCGCACAGACCCTGCAGGTGTTCCATTGTCCGGGCCATACGCCCGGTCATGTGGTGTTCCTTCATCAGGGTCAACGCCTGGCCTGGGTCGGAGACGTGATCTTCCAGGGATCCATCGGTCGCACGGATTTCCCCATGGGGAACCATGACGAGCTCATTACCAGTATTCGCGACACGCTCTTTCCCCTTGGGGACGACATTACCTTTATCCCTGGGCATGGCCCGACCTCGACTTTCGGTCAGGAACGACAGACCAATCCCTTTGTCGCCGATGCCCGCTATGGCTGACGGTACTCTGTCTGGCGACGACCGTCGTCGGCAGCTCACCAGTGACTTCCTCGCCCAGACCGCGCGCATTCCTTTTGGCGAGCTTCAGCGCTATTTCGCTGGCGGTCGCGTTGTCGCGGTCGCAGATTCGCTGGATTTAGTGTCCGTGGCCGTGGAGTTGGCCCTTGATAACGCAGCGCAGTTTCAGCAGTGGGTGGATGCGGGTGCCGTGAATGCGGTGTCTGACGACACCGCGCGGCAGTGGCTTGAGGCCGAGGCCGATCTCTGGGCGGTAGTGGCGGACCCGTGGGTGCTGGTGCAATTGCGCGATGAGTGATGCAGAAAACCCGTTGTTGAGGGTCCGTCCTGAGTCGCTAGCTGAGGCGAGAATCGTTCTTGCCGATACACCTGTCATAAACCGCGCGCTATCGCTGCTCCAGTCACAGCGTTTCAGTAGACGGGCCACCGGAGCAGGCCGCTAGCTGTTGCCAATGCCAGCAACGAGCCCGGTAGGTGCCGATCAGTTCAGTGGGGCGATGCGGCCCTCGAATACCGTTCCCCAGATTGGGATGTCTTGCAGGCCTTCCACACCCACCGCATAGGGATCTGCCTCGAGAATCGTAAAGTCGGCACGCTTGCCAGCGCGCAGGGACCCAATCTCGTCTTCCCAACCCATGACCCATGCGGCATCGATGGTGATCCCGCGCAATGCAGCATCAAGAGACACCCGCTGCTCTGCGCCCGTTGCATTGCCATTGACCGTTACGCGATTCGTCGCGGTCCATGCCAGTGTCAGGGGCTCCAGGGGCGCCATGGGCGCGTCAGAGTGAAGCGCAAAGGGAATCCCCGTGCGCTCCACCGATCCGAGACGAACCATCTGTGCCGCCCTGTCGGGGCCGAGCCAATGTTCTGCGTACATGTCGGAGAGCATGAAGTGGTAGTAGGGGTTGGCAGAGATCACCGCACCCAGAGCATTGAGCTGTCGAACCTGCTCCTCTGTGGCGTAGGCAAAGTGCTCTAGGGTCAGGCGATGATCAACTCTTGGGTAGATGAGCTGCAGCTCCTTGAGCAAATCCACCAGGGCGGCGGCACTGGCGTCTCCGTTAGTGTGCGCATGAATCTTGTAGCCCTGCTGCCAGAAGTACTTCGCGTATTCTCCGGTCTTTTCCAGAGGGGCCATCCAGACACCTTCGTGACCGTCGAGATATCCGGGCGGTCCCATCTGGGCGAGGCCGCTGTAGATGGCGCCATCCATCATGATCTTAAAATGGTGGTCGATTATCACGCGGTCCGTATTCATTTCGCGCCAGCGATCGATGTCCTGTTCCGCCTGTTCCGGTGAGCGCTTGCGCGCGAGGAAGTCAGTGATGATGGGTGTCATCACCATGCGCAGGGGTGCATCAGTCATTTCCACTGCCGCACGAATCATTTCGAGTTCCTGCTCGGCGTTCCCAAAAATCCCCGTACCCATATCGAGCGCCGTCGTGACGCCGCCCTTGTGGGCCATGGCCAGGAAGTTGGTCATGCCGCCCATAAATCGAGCGGGCTCAAAGATAAAGGCCATGCGCGGGGTGAGCGCCTTGGCGCCGTTCTCCCAGAAGTGACCTCGCTCCCAGTTCGCTTCATGGTGTGCATTAACGTAGGCCTCCGTGAGGCCCAGTGCTTCGATGGCAGCATCATTGAGTATCAGCTCGTGGAAGGATCGGTGCCACAGGATCACCGGCTGATCCGGAAACCACTCGGTCAGCGTCGGGCGATACACGTCGCCGTGCCAGAGAGGGTGATAGCCCCACACCACGGCCGGCAGATCTTCCTTGTGATTACTTATCAGCGCTTTCAGAGAACTTTCATAGTCTTCGGGAGTGCGTGCACCAGGGAATTCTCCCGTCGGGAGCGACCAATCATCGGGCGCGAGGCAGGGAAACTGCGTGAGTACCGCGGGCAGCGTCGGATGCACATGCGGGTCAATGAAGCCCGGCATGATGATCTTGTCGGCGAACCTCGTATCGAGGGTGTAGGCAGCGAGGGCTTCGGTTCCTATAAGGGACTCCTCGGAGCCAACGGCGACGACCCTTCCATCGGCCACTGCGACGGCAGAGGCCCGCGGCTTGCCCGGATCCATGGTGATCACGCTTTTAGCTGTGAAAATCGTCTCCGCGGGAGCCAGCGACGACCCCAGGGTGATCAAGCTCGCGATGGCGGCGAACCCAATTGACCGACCGTGCGTTTTCGTCTTCGAACGGTGATGAACCACCGAGAAGTTCGATGGGTTGATGGGGCGTCGGGCGGTGGTGGTTCTGCGGATCATGAGCGTGCTCGCGTCTTATTATTTGACGCAAGTCTATCTCATGGCTGATCGATTGACGCGACGCTAGCGCATAGGTGGGATTAGCGCTCGCCAAGCAACATGGGCACAGCGAGAATCGCGCGAAGGTCTACTGAATAACTTTGACCCAGTCTCCCGTGCGAGGCTCACCTCGGGGATAGAAATCGTTGATCAGGCGCAGGAAATCCTCGGCATCATCAACGCGAATGCTGCTGGCCAGCGTCTCCATATTGGCGCCCCGGGGTACCTGGATATATCGCACATAGCGCGCGCCTTTGGAGGCCTTCTCCTTCGGGTGCATCGGGCGGAAGCTCTGGATCATCGCTAGCAGCTGAGCATCGTTGGCCGGGAAGTCGCCAGCTTCACCTTCAAACAAATACGTGAGGCTGTTCATGTTGATGGTGGCCAGGCGCTTACTGGTGCTGCCCGCGGTCGCAACCGCCGTGTAGCCGTCGAGGCCACTTTGCTGCAGCTGCTCGCCGCTGTTCAGTGCGCCCGATGCCGAGCCCTCCAACACCGATTGCGGCGTTGATGCCGGATCTTTACGACGCAAAGTGATGGTGAGCTTTGCGCTGCCGTCGGGGGCAGACGCGACCACCGCACTTGATGTTGGGGTCACGGACCAGCCCTCAGGCTGCTCGATCGTGAAGCCCAGTTTGTTGTGGTAGTACCGGTCGGATGCGCGCTGGCCACCCACGCTTTCTCCCCACACAATGCCATCAGTGACTCGCTGGAATTCGCCCGGGAGTTCTGGGCTTTCGATGTAAGTTCCATCGTCCAGCTCATTTGCCGCCCGGATAACGGTTTGCAGTCGCTTGTCGTTTCGTGGGTGTGTGGCATAGAGGCCGTGATAGGTCGTGCCGCTCTTGCCCTGCTCGCGGGCTTTTAGGCGCATATACTGCTCTTGATTCTTGAGCACGCCAATCACGTCCAGCAGAGCTTCGGGCTCATAGCCTGCCTTGTACATGTACTCTGCGCCAAGGCCGTCGGCCTCTAACTCCATGTCGCGCCCGTAACCGCTGATGAGCTCCGCGCCATACATGTTTGACGCCTCGTAAACCGCACTGCTACCGGTGAGCACGTAAGCCGTCGTGGAAAGGACCTGACTGGTGACGCCCGCGGTCTTCCGGCGGCCATGATGCCGGGCCGTGACATGAGCGATCTCATGGCCAATAACGCCGGCCAGCTCCGCTTCCGTATTCAGGTATGCCAGTAGGCCACGGTTCACGTAGATGAATCCTCCGGGTGTTGCGAAGGCATTGATCTCGGGAGCGTCGATAACGCTGAAGGTGAAGGTGCGATTGGGCATATCGCTCTCCGCAACGAGACGCTGCCCAATTTTATCGATGTAGGCCTGAAGTTCTGGGTCGTCGTAGAGAGCACCTTCTTCGACAAACTTGTCGTACATTTCCTGGCCGGTCTCCTGCTCCCCCGACGCGCTGCCGAGCACTACCGTGGCACCGCCGGTGGCGGGGTTTACCGCGCAGCTGCTCAGAAAGCTGCTGGAGAGAAGTACAGCGGCCGAAGCCAGAAGGGTCTTAGTGTTCACTCGACAGGAACTCCAGTAACTGGTCCCCCATGCCGTCGCAGGCGGTGCCCTGCACCGGTGCGATGATGGGGATGGGAACAATCACGGCCGGCATATAGGACTGCCCGCTGGTCGAGGTATTGAGTCGGCCCACCTCAGCTTTGTCCGTAAAGTCCCAGATGGTGGCCTCATAGTCGGAGGCATTGCCCCAGGTGCCGAAGCCGAAGCAGCCTGCGCCACCGGGGCCCACGCCACAGGTCATGGAGCCGGCGGAGTTGGTTTGCACGGTGCTGCCGTCAATCCAGATCATGTACTCGAGCTTCAGCGCGGCTAATTGATCGGCGACAGGCTCCCTCTCCATAAGCTTGTCGATGTCCGCCGGGCGCAGCGGCGCCGTACGTGGTTCAAACCAGGGGTACATGGTGTTGATGAACTCGATCTCGTCAATGATCTCGATGCTCGAGTCGCGCGCAACGATGTGATCGGCGATGCACTCGATGAAGTCGAACTCTGTCTCATAGTCGGAGGCATGTCGGCGACCCAGGATTACGACGGAAGAATCTCCGATGCCTTCCGTCGGCTCATTGAACACCATTTCATCGACGGTCGAGGTCACACAGCCCGTTAAGGGGAGGAGTGCCAGCGCGGCGGCCTGTTTCAATATGCGATTCATAGCGCCGCTGCCTGCGTGTCTGCGGCGCGGGCACCTAGCCACTGTGCGACGTCGGGTACCTTCTGGAAGCTGGTGATGAAGTGTGCGCCGGCATCGCGCAGGGCAACAACCGCCGCGAGATTCACCGCCGCTTCGTCAGACTGGAGGAACGCCGTCGGCGTCTTGCCGTAAGCGGTCATGGTCCAATTCGCAATAGGATCTCCCGAGGTTGTGACCAGTTCGAAGCCGTAGCGCATCCAGATCTCGTAAACTTTCACATTCGTGTGTGCAGGAATG
This sequence comes from Pseudomonadota bacterium, assembly GCA_038750875.1. Taxonomy (GTDB): domain Bacteria; phylum Pseudomonadota; class Gammaproteobacteria; order Pseudomonadales; family Halieaceae; genus Congregibacter. The sequence goes on along the minus strand of JBCDGU010000010.1, from coordinate 116,912 downwards.
GCGTATTGCAGTTCCTGAACTTTTGGGATGAGCACGGCATCCACCGTTGGATTCAGCTGTTCCGGGGCAGGGCGGCCGTCCATACGCACTACGCGTACAAACATGGTTTGCAGCAACTGACTCCACATGTCGACCTGTGCTTCGCCCGTCTTCACGATCCAAGTGGATTCAGCGCGGCCCTTCGCCTCATCAAAAAATTCGTGGCCTTCAAATTCTGGCTCGTACCAGATGCCCAGGGTGATGGGCATGGGGTCCATGAGCGGTGGCGGGAAATTGCCAGAGACCACCACTTCCTTGGTGGTGCAGCCGGCGAGCACGACTGCGCACAGGAGCGTGATCAAGGCTCCGTGCTTACTTGAGATATTCGCTGTGTTCTTCTTCACCAAGCCTTCCTCGAGCGATGACTGGTATCAGGGACGTTCCAACCTGTAAATCTTCCCTGTCTCTTCCCATTCTATGCCGGCCGCCCGTATCGGCGGACTATAAGGGCCGACTATATCGGCTGAATATGCCGGCTGAACATGCCGGCTGAATTTTATGTAGCTCAATTCACCCCATGTGTCAGGTCGGCCGTTTCGGCATCGCCAACTATTTAGTCCTGCGAAAACCGCGAGAGTTCGCCACAAGACTGGGCAAAATCTCGGCGTTTATCTTCGCGTCCATGCGGTCTAACTACCCAAATCCAGACGCTTTGCCGACCAAAACCGCGCGTCCGGGCGCCTGACTAAAGACGGGCAGATGGGGCTTTGACTGCCCGCCCCTCACGGCCTGAAATCGTTCAGACCAACGAATGTCCCGCCATTGCGATAGGTGAGTTCACGCATCAGCGAAGCAAAACGTATGCCCGTGGTCTGCAAGTTTGCAGCCCGGATAAACTGTACGGGGAAGCCCACGGCGTGGATTCTCACCAGCCGTTCACCATCGGCCGCTTCCCGGTTGATACGGTCTACCGTATCAACGACTTCGGCGATGGAGCGCCCGGTAAATTCGTCCCCGAACACATAGATACTAATCTTTTTCTTTGGATCGTAAAAAGAACGGATGGCGGCAGTGATGCCCTCCACGGGGGAGGAGTTACTAAACACGTTCCAGTTCCGCAGGTTCTGCATGATGACCCGCCGGCGACCCTCCGTATCGGGAATCCACTCGCCCCGATAGCGGCTGAACATGTAGTTCCCCATATCGTTCATGATCTGAATGCCCTTCACATTGGGGTAAATGTTCAGGGTGGCTTCGATCTCCCGCATCATGCGGTCCCAGGCGTAGGAGAACATGGAGCCTGAGGTATCAATCACGAAGATAATGTATTCGCTGTCCACGGGAATGCCGCCGATCAGATTGTTGCTCACCTCCAGCCCGTCGAGGAGGCGCTCCATCTCTTCGGTCAGGGACTGGCGCGCAATGGCCAGCTGCTCCGTGATCACTGAGTTGGTACTGGTCTCCACTTGCAGACTGTCAAAGCGGGAACGCGTTGATGCGAGCGTGCCGCGAAGAATGGCAATCTTCTCCTCGTACTCTGAGAGCTGCTCCTGCTTTGCCGTGAGATCCCGGTTCAGAATTTTTGTTTCCCCACGAATCTCGAAGACCTGTTCCTGCAAGTCGGCGACGAGGCCCTCAAGGTTCACGGTGGAGGCCTCGATAATCTGAGGCTGAACAGTCTTGGTGATCATCAACAGCAGGATCACCGCTCCAAAACCACAGCAGATCACGTCCAAAAACGAGAGGGACGTTTCGGCCATTTCGCGACGTTTTCTAGGCATACGATGGCTCCTCCTTGCCTAGGGCCAGTCGTTCGACGGGCTCATGAAGGAGCCTCGCGTCCGCTGGGCAAGCTGCCAGAATTCCGATGCGGCCAACGGGTCGCCCTCCATCGGCGCGAGGATGATGTTCACAGGTACATTCGCCGGCAGCCTGCGAACGGCCTGACGGTAGAGCCGCTGGCGCTGATTGCCACTGATCGTACTGCCCCTTGGCGGTGAGGTGCCCTGCGTGGGCAGGCCGTCGGTAATCAGAAAGATGTTGTCCGGTGTTGGCGATAAGGTCTGGAGGTAATCGAAGACATTTTCGAGGCTCGTGCCTTCTGCCGGTGTGAGTTCATCCAGCGCATCGGAGATCTTTTCGAGCTGTGCCTGATCGGCCACTTCGAGCCATTCGCCGTCCGTTTCGGGGAGGATAGTCTGCGCCTTGGTGTTAAAGGTGATGACCTGGTAGTCACTGCCAATGGGCAGCTGCGCTGTAAGCCAGTTCACCGTGTTTACAGCCCGCGTCCATTTGTCTGCGTTTCGCTGCAGGTCCTCGTCCATGTTTCGAAGGCGGATCACGTTAACGAGTTTGTCTGCAAGCATGCTGGCAGATACATCCAGGAGTATGGCGATGTTCTTGCCGCCCAGATTCAGACCCGTGAGGTACTGCCGGTTACCATCGCCCACGTAGGTGCGCGCACTCTTGCCACTCTCTTCCTCGGCGGCTTCCCGCAGACGTTTGACTTCATCCTCCAGAGACTGGACTTCAGCTTTGAGCTGCTCAACGGCTTCTTCTTCGGAGACATCTTCGGGAATCAATGAGGCGATAAGGGCTTCAAACTCCTGAATCTCATCAGAGACTCGGGTCGCGCGACCCTGCGCTTCGACGATCTCGAGATCGACCTCGTCCAGCGCATTGCGCAGAACGACCATGTTTTCCTGTCCATCACGGACGTCCTCTTCCAAAAGCATGACTTCCGAAAGCAGGTCGACGTTGAGTTCGCGGGATTCCACTTCGATGGAGTGATCGATGATCAGGAACACAAGGACTACCGCGCCAAACCCGCAGGACATAATGTCCAGAAAAGACAGGTTAAACGTCGTGAAGCTGCGCTTTTTCCGTCGGGCCACTGTTCGCTACCTCAGTCCATGACCTCGATGAGGCGTCCGTGCCCGGCGTGTCCGAGAGAAAGCGTGTCTCCAAGTTGCAGCGGTTGATGAGCATTTCCCGGCAGACCATTGATGAGGGAGCCATCGCCATGGAGTGTCCAGTATCCGCCGGTGTTGCGAAGGGCAAATCCGCCATCCAGACTCACCTCATTGCCTCGCAGGGGCATGGCCTTTGCGCCAATGAGCACATGCGTCGCCTGCCCGGGTGTTGTTGCGCCATTAGGAGCTGGGGTAAGGGCCGCAGTGGGTGCTGGGTTGGAGGCTGGCGGTGTCACTGACGATGAGCCTTCAGGCGCCGCCGCGTCATCTGAGAACTTGGGTTCAGAGGCGGCGTTCGCCGATTCGGCGACCGCCGCGGTTGCGTCGGCATCCCCCGGTGCGGAGGCAGCACTAACAACGGGGAGTCGGTCAATAAGATGAATTTCATCGCTTCCCGCTTCAACGGCGGCGCTGTGATGCGTCCAGGCGGCCCACAGGTCGCTGCCGTCGAGAGCGACAACTTGGCCCTCCAGGCTGTTCATGCCCGGCAGCAGCTGCAATTCATCATCAAGGAGCATCGTTGCCGACAGATCGCCCCGGGCTTGAGAGAGTCCCGTAAGCAATCGATCGCTGACCCCCGCCATGGTGGTGTTCGTTACCCGGCAGCGATGACCATCGATATCGATACTGCACTCACCTTTGTCGCGCAGGGTTTGAAGAATCTGGGGAAGGCGGTTGTAGAGCGTCTGCTCCGACGCCGCTGCGCGGCGAGGATCAAAGCGCGTCTGCTGTACAAAGGCGCTGGAAATGGCGGAAACGCAGCGTTCCTGAAGCGCCAGCAGGCCGCAGGCAGGAAGCGGTGTGCTGCGCTCCAGCCGCAGGTCGTCACCATCACGCACGAGGTCGTTCACAATGGTCTGGTTCAGCTGAGCCTCGACGTGAAGCACGCGCTCTCCATGACCGGGCGCGGGCTTTGCCGTTGCCAAAAGCACGGACCGGCTGACAAGGCCCATCACGTCGAACTCGCAGGCCTGGGCGATACCCAGCAGCAGCGAGAGCTGCTCTCGCGGCATGCTGTCGGGCACGACGAGGGTCAGGGCATCAGGTTTGCCCCCTTCCTGATGCACATGACGCAGATGCGCATGGACCAGATCTGCCGTATGACGGGCGGCCCCCAGCGTGGGCTTCAGAGGCTGGGTGCTCAGCTGCCACCAATAGCGGCTATTGCTGTCTCGGGGCCGCAGGCGGGATTGCTCCAGGGCCATTTGCCCGAAGCGATATTCGCTGCCTTCAAGAAGAACGAAGCCAGGGCTAGGCAATGCAGATCCGCCTTGCCAGAGGGTAATGCGCGTATCCCTGCAGTCCAGTAAGGCCACGGTCAGTCGCTCGCTACCAGGAATCGCAGCAGACGACTGTCGGCGTAGCGCTGGCTGTTAAGCACGAGCCGTTCCTGCGACAGCTGCAGCTGATGCAGGCAAAACATGATGACGATGGAGAGCACGAGGGCCACAAAGGTGCTGTTGAATGCGACACCGAGGCTGACCGTGACCCCGGAGATATCGCCTTCCACCGCTTTGTATGCCTGCCCCAGCGCGTCACCAATACCCCGTACGGTACCGATAAATCCGATGGAAGGAATGGCCCAGGCAATGTAGCGCACCATGGAGAGCTCAGAGTCCAGCCGATCCGATTCCACGTCGCACTGCTCGCGAATCGTGTCGGAGACCGCCGGGATACTGCCGGTCGTGGCGAAGCGCTGCAGCGCCGAGAGCAAGGTTCGCGGAAGCAGAAAGCTCTGTTGTTCAGCGGGCAGGGCTTCCATGGACCGACTGTACTGGCGTGCATCCTCCGGGAGCACGCTCGTCCCCTCTGGAATCGATAGCAGCTCTTCCTCCAGCAGCTTCTGCTCCTGCAGATTGTGTCGGCCCTTGTATCCCATGATGGAGAGCGCCCACAGCAAGAGAATGAAACAGGCTTCCTGCTCCAGATCTCGGATCACCACGGCAATGGTCCGCTGAGGAACCACTTCTTCACCGGCTTCCTGCGCTGCAGCCTGCGCCGCAATCTGTACATCGGCACTGGGGCGGATCACCGCGACATAGACCGCATGCACCAGAATGATCGCCGTTAACAGGGCGAACAGCTGGAACATGAACTCGGAGGACAAGCTGTTTTTCATGTCGGTTCCTAAATGTCGACAGGGAACGAGACGGAAAGATCTTCAGAGATCTGCTCCGAAGCTTCGTAGTCTTCTAAAACGGTACCTTCCGTTTGATCCGCAGGAAGGGCTTCTGGTTCCGTGGAGACGGTCTCTTCTGCCTGAGAAACGGGGGCGTCGTTAGGGTCCTCAGGCGCAGTCTGCTCCGAATCCTGGGCATGGACCTGCGCTAGCCCGAGGGCAAAGAAAATCACGAATCCAGCGCATACTGCGGACGAACGTGGCCTTGCTTGTCTCGTCAAAAGGATTTTCATGGGTCTACTCCGCGTAGCGGGCGACTCTGAATCCTACGTCATCGCGACCAGCCTGCCCATAATCGCGATAGGTGAGGCGCAGCTCGGGCAGACGTCCCAGCGCCCAGCTGGACCCCCGGATCACGTAGTTGTCGCCGCGCTGTGCGCCGAGGGGATCTTTCTGCACCACACCACTGGAAGCGGGAATGGTGTACACGTCGTGGATCCATTCCGAAACATTGCCACCCATGTCGAATAGCCCTCGATGGCTGGCCTCAAAGCTGCCCACGGGGGCGCTCACCACATACCCGTCGTTGTAACCATTGAGCACCCGACCAGTGACATATGCGGAGCTGTTGTCGGCGACGTTTTCTGCGGTGCGCTTGGGCGGGAAATCATCACCCCAGGTAAAGCGCAGGAGCGTCTCTCCATCGACCCGGGCGGCCCAGGCCCACTCGGCTTCCGAGGGTAGACGGTAGCCCAGAGAAGTCGCGTTGAAGCCGACGATAATCCCCTGCTGCTCCACGTAGAACGGGGGGAGACCTTCGCGAAGACTCAGCCAGTTAGAGAACGACGCTGCCTGCTGCCAGCTGATCTGTACCACGGGTTGGTGCTCGCGGTTGAGGCTATTACCTTCGACCTGGCCCGAATTGTGGGAGGCCTGATACAGGCGGAACTGGGCGTTGGTGACCTCCTGCGTCTGCAGGTAGAACGGACGCTCCAGGCGCACGGGGTGCAGGACTTCATTCGCGCGCCGACCCGGATCGCGGCGTGAGGCGCCCATGGAGAACTCGTTCATGGGCGTATCGACGGGGTTCATGAGCAGCAAGGTTTGGCCCAGCGCCGTGGTGATCGTCGGTGTGAGCCGCGCTTTCCGTGCCGCTTCCGGTGTCAGCAAAGTGATCTCAACCAACTGCTCAAGCCCCGGGCGCGGTGTGACGCTGTGCGTAATGCTCTCAAACCCTTCAAGGCGAAACTCGAGGCGCTGAAGCACCGAGGGCAGGGCGAACGTTTGGCTGCCCTTGCCCTTGAGTTGTCCGTTGATGTAGATCTCTGCTTCCGCAGGCTCGACACGTACTACCACGTCTCCCAGCAGGGGTTTAAGGCTGATGGTTCTCTCGTCCTGCGTGCCTGCACTCATGCGAACCGTCTGGGAAGCCCGACGGTAACCGGCGCGGGATACGCTGATGCGGTGATCCACATCGGGGCTCAACTCGACATCGAGGGGCGTTTGACCCGCAAACTCACCGTCGATACTGACATTGGCGCCGCTGGGAGAGCTGCGCAAGGTGAGTACACCGGAGGCGGGAATCAGTTCGATCAGCCCAAGTTCCTGGGCTTCGCCAGCCACTACCGTGAGGGTTTTGGACGCATCCGCAAATCCTGGGAGCTGAATGCCAAGGGTGCGTTCACCTTCAAGAATCTCCAGCACGGCAGGGCTTTCGCCAGCAGGTTCACCATCAACGAGGAGCAGCGCGCCGGCAGGCTCCGTAGACAGGCCGATTTCTGCCCACGCTGGGTCGAGATTGAGGGAAAGATTCTGCTGTACGGATCGCCCGGTAACTTCCAACGTCTGATCCAGTGGCTTGTAACGCGGCGCCTCAAGACGCAGCAGTCTTTCGCCAGCCTCGATGGGGACATCGGTCAGCGGTGTAGCGCCAATGGCTTCGCCATCGACAAGGACCGTCGCGCCATCGGGGGTCGAAATCAGTGTGATTCGGCCAGGCAGCGGCTGCAGAAGAATTTCCTGGCGCTGGCTATCGGCACGCGTGACTTCAATGGGGTTCTCGAAGGGGTGGTAGCCCTCGGCCAGCACGGTGATGTCATAAGTGCCGGGGCGGATCAGGTAGCGACCCCCAAAGGGAATGGCGATGCCCGAAATGCTGACCTCCGCCTCTGATTCGGCGATGACCACCACTTCAAGGGAGCGGGATGTGAGCAGAAAAAACAGGGCGATGCCGAAAAGCCCGACGGCGAAATAGAGCGCGATGCGGGCGGGCGATATGCCCGAACGCTTCTTCTCCTTCGCTGGGTCCAGCGGCTCAAAGACGGCTGCCTCGATCGGTTTCTTCGTGTCCTCGGCCATCAGATGGTCTCGGTGCAGGCCACGTAAATGGGTTCGATGCCGCCGGGCATCACTTCAAAGACGACACGCACATCCCGGTAACCTCGACGCGTGCCCACGGCGGTGTACTTCCCCGGGCGCAAGTTCATCGCGCGTTCGGCCAGCTGGCCAAAGCGTGCAATCTTGTAGACGGTGACGTTGGTCTCCCCGTCTGAGCGCAGGACCACGGGCACGGGCGTGCTGGCGATCCGCAGCACCTCCATTGCGCGGTCGATCTGGTCCGCGATTTTTGTTCCTGGGTTGTCTACGGAGCGCGCCCGCTCGACGGTGGCCTGCGCCTCGCGCAGGATAGCGTCGTCAACAAGGCGCTCTGGTTTGTCGAGGATGGCCGTCAGCTCCTGGTTGAGCGCTGCACGAGGCTGCGCGACCGCCAGCCCCTCCCGGGCAAAGCGCAGGCTGCCGTCGATGGCGAGGGCTTCCTCATAAACCGTTATCGCTGCAGTCCAGTCCTCTTCGGCGGCGAGTTCATCGGCTTTTCGATTCAAGCGCGTTAGCTTATCTGCCGTGCGGGCGATGGACAGTTCCTGTAGAGCCGCCGCGGCTTCACTGGATCCAGGCTGAAGGGAGGCAGCGCGCTCAAATCGCTGCTGAGCGGTATCAAAGCGAGCCTCGTCCAAAGCTGCGTAGCCCTCAGACATCGCCGCGCTAAAACGCTGCTGATTGAGTGCGGCGCTCAGACGCGTTAATTCTTCGGCGGCAAAGACATGTTCGCCATCCAGATCGGTCGCTTCCCGCATGGTGCTCGTGGCCGCCGCCAGATCGCCGGATGTTTCTTTGTCCTGTGATCGGCTGACCAGTTCGGTCAGCGCCGTGAGTGACGTGGTACGCGTACGCAGGCTCTCAAGACCTGGGCCGATATCGTCGAGCTGCTCCGCGCGTGCTAGGGCTGCCTGCGCACCATCGAGATCAAGGGCCTCGATGGCGGCGATGCCTTCAGCCACCGCCGCATCAAAGCGATCAGGGATGGATTGCTCCAGCGTGAGGGCAAGTTGTAGCGCTTTTTCGTAATGGCCAATGGCTGTCTCGAACTCCCGCTCCCGATAAACATCGTCGCCTGCCGTTGCCTCGGCGGTCACCGCCGCGTACTCATCTGGCGCCCAGCTCTCCACGCCCTTGGCTTCCAGGTTTTCTTTCACGTCGAGGAGTTCGGCGAGAAGATCCTGGGCTTCGCTTCGGGCTTTGGCGGCAACCGCATCGGCAAACGGTGAGGCCGCTTCCCCATCGTTGCTCTCTGTTTCGCGAGGTGATGGGCCCGAGTCTCGTTCCTGCGACACTTTGCCGTCGGTGGTACCCGGTGATAGAGTTGCCGATGGTGACGTATCGACCAGGCGAGGCAGCACAAAAATCACGATCAGTGCGAGCACCGCAAGACCACCGAAAGCAGGGATCATCCAATTTGGAGATCCACTCGTTGCCGCAGCCACAGACGGTGGTGGCGATGCTGCACCGGGGGCGTCAAACGGCGTGGGCTCTACCCGCTGATATCGATCGGGCTGGGATTTATCGGACAAGGGAGTACGGGTTAGTTCTGTACGGTGTCTTGCGGTTCCGGCAGTGCCAGGTCGCCAATTTCATTGCGATAGATTTCCGCGAGCACTTCGCGCCATTGGGCATACTGGTCGTCGACGGAGCCGCTGATCATGACCGTGCGGTCTTCAAGCTCAATCACCTGGGGCGTGATTTCCGCCTCCAGGGACTGGCCGATTTCTTCCAGTGCCTCGACGTGAATCTGCGCTTCGGCCCGGCTCTCGAGGCCACTCTTGAGCAGGTAGCCGCCACCGATGATGGCGACGTTGCCCGCCGCTCGCGCGCTACCGTCACCGCTGCCCGCGGCGGCGATGCCCGCAATGATTGCCGCACCGCCTGCAATCAGCTGACGGGTGCTTTCGCGCTTTAGCTCCTGATAGGCCATCACTTCTTCGTAGCTGAGCTTCCGCCACTCCTGATACGGCCCGTACATCTCCTCAGAAAAGCCCGCGTAGTACTCCTGGAGCGTATCCACGAAAACCTGATCGCGCTCGCGCAGTCGGCGGACACGGTTCAGCATGGGATCTTCTTCGGAAGGAAGTCTGACCACCAAAAGCTTGCCCTGGCGAGTCGTCGCCAGATAGCCGTCAAAGGCTTCCTCTGAAAAGCTCTGTGCGAAGAGCAGCTCTGAAATCGTTCGAATCTCTTTGCGGGCGGTGGTGGGCAACTCTTCAAAACGCCGAACAAGATCATTGGCAACTTGGTGATAGACCGCCTGGAAGGGATCGTAGGTGGCTCGTGTCTTGGTGTCATAGGCATACCGGGAAGCGGTGCCCTCGTACGCCTTATCGAGCCAGACGTAGTCGCGGGAGTCGCGCGCGACAATTTGCAGTTTGAGGGTCTCGCCATCCGAGTGAAGGATAGTGCCGCTAATCATCAGATCCGTGATGCGATTCGTGTCGGGGACGACCCGGACGGCCCCCCAAGCGCCGGAGTTTTGCAGCACTTCTGTGAGTTGCTTGGGGATGTAGCGCGCTTCCGCCCGGCGCACTTCCGGGTAAATTCGTTCCTCTTCGTCCGCCACATCGAGGCCGGGGTCAAAGATCGCAACGGCCACATCGAGGAGCTCATCCTCTGGCACCGACTCCCGTGGCGCCTGAAGCGTCGGGACGCTTGTGCTCTTCACTGTTGTACTGACACAGCCGCCAAGTAGTGCCGCGAGTAGCGCAAAGCACAGGCCATGGGCCAGCCGTCGACTCAACCCCGCGATCCTCGGGCGGCCAAGAAGCATGTGTTTAGAACTCACGGCTGGCTAATGCCCTTGTACTTGCGATACTCGGCCCACAGCTTCTCACGGATCGCAGGATCGGGCTCGCGCATTGCGGCCTCGCGCAACTGGCGAGCGACGACGTCGTCATCGTTTCCGCTGGGGATGTCTTCCGGTGGTGGGTACTTTGCCGTGTTCTGGGGAATGCTACCGCCACCCGCGGACGCGCCGCCCATACCGCCACCGACGCTATACCCGCCGCCGCCACCGATCTCACGACCAAACTCACCATCGTCTGCGTTTTCGCCGCCACTTACGCCGGCTGCTGAAGCTGTCTGAATGGGCTCACTCGTAGACTGCTGTCGCGCGGCCTCTCGCTGAGCGGCCTGCTCCTCGAGAATCATCGCATCGAACTCGCCCATGCCCCGCTCGAGTTCGGCATCCAAAATAGCGACCTGTTCCGCGGGCGTCAGGGGTCCGCCAGAACCCGTTCCCGTCCCCGAGCCTTGGCCGGGGAAGGTGCTGCCAGGGAAGCCACCGCCAGGCATACTGCCTGGATTAGTACCGTCTCCGGAGTCGCTCCCCGGCTGCTGACCGCTGTCGGTGCCGGGCAGTCCGGGAATACCCGGAATGCCGGGAATGCCGGGGATCGCTCCTGGGGTTGTGGGAATGCCGTTCACGCTGACGTCGATACCGCTGTTCGCACCGCCACCGGCGCTGCCGCCAGCGCTACCACCGGCCGATCCCTGGGCGCTTTCGGAGCCCTGGCCACCACCGCCGGCGACCGTTTGCTCTGTATCGTCCATGGTTGGAACAGCATCGCCACCGGCCGAATCTTCAAACCCTGGCTCACCGCCGCCAGCGCCACTTTCACTGCCGCTGCCCTCGCCGGACTCACTTTCGACCGCGTCGCCTGCGGAGGCAGTTTCACCCCCGGAGCCGCCAGCACCCTCCATTTCGTCACCGCCAGCTCCGCCGGACGATGAGTCTCCTTCAGCGCCTGCTGCGCCGCCTTCGGCACCCGAGGCATCGGCCGTGGTCTGCGCGCCAGGGTTGCCGGGGGCCTCACCGGAGGGGAACTCGCCCATATCCCGACCGTCGCCAGCACCATCGCTCAGGTCGCCGTCGACGGACCCTGAGGGGCCAGATTCACCCGCGCTTGCGGTGCTCTGGGCACCGCTTTGGGATGTCTGTCCGCCGCTTTGTTGTCCGCTCTGGCCTGGTGAACCAGGACTTCCTGCACTACTTGGCGAAGACGCGCCCTGGGCACCACTACTTGCGGATGCACTGGACGGTCCCTGGCTCGCAGTCTGAGGAGATCCGGAACTGCTGCTCTGGGAACTCGAACTGCTGCTGGAGGAACTCTGGGAGCTCGATGAGCTTTGAGATTGAGATTGAGACTGCGACTGGGACTGCGAGCTCGACGAACTGGGCGAACTCGGAGAGCTGGGTGAACTCGGCGAGCTGGGCGTCGGCATAGAGGGGGTTTGTGGGGTCGTTGGGTTGCTTGCACTCGGGCAGCCCGTCAATACCAGCGTGCTGGCCAGGGCGACCGCGCCCACTAGCAGTCGAGGCCGCGTTACCCCATGATCATCTGTCGCTGAACCACTGGTTCGAGTCATAAGCCCACCGTAACCCTTGCGTATTTACCGCCACACCGTCCGTGATCTGTGGTCGAAATATCGTCGTTCTAAATCGGCGCACTATTCCACCGACCTTTTCTTCATCGATTGCGTTCATATCGAGACGTTGCACGTCTACAACGCGACCGCGTTCCGTGACCCCAAATTCTAGCAGTAAACGGTCTTCCCGCTCCTCTATATGCTCAGGAAGGCCTCGCACGCCATCGATGCTGGGGAGGGGGCGCGGCTGGCCGAAAACCTGCTGCCTGTATTCTTGGGCAGCTTCGATGACCGCGAGTTCCCCGTCCAACTGGGCGTAAAACTCGTAGGCGTCGCTCCTTTTCCCGTGCCAAAGGTTCCAGTCACCCATCATCAGCAAATATTCGGCATCTTCTCGCCAATCCGCCCCTGCCTGAGCGACTTTGACGTCGTAAATGGCCCTAATCACCGCGCCACCTTGCTTGTAACTCTGGCCGCTGTAGGCAATCTGCTGGGATTCTTCTTCGCCGTAAATGCCGCGCACGCGGTAGAAGCCGGTGGACATTTGACCGATGTACCCACTCATCAGGTACTGGGACTGGAGCATGCCGTAGAGAGGAGCCAGTAATTTCGGTGATTCTTTGCCCTCTGCCCGCGCGTATTCGGTCAGGGCAAGGCGGTAGAGACTCCACATACGCAGCAGGCGCGCAAAAGGCTGTTCACCCAGCCGCGCCTCGTAGCTTTGCCGTTGCCACATGGCATGTTGCATGTAGGCGTCACCGCGACTCAGGTCAGAAAGAGTCTGCGCCTGCACGCGAAACAGGTATTTTTGACGTTCGTCTGCCGTTTCATAGGCGCCAAGGGCAATATGGCTGGCAATCTCGCCCTGCAATAGGGCCAGCTGGCGGCTCGCGTAAAGCCCTTCGGTGATCCGCGAGAGGTGCACACCGCGTTTGAACACATTGACCGCCTGCTCGTGTTCTCCATTGCGCTGTAGCGCCAGGCCAAGCCCCAGCATTTGCTCACTTAGACCCGCTGAGAACGCACCGCCGGTCGCCTCAAGCTCTGCGATAGCGGCGCGATAGGCATCGACATCACGATTGAGCACGCGCCGCGCCGCTTCTTCGGAGGCCAGCACCTCGGCGGGTGGCTCATCCATAGTCTGAGGCACGGCAAGGAGCGGCTCAGCCGCATCCTGCGTGGCAGGTGGCGCTGCCGGTAGTGCCTCTGCCTCTTGAGCCTCGATCTCCTGTGCCACCGCCGGCAGCGCTACCCAGGTGGTAACTGCAACCAGAGCAGTCACTGCTCCGATTGATTGCATGCGTAGGTGATGAGGAACAAGACGAAGGTTCATGGGTCCCAATCTTAAAGGATCAGTTGTTTGGTTGAGTTATGGTGCTACGCACTATAGCGTGTGACGGCTCAACCCTGCGGAAGGTTCCCTTTGAAACAATGGCGCCATTGCTCATCGAGATTTCCCATCGTTTAACGATGGCCCTTGAGGGGCTTGCGGCGGGTGATGACTTCCCGCCGGGGCAGCGCAATCGACTGGAGGGAATGCTGGAGGCTGCTGTGCTCGAGCGCCTTGCCACACCGGCGAGTCTGGACGAGACCCTTGAGGCGCTTTTCCTGCGAATTCGCGGCGTCTCCATCGCAGAAACGCTGGGAGAAGACTGGCGAGAGTTCCATCCGTTTCCAGAGCTGCCTTTGTACATGAATCGCGCGCCCGTCGTGCCAACCACCAACGATTGACTATACTCTCGGCCACGCTTCGGCCGCTTTGGAGACCCGAAAATGACGCCTTTTATGCGTGTTTTATCCATCTTTCTAGCTGCGGCTTTGACGGCTGCCTGCAGCACGACGTCACTGGAAGCGGTGAGCGATTTTGATTCCGCCTACGACTTCAGCGAGGTCCGTCAGTTTGCGATTCTTCCCATCGACCGAACGCAAGCTGCCCAGACACTCCTGAGCGACATGCAGGTCAGCCGCATCAACGAAGCGCTGGCCTCACAGCTGCGAGGCCGCGGCTACGAGGTGGTTGGCGATCGCGCAGCCGCAGACTTGTACCTCTCGTGGCACCTGGTGACCCGAGAAAAAACCGATATCCGCTCCTACAACGCCACCAGTGCCTACAATTGCTGGCGTTGCGGTCCTCCCGTGTCTGACGTCAGTGTGCGCCAATACACGGAGGGGACGTTTATCGTCGACTTCATCGACCCAGAGCGCAATCGTTCCGTCTGGCGCTCCACGATCCAATCCCGGCTGAACACGAAGCCTGATCCAGAGAAAGCGGCCAAGAATCGCGCCCTGGCCGCCGAGGCGATCTTCGCGCCTTACCCGCCGATAGCAGGGGCCAGTGCCGACGAATGAGCGGTAAGTTTGAGGCGTATCGCCGGGAGTACACCGCTGGCGGTCTACAGCTAGAAGAGCTGAACCCTGATCCGATCGAACAGTTTGAAGATTGGTTGAAACAGGCGGTGGATGCTGGTCTATCCGACCCAACGGCCATGGCCCTCTCCACCATCGATGAGGACGGACGGCCCTGGCAGCGGATCGTTTTGCTCAAAGGGCTCTCAGACCAAGGCTTCGTTTTTTACACTAACTTTTCCAGTGACAAAGCCAATGCCATCGCCGCTGAGCCGCGCGTATCGCTGCTTTTCCCATGGAACGAGCTTGATCGGCAGGTCATTGTTGGTGGCACTGCACAGCGCATGAGTCTTGCTGAGTCGGCCAAGTACTTTTTGAGTCGACCGCGGGAAAGCCAGATTGCCGCATGGGCTTCGCGTCAGAGCCGGCCCGTCGCCGGTCGGGCGCGCCTGGAAGCCGAGGTCAAAAAGCTCCGCGACCGCTTCGCCGATGGCGAAATTCCCATGCCCGACTTTTGGGGCGGGTTCCGAATTAAGCCCGAGCGAATCGAGTTTTGGCAGGGCGGGGAACACCGCCTTCATGATCGTTTTCGCTATGAAGCAGAACCGGGCGGCGGCTGGAGTATCAGTCAGCTCCAGCCCTGAGTGCGCTGGGGTCGCTGAGCCCCTTGAGCAGTCTATCCGTCGACCCGGCGCTGTTCGAAGTAGCTCGAGGTTTTTTCGATGCCCGAAAGACGTCGTCGCAGCCCATCCAGCGCAGCGGCTGATACCATGGTCTGAAAGAGTATTCGCTCGACGGGCCAGCGCAAACAGATCGTGTCCATATGAGCCTCGTCACCCCAGGCAATCCACACGGTGCCCACAGGTTTCTCCCGTGTGCCTCCGCCCGGGCCTGCGATGCCTGATATGGCGACGGCCAGGTCTGCCGAGGCCTCACGGAGCGCTCCCCGAGCCATCTCAATCACCGTTTCCCGGCTAACGGCACCATGGGCATCAAGGGTCTGCTCCGTGACGCCCAGAACGCTGGCCTTGAGGGCATTCGAATAGGTGACGAAACCGCCGGGAAAAACGTCCGATGAGCCCGCGATCTGTGTGATCAGGGACGCGACCATACCGCCCGTGCAGGATTCGGCGCAGGTGATGCGCTTCCTTTGTCGGCGAGCCAGATCGATAACGGCTTCCGCCATGCGCGTGTCGTTCTCCCCGATAATGTGGTCACCGAATAGCGCTTCAAGGCGCTCACGGCATTGAGCCCGGAGGGGCAGGTGTTCGTCGTGGGATACGGACAGCTTGATCTCCAGCTGCGGCGCCCCAGCGCGGAAGCTGAGGACCACTTCCTCTGGCCAGTCGGGGCAATGGTCTTTCACCAGCTGCTGAGCTGAGGACTCGCCAATGCCGAAGGTCTGCAAACGCAGAACCTGTTTTCTGATCTCGGTGCCGAAACGCTCGCCGAAGCGATCCAAAATCTCCGGCAACATGGCGCGCAGTTCGCTCGGCACACCCGGCGTGCAGATCACCAGACATCCGTTGACCTCTATACCGAAGCCAGGTGCACTGCCCACCGGGTTGTTAACAATGAAGCAGCCCTCCGGCAGCTTCGCCTGCTTGCGATTGGCGTCGTTAAGGGGCAGTCGGCGGCGGTCGCACCAGGCCTGCAGCCCCTGGAGGGCTTCCTCATGTTCCCGCAATGGGACGACGGCGGCAGCGGCAAGGACCTCAGCCGTCAGGTCGTCAATGGTGGGTCCAAGCCCACCGTTGATGATCAGGCCATCGGCCTGCTTGGTCATGGCGGCAATTTCGCGTTCCAATGCGGCCCGGTCATCGCCAAGCGTGATTCGACGGCGCGGCGACAGGCCGATGGCACTGAGCTCCCGGGCGATGAGGGCAGAGTTTGAATCCACCGTATCGCCACTCATCAGCTCGTCACCGGTAAGGAGTAGCTGAATATCGGGATTGCTCGTCATGATCTCGATCCGTAGTGGGGGCACTCAAGGGGGCGGGAACATAGCACAGCCCCGCCTAATGTAGCCCTGCTGGCTGACACTCCGTTGCGCCTTGGCTACGCTCGCGGACTCCCTCTCTGTCAGTGCATAAGCCCGGACCAACCCATGAAACGCGTCGTGTTTAATCAGAAAGGTGGTGTTGGGAAGACCAGCATTACCTGCAATCTCGCAGCCATTGATGCGGCGGAGGGCCAGAAAACGCTGGTTATCGATCTGGATGTGCAGGGCAATACCACGCACTACCTCGTGGGAGAGATTGATGCGGAGGCATTCCCTGCGGAGGCCCAGGGAGTTTCGGGGCTGTTCAAGCAGACCGTCGGCTCCCGACGTATGAGTCAAAATCCGGATTCTTTCGTTTGGGACACCCCCTACGAAAACCTGTACCTCATGCCGTCGAGCCCCCTGCTGGGTGAGCTCGAGCGGGAGCTGGAGTCGCGCTATAAAATCTACAAGCTTCGCGACGCCCTCAAAAAGCTCGAGGCCGAGTACGATCGGGTCTACATCGACACACCGCCAAACTTTAATTTTTACTCAAAATCGGCACTGATCGCTTCAGATCGAGTCCTGATACCGTTTGATTGCGACAGTTTTGCGCGTCAATCCCTGTATGCACTGATGGATAACATTATCGAGTTGCGCGAAGACCATAACGAGGATCTTGCGGTGGAAGGGATCGTCATCAACCAGTTCAATGCTCAGGCTCGTCTGCCCGGTGAACTGGTTGCCGAACTGGAAGCCGAGGGCTATCCGGTGCTGTCCACCTACCTGAACACCTCGGTCAAGATGAAGGAATCTCACTACCTCCACCGCCCTTTGGTGGACTTGGCCCCATCCCATAAGCTGACGAAGCAGTACCAGATGCTCCACGCTGAGCTCAACGGCTAAGCTCAACCGCGAAGCAAACCCGCCAACCGCTCGCTTCCAGCGGCCAGCAGGACAAGTCCAAGTCCAACGATAAGCGTAAAAAAGTTGGGCGAGGCGACTTGGCGTTGGTGGATTTTTTGCACCATACTGAGCCCATGGCAGAGCCCGCGATGCGAAACACTGGTGCCGATCAGGTATCACCGCGTCTGCCTCTGGGGGAGGCGCGTCAGCAGTTGGCCGGTTTACTAACCGGCGAAACAGACCTTGTTGCGAACGCAGCAAACACCTCAGCCTTCCTCAACGCTCTTCTTCCAGACATCAACTGGGTCGGTTTTTATTTCCTGAAGGGTGATGAATTGGTACTTGGCCCTTTCCAGGGAGAGTCTGCCTGTGTTCGCATCCCCATTGGTAAAGGCGTCTGCGGGACGGCTGTCGCGCAAAATGCCACCCAGCGTGTAGCCGATGTGCACGCATTCCCTGGGCACATCGCCTGCGACATCCGATCTCGCTCCGAAATAGTGGTACCTGTGCGAGACGCTCAGGGCGCAGTGCGTGGTGTGCTCGATATCGACAGTCCCAGTCCTGATCGCTTCAGCGCGTCTGACCAGGAACTGGTGGAGGCATTGGCCTATGACTTCTCTGAAATCTGTTTTGGCGAGGGCTGAGTCCCTGCTTTTAGCAGCGGCACCGCGCAAGGCGGTGTTTGCCTTAGCAACCGCGATGTTGTTAGTGCAGGGCTGTGCAGAGGTAGACCACATTACTCTCAATGCCAGCGACGTCGCACCGCTGCAGTTTGGAGACGAGGTTTACACACCGGACGATGCCCTCGATACGGTCCGTACTGTGGACGTACTCGCGCTGAATGATGAGATGCGCGAGTTTGTCGAGCTGCACACGGAAGGAAGTAATGCTGAAAGGAACAAGCTAATGGCGCTCCATATGGCCATTAAGAGTCCAGCAGCGCTGGATATTTCCTATGACCCCTTCGCCGACGGTGACGCGCGGGCTGCCTTCACGCGAGGCAGTGCAAACTGCCTAAGCTACGCACACATGTTTATTGCGCTGGCCCGAGAGGCCGGAATAAACGCGCGCTATCAGTGGATGGAGGTCCGGCCCGAGTGGCACCGTGTGGGAGAGCGAGTCGCCGTCCGGCTTCACGTTAACGTGTCGGTGAAGACGCGGGATGGCTTTGAATACCTCGTGGATATCGACCCTCTCAGCCGCGGTGAACAGGCCGGTGCCCGCGTCATGAGTGATGAAGAGGGGCTGGCGCTCTATCACAACAACCTCGCCATGGCGGCGCTGGGCGATGACCGAACGGTGGACGCCTGGATGCACCTTGTGAAAGGTATCGACGCGGCTCCGGAGATGTCCCAGCTGTGGGTCAATATGGGAGCGATCTACCGCTTCACCGGGCAGTATGCGGAGGCGGAAAAAACCTATTTTCGCGCCCTGGAAATCGACCGGGGCGATCGCTCCGCCATGAACAACCTCGTATTCCTGTACGAGATGCAGGGCCGAGAGGAAGAGCGTTCGTACTGGCTCGATCGCATGCGTCGCTATCGTGACCTCAATCCTTACTACCACGCGAATCTTGGTGACATCGCCATGGAAGAAGAGCGCTGGGAGGACGCTTTCGACCACTACTGGAAGGCCTATAAGCTGCATCCAGACGATGGCCAGATTAGCTACAGCGTGGGTTTGGCAGCGCACCGAATGGGCGACGACGAGACGGCCCTGGAGATGATCGGCTTTGCGATCGAGAAGGCGTCTTTTCAGGTCGAGAAAGAAAAGTATCGAATCCAGTTGCGTGCGATCGAACGCCAGGAAAACGCAGTCCTTCTCTGAGCCTGTATTTCTCACCACAGTCCCATGGCCTCTGGTTGGGTCAGGCGTTATGCTCCGCGCCTTTGTAGTGGAGCAAAGCTATGACAACCTTTACTTCCGTGAGAGACCTTCTCGCCGCGGATCCAGAAATCACCACCCAAGTCGCCGTTCGAGGCTGGTTGCGCAGCAAGCGTGATTCCAAGGCGGGCATCTCGTTTCTCGCCGTCCACGATGGGTCTTGCTTCGACGCAATTCAGGCGGTGGTGCCGTCCGACCTCCCCAATTACGAGGACGAAGTGCTGGCCCTGACGACGGGCTGCTCCGTTGAGGTGGAAGGCCAACTTGTCGCCAGCCAGGGGAAAGGACAGTCCGTCGAAATTCAGGCCACAGCCGTGCGCGTCATCGGCACCGTGGCCGATGCGGAAACCTACCCCATCGCCAAGAAGCGCCATTCCTTCGAATACCTGCGCACCCAAGCCCACCTTCGCCCGCGCACCAATACCTTTGGTGCCATTACGCGGGTTCGTCACTGCCTCGCGAATGCGATTCATAGCTACTTCCACGAAGACGGCTTTTATTGGATCAATACACCGATCATTACCGGTAGTGACTGCGAAGGTGCGGGCGAGCTGTTTAGGGTCAGCACCCTTGATCTGGCGAACATTCCGCGGGGGCCCGATGGGAGCGTGGATGTCAGTCAGGACTTTTTCGCAGGCAACGCCTACCTCACCGTGAGCGGTCAGTTGGAGGTCGAGTCCTACTGTCTGGCCATGAGCAAGGTCTATACCTTCGGCCCCACGTTCCGAGCTGAGAACAGCAATACCAGTCGTCACCTCGCCGAGTTCTGGATGATCGAGCCGGAGGTGGCGTTTGCAGACCTCGCGGACAACGCGGATCTCGCCGAGTCTCTACTAAAGTACGTGTTCCGCCGCGTGCTCGACGAGTGTGAAGACGATTTGGCGTTCTTTAATCAGCGCATCGACACCACCGTGCTGGAACGTCTTCAGGGTATGGTGGATAACAGCTTCGAGCGCATGGATTACGGCGAAGCCGTCGATATCCTGAAAGCCAGCGGGCAGAAATTTGAGTTTCCCGTGGAGTGGGGCGTGGATCTGGCGAGTGAGCACGAACGCTTCTTGTGTGAGAAACACGTGGGTAAACCCGTGGTGCTCATGAACTATCCCCGCGAGATCAAGGCGTTCTACATGCGCCTGAATGACGACGAGAAGACTGTCGCGGCCATGGATGTTCTCGCGCCAGGCATTGGAGAGATCATTGGCGGCAGTCAGCGGGAAGATCGGCTGGACGTGCTAGACGCCCGCATGGACGACGTAATGCGGGAAGAACTGTGGTGGTATCGGGACTTGCGGCGCTATGGCAGCGTGCCCCATTCAGGGTTCGGCCTGGGCTTTGAACGCCTGATCAACTACGTCACTGGCATGGAAAACGTTCGCGATGCGATTCCGTTCCCCAGGACGCCCGGTAGCGCGGAGTTCTAGTCCTGGGAGCCGGCGGGTGCGGCTACGGCCTCTGTAGGAGCGCTTGATTGCTGTGATTCAGACGCTGGCTCTCTCTCACCATTCGGAGCGGTTGCCGGCGTGGCTTTGGGCGCCGGATCTTCCGATGGGGATTCCGGGGTCGCCTCTTTCGATGCCTCTTTAGGCGACTCCTTTAGCCCTGACTCAGACGTAAGCTTGAACAGGGCGAGATGAGGCGTTTCGTCATCGCGACCAGCAAAGGTGACTTTCACCGGTGTGTCTACGCGAAATGCGCGTTTTTTACTTTGCAGCGTCGCAGTCCACTTCTCGAAACTGAACTTCTCGCCCGTCTTCTTGAGATCGACGAAGCCTTCCAGTCCGCTGGCTGTCAGGCGGACAGTGAACCCGGCGTTAGCAAGATGCGACACCACGCCATCCCAGGGTTCACGATCGGCCTTGGATAGCTTTTCCAAGTAATCTGTTGCCAGCCACCGCTCTGCCTCAAGACTGATCTGGCGCAGTTTGTTGAGGCGCTGATTTAAACCCTCGAGTTCGCCCTGGGCCACGTAGTCGGCTTCTTCGCTGCGCAGAACGGCTTTGATCTGCAAATGGACGATGAAGTCGAGGTATTTGCGCAGGGGCGACGTGCAGTTGGTGTAGCCCGGCAACGACATGCCCATGTGCTGCCCAGGTTTCTTGGAAAAGCGCGCCCGCGTAAGCAGGCGATTGACCATGGCACGGAGTGGAAGTTCGTGCGTGCTTGCTGCCAGAGTTTTCAGTAACTGTCTGTAGCCCTCGATGCTGTCCAGGTTCAGCGCCTTGAGATCAGGGGCGTACAGATCGATAAAGCGATCGCGGTCCTTAATGCGGTCCTTTCGAAAGCCGTCGTGAATGACGAAGGGACCTCCAGCGGAGGCCTCTTCCAAAAGTCGAGCGGCGCAGCGGTTCGCAACGACCATGCACTCTTCCACAAGACGCTGGGACAGGAGTTTTTCGCAGGGCTCGACAATTTCCAGCTTGCCCTTATCGTCCAGGATCCAGCGGTATTCCTGGCGGTCCTCCATGACCAGTTCCATGGTCTCGCGTCGGGAGCGGAGCGCGCGGGACGCCTGGAACAGCGCTTCAAGGGGTGTCGCGTGGCAGATCAGGGCCTCATCCTGTCCGGACAAGTAGCGATCGACCGCGTAGTAAGACAGTTTTGCGCGGGACTTGACGATGGCTTCGAAAAATTTAAAGTCGCCAACTGCGCCGTCTTCACTCAAAGATACTTTGCATACGAGGGCAGGACGAACCTGATCCTCCGCCAGGGCGCAACGTTGCTGAGAGATGACTTCGGGCAGCATGGGCGCTACTGCGCCGTGGAAGTAAGTGCTGCTGGCACGATCGCGTATGGTGTTGCGAAGGGGGGAGTCAGCGCAAATAAATGCTGTGGGGTCAGCGATGGCGACATAAAGATCCCAACCATCGTTGGTGACCTCTGCATAGAGAGCGTCATCGATATCCTGGGTACGTGCCGCATCGATGGTCACGAACGCGAGATTGCAGAAGTCCTCGCGATGGCTGTCTGCGATCGGGTCAATACCCTCGAGGGATTTTTCCAGTTCTTTGAGCGACTCTGCTGACCAGTCGATGGAAAGACCGTACTTCGCCATGGTGTAGCTGTTTTCTATGCCGGCTTCTTCAGCAGCGCCGAGTCTCTTCAGCACCTTAGCCTGCGGTTTGCCATCGCGGATGGGGTGCCGCATGAGCGCGCAGTGCACGAAATCACCGGCCTTCGCGCCATTACGGGCTTGCGGCGGAAGAAACAGCCAGCGTGTCAGGCCATCGACGTCGGGCTTTACAAACAGTGCCTGCCCCTTACTGACGCACTCGCCGGAGAATTCTCCCAAAGGGCTCTCAACGAGTTTTTCGATCTCTGCAACGGGCCGTTTGTCTTTTCCAGGTCTGATACAGACTTTCACCCGGTCGCCGGGAAACGCCTTCAGCATTTCATCCGGTGGAACAAAAACTTCCCGGCCATCATCCAGGCGCGCAAACCCATAACGTGCGGGCGTGCTGCGAAGCACGGCTTCCGCGCGTTCCTTCTCGGATTCCATCTGGTTCTTAAGCCCTCGGAGCTGGGAGAGGGCGTCGCGATCTAGCATCGGGAGGTGTGGGTGTTCAGGCACAAAGGAGGTTGGCTATGCTATCGGAAATACCCTTCACTGTCAGGAAAGCTTTGGGCGCTTCGAGCACGCTTTTTCGTTGACACCTCTCACCACAGACGCTGATAATCGAAACCGTTTCCAGCTGTAGGCGGACGCAACGATCTACGCAGTTTCCGACCGTGATCGATTCTCCCAGAGGCGCTCCAGAAGTGCCAGCGTCTCCTTCGCTCTGACGTCAACGTCCTTCGCTTTAACGTCAGAATCCTTCGCGCCAACGCCAACGCCAACGCCAACGTCAACGTCAACGTCGATCCCCAAGCCGCACCAAAGACCACCTTCTTCGTGGCTGAACTTTGTGCACTGTTCTCTGCGGTCTGGTGATCATCTTTCTGTTCGGCGCTCCCCTCGACTCTCGCCTATTCGAGCCGTGGACGCTGAATTCCTTTTTGGCGATCTCTTTCGAGGTCGCCTCTTTTGCGTTACTTCTTGACCATCATTCGGGGAAAACTCTATGGAAGCTAGTTCCGTTGTTCGTGATCTGACACCTCTCGTCGAGCCAGCGAAGAAGGTGTATGTGTTGGATACCAACGTGCTGCTCCATGACCCCACCGCCGTCACTGCCTTCAACGAGCATCACGTCGTGATTCCCATGACCGTGCTCGAGGAGCTCGACCACATCAAGGACCGGCGCGATAAAACCGTCAGCCGTGAGGCACGTATTGCCATTCAAATGATCGATAAGATTGTCGATGCCGCCTCACCGCAGGAAATTCAGGAAGGCGTCAGTATTCCCATGCCCGAGGAAGCGGCGAGTGCGGGCACACTTGCGATCTTCCCGGATCAGTTGCTCAACGATGACAGCGATGTGCCGTATCTGGACGGC
Source organism: Pseudomonadota bacterium (assembly GCA_038750875.1). Classification (GTDB taxonomy): domain Bacteria; phylum Pseudomonadota; class Gammaproteobacteria; order Pseudomonadales; family Halieaceae; genus Congregibacter. The sequence goes on along the minus strand of JBCDGU010000010.1, from coordinate 93,542 downwards.
ACTCAGGATCAGGCGAACGATAACCGCATTATCAATGTGGCGTTGAAGCTCCAGTCTGAAAATGATGGCGCCTTCGTGTGTCTGGTGACCAAAGATATCAACATGCGCATCAAGGCCAAGGGTTCCGGTCTGTTGCACGTGGAGGACTATCGACGGGATCGCGTCCTTGACGACATCGACCTGCTTAGCAAGGGTTATGAGCATTCGGAAGGGGACTTCTGGGCCAGCATCGACGAGGTAGACACGGTGCGGGAAGAAAACCGCACGCTCCATCGGATCCCCCGTGCCGCGGTTCCTGGTGCTTACCCCAAAATGTTCCTCTATGACGACAACGAGTTCATGGCGTTTGTTGAGCGCATGGACGATGAGTATCTGTACCTGCGCTGTGACAGCCGGGACAGTCTGATGAATCGTCGTTTCTGGGGTCTTTCTCCACGCAATCTGGAGCAGGCCATGGCCATGTCCCTGATCGCCAACGACGATGTGGACATGACGGTGATGACGGGGCCAGCCGGATCCGGAAAGACACTAATCGCGCTGGCCTACGGGCTGCACGCCATCCTGGAAGAGGGTCGCTATAGCAAGCTGATCGTTGCGCGCTCAACGCCGCCGATTGCTGAAGATATCGGCTTTCTTCCGGGAACCGAGGAAGAGAAGATGGCGCCCTGGTTGGCGGCATTCGATGACAACCTCGAGATTCTCCACGGCACCGATGAGTCCTGCACCGGCAGCATCGACTACGTGAAAGAGCGTGCCAACATTCAGTTCAAATCGCTGAACTTCATGCGCGGGCGGTCTTTCAATAACGCATACATCATCATTGATGAGGCGCAGGGTCTAACGCAGTTTCAGCTAAAGTCAGTGGTTAGCCGCGTGGGTGAAGATTCCAAGATTGTGGTTTTGGGCAACCTCGCCCAGATCGACAACAAATACATTTCTCCCCTCACCTCTGGCCTCACGTACCTTGTAGAGCGCTGTAAGGCCTATGACCATGCCGGTATCATGCACGTGAACGGCATTGTGCGATCTCGCCTGGCGGCCTTTGCCGAGGAAAATCTATAGGCGAGTTCATCTCGGGGCTGGCGAGGGCCAGCCTCCCCAAAGGACAACATGGTGGAGCGAGCGACCTCTTCGGGACGCACTGGCCACCGCATATCGACGGACCCTGATTCAGTGGACACGCTTTTCATTCTCTTGCAGCGTTTGCTGCCCCAGCATGCGCTCTCGCGAATGATCGGAAAGCTGGCGGCCGCCGAACGGCCGCGCTGGTTGGTCAGCGCCGTTATCAAAGCCTTCCGCTCTCACTACAAGGTCGAGCTTTCGGAGGCCGAGCGACCATTTCCTGAAGCCTTCGAGAGCTTCAATGCGTTTTTTACCCGCTCTCTCAAAGACGGCGCTCGCCCTCTTTGCGCCAGCGGAATTGCGTCGCCGGCAGATGGCGCCATCAGTGAGTGTGGGGATATTGATGACAACCGGATTCTTCAGGCAAAGGGGCGGTACTACACGCTCGAAGCTTTGCTCGCTGGGGATCAGCGGCGCGTTGATCAGTTTCGCGGCGGCAGCTTTGCCACCATTTACCTGTCACCGAGGGATTACCACCGGGTGCATATGCCATTGGATGGCCAACTACAGCAAAGCTGTTACGTGCCCGGCGACCTCTACTCGGTGAATGGGACAACCGCAGCGAATGTGGACCAGCTATTTGCGCGAAACGAGCGTCACGTCAGTTACTTCGACACCCCTCGGGGTCCCATGGGCATGGTGCTGGTGGGTGCAATGATTGTTGCGGGCATAGAAACGGTCTGGGCCGGCCAGGTTGCGCCGCCTGCGCGACAGATTCACCATTTCGATCACGTGCACGCACCGACGCCGATCCTTCTTGAGCGTGGCAGCGAGATGGGGCGTTTTTTGCTGGGATCTACGGTGATCCTGCTGTTCCCACCCGGCGGAGCAGCATGGAATGAAGCGTTAGCGCCGGGGGTGGCAGTGCGCATGGGCGAGCAGCTCTCTGCCTAACCGCTAACCCGTCTCTGGCTGGATCAGGCCCACTCGTGGTTGGTTAGGGAGCCGATAATGTGAAGGTAGCTGGCGAGGCGTTGCGGGTGAATCTTTCCAGCCTCCACGGCTGCAATCAGTGCGCAGCCCGGTTCTCCTTGATGGGTACAGTTGCGGAACCGGCACTGGCCGATGCTTTGGCGAAATTCCCGAAAACCCTGTTCGACCTGCGATTGATCCATGTGCCACAGGCCGAACTCGCGAATTCCCGGTGAATCAATAAGAGTCCCACCGTCGGCAAGATCGTAGAGCTTTGCGGTTGTGGTGGTGTGACGGCCTTTCTGCTTGTCCGGTGACAATTCACCAACCCGCTCATCGACGTCTGGAAGCAGGGCGTTCACCAGCGTTGTCTTCCCAACACCGGACTGACCGACGAGGATGCTCGTATGTCCGCGAAGCAGGCGTTTTAGTTCTTCGATGGCCCCTTCTTTACCCCGGGCATAGACCACGTCGTAGCCCAGGGGCGCGTAGGGCGCCAGGAGCTCATCCATGCGCAAGCGATGCGACTGGTCATCCAGGAGATCAGCTTTATTGACGAGGATGGTCGCGCGCGCACCCAGCACTTCTGTTGCAACCAGGTAACGATCAATGAGATTTCCGTGGGGTTCTGGCAGCGCTGCGATAACGATCAGCACCTGATTGATGTTGGCCGCGACGGTGCGCAGCTTTCCAAATTTGTCCGGGCGCAGAAGATCGGTATCACGATCGCTTCGGGCGACGATGGCGCCCCCCGAGGGCCCGGCACAGAAGGTCACCCGATCACCGGCAACGATGGAGCCAAGATTGGCCCGCAGAAAACAGCGATGGTCGACGCCTGCACCATCCCGCACGTCAGCCTGAGCACCATAACGTGCTACGACCCGGCCATGCTGTTCCGGCCCCAGTTCGCCGCTGGCCAGGGCCGCTTCGCCGCGGGCGACGGAGCGCCGGGCACGCTCGGACCGCTCCTGCTGCTTGCGCTCGATGCGCCAGGCCTGGCGTCTGGTCAGTTTTCGTTTACTCACGGGCTCATTATTCGCGGGCCCCGGTGGGCTGTCGAGTGCGTGCTAGACTCAAACGCGTTCCCTAACGAGGCCGGGCCATGCTCGACGCGCACAACCTGATCTGGGTCGACATGGAAATGACGGGGTTAGACCCAGACAACGACCGGGTCATCGAGATCGCCACCATCATCACCGATACGGAGCTCCATACGCTCGCAGAAGGGCCGGTGATCGCTATTCACCAAACCGACGAAACGCTCGATGGGATGGATGAGTGGAATACGACGCATCACGGACGATCGGGACTGACAGCGCGAGTGCGCGAGAGCCAGCTTGACGAGATGATGGCCGCATCGGAAACCATCGCCTTTCTGGAGCAGTGGGTACCCGCGGGAGCTTCCCCCATGTGCGGGAACAGCATCTGTCAGGATCGCCGCTTTATGGCGCGGCACATGCCGGAGCTTGAGCGTTATTTTCACTACCGGAATCTGGACGTGAGTTCCTTAAAAATTTTGGCGCAGCGATGGCGACCCGATGTCGCAGCTGGTTTCAACAAACGTTCCGTGCACCTTGCGTTGGACGACATCCGGGATTCCATTGAGGAGCTGCGACACTACCGTGATCATTTCCTCATTGCGCAGCCGGTAGACTAGCTAACAAATGGTCTGCCGCGTACAGCTCTAAAACTGCAGACCACCACCCTAGCCCTGAGTCGCCTTCCCTGCATGCTGGGCGAGGGCCCAAGCAATGTGTTCTCGCACCAGGGGCGATTCGTGTGTGGCCCGCGCTCCTAGCGCTGCAACAACTTGCGGGTTGGTTGGGGCATTGCCCAGGCCAATGGCCAGATTCCGAAGCCAGCGCTCATAGCCGATACGACGAATCGCAGAGCCTTCTGTCCGCAACAGCCACTCCTCCTCTGTCCATGCGAACAACTCCGTTAGATCTCGATCATCCAGGGCGTGGCGGGGGCCAAAGTCACTTTCCGAGGTGGGCTGCGCGAACTTGTTCCAGGGGCAGATTAATTGGCAGTCGTCGCATCCGAAGACGCGATTGCCCATGAGCGGACGCAACTCGGGATCGATGCTGCCTTTGTGCTCGATGGTGAGGTAGGAAATGCATCGCGAGGCGTCAAGTTCGAAGGGACCGACAAAGGCGTTGGTGGGGCAGATGTCGAGGCAAGCGCGACAACTCCCGCAGTGTTTCTGAACCTGCGGAGGATCGGGTGGCAACGGCAGGTTCGTATAGATCTCGCCGAGGAAAAACCACGAGCCCGCATCACTGTTGATGAGCATGGTGTTCTTCGCTATCCAGCCGAGGCCGGCGCGCTCGGCAAGGGCCCGCTCGAGGACGGGCGCGCTGTCGACGAAAGCTCGAAACTGGCCGCCTCCCAGCTCTTCGTCGATCCGTTTTGCCAGTCGGGCCAGGCGCTTGCGGACGAGCTTGTGGTAGTCCCGTCCCAACGTATAGCGGGCGACATAGCCTTTTTCAGGATTCTCCAGAATCGTCGTGGGATCTGCCGCATCGGGGAGGTAGTCCATCCGAAGGCTTAGGACACGACAGGTGCCAGGTACGAGCTCCTCGGGGCGGGAGCGCTTGCTGCCATGGGTGCCCATCCAGTCCATGGTTCCGTGGTAGCCGGCGGCGAGCCAACGATTCAGATAGGCCTCGTGCTCCGAGAGGTCGATGTCGCTCACGCCGAGCTGCGAGAAGCCCAGCTCTTTTGCCCAGGCACGAATCTTCGTGACCAGTTCCTGGCCCTGATGATCCTCAATTTCTGGCGTGCTGCTCATTCGTCTGCGGTGCGCGAGCCCGTATAATTTGCCGATGGTTTTGATTAACGAGCGCGTCATTTTGCCAGAGGTGGCCCGGTGAGAGTGGATTCTCCGTCGGCGTATTACACCGCTGAGCAGAGCCGTGCCGTGGATGCCGCGGCCATGGCGCGAGATGGTTTCACCGGGCCGCAATTGATGGCTAGAGCGGCCCGCGCTGCCTTCGAATACCTCCTGGAGCAAACCGGAGAGCCCCAGCTGCTGCAAGTGCTCTGCGGCGCCGGCAACAACGGCGGTGACGGTTTCCTTCTCGCAATGCTCGCTCGCGACCGCGGCATCGAGACGCGGGTCTTTCTTGTCGATGGCGAGCCGCGAAGCCAGGATGGCCTCGCGGCGTTTGAGCGTATGGAGAGCAGCGGGCTGCAGGCCCTGGAGTTTGCTCCTAATGCCTTGGAGGCACACGGCGTCGTGGTCGACGCAATGCTGGGCACCGGTATCACGGGCGCGCCTCGAGAATCGGTGCGCAACGCCATCGATACGATCAATGCATTGCAGCTTCCGACCCTAGCCCTCGATGTGCCGACCGGCGTTAATAGTGATACGGGCCATATCGCGGCGTCCGCTATTCGCGCTTCCTGGACCATCAGCTTTATTACCGCGAAGCGCGGTCTCGTTACGGCAGCCGGGCAGGGGGCAGCCGGCCAAGTTGTTCTGGATGACCTGGATGTGCCCGCAGACACCTACAACGATGTCGGTGATGTTATCGATTCCATGCTGGTGGAGGAGCAGCTAGCGAAGCTCCCACCCAGGCCCGTGGATGCCCATAAAGGGAGCTACGGTCGCTTACTGATCGTCGGAGGAGATCACGGTATGGGTGGTGCCGCGCTGATGGCTGCTGAGTCGGCCTTGCGTTGCGGCCTTGGCCTTTGTCGTGTCGTGACGCGTCCGGAACACATGGCGCCCCTCCTCACGCGCTGCCCGGAGGCGATGGCCACCGGGGCCGATCACTACAACCATGCACTGCCCGCGCTGCCCTGGGCCGATGCGATCGTGGTAGGGCCGGGGCTCGGTGATGGCCCATGGGGCGAGCAGATGCTCCATGCCTGTCTCGCCGCCGGGAAGCCGCTCCTTATCGATGCAGATGCCCTTAATCTGCTCGCGGTGGAGCCTAGAGCATTGCCTCCCGGTTCCGTAATCACGCCTCATCCCGGTGAAGCCGCTCGGCTGCTGGATCGTCGCTCGCTCGAGATTCAGGAAGACCGCTTTGTTGCTGTAAAGGCGCTACAGGATAAGTTCCAGACTGCTGTCGTGCTCAAGGGGAATGGGACGCTGGTGGTCGATTCTTCAGGGATTGGCGTGTGCCTTGCGGGTAACCCCGGTATGGCCAGTGGTGGCATGGGTGACGTGCTCAGCGGCGTGATCGGCAGCTTTTTGGCACAAGGACTGGACGCTGGGAACGCAGCACGTCTCGGGGTGACGCTGCACGCTGCGGCTGCGGACAATGCGGCCGCTGTCCGTGGGATGGCGAGCCTTCTCGCCAGGGATGTCATCGAAGAGCTTGGAGCGCTTTTGCCGTGAGCTTTGAAGCGGCAATCGAAAGCGAAGACGCTATGGTGGCCTTTGGAAGCCGTCTGGCCGACGCCATGGAGCCGGGAAGCGTTGTGTTTCTGCGCGGTGAACTTGGCGCAGGAAAAACCACACTGTCCCGTGGTTTGGCACGGGGCCTTGGCCACGACGGTGCGGTAAAGAGCCCCACCTATACCCTGGTCGAGCCCTACGAACACCTCAACCCGACGCTCTATCACTTCGATCTTTATCGCCTTGGCGATGCGGAAGAGCTGGAGTTCATGGGGCTGCGCGACTACGTCAACGGCGAGTCCATCGTGCTCATCGAATGGCCCGAGCGCGGTGGCGCGTTTTTGCCCGCTCCCGACCTAGAGCTTACTATTGCTGTTACAGCAGATGGACGCCGCATCACAGCGGAAGCCAGCACAAACGCGGGGCGGGCCTGCCTCACACGATTGGAGGCCAGTTGATCAGTAGCGTGTTCAGGGCGGTTTTCCCGGATCGGTCCGGGCTATGGATCAAGGCGACGATTTCATTCGCACTTTCCCTGGCCCTGGCCCTGGCTTCCGCTGATACCTTCGCCGCCGAAGTCCGCGACTTGCGTCTTTGGCGAGCGCCGGACCACACACGCCTCGTTTTGGATATGAGCGGCCCAACCTATCACCGACTCCTGGAGCTCAAGAACCCCGACCGCATCGTCATTGATGTGGTGGACAGCAGCCTTAAAGCGGCTATTGATGAACTACCGCTGGAAAACACGCCAATTTCTCGCGTCCGAAGCGGCGTCCGCGATGGCGATGACCTGCGCCTTGTTCTGGATCTCAGGGACCGTGTACGTCCTCGCAGTTTTTCCCTCAAAGCAACGGATCGCGCCACCGATCGTATCGTCATTGACCTCTACGACATGGAGGCCACGCAGGAAACGGCTGCGCCCACCATCAAGAAGACCGCGACCAGCGACGAGCGCCGGGATATCGTGATCGCCATTGATGCGGGACACGGTGGCGAGGACCCGGGCGCGTCGGGTCCGGGACGTCTTCGCGAAAAGACCGTGGTGTTGGAAATTGCTCGTGAACTCAACACGCTCTTTGAGGCGGAACCCGGTTTTAAACCCACCCTCATCCGTGACGGTGATTACTACATCAGCCTTAGCGGACGCCGTGAGCTGGCGCGTAGGCGGCAGGCAGACATGTTTGTCTCTGTGCACGCCGACGCGTTTCGGGATAAGCGCGCTCGCGGAGCTTCCGTGTATGCGCTATCGACGCGGGGGGCTACCAGCACAACGGCCAGCTATCTCGCCCAGCGAGAGAACGAGTCTGATCTTATTGGTGGCGTGAGCCTGGGTGACAAGGAAGACGCCCTTGCCATGACGTTGGCCGATCTGTCGATGACTGCAACGCTCGATTCAAGCTTGAACGTGGGCGCCAGCGTGCTCTCCGAAATGGGAGAGTTTGCCCGACTGCACAAAAAGCAGGTGGAGCAGGCCGCGTTCATTGTTTTGAAGTCACCGGATGTGCCCTCCATTCTGGTGGAGACAGGGTTTATCTCGAATCCTGAAGAAGCGCGAAAATTGGCCGATGCCGGTTATCGTCGGCGCATGGCGCGGGCGATTCATGCAGGCGTTGTCGAATGGTTTGAAGCCCACCCACCGCCGGGAACGTTACTCGCGTATCGCCGTGGAACAGATACCCGTGAATACACGATTGTTCGCGGTGACACCCTGTCGGGGATTGCCCAGCGCTTTAATGTGTCGCTGGGCAATCTGAAACAGCTTAACGATCTCAGCAGCAACCGCATCCTTGTGGGTCAGACGCTGCGTATTCCCGCCAGCTGAGGAGCGTCGCCTTGCCTATTATCAAGCGCCTCCCTCAGCGCCTCGCCAACCAGATTGCCGCCGGCGAGGTGGTGGAGCGGCCCGCGTCTGTCGCGAAAGAGCTTCTTGAAAACGCCATTGATGCGGGTGCGACGCGCATTGATGTTGAAGTGGAAGCTGCGGGCACCCGATTGATACGCATACGCGACAACGGCCGGGGCATGGAGGAAGAAGATCTGCCGCTGGCGCTGGATCGACATGCGACGAGCAAGATTTTTTCTCTTGAAGATCTCGAAAGCGTGGGGAGCCTGGGTTTCCGCGGCGAGGCGTTGGCCAGTATCGGCTCTGTCTCGCACCTGGCGATCACCAGTGCCTCCGATGGACAGCAGGGGCATATGGCCAGCTGTGCGGGGCGCGAAATGGACGTCACGGTCAAACCCGCGGCGCACCCAACCGGAACGACGGTGGAAGTGAGGGACCTGTTCTTCAACACGCCCGCACGCCGTAAATTCCTGCGCACGGAGCGGACCGAATTCAATCATCTGGACGATGTGGTGAAGCGCATCGCGCTCTCCCGTTTCGATGTGGCGTTCAGCCTTCGTCACAACGGGCGCCAGTTGCAGGACCTTCGGCGTTGCATTGACGAAGCGGACCGACTGCGCCGGGTGGCATCCCTGTGTGGTCCCCAGTTCGTTCAGCACGCCGTTGCCATCGAGCGGGAAGCCGGAGGACTTCGTCTTCACGGCTGGGTGGCTGAGCCTACTTTCTCCAGGAGTCAGGCAGACCTTCAGCACTTTTTCGTGAACGGACGTTACATTCGCGACAAGCTCATCGCCCACGCCGTGCGTCAGGCCTTTGCCGATGTGCTGTACCACGGTCGCCATCCGGCATTTGTGCTTTATCTCGAACTTGAGCCCGCCGACGTCGATGTCAACGTTCATCCCACCAAGCACGAAGTGCGTTTTCGAGACGGCCGCAGCGTTCACAGTTTTTTGTACAGCACCTTGCACAAGGCTCTGGCGGACATCCGGCCGGCGGAAAGTCCGGCAGGGTACGATGCGCCGACCCCTGCTTCATCGCCTGCGGGCCGGCTGGATCTGCTGACGGGAGAGCTTATTCATCAGCGCGAGATGGGGCTTCTGGATCGCGGTGGTGATAGCTCCGGCGCCGGAACATCGGGGATTGCCGCATCGGGCGCTGCGGTGCCGGGCGCGGCTATGCACGGCGGCTTCGTCGGTAATTTCGCTTCGGCGACTCCCGCCACTGGAGAGGTACTCGCTAGCTACCAGCGTCTCTACGGCGGGGGCCCTGGTCAATCCGGTGTCGCTGATGGGCCTGGTGTACAGGTAGGGAGTCCCGAGGGTGATGATGCAGAAACAGTGCCGCCGTTGGGATACGCCATTGCCCAGCTGCACGGAATCTATATCCTTTCGGAGACTCGCGATGGGCTGATTCTCGTCGATATGCATGCAGCCCACGAGCGCATCACCTATGAACGGCTGAAAGCGGCGCGGGATGAGCAGGGTATCCGCGCCCAACCGCTACTAGTACCGCAGGCCCTCGCGGTCAGTGCTCGCGAGGCGGCACTTGTTGAAGAACATGTCGAGCTATTTCAGCGTCTGGGCCTGCAGATCGCTGTCACGGGCGAAGAATCACTGATGATTCGTGAGATCCCGGTGAGCCTGCAGGGGGCGGACGTCGAACAGCTGCTTCGCGACGTATTGGCGGATCTTCTCGAATATGGAACCTCAGAACGCATCGCCCGTCATGAAGATGAATTGCTGTCCACCATGGCCTGTCACGGTTCCGTGAGGGCTAACCGCCGGCTGACGATTCCCGAGATGAATGCGCTGCTGCGGGACATGGAAATTACAGAGCGATCTGGACAGTGCAACCATGGGCGACCCACCTGGATCGCCCTTTCCCTGGCGGAGCTTGATCGCCTGTTTCTGCGCGGCCGCTAAAGCGTGGCTGAGCCACTGTTGTGCATTGCCGGACCAACGGCCTCCGGTAAGACCGCCCTCGCTATCACGCTTGCCGAAGCGCTGAACGGGGAACTGGTCAGCGTTGATTCGGCCCTGGTGTACCGGGGGCTGGATATTGGAAGCGCAAAACCCGACTACCCCCATCACCTGGTCAATATCTGTGATCCCTCAGAGGCCTACTCTGCATCACGCTTTGTTGACGATGCTCTCCAAGCCATCGATGGCATTGCGCAGCGTGGTCGGCGGCCCATCCTTGTGGGTGGCACCATGCTCTACTACCGGGCGTTACTGGAAGGACTGGCGCCGATGCCGGCGGCCGATCCCGAACTGAGGGCTGAACTTGAATCCCGCGGTGTTTCAGAGGGGTGGCCAGCACTCCACAAAGAGCTTGAGGCTCTGGATCCCGGCGCAGCGGCCCGTATACATCCTAATCATTCTCAGCGCCTGGTCAGGGCCTTGGAAATTCGTCTTCTGACCGGGGAGTCTCTCGGCGAGGTGTACGCGCGCACGGTGGCTCGTGAAAATGACCTGAATTCACTGGTGGTCGCCGTCGCCCCGAGGGAGAGGGCCGTGCTCCACGATCGAATCTCCCGACGCTTCGACCACATGATGGACGCCGGATTTCTGGATGAAGTGCGTGCCCTGTATGCGCGAGATGACCTGAGGCCGGAGCTACCCGCCATGCGGGCGGTGGGATATCGGCAATTGTGGGAGCACCTCGACAGCGAATGTTCGCTCGAGGAAGCCATAGATCGGGGCAAAGCAGCGACGCGGCAACTGGCAAAAAGACAGTTCACTTGGCTGCGAAAATGGCCTGATCTGCGATGGATTTATACGGACGCGGACAATCAGGTCGTGGCGCATGATTTCAGGGAGTCGGATCCGCCCATCGACAATCCGTCCGATCTGCTCTTGAACTATCTAACGTAGAACCCAATGTAGTAAGCTCGGAAGACTCCGGAAGGTGTCAAGTGAGCTATGCTTGCTTGTGCTGGCACGCACTGAAGGGCTCCTCATCGGCTTTCGGGCGAGGGTCACACAGGGTTTGCTTGCATGCCGTGAGGTGAAAATGCTGTCGTAAAGCGTCGGCTTGGTGCTGAACTGGTTGTCTCCCCAGAGAGCCTGCCATACCGCTAAGTCAATGAATTTCAACGTTTTTGGCAGTCGATTCGGTTTTTTTAGGCTCGATTTGAGCCCCACAAGCCCAGCAAGGGCTAAGGAGAACGCGCCATGTCCAAGGGACATACGCTACAAGACCCTTATCTCAACCTGCTTCGTAAAGAACGGGTTCCCGTATCCATCTATCTCGTCAATGGGATCAAGCTGCAGGGGCAGATTGAATCCTTCGACCAGTTCGTGGTGCTGCTGAAAAACACCGTTAGCCAAATGGTGTACAAGCACGCGATTTCGACCGTGGTTCCCGGTCGTGTAGTTCGCATGCCGATGCAGAATCCACCGTCAGAAGATGGTGAGGGCTAACCCCTCTACCCAACAGTTTGCTGCGTCGGCTTCCCACGGGTTGTCGGTGCAGTCCTGACGCGGGTCCGGAATCTCGAGACCCAAGGTAACGCGTGTTTTTTGAACGTCCGGGCGACGGTAGCTCGCCCCCCGATTCTGCCGGCGAGCGAGCTGTGCTCGTCAACCTCGTCCTCGAAAGGGGCGAGGCCATCGACCAACATGAGTTTGAAGCGCTTGTCGTATCGGCAGGCGGGGATCCGGCTGCCTTCGTCACGGGTCGTCGCACGGCGCCCAGCGCGAAAACATTTGTTGGCAGCGGCAAACTCGAAGAGATCGCTGCGGTAGTCAACGCCACGGACGCGGCCCTCGTCATTTTTAATCACGCCCTCAGTCCAAGCCAGGAGCGCAACCTTGAGAAGGAACTGCGTTGCCGAGTGCTGGACCGAACCGGACTTATTCTGGATATCTTTGCCCAGCGTGCACGCACCCACGAGGGCAAGCTACAGGTGGAGCTGGCGCAGCTTCAGCATATGAGCACACGCCTCATCCGCGGCTGGACGCACCTCGAGCGTCAAAAGGGTGGTATCGGCCTTCGCGGCCCAGGTGAAACGCAGCTCGAGACGGACCGGCGACTACTGCGAGCAAGGATCAAATCCATCACGGGACGGCTCGAGAAAGTCAGACGTCAGCGCGATCAGGGACGACGCGCCCGTCGGAGGGCAGAGGTCCCCACCGTTGCCCTCGTGGGATACACCAACGCCGGTAAGTCCACGCTATTTAATGCGCTCACGGCCGCCACGGTTTACGCCGCGGACCAGCTGTTCGCAACGCTTGATCCGACCTTACGACGGATTTCTGTACCCACCCTGGGCGAGACGATTCTGGCCGATACCGTTGGATTTATCGCCCAGTTACCGCACGATCTGGTGGAGGCGTTCAAAGCGACGCTCGAAGAGACTCGGGAGGCGGATCTGCTGCTGCATGTGGTTGATGCAGCCGACGAAGATCGTGAAGATCATCGCATTGAAGTGGAGGCAGTTCTTGAAGAAATTGGCGCGGGTGATCGACCCGTGCTTGAGGTCTTCAACAAAATTGACCTGCTGGAAACCGGTGCCCGTATAGATCGCGACGAAGACGGTGTGCCGCGCCGCGTTTGGGTCAGCGCCCAGCAGGGGCTGGGTTTCGATTTACTTCTGGAAGCGCTCGCAGAGCGTTTGGCAGAGGACGTTCTTGATCGGGATGTCGAGCTCCGGCCCGATCAGGCCCGATTGCGCTCCCAGCTCTATGCGATGGGCGCTGTCGAACACGAGAGCTTTGCCGATGACGGCATCGCGCACTTACACATCAGATTGCCTCGGGCCGACTGGGAACGGCTTGTGGGGCGAGAAGGTCTATAGATGCGGCGGACGGCAAACTCACCGTATTGAGATTTTGCTAGAATGCCGCGCCTGCTTTGCAAGGAGATAACGCATGGCCTGGAATGAACCGGGCGGGGGCAACAACTCCCGCGATCCCTGGGGTGGTGGAAACCAGGGTCCCCCGGACCTCGATGAAGCGCTGAAGAAGTTCCAGCAACGGCTGGGTGGCTTTTTCGGTGGCTCTGGCGGTGGTGGTGGCGCCTCTGTATCCATCCTGTTGGTCGTTTTTGGTGGCGCACTGCTGGTGTGGGGCCTCATGGGCTTCTATCAGGTGGACGAGCAAGAGCGAGCCGTAGTGCTTCGCTTCGGTAAGTATCACTCCACCGCCCAACCAGGTTTGCAGTGGAATCCCCCGCTGATCGACGAAGTGATTTCCGAGAACGTCACCCGCGTGCGCTCAGCACGCTTCCGCGAAATCATGCTGACTCAGGACGAGAACATCGTCGAAGTCAGCCTGTCCGTTCAGTACGTTATCGATGACGTGAAGAACTATGTCCTCGAAGTCCGTGCTCCAGAGAACTCTTTGCAGCACGCTGCCAAAAGTGCCCTGCGGCACGTGGTTGGTGGGATGACCATGGATCTCGTGTTGACGGAAGGTCGTGCGCAGATCGCCCAGGAAGTGCAGCTGCGTCTGCAGGGCTACCTCACCGACTACACCACGGGTATTCGCGTATCGACGGTCAACGTGGACGATTCGAAGCCGCCGACCCAGGTCCAGGCGGCCTTCGACGACGTGATCAAGGCGCGGGAGGATGAGGAGCGGGTCAAAAACGAAGCTCAGGCCTATGCCAACGGAATCGTGCCCGAGGCTCGCGGTCAGGCGCAGCGCCAGATCGAAGAGGCCAGCGCTTATCGTGAAGAGGTGATCGCCAACGCCGAGGGTGAGGCGGATCGCTTCGATAAGCTTCTTACGGAATATCGTAAAGCCCCCGCGGTTACGCGCGAGCGTCTGTACCTTGATGCCGTGCAAAATGTGCTCGCCAATACGAGCAAGGTGATGGTAGACGTCGAAGGCGGCAACAACATGATGTACCTGCCCCTCGACAAGCTTGGAGGCAGTAGCGGCACCATGCGCCGTAGCTCGCCCATGGAGATCAACTCGAGCAACATCAGGGAACTGACGGACGCCGTGACGGAGCAATTGCGCCGTGACGCTGCGGCCCAGCAGTCCCGTAGAGGGAGCCGCTGATATGTCTGGACGCAGTCTTACTTTTACGCTGCTCGCTGCGTTTGTCGTCTTCATCGCGAGCAATGCGCTGTATGTGATCAAGGAAACGGAGCGCGGCGTGCTGCTGCGCTTTGGTGAAGTTGTGAATCCGGATCTTCAGCCAGGCATCCACGTCAAAGTGCCGTTCGTGAACAACGTGAGGAAATTTGATGGCCGGATCCTGACCGTCGATTCGCAGCCCGAGCGTTTCTTTACGCAGGAGCAGAAGGCACTCATCGTCGATTCCTACGCCAAGTACCGCATCGCCGATACGGCGACCTTCTACACGGCGACCAGCGGTGATGAAGCCCGCGCAGCGGGCCTGTTAGCGCAGCGTATCAACGATGGCCTCAGAAACCAGGTTGCCGGAAGGACCATCCAGGAAGTTGTTTCTGGTGAGCGGGATCAACTCATGGAATCGATCACCAGCCAGCTTGACGAGGTTGCGCGTACGGAACTGGGTGTTGAGGTTGTGGATGTTCGGGTCAAGCAGATTGACCTGCCGCCTGACGTTTCTGACTCCGTGTACCGCCGGATGAATGCGGAGCGTGAGAAAGAAGCCCGTGAGCGTCGCTCCCAGGGCCAGGAGCTCGCCGAAGGGATCCGCGCCGCCGCTGACCGCGAAGTTACCGTCATCAGCGCGAACGCTTATCGTGAGGCGGAGCAGATTCGCGGTGAAGGTGACGCCGAGGCAACGCGCGTTTACGCCGATGCCTTTGGCCAGGACCCGGAGTTCTATTCGTTTACGCGTAGTCTTCGCGCCTACCAGGAGTCGTTCAGCGGCGCTGGCGACATTCTGCTGGTCGAACCCGACAGCGATTTCTTCCGGTATCTGAAGGACGCATCCGGCGGCAATTAATGCCGTGCAGGGCCCAGCCCTGTGATAACATTCGTCAACCGTGGAGAGCGGTGCACCAGCCGGTGCATTTGTTCCCACGGTTTTTTAATGGGCCCTCACTTTTCGAGAGCCCAAAATACGACAACAGGTGTGCGGGCGATGATCGATCGCTCGTGACCGAGCGAGGTGAGACGACGGAAGTCTGCGCGGCTTCATGGCGTTTCGACGCGGTAATACAGGTACTGGGCCCATGGACTTCTGGACGGTTTTTCCCGTCGCTCTGGCGCTGGTATTTGTCATTGAGGGCATGATGCCGTTCATCAGCCCGCGTCGATGGCGTTCCATGATCGCGACCGTGGCACAGTTGGATGATCAGAGCATTCGCCGCTTTGGGCTGGGAAGCATGGTCTTTGGCATTTTCCTTCTGTATCTCGTGAACTGAATCCATCGATCAATAGCATATGGCGAGTCATCGACCTTCAGAACGCCCGTGGCAGCTGCCCGACGGCATCGACGAACTGCTGCCAGGCGAGGCCAAATGTGCCGAGTCCCTGCGCCGTGCGCTGCTGGATACGGCGCATTCTTTCGGCTATCAGCTGGTGATACCGCCGATGGTCGAGTTCACCGATTCCCTTCTTGTGGGTGTTGGCGAAGATCTCGACCGACTCACCTTCAAAGTCCCCGACCAGGTGTCGGGTCGTATGCTCGGGTTTCGCGCGGACATGACGCCCCAGGTTGCGCGCATGGACGCCCACAGCCTGGGCGGCGATTCCATCAATCGGCTCTGTTATGCCGGATCCACCCTGCATACGCGTCCCGGATCTCTCGCTTCATCCCGCTCGCCCATGCAATTGGGTGCGGAGCTCTACGGCGCGAAGAGCCTTGCTGCCGACATGGAAGTCATCGATCTGATGCTGACCATGCTGGGCAAAGCAGGGGTTCCTTCGGATGGCGATCTCACGCTGGATCTTGGTCACGCTGCCATCTTCCGGGCGCTGATGGATGCCAGTGAGCTTTCCGGCTCGGCGCAGGAAGAAGCCGTATTCGGCGCGCTTCAGCGTAAATCCAGGCCTGAGTTGACGGAACTCTGTTCTTCGTTGCCTGAGCCCGTGGGTGAGCGCATCTCGGTGCTCATGGATCTTCATGGCGACGTGTCCGTGCTCGATCGGGCGCGCGCGAGCTTCGCTGGCATCAGCGCGGCAATCGATAACGCCCTGGGCGAGCTTGGTGAGCTGGCCACCGTCATCCAGAGTCGGTATCCGGCACTGTCCTTGTATCTCGATCTAGCGGAGCTTCGCGGCTACCACTACCACACCGGCGTGGTGTTCGCGGCGTATACGCGCACCTTGGGCGAATCACTGGCGCGCGGCGGACGTTACGACGATGTGGGTGCTGTGTATGGATCGGCGCGCCCCGCCACGGGATTCGCGACGGATCTGCGCGTGCTGTTGCGATTCTTCGATGACGATCAGTCCACCATACGCGCTATCGCTGCGCCTCTAAGCGATGATCCAGGCCTTCAGGCAGCCGTCGTGAAGCTGCGCGAAGAGGGTGAGTGCGTTGTGTGTACCCTGGACGCCGCCTTTGATGAGCGCTGCGACCGGGAATTGGTTTTGATTGATGGCGAGTGGTGCGTTGAAGCAATCAGCGAGTCGAACGCAGGAGCAACGGAATGAGCCGTAACGTGGTGGTCCTTGGAACCCAATGGGGGGACGAGGGCAAAGGAAAGATTGTTGATCTGCTGACAGACCGCGCCGATGCAGTGGTGCGTTTTCAGGGTGGACACAACGCGGGCCATACCCTGGTTATTGAGGGCGATAAGACCGTTCTGCACCTGATTCCGTCGGGCATCCTTCGGGAAGACGTTGTGTGCTGCATCGGGAACGGTGTGGTGCTGGCACCGGATGCTCTGCTCAAAGAAATCGAAGAGCTTGAGGCGCAGCAGGTTCCGGTCCGGGATCGTCTGCGATTGTCGCCGGCCTGCCCATTGATTCTTTCTTACCACGTGGCATTGGATAAGGCCCGGGAGAAGCGTCGGGGCGATGCCAAAATTGGCACCACCGGCCGTGGCATTGGCCCAGCTTATGAGGACAAGGTATCCCGTCGCGGCCTGCGCCTTGGCGACCTGCAGGATGCGACGCGCTTTGAACGCAAGTTGCGTGACGTCGTGGAGTACCACAACTTCCAGCTCGAAAATTACTATGGCGTCGACGCCGTTGATGTCGACGAAGTTTTGGCGTCCAGTCTTGCCATGGGCGAGCAGCTGCTTCCCATGATGGCGGACGTCACCGCGTTACTGCATCAATATCGCGGCGAAGGTCGAAGCATTCTGTTTGAGGGTGCCCAGGGTTCGCTTCTGGACATTGATCACGGAACCTATCCTTTCGTGACGTCCTCGAACACGACAGCGGGCGGTACGGCGACAGGTTCGGGTTTTGGGCCTCTCTACCTCGACTATGTGCTCGGTATTACCAAGGCCTACACCACTCGCGTGGGATCTGGTCCTTTCCCGACAGAGCTGTTCGATGAGACCGGTGAGCATCTGGCCAAGCGCGGCCATGAGTTTGGGGCCACCACAGGGCGCGCGCGCCGCTGCGGTTGGTTTGACGCCGTTGCACTTCGCAACGCCGTCAATATCAACTCCGTCAGCGGCCTTTGCCTCACAAAGTTGGACGTGCTCGACGGCCTGGAGTCGATCCAGATCTGCATTGGCTATACCGATGCCCATGGCGAGCCGGTACCCAATCCCATCGATTCCGATGACTACGAGAATCTCGTGCCCGTCTATGAGACGGTGCCCGGATGGTCCGAGTCCACGGTTGGCGTGAAATCCGTCGATGAACTACCAAAGGCCGCGCGCGACTACATCTCCATGATTGAGACGGTCGTGGGCGCTCCCATCGACATTATCTCCACGGGCCCGGATCGCGTGGAGACCATCATCCTTCACGATCCGTTTAGCTAAGCGAGCTCGGCTGCGCAGGCTCCGGAGGTATACGGCGACAACTGGGCTAGAGAAAGCTCTCCCGATACTCGCTGTAGTTCAATCCCGTCCAGCGCTTAAAGGCGCGATAGAAGCTGTTGATCTCTAGGTAACCGAGTTCGTCGGCCAGGCATTTTCCTGGTAGCCAGCGCTCGCGGAGGCGTTTTTCACAGCGAAATTGTCGCGCTCTATCCAGCAGAAACTGATAGCTCGTGTGGTCCTGGCGGAGCCGTCGACGCAGGGTCGTGCAGCTGATACCCAGCGCTTCGGCGACACTCTCAGCGCGCACGCGCGACAGATCCCCATCCAGCAGCATGCGCAGTACGTGCTCTGTGGTCCGTGATAGGGGCTGATAACGCGGCTTCTCTTCGAGCACGAGGCTGTTCGAGGGCTCGAAGTCGGCGCACGTGGGCAGCACATGGCGCCCCGGGTCTCTAGCAATGCGAAGACAGCTCGCCTTATCCGCCGGTGAGTCCCAACGAGGATGCCCCGGCTCTGTTTGCAAGCTTGTCCCGTCAAAGCAGGTGGATTTCGAAAATCGAGCGGGATCCGTTTCCTGCGTCCCCCGCACCCGCACTTCGTCGAAGGGGTCTCGGGCATGGGTTAGGGTGTCCCGCGCTGGTGCAAGAAGGGCCGGCCGTCGGGAGGGGGGTCGAGTCGTGGAATGGGTTCGGCGGTTGCCAACAGTGGGTGGGTGCATGGACTGAGCCTCCTTGCTCTGGTCGCGGTGATCTCTGCAGTGGACTGAGCGCCCGGTGGCGGCAGACCCTGCGTGGTGTAAGCGCCGCCGTCCTTGGCAGCGGTACCTGAAGGTACAGACTGAGCTTAGCAAAAGCGTTGGATTCTGCCTCCCCGTTTATCGGACAACGGTCAGATTTGGTGGAGTGGCGAAACGACACGCCCTGCGACGTTCATGAGAGGACGCAGTTTCGACGCCGGCTACCGATGCAGAGTCCAGAGCGCACAGCCCAGAGTCGTGAAAGCAAAGCTCGTAGACCAGAACTCAGCAGAAAAAATCCAGAGGCCAGACCCGAAGAGCACAGCGTCAATGCAGAGCGGGTCTCGCCAAAGTCGTTCAGTTCAAAGCAAGCTCCGGTGGGGGTGGGCAGTCCATGACCGCCGCAACGGCCGTGATCAGCTCCCGCTCGGCCACACTGATATCGCCGTCGTCTGCGGCGGCGACGGCCATGGCTTTTAGGATTCGCGGCTTCAGGAGGGGAAAACAGTCGGCGAGCGTATGCACGCCTTTGCTGAAACCACTGATGGTGCATTCTTCGAGGGGCTGCAGCGTAAGCTCTCCTATGTCTAGCTCGGCGCAGGCCATGGCGAAGGCCCGATCGGCTCCACCGCTGCCCTGATGCGCCAGCACAGAAAGGACTTGGCGCAGAGGTCCACGGACTTTTTCGAGCTGCCGATAGCGGGGCTTGCTCGGCTCTACGCGAAGGTACTCAGGATCTAAGTAATGACGCAGGAGCTGGAACAGGCACCACTCGAACAGATCCGTCTGCTTGTCTGCTCGTATGACCGAGAGAAGCGTCGACTTGAACTGTCTGTACTGTGGTGTGGACATACCCTTGAGGGCGGGGATTGCCATGGCCATGAGGGGAAAACGCTGCCCTGGGCAGAGGTCATCGACCGCTGGTAGTAATGACGCCACCAGATCGGCCTGACCCTGAACGCCATGCTGCCTGATGATCGAGAGAACCTCTGCGCGAGGCTGCGTATCGCGGCCAGCTAACAAGGCTAGCGATAGCGCACTGGCGCCCAGGGGGTCGTGGGCCGCCGATACCAGCGCCTCTGGAATCGCGGCGTCCGTATCGTCGCGGGGCGACTCGGAGAATTCGGCATCCAGTGCGCTGACGGGCGCGTCACCCGCCATCGACGCTGTAGCCGCATCTAAGGCAGCCCCGGCAATGGCCGCTGTCACCAGGGCTTCCCGGCCGATACCCGCTTCGACGTTGCTGGCGGTCATTTCGGGAACCCGCACCTCTTGCCGCTCGATGAAATGGCCGTCCCAACTGGGCTGAAGGCGACGGATACGGTCGGGCAGCGGCGGATGCGTAGCAAAGGCGTTCCAGATACGGTGTGTGACCTCGCCGAAGAAAATATGCGACATTTCTTCAGCGCGTGCCGCATGGACCAGGGTGCCGGGAACGTGGCCGCCGATGACTTTCAGAGCATTGGCAATCCCTTCATTGCTGCGCGTGAACTGAACGGCACTCGCATCCGCCAGGTACTCTTTCTGGCGACTGATGGCCGATTTGATGAAGGCGGCCGACAGGCTGCCCAGCCATCCAATGACAAGCAGTCCAAGGCCCACTATGGGAAGGGCGGCGCCGCTGTCATTGCGACTACTGCGTCGACCAACCCCGTAGGCGCCGGCGCGCAGCAGAAAGTGCCCCACATCACCGATAAAGGTGATGCCCTTCAGAAGTGCAGCCAGGCGCGTACCGAGGCGCATGTCACCGTTGAGGATGTGACTGTATTCGTGACCAACTACGCCCTGCAGTTCCTCCCGATTGAGCTGCAGCATGGTGCCTCGAGTCACGGCGACCACGGCATCGGCGGGTGTAATTCCCGCGGCGAACGCGTTGATCCCCCTCTCCTGGGGAAGCACGTAAAGCGCAGGCACTGGCATGCTCGCCGCGAGGGCGAGTTCTTCCACAACGTTGAGACAGCGTTTCTCATAGAAGTCAGTGCTCTGTGCCATGACGCGCTGGCCGCCCATGCTTTCCGCCACTTTTTTGCCGCCAGCGGCCAACTGAAGCCACCTGATGAGCGAAACGAAGCCCACGGTGGCCGCTACCGCCATCCCGATATAGAGGAAACGCTCGCCGGAAAAATGCGACAGGTAACCGCGCCAGCCCGTGCCGCCAACATAGACGTTGTAATCAGAGCCCAGCCACAGAAACCAGGTGAGGAGGGCATTAACCAGCACGATGAGCGCCAGCACCGTCACACTGAAGAGGACCAAAAGGAAACGCGTGTTGCGACGCGCGCGGTCCTGTTGGGCAAAGAAGTCCACGGCCCGAGGGCGTCAGCCCTCGTCTAGAAGCTGACCTTGGGCGCGGCCTGGATCTGGGGCGAGTCGTCGAACTCGAGAAGCTCGGCGTCCGAGGGATGACCAAAAGTTGCCGCTAGCACCACCGGTGGGAAGCTCTGGCGGTAGGTGTTGTAGGCCATGACCGAGTCGTTGTAACCCTGCCGGGCGAAGGCAACGCGATTCTCGGTGCTGGTGAGCTCTTCCGAGAGCTGTTGCATATTCTCGCTGGCTTTGAGGTCTGGATACGCCTCCATGGTCACGTTGAGCTTGCCCAGGGCGCCCTGAAGGTTGTTTTCCGCGCCGGCGAGGCTGGCCATAGTGGCGCCGGCTCCGCCTTCACCCAGTGCTTTAAGCACCGCAGCGGCTTCGTTGCGGGCGCTTACCACCGCATCCAGCGTTTCACGCTCGTGCGCCATGTAGGCTTTGGCAGTTTCCACGAGATTCGGGATGAGGTCGTAGCGTCGCTTGAGCTGAACTTCGATTTGCGCAAAGGCATTCTCGAAGCGGTTTTTGAGGGACACCAGCGTGTTGTAGATGTTGATCACATAGAACACGAGTCCCAGCAGGACTACCCAGAACACAATCGTTCCTATTTCCATGGCTCATCGCCTCCTTCGTGGCTCTCAATGGCTCTCAACGAATCTTAATAGCTATTCATGGCTCAGGGGGTCAAACGGCCCCCAGGGTGACCGGTACACCATTAACGGCGGCGTTGCCCGAAAGCTCATCCAGATACTGTGCGTCTGTAACGTCGTTGCACGACACGCCCGCGTGGCTGCTGGCGGTCTGCAGGCGAATACCTTCGCGATTATGGCCAAATCCATGAGGCAGGCTCACGACCCCAGGCATCATCTCGTCCGATGCCATCACAGTAACACGCACCTCGCCGGCGCGGGACTTGAGCACCGCTTCGCCACCATCGGTGAGGGCCCAGGCTTTCAGATCGTCGGGGTGCACCAGCAACTGATCGCGGGTTTTGCCTTTCACGAGGCGGCGGTAGTTGTGCATCCATGAGTTGTTAGAACGGACATGGCGGCGCCCGATGAGCCTCAGAGATTCGTCGGCCCTATTGCCCCTGAAAGTCTCTGCGAGACGTTCCAGATCGGCTAGGGCTTGTGGTGTGGCGCAGGGAATGCGCTTGTCCGCCGTGAGCAGGCGCTCAGGGAGCATGGGCTTGAGCGGCCCGAGATCGACGCCAGAAGGGCTCTCTATCAGTTTGTCGAGGCTGAGATTGTGCGCTGTGCCTTCACCGTAGGGACCATACTTGAGCGACAGATCCATCATCTCGTGAGGCGCAACCAGATCTTTTGCTTCCTGCCCAAGCTCATTGGCAACACGCTGGCCAAGCTCTGCGAAAATCTGCCAATCGTGGAGTTTGTCTTCCGCGGGTTCGAAGACGGGCGGGTTGTAGCGAGCGGTGTTCCGCACTGCATTGATATGGAACGCCATATCGTAGTGGTCATGCTCTAAGGGTGATGTGGGTGGCAGGATTACATGGGCGTGGCGCGTGGTTTCGTTGATGTAGGGATCCAGAGACACCATGAAATCCAGCTGCGGCAGTGCCTCGTCGAGGGCCCGGCCGTTGGGCGTGGACAGCACGGGATTTCCTGCGCCCGTGAACAGCGCCTTGATCTGGCCTTCTCCTGGCGTCGTGATTTCTTCAGCCATGGCCGCCGCTGGAAGCTCCCGATCGAACTCGGGCAGACCGCGTACACGGCTGTGGTGGCGGGCAAAGCCGCCAGGCCCCGAGCGAGGTACCTGATCCACCGCCGGGTAGGTAAACATGCTGCCCCCCTCTTTATCCAGATTGCCCGTGGCGATGTTGATGATCTGGATCAGCCACTGGCAGAGGCCCCCGAAGCGCTGCGTAGACACGCCCATGCGGCCGTAGCAGATGGCCGATCCAGCGGCGGCGAAGTCTCGCGCGATGCGTCGGGTCTTATGGGCGTCGATGCCGGTGTGCGTCGCGGCGTGCTCCGGCGTGAAGCCTTTGACCGCGGCCGCAACTTCGTCGAGGCCATCGGTGAATGCCGCCAGGCGGCCTGCGTCGGCGAGACCTTCCTCAAAGAGTGTGTTCAGCAGCGCTGCGAGGAACAGCGCATCACTGCCAGGAACTATGGAAAGATGTTCAGTGGCGAGCTCCGCCGTTTCGGTGCGACGCGGATCGATAACGACGAGCTGACCCCCACGTTTCGTCAGATCAGTAATGCGCTTTTTGATATCCGGCACGGTCCAAATAGACCCATTGCTCGCCATGGGATTAGCGCCCAGCATCAGGAAGTAGTCGCTGCGATCGATGTCGGGAATGGGGAACAGACTCTTGTGCCCAAAGAGCCACAGGGATGTGAGGTGATGGGGGAGCTGGTCTACCGATGTGGCGGAGTAGCGGTTTTTTGTGCGCAGCCAGCGGAACAGATAATTCTGGTGCGTCAGCATGCCGTAATTGTGTACCGAGGGGTTGCCGAAATAGGCGCCGATGCTGTCGACTCCGTACTTCTTATAGGCAGTCAGCAGCCCATGAGCCGCAAAGTCTAAAGCCTCTGACCAACTCATTTCTTCCCAGCGGGTGCTGCCATCATCGTTGGTGACGCGGCGCACCGGGTACTGAAGGCGGTCAGGGTCTTCGTGAATGTCCCTCAGGGCGACCGCTTTAGGGCAAATATGGCCGCGGCTCAGAGGATCATCCGGATCACCCTTAATGGATCGAATTTCGTTTCCTTCCGTCTCGATCTGCAGTCCGCAGATGGCTTCGCAGAGGTGGCAGGCTCGATAGTGGGTTTGCGGCATGTTGTTCTTCTTGTCTGTTTTGGCGTGAGGGCAGATTCTTTTCCAGATCTGCGATCACGTCCAGTGTTGCCTGCAGCCGCAAGATAGGGTTCGAAAGAGAGGCGCGAAATGCCTTTCCCGTTGCGCTAAAGTCGCTCGTGAAGCACGACGTGGACGTCAATGCCTGGGAGGAACCGTGAGCAAACGCTGGAAGAGCTATCGCGCCGGTGATTACTACGATGAGCTGATTATTGCCAAGGGGTCGCCTCGGCAGGTCGCGCGGCCCGCCGTGAAGCTACTGGGCGAGCTCGCGGAGGACGACCTTGAAGCGCGACGGGCTGCCGCTGAGCTGGCGATTCGAGAGATGGGCATCTCGTTTACCGTCTACACGGAAGCCGGCAATATCGATCGCGCGTGGCCTTTTGATCTGATTCCCCGGGTCATTACTGCCCGAGAATGGACGAGCGTGCGCCGCGGTTTGGAGCAGCGCAGTCGCGCGCTCAACATGTTTATCAACGATGTTTACAACAAGCAGAAGATCTTTGCGGACGGCGTCGTGCCTGCGGAGACGGTCCTCGAGTCGTCGAATTTCAAGGAGCAGTGTGTCGGGGCGTCGCCGCGCTTCGGCGTGTGGGCTCACATCTGCGGATCAGATCTGATCCGTAATCGCGACGGACACTTCTACGTCCTGGAGGACAACCTGCGGGTCCCTTCGGGCGTTTCGTACATGGTGGAAAATCGAGAGATCACCAAGCGTGTCTTGCCCGAAATCTTCCAGAACTACAGCATCTTGCCCGTCGACGATTACCCCTCGCAGCTCTATCGCACTTTGGCAGCCCTCTCGCCGAGGGAGCGCAAGCGTCCAGTCATCGTGGTGCTCACCCCCGGCATCTATAACTCCGCCTATTTTGAGCACGCATTCCTGGCCCAGGGCATGGGTGCTGAGCTTGTGGAAGGCGCAGACCTTTTCGTGCAGGACGATGACTGCGTTTACATGCGTACCGTGGATGGCCCCGTCCGTGTCGACGTCATCTATCGCCGCATTGACGAAGACTTTATGGATCCGGAAGCGTTCCGAGAGGATTCGGTGCTCGGTGTGGCTGGGCTAATGCGCGCCTGGCATGCGGGAAATGTAGCCATCGCCAATGCACCGGGTTCTGGCGTTGCTGACGACAAGGTCGTCTATGCCTTCGTGCCCGACATGATCCGCTACTACCTGAACGAAAAGCCGCTCATTCGCAGCGTCCCCACCTACCTCTGCATGCGCGAGAAAGATCGCGAGTATGTGCTGGAGAATATTGCCGATCTGGTGGTGAAACCGGCGAACGAATCCGGGGGCTACGGAATCATGGTGGGCCCTCATGCGGACAAGGCTACCCATCGCAAGTTTGCCCGCCTGATCGAGAAGGACCCGCGCAACTACATCGCTCAGCCGACGCTGGCGCTTTCTACGGCGCCAACGTTTATCGGCGAAGACATCAAACCGCGGCACCTGGACCTGAGGCCCTTCATTCTGCAGAGCCGCGACACCTGGGTGACGCCGGGTGGTCTGACCCGTGTGGCGATGGTCGAAGGCTCACTGGTGGTCAATTCCTCCCAGGGTGGCGGCAGCAAAGACACGTGGATTGTGGAGGGCCGGCTATGACCATGCTTTCCCGCGTCGCCGAGCGCGTGTACTGGATGGCTCGTTACATCGAACGGGCAGAAGACACGGCGCGTCTTGTGGCAGCCTACAATCATCTCATCATGGATATCCCCCGTGGCTCTGAGCCCAGTTGGGAAATTCTGGTGCGCATTCTCGATGCGGAAACGGTTTTCGACGAGTGGTTCAATGTGCGCAATGAGCAGAATGTGCTTCGGCTTCTCATGGGCGAAGTCGATGCACCCTGCAGTATTCCCTACGCCGTGAAATCGGCGCGGGAGAATGTACGGACGACTCGCGACGTGCTTCCAGACGAGGTCTGGGAGTTGGTCAACGAACTGCATTTGTATAGCGCCGAGGCTGCAGAGAAGTCTGTGGGTCGACGCAATCGTCAGGCCTACCTGGAGCAGATCATCCAGCGCACTCAGGTGATTAACGGCGTCCTTCGAAGCACCCTGTGCCGAGACCACAGTTATCGCTTCATCAAGCTGGGCCAGCTATTGGAACGCGCAGACATGACGACACGCATCATCGACGTCGGTGCGTCGGATATTCTAGAGCGCGAAACGGCGGGCCAGGGTATCGATCATCTGCTCTGGGGCACACTCCTAAAGTCACTGTCTGCCCTCGGGGCCTACCGCCGGCTTATCGAGCCGCAGGTGGAGAAGAACGCGGCCGTGAACTTTGTCTTCATGGAAGCGACATTCCCGCGCAGCGTCAGATTCTGCATCCGGGAACTCAAGCCGGAGCTGGCCGAGCTTTCAAATGCAAAAGATGCGCAAAGGGCCATCGAGCGGATCCGCCGCAAACTGCGGGGCTTTGAAGCGGAGCAGTTCGATCAGGCTGAGCTTCACGTCTACATCGACGAGCTTCAATTGCTTATCAATGGCCTTCATCAGTCAATTCGCGATACCTGGTTCATTAGCGATCACGGATGAGGCAGTTTTTTTGCGACTGCGGGGCGCCGGTCTACTTTGAGAACGATTTCTGCCTGAACTGCAATTCAGCGCTCGGCTATGATCCCCATCGAAACGATATGGTCACCCTGGCCGACTGGGGGGATGGCACTTTTCGCGACAAAGACGGGAATGCCTACCGTTACTGCGCCAATGGCGAAGAGTATGGCGTCTGTAATTGGCTGAGGCCGGCGAATGCAGACCACGACCTGTGTTTGGCCTGCCAGTTCAATCGAACCGTGCCCAACCAATCGCGGCCCGAAAATCAGCAGCGCTGGCAAGTGTTGGAGCGCGCGAAGAAGCGCCTTATCTATACGCTGGATCAGCTGAATCTGCCGCTTTTGAATGGCTGGGCGGACCCTGAGCGCGGGCTGTTGCTGGACTTTGTAGAAGATGCCCGATCTTCGGATGAGTTTCCCGAGACCTTCGTTTCAACGGGGTATCTCGGTGGACTGATCACGATCAACACGCTTGAGGCGGACGATGTGGCGCGCACGGCGGCCCGTGACGAGATGCGGGAGAGTTACCGTACGGTGCTCGGACACATGCGCCATGAATCCGGGCACTACTACTGGTCGCTACTGGATGCCGACGAACTGCTGCTCTCGCAGTTTCGCGATCTCTTCGGTGACGAACGCCAGGATTATCGCGCGGCCCTGGATCGGTACTACGCCGGCGGACCGCCCCATGACTGGCGCCAGCGGTACATCAGCGCCTATGCGAGCAGCCATCCCAGCGAGGACTGGGCAGAGTCCTGGGGACACTACCTGCATATCTTCGATGCGCTTGATACGGCCTGGGCTCATGGGTTGCTGGGGACTCCTCCGTCCGATCTCTCGATGGCCGAGCGGCTCGCTGCCTGGACGCGAATCAGCCTCACGCTGAACGAGCTGAACCGCAGCGTCGGGCGGGGCGACGCCTATCCTTTTGTCATCAATGAATCAGCGGCGGAAAAGCTCGAGCTTATTGAGCTGGCGATTCGTCGTCTTCAAAAACTCCGCTGAGTGGCGGCAGGTTTTCAAAGGCCAGACGGATGTTGGCATCCCAGCTCTGGCGCAAATCCGAAAGATAGCTGTGTCGTTCTTCGAGCTTGCAGTAGAGCTCCTGGGGCAGGAGGCTGTCGCGTCGGTAGAACAGGCATTCCAGCGGCGGTCCCACCGTGGCGTTGGAGCGCATGGTGGAATCTACGGACACAAGCGCGCAGCGCATGGCGGTTTCGACCGGAGTATCTTTGCGAACAATCCGGTCCAGGATCGGTTTACCGTACTTGGTCTCGCCGATCTGCAGGTAGGGGTAAAGATCAGAGGCCGTAATGTGATTACCTTCGGGGTACACCATGTACAGCTCGGGCGCATGCCCCTTGATCTGGCCGCCCAGGATGAAACTGGCGCTGGCATTAAAGCCCGCCCGTTGACCGCCCTTCTGGGAATACTTTTGTTGCTCCTGGAGGCTGATCTCACCCAGGTACTCCGCGACATCGCTGATATATCTGGCGTTGAAGATATTAAAATCTGTGTCTTCTTCGAGGTCGCGCTGTATCTGCGCAATGACGGCCTGGCTCGTGGCCAGGTTGCCCGCGGTGAGAATCACCATGGTTCGCTCGTACGGCACGGAGAAACGGTGCATTTTGCTGTAGGTGCTCACCCGATCAGGGCCGGCGTTGGTCCGGGAGTCAGAGCAAAATACGAGTCCCTCTTCCAATGCAATGGCGAGGCAGTAGGTCATGCGATGGATTCTGTAACCGCGGGTCGAGCCGTCGAATATATCAAAAATTCCATCGAGCGCGAGACTTGCGCCGTGAGGTAAGCTCGGGTTCGCAGTCAACGATAAGAACAATCGCGAATGCATACCGATGGTCATCAGATCTAACCGTTGTCGCCCCGCTTGGGAGCCGGGGGCGGCGTGAGCAACCTTCGTTGGGCGCGTAAGCTCGCCCTCGCTTTCGCTCTGCTACTGCTTGCCTTCGAAACGGCGACTGCGCAGCAACTCGTTCCCCGGGCTTTCTGGCCAAGTCCTGTGGGTACAACCATTGCGGTGCTCGGATACCAGCGTAGCGAAGGCGACGTCGTTGTCGATCAGTCGCTACCCGTGACCGGTGTTGATTCGAGCATCGACTACGGTCAGGTGAGTTTTCAGCGCACTTATAACTGGTGTGGCCGCACGGGCACCTTTCAGCTGAGTCAGGCGTTTGCTGACGGCGAGACTCAGGGCATCTTCGAGGATGAGGCATTCAATCGGCGTACCGTTGGAGCTATGGATACGGTCGCTCGACTCGCCATCAATCTCATGGGCGCCCCCGCCATGGATCGCAAGACCTTTTCAGATCGGATGCGAGATCCCGATCCTATTCTAGGGCTTAGCTTCACGGTGGTGGCGCCTACCGGTGCCTACCATGAGGATCGCGTCCTGAATCTAGGGACCAATCGCTGGTCTCTG
Organism: Pseudomonadota bacterium; assembly: GCA_038750875.1. Taxonomy (GTDB): domain Bacteria; phylum Pseudomonadota; class Gammaproteobacteria; order Pseudomonadales; family Halieaceae; genus Congregibacter. Next base: position 64,624 of record JBCDGU010000010.1, on the reverse strand, counting down.
CAGCCCGCCATCGGTGGCATCTATCCCATCACGCCGACGCTGCTCCTGGAAATGGAGCTCGGAGTTTGGTTTTTCGGTGACAACACGGAGTTTGTGGGATCTACCCGTGAGCAGGACCCCGTGGCCAACTTGCAGCTTCACCTGGTGAAGCGTTTTGGAAACGGTATCTGGGCCGCGGTGGATGCTAACTACTACACCGGGGGGCGCACTCGCATCGATGGCGTGCAAAATTCAGATCTTCAGCGCAATGCGCGATTCGGTGGGACCCTGGTGTTTCCCATCAAGCGCGGCCACGCCCTGCGTTTGGGCGCGTCGACGGGGACGGTCACGGAGACAGGCGGTGACTTTGATCTCTTCTCCCTGGCCTATATCCGTGCCTTCTAAATCTGGGGCCAGGCATACCAGCTATCAGGGATAGCAGTTGCCAGGCACTGCAGTTACCAGGCATAGCCCACACGAATGCGGTAAGTCTGGTCGAGCTCTTCGGTCCCGGCGACGGCGCCCGAGTTGTAGTCGAGGACGACCTCCGTGGCGCCCTGCAGTCGCCCCAGAAGAGGGAAGGCCATGCCAAAGGTTGTATTCAGAATCAGGTTGTCGTTCTCAGCGAGGTTTTTCACGCCTTTATGATCAACATAGAGGCGTGAGTCGGGGCCCAGATAATCACTCTCGGAGCGCACGCTCCACGTCAAACCCACGTAGCTGCGGTTTTCATCCTCGCCGAAGTCTTCGTTGACCTGTGAGAGACCGGTTTCTACCTCGAGCACAAAGGGCGTCGACTCGAAGAAGCTGCGGCCGATATAGGGGCCGATGCTGGTCCGCAGATTCAGGTCAGCAAATCGGTTTTCTTCGGCGCTGGCCTGCACACCCCAATAGTAATCACCCACCTGAAAGCGATCGTACTTGCCGGTGATCATCCAGTTCTCCGCGGTGCGCTCGCGATTCGCCTCCCGCACTTCACCCTCCAGCTTGAGGGTGAATCGATCCTCAAGGCCGCGCCAGCGGGTCTCGACTTTGTAGTCGATCTCATCGAGTACCGTGTTTCCTCGCTGAAGAGAAAACGCTGCGCTGGCTAGCCCCGTATGCCGATATCCCGTCCCGAGTTCCCAGGGTTGGGGATTGATGCGCAAAAGCTGGTCAAGGGCGTAGTTGGTCTTGCGGCTCTCATCGATGGTCAGCGTTGAGTCCTTCACTCTGATGCCCGCCGCTTCAACAATGCTCCCGTCGTCCAGTTGCAGGGTGACGGGAGTTTCGACCTCCATGGACGCAATCTGCCTTTGATCCAGCGTCAGCGTGCCGGCGAAGTCCGTTTCCACGATGACCTTTCCAGCGTCGGCGTCAACGAAGGTGCCGATGATCACAGAACCGTTGACGAGTTCGATGCGGTCGGCCGTGGCAGCGCTTCCGTGGCTGAATATCAGGCCAATGAACAGCGCAGCAAGGCGCAGAACGTGGGGTTTTTGCGGCGACATAAGAATCACGACGATGATCAGTACGGGAAAGGCGCGGATTTTAGAGAGGTGACACTACCGTTGCTAGACCAGATGCCCTGGCGTACCCCAATCGTACCGTTGATTGACTTACACTGACGCCCCGCCGCGGAGAGCAACCACTGTCACCGGGGCTGAACTGACGAAACTAAGGAACAACGATGGACAACACGATGCTGACACCGGTGCTCATGCTGGCTTGCTGGTCTTTAGTGATGTGGATCGCCCTCTACGCCACGCGCCTGCCGGCCATGAAGCAAGCGGGGCTTTTAGAAGGCGACGGTGTGCGCGAGAAGTCGGACATGGATGTGCTGCCGCTGTCCGTTCGACAGGTGGCCGATAACTACAATCATCTGCACGAGCAGCCCACGGTCTTTTATGCGCTTGCGATCTACACCTATCTGGTAGGGAACACGGACACGGTGACGGTGTACTGCGCCTGGGCGTATGTCGCCCTGCGAGTCATACACTCGCTGTTCCAATCCACCGTGAACTACGTGCCCGTGCGCTTCATGATCTTTATCTGCTCAAGCCTGTGCCTTTTCGGCATCGCCGGGCAGAACCTGTTGGCGCTTTGAATCAGGCGGCGGGTTCGATAAGCAACGTGGGAACGCCCGCGTTACCCTCCCGCGAGGTAAAAACTTTCGTCCCTGGCTTACGCCCTTTGCGCACCTCTGAGACGTCTCGTCCAGCCGCACTCAGGCGCCGCTGCGCGCCATCTGCGTTTCCGACCCGCCAGCTCAAGCCGTAAAAACCATCGATGCTGGTGTCGCGCTCCTTGTCGTCCAGCGGCTGAAAAACTTCTACGATGAGGTCGCCGCAGCGGAAAAAAAGTAGGCGGGCGCCCCAGTCGGGATTGCTCCGGTCCATGCGCATGTCCAGGCCCAGCTGCGCGCCAAGGAGGAAAGCGGTGCGCTCGGCATCGCTGGAGGCAACGACGACGTGATCCAGCCCCGTGACCCGTTCATCGCCAACGGTTGGTTTTGCACGGGGCGGTTGTGATCTTTGAATGAAGTGCAGTCCAAGCCCGCGCACGGATTGGGCGGCGCAGGTCACCATGGACGCGTCGCCCGTAACTGGATTCAGGAGGTCAGTATCATCCTCCGCTGAGAACTCGATGCCCACGCGCTTCAGCCGGCGCTGAATGCGCTGCATGTCGTCGACGAGAAATGCGACCGACACGAGGCCGCTGGTTTCGCCTTCGCGCAGCACGACCTGCAGGTTGGCCGTCGTATAAATGGCCCTCCTGTCAGGCGCTGATCCACCATGCCAATGAGCGGCGAACCCAAAAAGTTCGGTCATATTCTCCACGTCTCGATCGAAGTCCGCGGTATCGATTTGAACGTGATCGATGGCGATGATAGGTGCGCTCATAGGGCGTGAGTCCACAGCTGTATGGAGCCCCGATACTACCGGATGTGGCCACCTGAGGGGTTGCGTAGCCGCAGCGCGAGACTAAATCCTTTCCTCTTCGAAGCGCTCAGTGCGAGCCCATTAACGACGAACGGTCAGGCTGCGGCCTCCCGCTTGCGATGGCCTTCTCTGAGGTGGTCAATTGCCTGCGCTGCCAACGTGCCGCCGGCGAGGCTGTAAGCCTTACCGAAGCCCTTGACGTAGCGCCCTCGAGTCGGTGTCAGTCGGAACAGGCGAAAGTCAGCGAGTTGGGAAAGCTTGCGAGGTCGATCACCGTGCCGAGCTTCGAGGAGGTCTACGGCCGCATCCCAGCCCGGTGACCCGACCGCCAGCTCCATCGCCGCAACGGAGTAGTTGACGCGCACTCTGGCATAAAGCTCTTCGGCCGTGTCCTCATCTTCGATAATCAGCGTTGAGGCCCCTGGGTTGCGCAGCAGGTTTTTACCGTGCACGGCGATATCTGAGAGGAGCACGTAAAGATTGTTCTCATCGAAGGCGAAGGGGGCATAGGAGGCGAAGGGCACGCCATCCTCGCCCAAAGTTGCCAGTTGAAGGCTCCTGCGACTACCAATGAAGGCGCGGATTTCGTCGGCAAGGCGAGCTTCCATGGCTTTGTTTTTCATCAGTGGCGGTCCTTCTCCAAAGGTTTATCGAGACTAATTTTTCTGCACGGTTGCGAGAGTCGCGCGGAGCGCTTCGTAAGCGCTGATTTGCTCGGCGTGAATATCGCCCTGCGCATCACGCCCGAGAAACACCTTGAAGAGGTTCGCTCCCGATGCATCGTTGAAGGTCAGTGCATGGGCAATGCGCCCGGCATGGGGTCGGTCCTGGAATCCGATGTGGTCAATAGCATCAAGCTTTAGGTGTCCCTCAAATCCTGGGCGCGTGCCCTGAAGATTGTAGTAACCGCGGCCGACGGTACCGGCCGGGAAGGGTCCTTTGTACTCAAAGACGCAGCCTCCATGGAGAACGATGGTGACCACGTCGCCCCAGCTTGGTAACTCCTCGAGTACTTGTTGGGCGTGAATGCCTTCAATGACCCGGTTAGACGAGGGAGATTGCATAGCTGTCTCGCTCAACTGGGTTGGCTCTGGTCTTGAATTTGTCATGAATATTCACCTTCCGACAACTTGTAATGATAATAAGAATGATTATCATTGCCAGTATATCCATCCTATCTTCCGCAAGCGGCCAAACACTGTCAACGCAGTCGGAGCTCGTGCCGGATTCAAGAAACAGAGGTTCCTATGAATACCACCATCAAATCCTCACCATTCCGTATTGCTGCATTGAGCAGTGCCGTTGCTGCAGCATCCGCCTTTGTCTCACTGCCGACGATGGCTCAGGACGAAACGGAAGTCGTCAATGAGCTGGAAACAATCACCGTGGTTGGGACAAGGACAGAGCGTACCCTTGGAGAGGTCGAGGCCACAATCTCCGTCTATGACCAGGAAGACATTGAGCGCCGCCTGGTGCGGGACATATCAGACCTGGTCCGTTATGAGCCCGGCGTGAGTGTCGGTGGCACAGGCAGTCGCTTTGGCCTGGACGGCTTTACGATTCGCGGCGTGGGTGGAAACCGGGTGCTGACCATGATCGACGGTATACGTGCCCCGGAGGAGTTTTCCTTTGGTCCGTTCCTCTCATCCCGACGGGACTTTGTGGATGTGGATCAGATCGCGCGCGTCGAAATAGCGCGCGGACCGGTCTCGACGCTCTATGGATCTGACGCCCTGGGTGGCGTGGTTGCCATCACGACGCGGGCGCCCAATGAATACGTGAGCGCCGATGACAGCACCCATTTAGACCTCAAAACGGGGTATAGCAGCGAAGACAATAGCTTCATTGGTAGCGTGAACGGCGCCTACGGCACGGAGACCCTTGCAGGCCTTTTGACCTACACCTATCGCACCGGTGAAGAAACGGAAACAGCGGGGGACGTCGGCGGCACGGGACCCGGCCGTACCGAGGCGGATCCTCAGGATGTCGATACCCAGACTCTGGGCTTCAAGCTAGCGTGGAGCCCTGCAGCCGGACACAACTTTATTGCGGCCGTGGAAGACTTCGATAGCACCGTAGACACGACGCTCTTATCTGATGCGGGCGTCTTCTCCCGGGGCGTGCTTACAGACTCCCGCGTGGCTGAGGACGAACGCAAACGTGAGCGCTACAGCTTGAGCTATCGATATACGGGCGAGGGCTTAATTGATGGCGCCTATGCGACGGTTTATCAGCAGTCTTCCGAATCCCGGCAGTTGCTGTTCGAAGAGCGCACGGCCAATGGATTTCAAGCACAGAACCGGACCCGGGATTCGTTTTTTCAGCAGGAGATTAGCGGTCTCTTCGCTCAGGCGAGTTCCAGCTTCTCACTGGCTTCTATGAACCATACGCTGACCTACGGCGTGGATATCTACCAGACAGACAATGAGTCCACTCGCGACGGCGGAACAACGGACGCCGCTACCGGCGCACCGCTTCCGGAATTCACGCCCCTTCCTACGCGTGATTTCCCGCTCACAGAAGTGGAGAACCAGGCGCTATTTCTACAGGACGAAATCGTTTTGCTTGACGGGCGTCTGCGCGTAACACCCGGTTTGCGATATGACGATTACGAGGCCACGACCAGTCCTGATGAACTGTACTTCAGTGGTAATCCGGGAGTGGCTCCACCGGCAGATTTTGCAGATTCCGAGCTCACCTTAAAGCTGGGTGTGCTCTATCAGTTTACGGACGGCATTTCGGGCTGGGCCCGTTACAGCGAAGGGTTTCGTGCGCCTCCCTATGACGACGTAAACGTTGGCTTTTCAAACTTTATTGGTGGTTACAAGACCATCGCCGCGCCGAATCTCGAGGCCGAGACCAGCCAGGGGTACGAAGTGGGCCTGCGGTTAAACGGGGCAGCGGGCAGCCTCCAGCTGGCCGCTTTCACCACGAGCTATGACAACTTTATCGAGTCTCTGGCGCCGGCGCCGCAGTTTGCCAGCACCTTTGGCGTCGACCCGAGTGATGGTCTGTTTACCTTCCAGTCCGTGAATCTTGATGAGGTGGAGATCCAGGGTGTTGAACTACGCGGCACCCTGGCACTCGGCGCTTTCAGCGATAGCATGAACTCGTTCTTTATTGAGGGAGCGTTCGCCTACGCCGACGGCGAAAATGACGACGGTACCCCCATCGATTCCGTCGAACCGGCTAATCTCGTACTCGGCTTGCGCTGGGCGCCTGGATCGTTACCCGTCGAGTCTGAGCTCATATGGACCTGGTCCGACGAGAAAGATGCCAGTGACATCGCATCCGATCGGTTGCCGACAGATAGCTATAATCTCCTCGATCTACTCGTGCACTACGACCTGAACGATACGTGGTCCGTAGACGCCGGGGTCTTCAATATCTTTGACGAGGAGTATATTCGCTGGGCCGACACGGCGGGCATTGGTGCAGACGCGCCGGAACGCTTCACCCGACCAGGGCGCAACTTCAGCGTGACCCTGCGCGCCCAGCTTTGATGATGAAACGATTTGCATGCTTTCTGGGAGCGGCCAATCTGCTGCTCACTAGCCAACTAACTCTGGCCGAGACTCTGGAGTGCGGGCAGCGGCCGGACGATGCCTCACGCATCGCTGTTGCTGGCGGGTCACTGACGGAAATTCTCTATGACCTCGACATGGAGGATCGAATTGTTGCCGTCGACAGCACGTCGAATTTTCCAGAGGCTGCGTTATCCCTTCCTCAGATCGGTTACGTGCGGAATGTTTCTGCCGAGGGACTCCTCTCCCTCGAGCCTACTTTTGTTTTGGGTGAGCACGATATGGGGCCGCCCGAAGTTGTTGAACAGCTCTCCAAGCTGGGCATTGATATGCTCATGGTTCCCGAGGAATTCTCCATCGCAGGTATAGAGGCCAAGATTGCCTGCATCGCGCAGGCGGTGGGTGCCCCTGAGAGAGGCGAGGCCCTGGCTGCGTCGGTGGTGAAGGGCGTTGTCGGTGATTCTGGAGCGGCTCAGGCGGCCGGCGGTATGTCGGCACCCAAGGGCATCGTGCTGCTCGGTCTTCGCTCCGGTGCGCCCGTGGCTGCTGGCGTGAATACGTCGGGTGACGGTCTCCTTACCATGGCCGGTGCAGAAAACCTCCTGGACTTCGAAGGTTGGAAGCCCGTGTCCGTGGAAGCCATGGCCGCTGCGGGCCCCGAGTTTATCGTCATACCAAACCGAGGTGTCGATATGGCCGGTGGCATGGAGGCGCTCCTTGATCACCCCGCGCTCCGATTGACGCCGGCGGCTCGGGATCGTCGTGTTATCGTCATGGACGGTATGGCGATGCTTGGGTTTGGCCCTCGAACGGTTCGAGCGGCGGCGGATTTGCGGAAGGCACTGGGCGACGATGCTGTCGCTGCGCACCCCTAACATTGTCGCAAAGTCTCAACATCGCCGTGACCGAGCAGAATCGCGCACCGAACCCTGAGGGTTCCCTGTGGGCGAGGCCGGGAACGCGCGCTCTTGTCGCGATTTTCATGCTGCTGGTGTTGGCTCTCGCCCTGGCCATCTCCATCGGCGCGGTACGGGTGCCCGTCAGCGCGATATGGCGTGACGATATTGCGCTGACAAATTTACAGCAGATGGTCCTCCTTGAACTTCGATTACCACGGATTGTGCTCGCCGCAGCGGTGGGTGCTGCGTTGGCGGTGAGCGGCGCGGTGTTGCAGGGCCTTTTTCGGAATCCTCTGGCGGAGCCGCAGTTGATTGGCGTGTCGTCCGGAGCCGCCCTCGGCGCTATTGCCATGATCGTGCTGGGTAGTGGGCTGGCAATGCCCGATGCCATCAAACCCTATAGTGTCGCCCTGGCAGCGATCACTGGCGCCCTCGCTGTGACCAGCAGTCTCTACTTTTTTGCCAGTCGTCGCGGGGGCAGCGACGTTACCACCATGCTACTTATTGGTATTGCCATCAATGCGATCGCCGCGGTGGGCATCGGTTTGTTCACCTGGTTGGCGAATGACGGTGAGTTACGGTCTCTCACTTTCTGGAGCCTTGGAAGTTTCGGTGGTGCCCAATGGTCTTCCGTTGTGCCAGCCGTGGTTCTCATCGCCCTTGCAATCGCGGCGCTGCTGCCAACGGGGCGAGACCTCGATCGTCTACAGCTTGGAGAGGTGGAGGCGCGCCGCCTTGGCGTGTCCGTCAACGTTTTAAAGCGCCGCCTCGTCTTCGCTGCGGCGGTCGGTGTCGGCGCCGCCGTGTCCGTATCTGGCATTATCGGATTCCTGGGGCTGGTGGTGCCGCATATCGCTCGTATGTTGGTGGGGGTGCACCATCGCATCCTGCTCATTGCCTCTGCCATGCTCGGCAGTACGCTGGCGATAGTGGCCGATTTGGGCGCTCGCACCTTCGTCGCCCCCGCTGAAATGCCCGTAGGGCTTCTGACTAGCGCCCTTGGCGCACCGTTCTTTTTGTGGCTGATTCTTCGGGTGCGCAAGCGATGAGTCTTCGGGCCTATGAGGTCTCCGTGGTGCGCAATGGGAATCGCATCCTAAGCGGCGCCAGCGTCGCCATAAGGGCCGGTGAGCTTGTGGTGGTTGTGGGACCAAACGGTGCGGGCAAGTCGACGCTGATGGCCGCGCTTGCAGGGGATATTCCCGTGTCTTCCGGCACCGTGTCTCTCTGCGGAGAAAACCTGCAGGAGTACTCTCTGGAGGCCCTGGCGGGCCTGCGAGCGGTGGTCGGTCAACCACCACAGCTCGCATTTAACTACACCGTGAAAGATGTGGTCGCCTTGGGATGGGTGCATGGTGAGCGTTACGGCCCTGAGGCCTTTCATCTTGCGCTCACCTCTGTCATTGATGCCTGTGAGCTCACGAATCTGGCGCATCGGACTTACATGACCCTGTCTAGTGGCGAGCGTCAGCGCGCCGAATATGCGCGAGCCAGCATGCAGCTGTGGCGTCCCGCCACGAATGATCGGCCCCGATGGCTGCTTCTTGATGAACCCACGGCCAACCTCGATGTGGCGCACGGCGTATCGATGCTTGAGTCTCTGGCGGCTCGCGCGCGATCCGGGGATGGCGTGCTCGCGGTGATTCACGACCTCGATCTTGCGGCACGCTTCGCAGATCGCGTCGTGCTCATGAATAACGGCGGTATAGAAGCAGTGGGTTCACCCCAGGATGTGCTTGCCGCGCAACGGTTAACAGAAGTGTATGGAACCCCCATACATGTCGAACACCACGAGACGCTGCAGCGACTTGTGGTGATTGGTTGAGCCATCGTTGAAAGGGCGCGCCCCTGTGCAGCCCGATGGCCTTTCTTGGCGGAGTCGTGCGGCCTCCCAGTGGTCCCTGCGACGCGATTGCGTTGAATACCCAGTATCCAGCGCGGCTTCGCCTTTTTTATCACGACAGAGACGCGATGAACTGGGAGCGCGCCCGGTGATTCGCTACTCTTTGCGGGGTCGAAATCGCATCGTGTGCAGGAGTATTTTGCAGCATGTTTGTAAGAAATGAAGTAACGAGTAGCCCGCTCATAAAAGCGCTGGGAGTCAGCGTACTTGCATTGTTTGCAGCCTCTTCAACAGCGAACGATGCTGACGTGGAAGAAGCCAAGGCTCCAGTGCAACCGCGGCAATACACCTATGCTTGGATGTTCTCAGAGAATGGGGACATGAAGCCTCGTGGCGGCACCACGACAGGCCCGGGTATCACCCTCGATGTTTCCGTGGCTCCGGCGTTCATTGCGCTGCAAGAGCCTGGTCTCAATGGGAAGGAGCGAGATCGGCGGGCAATTTTGGCAATGGCCGGGGACTACCGGACCAGCTTCGATTTTATCGAGACGGTGGGATTTGTCGAAGGTTACGAGCCCCGCCGACCGTATCAAAGCTGGGGTACAGAGCGGGTTTACATCGTATCTGACGACGAGGATTTCATCAGCCTGCAGCACATCATTGTTATGCACTTTGCGCAGGAAGATGGATCTATCTCCGAGCCGATGGTTGTCAAACACTGGCGGCAGGATTGGCGCTTTGAGGACCGGGAAATGCATGCGTTTCAGGGTGGAAACAGCTTCAAAGAGCAGCGTCTGAGTCGCGCGGACTCCCGTGGTGCGTGGACCCAGACTGTTTATCAGGTGGACGACTCACCCCGCTATGAAGCGGTGGGTCGATGGGTGCACGCCCCGGGCATGTCCTACTGGAAGTCGGATGATCGCCGGCGCCCACTGCCCCGGCGCGAATTCAGTGTGCGCGACGACTACCAGGCTCTCTATGGCTCTCACCGAATCACAATCACCCCCTCAGGATGGACTCAGGAAGAGGATGCGCTAAAGCTTGTGTTGGACGCCTCGAATGAGCCTGACGCAGAGCAGCCATTTCTTGCGCGCGAAGCGGGCCTATCACGCTACGATCGGGTAAAAGACTATGACTTCAGCGCCGGCGATGAGTATTGGGCGAGCACGGGCGCATTTTGGGAAGTGGTACGGGAATATTGGGATACGCTCTATGACCGCGAGGATTCCTTCTCCTTCGAGAAGACCGTGGACGGTACGATGATGTTTATGGCGTTGTTTACCATGGCCGAGGAGAGTTATGAGGATCGTGATGCGATGAAGAGCGCCGTCTCGGACGTCCTCTCAAAGTATGTTGCCCAGTGAGGGCGTACGGCTGGTTATTGGCTTTGTTGGCAAGCCCAGCTGCGGCTCTTCATTCTTGGTGGCCTTCTAACCAGCGCGAATCTTCAGACGGCTAGCAGGCATTCAGGGGACAGGGCTGGAAATTCGCAGAACGTCGCAGGAAGCGCGAAAAGCGTAAAGAGCCCACAGAAACAAAAAAACCCGCAGCTGCGGGTTTTTTGTTGTGGTGCCCAGGAGAGGACTTGAACCTCCACGCCCTTGCGAGCACTAGCACCTGAAGCTAGCGTGTCTACCAATTTCACCACCTGGGCATTTGACGGGCTTTCCGTCGGCCTCGGTTTCACCGTCTCTCGCGGTTTGCGAGGCCAGGCAGCGCCGAGGGCTCTGTCGGGGGGTGACCGAAAGAGCGCGCGAAGTTTACGTAGGGCTCTGGCGTTCGTCAATCGTGCACGCGTCCATACTCCCAACACCAATCATTCCCACTGCTCCTATGACGCCGAGCCATGTTTCGATGCCAGCGCGCCTTTTCGCGCGAATCTGTAGACTTACATCCCGTCAGCTGATTTCCAAGGCGGCGTTTAAGTATTAAAGAGACTAGCTAGCAACGATGTCCCCCAAGAAACCGAAGGCCACACCCGCAGATCCCCACGCGGCCCGCGAGGCCGAAAAATACGATCATCCCATCGCGTCTCGCGAAGCCATCAAGGCGCTATTGAAGGCGGCCCCCGGGCCCCTGAATCACGACGCCATCGCGGGCGCACTCGCTGTCACCGGCGAGCGCGACAGTGAAGCGCTCCGTCGGCGGCTTCGTGCCATGCAGCGTGATGGCCAGATCCATGTCGATCGCCGTGGAGCCTTCGGTCTTGTCGATGCCATGCATCTGATCCGTTGTCGGGTGCAGGGCCACAGAGATGGTTATGGATTTGCGATTCCCGCAGAGGGCGGTGATGACGTGTATCTGAGCGCGCGTCAGATGCGCTCCGTTTTTGACGGCGATACCGTGCTGGTAGCCATCACAGGGAAAGACAATCGAGGTCGGCCCGAAGGCAAGATCGTTGAGGTGCTCGAGCGTGGTGTGTCCCGCGTTGTGGGGCGCTATCAGGAAGAGAGCGGTATCGGATTCGTGTTGCCCGACAACGCGCGGATCAACCAGGACATCTTGATCCCACCCAAAGAAAAGGGAGAAGCAAAACACGGCCAAATTGTGACTGCCGAGATTACCCAGTACCCAGACAACCGACTGGGCGCTAAAGGGAAAATCATTGAAGTCCTTGGCGAACATCTCGACCCAGGCCTCGAAATCGAAGTTGCCATTCGGTCTCACGGTATTCCCTGGGAATGGCCCGAGGCCGTGCTCAGGGAGGCGGGATCGCTGCGGGATGAGCCGAGCGAGTCCGATAAGCAACACCGGGTGGATCTTCGCACTCTGCCGTTCGTCACAATCGATGGCGAGGACGCACGTGATTTCGACGATGCCGTTTACTGTGAGAAGAAACGTGGTGGGTGGCGCCTGTGGGTGGCGATCGCCGATGTCTCTCATTACGTGGGTGTCGCAAGCGCGCTGGACGAGGAAGCCATCGCTCGCGGTAACTCTGTGTACTTCCCCGAGCGGGTGGTGCCCATGCTGCCAGAGGTGCTCAGTAACGGACTGTGCTCATTAAAGCCGAAGGTCGATCGGCTGGCCATGGCCGTGGAGATGGAGATCTCACCGTCGGGCGAGCTCAAGAGCTATCGATTTTGTGAAGCGGTCATTCACTCCCACGCGAGACTGACCTATACCCAGGTTGCCCAGGTGCTCGACGATGGCTGGAGTAAGGAGGTCCCGGGCGAACTGACGGGCCATCTGCAGGACCTGCACAGCCTCTACAAAGTACTCCGGGCAGCGCGGGAAGACCGCGGTGCCATCGACTTTGAGACCGTTGAGACACGCATCGTTTTCAACGACGCGCGCAAGATCGACTCCATCGTCCCCGTACACCGCAATGATGCCCATAAGCTCATCGAGGAATGTATGTTGTGCGCCAACGTTGCCGCGGCCCAGTTCTTTGATCGTCATCAGATGCCCATCCTGTATCGCGTCCACAATGGGCCTAGCGACGAAAAGCTCGAGAACCTCCGTGCCTACCTCGGTGAACTGGGCTTGGGTTTGCGCGGCGGTATGTCGCCCACGCCAGATGACTATCAGCGTCTGCTTGAGCAGATACACACCCGCGACGACGCGCACATCGTGCAAACCATGCTCCTGCGTTCCCTCAGTCAAGCGGTCTACCAGCCCGAGAACGAAGGCCATTTTGGTCTTAACTACGACGCCTACGCACATTTCACGTCGCCCATTCGGCGTTACCCGGACCTGCTGGTTCACCGCGCGATTCGCAGCATCATCCGTTCCAAAGTTCGCAGCAAGCTGATCCAGCGGCCTCGCGGCACAGAGGTGATGAAGCGGGAACGCATCTATCCCTACGACGAGGCGGCCATGGCTGCGTTGGGTGAGCGCTGTTCCCTCACGGAACGGCGCGCCGATGACGCTACGAGAGAAGTGCAGTCGTGGCTGAAGTGCGAGTACCTCCGCGATCACGTGGGAGAGGAGTTCGCGGGTGTCGTAAGCGCAGTAACCAGTTTTGGACTGTTCGTCGAGCTCGAGGACCTCTACATCGAAGGCCTGGTGCATGTCACCAACCTGCCCGGTGACTACTACCGCTTTGATCACGCGCAGCAGCGACTAGTGGGTGAACGGACAGGGAGGTCCTTCCAGCTGGGTGCGCCCATTCGAGTGCTCGTCGCTTCCGTAAATCTTGACGAGCGGAAGATCGATCTCGAACCCGTGTCCCTTCCGAGTGGTCGGCGCAACAACTCGAACCGCAAGGGCGGTGGCAGAAACGGCGATAGGCGCGAAAACAAGCGAGAGAAAACGGCAAAAAAATCTGTCGGGAAAGTCAAAGAGCAAGACAAAGAGAAAGCCAAAGGGAAAAATGCTGGGAAGGCTGGGGGAACGACCGGTGCAAAAGCCCGTGGGAAAACCAGCGCGAAGGCGGGGCTTAAGCCAGGTCAAAAGGCAGGCAAAAAGACGACCAGTAATTCCAGGCCTGATGCTCCTAAAGGCAGCAAATCCGCCAGCAAGCGCCGGCGGAACCGCTAGTGGCGGGCCGTGATATCACCTTCGGCGTTCATGCCGTGGAGGAACTCCTTCGCGGCAACGCAGAGAGCGTATCTCGCCTCATTCTTGCAAAAGGCAGGGATGATCGGCGTATGCAGACTCTCGTTGCTTTGGCAGACAAGGCCGGGGTCGCCCTGGAGCGCCAGCCCCGCGAAAAGCTCGATGAAATAGCACACGGGCAACACCAGGGTGTCGTCGCTGTTCTCGGCGGCCGTTCGGAGAGTCAGTCGGACCTGCGATGGAGTGAGTCCCAGCTTCAGGAAGCAGTGCGTGAGAACCCCCATGCCCTCGTGCTGATCCTCGACGGTGTGACCGATCCCCACAATCTGGGCGCCTGCCTGCGCAGCGCCGACGCGGCTGGCGTAACGGCGGTCGTGACGCCGAAGGACAACGCCGCCGATATTACCGCGGTGGTACGCAAGGTTGCCGTGGGAGCCGCGGAGACAGTCCCTCTGGTGCGAGTCACAAATCTAGCCCGGGCTCTGGACCGCTTGAAAGAGGCGGGCCTATGGATCTATGGCACCGCAGGAGAGGCTGAGCAGCTCCTTTATGAATGCGACTTAACGGGGCCGCTGGCGCTGGTCATGGGCGCTGAAGGGAAGGGAATGCGCCGCCTGACCCGCGAGCGCTGTGACTTTCTGGTCAAGCTACCCATGGTGGGGCGGGTTTCCAGCCTCAATGTCTCCGTGGCGACGGGCGTCTGCCTCTTCGAAATCCGGCGCCAGCGCCTGTCCTGACCTAGAAATCGCCCTTCGCCCCGCCTTGCGCAGGCCTCTGCGCCCCTGTAGACTCCGCGCCTCAAAATTTGGGCGGTCAGCTTTTGACCGTTTCTCCTTGCCGCACTGCTCCGGTCTTGGCCATTAAGGCTATCCAATGCAGGTGGCTTAAACCCGTAAGGAGCTCGTTGATGCGACACTACGAAATCGTGTTCATGGTGCATCCGGACCAGTCTGAGCAGGTCCCCGGCATGATTGAACGCTACAGCAACACCATTACCAAGGACGGCGGCACCGTCCATCGCCTGGAAGACTGGGGTCGGCGTCAGCTGGCATACCCCATCGCCAAGGTTCACAAGGCTCACTACATTCTGATGAATGTCGAAGCGTCTAACGACGCGATGGAAGAGCTGACCACAACCTTCCGTTACAACGACGCTGTGATCCGCAACATGGTTATTCGCCGTGATGAGCCCGATCTGGGTGAGTCACCGATCATGAAGGCGGAGAAAGAGAGCCGCGAGCGCAAGTCGCGCTATGAGGAGCGTCAGTCAGATGCTCCTTCCGAGAACAAGCCCAGCCGTGAAGCTGAGTCGCAGCCTGCAGAGGCCAGCGAACCTGCAGCTGAAACTGCTGACGCGTAAGCAGCTGAGCCAGAGATAGGAGTCTATAGAGATGGCACGTTTTTTCCGTCGTCGTAAGTTCTGCCGGTTCACTGCTGAAGGCGTGAAAGAGATCGATTACAAGGATCTCGACACCCTGAAGGCGTACATTTCTGAAACCGGAAAGATTGTTCCAAGCCGTATCACGGGCACGAAGGCCAAGTACCAGCGTCAGCTGGCAACCGCCGTCAAGCGCGCGCGGTTCCTCGCGCTGCTGCCCTACACGGACGGCCACCGCTAAAGTCGTTTGGGGCGGAACGGTTAGCGTCTCGCCCCGACTAAAACGCTGAGCATGCTAGGCCTAGCCCGATATGCAATGACAGGGCGCTTCCGGGCGCTTCTTATTGCTGTGGCCTGCTCAGGAAGCATGATCCTCGCCTGGATGGGGGCCGCGGTAGCCGGTCTGGTCATGCTGCGAAAGGGACCCGGGGAGGGGCTCTGGGTTGTTTTATGGGCCTCTCTGCCAGCGCTTGTACTTACAAAGCTGACGGGAGATGGCAGCGCTTTGGCGCTGCTGTTGGGTACCGGGCTGCTGGCCCTTGTGCTAAGGCAGTCGGTGAATCTTTCCCTGACCGCCCTAAGCACGGCATTGGTTTCAGTGCTTACTGCCTTCGGGCTGCTTTGGTTTGGTCAGGACTTGCTGGGTGAGCTAGCGCGAGTATTCGATCAGTTTCTGTCGAATCTCGAGCAACAGGCCAGGCAGGCTGGGACCGAGCCGGTGCAGCTGGCGAGGCCGACGCCTTTCCAGCTGGCGGGAATGATGGGTGTGGCCAACGGCCTGCTCAGCTTCCTTTGCCTGGCGCTGGCGCGGAGCTGGCAGGCTGAGATGTATAACCCCGGCGGTTTCGGGGAAGAGTTTCGGGGTTTGCGAATCCCGCCGGCGGTGGTGTTTGCACTGGCGCTGGGAGCACTGGGAGTGTTCTCCCTGGGCTTTGAGTATCGAGCGTGGGGAGCGGCTTTATTGCTCCCGTTGGCCATCGGTGGCTTTTCGCTGATTCATGCGAGAGCGCGCCTTCGGGGCCAGGGACGCCTGTGGTTTACGGCCATTTACCTGGCCTGGGCCGTGTTCGATGCGGCCAAGTTGGCGCTGATTGGCCTGACGGTGGTGGATGCGGTGCTGGATTTCAGACGCCGCTGGCAGGGGCCGGCCGCGTCGGTGGCACCGGCTGATGATGGTGCCGACAGCGCGTCCGCTGATGAGCGAACCGATCGCGAAGATATCGATGAGGGCCATGATGACGGCCATCGCGAGGCAAATCGCGAGGAACATCGCGAAGAACATCGCGCAGAAAAAGACGACGACAAAGATTAGTAAAACAGCGGGTTGCCTCGGCTTACCCGCCTCATGAGGAAAGAAAAATGGACGTTATTCTCCTTGAGAACATCGGCAACCTGGGCGGTCTTGGCGACAAGGTCACTGTGAAAGCGGGCTATGGCCGCAACTTCCTGATTCCCCAGGGCAAAGCGGTTCCCGCTACGAACGCCAACATCGCTGAGTTCGAGGCACGCCGTGCCGAGCTCGAGCGCGCTGCCGCAGAAACGCTGGCCGCTGCGCAGGCTCGCGGCGAGTCCCTTGCTGCTCTCGAGACCATCACCATCGAGGCGAATGCCGGTGAAGAAGGCAAACTGTTCGGCTCCATCGGTACGCGCGACATCGCTGATGCGGTGAACGCGGCTGGCGTCGAAATCGACAAAGCGGAAGTGCGCCTCCCAGAGGGTGCCCTGCGTGAGACCGGTGACTATACCGTCGCCATCCAGCTGCACGCCGAGGTCATGGCAGACATCGCCCTCGCGATCGTCCCCGAGTAATTCGAGAGACTGCAGCATCCGGAGCCCCGCTTACGCGTGGCTCTACTTCGCCGCCCTGGCCGGCTTGGTGCCAGGACGTTGGCCACAAAACGGCGTCTGCGAAGGCGCCAACAGCCAAGAGGCGTCTGTCGCGCCGGTAAATTGTCTCCAAGCTTTTCCTCAGGCTCTGCCTTGCGATACTCTGGACGGCCCTTTCACGCCGTGACCCGCTAATGGCAGAAGCCTCTCCCAATCGGTCCACACCGTCCCGTCCTTTCGACGGCGATGTCGCCCGCATCAAGCTTCAGCCTCAGTCCATCGAAGCGGAACAGTCTGTACTTGGCGGTCTTATGATTGCTCAGGACGCCTGGGATGGCGTTGCGGAACTCATCACCGCAGACGATTTTTACCGGCCGGATCACCGCCTGATCTTCCGCCAGATTCGAAATTTGGCTGAAGCCTCTCAA
The DNA here is from genome assembly GCA_038750875.1 of Pseudomonadota bacterium. Lineage (GTDB taxonomy): Bacteria > Pseudomonadota > Gammaproteobacteria > Pseudomonadales > Halieaceae > Congregibacter. The sequence goes on along the minus strand of JBCDGU010000010.1, from coordinate 47,328 downwards.
CCCGTCGATGTCGTGACCCTTGCCGATCAGCTTCAGCTCAGCGGTGAATTGGATGCCGCTGGCGGTCACGCGTATCTCGCCGAGTTGGCGCAGGGTACACCGAGTGCCTCCAATATCCGCGCTTACGCGGAGGTGGTTCGGGAGCGCTCCAGCCTGCGTCGCCTTATTGAGGCCGCTCAGGAGATCGCCGACAGTGGATTCAATCCCCAGGGACGCAACTCCGGCGAGCTGCTGGATTCTGCAGAGCGGCTCATCATGCAGATCGGGGAGCAGGGTCCTAAGGCCGGGGGCCCCCGCGATGTCGACTCGCTCCTCGGTGAGACCGTTGATCGCATCGAGGAGTTGTGTAACACCGGTGGTGATATCACCGGCCTCACCACTGGGTTCGTGGACTTGGATCGCTTTACGTCGGGACTTCAGAAATCAGACCTGGTTATCGTGGCCGGTCGACCCTCCATGGGAAAAACCTCTTTTGCCATGAACCTCGTGGAAAACGCGATACTGGCGCAGCAGGCCCCCGTGGTTGTGTTCTCCATGGAAATGCCCGCCGAGCAGCTGATGATGCGTCTCTTGTCGTCCGTCGGGCGCATCGATCAAACGCTGGTGCGCACCGGCAAGCTCGATCAGTCCGGCTGGGAAAAGCTCGGCCAGGCCGTGGGCAAGCTCAAAAGCACGTCGCTGCTCATTGATGACACGCCCGCGCTGACACCCACCGAGGTGCGCAGCCGCGCGCGACGCATCAAGCGCGAGCATGGCGATCTGGGCATGATCATGATCGATTACCTGCAGCTGATGCAGGTAGCCGGTTCTTCTGAGGGCCGCACGGCGGAGATCTCTGAGATTTCCCGAAGTCTCAAGGCCATCGCCAAAGAATTCCGTTGCCCCGTCGTGGCGCTTTCCCAGCTCAACCGCTCGCTGGAGCAGCGCCCCAACAAACGGCCGGTCAACTCCGACCTCCGTGAGTCTGGCGCCATCGAGCAGGACGCCGACGTCATCATGTTTATTTATCGGGACGAGGTTTATAACCCTGAGTCTGCGGATAAGGGCGTTGCCGAGATCATCCTTGGAAAGCAGCGTAACGGCCCCATCGGTACCGTGCGTCTCGCGTTTTTTGGTGAGTACACGCGCTTCGAGAACCTCGCGCGGGATTCGGGTGGTGGTTTTTCGGGCGGTTACTGAGCGTCCAAATTATCTGTAAAACCGCACTTAGCGTTGACCGCCCTGATCAAAATAGTCGCAAGAGGGGATATGTATGGCTTCCACTGCAAGACTGCTCAGCTATGCCTGCCACTTTGAGGACACTTACCGAGATGATAACTGGGACCGGTTAGTGCCCTACTTTTCGCAGGGTGCGACTTACGAGGATGCGATGGGCAAGGCCAGCGGGCGTGACGCGGTTATCCAGTACATGCGGAAGAGTGTGAACACCGTGGACCGCACCTTCGATGAGCGCCGCCTTGAGCCCACCGGTGAACTACGCTGCGGATCGGACTGGGTAGAGTTTGATTTCGTCGTGGACTACCGCAGGTCCGATGGAAACGACCTTCATCTAAATGGTGTCCACCGAGCTGAGTTTGAAGGCGATCTCATCAGTCGGCTGGAAGTTCGAATTGTGTAGTCGTTGCCTGAGCTTTTGAGTCCAGTCGACTAAAGATCGTTTACTTCTCGCATCTTTTGCAGGTGTGCTAGCGCCGCCTCGCGGGAGGCAGGCTGAGCTGAAAGCACCTTAGATGGTGGCTCAGGCACGGGCTCGCAGGGATTTCCATCGATCACTCGTGTGCATTCCTTCTGATAACGATCCATGAACACGGGACGACTGACACCTGCTGTTTGCGTGGCAAGCATCGTCCAGCCGCACCGCTGCCCTGCCCAGTAGACCACGGGGTGTGACCATCGATGAATCTCAGGCGGTTGAGGTGCGTTGCAGGCTTCTTGGTACGCTTTTTCAGGTGCTGGAAAACCCAGTTCCATCAGGCTTTCGCCACAGTGCTCCCTCATTTTGTGGAGCGTGGGCAGGTACTCGCTGCTCTCTATGGCCCGCTTCGCACCGTGCAGTACTTGCGCCGCCGGGAACTCAGACAGCGATTCGAGCCAAAGCTTTTTCGCCTGCCGAAGCTGCTCGGCATCACTAAAGGCCGCGTAGTACTGGTTGTGATAGTTCAGCCGGAAGAGGGCGAAGACCTGGTTGATGGCCTCGACCAGCGCGCCATCGGGCTTGGGACGGGCTTCAGTCTGCCCAGGAAGTGTCGGTGAGGTCTTGCTCGATGCTGCTATCTCGCGTTCGACGCGAGCCACCAGGTCCCTGCTGTCCTCCATGGTCTGTTCCTGCCTGTGCCTGCTGATGTCGTGCCCAATGGAATTGTACATGCTGCTTGAACTTGTTTTGCCAGGCATAGCCTGCACTGCCACGCTCTCGCCAGTAGAGGGTGAAATCCTCGAGCTGCTGCAGGCTGAAACCGCGAGGAACACCGTGGAATTGTTCCAAGAGCTCCAGCATGTCTTCACTCGGCTGAAAGTCTCGGGGTAAGGGTTCGCCGCGGCCGGACTGCAGCATTGCCGGTGGGCTCGATTTCTCGGTAGCTGCTTTGGGCTCGGAAGGCTGCTGCGTCGAATTCTCCGCTGCTGGGGCACGGGTTTCTGAACGCGCGGCCTGCACGGGCGCCGGCGTCTTTGGCTTGCTTGTTTTACCGGGTGCAGAGCCGTTGCTCAGGGCCAGCAGGAGCGAGTCTCGAGCCGCACGCTGCCGGTCTAGTTGCAGCAGGCCCAGCCCCTCCAGCGATTCACAAAATCCGTTGAGCTGTTGCTCGCTCCAGAACGGCAGCAGCTGCAGGAGGTACGCGCGGCTGACATGGAGCCACGCTGCACCGTCCCGCTCGGTGGCCGGCTGATGCTGGTAGAGACCGCGAATTTGCTGGATGAGAATTGCTTCTTCGAGTCCGATGGTGGCCGCCAGATCCGCAGAGAACTGTAGCTGAGGCTGCGGTATGAGGTGGCTGTTCGCCATGAAAACGGACGCTCAGAATTGAAGGGCCGCACAGCATACCCAGCTTCTTCCATTAGTTGTAGCATCGCGGCTGCTTTATCGATTGAGAGAGTCATGCCGAAGGCGAAAACCGCGTTTGTCTGTAGCGAGTGTGGGGCCGACTACCGTAAGTGGCAGGGTCAGTGCACGGAATGCGGCGCCTGGAACACGCTAGCGGAGATCCGCCTGACTGATGGGCCCAAGGCTGTGCGCGGCAGCGGTAGCCGGTCAGGCTATGCCGGAACAGCGGCGGCGGCGACGTTACTGGCAGACATCGACACGGCGGAGCACGAACGGGTGCCAACGGGCATGGAAGAGTTTGATCGGGTGTTGGGCGGTGGCCTGGTGCCCGGCTCCGCCATCCTTCTGGGCGGAAACCCCGGTGCCGGGAAAAGCACCCTGTTGCTTCAGGCCTGTTGTCATTTGGCAATCTCGATGCCCGCTCTCTACATCACGGGGGAAGAAAGCCCGCAGCAGGTGGCCATGCGTGCCCAGCGCCTCTCGCTCCCGACCGATCAGCTCAAACTCATGGCGGAGACCAACCTTGAGGCGATCCTTGCCGCCATACAGGCGCATCAACCGAAGCTGCTGGTCGTTGATTCCATCCAGGTGGTCTACAGCGATGAGCTGACGTCGGCACCGGGCAGCGTCTCCCAGGTTCGCGACTGCGCCGCAAGCCTGACCAGAGCCGCGAAGCAGTCAGGAACTGTGCTCCTGCTGGTGGGCCATGTGACCAAAGACGGCAGTCTCGCGGGCCCGAAAGTGCTTGAGCACATGATCGACTGCTCTGTACTCCTTGAGAGCTCTGACGACCAGCGCTACCGAACGCTTCGGGGTCAGAAAAACCGCTTCGGCGCCGTGAATGAGCTGGGCATCTTTGCGATGACGGAAGGCGGCCTGCGCGAGGTCAAAAACCCGTCGGCAATCTTTCTAGAACGCGGTGAAACGCACTCCTCGGGCAGCGTGGTCATGGTGGTCTGGGAGGGAACGCGCCCCCTGCTCGTGGAAATTCAGGCCCTCGTTGATGACAGTCCCCTGGGCAATCCGCGGCGCCTGGCGGTGGGTCTGGAGCAGAATCGTCTCGCGTTGCTCCTCGCTGTGCTCCATCGCCACGGTGGCCTGCAGGTCGGCGATCAGGATGTGTTCGCCAACGTGGTGGGTGGTGTGCGGATTATGGAAACCAGTGCCGACCTGGCCCTCCTGCTCGCGATCGTCTCAAGCTTCCGAAACCGGCCGCTGCCGCGCGATCTGGTGGTGTTCGGCGAAGTGGGCCTGTCCGGTGAAATCCGTCCCGTACCCTCGGGTCAGGAGCGCCTCGCTGAGGCGGCCAAGCACGGTTTTACTACGGCGATTGTCCCCAAAGGGAACGCGCCCAAGTCAGCGCTCAAAGGGATGCGTGTCTACGCCGTGTCGAGCCTCGAAGAGGCCCTAGCCATCGAATTATAGCTGCATCCTTTGGCGGGACCGGCAGCAATCAACCCGATTCCCCCGCCCCCTGCTGCGTTACCGCATAGCGATTGCGAAGGCCCTCGTAGGCGCTATCAATCGCCGCCTGTATTTGCTCGGCGCGCCAGTCGCGTAGAACGACTGCGCGAACTTCCTCGAGCGCAGGTGTTCGTCCGGGAGTCATCTCAGTGATGCGAATCAGGTGATATCCGTAGGCTGAGGGAACGGGACCTTGCCAGCTGCCCTGGGGAAGTGCCACAAGCGCCTCTGAAAACTGCGCCCCGAAGCGATCGGTCAGTTCCCGGGTTCTGGCCTGTGAGTACTGGCCGGGCATAGATAGAGGGTCACCGAGCATTGGCGACCCACCCCTGGAAAGCTCGCCCATGGCCAGCAGTGCGTCCGTCGCATCTTTAGCGGCATCGTTGCGTCGATCACTGCTGAAGAAGAGCTGCTCTAGCGAGAATCGAGCGTCTTCCCGGTAGTTACTGGAGCGCGCCGCATACCAGCTCTCCAATTCACCATCGGCAGGCTCCACCGACGCCGCGATCTGCTCCAGCATGGATTCGAACTTCTGGCGCAGACGACGGCGAATCACCACATCATCCTCCCCAAGGCCTAGCGCAACGGCTTCGCGGCTGGCGATCTCCTCCCTTACAAAGTCGTCTATCAGTGCGCTGCGTTCTACCTCCGATGGGGGGCGGCGCCATGAGCGGGTGAAGGCTGCTTCGAGCTGTGCTTGCTGTGCAGCGCTGATGAATATCTCCTCATTAATCTCGGCGTCGTCGGCAAGAAACGCAAACGCGAGGAAGAGGCCAAGCCCCAGGGCGGCGAAATGGGACAGGGGATCTTTGAACATGGCGGCGAACAGCCTACTCGTCGAGGCGGGCGATTTCTTGTTCCAGCACCAGCGGGTCTTCCATGTGGGCTGCCAGCAACGCCCGAAGTGGCTCGATATTTTTGCTGTCTACGTGCTGCACGGCAAAGCCCAGCTTCATAGACTCAACGTGCTGCAAGTAGGCGTGGAGCTCGAGTACACCAAACTCACCGGCGTCGATCACCAGCGTGAAAGGTTCGTTGTACTGAGCATCCCAGACGTCGGGCTGATCGGTGGCTGCGCCCGCCAAAGACAGGTCCACAAGGCGCTGGTGCCAGACACTGCCGCCCTGATGAACTTCGACGGGAAGGTCGATAGGGACGCGCGTAAAGCGACGGCGCTCGCCGGGGTAATCACTCATTCATCGTTCCTCTGAGCTTGTTATCGGCGCATTGAATCACAGTGTTTGCGCAACGCCCATCTATGCTCTTACTTGAGTTTCCGATAGGGCACGCGATGCGGTTGCTCCGCTGCGGCGCCGAGACGAGCGCGACGGTCTTCCTCATACTCCGTGAAGTTGCCCTCGTGGAACACGACACTGCCATCGTCCTCATACGCAAGAATGTGCGTGGCGACGCGATCAAGGAACCAACGATCGTGGGAAATAACCATAGCAGAGCCTGGAAAGGCCAGGACCGCCTCTTCGAGAGCCCGGAGGGTTTCTACGTCCAGATCGTTGGTGGGCTCATCCAGGAGCAGGACGTTGGCGCCCTGCTTGAGAAGCTTGGCCAGATGCAGGCGGTTGCGTTCTCCACCGGAGAGATCCTTCACAAATTTTTGCTGATCAGAGCCCTTGAAATTAAAGCGGCCCACGTAGGAGCGGGAGTTCACTTCGTAGGTTCCGATAGTGATGATATCGAGGCCATCGGAGATCTCTTCCCAGACGGTTTTTTCGCCGGCGAGGTCGTCGCGGGACTGGTCAACGTAGGCGAGTTTGACCGTCTCACCAAGCTCGATGGAGCCCGCGTCGGGCTGCTCAGCGCCGGTGATCATGCGGAACAGGGTAGATTTACCCATACCGTTGGCGCCGATGATGCCCACGATGCTTCCCTTTGGAATGCTGAAGCTCACGTCGTCGAACAGGAGTCGATCGCCATAGGTCTTCTTGAGGTTGGAAACCTCGATCACTTTGTCACCGAGACGAGGGCCCGGCGGAATGTAGATTTCGTTGGTTTCGTTGCGGCTCTGATACTCCTGTGACTGGAGTTCCTCAAAACGCGCTATGCGGGCTTTATTTTTGGCCTGCCGGCCCTTGGGATTGCTGCGCACCCACTCCAACTCGGACTTGATGGCTTTCTGGTGTGAGGCCTCCTGCCGCTGTTCCTGCTCGAGACGTTTCTCTTTGGCCTCCAGCCAGGTGGAGTAGTTGCCCTCGTAGGGAATGCCTCGACCGCGGTCCAGTTCCAGAATCCAACCGGCGGCGTTGTCGAGGAAGTAGCGGTCGTGCGTAATGGCGACAACGGTGCCCGTGAAGTCATGGAGGAAGCGCTCCAGCCAGGCCACGCTCTCTGCATCGAGGTGGTTGGTGGGCTCGTCGAGAAGCAGCATGTCGGGACCGGATAGCAGCAGACGGCACAGCGCGACGCGGCGGCGCTCGCCGCCCGAAAGCGTCGAGACATCAGCGTCCCACGCCGGTAATCGCAGCGCATCCGCCGCGACTTCCAGCTTGTGTTCGATGTTGTGGGCGTCCGTCGCCTGAATAATGTCTTCCAGGCGGGCCTGTTCCTTGGCCAGGGCATCAAAATCTGCATCGGGTTCTGCGTAATCGGCATAGACTTTTTCGAGGCCGGCCAAGGCATCCAGCGCCTCCTGCAAACCCTCCTCGACATTGCCGCGCACGTCCTTCTCCGGGTCCAGCTGAGGTTCCTGTTCCAGATAGCCAATCTTGATGTCAGGCTGAGGGCGGGCCTCCCCGAGGATGTCCGTATCGATGCCCGCCATGATGCGCAGCAGCGTCGATTTGCCGGCACCATTGAGTCCCAATACGCCAATTTTTGCGCCAGGAAAGAAAGAGAGGGAGATATTTTCAAGAATGGTTTTCTTTGGCGGGACGACTTTGCCGACCCGATTCATGGTGTAGACGTACTGCGCCATGGGAGCGATGACCTGATAGCTGGAAATTGGAAGGCGGCGAAGTTTAGCAAAGGCGCCCCCTCTCGTGGACCGCGCCGCTAACGTGGCGACGTCATTTCGGTTAAAATCTCGCGCTTTTCCGAGCCACGCCGGTTACAAATGCCGGTGAATCCAGGAGGCACGCCGTGTTTGATAAATCCCAGTCCATCGAAGGCTTTGATGATGCGCTCTTTAACGCCATCGTCGACGAGGAACGCCGTCAGGAGGAGCACATCGAGCTCATTGCCTCAGAGAACTATGCCAGCCCCCGTGTGCTGCAGGCGCAGGGGTCAGTGCTAACCAACAAATACGCCGAGGGTTACCCCGGTAAGCGCTACTATGGCGGCTGCGAGTATGTGGACCAGGCTGAGGAGCTTGCCGTAGAGCGCGCCAAGGCGCTGTTCGGGGCCGACTATGCCAACGTGCAGCCGCACTCGGGCTCCCAGGCAAACTCGGCGGTATTTCAGGCGCTGGTGACGCCCGGAGACACCATTTTGGGTATGAGCCTGGCTGACGGCGGACACCTCACCCACGGTGCCAAGCCCAATTTCTCCGGCAAGCACTACAACGCGATTCAGTACGGTCTTAACAATGACACGGGTGAGATCGACTATGAGCAACTCGAGGCGCTGGCGCGAGAGCACAAGCCAAAGATGATCATCGGCGGCTTCTCGGCCTACAGCCGGGTTGTGGACTGGGCGCGTTATCGCGCCATCGCTGACGAGGTCGGTGCCTATCTGTTGGTGGACATGGCGCACGTTGCGGGCCTCGTTGCCGCGGGCGTGTATCCGAGCCCCGTTCCCTATGCCGATGTAGTGACCTCGACGACACACAAGACGCTTCGCGGCCCCCGCGGCGGCATCATTCTGGCGCGCGCCAACGAAGCGCTTGAGAAGAAATTCAACTCCGCTGTCTTTCCCGGTGGGCAGGGCGGTCCGCTCATGCATGTTATTGCCGCCAAAGCGGTTAGCTTCCTTGAAGCGCAGCAGCCCGATTTCGTCGCTTATCAGGAACAGGTGGTTGCCAACGCCCGAGCCATGGCCGAGACGTTTATGGCGCGAGGTCTACGGATTGTGTCGGGCGGAACCGACAACCATCTGATGCTCGTCGACCTCATTGGCAAGTCCTACACCGGCAAGGATGCGGACGAAGCGCTGGGAGCGGCCAACATCACCGTGAACAAAAATGCGGTGCCCAACGATCCCCGTTCGCCCTTCATCACATCCGGCCTGCGCGTTGGAACACCGGCCATCACGACCCGAGGATTTGGCGAGGCCGAGACTCGCGAACTCACGCACTGGATGTGCGACGTACTGGAAGCACTTGAAGGCGGCGACGCCAGCGAGGCTATCGAGATCGCGAAAATCAAGGTACTTGCCATATGCTCTCGTTTTCCGGTTTATGGAGAGCGTCCCGCTGCGGGAGCCGCCGTGGCCGCCTAGGGTGCGACCGCTAGCGGTGTAAAACCATGCATTGCCCATTTTGTCTTGCGCTGGAGACGAAGGTCATCGATTCGCGCCTCGTTTCCGATGGCGCACAGGTTCGTCGACGCCGAGAGTGCCTGACGTGCAAAGAGCGCTTCACCACCTACGAAATTGCCGAGCTGGTTATGCCCCGCGTTATCAAGCAGAACGGCAACCGAGAGCCCTTCAACGAGGATAAGCTACGCGCGGGCTTCCTCCGCGCCCTGGAGAAACGGCCTGTCTCCGTCGAATCTATCGAAGCGGAGATCAGTCACATCAAGCAGAGTCTGCGGGCTACCGGGGAGCGGGAGGTGAAGTCTCGAGTGCTTGGTAATCTTGTGATGGATAGCCTGAAGTCACTCGACAAGGTCGCCTACGTCCGCTTCGCATCCGTTTATCGCAGCTTCGAGGATATTGCTGAATTTCAGGCGGCTATCGAACGCCTACAGGCCGAGCCGGAAGCTGCCGAGCCTCAAGAGCCGGAAGGCACCGGGTAAAACGAACCCAGCGCCATGTTCTCCTCCACCGACACCCGCCACATGGCCCAGGCTGTGCGCCTTGCTGCCCGCGGCCGTTTTTGGGCGAGACCCAATCCTCACGTGGGTTGTGTGATTGCGCAGGGCGATACTGTGATTGCTGAGGGGTTTACGCAGCCCGCTGGTGGAGATCACGCTGAGGCGATGGCCCTTGGGCTTGCAGGTACGCGGGCACAGGGAGCCACGGCCTACGTGACCCTCGAGCCGTGCTCCCATTTTGGTCGCACTCCACCCTGCGCCCAGGCGCTCGTCGACGCTGGTATCGCGAGAGTCGTCTTTGCTGTAGGCGACCCCAATCCAAAGGTTGATGGCGGTGGTGCAGCGGCGCTCGAAGCCGCCGGTGTGAAGGTCGACAGCGGTCTCCTGGCCGATCAGGTAGAGCGACAGCTCGCCGGGTTTTTGTCGCGGTTCCGACAGGGCAGGCCCTACGTGCGCATGAAGCTTGCGGCGTCCCTCGACGGGCGGACCGCCATGGCGTCCGGTGAAAGCCAATGGATAACCGGGCCCCATTCGCGCAACGACGTTCAGCGGCTGCGCGCTGAAAGCTGCGCCATCGTGACCGGTATTGGAACGGTCCTGGCTGATGATTGTGCGCTTACGGTTCGTGACGAGCACTTCCAACATGAGCTGCTGCCATCGTCATCAGCAAGGGCCCTGCGCGTGGTTCTGGACTCACAAGGTCGAACGCCTGCGGGCGCAAAGGTCCTCGCCGGAGAGCAGCCGTCGCTGATTGTTGTGGGCGATGACGGGAGACAGAGCGCCGCTTCAACGGGTGCAGAGTACCTTGCCCTTGCTCACGCGGATGGGGCTATTGATCTTCAAGCCCTGGCGACGGAGCTGGCCCATCGGGAGGTGAACGAGCTTCTGGTAGAATGCGGGCCTCGATTAGCCGGGGCGTGGTTGCGCTCGGGCTTGGTGGACCAGCTTATCGTCTATCAGGCGCCCAAGCTTCTGGGCAGTACCGCAAGGCCGTTGCTTGAGCTGCCATTAGAGACCATGGCCGAAGTCGTGGACCTTACGCTGCAGGATCGTCGGCAACTCGGCCCCGACCAGCGACTCACATTCCGAACAACTTCCAGGGATTAATTAAATGTTTACCGGCATTATCCAGGCCGTTGGAACCGTTGCCGCCCAGCAACCTTCCGGTGGAGACCTGAGACTCCGCATACACACGGGAAAGCTGCCCCTCGAAGGCGTGGCCATTGGCGACTCTATCGCCACCAATGGTGTTTGCCTCACGGTAACGGAGCTGCCCGGAGATGGGTTCTGGGCTGATGTGTCCCGCGAATCACTGGATCTGACCACCCTTGGTGATCTTGCCCTTGGTTCACCGGTGAACCTTGAAAAATCCTTGACCCCAGAAAGCAGCCTGGGCGGCCATATCGTCAGCGGCCATGTGGATGGCATGGGTGAAATCGTCAAGCTCTACGAGGATGGGCGGTCCTGGCGTGTGGAGGTGCGCGCGCCAGACGAGCTTGCGCGTTACATCGCGCACAAGGGCAGTATCTGCATCGATGGCACGAGTCTCACGGTGAATGCCGTAGACGGCGCGGTGTTCTACCTCAACATCATTCCCCAGACCATGGCGGAGACCGTGTTCGGTCAGTATCAAGTGGGGTCGCGTGTGAATCTGGAAGTGGATGTTATCGCTCGATACCTCGAGCGCCTTCTCCAGGGCGACGCAGCCGCTAAGTCCGGCAGTGGCGTTGATCTATCGCTCCTCGCGGAAAACGGTTACCTGGCGAAGCCCTCATGACAGATCTGCATATCACTCCCGTCGAGGAGCTCATCGACGAAATTCGCCGCGGCGGAAGAATCCTGATTCTCGATGACCGTGACGAAACGAGTAACGAAGGCGTTGTGATGGTCGCGGCCGAGCACTGCACCGCCGAGCACGTCACGTTTATGGCCCGTCAGGCCCGTGGCCTTGTGTGCCTGGGCCTGACCGCCGAGCGATGCATGCAGCTAAACCTGCCGCCCATGGTCGACCGAGACGATTCGGACTCACCGCGGTTCACGCTATCCATTGAGGCTGCCCAAGGTATCGATACGGGCATTTCCGCGGCAGATAGGGCGCTCACGGTACAAGTGGCGGTGGCCAGTCACGCTCAACCCGCAGACGTTGTCCAACCCGGCCACATTTTCCCCCTCGCGGCCGAGGCAGGTGGGGTCCTGAACCGCGCCGGACACACGGAAGCCGCCGTTGATTACGCGCGCATCGCCGGGTTGACGCCCGCTGGCGTTATTGCCGATGTGCTGGACGAAAATGGCGAGCTTGCCGATGGTCCAGCGCTGGTGCGATTCGTACAGGAACACGGGCTGAAAGTTGGAACCGTCGCCGATCTGATTCAGTATCGCATTGCCAACGAGCATACGATCGAGCGTATCCGTGAAGGCGCTCTCCAAACCGCTTATGGTGAATTCCAGCTCTTCGCTTATCGGGACACGACCTCTGGCGATGTTCACATCGCGCTCAGTCAAGGCGATATCGATCCGAGTCAGCCGACGCTAGCGCGCGTGCATGCAAGCACGACGTTGCGTGACATCGCCGCCTCTATTTCACGGAATCCGAGCTGGAGTGCCCACAAGAGCCTCGAGGCCATTGCCGCGGCGGGGCGTGGTGTTTTAGTGATTCTCGGACGCTCGGAGAGCGACGAGCAGCTGATTTCCAGCCTCGATGCCGCACTCAATCCTGCAGCGCCTGTCGATGCACAACCGCTGGAGAGCTATAACACGATTGGCGCTGGCTCTCAGATCTTGCGCGATCTTGGCGTTGGCAAGATCCGCCTGATGGGCCCGCCAATCAAGTACAATGCGATTTCGGGATTCGGCCTGGAAGTCACGGATTTCCTGACCCCGTAGTCCCCCAACCGGAACGAGAAAACCTGATATGACGACGCTTAGCACCCTCGAAGGGACCATGACGCACAGCTCCGGCAAGTACGCGCTTGTGGTGGGACGCTGGAACAGTTTTGTGGTGGAACATCTTCTTGAAGGCGCGGTGGATACGCTGCGTCGGCACGGAGTTTCTGACGAGAACATGACCATCGTGCGTGCGCCGGGCGCTTTTGAAATCCCCCTGGTGTGTCAGCGCATTGCCAAAGGCGGCAAGTTCGACGCCATCGTTGCTTTGGGCGCCGTCATCCGCGGCGGAACGCCGCATTTTGAGCATGTGGCAGGCGAGTGCACCAAGGGTATTGCCCAGGTCAGCCTGAACCACGACCTGCCCATCGCCTTCGGTGTGTTGACCGTTGACAGTATCGAACAGGCGATAGAGCGCTCTGGTACGAAAGCGGGCAACAAAGGCGCAGAAGCTGCGCTCTCAGCTCTGGAGATGGTGAGCCTGCTGGAACAGCTGGACTAAGTTGACCACTCAGGAACAGCAGCAGCTCATCGCTCGGCGCCGCAAGGCGCGACATTACGCTCTGCAGGCCCTCTATCAGTGGCACATGGCGGGCGCCGCCGCTACGGATATCGAGGCCGAGTTTCGCACCGATTATGATTTCAAGGTCGTGGACCTTGAGTATTTCCAATCCATCGTTCACGGCGTGCCTTCTTTGGTAGACGAGCTCGACGGGCTTTATGCCGCTCTGCTGGACCGAGAGCTCGATGAGCTCGACCCTATCGAGCGATCGCTGCTGCGCATGGGAACCTTTGAGTTGCGCGATCGTATTGATGTGCCTTACAAGGTCGTGATCAATGAGTCTGTCGCTCTCGCCAAAAAATTTGGCGCCTCGGACAGCTACAAGTACGTGAACGGTGTCCTCGATAAGCTGGCGCGTCAGTTGCGCTCCCCCGAGGTCGGTGCCCGGGGCTGATCACAGTCCCGGCGAGTTCGATCTGATCTCGCAATATCTATCGGACTTCGATCGCGGGCCGTCCGTGGCGCTGGGCGTTGGTGATGATGCGGCGCTGTTGAAACTTGTGACCGGTGAGGTGTTGGCGGTTTCTACGGACGCCGCCATCGAGGGACGGCATTTTCCCGTCGGTGCACCAGCCGATCGGATCGCGTACCGATCTGTTGCCGCTGCGGCAAGCGACCTTGCGGCCATGGGCGCCCGGCCACTGGGCTTTACTCTTTCACTGACGGTGCCCGAGGCCGATGAGGCGTGGTTCTCGACGCTCCGCGAAGGCCTTGCGGACGCCAGTCAGAGCTTTGCGCTGCCGCTGGTTGGGGGTGATCTCACGCGCGGCCCGCTGGCGTTGGTGATTACCGTGTTTGGGGGCGTCATCGACGGAAAAGCCTTGCAACGCGACGGGGCGAAGGTCGACGATGTCTTGTATGTCGACAGGACTCTGGGCGACGCGGCGATGGGTCTTCAGGTACTGACGAGTGAGTTAGCGCTCGAGGACGAAGCTGCGGAGGCAGCATTACAACGATTCTGGCGTCCGATGCCCGCTTTGGTGCTGGGTGTGTCCCTGGCTGGTGTCGCAACTGCAGCCATCGATCTTTCGGACGGACTCCTAGCGGATCTAGAGCACGTGGCGAAGGCCAGTGGGGTCGCTATTCATGTCCATATCGATCAGCTGCCTCTTTCGGGCGTTCTTAACAGCGCTTTCAACCGTGAAGAAGCCCTTTCATTGGCTTTGAGTGGCGGAGAGGACTTCGCCCTGTGTTTCACCTTGCCTCCCCAGGTGCAGGCACCTGCGGGATGTATCGCTATCGGTGATGTCCGCGCAGGCAGCGGTGTGCACTGTGGTGCGCAACCTGCTGAAACGGGGTATCGTCATTTCTAGACCGGCCTTTCAGAGCCGGATGCGGTGACAGCGAACTCTTATGGCATTGCCGAAACCTCAACTGACCGATCCCGTTCAAGTCGTCGCCTTCGGCTTTGGTTCCGGTTTATCTCCGAAAGCTCCGGGTACGGTGGGTTCTGCGGCAGCCTTGCTTCTCTACCCCCTGATAGCAATGCTCAGCCCTCTCGTCTACGCGCTCGTCGTCATCGCTGCCTGCGTTCTCGGTATCTGGATCTGTGGTCATGCGAGTAAGCGACTGAAAGTTCATGACCATCCAGGTATCGTCTGGGATGAGTTTGCCGGTATGTGGATTACCCTGTGGGCCGTGCCCGCTGAACCCCTTTGGGTGATCGCTGGCTTTGTCGTGTTTCGGGTGCTGGATATTACGAAGCCCTGGCCCATCGGTTGGTTGGATCGAAACACGGATGGCGGTCTGGGCATCATGATCGATGACGTCGTGGCCGGTATCATCGCCTGCGCCGTCCTCCACCTTGCGCTACTGGGGACAGTGGTGTGACGGATCTTTCTCGCTCCCGCTCCCGCCTTCGAATTCGACGAATGGCGCGTTTTCAACGTCCCTGCGCCGCGTTAGCGTTGTGCCTGATCTTCTCCTTCGCGTGGACGGGGCCTGTGAGTAGTGCCGATGTGGTGGTGGAGGCGTTGTTGCCGGGACTAGCTGTGATGCGAATCGATGGTCAGCGTGTGAAGCTTCGCGCTGGCGAGTCTCACAAGGGAATTACTCTCGTCGAGGCCAATTCCAGGACGGCGCTGCTTGAGATCGACGGAAAGCAACAGCGTCTGGGAGTCTCCCAGCGGATCAGCGCTCAGTTCAGCGCGCCGGAGTCGCGCGTCGTCACCATTCCCCGAAATAGCCAGCTTCAGTACCGAACCATCGCGCAGATCAACGGGGCGCGGCTCAACGTCGTGGTTGATACGGGAGCAAACATCGTCGCTCTGAATGCCGCGCACGCTCGCGCTGCAGGTATTGCAGAAGACGAGGGGCAGCCGTCACAGGTCCAAACGGCGGGGTCGATTGTGGAGGCCCGACGCGTCATGCTGGACTCCGTTGACGTCGGGGGCATTCGCGTTAACCGTGTCCTGGCGACGGTGATTGACGGAGAGTTTCCCGTCGACGTGCTCCTGGGCATGAGCTTTCTCCAGCATGTCGATCTTGAGGAAAGCGAGGGTATTTTGACTATGCGGGCTCGTTACTGAGGCATGCATTTCCGGGTTCGTTGCCCTCGGTGCCTCTGTTAGACTACGCGCCCTTTTTTTAGCGGTTACCTTTGTGTCAGTACACTACGTCGAGTCCTGCCGACTCCCCACAGACTGGGGGGTGTTCACCATGCATGGGTTTGAGGACGTTGATGCCAACAAGGAACATATCGTACTGACCTTGGGCGATGTCGGTGATGGCGAACCGGTGCTCGCGCGCGTTCACTCAGAGTGTATGACGGGGGACGCCTTGTTCAGCCTGCGCTGCGATTGCGGGAATCAGCTGCAAGCGGCGTTGCAGGCCATTGCCCATGAAGGGCGGGGCGCGTTGTTTTACCTTCGTCAGGAAGGGCGCGGCATCGGCCTGTTGAATAAAGTAAAGGCCTACAAACTGCAGGACGAGGGCGCTGATACCGTTGAAGCCAATGAGCAGCTGGGGTTCGGTGCTGATATGCGGGACTACAGTATTCTGAAGCCCATGTTTCAGCACCTTCGGATCGATAGCCTGCGGCTCATGACCAACAACCCCCGAAAGGTTGCCGCCGTAGAAGAGCTGGGTATCCGCGTGGCAGAACGCAGGCCCTTACAGTGCGACAGCAACCCGCACAATGAGAAGTACCTGCAGACCAAAGGAGACAAGCTGGGGCACATGTTCCAGCAGCGTTGATTCCTTTCACTTGGGGAGTCGGCGACGGTGCAGCAGGAAAAGGGTTAGCGGTTTTTCAGTGATCGCGCCGAATTAGTTTTGCCAACAAGCCTCTAAGTTCGTCCGCATCCTCGCCCCAACTTTCCAGCGCAGAAAGACAGCTTTCAAAGAGTCTGTTCGCCTCCGCTTCTGCCGTCTCAAGGCCCATGAGCGAGACGTAGGTGGTTTTTCCAGCCGCAGCATCTTTCCCCGAAGTCTTGCCAAGCGTCGCGCTATCACTGCGTACGTCGATAACATCATCGATGATCTGAAACGCAAGACCGATGTTGTCCCCAATACTCTTCAGAGTTTGAGCCTGTGTGCTATCGGCGCCAGCGATAATGCCACCCATGGTGAGTGCCGCGGAGATGAGGGCGCCGGTCTTCAGGGAGTGAAGATGTTTCAACTCATCGAGGTTGAGATCCTTGGCGGTGGAGGCGATGTCGATACCCTGACCGCCCACCATACCTTCGAAGCCCGCGGCTTTTGCTAAACAGGCGACCAGATCCACGCGCTGCTGGGCGCTGAGGGACTCATCGGTAGCGATCAGCTCAAAGGCCCGTGTTTGAAGCCCATCGCCGACGAGGATTGCTGTGGCCTCGTCGAAGGCCTTGTGGAGTGTCGGCTGTCCACGACGCATGTCGTCGTCGTCCATGGCCGGGAGATCATCGTGAATCAGCGAATAGCTGTGGATCAGTTCAATAGCCGCCGCCACCGCCGTGCTGCTCCCTTCCACCGTTGACCCGCCCACGGCCCTGCAGCTTGCCTGTACCAATTTGCTTCGCAGTTGCTTGCCGGGCGCCTGATTGAGATACGCAAGGGCGTCATCAAGGATGGAGTTCACGGTGAGGGTCGTCGGTGGCTCTCGGGCAATGCGGTGCTACTCACCACTCTCGTTTTCAGAGGCCGTTTGAGCGGTGATGAACTGCACTTTTTGCTCGGCTTCAGCGAGTGCGCTCTTGGCCTGCTTCAACAGCGACATGCCGTGCTCAAAGTCCTCAATCGATGTCTCGAGAGGCTGCTCTGTTGACTGTAGCCGCTCGCAGATCTCATCCAGATCACGCAACAGATCCGCAAATTTCGGGCTTTCTTCGCTGGTCATCGGTGGCCTCAAAGTACTGATCGGGTGGCGATCCCATAGGCTATCCAAAGCTTGCGTCGTAGCAACGGTCCGGCAGCAAAACCCCCGGCGGCTAAACCCATGGTTGGCGCGAATTGCGCCAGCGAATTGTGCCATAGATCGGTGGTCGCAACGGATTGGAGTTTAGTGCCACCCCCGCCTCAGCGCGCGATCATCGAGATTCAAAAAAGAATCCGAGTTATCATCCAGCGCAGGCCGCCCAACGCCGGTACGGCGTTTCGCAGGGAGTCTTCTGGCGCGAGTAAGCACTTCACGAATCGTGCAAAGCACTGCGCGATGGCTTCGTGAGAAGCACCTCCACATCGGTTGTTGGCCCGCAGCGTAATAACTAGGGAAGACTTGCAGATCAGCATCGAGCGTCACGTAAGTTTTGGCTAACCTCGCCCAAAAGGCAGTACAGAGCGTTCTTTGGCTTTTGCTGAGCAACGGCGCGGTCCGGGGCGGCCAAACTCTGGCGTTGCTATTCATCGGTGCGCTCAGCGGGCCCGAGGTGATGGCGCCTGTCGCGTTCATCGTTACCTTCCTCGCTCTGTCTTCGATGCTGTTTGAGGACCTCTTTGTCTACCAACTCGTTCGCTGCACGCCGGAACAAAGGGAGACTTACTTTCCGGCGGCGCGCTGGTATGCGATTTTTGTTGCCCTTGGCATCTCACTCATCGTGTTTCCCTTGACGCCGTGGATCGCTCGCTGGGTTGAACTGCCATCCCTGGAATCACACTTACGCTGGTGTCTCCTTGCGGTTTGGGCGCACGCCCTACAAGTGCCCTCCCTAGCGCAGCTGCGCATAGCGATGCGGTTCCGACAGCAATTTCTCTTGTCTCTGCCAAACCTGGTCATCATGGCGCTCCTTGCTTTGCTGTTGTTGGAGTTCGAGCTTGCTTCGGGCGCATTCCTTGCCATTACAGTCGGTGTTGCCTGCGGCCAGTCCCTGCTTCTGAGTATCGCTGTGGCCAGCCCCTTCAGCGGTATGTCGCCATCGCGTGAAGCAGGCGGTCAATTTCTGCGGTATGGGGGGCGTTTGAGCCTCACGAATGTCATCAACACCCTCTTTGCGATGGTGTATCTGGTGGTCATTTCTCGCGCCTTTGACGCCCAGGCTCTGGGCCAGTATTTCTTCGCTGATCGAGCGAGAGAGCTCGTGGTCTTGCCATTTATCGGCGCGTTGCAGACGGTGCTCTTTTCTACCCTTTCGCAGGAAGTCCTTTCGCGTGATGCGCTGCATGCCACGTTCCGTCGATCCCTCGAGGTCATGTCGTTCCTGGTGGTACCCCTCTGTTTCGCCGTCGCGGTCCACTCCGAGTCGGTCTTTGCCCTGTTGTTTGATACGTCGTGGTCCTCTGCAGCCCAGTATTTGATGGTAATGGCCCTTGCGGCCACGCTGATTCCCCTGCACAGCCTCAATCTAACGGTGAACAAGTACCTCGGACATGCCGACTGGCTGCTGCGTATAGAGCTTGTGAAAAAGCTGATCGCAGTGCTGGTTCTTGTCGTATCCGTGGGTTGGGGCGTGGCTGGAATTGTTTGGGGGCAGTTCGTGGTCGCATGTATCGCCGTCATCATTAATGGTTGGTACGCAGACCAGGCCTTTGATTTGCGGATCTCAAGGCAGGTTGCGATTTTCGCTCTCTATGTCGTCGTGGGTGTGGCTGCGTTTGCACTGGTGTATTTTGCGGCTGACTTCATCGCTGCAGCAAAACCAACCTGGATGCGAGTTGCTTTAGAATTTATCGCAGCTCTTCTGCTGTACATATTGGGTAACGCGTTGATTTCAAGCACCGGACTCCAGGCGACGATCTCACTCTTATCGAGTAAGGGTCGGCATAGGGTGCCCGGGTGAACGCGCCTTCATTGTGGCAAACCATTGATGCCCCTGAATCGGAAGATCAACTGGTGGCGCAATGGTCCGCCAATGCTGATGCTCCTCTCGTCAGCGTCTGCTGCAATACCTACAATCAGCAGGACTATATCGCTCAGTGCCTCGATAGCATCCTGGGCCAGAAAACGTCTTTCCCTTTTGAGGTGTTGGTGCATGACGATGCGTCTAGTGACGGCACCACAGCGATCGTTCAGTCCTATGCAGAGCGCTTTCCGAGAGTCGTTCGTCCGCTGATTCAGGAGTGCAACCGATGGAGCCGGGGGCATAATATTGCTCCAGAATTTAACTTCCCCCGCGCTCGGGGTCGGTACATTGCTTTATGCGATGGAGACGATGCCTGGGCTGATAGCCAGAAGCTGCAACAGCAGGTTGATTTTCTCGAAGCAAACTCCGACTACGTGCTCTGTTTTACGGATGCGGTTTCCGTTGACGAAGAGGGGCGACGACAGGCACGACTGGCCGGTTGCCGCAGAGACTTGAGCGCACGGGAACTTCAGGAAACCGCCTCCATCTTCACGCTGACGACCTGTTTTCGTAACGTTATCGATGCATGGCCGCGGGAGTTCGCGAATGCCCGCTATGGTGATTTGGTGATTTGGTCATTGCTTGGCGACCACGGCGCTGGAAAGTACTTGGCGGATGTGCGGCCAGCGCTCTATCGGCAGAACCCGCGGGGTATTCACTCTGGCATCGATAAGCGGCATCAGGTCGAACGGTCCCTTGAAACGATGGCTGCCTTGTACTCGTACCGCCTTCGAAAAGGAGATCGGACGCTTGCGTACTCGCATCTTCAGCATATGGTCATACACAACCTGCGCCTGCTTGGTGTCGGCGGGCTGTGGACGCTCTTCTGGCGTGGAGTCAAACGGAGTGCTGATGTCCAGCGTCGCTAGTTTCCCGTGCTCCTTTCACGGAATCACCGTAGGAGAGCCCAATGCTATTGGGTTCCGATTCAGCGATCCCATCCTTGCGCTCTGGGGAGGGTCCCATCGAAATGAGCGATGAGATGATCTATGTCACTCAACCGACGATGCCTCCGTTGGAAGAGTTTCTCCCCTATCTGGAGCGCATCTGGAGCACGAAGCAACTCACCAACAACGGCCCACTGCACCAGGAGTTGGAGCTTAGTCTGCGTGGTCACCTGGGTGTTGATGACATCGTTCTTTACAGCAACGGAACCATTGCCCTCCTTGCGGCGCTGCGTGCGCTCCGTCTTGAGGGGGAGGTGTTAACAACGCCGTTCTCTTTCATTGCAACGAGCCATGCATTGCGCTGGAGCGGGCTGCAGCCAGTTTTCGTGGATGTGGAAGAAGCGGGATTCAATTTAGATCCAAACGCTCTCGAGGCGGCGATCACACCCAAGACTTCTGCGATTCTGGCGGTTCACTGCTACGGCTATCCCTGCGACTCCGCGGCGATTCAAAACGTAGCAGATCGGCATGGTCTTAAGGTTGTCTACGACGCTGCGCATGCCTTTGGTGTTGAGGATGAGGGCGGCAGTATCCTCCGCCACGGCGATCTCTCCACATTGAGTTTCCATGCGACAAAAGTGTTCACGACGCTTGAGGGCGGAGCCGTAGTCTGCAGGGAGCCGGAAATGCGCCAGACCCTCTGCGACCTCAAGAACTTTGGCATTGCCGACCAGGTCAGAGTTGTCGATACCGGCATCAACGGCAAACTAAATGAAATGGGTGCCGCCTTTGGCCTTCTTCAGCTGAAGTACCTAAACCAGGCGATAGAACGGCGCAAAGAGGTAGACACCCTTTATCGCCAGTTGTTAAGCGATATTCCAGGGGTGACCGTACCGCCCCTGCCCGCCGTTCGCCTGCACAACTACTCTTACTTTCCTGTGCTCATTACCCGCGAATTTTCCATGTCGCGCGACGGGTTGTACGAGTTTATGAAAGCCAATGGTGTACACCCCCGGCGGTACTTCTACCCTCTCATTACCAACCAGGTGATGTATCAAAACGAAAACGGGGCTGCGCCGTCTAAGCTTCCCCGGGCAACCCGACTCGCCGAGCAAATTCTGTGCTTGCCGATCTACCCTGATCTGGAAGCGCGGGACATCGAAGCGATTGTTGCTGTCGTGCGTCGCGCAGCCCAGATGAGCGCGGCCCTTCCATGAATCCCACCGTGTGCGCCTGTGTTTTTTTGAGCGGGAGCCGCGACGCCAGGCCCTTTACGGTCGCCGCCTATTGCGGGCTTCTGGAAAACAGTGGAGCGAGACTGTGATGCTCGTCTGGCGGCGTTCCCTGTGAGGCTCGCGATCATGCAGCCTTACTTTTTCCCCTACCTGGGCTACTTTCAGCTGCTGAGCGCTGCTGATCGTTGGGTGGTGTTTGATGAAACGCAGTTCGTTCACAAGGGATGGGTTAATCGCAATCGTGTGTTGCACCCCGATCCGGGCAAAGAATGGCGGTACCTCACGGTGCCTCTGCACAAGCTTCACCGAGAGGATCGGATCTGTGATGTGGTGGTCAAGGGCGAGTCGGACTGGACCGCAGATTTTTTCGCCAAGCTGACCACCTATCGCAAGCAGGCTCCGTTTTACGATGAAACCATCGACTTTCTGAGGTCCTGCATCGTGCCGGATACAGAAAGCCTGTCGCTAACGCTAATCTCGACGCTGACGGCTACCGCGGAGTATTTGGGCATTGATACACCCCTTGTTGTTCAGTCGGAACTTGCCCTGGAGCTGGGAGATGTCCAGCATGCAGGCCAATGGGCCCTGCGTATTTCCCAGGCTCTGGGTGCGTCGACCTACCTCAATCCGATCGGTGGTCGAGATATTTTCCGCCCTCAGGAGTTTCAGAATGCGGGCATTGGCCTCGAGTTCTTGCGTCCGGCCCTACCCGCCTATGATCAGAAACGCGAGCCTTTTACCCCCGGGCTATCCATCATTGACGTATTGATGTGGAACGGCCCCGAAGGGGGGAGAAAGATGCTGTCGTCCGGTGTCGAGATTGTATCTGCGGTGGAGTTAGACCGTGAATCCGCGCATTGAGGAGAGCCTCAGCCTGCGCTTGTTCTGCGGTTTTGACGCGTCGGCAATAGGGAACTCACCACGATCATGAGTCAGGAGTCACTGTTTCCTAAAGAACCACCGCTGGGCATGCCGGGCTTTGAGCGCCGAATCTCCTACACCAACTCTGCCCGCGAAGCGTGGGGCTTGTTTCTCAACCAGTACGCGAGCAACCGGGACGGTGTCGTTTTGCTCCCCGCCTATATTGGGCACACCGCCCGAGAAGGGTCCGGGATTTTCGACCCCGTACGAGCCTCGGGGGTTGCCTATCGCTTCTACGGAGTGGACGACCATTTGCGTGTATCGGTCGATGCTCTTGCCGCGCAGCTATCCAGTGGCGACATCGGTGCGCTATTGCTGGTGCATTGGTTCGGTTTTCCAGCGGCAGATATTTCAGCGATTCGCGATCTTTGCCGCTCTACCGGCGTTTTGCTTATCGAGGACTGTGCCCACGTGGTTTCGCTGCCGGGCGCCCATGCTGGAGAACTGGGCGCGTTTGGCGACGTGGCCTTTTACTCGGTACATAAGGTGTTGGGAGGAGTCGCGGGCGGAGCGCTGGTCTGGAATACACCGGCCCCAGACTGGACGGCTGGCCCCCTCCACGAGACCTGCGATCAGGCCGTGCTGGCGGCGATACTTCGCGCGGACTTCCCTGCGATAAACCTGCATCGACGAGCACTGTATCGCCTTTATCTAGAGACGCTTTCGGATCAAGAAGGCGTGCGTTTCTTACGCCCGGACCTCGGGGCCGTCACGCCCCAAAGTATGGCCATGCTAATAGAGAGTGGGTTGCGAGAGCCGCTGTACTTTTATCTCATGGAAGCGGGCCTGCCCGTCACGGCGCTTTACTATGAGCTTATTGGGGCCGTTGATGAAGCACTGTTTCCCGAAGCCTTTGCCATCTCCCGTTCCATCCTGAATCTCCCTGTACACCAGGGCGTCACACCGGAGCAGGCTGCTCGCCTCGCAGAAACGCTGCGCGAGGGTCTTTCGCAACTGTCCCTCCCATGAAACACATCGGTGGTTTTTTTGAGCTGGAAACGCCGGGCGTTGAGCGCGAGCACTTTCACGCGACAGCGCTGCCGGTGCACACGGGGCGCGCCTGTCTGTCGCTGATGATTCAGGCGCTGAAGCCCACGCGTGTTTATGTGCCCCACTACACCTGCGATGCTGCCCTTGATCCGTTTCGTGACGCGGGTATCGCGCTCACTTTCTACAGTATCGACCGAGCCTGGCTCCCCGCAGATGTGCCCCCTATGGGTCCCGGGGATTATCTCCTCTACACCAACTACTTTGGGCTGTGTGAGGCGCAGGTCTCTTCCCTTGCTGACCAGCACGGTCGGAATTTGCTCGTGGACGACACGCATGCTTTTTTTAGGGGCGAACGCCCGGGACTATGGTCCTTCACCTCTGCCAGAAAGTCCTTTGGAGTGCCTGACGGCGCTTACCTTTACAGTCCAGAGGAGCTTATCGTCGATCTGCCTGAGTTCACAGGTTTCGCCATCGAACATCTTGAGCTGCGTCGTGAGGGCCATCAGGCAGAAGGGTTTGCAGCGTTTCAACGGTACGAGCAATCCCTGGATGGT
The DNA here is from genome assembly GCA_038750875.1 of Pseudomonadota bacterium. Taxonomy (GTDB): domain Bacteria; phylum Pseudomonadota; class Gammaproteobacteria; order Pseudomonadales; family Halieaceae; genus Congregibacter. Next base: position 23,610 of record JBCDGU010000010.1, on the reverse strand, counting down.
AGGGTATTGACCATGAGTGAATTCAGCCGCAATAGCCTTGCGCGCGTAGACTATGGGGCCGCCGCCGCGAGGCGTCGAGAGAACTTTCAGGCCCTGGATCGTGAGCTTTCGTCCTCGAACACCTTGAAGTTTGGGCTTCGCGAAAGCGTGCCGTTTTGCTACCCCTATCTGCCAGAAGTGCCGATTCCTCATGACCGACTGTATAAGCATCACGTCTATCCCCCGGTACTGTGGCGTGATGTGCTGCGTCGCGAGTCTCCCGCATGGGAGCAGCGGCTGACACAGGAGGTCTTACCCTTACCGATCGATCAACGTTATGGGAACACAGAAATGCTCACCGTCGTAAAAAGCCTGGGGCTATAGCTGTGACCGAGGAGTACTGGTCAGACTTCTGGCGGGATCAAGGGAGAAAGTCCCGTGGCGAGACGGCTCAGCAGCGTGTGCTTAGAACCACTAACAGGACAACGGTCAGTGAGGACGTGTGGCTGCGTACCGTTGAACATGTATGCGAGCAAATGGATCTTTCGGCGGGGGATCGGGTTCTCGATGTTTGCGCGGGTAACGGCCTTTTTTCGGCGGAGTTTGCAGACCGCGGTGCTGAAGTCCTAGCGGTTGATGTTTCTCAAGACCTCCTGGATGACGTCCCTCTGACAGAGGATGGCTCGATCCATACGCTCTGCAGCGATATGCGCGCCCTTGAATTCCCTAAAGATCGGTTTACCCATATCTTTTTCTATGCCGCTATTCAGTACCTTACGCAGGGCGAAGCGGCGCAACTGCTGCGTCGCTGCTACGACTGGTTGACCCCAGGCGGGACCCTGCTTATAGGGGATATCCCCGATCTCGATCGGTTTTGGAGCTTCTACAACACGCCCGAGCGCCGGGCACTTTATTTCGCCGGCCTGGAGGAGGGGAGAGACGTGATCGGCACTTGGTACGATCGCCATTGGTATGCCTACCTGGGAGAGGAAATCGGTTTCGAGACGACAAAAGTGATGGATCAGCCGGACTACCAGATCTACGCTCATTTCCGCTTTGACGTGGTCATGCGAAAGTGAGCGCTGGTCCAAGCCCTGTCTACGTAACTGGCGTGGCACGCAGCGGCACGAGTTGGGTCGGCCAGGTCCTGAACAGCTGCCCCCACACCGTATTCCGATTCCAGCCGTTTTTCTCCTACGAATTCAAAGGCCGAGTCGATGAAGAGAGCACGGCCGAGGAATATCGCTCCGCCTTGGCGGCAATGGTGGCGAGCGAGACCGCGTTCCTCACACAAGAGAGCAAAATCGCCTCCGGGGCCTATCCCCGATTCAGTAAAGATGCATCTGCCTATCGGCTGGTCTTGAAAGAAAACCGCTATCAGTATCTGGTGCCATCGATGGTGCGGAAGCTCCCTGAGCTTTCAGTACTGGCCATGGTGCGTAATCCATGCGCTGTTCTGAATAGCTGGCGCAAGAACGAAAAGGAATTTCCACCTGGCAGCGACCTTCGAAAAGAGTGGCGGCATGGGATGTGCAAAAACGCAGGTCCGGAGGACTGTTTCGGCTACTACCGCTGGAAAGAGGCGGCCAACCAGTACCTGGATCTTCAGGATAAATATCCCAACCGCTTTTTCCTGCTTCGCTATGAAAGTGCCGTGAAAAGCCCCGAGACGGTTTTCCCCCAGGTTTTCGATTTTTTTGGCCTCGAGTACGGGTCTCAGTCGAAGGCATTCATCGAGCAAAGCACCACAGAGCATTCAGAGGACTACTATGCCGTCTATAAGGACGCATCCGTCGCTGAGCAATGGAGAAGCGAGCTACCCGAGACAATCGTGAAGGAGATCTATGAAGATCTTGAAGGAACGCGGTTGGCGGTTTTCGTAGATGGCTAGCGGATGGCTAACGTTTGGTTAACGAATGACTGACGAGGGGTTGCCGGATGCACCGGGCTCGGTGGACATCTGCGACTTGAGGACTGCGCTCGCGTTTGCTGTTTCGTCCTTACGCGCCGGCCAATAAATAACGGTCTTAATCCCAACCCTTAACCCCGACCCTTGGCCTGTATGCCAGCGCCCCTCGCTTTGTTGCAAGCGCACTAGCACTTTTCGAACAGCATCAACGGTTCGCGAGCATTGACGCCCCATTGGTCGGGATTAACGTCACCAAGGGCGTCATCGTGTTCGCTTACTTTGGATGCAAAGCCTGCGGCGCAGATGATGGAGAAGATATTCCGCCCAAACAGCCGGACATGATCGCTCTGGCCATAGGCATGATGCCTTGCCAACTCGTCGCAGATTCCCGCATCTTCGAAGGTGTCCTCTAGACGATCGCTATAGGGCGTCTGCAAGATTGCGAGGCCTCCCGGCTTCAGAACCCTGTGAAGTTCCGCGAGCCCCGCATCGAGATTCTCAATGTGCTCCAACACGTGGTTCGCAATAACGATGTCGACGGTTTCGGACGCAATGGCAATGTTCTCCATGTTCGTGCGCAGTTCAACGGGTCGGTTGTCGCTGATGTCTACGGTCACATAAAGCGATGGGGACTGGCTCCGGATGAATTTGCTGATGGATCGCTCTGGCGCAAAATGAAGGACGTTCGCGGCTGAAAATCGAGCTTCCAGCTTCAGCGCTTTTAGATAAAGGCGGAGATGGCGATCCCGGTCGGTACATCCGCACCACGGGCATTCGATGACGTTGGGATCACTGCCCACCACATGCAGCGCGGCCATTAAGGGCGGTCTCCCTTTAGCGCCGCCCCTGGCGGGAAGGAAGCGCCCCAGCGTCTTGCCGCAGCAGGCACACTGCCTGCCTGAGCCCAGCGCAGGCCTTGAAACAATAGCTTGAAACGCTCGAGCCGGATGGCGAATACGAGGCAACACCAGTGTTTCTTGCTCCTGGGCCTGTTTCGAGTTGATCTTCGCCGAGTCTACTAAAGACCGGCGGTTTATACCTTATGGAAAGCGAAGGAATTGCGAACTAAAAGGAATTGCGAACTAAGAAGACGCAGGAATGCTCAGGGGTGGCTCAGGAGAAGCGGCTCGCCGAAGGTACGGTCAAGAGGGTCGGTGTTTCCGCTGGCTCGCCAAAGGCCTGATTTGCGATGGCAACAATGCGTTGTGCATTCATACCTTGATCCCGCCGCAAAGCGCCCTGATCCCCATGCTCGACGAAGGCATCGGGAATGCCCGCATGGCGAATGGGGCAGCTCAATCCTTGTGCGGATAGAAGTTCCGCCACGGCAGAACCCGCGCCACCAGCGACGGCATTTTCTTCAAGCGTAATAATCAGCTCGTGGCTCTGGGCGAGTTCGAGTACCAGCGTTTCGTCCAGAGGCTTGACCCAGCGCATATCGACGACGGTGGCATCCAGATCCTCGCCCGCGCTCATGGCCTCGCCAAACAGTGCACCGAAGTTCAGTATCGCGACCCGCTGTCCTGGCCGAACGACAATGCCACGACCTATGGGCATCTCGGTCATGGCTTCTTCAATGAACGAGCCTGGCCCTGTGCCACGGGGATAGCGGATGGCAGCAGGGCCTGGATGACGGTAAGCCGTGTAGAGCATCTGCCGGCATTCGTTCTCGTCGGAGGGTGCGCCTACTACCATATTGGGAATGCAGCGCAGGTAACTCAGATCGAAGGCGCCATGATGGGTTGGGCCATCCTGGCCGACAAGACCAGCGCGGTCGATGGCGAAGGTCACATCGAGTTTTTGCAGGGCCACGTCGTGGACGAGTTGGTCATAGGCTCGCTGAAGAAATGTCGAGTAGATTGCGACGACGGGCTTCAGGCCCTCGCACGCCAGTCCAGCGCCGAGCGTCACGGCATGTTGCTCGGCAATGGCAACATCGAAAAACCGGTCGGGATACTGCTTCGCGTAGGAGACCATCCCGGAGCCTTCACACATGGCCGGCGTGATCGCCATGAGCTTGTCGTCCTGGGCCGCCATGTCGCAGAGCCACTGTCCGAAAACATCCTGATACTTGGGCTTTTTCTGGCTTGCTACCGGTGCGGGTACAGGGGGCGTCTCTTCCGCAGGTTTCTTCTCGAGCTTATTGATGGCGTGAAAGCCGACGGGATCGGACTCCGCGGGCGCAAAGCCTTTGCCCTTCATGGTCAGCACGTGGAGGAATTGCGGGCCCTGCAGCTCACGCATATTTTCCAGTGTCTGAACCAGCTGCGTCACGTCATGACCGTCGATGGGGCCAATGTAATGCCAGCCTAGCTCTTCAAAGAGCGTGCCTGGAGCGACCATCCCTTTCATGTGCTCTTCGGTGCGTTTCGCGAGATCCCAGGCGGGCTTGAATCGTTTCAGTACGCTTTTGCCGCCCTCGCGCATTGAGATATAGGTTTTGCTGGCCCAGATCTTTGCGAAATAGCTCGCCAATCCGCCGGTGTTGTGGCCAATGGACATCTGGTTGTCATTGAGAATAACCAGCATATTGGGGCGCACGTCGCCCGCGTGGGCCAGGGCTTCAAACGCCATGCCGCCGGTAATCGCGCCATCGCCGATGATGGCTGCGACGCGACGGCCCGTGCCTTCGCGCTCGGCGGCCAACGCCATACCCATGGCGGCGGAAATACTTGTGGAGGAGTGACCCACGCCAAAGGTGTCGTAGTCGCTCTCTGAGCGCTTTGGGAAGCCAGAAAGCCCACCGGCCTGACGCATGGTGTGCATGCGTTGCATCCGCCCCGTGAGGATCTTGTGCGGGTAGGCCTGATGACCGACATCCCAAACGATACGATCTCGGGGCGTATCAAAAACGTGATGCAAGGCTGCGGTGAGTTCAACGACGCCCAGACCCGCACCGAAGTGTCCGCCAGACAGACCCGCGCTGAACAAAAGGTACGCGCGCAGTTCTTCCGCCAGCCGCTCAACCTCTTCAAGGCTCAGTGTGCTGGGGTTACGACCGCTATCCACCGCATCAAGGATGGGGGTTTGCGGTCGCTCTGTGGGTAACTCCGTAAACATGGAAAAAGTGTAGCCTAAATTGTCACTTTAGGGTGTCAGAAATATTTGTCGTTCTCAGCCGGACCTGGGGCTCGACTCAAGCTCAGGCGCTATGATACCGAAGCGCGGGGTGAGAAACTGTTGTTCTGTGAACAAGCCACAAACACATGACATCTCCAGCGAACGTGGTGGCACACCCGCGATTCGTCACCTCGCCGTATTTGGGTCCTACAGCGATCACGACCTTTACCAGCGCAATCGAACGCTGGTGGAGTTGCTCACCGCGACGTCCGAATCAGCGGTCTTCATCACGCCCGAGAAGCGAGACTCCCATCATCACCTCGCTGCAGCAGCATCGCTGGGGAGTCGCCTCGGCAGATTGATCTCTGACGGTCTTACCCTCTGGCGCCGTCGGCGGGAACTCGCCGCTGCCGATGTGATTTTTGTGCCGTATCCAGCCTACCTGGAGCTTATCCTGCTTCGCTTGATGCGTCTCAGGCGCGACCGATTCGTGATTGCTGATGCCTTTCTCGAACTTCACAGTACCGTTGTCGAAGACCGGCAGCTTTTTCCACCGGGCGGTTTAAGAGCAAAAGCGCTGATCGCATTCCAACGCCTGACGCTGTCGTTCGCGGACGTTCTATTGATCGATACGGTATCGCAGGGGAAGTTGCTGAAGCAGCGTCTCTTGCCTTCCGAGACGAAGGTTCGCGCGGTACCCGTGGGCATCGATGAGCGCTTGTGGACGCCGTTGGAAAGAAAGGCGCCAGAAGCGGTGTGCGAATTTCTTTTCTGGGGAACGTTCATCCCCCTTCATGGCGTCGAGACCATATTTCATGCTGCGTCCATCCTGCAGTCACGGGGCGCTGCTATCCATATTCGTATGATCGGCGACGGGCAGACCGCGCCGCTGCTGGCGTCTCTGCGAGCGGGGAGAACCCTTGAGAACCTCTCGTGGGAACGGGAACTCCAGTCGACGAGCCAGTTGCGTGAGGCGCTGGCGCGAACAGATGCGGTGCTCGGTATTTTTGGTGCCTCTGCGAAAGCGGGCGATGTTATTCCCTACAAAGTGCATCAGGCGATGGCGAGCAACAAGCCGGTGGTGACCCGCGGTGGCGGGGAAGTTGATGCCATCGCAGAAGAGAAAGAAGGGTTGTTCACCTGCGCAGCGGCGGACGCCGAAGCGCTGGCCTCAGCCATGGAGCAGTGCCAAAAGGCGTTGAAGTCAGGTCTGGTGCCGTCGACACGCAATATCTTCGATGCACATTTTGGTGCAGCGGTGATCGCACAGCGACTTTCAGAGGTGCTTCCACCAACGAGTCAGTATTCATGACCGCTGTCGTCTGTCTCGCTACCTTCAATGGCGAGCGATGGCTGCGAGAGCAGATTGAGAGCGTTCGCGAGCAAACCCATAGGGACTGGCAGCTCCTGGTCAGTGACCACGGTTCCAGCGATGGAACGACTGAGATTTTGCAGGGGTACGCGGCTGCCGATGATCGCATTGAGCTGCTCCCCGCTGGAGCAATGCCTGGTGGACCGGCGGAAAATTTTCACTTTTTACTAACGACCCTGTTTAGTCGCGGGTTCAGGCCTGAGGACACGATTTTTTTCTGCGATCAGGATGATCGATGGGACCCAAAGAAAATCGAGCGGCAGATCAAAGCCCTTGAGACAGCGAGTGGGACCTTCAGTGATCTTGTGTACCTCAGCCAAGAGGGCATCGTCTCGGGGCGTCGGGTTTTGCCCACGCTCAAAGCTGTTCTGCCGCCGACGATCGAGAGCCTCCTGGTGCAGAATGCCGTGGTGGGTTGCACGCTTGGGTTTCGTGCGGAGCTTCTGGATCTGGCACTACCGTTTCCCAAGGGCCTGGTGAACCACGACTGGTGGCTCGGGCTGTGCGCACTCTGCATTGGCGAACTTGCGTTTATTAATGAGCCGCTGGTTGCCTACCGACAGCACGGGGGAAACGCCGTTGGCGGTTCCCGGCCCTGGCGGCAGTTACTGAGCGTTTCTGCCCGGGCGCGACGCCAGCAGAAGGTTCTGAAGTCGCAGATCGAAGGTGCACGGGTACTTGCAGAAAGGCTTGAAGACCGCGAGTTCGCCGTGCCGGAGGTGCTTAAACGGTATCTGCGAGCGTTAACTGACAGGTCTGCGCTCCAGCGCGTCCGCGTACTCGGCTCCGGTGATTTCGCGGCTCCGGCGATTGGCGTGCGTTTGCTTCGCGTGCTGGCGGCTTTACGTATTTAGCAGATGACAATCGCCTGGGGGCGCGGCGTTTGGGTGCAGTTGCCGCAACAAGTCACCTGCGCTGTTGTTTCAGAAGGGGGGCGACGCCGCCGGATTCTAATCAAACTCCCTGAATCGGTGAATTTGTCTGCGCTGTCGTTTATCGGGGCGTTTCGCCGGTCTCTCTGTCATACCACCAGCGAGTTTGCGGGCCTGGGCTGTCTGATTCCGACGCTCGATACTGGCTCCGGTTTCTTCGTATAAGGTCTGTGCCTCGGGGGCACCGCGGCGCTGGTCTGAAAGCGCCTTCACAATGACGTCGCGCTCATCCCAGCCTTGCTTCAGTCGAAGCTCGTCACCGATACGAATCTCCCGCGAGACTTTTACTCGTTGCCCATCTACCTGCACCTTGCCGCCTTCAATGGCCGCCTTTGCCAGGGAACGGGTTTTGTAAAAACGCGCGGCCCACAGCCATTTGTCGATCCGTAGCTTCTCGTCGACGTCTGCGCTCACGCCGTTAGGTCCGGCATGATTTCATCGAAATGGTGAATTCCAGGAAATCGCAGATCGATGCGTTTCTGTCGCGAGCTGTCCGGTTGGAGCAGCGTCAGCAGGTGACGGATGCCGTAGTTCTGGGCGGCTTCAAGAACGGACTCCGTGTCGTCGATCAGCAGCGTTTTCTCAGGATCAAAGGGATGCAGCACCTGTAGGCGATCCCAGAATTCCTGATGCTCCTTGGGAGAATCCAGATCGTGGGAGATCACCACGCGATCAAACCACTCTGAAATATCCACCTCGGCCATTTTGATGTTGTAGGTTTCCCGATGTGCGTTAGTGACGAGGAGCACATCAAACCGGTGCAGCTTTAACCACGCGAGAAACTCCATGGTGAAAGGGCGAACCCGGATCATGTGTTTGATCTCGCGTTTGAGCGATGGGATGTCCATCTGCAGTTTCGCTGTCCAGTGATCCAAGCTGTACCAGGGCAGCGTTCCGCGGACCACCTCGAAGTTGCGCAAGAGCATGTCCCGCGCCTCTTCCTCGGCCACGGCGTGCTCGGCGGCGTAGGCGCGCGGTAGGTACTCCATCCAGAAGTGGTTGTCGTAGTGGAGGTCGAGGAGGGTGCCGTCCATGTCCAGCAGGACAGTCTCGATGTTACGCCAGTCAATCATGGGGCGATGCTATAGTAGCGCCCATGGATTTTCGAGGTCAGGGGCGCCTTTCACAGCATCAGCTGGAACAACTCCTCGATATCTGTGCGCACGCGTCCCGCGCGATTTGCGAGCACTACTACGGCGATGATTCGCGCAGTCTGCTTTTGAAGAAGGCAGACCAAACACCGCTCACTTTGGCCGACATCGCTGCTCACGAGATCATCTCGTCAGGCCTCAATGACCTGACGCCCGATATACCGATTCTTTCGGAAGAAAGCAGTCCCCAGGAAATTGCCACACGTCGCCAATGGCCTCGTTGCTGGATGGTTGATCCGCTGGATGGCACCAAGGAATTTCTCGGCGGAACCGGCGAGTTCACGATCAACATCGCTCTTATAGACGCCAGCAGGCCAACGCTGGGGATCATCTACCAGCCCCTCAAACATTTAGCCTACGTGGGCATTGAAGGGCAGGGCGCCTTCGAGTATCAGCGCGGTGAGAGGCAATGGACCGCCTCACCGATAGCTGTCAGGCCTCGACCGAGCGACCGCCTGGTGCTCCTGGCCAGTCGGCGTCACCGCAACGACGCTCTCGATCGCTGCATTCGTTTTCTTGAAGAGACGTTTTTGCTCGATCGCCAGAACAGCGGTAGCGCTTTGAAGTTTTGCGACCTCGCCAGTGGCTCCGGGGATCTTTACCCAAGATTCTCACCCTGCAGCGAGTGGGACGTCGCGGCGGGAGATGCGCTGGTTCATGCGGCGGGCGGCGCCGTGCTAGGCCTCGATGGTCAGCCGATTCAATACAACAATCGAGACAGTTTGCTCAGTCCTCACTTCATTGCGGTGGGCGACGGAGGTGATCCCCTGTGGGTCGATCTTCTGGCGGCGGTTTGATCGTTACGCTGGGCCTTGTGCGAGCCGAAGCCCGCAGTTATCGTTGTTCGGTTGATTGCGTGTTTTCAGGCGAGACCTCCATCGGATGAATTGGCCACCGGGACAGGAACCGGGAACGGATGTAGAAGCTGCCAATGAGGTGATGACGCCCGCCATGCGCCTGATGCAATTGCAGTCCCGTCACAGAGCTCTTGATACCCGCATCGCCGAGATGCAGGGCTTCCCTTATCAGAACCAGATCCTTCTTCAGCGTCTCAAGAAAGAAAAGCTGCGGCTGAAGGACGCTATTGAGCGCCTCAAGGACGAGATGATTCCAGATCTCGACGCCTGAGTTCTGAACTCGGGTCCGCCTCCGATTTTTGTCATAATTGCCCGATGGACTTCGTTGCTTACGCCCCGCCGTTTTTTATTGCCGCCATGATCTTTGAGTTCTGGTGGGGAAAGCGGCGCAATCGCAATACCTACCGCACCAACGACGCGGTGGGGAGCCTGTTTCTGGGCTCCCTGTCCCAGGCGAGAAAATTCATCACCCTCGGCATTGGTGGCTACGTTTACTACCTGGTTGCAGAACACTTTGCGATCACCCAGCTCAGCGACTCAAGCATCTGGACCTGGGTGCTGGCCATGGTGCTGTATGACTTCTGCTACTACTGGCTTCATCGCCTTGGGCACGAGCGAACGATTTTGTGGGCGGCCCATGTCGCTCATCACCAGAGCGAAGACTACAACCTCTCCACGGCTCTGCGTCAGACCAGTAGCGGGTTTCTTCTCGGTTGGCTCTTCTACATCCCCATGTTTGTACTGGGTGTCCCCGCACACGTGGTGGTCACCGTTGGATCTTTAAACCTCATTTATCAATTCTGGGTTCATACGGAGCACGTCGGCAAGCTTGGGTGGTATGAATGGATCTTTGTGACACCTTCGAATCACCGGGTGCATCACGCCCAGAACGACATCTACCTTGATCGCAACTATGGCGGCCTGCTCATTATCTGGGATCGTCTGTTCGGCACCTTTCAAGAAGAACTCGACGAAGAGCCAACCATCTACGGTATCCGGGGCGCCCTCAACAGTTTCAATCCGTTCAAAGCACTCACTCACATTTATTCAGACATGGCCGTGGACAGTTGGCGGACCGCTCGTTGGAGCGACAAGCTACGGGTCTGGGTAGGACGTACAGGCTGGCGGCCGGACGATGTGGCTACGCGTTACCCGCGAGAGAAAACCGATCTCGCCCACTTCGAGCGGTATGACCCGGCAATAAGCGCAGTCGTCAAAGGCTATGCGTTTTTCCAGCTCGTTGCGGTCGTAATGCTCGTGCTTTACCTGCAGGCTGGGGTGGCTGGCTCCTATGGGATTGGCGCCGCGCTGGCGGGTTGCATGCTGGCCATCGCGGTGTGCACCAGCCTCTGGCTGGATGGCAAACCACTCGCTGTTGCACTCGTTTGGGACGTTGCCCGGTTACTGTTGTCCCTGGGGGGCTTAGTGACTGCGGGAGCCGCGCTACAAACCGGCTACTTCGCACTCGTCGCGGCGTTCTACCTTGTCGCGAACAGCATTTGGCTATTGTTCCTGGTGAGGTCCGAATCAGCTGAGGCCGATAAGAATTTTCAAGTTGCGTGAATACCGCAGTTTTGCATGGATACATCAACGGGCGAAGTAGCAAGCACTTCGGCGATTGTAGTACTGCTTCGAACGAATCCATATACACTGAGAGTAAATGAGCCCTCTCAGTTAGCCGCCGTCGCATCAGGAGTTTCCCTGGAGTCGTGTTTCCGGCGATCATCTAAGCCCTTGGCCGCCTGAGCTGCGAAACCTTCTCCGGCCTCTGCATAAAGGTTAAACGCAGATATTCCCAGCTTCTCCAGCGCTTCACCCTCTTCCTCAAAACGAACGACTGCGGCGACGCGACCCTTGTACCCCCTATCTCTTAGGAGCTTGGCTACCAGTATGTTTTCTTGATGGTTTGTTAAGGCGAGCATGACGAGTACGACTTCGTCGAGAGCAACGCGGTGCCAGAAGTCGGGATCACTGGCGTCGGCCTGGGCGACCCGACGATGGGCCGCTCGATGGGCGGCCAGTTTCCGGTCATTGTCGTCGACACCCAGCACCTGTTCTCCATAACTGCGCGATATGGCTTCGTAGGCGCCGGTGCCGATGTTACCCATGCCCAAAACGATAACCCGGGCGTTGCGCGTGTCGGGAAGCGTGGCCTTCACGGCCGATGATTCGAAGCGAAGGAGACGTGTACGATTCATCTGGTAGAGGGAGTGCGAGTAACGATTGATCGGTGAGGCGATGAGGAAGCTGATGGCGATGGCGATAGACATGGCGCCGCTCCAGGCGGGTTCCACCCAGCCCTGCGATGCCGCCACGGCGATGACGATCAAGCCGAACTCACTGTGATTGGCAAGACTGCTCGACGCCAGAACGGCGGTACGCGGAGCGACATCGAAGCGCGTAAAGAGCGGGAAATACAGTAATGGTTTGAGGAGGGCGAGCACGCCGAATACCGTTGCCACGAGCATCAACGAGGACGCGGGCCAGCCCGCAAGACCGATGGAGAGGAAGAAGCTCACCAGGAACAGGTCTTTGAAGAGCAATAGATTGCGCGAAAGCTCTTTCGCCTTCTGCTCCCCGGCCAGCATGGCGCCAATGATCAATGCACCGAGATCCCCCTTGATCCCCACAGATTCAAAGAGCTGTGCGCCGAGAATCGCCAGAGTAAATCCGGCAAGGGTGAAAAGCTCCCCATGGCCGGCAAGCTTTAGCAGTCGCAGAATGGGACCGCGCGCGGGTATGAGGAGGAGCAGCCACAGTGCTTGCCATTCCGGTACTTTGCCCGCCGAGGCCGCCAGAAATAGCACTGCTGCGAGATCCTGGATGATGAGCACGCCGATCGCCAGACGCGCGTGGCGAGATGCCATTTCGCCACGCTCCTGCATGATCTGAATAACAAAAACCGTACTCGAGAAGGTGAATGCAAAGGCGATCACCAGACTGCCTCTCAGGTCCAGCGCAAGGCCCGGTACAATCTGCATGCCTAGGGTCAGCAGGCCCATGACACTGAGCTGCGTGACAAGCATGTGGATGATGGTGGTGCCCCAGATGCGAGTGAGCAGGAGGTCCTTTACCTGCAGCTTCAACCCGATGGTGAAAAGAAGCAGCGTGATTCCCATTTCAGAAAGGAGCGTGAGGGGTTCTCCGCCAGTGAAGTCCAGTTCGTGAAGAATGAAACCCGCTGCGAGATAGCCGATAAGTGCTGGCATTCCGATGGCACGGCTGGCCATGCCGCAGAGCAGGGCGACGAGAATGAGGAGAGGATCAACCATGCTCACTCATCTCCCCGGCAGCGCCCCGGTGTCCGGGTTCGATATTTTTATGCCGGTGATCCAATGCGGTCCACAGGACCGGAACGCACAACACGGCAATGGTTATATCTACGCCAATGCGAAGCAATTCCCAGGCCGGTATCTCCAGCGGGTAGATGCCGAACCAGCTCCGAAGGGGTAGCGTGATAATCGCCAGCGTCAGGGAAAAGCGTGATATACCGAACAGGCCGAGCCCGAGTAACACATACAGCGTGCCGCAAAGCGCAGTGAGCAGCACCGCAGGACTCGTCGGCAAGAGAAACAGCGAGAAGCACTGCAGCGCGCCGGACAGCGTCGCCAGGATAGCCGCGAGATTTCTAAGTTTGGGAATGTCCAGCGCGGTGGCACTCATCGCTGAACGGTACCACAGGGAAAAGTAATCTCGAGAGGTTCAGCGTGTTCTGGCGCGACTGACCGATGACTGGTTGCTGACGCCCATGGCCTCACAGGATCGGATGCCCAGGGCGATGAGGCCGTCCAGATCGATCCCGGTTTCCAAGCCCAGCCCTTCAAGGAGATACACCACGTCTTCTGTGGCGACATTGCCGGATGCGCCTTTTGCATAAGGGCAGCCACCAAGGCCGGCGATGGAACTGTCGAAGCGTGCGATGCCCAGATCTATTCCAGCAAGGATGTTTGCCAATGCCTGCCCGTAGGTGTTGTGGCAATGCAGTGCAAGCTTCGTCGCTGGAATTTCTGCCAGCAGGCCCTTTAGGAGGGTACGAATGGATCCTGCCGTGCCGGTGCCGATGGTGTCACCCAGAGAGACCTCATAGCACCCGAGGTCCAGCAGTTGATGACTGACGGAGATGACTGCCTTGGGAGCAATGTGCCCCTCGTAGGGGCATCCGGCCACGCAGGACACGTATCCGCGCATGGGGATGCCAGCATCTTTGGCTGCTGCAGCGACGGGCTCAAACCGCAGGATGCTTTCTTCAATACTGCAGTTGATGTTTTTCTGGGAGAAGGACTCTGACGCAGCCGCAAATACTGCGACTTCATTGGCGCCCGCCGCCATAGCTCGATCAAAGCCCGTCAGGTTTGGGGTCAGTGCGGCATAGGTGACGTCTTCTTTGCGCTGGATACCCTCGAACACCGCTTCTGAGTCCGCCATCTGCGGGATCCACTTGGGGTTCACGAAGCTACCGGTTTCTATGTAGCGCAAACCGACCGCTGCCAGCCCCTCGACTAGAGCGATTTTGTCGGCAAGCGTTAGCGTGCCTTTCTCGTTCTGCAGACCGTCTCGGGGACCGACTTCAACGATGGAGATATCCGGGCTTTTTCCGGAAACAGCCATCAGCTGTCCGCCGCTTCGAAGCTCACCAGCGCTGAACCCCGATCGACCAAGTCGCCCGGACTGGCATTAAAGGCCAGGACCTTGCCCGCGGAGGGAGCGCGGAGCGTCTGCTCCATTTTCATTGCTTCGATCACGATGACCCCGTCGCCGGCTTCTACCGGCGCCCCCGGCTCGACGAGATGCGCCACCACGGTGCCGTGCATGGGTGCGGTAAAGCCCGTATCGCCTGCGGCAGCGGCTACCCCCTCGACACGCAAGGTTTCTACGCTGACATCAAGGCTTCGGCCATCGCGGAACAGCGTCAGGCCGCTCTCATGCAGTGCGACCGTATAGGTGAGGCGGCGACTGCCGATTGCGAGCAGCGCAACTCCGTTTGAGACTGCTCCGGAAACTTCCGTTTCTTCACCATTTGCAAAAACGGTCACTGAGTCGGTATTCGTTACTACACTGGCCGTCACATCGCGACCATTCATGGCCAGCCTTAACTGTTCCCGGGACGGCAGGTTTATTCGGAATGCGCCCGTCGCCGCCCATGGAGAGTGCGTATCATTTCCCGATGGCCTGTCACCGGCGGCTCTTAAGTGAAGATGTACCGCGCAGGCGGCAGCCAGATCTTCGTGGCTTTCCTCCGCCGAGAGAGCCAGTGCGCCCTGGTGGCGTTCGATAAAACTTGTATCGAGGTCCGCATCCCTGAACCCTGCGCTGGCGCTGATGCGGCGCAGGAATCCCACATTGTTTCGCAATCCGCCGACACCATAGGCATCAAGAGCACTCACGAGGCGCAAGCGAGCGTCTTTCCGATCGCGACCGTGAACAATGAGCTTTGCAATCATGGGGTCGTAGAAGGGGCTGATCTCGCTCCCCTCTTCAACACCGGTGTCAATGCGCACGGCGCTACTGCATTCGGGTTCCCGGAGGCAGGCGATCGTGCCGGTCGATGGCAGAAAGTCCTCTTCAGGATCCTCGGCGTAGATCCGCGCTTCCATCGCATGGCCTGAGATCTTGATCTGAGACTGTTCCAGCGGCAGCGGTACTCCCGCTGCGACGAGAAGTTGCCACTCCACAAGATCCTGTCCGGTAATCATCTCCGTGACGGGATGCTCTACCTGCAGGCGGGTGTTCATCTCCATGAAATAGAACGCACCACTTTGGTCCAGCAGGAATTCCACGGTGCCGGCGCCGCGATAGTCAATGGCTTTCGCGGCATCCACGGCTGCTTCACCCATGGCTTTCCTGAGCTCGGGCGTGAGTCCTGGAGCGGGTGCTTCCTCAATGACTTTCTGATGCCGGCGCTGGATCGAGCAGTCACGCTCGGCCAGATACACGCCGCCACCGTGGGCGTCGCAGAACACCTGAACCTCGACGTGGCGAGGTCCCTGGAGCAGCTTTTCAACGAGCATGCGATCGTCGCCAAAGCTTGCTGTTGCCTCGCGACGCGCTGCTGCGAGAGCTTCCTCGAAACCTTCAGCGCTATCAACGGCGCGCATGCCCTTGCCGCCGCCACCCGCGGTAGCTTTGAGCAGTACTGGATAACCCATCTCGTCCGCGGCGGCGCGAAGGACGCCATCACTCTGGTCATCGCCGTGGTAGCCCGGGATCAGGGGGACGCCTGCATCGGCCATGATTGATTTAGCTTGCGCTTTGGATCCCATGGCGTCGATGGCATCAGCGCCCGGACCGATAAAAACGATGCCTGCATCTGCGCAGGCGCGTGCGAAGGCCGCGTTCTCTGAGAGGAACCCGTAGCCCGGGTGAACGGCCTCTGCACCGGTTTCACACGCGACCCTAAGTATTTCCGTGGCTACGAGATAACTCTGGCTTGCAGCGGCGGGGCCCACACAGACCGCGTAATCCGCCATGCGCGCATGCAGCGCTTGGGCGTCGGCTTCGGAGTAAACGGCAACGGTTTCGATACCGAGTCTCTTGGCGGTGCGAATAACGCGAAAGGCGATTTCGCCGCGGTTGGCAATAAGAATTCGAGAAAACACTATGAAGACTCCCCCTGAATCCAGGATGGGGTGCGTTTCTGGAGGAAAGAGTTGAGCCCTTCTTGTCCTTCCTTCGATACCCGGATAGATGCGATACGTTCGCTGGTGTCAGCGAGCAGAACCTCGTCCAGTTCGCTCGCCGCAACATCCTGCACGAGCTTCTTTGCGGCGCGCATGGCCAGCGGCCCGTTCTTCATCAGTTCCCCGACCATGGTTTCTACTCGCTCGTCGAGGTTCTCCGCATTACAGACCTCGTGGATCAAATGAATCTGCTCCGCGCGTTCGGCGTCGATGCGCTCGCCCGTCTGAAACAGGCGACGCGCCCAGCGCGGTCCGATGGCATCAACGACATGAGGCGCGATCGTTGCCGGAATGAGGCCGATCCTCACCTCGGTGAGCGCAAACCGGCTCCGCTCTGAGGCCACTGCGATGTCACAGCAACTGATGAGCCCGACGGCGCCACCGAAGGCCGATCCCTGCACCCGAGCGATGGTGGGCTGAGGAATGGTGCGAAGGACGTAGAGCATCTCGGCGAGCTTCTGCGCGTCGGCGAGATTCGCTGCGTGGTCGTAGTCCGCCATGCGCTGCATCCACGCCAGGTCGCCGCCAGCAGAAAAGCTTTTGCCGTTGGACGCCAAAACCAAAGCACGTATGCCACTTTCGGCAGCGACGAATCGAAAACAGTCCGTGAGGAGAGCGATCATCTGGTCGTCAAAGGCATTGTGCTTCTCGGGGCGATTGAGGCGCACCGTTGCGATACCTCTTGAATCTACACCGCACTCCACGGCGCCCGTCATGTAGCTCTGTTCCGCTGTCTTCACCTTCGCCATCAGGTTCGCCGTTACATGCGGAACACGCCGAAGCGTGATTCCGTCACTGGTGTATTGAGACAGGCCGAAAGGGCCAGTGAAAGCACCTGCCGCGTGTCGGCGGGATCAATGACGCCGTCGTCCCAGAGCCGGGCAGAGGCGTAGTAGGGGTGCCCCTGCTCCTCGTAGCGATCAAGGATCGGTTGTTTGAAGGCTTGCTCCTCTTCCGCGCCCATCTCTTCACCGCGACGGGCCAATTGGTCCTGCTTAACGGTAGCGAGCACGCTAGCAGCCTGCTCACCGCCCATGACGGAGATGCGGGCGTTGGGCCACATGAACATGAAACGTGGATCGTAGGAGCGGCCGCACATGGCGTAGTTGCCGGCGCCAAAGGACCCACCAATCACGACCGTCAGTTTTGGGACATCGGCGCAGGCCACGGCATGCACCATCTTCGCGCCCTGTCGGGCGATACCCTCGGCTTCGTATTCACGACCCACCATGAAACCCGTGATGTTTTGTAGGAAGAGCAGGGGAATCTTGCGCTGCGCGCAGAGCTCCACGAAGTGTGCGCCCTTTACCGCCGACTCGGAGAACAGGATTCCGTTGTTGGCAACGATGCCAATGGGATAGCCGTTGAGTCGCGCGAAGCCGCAGACCAGCGTATCGCCGAACAGTGCCTTGAACTCATCAAAGTCGGAATCGTCGACGATACGTGCGATCACTTCTCGCACGTCAAAGGGCTGCCGGCGGTCGGCGGGAATGATGCTGTACAGCTCCTCTGCCGCGTAACGAGGCTCGACGGGCGCGCGCATCTCGATATTGATGTGCTTTGGCCGATTCAAATTGGACACGGACTGACGCAGCAGGGCGAGCGCGTGCGTGTCGTCTTGCGCGTAATGGTCCGTGACACCGGACTGGCGGCAGTGAACATCGGCACCGCCGAGTTCCTCAGCTGAAACGACCTCACCGGTAGCTGCTTTTACGAGGGGTGGGCCCCCCAGAAAGATGGTGCCCTGTTCCTTAACGATGATGGATTCATCAGCCATAGAGGGCAGATAGGCGCCGCCGGCGGTGCAGCTACCCAGTACAGCGGCAAGCTGGGGAATCCCTTTTGCAGACATGCGCGCCTGATTATAGAAAGCGCGGCCGAAATGTTCGCGGTCGGGGAATACCTCGTCCTGCAACGGCAGAAAGGCACCGCCAGAGTCCACCAGATAAAGGCAGGGCAATTGGTTCTGTTCTGCGATGGTCTGGGCGCGGGCCTGCTTCTTAACCGTAAGGGGGTAATAGGTGCCGCCCTTAACCGTCGCGTCATTGATAAAAATCATGCACTCCTGGCCACTGACGCGACCAATGCCCGTGATGATTCCAGCGCTGGGCACGTCGTCATCGTAAACATCGTGGGCCGCAAGCTGGGAGAGCTCCAGGAAGGGTGTCCCCGGATCCAGCAGCTTTTCAAGGCGTTCGCGCGGCAGGAGTTTGCCTCGGGAGGTGTGTCGTTCCCGAGATTTTTCGTCGCCCCCAAGGCTGACGCGCTGAACGAGCGCACGCAGGTCATCGACTTGCGTAATCATCGCAGCACGGTTCTGCTGCGATGTTTCGTCTGCGGCGTCGTGTTTGCTTTGAATAATGCTCATGACCGGCTCACTCAGGCGGAGGCGTTGAACAGTTCGCGGCCCGCCAGCATTCGGCGGACTTCAGAAGTGCCGGCGCCGATTTCATAGAGCTTGGCATCGCGCAGGAAGCGGCCGGTGGGCGCTTCATTCGTGTAACCGTAACCACCCAGGGCTTGAATAGCTTGCAGAGCGACCTGTGTGGCCCGCTCGGCCGTGTAAAGGATCACGGCTGCACAGTCCTGGCGGGTTTCCTCGCCGCGATCACAGGCTCCAGTAACGGCATACAGATAGGCGCGGGACGCATTCAAGTCCGCGTACATGTCCGCGAGCTTGCCCTGCATCAATTGGAACTCACCGATTGGCTTGCCGAATTGAGTTCGCGTGTGCAGATAGGGAAGCACTTCATCGATACAGGCTTGCATGATGCCTACGGGGCCGCCCGATAGAACTGCACGCTCGTAATCCAGGCCCGACATCAGAATCTCGACGCCTTTGCCCGGCTCGCGCAGCACGTTTTCAACCGGTACCAGACAGTCTTCAAATACGAGCTCACAGGTGTTGGAGCCGCGCATACCGAGCTTGTCGAGTTTCGGTGAACGGGAGAAGCCTGGGTAATCGCGCTCAACAATAAATGCAGTGATGCCGCGGGAGCCCGCCTGCGGATCGGTCTTGGCGTAGATCACATAAACGTCGGCGTCTGGGCCGTTGGTGATCCACATCTTTGTACCGTTTAGAACGTAGTGATCACCATTGAGGCGCGCATTCAGCTTCATGCTGACAACGTCTGAGCCGGCGTTGGCCTCGGACATGGCGAGCGCACCGACTTTGTCACCGCTGCAGAGTCCCGGGAGATACGTCTGCTTTTGCTCCTCCGTGGCATGGCGGCGCAGTTGATTCACGCACAGGTTAGACATGGCGCCATAGGAAAGTCCGACGGACCCGGACGCCCGGCTGATTTCTTCCATGACGACGGCGTGCGCGAGATAGCCCATGCCGCTGCCGCCGTAAGCTTCCTCCACGGTGATGCCGAGTAGCCCCATGTCACCGAACTTCTTCCAGAGATCTGCCGGGAAATCATTGTCTCGATCGATCTGGGCTGCGCGGGGCGCAATTTCCTTCTGGCACATTTGATAGGTGGCATCGCGAAGCATGTCGATGTCTTCACCCAGGCCGAAGTTCATGTTGGGGTAGCTCGTGTTCATGGCGTGCTCCGAAAAAGCGTCAAAGTTCGGGCGCTCATGGAGCACCCGCCGTTGTCAAAGGGCTAGGAAACCGTTAACTGTGCATTGCGGCAGACGTTCTCAACATCGTCGAGGGCGCTCAGCATTTCATCCAGGTCGCGACGTTGCTGTTCTAGCGCTGCGCGGCGCTCCCGCACACGAATGAGCAGTGATTCCAGCTGCGCGGCATCGCTGCCGTGGTGATCGTACATGTCGATAATGTCGACACTCTCCGCGAGGGTTAGACCAATGCGCTTGCCCCGCAGTATGAGTCGGATGCGCGTGCGGTCGGCGGCCGAGTAAATTCTGCGTTGACCGTCTCGCTCCGGCTTGATGAACCCCTTCTCTTCATAAAAGCGGATCGTCCGCGTGGAGATATCAAACTCCTGCGAGAGTTCCGAGATCGTGAATTGCTGATCTTGATTTCCCATGGAGCGAAGCATAGATGACGTTTACGTTAACGTAAAGAGTGTTTTCTGCGAATGACAGCCTTGCTGTTGCCTGCGCCCGGCGTTTCCCGGAGGCATCCACGCCTCTGCTATAGTCGGCGCGGTCTTACTACTGCTCTTGTTTATGTCTGCGCACGACGTTCTCGAACAACTGGCCGACGGGAAATTTCACTCCGGACAGGATCTCGCGGATAAACACGGCATCAGCCGTACGGCCATCTGGAAGCAGATTGCATCGCTGGAAAAGCTGGGCCTGGAAATTCAGCGTTTGCGCGGTAAGGGTTATCGCATCAGGGGCGGCCTTGAGCTGCTCAGTGAATCGCGCATCAGGGCCGGTCTCGGGCCTACGGTCGAGTCACTGCTGCACAGTCTCGATGTTTTTCACGCCATAGACTCAACCAATTCTGAGCTCTCTCGACGTCCGCCGGTTCCGCACGCGGCCCAGGTTTGCCTGGCTGAAAGCCAGAGTGCGGGCCGGGGTCGACGCGGTCGCGACTGGGTCAGCCCTTTTGGAAGTAGCATCTATTTGTCTACGGCTTGGCAGTTTTCTGGTGGCGTGGAGGTCCTCGAAGGGCTGTCCTTGGCCGTAGGCGTCATACTCTGCGAGACCTTACGTGACATGGGCGTCGACGGTCTGTCGCTGAAGTGGCCAAACGATGTGCTTCTAGGCGGTCGGAAACTTGCGGGTGTTCTCATCGAGATGAACGGTGACGCCTCGGGACCGTGCACGGCCATCATCGGTATGGGGGTCAACGTTCGTTTACCGAGCAACGCGTCCTCGCGCATTGAGCAGCCCTGGGCGGATCTCACGCAGCAATCTGAAGAGCTGCTGTCCCGAAACGCACTCATCGCTTCCCTTTTATGTCGTTTGCTTCCAGCCCTTTCAGTCTACGAGCGGGGCGGGTTCGCAGACTGGGCTGATCGCTGGCGCGCGCTTGATGCCTATGCGGATCGTCCCGTTACTATCGAGAGCGCGGGTAAGGCCACCGCAGGCGTCGCTCGCGGCGTGGATGATCGGGGAGCGCTCCTTCTTGAAACGGCCACTGGTCTGCACCCCATGCATGGCGGTGAAGTCTCTCTGAGACCTCGCCCGTGAGTGCGGGAACGCTGCTTTTTGATGTGGGAAATACCTTCGTTAAGTGGGCCGTTGTTCGTGACGGCCGCTTCGCCCTTGCAGGTCGTTTGGCCTTTGATGAACTCAAGCGACTTTTTCCTACCCTTGCGCAGCCTGAGCACGTCCTCTGCGCCAGCGTTGCGTCGCCGACGCAAGAAGCTCACCTCTTAGAAATGTTCCCCGCCGACTTCCCAGCGCCCTGGTTTGCGCGAAGCCGGGCGCGCCTTGGTGACCTCATGAACTCATACGCCGACCCGGCAAAAATGGGGGCGGATCGTTGGCTCGCGATGTTAGCCGCGAGAGTACGGAGCAGAGAGCGCGTCTGTGTGGTAGACGTGGGTTCGGCACTGACCATCGATTTTGTCTCGCATGAGGGGCAGCACGAGGGTGGCTACATTATCCCTGGCCGCGCACTGATGTTGCGTGCGCTCACCCTGGACACGGACCGTGTCCGCTTCGAAACGGTGGATAACCCTCAGCTCGGTCCTGGTCACTCGACGGCAGAGGCCGTAGAGCACGGCGTATTGATTGCTCAGAGTGGCGCTATACGCCTTGCGCTGGAAGAGGCGGAAAAATCAGGCCCCGTTTCTCGTGTTCTGCTTTGCGGTGGCGGTGCGGAACCGGTTGCCGAGCATCTCGGGCGGAGCCAGGAACTTACGCCGAATCTGGTTTTTGAGGGGTTGTGTGAGCAGGCTTTTCTGGAGCAGGTTGTTCTCCAACGTCTTCTATGCTGAGCGTTCTATTGTCCTGCCAGGTCTACTTCCTTGGGTGAATGTTGCACCAGCTGACAATGCTGTGGCGCTTCCCTGCAGTTACGGGCAGAACCCCGTGGAGATAGCGGCAATCTGAAGGGAACATCAGAAGCATACCGGCGCGGGGGCGGAGCTGAAAATCGAAGTTTGGAAAGTTGATCTCGCCGCCTTCGTAGTCATCGTCGAGGTAAAGCAGGAAGCTAAGGTCTCTGTCACGAGTTTTCTCCCACTTTTGGGTGTCTGGATTGAAATCATCACTATCGGCGTGGGGGCGGTAGTAGCTGCCGACTGTGTACCGAAGTATGTGTGGTGATTCGAGAGATCGAATTTTGCATCCAAAAAACGGCTCCGCAAATTCAGCGAGGAGTTGCCGCACTATTGCTAACACTTTCTCGTTGTGCGCTCCCTGATCAACGATATCTGTCTCTCGCCACACGGTTTTTCTCTCTTCCTGCCCTTGACCTACGAGGGCATCCCGAGAATCTTGCCTCGCCCTGAGGTACTCGGCGATCTCGGGCCAGCCACTGGTCTCCGTGACGCTTACTGCCAGTACTCCGCGAGGCATCGGCTGTCCATCGAAGTGACAGTGCGGCTCTGATGCAACAACATGCGACCATTGCGGATCAGAAAAACTCACGGCGAATCTTCCCAAGGCATTCTCGTTCCAAATCCTGGGGTCCAGCTTGCCGTGGCAGTGCAAATAATTTTTCCCGCTGCCGCAGGGGCAGGGATCATGGAGTTCAATCTTGGCCATGTACGTGCCGTTCTCTGTCGTTCCTCGCTGGCGTGGAGCCGCAGTATAGAATTTTCAATGCCAGAGTGCGCAGTGCGGCGCTGTGAAGCGTGAAGCTGCGGCCGCAGAAGGGTGTGCGGCACGTTACATCACCAGATTGACCGGCTTTCTCGATCTAATATCGGAGTGCCGCTTCCTCGAAAAATGGTACGGAGCGCAACATCATAGATCGAGTACTCCGGCGCCCTTCGATACATCTAAAGCGTTGTGGAAGCGTCCAGGTCGCTTAAGGCCCCGGCGTTCCGCTATCCGACGCCAGTGAGGCTTCGTGCTCATCACCATCGCGCACTTCACGAAACCATGCATCGATGTTTCGCTTATCAACCTCATATGCTTTGCGTCTTCGTGGCGTTCTAAACCCCCGTCTCCTAAAGAAGATAGTTTCACGCTAATAAATCCCATCTTCGACCTTAGATGGACCGTTGAGGTTGGCACACGGTATGGGTATGATCGCGTCCGCCTCACGGCGCGTGTCTCCTATCTCAATGAAAGAGAGACATTTGAGAGACATGAAAATCCCTCAAAGTTATCTAAGCCGTTGATTTAGCTGGCGTAGCTCAGTAGGTAGAGCAGCTGATTTGTAATCAGCCGGTCGGGGGTTCGATTCCTCTCGCCAGCTCCATTATTTCTAGGGGTGTATACCGGAGACATCCTTTACATCTTGTACCGGAGACATGGTTTACAGTTTCGGTACGAAAGGATTGGGGCCGGGCTCGACCCGGCCGACTTCCTCATCAATGAATCCTAAATCATAGTCCAGGAAGCTGACGAGCCATATCTTGTCATCGACCTCTCGTATGCCGACGTTCTGCCCGGCAAACACCGTGCTCAAATTGATTTTTCGCTTGCCAATGCAAATGCGCCCGCAGCGTGTCACGGTGATCGTGCGATCGTGATACGGATATTCAGGTGGATCTGGCATCTGATAGGTGCGCGCTGACGGTGTATACAGATCACCCGGATACTTGCCCGCGAGGGACTCGTGGGGCCGCTCGTTG
>JBCDGU010000009.1:0-204627 GCA_038750875.1 Pseudomonadota bacterium | reverse complement strand
TGGTACCGGAGGCCGGACTCGAACCGGCACGCTTTTAAGGGCATCGGATTTTGAATCCGACGTGTCTACCAATTTCACCACTCCGGCACAGGAGGGTAGGTACCGTTGGTACCGCGGCGCGCGAGTATAGCAGCGCGCTGGTTAACGATTCCAATAGTCGCGGGTACCGGCGAGCGTCAGCTTTGGGTAAAATCGGGGAGCCTCTACAGAGGTACACCTGAGTATCCGCATTCGCGCTTCGGCGCAGCAAGAGAGAAAGGTTAAGGATCCGAGTATGACGATGAAGCTGGTCAAGAAGACGGCCGACTACAGCATTTATCTGCGCGGCGACGAGCGTTACGCCGTTAAAGATTCCGCCAAAAATCCCGTAAATGGTGACGAGAAGGTCAAAATTCTTCTGGCCGAAGGTTTGATCACCGTTGCGGAGCCTAGCGCACCCGCCGAGCCTGAGCCCGAAGCAGTGGAGGAAGCTGCGGACGAGGAGAGCACAGAGGCGGAAGGCGAAGAGGCCGCTGACGCTGAAGAAGCGTCCGAAGGCGCCGAAGGCGACGACGAGTAAGCAACTCACTGCCCGTGGCGGGGCATCCGCTACGGGCCTCGCTTCGCACAACGGTTTCTCATGCAGCGCAGCGATTTCACCTATGATTTGCCTGATGAGCTGATTGCTCAGCACCCGCTGAGCGAGCGCTCTGCCAGTCGCCTGTTGTCTGTTGACGGACCATCGGGTGATGTCTCGCATCTCTCCTTCAAGGATCTTCCCCCGCTCCTGCGCGATGGTGATCTACTTGTATTCAACAACACCCGCGTTATTCCAGCCCGTCTCTATGGGCACAAGGAGTCCGGGGGGCGGGTCGAGGTCTTGATCGAGCGCGTCACCGGTGAGACCACGGCGCTTTCTCACGTAAGGGCCAGCAAATCGCCCAAGCCCGGCACGAGGATTTTTGTTGGGGACGAGGAAACCAAGTTAGGTGAAGTTTTAGTCACCGGGCGCGAAGGAGCTTTGTTCGCTCTGGAATCCGACCTGCGTATCGCACAGCTCCTTGAACGCTTTGGCCACATGCCGTTGCCTCCTTATATCGAGCGAGAGGACGAAGAGGCAGACAAAGAGCGCTACCAGACGGTGTTTGCGCAGCGTGAAGGTGCGGTTGCAGCGCCAACTGCTGGGCTCCATTTCGATGGGGTGCTTCTGGAGCAGATCGCAGAAGTTGGTGTTTCCACCACAGAAGTTACCCTCCATGTGGGCGCAGGCACTTTCCAGCCCGTCCGCGAAGACGATGTCCGCGACCATGAAATGCACGCCGAGTGGCTGGAAGTCACTGAGGCGACCTGCAAGCAGATACAGGAGACAAAAGCGCGAGGCGGTCGAGTCATTGCCGTCGGGACCACGGCAGTGCGTAGTCTTGAAACCGCTGCTCAGTCCGGTGAACTAAAGCCCTACAGTGGCGACACCCAATTGTTCATCCTCCCCGGGTTCCGCTTTAACTGCATTGACGCCATGATCACCAACTTCCACCTGCCGGAATCTACTTTGCTCATGCTCGTAAGCGCTTTTTGTGGCCGCGACGTCATCCTCAGAGCCTACGAGGAGGCAGTTAAAGAGCGCTACAGATTCTTCAGTTATGGAGACGCGATGTTTCTTACGCCTCAAAACGGAGTGGTCGGCTAATGCGTTTTGAAAAACTGGGGGTAGACGGCGCAGCCCGCCGCGGCCGGCTTCATTTTGAACGTGGAACTGTCGAAACACCGGCGTTTATGCCCGTGGGTACCTATGGGACGGTCAAAAGCATGCTGCCGCGGGATATCTCGGGAATCGGTGCCGAGATCATCCTCGGCAATACCTTCCATCTTTGGCTTAGGCCGGGTACGCAAGTGATCTCCGCCCATGGCGATCTCCACGATTTCATGCAGTGGCACGGCCCTATCCTTACTGATTCCGGCGGGTTTCAGGTCTTCAGTCTCGGTGAGATGCGCAAGATCACGGAGGAGGGCGTTGCCTTCCGTTCTCCCGTCGATGGCGCCAAAGTGTTTCTGGATCCTGAAACATCTATGGCGATCCAGCGAGCGCTGGGAAGCGACATTGTCATGATCTTTGATGAGTGCACACCTTACCCCGCGACGCGAGACGAGGCAGCGACCTCTATGGAGTTGTCTCTGCGCTGGGCACGTCGTAGTCGCGATGCCCACGGCGATAGCCCGTCGGCGCTGTTTGGAATCGTGCAGGGCGGTATGTACGATGATCTGCGTTTGCAGTCACTGGAGGGGCTCGTCGATATTGGCTTTGATGGCTATGCCATCGGCGGTCTGTCCGTCGGCGAGCCGAAGGAATCAATGCTGTCAGTGCTCGAAGGTCTTCAGCCCCACATGCCGGAAGACTATCCCCGGTACCTGATGGGTGTGGGAACGCCGCTAGATCTGCTTGAGGGTGTTTTGCGTGGCGTGGACATGTTCGACTGCGTGATGCCAACCCGCCATGCGCGCAATGGTCATCTGTTCACCTCAACGGGTGTCGTTAAAATCCGTAATGCCAAGCACCGCCATGACACGGGCCCCCTCGATGAAGACTGCGACTGCTACACCTGTCAGAACTTCTCACGGGCGTACCTTCATCATCTCGACAAGTGCAACGAAATGCTGGGTGCTCAGCTGAATACCATTCACAATTTGCGTTATTACCAGACGCATATGTCGGCTATCCGGTCCGCTATCGAAACCCGGAGTGTCGACGAGTTCGCGCGCGAATATCGAGGCTCGCAGGGGATCAGCTGACGATCCTGGCGATCTCTCCACGGGTTGTTCACGTATAACGATCTAGCCAAAACAGGAAACTCCCATGCTTTACGCGCTCGCAGAAGTAACACCTACACTGGTTGGGGAAGGCCACTTCGTCGCCCCCACTGCGGCAGTGATTGGGCGGGTGACCCTCCATGCGAAAAGCAGCGTCTGGTTCTCCTGCGTGCTGCGCGGTGATGTGGAGGACATCGAAATCGGTGAGGGCACCAACATTCAGGATGGCGCCGTCATTCATGCGGACCCGGGCTTTCCCGCGCGCATCGGGAATAACGTTACCGTAGGCCACAACGCCATGATCCATGGCTGTTCCATCGGCGATAACACGTTGATTGGTATTAACTCTGTCGTTCTTAATGGCGCCAAGATCGGCCGTGGTTGCCTCATTGGCGCCAATGCGCTGGTCACGGAGGGTATGGATATTCCCGACGGATCTATGGTGCTAGGTTCTCCTGCGAAGATCAGAAAAACCCTCACCGATGACGAGCAGGCAATGCTTGGCTTTAATGCCGAGCACTACGTGAGTAATGCGGCGCGCTTCGCGAAAGACATTCGGGAAGTAGACGTATGACGGCCACCAGCCAAGAACCCAAGTCGCCCTGCATCTCCGTCTGTTCCCTGAACGAGGACGACGTGTGTATAGGCTGCTACCGCAGTGCCGATGAGATCACGGATTGGTTTATGGCGAACGCAGAGCAAAAGCGCGCGATCATCGCTCGAGCCGCCGAGCGGCGCGATGCGGACAGTTCTATCCGGCTGCTCTAGGCGAAGAAACGGGCGCGGTACCTGGCGCACGCATCGCGCACTCCGCGCCTATCGCGCGGCGGTTGTACCAACCTTTCCACGAAGGGCCCGAACCACATTACCCTCGATCTCGAGAATTTCAAAACGATAGCTTGAAATCTGGATCCCGGCATTTCCATCCGGGAATGACTCCAGGTTCTCCAGAATCAGGCCGGAGAGTGTCTTCGGTCCATCGGTGGGTAATTCCCATTTCAAGGTCTTGTTGACGTCGCGTACGCTCACGCCACCATCGAATACAAAGCTGCCATCACGCTGGGGAAAGATTTCTTCGGACGTGTCATTCAGGTTTGAGGTGAACTCGCCGACAATTTCCTCAAGGATGTCCGCGACGGCGACCAGCCCGATTACATCTCCGTACTCATCGACCACGATGCCGAGACGGAACTTCTTTTGCTGGAAGTTTCGCAGCTGCGTGTGAAGGGGTGTGCTCTCAGGGATGAAGTAGGGCTTATTCAGAGCCTGCATGAGCGCTGCGCGAGACAAACCACCCTGTTCAACGATGGCCCCGGTGTTCCGTAGGTGAAGGACGCCCTCGATGTTGTTGCTGTCCTCGCGCCATACGGGCAGCAGCGTGTGATTGCTGTTGAGGATGCGCGAGATGATCTTGTCATCGCTGTCATCGAGGTCGATGCCGTAGAACTCGTTCCTGGGCACCATGATGTCGTCTACGGTGACGCTCTCCAGATCCAGAATATTCACGAGCATGCCCCGGTGCCGCTGGGGGATCATAGCGCCCGGGTCCGACACGATGGTCCGAAGCTCTTCCCGCGATACCTGATCATCCGCACCGTCCTCGGGATTCACGCCCAGTAGGCGCAGCAAACCATTGGTCACCCAGTTAAGCGCCGCAACCACTGGCATTAACAGCTTCATAAGCGGCAGTAGAATCAGACTCGCCGGGAAGGCGATTCGTTCGGGATGAAGGGCCGCAATGGTCTTCGGTGTGACCTCCGCAAATATGAGAATGACCAGCGTGAGAAGGAAGGTGGCAATGACAATGCCTGCATCGCCATACAGGCGAATGGCGATGACCGTCGCTATGGCTGAAGCGGCGATATTGACCAGGTTATTGCCGATGAGGATCAGGCCGATCAGACGATCCGGTCGATCCAGCAGGCGGCTAGCGCGCATGGCTCCCCGGTGTTTTTGCTTGCGTAAGTGCTTTAGGCGATATCGGTTTAACGACATCATTCCCGTCTCGGAACTCGAGAAGAATCCGGACATGAAAATCAACGCCGCCATTACGGCGAATAGAAGCCCCAGCGGCGCCTCATCCACCTTAGGTGCGCTCCAGCACCAGTTCTAGCACCAGTTTTGAACCCAGGAATGCAAGCATCAGCATGGTGAAGCCACTGACGGTGAAGTTCACGGCGGTCTGGCTGCGCCACCCCATTTGGTAGCGACCCCACAGCAAGACAGAGAACAGGAGCCATGCAGCGATGCTCAGCACGGTTTTGTGTACCAGGTGCTGGGCAAAGATGTCGTCCATGAAAAGGAAGCCGCTGGCGATAGACAGCGTCAGAGCAACAACTCCAACCCAGATCAACTCAAAGAGCATGCTCTCCATAAGTTGCAGAGGGGGAAGGGCCGCCACAATGCCGCCAAATTGACGACGCCTGAGCTGGGCGTCTTGCGCAGCGAGCAGGGCAGCCTGCAGGGCAGCGAGCGTTAATACAGAGTAGGCGACAACAGAGCTGCCGACATGGGCCGCCACGCCAAGGGACACATTTGATTTAGCGGAAGTGGTTTCGGGCCCAAGGGTCGCAATAAGAACCGCGACCGCCGACAGCGGAAACAGTATCACCAGCAGATTCTGGAGAGGCCGCCAGGTCAGTGCCACCATGCACGCTAGGTTAATCACGAGAAAGATCAGGGAGAGGATGGGAAAAATCCCCAGGTTCACGCCATCCGCACCCATGGTGTTGTCCCACGTCAGCCCCATGTGGCATCCAAGGGCAAAGAAGGCGATGACCAACACACTGCGACTGAGGCCGACATTCTGCTGGACGGCATTCGCCAGCTGAACTCCCGCTGCTGCCAAGTAAAGGAGCGCAGAGATGACAGCGATGAAGGCGATGGACATGGATTTGGGGGGCCGGACCTGCGGCGCGTATACTTGCCACCCTTGTACCGACTTGTTCAGTCGTAATCAATAGCATCAAGTGACGGCTCCGGAGCTTATTTTCCGGGGCACGGGAGTCCATCAGTTCATGTTCCAGAATCTATCCGACCGGCTGACTCAAAGCCTGCGTTCCATCACCGGCAAGGCGAAGCTCACGGAAGATAATATTCAGGGCACGCTCCGAGAGGTGCGCATGGCGCTGCTGGAAGCCGACGTTGCCTTGCCCGTCGTAAAGGACTTTGTCGAGTCGGTAAAGCAGCGCGCTCTCGGCCAGGAGGTTATGAGCAGCCTCAGCCCGGGGCAGGCATTCCTCAAGATCGTTCAGTCAGAACTCGAGCAGATAATGGGCGCTGCCAATGAGGGATTGAATCTGGCAGTGCAGCCGCCAGCGGTGGTGCTTCTGGCGGGCCTTCAGGGTGCGGGTAAAACGACCTCTGCCGCCAAGCTGGCCAAGCTCCTCAAAGAGCGCGATAAGAAAAAGGTCACTGTCGTTAGTGCGGACGTCTATCGCCCGGCTGCGATCAAGCAGCTTGAGACGCTGGCTGCGGACGTTGGCGTCGATTTCTTTCCGTCGACGCCCGATCAGAAACCCGGGGATATCGCGCTAGCGGCGCGAGAGCACGCGCGTGTGAAGTTTAGCGATGTGCTGATTGTGGATACGGCCGGTCGCCTCGCTGTCGATCACGACATGATGGAAGAAATCGCCGCGTTAGAGCGCGCTGTGAAGCCGATCGAGACACTGTTCGTTGTCGATGCCATGACAGGACAGGATGCCGCTAATACGGCGAAGGCGTTTGGTGAGACGCTGCCTCTTACGGGCGTCATTCTCACAAAGGTGGATGCAGATAGCCGTGGTGGTGCGGCCCTGTCCGTTCGCCAGGTTACGGGCAAGCCCATCAAGTTCCTCGGTGTGGGTGAGAAGACGGAAGCCCTCGATCCCTTCCATCCCGATCGCCTTGCGTCGCGCATCCTTGGTATGGGCGATGTGCTGTCGCTCATCGAGGAGGTGGAGCAGAAGGTCGACCGAGAGAAAGCGGAGCGACTGGCTAAGAAGGTCAAAAAAGGCAAGAAGTTCGATCTCGAGGACCTGCGTGATC
The DNA here is from genome assembly GCA_038750875.1 of Pseudomonadota bacterium. Taxonomy (GTDB): domain Bacteria; phylum Pseudomonadota; class Gammaproteobacteria; order Pseudomonadales; family Halieaceae; genus Congregibacter. Next base: position 197,817 of record JBCDGU010000009.1, on the reverse strand, counting down.
AGCTTCAGCAAATGAATAACATGGGTGGCATGGCGGGTATGCTCGACAAGTTACCCGGCATGAGCGGCATGGCGCAGGCAGCCCAGGCCCAGGTCGAAAACAAGACCTTCGCTCGCATGGAGGCCATGATCAATTCCATGACCCCCAGGGAGCGACGCAACCCGGAGCTCATTCAGGGCTCGCGCAAACGGCGCATTACCCAGGGTTCAGGCACCCAGGTTCAGGATCTGAATCGTCTGCTCAAGCAGCACAAGCAGATGGCGAAGATGATGAAGAAAATGAAGGGCGGCGGCATGGAAAAGATGATGCGCGGTATGGGCGGAATGATGTCGCCCGGTGGTGGTGGTTTCCCCCCGATGCGTTGAATTACGGTTACACGTAACCCCCCGGTATTACTGAAAAAACACGCTCTCGGAGGCTTTAATCCGGAGCGCTATTTCTGTATGATGCGCCACCTTCTGCAGGGGACAGGCTTTTTTTGAGTGCCTGGCTTTATGCAAGTATCAGATTTTATTGAATTTTTTAGCAGCGCGCGTGGCCCTTGGGGAGCTCCACCGCTTCCCAGTGCAATGTCGCAAGGGTTGGCTGCGTTGATTAGAGAGAGTTAACAGGGCAATGGTAACCATTCGACTTTCACGTAGCGGCGCCAAAAAGCGCCCGTTCTATCACCTGACCGTCACAGACAGTCGCAATTCTCGCGACGGCCGCTTCATTGAGCGCGTGGGCTTCTTTAACCCCGTAGCGCGTGGCCAAGAAGAGCGCCTGCGCGTCGATCGCGCTCGCATCGAGTACTGGCAGGGCCAGGGTGCGCAGCTGTCTGATCGCGTTGCGAAACTCCTCGCTGCTGACCAGGGAACGGACGCCACTGCGGCGTAACTGCGATCGGGCATGAACACGCCCGAGAGCGAATCGATGCTGCTCGCCGGAACCATAACTGGCGCCTACGGCATCAAAGGCTGGGTCAAGGTCCATGCCCTGACCGACCCCGTCACTAACTTTCTCTCCTTCGGACATTGGAATATTCAGCGTCGGAAGCAGATGGAACCCATCGAGTTTGTCGATGGAAAGCTCCACGGAAAGGGGCTCATCGCGAAGATCGCGGGAATTGATGACCGCACGGACGCGGAAAAACTCAGGGGACTGGAAGTCTGGGTTCCTGAGGCACAGTTGCCGGCACTGGAAGACGGCGAGTTGTATTGGCATCAGCTCGAAGGTTTGCGAGTGTGGTGCGATCACGAGGGTGATCGGTTGTTGCTGGGCGTTGTGGATCACATGCTCGAAACCGGCGCCAACGACGTGATGGTCCTTCGCAGCTGTGAAGGGAGTCTGGACGACCGGGAGCGTCTCATCCCGTTTGTCGAAGGCAGTGTAGTGAACGAAGTGAATACCGATTCCGGCGAGATCTTCGTTAGCTGGCATCCCGAGGACTGATCCTTGCGCATTGCCATGGTCAGCGTTTTTCCGGAGATGCTGGGCGCAGTCGGGGACCTTGGAGTCACTGGCAGGGCCGTCCGAGACGGCAAGCTAGAACTACAGGGCGTGAACCCCAGAGATTTTGCGACGGACCGCCATAAGTCTGTCGACGATCGTCCCTACGGTGGCGGACCGGGCATGGTGATGAGCCCCGAACCCCTCGCAAAGGCGATCGAGAAGGCGAAAGAACTGGTGGGGCAGGGTGCGCCCGTCATTTACCTTTCGCCCCAGGGCCGGCGTTTTGATGACGCGCGGGCCCGGGAGTTGGTCAGTAGCACAGGGATTGTGTTGCTAGCCGGCCGCTACGAAGGTGTCGATGAACGCCTTCTCAGTGCGGCGGTCGACGAAGAACTGTCGATTGGCGACTACGTACTCAGCGGCGGCGAACTGGCTGCTTTGGTGGTGATCGACGCGGTTGCGAGATTGCTGCCCGGTGTATTGGGCCATGAAGGCTCTGCAGAGGAAGACTCCTTTGCCAATGGGTTGCTGGATTGCCCTCACTACACCCGCCCGGAGAGTTACGAGGGCGCTGACGTACCAGCGGTGCTGCTTAGTGGCGATCACGAAGCCATCCGGCGCTGGCGGTTGAAGCAATCCCTGGGTCGAACCTGGGAGCGCAGGCCCGACCTGCTCGAGCAGGTAGCGAGCACGCGCGGCTTGAGCGCCGAAGAACAGGGGCTTCTGCTGGAGTATCAGCAGGAAGCCGAGCTGAAACAGATAAATTGAAGGTTAAGTCCGTCGCAGGTCGACGCGACGGAGACGGAATAGAGGGAGTGAGCAATGAGCACTAATTCAATTATTTCTCAGCTTGACGCTGAGCAGATGGACAAAGAACTTCCCGAGTTCAGCCCCGGCGATACGGTGGTTGTTCAGGTGAAGGTAAAAGAAGGTAACCGTGAGCGTCTTCAGGCTTTCGAAGGCGTGGTGATCGGCAAGCGTAACCGCGGCCTGAACTCTGCGTTTACCGTGCGCAAGATTTCCCATGGCGTGGGCGTTGAGCGTACCTTCCAGACTTACTCCAAGCTGCTGGAATCTATCACCGTTAAGCGTCGCGGTGACGTCCGTCAGGCGAAGCTGTACTACCTGCGTGAGCGCTCTGGTAAGTCTGCGCGCATCAAGGAAAAGCTCAACTAAGACGCTGCTCTATTGCCCTCTTGCCGCTACGCCAAGGCTCGTGCAGCTCCAGTTAGCAGCCGGGCAGGCGCGTAGAAAGAGAAAGCAGTAAGAATAAGTAAGCAGCGATACGAGGACACTCCGCGCGCGGCGGTGTCTTCCGAAGAAAACGGTCGCCCCGAGAGGGTCGGCCGTTTTTTGTGTCCCGAATCATTGGGTGCGCTTTGCTATCCTGCCGTCATGAGCAAGACAGACAATCCCGTGCCCGGCGTGATCGAGAGTTACCTCGATGCGCTCTGGATGGAAAAGGGATTGAGCGAAAATACGCTCGCCGCCTACCGTCGGGATCTCCTCGCCTTCTCTCTGTGGTGCGATGAGAGGCCTCTTTCACTGCTCGCCGTCTCACGCGGCGACCTCCAGGGCTATCTGGCGACATTGTTAGCGCGCAAGAAGTCGCCTCGTTCGGCTGCCCGCGCGGTGTCCTGCCTCCGCGGCTTTTACCAGTACCAGGTACGCAACGGTTCCATGATCGAGGATCCGACCTTCGATCTCGACGGCCCAAAGCTGGGGCGACCGCTACCAAAAACCCTGTCCGAGTCCGACGTCGAGGCTTTGCTGGCTGCGCCGGATCTTCAGAATCCTCTCGGGTTTCGTGATCGATGCATGCTGGAACTGCTTTACGCCTGTGGGCTTCGCGTCTCGGAGCTTGTGTCCCTCACCATGACACACATCAGCCTGAACCAGGGCGTCGTGCGTGTGCTCGGCAAAGGCGGGAAGGAACGTCTTGTGCCGGTCGGTGAAGAAGCGCTTCACTGGTTGCAGCAGTATCTTCGGGGGCCGCGCAACGAGCTGCTGGGGGACCGGCATAGCGATGCTCTGTTTCCCAGTCGGCGGGGGCAGCAGATGACGCGGCAAACGTTCTGGCACCGCATCAAGCAGCACGCGATCACCGCCGGCATCCGCCAGCCCATCTCGCCACACGTGCTCCGACATGCCTTCGCGACTCATCTGGTCAACCATGGCGCCGATCTGCGCGTAGTACAATTGCTCCTGGGTCACAGCGATCTGAGTACAACGCAGATCTATACCCATGTGGCGCGGGAGCGCCTGAAAAGCCTGCATGCGACGCACCACCCGCGCGGCTGAGGGAACTATCTACCGTCTCGCTGATCGAAGCGGGGCAAGAGCTAAAGCTTTGTTTTTGAAGGATGTAGAGATGAAATGCATTGTGTCTTTCGGAGCGCGACGGATCTCAGCGGGAATCGGGGCCATCGCCCTGGTATTCCTCGCTGTCATAGGTGCAGTGAACGCGCAGGAGCGTCCAGCGGTAGATCCGAAGGTTGATGCAGCCCTGCGAGCGAAGTTTGGTAATCCTGCGGTTGGACTGGACATCGACGCGGTTGCGCCAAGCGAAATCCCGGGACTGTATCGGCTGAAGTTGAAGCAGGGCCCCGCGGTTTACGCCACGGAAAACGGTGACTACTTTATTCTCGGCGATCTTTACAGCGTCGACGCAAACGGCTTCGTCAACATTGGCGAGCAGCAGCGTAGTGAAGAGCGCCGGGTCGCGGTGGCCGATGTACCCATGGAGGAGAAGATCGTTTTCTCACCCGAAGGGGAGCCGGCGGCGTTTATCACCGTATTTACCGATGTGTCTTGTTTCTATTGCCAGAAGCTCCATAAGGAAGTTCCAGAGTTGAATCGTCGAGGCATCGAGGTGAGGTACCTTGCGTACCCGCGACAGGGCATTGGCTCTGACGGCTTCCGGCAGCTGGCGAGCGCCTGGTGCGCCGACGACCGTCAGACGACGCTGACGCGCCTGAAGAACCGGGAAGAGCTGGAGGACAACGTTTGCCCCGGCAACCCTATCGCCCAGCAGTTCGCGCTTGGCCGGGATCTTGGCGTGCGCGGAACTCCAGCCATCGTCATGCCCGATGGCGAGATGGTTCCTGGCTATCGCTCCGCTGACGATTTGGTAGGGATGCTCGGCCTGGAGTAGGTTTACCGGGCCCTGCTTGTACAGGGTTCCCCGGCCGCTAAACCAGATCGAAGGTACGTCGCAATTTGACAGCGTCCGACCCGACCTTTACTGTCGCTCGACTCGCGAGTATTGACCCCGATACCGCGCAAGCCAGAGTTACAGCGAGCTCCCGTGGACGAACAATTTCAGCGCATTCAGCGCCTCCCTCCCTATGTGTTCAGCATTGTTGGTGATCTGAAGCAGGCCGCTCGCGCAGCCGGCGAAGACATCATCGATTTTGGCATGGGCAATCCCGATCAGCCGACGCCAGAGCATATTGTTGAGAAGCTGACGGAGACCGCTCAGCGTGGCGATACGCACCGCTATTCCCAGTCCAAAGGCATCCCGCGCCTGCGCAAAGCCATCTGCGATTGGTATCAGAAACGATACGACGTCACGCTGGATCCGGACACGGAGGCGATTGTGACGTTGGGGTCGAAAGAGGGGCTGGCGCATCTGGCATTGGCTACCACAGGCCCGGGGGATGCGATCCTGGTGCCGAATCCCTCTTACCCGATACATCCCTATGGCTTCGTGATCTCCGGTGCGGATATCCGTCATGTGCCAATGGGGGATGAAGATAACTTCTTTGCGGAGCTCGAGAATGCGATTCGCAACAGCTGGCCGAAGCCGAAGATGCTGGTGCTCAACTTTCCGTCGAACCCGACGACGCACTGTGTCGATCTGCCTTTCTTCGAGAAGGTGATCGCCATCGCGAAGGAGCACGGTATCTGGGTGGTGCAGGACCTCGCCTACGCAGATCTTTGCTATGACGGATATGTGGCGCCCTCCATCCTGCAGGTTGAGGGTGCTCGTGATATTGCGGTCGAATTCTTCAGCATGTCCAAGAGCTACAACATGCCGGGATGGCGCGTTGGTTTCTGCTGCGGTAACTCGGTGCTGGTGGGGGCCCTTGCGCGTATGAAGTCTTATCTCGACTACGGCATGTTCACGCCCATCCAGGTGGCTGCCATTGCGGCGCTGGAGGGAGACCAGAGCTGTGTTACGGAGATTAACCAGATGTACCAGTCCCGCAGAGATGTCCTTTGCGAAGGCCTCAATTCGGCGGGATGGTCCGTTGAGCCGCCGCGAGCGACCATGTTCGTTTGGGCACAGATTCCTGAGGCCTACCGGGATATGGGGTCCTTGGAATTCAGTAAGAAGTTGCTGACGGACGCCAAGGTGGCGGTTTCACCAGGAATCGGTTTTGGTGAGTACGGCGAGGGCTTCGTTCGCTTCGGCCTCATCGAGAATGAACACCGCACACGGCAGGCGATCCGGAACATCAAGCGCATGTTCCGTGAAGACGGCCTGCTGGCGGCATGATTGCCGCTGAAGAACAAAGACTTTGGAGTCGAATGCTGAAATGAACGCCCTTCGCATTGGCATCTGCGGGAACGGAACGGTCGGCGGGGGAACGCTGCATATCCTCACGGAGCAGGCCGATCTTCTCGCACAGCGAGCCGGCCGTGACGTTCAGGTTACGTGCATCGGTGCGCGACGAGATCGAGATGATTGCCCCACGGGCTCGATCCCGGTGCATCGCGATCTGCTGGAGGTCGCCCGCGCTGGTGATGTGGATGTACTCGTCGAATGCATCGGCGGTACGGAACTGGCGCTGGATCTGGTCCGGGAGGCTCTGGAGAACGGAAAGTCTGTCGTCACGGCGAACAAGGCCCTTGTCGCGGTCCATGGCAATGAACTGCTGGCGCTGGCGGATAAGAAGGGCGTCAGTCTCCTCTGCGAGGCAGCCGTCGCCGGCGGCATTCCGATTCTGAAAGCACTGCGGGAAGGCATGGCGGGAAATCGGGTCGATTCACTTTCCGGGATCATCAACGGCACCGGTAACTTTATTCTTACGGAGATGGGCGCAGCGGGCCGCTCTTTCGCGGATGTGCTCTGCGAGGCGCAAGAGCTGGGTTACGCAGAAGCAGACCCAACCTTCGACGTCGAAGGCATCGATGCAGCGCACAAGCTGACAATTCTTGCCTCGATGGCCTTCGGGACACGTTTTGATTTCGACGCGGTGTATTGCGAAGGCATTTCAGCGATTACGCCCCAGGACATCGAGTTCGCGCAGGAACTTGGCTACCGCATCAAGCATCTCGGTATCGCCAAAGCTCATGCCTCGGGTATCGAGCTGCGCGTCCATCCGACGCTACTACCTGAGCGTGCCTTGCTGGCGAATGTAGATGGTGTACTTAATGCGGTGCGCCTTGAGGGTGATGCCGCAGGGAAGACGGTGTATAGCGGTGCCGGCGCCGGTCGCCTGCCTACAGCTTCCGCAGTTGTTGCCGACATTGTGGATATTGCGCGTTCCGGGAATCAGGTCGTTCCCCTGTTAGGCGTACCGGTAGCGACATTGAATGAGCGTCCAGTCTTGCCCATGGATGATGTGGAGTCTGCCTGGTATCTGCGTTTGGATGTGGCGGACCGCCCAGGTGTGATGTCTGAGCTGGCCCGCAGTCTTGGCGAAGAGGGTATCAGTATCGAAGCGCTCATTCAGAAGCCGCCAAAAGCACAGGCGTCTTCCGTACCCGTGGTGGTGCTTACCAATGAAGCGCAAGAGGCCGCGCTGCGGCGCGCGGTTGCGGTGATCAGCGAGCTCCCTGCAGTGCGCGAGGCGCCGCACTGCATCCGCGTTGAGATGGGAGCCTAAGTCACCATGAAGTACATCAGCACCCGTGGCGATGCGCCCGTTCTCTCATTTGAGGAGGTGCTTCTTACGGGCCTCGCGGAAGACGGTGGTCTGTACGTTCCAGAGACGCTTCCTCAATTCTCTGCAAGCGAGCTCGAGGAGATGGCGGGCCTGGATTACGTCAGCCTGGCACACCGGGTGTTGAAGCCCTTTGTTGCGGACGCGTTCTCTGACGAAGAACTTCGCGAGATTCTCGAAGAAACCTATGCGGAGTTTGCCCAGCCCGCGGTAGCGCCTCTGGTGCAGCTTGATCGCGGTGACTGGCTGTTGGAGCTCTTCCACGGTCCAACGCTTGCTTTCAAGGATTTTGCCCTTCAGTTGCTCGGTCGTCTTCTTGACCGGATTCTCCGGCGCCGGGGCGAAAAGGTCGTCATCATGGGCGCGACTTCCGGTGATACGGGCTCCGCAGCCATCGCTGGTTGCCAGCGATGCGAGAACATCGACATCTTTATTCTGCACCCCCATGAGCGGGTCTCTGAGGTGCAGCGCCGCCAGATGACGACGCTGAGCGGCCCAACGATTCACAACCTTGCTATCGAAGGTAACTTCGATGACTGCCAGTCCATGGTCAAGGCGAGTTTCCGAAACCAGGCTTTCCTGCCCGATGGTCGTCGACTAGTGGCTGTCAACTCCATCAACTGGGCGCGGATCATGGCCCAGATCGTGTACTACTTTTACGCAGGATTGGCCCTGGGAGCGCCCAGCCGTGCAGCGGCGTACTCCGTGCCCACAGGTAACTTCGGGGATATTTTTGCCGGTTACCTGGCACGCAGTATGGGGCTGCCGGTTGAAAAACTCATGATCGCCACCAACCGCAACGATGTGCTGCATCGCTTGCTCACTACCGGCACCTATGCGCGCCAGCAGCTCGAGAAGACGTTGTCTCCAAGCATGGATATCACGGTCTCGAGCAACTTCGAGCGACTGATGTTTGATCTCTACGGGCGCGATGGTGATGCCATCCGGCAATTGATGGCGAACTTCGATGCGGGCGATATCAGCCTCTCGGGCGACGCGATGAACGAGGCTCGTGGTCTGTTTGCGAGTTGCTGCGTCGACGATGAAAAGACGGTTCGGGGCATAGCCGAAGTCTATGCGCAGACGGGTTACCTTATGGATCCTCATACGGCTATCGGTGTCGTGGCCGCAAGATCCTGTGATCTGGGCGATGCGCAGGTGCCCTGGGTGACGCTGGCGACAGCGCATCCCGCGAAGTTTCCCGAAGCCATTGAGGCGTCGAAGGTCCCAAGCACTGCCGAACTGCCCGCGCATCTCACGGATCTTTTCGAGCGCCCCGAAGCCTTCGATGTGCTTCCTAACGATCTGGGCGCTGTTCAGCAGTTTATGGCGTCGCACCTGGGAGCCTGATTGGCCCGCATGCTTCGCACGCTGGTACCCCGATCGCCTTCCGACACGGACGGGCTCAGCGGGTACCACCCGGTACTTCAGAGGGTCTATGCCGGCCGGGGCGTTCAAACAGCGTCCGACCTCGATCTGTCTCTCTCTTCTCTTCTGCTTCCCGCAACCCTGGCGGGCGTTCGTAGTGCAGCCGAGCGTCTGTACCAGGCTCTTCAGAGCGATGAGCGAATTCTCATCGTTGGCGACTTCGATGCCGACGGCGCTACCAGTACTGCGCTGGCGATGGAGGCGCTGCGGGCCTTTGGCGCGACGGATGTTCGCTACCTCATACCCAATCGCTTTGAATATGGCTACGGACTCACACCGGAGATCGTGGCGTTAGCTACGGAGCAGGCCCCCGCGCTCATTATTACCGTCGACAACGGCATTTCCTCCATCGAAGGCGTTGATGCGGCAAACGCATCGGGCATCGATGTGCTGGTGACCGATCATCACCTCCCGGGTGCGACCCTTCCCAAGGCCGCGGTGATCGTTAATCCCAATCTGCCCGAGTGCGGTTTTCCAAGCGGGGCTCTGGCCGGAGTTGGTGTGATTTTCTATGTCATGTCGTTCCTGCGCGCGCATCTGCGCGAAATCGGTTGGTTTACAGAACGTGGTCTCACGGAGCCCAACATGGCGCAATTTCTGGATCTCGTGGCGCTGGGCACTGTTGCTGATGTCGTTCCCCTGGACCACAACAACCGCGTGTTGGTTTCCGCGGGACTGCAGCGTATTCAGGCTGGAAAAGCCCGCCCCGGCATCCAGTCGTTACTTGCGGTCGCGGGGCGCAACGTAAACACCATCGTCGCATCGGACCTCGGTTTTGCCGCCGGCCCCCGATTGAATGCGGCGGGGCGCCTCGATGACATGTCCCTGGGTATCGAGTGCCTGCTGGCTCGTGACGAGTTCACCGCGAGAAACCTGGCCCTGCAACTTGATGCCATGAATCGCGAACGCCAGCAGATCGAACGGGGTATGGAGCGCGATGCCCTGGCGGCATTGGAGCGGATAACGCCGGGAGAGACGGAATCCCTCCCGTCGGCGTTGGTGATGCACGATGACCATTGGCATCAGGGCGTGGTGGGCATCTTGGCGTCGCGCCTCAAGGATCGTTATCAGCGGCCTGTGATCGCTTTCGCTGACGTGGGCGATGGGCAGCTGAAGGGATCAGGTCGCGGGATCAGCGGATTGCACATGCGTGATTTGCTCGACCGCGTGGCCACGCTTAATCCCGGGCTTATCAGCCATTTTGGTGGCCACGCCATGGCTGCGGGACTCTCCCTGCCGGCTAAGCATTTCGACGCATTTTCCGAGGCGTTTACGGCTCTGGTGGGAGAAGAGGCGGGCAGTGCGTTGACGCCTACTTTGGAGACTGACGGCGAGATCGACGCTCAACACCTTTCTTTGGATGTGGCAGAGCTGCTCCGGCAGGGCGGTCCCTGGGGGCAGCGTTTTCCCGAGCCGCTGTTTCAGGGGGAGTTTGAGCTCGTCGAGCAGCGCATCGTCGGTGAGCGTCATCTGAAATGCCGTTTGAAAACTACCGGCGATGATGGGACGGCGATCGATGCCATCGCATTCTCGGTCGATCTTGAGCAGTGGCCAGATGAGCGTGCACGCAACGTTCGCCTCGCGTACCGTCTCGACGTAAATGAGTACCGTGGTCGGCGATCCCTGCAATTGATGATTGAGCAAATGGAGAAGCTCTGAGTCCTTACAAAGTCGCCGAGCCCAGCCTCCTGCGGTACCATAGCGCCCTTTTTTTCAGGGACTAATTCCAATGCTGGAGATCAATCCTCTGGTCCAGAGTCTGAAGGACATTGAGGCACGCACTGACGTGCTTAGGGGGTATCTTTGACGTTGATCAGCGTCGGGAGCGCCTCGCAGAAGTAGAGCTCGAGCTGGCGGAACCCAGTGTCTGGGATGAGCCCCAGCGCGCTCAGGAGCTGGGCCGCGAGCGCGCGGCCCTCGAGTCCGTCGTATCCGCAATCGACACACTGGAATCCGGCGCCAGCGACACGTTGGATCTGCTGGAGTTGGCCTCAGAGGAAGACGATGAGTCAGCGGTAGAAGACCTCAGCGCAGAGATCGATGCGCTTCTGAATGTTCTCGAGGGCCTCGAGTTCCGCCGCATGTTCAACGGTGAGATGGACCCCAATAACGCTTTCCTCGATATTCAGTCAGGCAGCGGCGGCACGGAGGCCCAGGATTGGGCGGAGATGCTCCTGCGTATGTACCTGCGCTGGGGCGAGTCCAAGGGCTTTACCACGGAGTTGATCGAATGCTCTGGCGGTGAGGTGGCCGGTATCAAGAGTGCGACGATCAAGTTTGCAGGTGAGTACGCCTTCGGCTGGCTGCGCACGGAAACCGGTGTGCACAGGCTCGTGCGTAAGTCGCCTTTTGACTCGGGGAATCGTCGTCACACGTCCTTCGCTTCTATCTTTGTGTCTCCGGAAATTGACGACAATATCGAGATCGAAATCAATCCGGCGGACCTGCGCGTTGATACGTACCGAGCCAGCGGTGCGGGCGGACAGCACGTCAACAAAACAGACTCGGCGGTTCGCCTGACTCATAATCCCTCGGGCATCGTGGTTCAGTGCCAGACCGAGCGTTCCCAGCACCAGAACAAAGACAATGCCATGAAGCTGCTCCGAGCCAAGCTTTATGAGATGGAAGTGCTGAAGCGCAACGAAGAAAAGCAGGCGATGGAAGACAACAAGGCGGATATCGGCTGGGGCAGCCAGATTCGCTCTTACGTGCTCGATTCGTCCCGCATCAAGGATCTGCGCACCAACGTAGAAACCAGTAACACCCAGGCCGTGCTGGACGGGGCGATTGACCCGTTTATTGAAGCGTCCCTGAAGAGCGGCCTTTAAGAGAGACTGAAATGACCGAAGAATCACAGGGCGGCGCTGCATCTGCCAGTGACGAGAACAAGCTCATCGCCGAGCGTCGTGGGAAGCTCACGGCACTGCGTGAGACGGGTAACCCGTTCCCCAATGATTTTCGCCGCACGGCGACGGCCGGTACGCTTCAGGAAAAGTTTGTCGATGACGACAAGGCGACGCTCGAGCAGCGAGCCGAGGAATTCGCGGTCGCGGGACGCCTGATCCGCAACCGCGGAGCGTTCCTGCTGATTCAGGACGGCAACGGGCAGATCCAGCTATACATCGATCGTAAAGGGCTCGATGAAGACACGCTGGCCGCCATTAAGAGTTGGGATCTGGGTGACATCGTTGCGGCCCGAGGCCCGCTCTACCGCTCGGGCAAAGGTGATCTTTACATCAATATGGCTGAGGCTCGTTTGCTGACTAAAGCGCTGCGTCCATTGCCGGATAAGTATCACGGCTTGGCGGATCAGGAGATGCGCTATCGACAGCGCTACGTCGACCTCATCGTGAACGAAGAGTCGCGCGACGTCTTTCGCATGCGCTCCAGGATCGTCAGCTATATCCGTCAGTTCATGGAGGGGCGAGATTTCATGGAGGTGGAAACCCCCATGATGCAGCCGATCCCCGGTGGTGCGGCAGCGAAGCCTTTCGTGACGCACCACAACGCGCTGGATCTTAAAATGTACCTGCGCATTGCCCCGGAGCTTTATCTCAAGCGCCTGACCGTGGGTGGCTTCGAGCGCGTCTACGAGATCAACCGTAACTTTAGAAATGAAGGTCTCTCCACCCGTCACAATCCCGAATTCACCATGCTCGAGTACTACTGGGCTTACGCCGACTACCGGGACGCGATGGATTTAACGGAAGAGATGCTCCGCGGGATCGCGCGCACCGTTAAGGGTTCGGAAACCATTACCTATCAAGGTGAGGAATTCGATTTCTCCAAGCCCTTTGCGCGAATGACGGTGATCGAGGCCATCCTTGCCTATAACCCGGCTATGACCGCTGAAGCGCTTAGCGATATGGCCTCGGCCACGGCGCTTGCTGAGGGGCTGGGCATCGAAGTGCATGAGTCCTGGGGACTAGGCAAGGTGCAGATCGAGATCTTTGAGAAGACGGCTGAGCATCGCCTTATGCAGCCAACGTTCATTACCGAGTACCCCACGGAAGTCTCGCCCCTTTCGCGGCGAAATGATGATAATCCCTTTGTGACCGACCGCTTTGAGTTCTTTGTGGCCGGTCGCGAACTCGCCAATGGGTTTAGTGAGCTCAACGATGCGGAAGATCAGGCGGAACGTTTTCGCGAGCAGGTTGCCCAAAAAGATGCGGGTGATGAAGAAGCCATGCATTACGACGCTGACTACGTGCGAGCGCTCGAATATGCCATGCCGCCAACGGTGGGCGAGGGCATCGGCATCGATCGATTGGTGATGCTGTTCACAGATTCGCCATCGATTCGCGATGTGCTGCTGTTTCCGCACATGCGCCCCGAATAGACGCACAAGGGCCTGATAGACTGGTGAAATGATCTTTAACGGCAGCAGTTCGATACTTCGTTGTGCGGGTCTCCTGACCTTGGCCTTCGTTGTCAGCGCTTGCGCGCCGACGCGTCCCGTCGTCGAGGTGGAGCCGCAGCCCGTTCGTGCGCCGGAAGATGTGGAGCTCACGCTGAACCTACCGGACGAGCCCGCCAACTGCGCCTGTGAAGTGGAGCCCGATACGGACCGAACGTTCCTGGAACGGGGCGTCTCTACGCTAGCGGAGGGCGATTACATTGAAGCGGTGCAGTACTTCCAGCGCTACCAACGTCTAGAGCCCTCAGGTCTTTCGCAATGGGAGGGTGACATCGCCATTGCCTACGTGAGCATGCTGCCAAGTAGCCCTTTTTATGACGCCGATGCGGCCATGCTGGCCTACACGGAGCTTCAGGCTCGCGATCCAGGGGGTATCAAGCATCCGAGCATCGTCTTGATGCAACAGGCTCTTGAATCCTTTGTCCTTATGGAGCGCCATGTTCGGGATCTGGAGGGCAGAACCTCGATGCTTCAGGAAGATCTCGACAAGCGGGAGCAGGCCCTTAAGCGGCTGCGCGAACTGACGCTGGGTCAGCCGGAAGGCGGACAGTAAACACGGAACCCTTCCCGGGTTCACTGGCGACGGTGATGTCGCCGCCCATAAGCTCACAGAAGTCCTTACAGATGGCCAGGCCTAGGCCGCTGCCGCCATAGATATGGCTGGTGGAGTCTTCGGCCTGCACAAAGGCCTCAAAAACCTGAGCCTGTTGTTCCTCCGTCATGCCGATACCCGTATCGGACACTTCGATACAGACCATGTCACTTCCCTCGGGGATGCTCGCGGTGATACGTATGACGCCCTGATCTGTGAATTTGGCAGCGTTGCTGAGTAGATTGACGATGATCTGTCGGAACTTTACCGCATCGTTTTCTATTTCGGGTACGGCATCAAGTCCAACCAATTCCAGCTGATTACCGTTCCGCTCAAGGATGGGCCGCAGAGATTCGATGGTTGTGGCCAGCACCTCTCCAGGATTGAAGCTGGAAACCGCCAGCGTCATCTTGCCTGTCTCGATCTTTGAAAGATCTAGGATGTCGTCAATAAGAGCCAACAGCTGCCGCCCCGACAGTACGATTTTCCCCAGATCACTCTGAAACTGAGGTCGGTCCACCTGGGCTTCATCATCGAGTTCATCGTGCAGCATTTCACTGTAGCCAATAATGGCATTCAGCGGTGTGCGCAACTCGTGGCTGACACTGGCGAGGAAGCGGGATTTCGCGGCATTGGCTTCGTCCGCGCTTTCCTTCGCCTCCTGCTCTTCTTCAATGGCCTGGCGGAGCTTGTCGGACATGGCGTTAAACGCGCCTGCCAGATCTCCGAGCTCGCCATCATCATCAATGTCATCGATGCGGTAGTTCAGTTCGCCCGCACCGAAGCGCTGGGTGCCTCTTTTGAGACGTTTGAGATTGTCATTGGTATAGCGCACGAGGAAGAAGCCGAGCGTCGCGGTCAGAAAGATTGACGCGATAAATCCGATTACGGTGATTCGATCAGTCAGTTCAATGGTGCGGTCGATGACGTTCGCCCGTTGGACGGCAATGAAGGACTGGCGCTGTTCGAGCTCCTTGAGCCGCTGACTCGCCTCCAGATACGGGATAGGGTCATCGATATCGGATTCCCAGCGCACGTCGTTGTAATTTAGGTAGAAGGCTTCCCAGGAACCAATCAGTCGCTCGCTGCTGGCTTCGAGTTGTTCGTACTGAAGGGCCGTGACATCGCTGACCATGCGGCCGAGCGCGTCGACGGTCTCCCGCGTACCGGCAATGCCCTCGAGAGCTGTCGTTTGATCGGGTTCAGAGAGTGTGTCGTCCGTATTGTCTCGCAGCGTGGAAAGAACAAGGATCTTCTGGCGTTCATCTTCAAGCTGTTTGGCAAGCTCGCCCGACAGCTGACCGGCAGTCACCGCCTGGCGATAGGCCACCATACTTTCGCTCCGCGCGAAGCTTCCCCAGAAATGAGTGCCCACGTTAATCGCGAACAGCACGAGAATCGTGAACAGCGACAGCGTGAGTCGGCGTCGGAGGCTCATCCGGCGAGCAGCCTGCCTATTTTCTCGAGCAGGTCCGGGAAGTCTATGGGTTTGGTGGCGTAGTCATCGCAGCCCGCGTCCATGGCCTTCTCGCGGTCCTCTGCCATTGCATGGGCCGTTAGGGCGATGACGGGCGTATCCGACACGCTGTCGTCTTCGCGAATGCGCTGACAGACAGTCCAGCCATCCAGCACTGGCAGGTTCATATCGAGCAGCACGAGGGAAGGTCGGGATGCCTTCACCACGTTCAGTGCTTCTTGGCCATCGGCGGCCAGCAGCGTTTCGTAGCCGGCGCGTTGGAGACGGCGGCGCAGCATATCGCGATTGAGCTCATTGTCTTCTACCAGCAGGATTTGACGCGCGCTCACAGCAACTCCCGCTTGAGTGAATGCACCGTTAGGATCTCGTCGATGCCCGGCGCCTTCACTTCGCGGACCTCGCCAAACGCGTAGGCGGCCCCAAGAGCTCGCCGGGTCGAGTCGGCGATCAGTGTTTCGCCACGTTCCGCGACATCCTCGATGCGCGAGGTCACATTCATAGCATGGCCCACAAACCCGTATTTGCTGCGACGCTCGGATCCGATGTTTCCGGCAATCACCTTGCCCGTATTCAGTGCAATCCCCATCTCGAGCTCAGGCAGACCTTCTTCTCGATTCGACGCGTTGATGGCGGCCATGGCGCTCTGCATTTCCAACGAGCAACGAGCAGCGCGGTCTGCGTCATCATCGTGGCGACGCGGAGCGCCGAAAACCGCGAGAATCGCGTCACCAAGGAACTCGTCGATGGTGCCCCCGTAGCGAAGGATGATGTCCGTCATCGCCCCTAGATATCGATTCAGCATGCTGACGACCCGGTCGGGCGGTAGCTGCTCACTGAGCGTGGTGAAGCCACGGATATCAGACATGAGAATGGTGACTTCCCGAAGGTCACCGCCGAGCTCCAATCCCTCGGGCCGTTCGAGGATTTCCGTGACGATGTCATCAGACAGGTAACGACCAAAGGTGGCTCGAATGAAACGCTCGTTTCGTTCCAGCTGCTGCCGGTACAGCTCTTCCCGATCATGCCAGCGCTTGCGCTCGATGCCGGCTTTGATGCGTGCCTGGAGGAGCACTGGGTTGAAAGGTTTGAAGAGATAGTCGTCCGCACCCGCTTCTATGCAGTCGATGATGCCCTGAGTGTCCTGCTCGCCGGAAATCATAATGACCGGCGTCGCGCGCCAGCGCTCTTCGGACTTGATATGCCTGAGCACGTCTTCACCGCTCATGCCTGGCATCATTCGATCAAGGAGCACCACATCGACGTCGGCATTTTCGAGCATTTCCAGTGCTTCGGCGCCTCCCGGAGCCGTGACAACGAAATGCCCGCTGCGCGTCAGGTAGCGCGCGAGGAGCTCGCGGTTCTCGGCGCGATCGTCCACGGCCAATATAAAGCCCGGATCATCGGTCACCACGAGCGTCGATTTTGGCGGCTTGGAAGACCTTCCACCCGTGCTTTCGCCAAGCTCTGTCGCTTGCATGGTGTTGATAACGATCGCGGAAAGCGGCGTTTCTGTTACGTCGAGGCTCTCTGCCAGCATCTCCGCGTAGCCCCGGAGTGCGCCGGCCAGGTTCCGAAGCTCATGTTGATCTTGATCTGGAGCTTGCAGCGCGTCTTCGAGCCGCTCGGCACAGGCGCGCAGCGAGACCCAGTCTTCGTGGGCCTCACTAGTAAGCTCATTCAAAGCTTCATCGCCAAAGGATTTCAGCTCTGAAATGGCGGCGGCAAGCGCACCCAGACGAAGTCCCGGCGCGTCTGCCGGTCCGTTTGTGGCTGCGTCGATGTTCACGGGCGAAGGTCTGCCATTCTCGCGCAGGAACTTTGGAACAAACTGCGTCTCATCACGTCTTCAGTATACCGCCGGCGTGAAATCGGGTGAATGAAGATCGCTTCGGTGATGGGCGTTGGAAAAGCTTTGGGGTAACATGCAGAACGCGTCCGACATTTTCATGAATAGGCAAGAAAACCGACCCGTATGTTGCAGCAGGTAGAGATATTTCAGGGGCTGTCCGAAGACGAACTTTCTGCGTTGGCAGAGAGCAGCACGAGCCGGGCTTTTCCCAAGAACACCGTTGTGATCCACGAAAACGATCCGGCGGATTCTCTGTTCGTGATTGAGTCCGGCAAGGTCAAAGTCTATTGCAGTGACAAGAACGGCAAAGAGTTCATCATGAATACGCAGGGCGCTGGAGATTACTTTGGAGAGCTTGCCCTTCTTGATGATTCCACACGCTCGGCCTCGGTGCGTACCGTCGAGAAGTGCAACTTCTGCATCATTTACAAAGATGATTTCAATCGTGTCCTTGAGGCTCATCCCAGCATTTCCCGGAAGTTAATCGCAAACCTGGCCAATCGTGTGCGCAAGCTGACGGCTGATGTAAAAAGCCTGGCGCTACAGGATGTTTACGGGCGTGTTGCCAACGTGCTCATGGATCTGTCCGAGGAGCGGGGTGACGGCACGCTGTTCATCGGCGAAAAACTGACGCAGCAGGATATTGCCGACCGCGTAGGTGCTTCCCGAGAGATGGTTGCAAGAATCCTCAAGGACCTCACCATCGGGGAATACATCCGCTTCGAAGGGCGTCACATCATTATCAATACTCGCCTGCCGGCGAAGTATTGAGCCCCAAAAAACCGGATTCCCGGTGTTTAGCCCCCCGGGGACTTTGCGTCCAGTTTCGTGGCCTCTTGTTAGATCCTTCCCGTTAGACCCCTCTCGTTAGATTCCTCCCGCTAGGTATCTCGCGCTAGCTGTCAAGAGTGACCTATCTGGAGTGACCTATCTCAAGGTGCCTATTTCTAGGTATCCGGCTCCCGGGTGCTGGCTTCTTGGGAGAATTCAGTTCGGCCTTCCTTTCCGACGCAGGGCCCTACCAGCAACGTTTACTTAGTTTTGCCGGTCGTCTTCTTGGAAGAGGCCGACTCCGAGGATGTCGAGTCGACGGACATGACTGCTGAGCCCTGGGCAAAACGCGTTGTCAGCGTTTGATTTACCGACAGGGCGGCGCTATTTCTAACAACGGTGCCGTTTTCGTCCGTAACCACTGCAAACCCGCGTTGCAGCACCGCCAGCGGGTTGAGGCTATGCAGCAGGTCCTGTTGTTTCTGGAGGGACCAGCGGCGTTGTTCGAGCACATGATCCATAGTGGTCTGCAGGCGCGTCGCGAGGCGCGTAACTTCTCGCCGCTGCTCAGGCAGCCGGCTCGCAGGTGAAGCATGGTTCAGACGAGAGCCGAGGACTTTGAGTCCTTGCCACTCCTGCTGGAGGCGTTGGTCCATAGCTCCGGTCAGGCGAAGTTCACGGTCATCGAGACGCTGAATGCTTTCTCGAACGCGATCTCCAGGGTGGCGCAAGCGGACCTGCAGATTGTCCAACTGCAGTCTAAGGGTGGCGAGATGGCGATTTGCCGCTCGCTGAAGCAGCTCCTGTTGTTGTCTCAGACGTGCGAGGAGTTCCTGTCGGTCATCGCTGAGCAACTCGGCTGCGGCAGATGGCGTAGGTGCCCGGTGATCAGCGGCAAAATCGGCGATGGTGAAATCCACCTCGTGACCCACGCCAGTAATCACGGGTAGCTTGCTCTTAACGATCGTTCGCGCGAGGGACTCATCATTGAAGGCCCAAAGATCCTCGAGGGAGCCGCCGCCGCGCGCCAAGATGATCGCGTCGAAGTCCCAAGGAGCGTCGCTGTCGATAGCTCTGAGATCAGCATCGGCGCTGAGATCGGCGGTGGCGGGTTGCTCCCGCGCCGTGGCGTCGTCCTTCAAGTCTTCCGCAGACAGTTGATTCGCGAGTTCCAGTGCATCTTTGAGCTTTCTGGCTGCCCCTTCCCCCTGAACCATGGCGCCAATGACCGTGACGCGTATCGCTGGGTTTCGGCGCTCCAGAACCTGCAGGATGTCTTGTAACGCCGCGCCAGTCGGTGAGGTAATCACAGCCAGGTGAGAAACATCCGATGGCAAGCTGCGCTTGCGATCAGCGCTGAACAGGCCCTCCTGCTGGAGTTTGCTTCGCAGGGCGTCAAATTGGGCCTGGAGGGCGCCAGCGCCCGCCGGTTCCATGAACTCGCCGATCAGTTGGAAGTCGCCTCGGCCCTCGTAAAGTGAAACCCGGGCCCGCAGACGCACCTGGTCACCGTTCTCGGGCGAGAAACGTAGACGCTGGTTTTTGCCGCGGAACATGGCGCAGCGCACCTGGGCGGAGTCGTCCTTGAGGGTGAAGTACCAGTGGCCGGAGGACGGACGGGCCATGTTCGAAATCTCGCCCTCGACCCACACGAAATCGAAGTGACTTTCCAACAGCGTACGGACCCGTCCGTTGAGTTCTGAGGGGGTCAGGGTTTCCGAGTCGGTCGAAGTCGTCTTTGTCGAAGGCGAGGGCGAATGCATTGGCGATCAAAAATGGGCGAATAAAATAAATGAGCGAATAAGTGGGTTGAATAATCGGTGACGGGTGAGACGCTTAGGTTTTATAATAGGGCGTCTACTTCAGCAAACAACAGTGGAAGTGAACGCTATGCTGCGGATTGATCAGGAAGCTCTCACCTTTGACGATGTGCTTCTCCTGCCCGGCTATTCCGAAGTAGTCGCCACCGATGTCTCCCTCCAGACCCGCCTGACTCGCGATATCACACTGAACCTCCCTCTGGTATCCGCTGCGATGGATACGGTGACCGAAGCGCGCCTGGCTATTGCCATGGCCCAGGAGGGCGGTATTGGCATCATCCATAAAAGCATGAGCATCGAGGAGCAGGCGGCTGAGGTGCACCGCGTCAAGAAATACGAGAGCGGCGTCGTCAAAGATCCCATCACCATTCAGCAGTCGGCGACGATCGCGCAGCTGATCGAACTGACGTCTGCCAACGGTATTTCCGGTGTGCCAGTTCTCGACGGCGAAGATCTCGTCGGCATCGTGACCCGCCGTGACATGCGCTTCGAGACGGAAATGGAAAAGAAAGTGTCGTCCATCATGACGCCCCGAGAAAAGTTGGTGACCGTGGGCGAGGGCGCGGGCGCGACAGAAGTGCAGCAACTTCTACACCAGCATCGGATCGAGAAAATCCTCGTGGTTTCCGAAGACTTTGATCTTCGCGGCATGATTACCGTGAAAGACTTCGACAAGGCCGAGAACTACCCCAATGCCTGCAAAGACAGCTACGGTCGACTGCGCGTTGGAGCCTCCGTCGGTACGAGCCCCGACACGGACGATCGTGTGGCGGCGCTCATCGCGGCCGGTGTTGATGCGCTGGTGGTCGATACGGCTCATGGTCACTCCAAAAATGTCATCGAGCGCGTGCGGAGAATCAAAGACGCTTACCCGGATATGCAGGTCATCGGCGGCAATATCGCTACGGGAGAGGCTGCTCTGGCGCTTGCCGAAGCGGGTGCTGACGGCGTCAAAGTGGGAATTGGTCCGGGTTCCATCTGTACAACACGCATTGTCACAGGCATTGGCGTTCCCCAGGTCACAGCCGTGGCGGAGGCCGTAAACGCCCTCGCTGGGAGGCACGACATCCCGGTTATCGCCGATGGCGGGATTCGTTTTTCGGGCGATATTGCAAAAGTCATTGTCGCCGGTGCCCATGCGGTGATGGTCGGGAGCATGCTTGCTGGTACGGAGGAGGCCCCGGGGGAAGTCGAGCTTTATCAGGGGCGGACCTACAAGTCCTACCGTGGCATGGGGTCCCTCGGAGCTATGGCATCGACGCAGGGTTCGTCAGATCGCTATTTCCAGGATGCAAGCAAGGGTACGGAGAAGCTGGTGCCCGAGGGCATTGAAGGCAGGGTGCCCTACAAGGGGCCTGCGAGCGCCATCATCCATCAGCTCATGGGTGGTGTTCGCTCTTCCATGGGCTACACCGGCAGCCCAGACATGGAGACCATGCGCAGCCGTCCGCGTTTTGTTCGAGTGACCTCTGCGGGTATGTCGGAGTCTCACGTGCACGATGTTTCCATTACCAAGGAAGCGCCCAATTATCCGGTCAGCTAAACGGGCTGACCATTGGCACGGCGTACCGTGCGTCTTTTTATCTGGAAGGACTTATGACTGACATTCATGCCAGCCGTATTCTTATTCTCGATTTTGGCTCGCAGTACACGCAGCTTATTGCCCGGCGGGTGCGCGAGATCGGTGTTTACTCCGAGATACGAGCCTGGGATATCTCCGAGCATGAGCTGAGGGCCTTCGCGCCTAGCGGCATCATTCTGTCCGGCGGTCCTGAGTCCGTGGCGGCGGTAAACTCGCCACTCGCCCCCGAGTGCGTTTATTCCGGTGATTGGCCTTTGTTGGGCATCTGTTACGGGATGCAGACCATGGCGGCTCAGTTGGGTGGCGCGGTCGAGTGCTCTGACACCAGCGAGTTCGGCTACGCGCAGATTCGTGCGACAGGGCAGGATGCGCTGCTTCATGACATCCGCGATCACATGGATCAAGAAGGGGCAGGTCTCCTCGACGTATGGATGAGTCACGGCGACAAGGTCACTGCGGTGCCTGAGGACTTCGTTTGCGTCGCAGAGACGGATTCTTGCCCCATTGCTGCGATGGCCCACGTCCGGCATCCGTGGTACGGCATCCAGTTTCACCCCGAAGTCACCCACACGCTGCAGGGCAAACGGATCCTCGAGCGATTTGTGACCGACATCTGTCACTGCGAGGCGCTGTGGACAGCAGCGCGTATCGTTGAGGATGCGGTGGCGCGGGTGCGCGAGACGGTGGGTGACGATGAAGTGCTCCTGGGTCTCTCTGGCGGCGTTGATTCCTCGGTGGTCGCTGCGCTCCTTCATCGCGCTATTGGCGATCAACTCACCTGTGTTTTTGTAGACAACGGTCTTTTGCGCCTCAACGAAGGTGATCAGGTGATGGAGATGTTCGCTCAGAACATGGGGGTCCGCGTGATTCGAGCGAACGCGCAGGCGAGATTCCTTGAAGGGCTGGCCGGGGTTACGGATCCCGAAGACAAGCGCAAGATTATCGGCAACACCTTCGTCGATGTCTTCGAGGAGGAGTCCAATCGCCTCTCGAACGTGCGTTGGCTGGCTCAGGGGACAATTTATCCTGACGTTATCGAATCTGCCGCAGCCAAGACGGGTAAGGCCCACGTCATCAAGTCACACCACAATGTGGGTGGCCTGCCTGAGGATATGGCCCTGGAGTTGGTCGAACCTTTGCGGGAGCTGTTCAAAGACGAGGTTCGACAGATCGGCCTTGAGTTGGGCTTGCCTCACGACATGGTGTTCCGACATCCATTCCCCGGTCCGGGCCTAGGCGTCCGGATTCTGGGCGAGGTGAAAGAGGAATACGCAAGTATCCTAAGGCGTGCCGATGCCATCTTCCTGGAGGAGCTTCGCGCTTCTGGCTGGTACGAAAAAACCAGTCAGGCCTTTGCCGTGTTCTTGCCGGTGAAGTCCGTGGGTGTCGTAGGTGATGCACGACGCTATGAATGGGTCATTGCGCTGCGCGCCGTAGAGACCGTGGATTTTATGACGGCGCGCTGGGCGCACCTGCCTTATGAGCTTCTGGAGAACGTCTCCAATCGCATCATTAACGAGATCAGCGGTGTCTCGAGGGTGACCTACGACATCAGCAGCAAGCCACCAGCGACGATTGAGTGGGAGTAGATTCGGGCTTCAGCCCCGATCTAGACGGGTGTGTTCGTTCGATGGCTATCGAAAGCTTGCGACAATCCCTCGACGTCTCGCTATCAATCTACCGGGCCTCGATGGCTTTGCCACTGTGCTTTTAAGAAGCTGCCTGATTTTTCTTACGCCGTATGTCTGATTGATCGAGAACGACGGAAAACGACAGGCGCTCTAAATCACCGCCGCTAGAAGGGATTGCTCGCAGTTCGCCTTTTCGGTTGATTTGAAGATTGCCGACACGGTCAGCGGAGGTGTTTGCTATTAAACCGCCGTCCAAACTCCATAGAGTGTTGATAGACTCCCTCAGCTCAAGATTGGGACAGACCACAGCATGAGTGACGCGGAAGCAGACGACAAAAAGAGACGCTACAGCCCCGAAAAGCGCCGAGAAATGATCCTCGATAGCGCGGCTGAACTGGTTGCACAAAACGGCACCACCGACTTGTCGCTGGATACGATCGCGCAGCGTGCGGGGGTGAGCAAGACCTTAATGTATCGCTATTTCCGCAATTTGCTCGAACTGCTGCGGGAACTCTTGGAACGCGAGTACCGTTACCTTCGGGGAAAACAACTCGCCGCCGCGGAGTCGGCGAGAACCTATGAGGATTTAGTTAGAGGTGTTACGCGGGCCTACCTTATTTACATAGAAGATAGGGGGCTGATCGTGGAGAGGCTGCAGACCTATCCAAGTATGAGTGAGTACCATAACCCTACGGACTTTGATCGCGAGCCCTCGGTCGCCTACTTTTCGATAGTTACCGCAGAACTCTATGATTTGCCCATGGACATCGCGACGGCATTGACCGAAATCTCATTTGGACTGCCTGCCTCGGCCGGCGAGTACCTCATTCGCAGCGGTGCCAGCCGACAAAGTGTTGAAGATCTAACGGTCGCGATGATCCTGGGCAGCATCGCTGGCGTACGCGAGAATCTGCTTGGGAAAAATCGAGAAATCAAACCTCCTTCAGAGCTCGTTAATCTCCCGCATTTCCCCAAACGCCAAGAGCGACGATGAGCGACAGGGAATCAAAAGGCCAGGCGGGCGGCTTTACCCGCCCGATTCTGGACTGATCGCAGAGCTTAGAAGCGGTAACGTACCAGCGCGCCGTACGTTCTGGGTTGGTTGCGAAAACCCACCAGCGAGCCCGGTAAACCCACGGCGGGCGATACCAGATTCAGCGTATCGGCATCGGTCAAGTTTCTTCCCCACAAGGACAGCTCTAAACCATTTGCTAGCTGCAGCGTTGCGGTAGCGTTTAGGTTTTCAACGTCACGCTGAAAGTCATCCACGCCGTTCACGATCTCGACTTCACTCTCGGAAAAGTAATCGGCATGCAAACGCAGCGAGTTGCCGTTAGTCAATTCGAACGTGTAGGTTGCCCCCAGTGCGACGGACCACTCCGGTATACCCGCTGGACGCTCACCGCTTAAATCGGTCGGGACCACGACGAATCCTGGCGAAAAGGCTGATCCGCCCGTAAAGCGATCGTATTCCGCGTCGAGATACGTCGCGGCAGCAGTCAATATGAGTCCTGGAATTGGCGATAGTTTGGTATCGATTTCAAATCCGGTTACCGACAACTTCTCGGCGTTACCCAAGATAAACCCCGTACCCGTAAAGACATTCGTTTGAAACCCTTCCAAAGACTGATCAAACACCGCCAGATTCATGGAGAAGTTGTCCCACAAGCCTTTCAGGCCGAGCTCGAAAACCTCGGACTCCTCCGGTCCAGCGAACCGAGATCCCGTGCGAAGGTTAGGTACTGCCAGCCCCGCATCGCGAATGGGGGAGGCTGCGGGTGCGGGTGTTTGAAAGGGCGAGCCGGGAATAAAGTCTGCGGCAAACGGACGGCTGTCGTTACTTAAATTGAACGAAGAGGCTTTAAACCCTGTCGCATGCGTCGCGTAGAGACTGATGCTGTCGGTCGCGTCGAAGGCAAGGCGGATGGTATAGGTAAGATCATCATCGTTTGTTTCCCCATTTTCTACCGAGTTCGGATAGTTCAGATACGGGGGATTGAACTGCAGTGCCTGTAATCCCAGGAAGGGGTTTGTCGCCGGGTTTGATGCCAGCGCGCTGGCAAGCTCAGGGGGCGCACCTTGAAACACTGCAGCGTTAAAGCCTGCTTGAATAAGATCAATGCCCGAGAATACGTCGGTACTGACGTTGTTCGAAGCCGCCTCTTTTTCGTCCTCGGTGTAGTTAGCGCCCAGCGTCAGTACCAAGCGATCACTAATGTCTAGATCGACTTGGCCGAAGATTGAGTAAGCGGTGTTTTCGTAGGCGTAGTCCAGGATTCTGCCTTGCCCGACGCCTCCGAAGGTGCCTTCTGGAATCCCTGGCACCAACGCGCGAAGCGTGGGCTCCAGGGCGCTGTAGGCGCCGCCGGTAACGGCGTTTGCAAACAGTACAAAGCCTTCACCGTTTTCGAAGCGAGCCCCTTGATCAATTTCCTCACGGAAGAAAAATCCGCCGACAAGAAAATTCAATCGACCGTCGAAATCGGAGGCCGCTCGTAACTCGGCCGTGAACGTCTCAATGTCTACTTCATTGATGTTCACCCCAATAGAGTTGAGGCTCGTGAAGTCGCTGTCTTGATTTACGAAAGTCTCATTCTGCCGGTAAGACCCAATTCCGGTAACGTCAATGTCTCCTGCACGCCAATCTCCTTGTAACGAGAGGCCGTAGTTTTTGACTCGGTTGGTCGGCGCATAATTGACGGTGCTATCGAGTGACAAAGGCTCATCGGGAATAAACTCACCGCCAATCGCCCGCACAATGCCGCCAAGGGGCCCATCGACGACATTTGTGGCACCGCAGCAGACTTCATCGATCTCGTCATAGTCTGCGATCAATCGAAACTTAAGGTCACTGCTTGGCTCATAGCGAAGTTGGCCGCGAAGCGACCATCGGTCGCGATCGTTAAGATCCTGATTGATGATGATGTCGTCGATGTAACCATCGCGAACGTTAACGGAGCCTCCAAGGCTGTACGCAAGGCGATCAGTAATAGGCCCGGTAATACTGGCCTTCGCAAGTCGCGCGTCGTAGTTGCCATAAGAAACCTCAACGGTACCGCTTTGCTCAAACTGCGGCTCTTGCGTCACGATGCTGATGACACCGGCAGACGCATTCTTGCCAAAGAGTGTCGATTGAGGACCGCTGAGCACTTCGATTCGCTGTAAATCGGGCAAGTCGCTAATCTGCGAAAGAGCGCGAGATCGATAAACGCCGTCGACAAAAACACCGACCGATGGTTCGATACCCGGGTTTGCGGAGCCATTGCCAAAGCCCCGCACAATAAAGTTTGTGTTGATCGAGAGGCTTGATTGACTGACTCGAAGCGAAGGAACGAGAGACTGGAGGTCGATGAGGTCGCGTACTTGCGCGTCTTCTATTTGCTCTGCTGTTGTCACCGATACGGCGATGGGTGTGTCTTGGAGTGTTGTTTCGCGTTTGGACGCTGTAACCGTTACCTCTTCTATCACCCGGTTCTCGGTGCGGGCGGCTAACGGTTCTTGAGCACTCTGCGCGAGCACTCCGCTGGAGCCAAGCATTAGCGCCGCACAACAGGCCCTGGATTTTATCGTCGCGTTCAGATGCATCATGCAGTCCCTCTATCTTATAAGTGTTATATATATTTACTTAAAGAGTAAATAATTTGTTTATAGACATTAAATTCTGCATAATAATGTCATTAAGTAAATATAAAGTAAACTTAATTAGTTGAGCGGATGTGCGAAGGAGAGAGTGAGTTGCGCGAACTGTCACACCAGTCAGAGCAATGGAGCGTGGCTGGGAGGAGGATCTGGGTCTGTGTGAGCCTGTCGATTTTCATGTTGACGGGATGCTCAAAAGGCGCCGTTACATCGCAGCTTCCCGACGATTCCGTCATTAAGGGCGTTAGCTACATTGGCGCCACCGTGAGTGACCTCGACGACACCATCGAGCTCTACAGCGGCGCTTTTGACATGAAGCTAGCGCAGCGGTCGCAGATCGCCTCAAATTCGGCGTTTGACCAGCTTGCTGGTCGCGGCGACGTGGTTGTCAGTACGGCCATGATTCAAAGCGTGAATTCGCAGTTGCGACTGATGTCTTTCGCCAATCCCTCGCAGGAAGCGCTAACTACGCCGGAGCTGGACGTTGAGGGCCCTGGAATCATGCACGTGTGTTTTCAGGTGGACAAAGCGACGCAGGCGTATGAAAAGTTTCTTTCAGCTGGCGCCACGTTCATGGGCGCCAGGGACATGCAGCAACTCAACCCCAAGAATCCTGTTCGCTACGCATACTCCCGCGACGTCGACGGGCTGATCGTCGAGGTCGAGGAAGTCGATGTTGCCCAACTGGATTTGCCCACACCACCAAAGAATCAGTACCGCATACGCCAAGTTGCTTTAGCGACTCCAAACATCGATCGCCTGTCCGAGTTCTACGCCAAGTTCCTGGGTCAACCCGAGTTTCGCTCCTTTGGAGAGTGGTTCTTCATGCGTCTAAAGGGCGAAAAGTTCGACAAGGTTTCTGGACTGAAAGACGGCGCGGCCGAAGCGGCGTGGTTTCAAGTTCGGAATTTGGAGCTCGAGATCTTTCAGTTCCATAGCCACCCAACGGAAGACTTAGAAACACCGCGGAATATCGATGCCCTCGGTTACAACATGATTGTGTTCGACGTGTCTGATCTCGGTGAAGCCAGTGACCTGTTACTCAGCGCCGGCGGTTCACTCGTCACGGATCCGGTACCGATGGATGGTGGGGAAATTGTCTTTGGTCGAGATCCGGACGGCAATCTCATCGGGCTGCAGACTGCGCCTGAGGATTCGCTCGTCTCGTCAAGAATCTTCAAAAACAACGGAATAGAGTGAGGCAATAGGTAGTGTTTAATCTCGCGGAACACGTATCGGTCGTTACCGGCGGAAATGGCGGTTTAGGGCTCGCCTACGCCAGAGGGCTACTAAAAGCTGGGGCCAGCATTGCGATCTGGGGTCGCAATGAAGAAAAAAATGCGCAGGCGCTGGCAGAATTACGCGCCATGGGTGGTGACGTGGAGAGCTTTGTCTGCGACGTCACCGACGAAGCATCGATTGCGGATAGCTTTGATCAAACCCTGAGCCGATTCAGCAAGATCGACAGCTGCTTTGCGAACGCCGGAGGCGGCGGTTTCAGAGGGGCTTCTCACGCGGTGGGCCGACAGCAATGGTTGGATACCATCGATCTCAACCTCATGAGCGTGGTGCAGACATGGGCACCTATCACCGAGCACATGCTCGATAGAAAAATTCCAGGGAGACTAATCGCCACTTCCTCAATTGCTGCTCTCCTGGGAACCGGCGGAGCTGCTGGCTATTCAACGACGAAGGCTGCGGTTATTGGCTTGGTTCAGGCGCTGGCCGTGGAACTCGGCACCGCCGGCATCCGGGTGAACGCGATCTTGCCGGGCTTTATTGAAACTGAGATGTCCCTCAACACCAGCGACGCGTTCCAGGAATCAGCGCGGCGTCGCTCGCCCATCGGGCGCATTGGCGAGTTGGCCGACATGGAGGGTATTGCTGTTTACTTGGCGTCCAGAGAGAGCGACTACCTTACAGGGCAAGGCATCGTCATGGACGGAGGAAATACCATATTCCCCCTGTAAGCCATAAAGCTTTTAAGCCCCCTACATTTTGAGGCCACCTGCGCGAGGCTCGCGATGATTCTGAACTGGATATTTTTAGCCCTGCTGGCGCTCATAGGACTGGCATTGATGGCGGGCGGGGGGCTTCTTGTTTACCTGGGGGGAAGCCCGTACTACCTCTTGAGTGGCATAACCGCCGTGGCGGTGGCCGTTTTGATTCTGCGACGCAATGCCCGCGCTATTGTTCTCTATGGCGCGCTGTGTGCCGGTACGCTGCTGTGGTCAATCTATGAATCTCAGTTGCATTTCTTGGGTCTTTTGCCGCGCCTAGCGATGTGGGTAGGCTTTGGCGGATGGCTTCTGACGCCATGGTTTCGCGCTTTTGTTACCGGCGACAGAGAGGATGCTGCGGCGCCATTGCCAGTATCACGCTGGTGGTTCGGCGCCCCGGCTATCGCATCCGTGCTGGTTCTTTTATTTGCAAGCGCGCAGGGCTATGAGCGCGCTGGCTCAGGTACTGTTCGCCTTGACGATCAGGTTGCATCAAACGATGACTGGCGTCATTACGGCAATACCGAAGGCGGTACTCGGTTTGCCACCCTCGATGACATTAACGTGTCTAGCGTCGGCGATCTCACGGAAGTTTGGCGATACCGCACGGGGGTCGAAGAGGACTTTAAGGCCACGCCACTCAACATCGACGGACGCTTGTACTTCTGCGCGGCGCGTAACGTTTTGATCGCCATCGACGATGCCTCCGGAGAAGAAATCTGGCGGTTCGATCCAGGCATCGAGCCGCCGATGGATAATCAATACGCCTTAACCTGCCGCGGCGTCGCGTATCACGAGGCCCCTGGCTCCTACAAAGGGCAGTGCCCGAGCCGCATCGTGACGGCAACGGTGAACGCCAAGCTCATCGCCGTGAATGCAGAGAATGGAGAGCTCTGTAGCGACTTCGGTGACAATGGCCTCGTCGATTTGTGGGAAGGCTTAGGTGATCAGCATGAGATTTTCGAGTATTGGGTAACGTCGTCGCCTCTTCTTGCGGGCGACAATCTCGTTGTGGGTGGGCAGGTCACTGATACGCAGGACATGGGGCTCCCATCAGGTGTCGTACGTGCCTTTAATGCAATTTCCGGAGAACTTAGCTGGGCATGGGATCTCGGCAATCCCGAGAACACAGGATTTCCAGAACCGGGAAAGACCTACACGCCGGGTACGCCCAACGTCTGGTCGATCATGAGCTACGACCCCGAGCTCAACCTCATTTATGCCCCCACCGGTAACCCCGCTCCAGACTACTATGGAGGCGCGCGCCGCGATTTCGACGAGGCGTATTCATCATCCGTCGTCGCCATCGATGCCACCACGGGCGTTGAGCGTTGGAAGTATCAGACGGTGCACCACGATGTCTGGGATTATGACGTGCCCGCTCAACCGGTATTGGTTGATGTCCGACGTGACGGCGAACTTGTTCCCTCGGTGGCGGTGCCGACCAAGATGGGCGATATTTTTCTTCTTGATCGGCGTGATGGAGAGCCGGTCTTCCCCACGCCAGAAAAGCCGGTGCCGCAGTTTGGGGCTATAGACGGGGAGAGGCTCTCGCCCACTCAGCCGGATTCACCGCTGCCAGATTTTCACCCCTATCGGTATGAAAGAGATATGTGGGGTCTTACGCCCATAGATCAGATGGTGTGTCGGATTGAGTACCGCACCATGAACTATGACGGCATGTACACGCCTCCCTCTCTGGTAACGGGTATCACCCAGACGGGCACCATGCTTTATCCGGGTAATTTTGGCGGCTTTAACTGGGGTAGCGTATCGGTCGATGCGGATAACGGCCTTCTCGTGGCAGCACCGATGATGCTGGCCCACCGCCTGTCGATGGTGACACCACAGCAGGTCGCCGAAGCGGGCCCCATTGCACGTCTGCTACTGGGTCCGAAACACCCCGCAGTACGGATTAGCGAAGATGGGCCCATGCCAGCGATGGGAGAGCCTGATTCAAGCAACCCCTACGATCATAGGCAAATTAAGGCCTACGGTTATCCAGCCCCGTTCATGTCGAGGCTTGGAACTGCTGTACCTTGCTTTGAACCGCCGTGGTCGATGCTCGCTGTTATCGATCTCAACACCAATATGCTTCTCTGGAAACGCCCAGTCGGCGACATGAGTCAGTCAGGGCCATTCAACATCCGCTCCGGATTGCCGTTCGACGTCGGCAGCGCAATTCGGGCCGGCACCCTGACAACGCGCGGTGGCCTGACATTTATCAGCTCTACCATGGATGCCAAAGTTCGAGCCTTCGATTTGCGGACTGGTAAAGAAGTATGGGAAGCCGAGTTACCTGGTAACGGTTTAGCAACACCAATGACGTATCGGTCCCAGCAAGACGGTAGGCAGTATCTGATTGTGACGGTACCCAACCCCACGTGGCGTTATCCGCGAGACCCTGCGACGAACAAGTACATCGATTCCAAAAGTCAGCGTGATGGCAAAGGGGGTTATGTAATTGCCTACGCGTTGCCAGACTAATTTGCTTTGGGGTCCATGCTGCCACCTTGGCTCTGCAACGAAAGCCCCGATTAAAATATTCATGGAATCTGCTTAAGCGAGCCCTGTGCAAGTGGGCAGTGGCGGAAGAAGTGTTCGAACATGGCGCTTTTAATCGTTCTGCGAATTTGGAAAATAGGCGGCTGTTTAATTAAGGGCTAAACGTTTGTGACTCGCAGTAGGCAGAGCGTGGGGTGCGGCTATTGCCATACTCACTACGCATCGTGTGATCATGGCATTTAACCGCCTGCAAAGCCGTGTCGATCTTCCCGAGGGGAAGCTCACTATCGTGGCACGCTACGGCATGAGCCGTTTTTCTTCTCAGGCATATCTTGGAGAGACACTCGTGTCTGAGGATGAGCTGCTCTTTAATGCCGGCTACAGAAATCTGGAACACTCCATTAGCCCTAAGGAAGCCGACTGTGGCCTGACGATTGAAGTCGGCTATATCAACTGGTGGCGCCTCGGCGTTATGGTCCGGCGCGGCGAATCTATCCTCTATGAGAGCCACCCGGGAAAGAATATTCGCTTCATGGCGGACAGCCGCCTGATGAACGCGATTCCAACGCAGGACTCTGCTGTGGCTGCGGAAGCCGCCGCGCGATGGGAGCGGAACAAGTATTCCGTCTATGCCGATCTCGGTCTTGGGGCGCTGTTCTTCGTCGTGGGAAAGGTGACGGGTGATCTGACGACGGCGGCGTTGATTGGCGCCGCTGCGGGTCTCACCCTGGTGCTGCTTCAGCGCTATGTTCGCGTTGATCTTCTGGGCGGCTTCGCCGTATTTGGAACCATCATGCTGTTGATTTCCGCTGGCTTTTCCCTGGCTTTTCAAAGCGAGTTCATGGTGCAGATGAAGAGCACCGTTTTAGGATTGCTGACGGCGACGCTGTTCTTTGGCGACGGCCTGCTGCGCGGCGGAAAGTACTTCGGTGAACGCATGCAGCGTTACATGCCATCGCCCATCCACACGGGACGTATGGCCGTGGGGCTCGGTCTGCTCGGCGTATTCATGGCGGGCGCAAACTACCTGGTTGCCAGATTCTTCAGCGAGGACGCTTGGCTCACCTATACGACTTTCCTCGATATGCCTGTATCCATCGCTTTGGCATATGCCGTGTTTTTCTGGGCACGGGCGGGAGCGCAACAGGGAGCCTTCGAGGCAGAGCAATGACAAGCCCGGCATCGTTCGATGAATTGGCTATGGGGCGGGCGTTGGAATTGGCGGGTATCGCCGCGGAGCATGAGGAAGTACCGGTAGGCGCCGTTGTGACGCTCAACGACGAAATCATTGGCGAGGGCTGGAATCAGCAGATCTCGTCCTGCGACCCCACGGCCCATGCCGAGATGGTTGCCCTGCGTGCTGCGGCCAAGCATGCCGATAACTACCGTCTGCCAGGCGCTCAGTTGTACGTGACCCTGGAACCCTGCAGCATGTGTTGTGGCGCGATGGTGCATGCCCGCATCGACACGCTGGTGTTTGCCGCTCTGGAGCCTCGCGCGGGTGCAGTGGTGAGCGCTCGTCAGCTGTTGGACGAAACAACCTTCAATCACGTCGTGACGTGGCGGCAGCTTGAGGCATTTGAAGAAGCTAGCGGCGATTTGCTAAGAAACTTCTTTCGAGCTCGCCGGTAAAACTGGCAACACTGCTTCGGCGGGGCTTAGCCCCCTACCTACAAGGCGTCTAGCCAAAGATCACGAAGACTGTCAGGGAGCAGCTCCGAAGCATCCTGCGGCGGCTTTGGCGCTTTGGCGCGGGCGCTCTGCCACTGAAGGATGTTGTAGTAGTGCCGAATGTTCTGCACATAACGCACCGCCTCGAGGCCTCGGGCGTAGCCGTGACGCAGCGAGTTGTAGTGCTCTGATTCTTCCAGGAGTGGGAGTGTCTCCATGATGTCGTCCCAGAGGTGAGGGTCGCCGCCACGCCGCTGCGTGAGAACCCGCGCATCCTCGAGATGTCCCATGCCAATATTGTAGGCGGCCAGGGCAAGCCAGCTGCGATCGGGCTCGAGGATGTCGTCAGGCAGACGTCGCCGAAGGTTCTTGAAGTAGCGTGCGCCGCCGCGGAGGCTTTGCCCGGGGTCTGTGCGATTGCTAACACCGAGTTCCTTGGCGGTTGCCCGCGTCAACATCATCATGCCGCGAACACCGGTGCGCGATGTGGCTGCGGGGTCCCAGTGGGATTCCTGATAGCTAATGGCGGCCAGAAGTTCCCAAGGTAACGCCTGCTCCTTCGCGACAAGCTGGATGAGTTGCTGATAGTTCTTGAGATCCCGGCGCACGCTGCCCACAAAGGTTTGGGAATCGATGCGAGAAATATCGCCGTCGCGATAGAAGTGACGCTGCCGAAGTCGTTCAAGCGTTCCATCCGCGGCCTTTCGCTCAAGAAAACCATCGATGTAGGCGAGGAGTTCGGAATCCTGCGCCTCGGCAGACAAATACCAGACGATTTCTCGCGGTTCTGCGAGGTCGAAGCCCACTTCGAGTCGCGGCACCAGGTTTTGCTGAATGAAGAAGTCGCGGGAATCGATGATGGCTACGTCCGCCTCGTCGTTGTTGACCATCATCAGGAGTCGCAGGGGATCGCTCACGGCGATACGGGTCCAATGAAGTTGAATGTCGCTCTCGGCATCCAGTCGCGAT
The DNA here is from genome assembly GCA_038750875.1 of Pseudomonadota bacterium. Classification (GTDB taxonomy): domain Bacteria; phylum Pseudomonadota; class Gammaproteobacteria; order Pseudomonadales; family Halieaceae; genus Congregibacter. The sequence goes on along the minus strand of JBCDGU010000009.1, from coordinate 164,144 downwards.
AGGAGCTCTTCGTGGCTACTGCCTTCCATGACGACGATGTTGAGACCAACCAGGTCTGCGAGCTTGCGCGGCTTTCGCTCGCCCACTTTATAGACGATCTGCGGGCTCTGTTCGGCGTAAGCCCTTGTGCCTGCGTAGTGCGTGTTCCGTTGGTTCGTCAGGGTCAGGCCCGCTCCGGCGAGGTCAGCCTCGCCGCGATCGAGGGCTGAGAACAGGGCGTCTAGGGTGAACATGGGCTCCACGCGCAGCTCAACATCGAGCTCTCGAGCAAGGAGTCTGGCCAGTTCGTAATCGAAGCCTTCGGGCCCGTCGCGGCCGAGAAAGTACGTTGTAGGCCCGTTGCGTGTCACAAAGCGCAGCTCCCCACGATCGGCGATGGCCTCCAGTGAAGAATCGTTGCCGCTGCACGCACTGAGGAAGATCAGCGCTGCTGTCCAGAGCCACTTCATGCGTTTCATTGTAGCGCGCTCATCAGCATGGCGGTGCAACCACTGGATGGATGCTGGGGGCGTGCGAAAAGTGGATGAAGTTGTCAGTGCTCCCGTGACCTTAAGGCCGATTTCGCTCGAGAAACGCAGTTTTTCTTAACGCGGGTCCATGTCGCAGGTACAATCCGCGGCTTCCCGACTGACCCCGAGATCCTGTCATGCTGGTAATCCCTGGAGCCGTTGCGCTATCGCCATTTCGCGTCGCCGCCCTGGAGGGAAAATGCCGACCTTGGGCGCCCCAAATCAAGGTCGAAGCCAGTGTCTACGTCCATGTTGTCGATGCGGAACCTCTGAGTTCAGAAGACGGCGAAACGTTGCGCAACATCCTGCGTGCATCGGGGACAGAGGAGCCTGTTGACGCGTCTACTTTGGATACCGATGGCTGGATCTTTACCGCCCCGCGTCCCGGAACGATCTCCCCGTGGAGCAGCAAGGCTACGGATATCGTGCATCGCTGCGGTCTTGCGAATGTGCGCCGCGTTGAGCGCGCCATGGCGTTCAAGGTTTCAGGAATCCCCCGTGATCGGCGAGCCGATTTGCTGGCCCTGCTGCACGATCCGATGGTGGAAGCGGTATTTAATGAACTCGCAGGACTCGACGGCCTGTTCAGCAGTGCCCAGCCGAAACCAGGCCAGACTGTGCCCATTGTCGCCGAGGGGCGTGCGGCCCTTGAGCTGGCTAACCAAGAACTGGGTTTGGCTCTGGCAGAGGATGAGATCGATTACTTGGTCGAGAGCTTCCAGAGCATGGGTCGTGATCCCAGCGATGTGGAACTTATGATGTTCGCCCAGGCCAACTCAGAGCATTGTCGGCACAAGATTTTCAACGCCGACTGGACCATCGATGGGGTCGAGCAAGCCAAGAGCCTGTTCGCCATGATCCGCAATACGCATGCAAATGCGCCCGAGGGTGTGCTGTCTGCCTATTCCGACAATGCAGCCGTCGTCGCCGGCCCTGTGGCGAGCCGTTTTCATCCCGACGCTGATGATCAGGTGTATCGCAGTCATGGGCAGCCTGTTCATCTGCTCATGAAGGTGGAGACGCATAACCATCCTACGGCTATCGCACCGTTCCCTGGCGCGGGTACCGGAGTGGGTGGGGAGATCCGTGATGAGGGCGCCGTAGGCCGCGGATCGAAGCCCAAGGCCGGGCTGACAGGATTCAGTGTGTCCAATCTGCGCATCCCGGGCCGGGAACAGCCATGGGAGGCAGATCACGGTAAACCGGCACGTATCGCCTCGGCGCTGGACATCATGATTGAAGGGCCCATCGGTGGTGCGGCCTTCAACAATGAGTTTGGTCGCCCGAATCTGTGCGGCTACTTCCGGACCTATGAACAGCAGTTGCCGGTAGAGGGGGGCTTTGAGCTTCGCGGTTATCACAAGCCCATCATGATTGCCGGTGGCTTCGGCAACATTGCGGAAGAACACGTTGATAAGCCCGAGTTTGCGCCGGGTACTCGGCTGCTTGTCCTCGGTGGTCCGGCTATGTTGATTGGTCTGGGCGGTGGTGCCGCTTCGAGCATGGCCAGCGCCGACGGTCAGGAAGATCTGGATTTTGCCTCCGTACAGCGCCAGAACCCGGAAATGGAGCGACGGTGTCAGGAAGTGATTGACCGCTGCTGGCAACTTGGAGACGACAACCCCATCGCCTTTGTTCATGACGTGGGAGCGGGTGGGCTGTCAAATGCCTTGCCAGAGCTTGTAAAGGACGGTGGCTGCGGTGGACTTTTTTCGCTGCGCTCTGTCCCAAATGATGACCCTGGCATGTCGCCCCTAGAGATCTGGTGTAACGAAAGTCAGGAACGGTATGTGCTGGCGGTCACCGCGGAACGAATCGACGAGTTCCTCGCCATTTGCGAGCGAGAGCGCTGTCCGGTCGCTGATGTGGGCGTTGCTACGGAGGAGCGTGTTATCCGCGTGGAAGACGCGGTATTCGACAGTTCTCCTGTTTCCATGCCGATGCCCGTGCTTTTTGGCAAACCGCCGAAGATGCATCGCACCGATAACCGGCAGGATCGCAAGTCCGATCCGGTCGTCGCCGAAGCGTCCCTTGAGGAATCGATTCGCCGTGTCCTTAACCTGCCGGCGGTGGCTAGCAAGCAGTTCTTGATCACCATTGGTGACCGCACCGTGACCGGATTGGTGGCAAGAGATCAGATGGTGGGCGCCTGGCAGGTGCCGGTCGCCGATTGTGCGGTGACCATGGTCAGTTACGACAGCAATCTTGGTGAGGCCATGGCCATGGGCGAGCGGACCCCCGCGGCGCTACTGGATTCCGCGGCGGCAGCGCGCATGGCTGTCGCGGAATCGGTGACTAACCTGCTTGCAGCCCCCGTGGCTTCCCTGGGCGATGTGCGCCTCTCGGCAAACTGGATGGCTGCTGCCGGTGAGGCTGGAGAGGGCGCTGCGCTCTATGAGGCCGTTCATGCGGTCGGTGAAGAGTTTTGCCCCGCTCTGGGAATCGCCATTCCTGTGGGCAAGGACTCCATGTCCATGCAGACACGCTGGTCTGACGGCGATGCTAGCAAGGTAATGACAGCGCCGGTCTCTCTCATTGTTTCCGCATTTTCCCCGGTTGGTGATGTCGCTGAGACCTGGACTCCCGAGCTGATGGTTCAGGACGAAACGGTGCTCGTTCTACTGGATCTTGGCTTTGGCGCAAACCGTCTGGGGGCGAGCGCGTATGCGCAGGTGCACGGCCAGCTGGGAGACAAGACAGCGGACGTTGATGCTAAAAACCTGCGATCGTTCTTTGCACTTATGCAGTGGGGTCGCGAGCGAGGCGACGTGCTGGCTTATCACGACCGCTCCGACGGTGGTGCCATCATCTCTTTGCTGGAGATGGCCTTTGCGAGTCGCTGTGGTCTGGAGATTCAGGTTCCCGAGGGCGTCGATGCGACTAGGTTTCTTTTCAGCGAAGAGATTGGGGCTGTGCTCCAACTGGAAGTTTGCGCGCTCAGCGACTGGAAACAGAAGGCGGCGGCGTTGGGCATTGCAGAAGCAATAGTCTCCATCGCGAGGGTGCGCACGGCGGACGAACAGATCACTGTCTCCCAAGGTTCGTCCCAGCTGTTCTCCGCGGAGCGCTCGTCACTCCAGACCGAGTGGGCGCGAACCAGCTACGAGATTCAGGCGCTCCGCGATGACCCGCGCTGCGCCGAGGAAGAGTTTGCCCGGGTGACCGAGTCAGACTCGGGCTTGCAGCCGAGCGTCGCGTTCGATCCCGAGCACGACACGACCGCGCCTTACGTCAACCTCAAGCGGCCGCGAGTGGCGGTGCTGCGCGAGCAGGGCGTTAACGGTCATGTTGAGATGGCGGCGGCCTTCGATCGAGCGCGCTTTGACGCCGTCGACGTGACCATGTCGGATCTCCTGGCGGGTCGAGCGAATCTCGACCACTTCCACGGGTTGGTGGCCTGCGGCGGCTTCTCCTTCGGTGATGTGCTCGGAGCGGGGGAAGGCTGGGCGAAGTCCATTCTTTTTAACGAGAGTATGAGGCGAAGCTTCGCGGCGTTTTTTGAGCGCACGAATACCTTCGCCCTGGGCGTTTGCAACGGCTGCCAGATGCTGTCCGTCCTCCGTGAACTCATTCCCGGTACCGACGACTGGCCGTACTTCCGCCGCAATCGATCCGAGCAGTTCGAGGCGCGTCTATCGCTGGTCGAGGTGCAGGAGTCGCCATCGGTGCTGCTGGCCGGGATGGTGGGCTCGCGTCTTCCCGTAGCCGTCTCGCACGGTGAGGGACGCGCGATTTTTTCCGATAACAGCGCCCATATGACGCTAGAGAGCCGCGGTGGCGTTGGCCTGCGATTCATCGAAAACGCTGGTGAGGTTGCCCAGCGATATCCGGCCAATCCCAATGGATCCCCGGCAGGTATTACGAGCGTCTGCAACGAGGACGGTCGTGTGACCATCATGATGCCCCATCCGGAACGCGTTGTACGGACTCGTCAGCTGTCGTGGGCGCCGAGAGACTGGGGGGAAGACTCCCCTTGGCTGCGTTTGTTCCGCAATGCGCGGGTGTTTCTGAACTAGGGCTCGGCGCAGGTCGCGAATTTCAGCATCCGCGCATCCTAAAATCCGGCGCAAGCCCCGCCGTTGCCAAATCTCGCGTTTCCCAAGATGGCCCCTTGAGTTCCGCAGAAATGCCCGCATTCCTTCCCTTGAGCGACCATCGCTAGCGTCTATAATGCGCCACCGCTCGTGAAGGTGGCTGCTCCGGCCGCCACGTCCAGATAACACAGAATTAGTCATGCTCAATCGATACCCTTTTTGGAAATACCTGCTCGTGCTCCTGGTCGTGCTCGCAGGCGCATTCTATGCACTACCCAACATTTACGCCCCGGATCCCGCACTGCAGATCGCGGGAGAGAGCAGTGCGACGCTGGTGGACGAGCGATCGCTCACTAAGGCGACGCAGGCCCTCGATGACGCCGGTATTCAGCATTTTGGTGAGCTTGTTGATGCAGATGGCCGCAATGCCCTGATTCGTCTGCGGGAAGGAGATGCACAATTGAGGGCCCAGGCCGTGGTATCCCGGGCCTTGGGTGACGCGTATATCGTGGCCCTGAACCTGGCCGAAACCACGCCCGACTGGCTGACGAGCCTCGGTGGTCAGCCTATGAAACTAGGTCTGGATCTTTCCGGTGGTGTTCACTTTAAGCTGGAGGTCGATGTGGATGCGGCGGTAGAGCGCCGCATGGAGTATTACCTCAATTCCACGAAAAGAGCGCTGCGGGAAGAGCGCATCCGGGGATTGGTTGCCCTTGAGGATGACCGTACTGTGCTCGGTCGTTTCCGCACGGAGGAACTACGGGAAGAGGCGCGCAGTCTTATCGCAGAAAATGCGCCTGAATTGCTCCTCGATCGCCGCGAAGAGGGTGATGAGTGGCTGATTGCGGCGACGATGACGGAGCAGACCCTCGACGAAATCGTTGCTTACTCGGTCAGTCAGAACCTGACGACCCTGCGCAACCGCGTTGATGAACTGGGTGTATCAGAACCCCTGGTGCAACAGCAGGGTAGCAACCGCATTGTGGTTGAGCTGCCTGGAATCCAGGATACGGCGGAAGCCAAGCGGATTCTCGGCAAGGTGGCTAACCTTGAATTCCGCCTGGTGGCTAACCCTGATGCACCACCCTCTCAGCGCCAGCGCTTTGAATACCGCAGCCCCGATCGAGCGGGAATCACAGAGAACCTTGAGCGAGACGTGATCATAACCGGTGAGCGTGTCTCCAATGCTCAGGCCAGCTTCGACCAAAATGGCCGACCCAATGTCCAGATCAGTCTGGACAGCGAGGGCGGCATGTTGATGTCGCGGGCGACGCGCAACAACATCAAGCGTCGCATGGGTGTACTGTTTATTGAGCGTAAGTATCGCACCCGCTACGAAACCGATGAGAACGGTGAAGAAGTCGTGGTCAAGGTTCCTTACGACGAGAAGAAGCTTCTCACGGCGCCAACAATCCAGAGTGCCCTGGGTGCTCAATTCCAGATCACCGGCCTCGATTCACCGCTTGAAGCTTCGGAACTGGCGCTCATGCTTCGTGCCGGTGCTCTTGCCGCGCCCATCAGCTTTGTCGAAGAGCGGACGGTGGGGCCTTCCCTGGGCGCCGAGAATATTCGCCTTGGCGTGAAGTCAGTGCAGTACGGTCTGGCGCTGGTTGTTCTTTTCATGGTGGTGTACTACCGAATCTTTGGTATTTGCGCAGTAATTGCGCTCACGGCTAACCTCATGTTGCTCGTAGCCTTCATGTCCATCATCGAGGCGACGCTGACCCTGCCGGGTATTGCAGGGATCGTGCTAACTGTCGGTATGGCAGTGGATGCCAACGTGTTGATCTTCTCGCGCATACGCGAGGAATTGAGGGCCGGCCTATCGCCGCAGATGGCGATTCACTCGGGTTTTGAGCGCGCCGTTGCCACGATTCTCGACGCTAACATCACGACACTGATCGTGGCGGTGATTCTTTACGCCGTGGGCACGGGCCCGGTGAAGGGCTTTGCCGTAACGCTGTCCGTGGGCATCATCACGTCTATGTTCACGGCCATCATGGGCACGCGGGCACTGGTGAACCTCATATACGGAGGGCGCCGCGTTGATTCTTTGGCCATTGGCCGGGACGTCACGGCGGGAGCGAGCGCATGAACCCGATTAACTTTATGGGTCAGCGCAAGCTGGCTGCGATGTTCTCAGTCCTGCTGATCCTCACGGCCATTGGCTCCCTGGCAGTTCGACAACTCAACTGGGGGCTGGACTTCACGGGCGGGACGCTGGTGGAGGTGCATTATGAGGATACGGCCGACCTGACAGCCATACGGACGACCTTGTCGGACGCCGGTTATGACGGCGCCATCGTCGTGAGCTTTGGCACAGATCGCGATGTATTAATTCGCCTGCCCGAAGGGTATTCCGATGCCCAGGGTGCACAGATGCTGAATGAATTGCGCAGCGCCAGCGGATTGGATGTGGAGTTACGGCGCATTGAGTTCGTCGGCCCGCAGGTAGGCGATGAACTGCGAGAGCAGGGCGGTCTCGCCATGCTGCTGGCCCTCGGTCTGGTGATGCTGTACATCGCGTTCCGATTCCAGTTCAAGTTTGCCCTCGGCGCCGTGGTGGCTCTGGTGCACGACGTGCTGATCACCCTTGGCTTTTTCTCGATTATCGGATTCGAGTTTGATCTGACGGTGCTGGCAGCCCTCCTGGCCGTGATTGGTTACTCCCTGAACGACACCATCGTGGTGTCCGATCGCATCCGGGAAAACTTCCGCAAGCTTCGCCGCTCCGATCCTGAGAAGGTAATCAATATCTCCCTGACAGAAACGCTGGGCCGGACGTTAGTTACGTCGTTGACGACCTTGCTCGTGCTTCTGGCACTGGCGCTGTTTGGCGGTGAAATGATCTTCGGCTTTGCCGTGGCGCTGCTGGTGGGCGTACTGATCGGTACCTACTCATCGATCTACGTTGCGTCTAACGTGCTCCTCGCGCTGGGTGTGAGCAAGGAAGATCTGATTATTCCCGTGAAAGAAGGCGTGGAGCAGGACGACCTGATGCCTTAGGGCATCTTGCTGCTGGACGCCTGAAACGCTTCGCGCGCGCCGGGCCTCGCCGCCCAGGAGATTGCCCTGAATCTGGGCCTCACCGAATACGCTACGACGTGGAAGGGTATCTATGGCGGCCCAATAGCGGTTGCGCTGATGGCCCAATAGTCGTCGTGTGCGGTAAGAGTCGTTATGGCGAGAGTTGGCGAGCCGCGTACCGGCCAAATACGCCTGGATTAACGAAGGGGCTGGGTCGCCTTAAGCACCGCTTTGAACACCTTCGGGTTGCCACACACCAGGCTGCCACCTTCCAGATAGTTGTCGGAGCCATCGATGGCGGTGATCAGGCCGCCGGCTTCTTTAACCAGCAGCGCGCCGGCTGCAACGTCCCAAATCGAGAGACCTACTTCCCAGAAAGCATCCAGCCGGCCTGCGGCTACATAGGCAAGGTCCAGAGAGGCGGCACCTGCGCGGCGGATACCCGCGCACTGACCCGCCAGGGTGCTCATGGATTCTGCAAACGCTGGGAGCTTCTCGTCTTCGTGACCCTTGAAGGGAATTCCTGTGCCAAGGAGCGCGCCATCGAGGCGGTCCAGCTTACTGACACGAATGCGTCGGCCGTTCAGCTGAGCGCCGCGTCCGCGCGAAGCGATGAACTCTTCCCGGCGCACAGGGTCGATGATGACCGCGTGCTCCGGGCGCCCGTTGTGCAGACACGCGATGGAAACGCCGTAGTGGGGAATGCTTCTCAGGAAATTGGTCGTGCCATCAAGAGGGTCGATGACCCACACGTATTCTGCGTCTTCTGGGCCTTCGCGACCGCTTTCTTCGCCGAGAAACGCATGGTCGGGGTAGGCGCGGCGAAGGGCGCGAATGATTTCCTGTTCCGCCTGCTCGTCGATATCCGAGACAAAGTCATTAACGTGCTTCTGGCGCACCTCAACCTGATCCAGTTCATCTGATGCGCGCACGATTAACTCGCCAGCTTTACGGGCGGCGCGCAGGGCGATGGTGGTCATTGGTTCCATGACAGCTTCTGATCCGGGGGTGCGAAACGGCGGCGGAGTATAACAGGCAAGGCCTTTCCATGCCGCCGCTTTGTTACACTTGCGCACCCCGATTCAACGCCTGTTTTTCATGAATTTCGACCGCATCCGCATCGTTCTCATCGAGACATCGACCCCTGGAAACATTGGTGCTGTCGCTCGTGCCATGAAGAACATGGGGCTGTCGCGCCTGGTGCTGGTCAGTCCTGAAGAGTTCCCTCACAAGGAAGCGACTTGGCGGGCGGTTTCAGCAAACGACGTGCTGGAAAATGCGATGGTTGTGAGCAGTTTGGATGAGGCCATCGACGACTGCGGGTTTGTACTTGGAGCGAGCGCGAAGGATCGCAGAATTCCATGGCCCGTTACGGACCCACGCCGAGCCGCGGTTGATGTGAGTGAGTTTTCCCAGCAAGGTGAGGTGGCTATCCTTTTTGGACGAGAGGACAACGGGCTGGCAAATGAGGAGCTCGTGCGCTGTAACCTGCACGTGGCGATTCCGACCAGTGATATCTACAGCTCCCTGAACCTCGCCATGGCAGTGCAGATCATCTGCTACGAACTCCACATGTTCGAGCACGGCGATGCGCTGCCCGAGGCGCTGGATGAGGAGTGGGATTCACCGCCGGCAACGCAGGAGAACATGGAGCGTTTCTATGTCCATCTGGAGGAAACGCTAGGCCAGATCGGTTTTCTCAATCCTGCGGCGCCACGGCAGTTGATGCAGCGCCTGCGCAGACTCTACGGTCGCCTGCGTCTCGATGAGATGGAACTGAATATGCTTCGTGGCATGCTCAAAGAGACACAAAAGCGCTGTGAGCCCATGGATTGGGAGGCGCACAACTCAAGAAAACGCCGCTAGTTTCCGACCAAAGAAGACGGCAAATGAAGAAGTTGAAAGAAGACTGCGTTGAACATGATGAGAGAAAACTGTGAGAGAACCCTGTGAGAGAAGCCTGTGAGAGAAGACTGGGATAGGAGACGGCAATGAAGCCCGTTTATTTCGACTATCTGGCGACGACGCCCGTCGACCCGGACGTGGCCCAGGCCATGGCCGGTTGTCTGACCATCGACGGTGCTTTCGGAAATGCAGCTTCGCGTTCGCACCGCTATGGCTGGGAAGCAGAACAGTTGGTCGAAGAAGCCCGTGGTGAGGTCGCTGCGCTCATAGGCGCCGATGTCCGCGAAATCGTGTGGACGTCCGGTGCCACGGAAGCTGACAACCTGGCCTTAAAGGGGGCTGTAGAGCAGGCTCTCGAGGACGGTAAACCGGCGCACATCGTTACTTCGGCCATAGAACACAAAGCGGTCCTGGACAGTTGCAAGGCTCTTGAGGAGCGAGGGGTCGCAGTGACTTACCTTCGGCCTGGTGAAGACGGCCTGATAAGCAGCGACGCTATCTCGGAGGCCGTGACGCCCGACACCTGCATCGTTTCCATCATGCACGCGAATAACGAGATCGGCACGGTGAACGACATCGCCGCCATCTCGGCAGTCACGCGAGCCGCCAGCGTGCCACTGCATGTGGATGCGGCCCAGAGCATCGGAAAGATTCCCGTGGATGTGGACGCTCTTGGCATCGACCTGCTTTCCATGTCGGCGCACAAGTTTTACGGCCCGAAAGGTATGGGCGCGCTCTATCACCGCCGACGTCCCAAAACCGCGCTGTATGCGCAGATGCATGGGGGCGGGCACGAACGAGGCATGCGGGCTGGCACCCTGGCCACTCACCAGATTGTTGGCATGGGGCGAGCAGCGGCCATTGCGGCGCAAAAGTTGTCAGAGGAAGGCGCTCGTCTTCAAACGCTGAGAGGGCGATTGCTAGAACTCATCGCCGATATCGACGGCGTCTCGCTCAATGGGCATGCGACGCAGCGACTGCCCGGTGCTCTGAATATCAGTGTCGCCGATGTAGAAGGGGAGGCTCTGCTTCTCTCGCTACCAGAATTTGCCATGTCGACGGGCTCAGCCTGCACCTCCGCCAGTCTCGAGCCTTCCTACGTTCTCAGTGCCCTCGGACTGCCCGCAGCTCTGGCCCATAGTTCCCTGCGCGTCAGCCTAGGCCGGTATACGAGTGACGCAGACATTGAGCTCTTTAGCGATCGCCTCCATGAGGTCGTTCCCCGGCTCCGTCGAGAGGCCGCCTGAGCGGCATTTTTGGCCGTTATCTCAGCAACTTAAGGCTGTTTTCCGGGGTGCGGTAGCGGGGTAAAGCCCGTATAATCTCGCGCACTTTTTTGCCGGTCGTCGTGAAGCTGCTTTCACGCTGTCATCCGGCAAAGTGATGGGGCGGCACGGTGTCGCCCTTTCTTTCTTAAGTACAGGTTCTGGAGAACAGAGATGGCGGTGGAACGCACCCTTTCAATCATCAAGCCCGACGCTGTGGCCAAAAACCATATCGGAGAAATCTATGCTCGTTTTGAGGCTGCTGGCCTGAACATCGTTGCGTCCAAGATGCTGCGTCTGAGCGATACGGTCGCCGGGGGCTTCTATGCGGAGCACAAGGAGCGTCCTTTCTACCCCGCTTTGATCGAATTCATGACCTCCGGCCCCGTGGTCGTACAGGTGCTTGAAGGCGAAAACGCAATCGCCCTGAACCGCGAACTAATGGGCGCAACGAATCCGCAGGAAGCTGAGGCTGGCACGATCCGCGCAGACTTCGCCGAGTCTATCGACGCCAACGCTGTACACGGCTCCGACTCGCCAGCCTCTGCCGAGCGCGAAGTTGCCTACTTCTTCGCCTCTAGCGAAATTTGCGAGCGCGCCTAAACCGGTGACTGCGCTAATCGCCAGTACGGTTCTGCCTGAGCGGGTCAATCTGCTCGGGCTTACCCGTGCGCAGCTCGAGGAATTCTTCCTTGAGCAGGGCGAGAAGCGCTTTCGTGCCCAGCAGGTGATGAAGTGGATGCATCATCAGGGCGTCACAGACTTTGCCGAGATGACGAATCTTGGGAAGGCCCTGCGAGAGAAACTCTCCAAGCTGGCTGAGGTGCGCCCCCCCGAAGTCGAATCCCAGCATGATTCCGCAGACGGTACTCGCAAATGGCTGATTCGCGTTTCCGGCGGTAGCTTGGTGGAGACGGTACTGATTCCCGATGGCAATCGAGCGACCCTTTGCGTGTCGTCGCAAGTTGGTTGCAGCTTGGATTGCAGCTTCTGTTCTACGGGTAAGCAGGGTTTTCAGCGAGACCTGACCGCGGCGGAGATCATCGGTCAGGTCTGGCGTGCTATCGACTCCTACGAAGCGTTCCAGTCCGGCAAAGGCCGCGTGGTCACCAACGTCGTGATGATGGGTATGGGTGAGCCCCTGCTCAACTTCGATAGTGTCGTCGCGGCCATGGATCTCATGATGGACGATCTTGCGTACGGCATCTCCAAGCGACGCGTGACATTGAGCACCTCCGGCGTTGTCCCCGCGCTCGATCGACTGGCCGAGGTCAGCGAGGCGAGCCTCGCCATCTCCCTGCACGCCCCGAACGATGAACTCCGCAGCAAGCTGGTGCCCATCAATAAGCGGTACCCCATCTCGCAGCTGCTCGACAGCTCTCGTCGTTACATCGATGCGCAGAAAGACTCCAAGCGCGTCGTCACCGTGGAATACACGCTGATGGCCGGGGTGAATGACCAGCGAGAGCACGCCAGGGAGCTTGCAGAGCTGCTGCGGGGCTTTCCCTGCAAGATCAACCTGATTCCCTTTAACCCGTTCCCGAACTCCGGTTATGAGCGTCCCAGCGGTAATGCGGTATCACGCTTCTGGCAGGTGCTGGTCGATGCGGGTTATGTTGTCACTGTGCGCACGACCCGCGGCGATGATATCGACGCCGCATGCGGTCAGTTGGTTGGCGATGTGGTCGACAGAACCCGCCGCAGCGCGCGCTACGAACAACGACGTCGTTCGGAAGGGGAGGCACACGCATGAAGCTCCTGGCAGTTCTTTTGATGCCGCTGGCGCTGGTCGCCTGCGTGACCGAGACAGAAACGGTGTTTACAGAGCCCGCATCCCCCGAGGATGTGATGGAGCAGCGCGTTGAGCTTGCGCGACAGTACATCGGCCAGCGCGACTGGGAAAATGCCAAGCGTAACCTGAAAGCGGCGGTCGAGATCGACGACCGCAATGCGGAGGTCTACGAGGCCTTCGCGCTTGTTTACCAGAGCACCGGCGAGTTCGAACTGGCCGAAGATAGCTTTACAAGAGCCATTTCCCTGGATCGAGATTTCTCCCGAGCCCGCAACAATTACGCAGCGTTTCTCTACAGCCAGGAACGCTACCGCGAAGCCGAGGCTCAGTTGGCCCTGGTGGTGAAAGACACCCTTTACGGTGCCCGGCCCCAGGCGTTTGTAAATCTGGGTCTTTGCCGACTGCGACTCTTTGACAACCGAGGTGCCGAGGAAGCGTTCCTACGCGCTCTCGCCATGCAGCGCAGCAACTCGATAGCGCTCCTGGAGATCGCGCAACTGCGCCTGGAAGCTGGCGACAATGGCAATGCTGCCCTTTACTATGAGCAGTACCGACAGGTGGTGCGCCAACAGAGCCCGCGGGGGCTCTGGTTTGGTATTCGTCTCGCCGAGGCCATGGGAGATAGTGACGCCCAATCGAGTTACGCTATGGCATTGACGAATCTGTACCCCACTTCGGCAGAATTCGAGGCCTATCAGCGCTCTCTGGATGAGAGCAACTGAGGAGCGTTGGAGCTATGAAAACAGCGTCACCGATAAAGCGCCGGAAGAGTCGCCAGATTCACGTGGGCTCCGTGCCTGTCGGTGGCGATGCTCCCATCAGCGTACAGAGCATGACGAACACGGAAACGTGCGACGTCGAAGCCACGGTCGCGCAGATTAGATCCCTCGAGGCTGCGGGGGTCGATATTGTTCGCGTGTCGGTGCCGAGCATGGATGCCGCCGAAGCGTTCCGGGAGATTCGCAACCAGGCCCAGGTTCCACTGGTGGCAGATATCCACTTTGATCATAAAATCGCTCTCAAAGTGGCCGAGTACGGTGTCGATTGCCTGAGAATTAACCCCGGAAATATTGGCCGAGATGACAAAGTCCGGGAGGTGGTCGCCTGCGCCAGGGACAAGGGTATTCCTATCCGTATTGGTGTGAATGCGGGCTCTATCGGAAAGGATTTGCAGCGGAAGTACGGTGAGCCAACGGCCGAGGCTCTCGTTGAGTCTGCTATGCGCCACGTCGATATTCTCGATAAACACGATTACCCGGACTTCAAGGTGAGCGTGAAGGCGTCCGAGGTTTTCATGGCGGTGGATGCCTACCGCATGCTCGCTACGCAGATAGAACAGCCCCTTCACCTTGGGATTACGGAGTCTGGCGCCCTGCGCGGCGGCACCGTCAAGTCGTCCATTGGTCTGGGCATGCTGCTTTATGACGGAATCGGCGACACAATCCGTATTTCCCTTGCCGCAGATCCGGTGGAAGAGGTGAAAGTCGGCTTCGAGATGCTCAAGAGTCTGAAGCTTCGCAGCAATGGCATTAACTTCGTTGCCTGCCCCAGTTGCTCGCGGCAGAACTTTGATGTCATCAGCACCATGAACGAACTAGAGCGCCGCCTCGAAGACATCCGCACCCCTATGGACGTGGCGGTGATTGGCTGCGTTGTTAACGGCCCTGGCGAAGCCCGTGAGGCGCACGTGGGCCTCACGGGTGCGACTCCCAGCAACCTTATCTATGTGGACGGCACACCGGACCACAAAGTCAGCAATACGGAATTCGTTGATCATCTCGAGAGCGTGATCCGCGAAAAAGCCGCCAAGCTTGAGCAGGACCGCGAGGAGGCCGAGGCGTCCCTAATCGCTCGTTCCGTGTCTTAAGTTTTCCAAAGCTGAATCGTCCAAATTGACTGCGGCACACTTAACCCCATTTCCCTAAGCCTGAAGTAGATTCTCCATGACAGCATTGCGATCCATTCGCGGTATGGCCGATGTACTGCCAGATACCTCCGCGCACTGGCAGGATCTTGAAGATCGCGTGTCCCGGCTTTTTGCGGGCTTCGGGTATGGCGAAGTCCGCATGCCGCTGGTGGAATCAACGGCACTGTTTAGCCGCTCCATCGGCGAAGTCACCGATATCGTCGAGAAGGAGATGTACACCTTCGAAGACCGCAACGGCGACAGCATGAGCCTGCGCCCTGAAGGCACCGCGGGCTGCGTGCGTGCAGCGATTCAGCACAATCTCATTGCGACCCCCTGCAAGCTTTGGTATCGCGGTCCCATGTTCCGATACGAACGGCCCCAAAAAGGACGGCAGCGGCAGTTTCATCAGATCGGCGCCGAAATCTTCGGTTATGGAACGCCAGACGCCGACGCCGAGTTGTTGATGCTTCTCAACGATCTTTGGCGTGAACTCGGTGTTCAACGGTCCGTGCGCCTTGAGCTCAACAGTATTGGCAGCCCTGAGGCCCGGCATCGCTACCGCGATGCATTAGTGGAGTATTTGGCAGCCCATCGGGAGCGTTTGGACGAAGACAGCCAGCGCCGCCTAACCACCAACCCCCTGCGAATCCTGGATAGCAAGTCGCCGGACACACAGGCTCTCCTCGATGGGGCGCCTTCACTGAGTGAGTTTATTGACGAGGATTCCGCTGCGGACTTCGCGGCGCTGAAGGGCTATCTGGATGCGGCTGGAATTGCGTATGCCGAAAATCCGCGGCTGGTGCGGGGATTGGATTACTACAACAAAACCGTTTTTGAGTGGATCACCGACGACCTCGGTGCCCAGGGCACTGTTTGCGGTGGTGGTCGCTACGACGGGCTGGTAGCGCAACTTGGCGGGCGTGCGACACCGGGCGTGGGTTTTGCCATGGGTTGTGAGCGTCTGCTGCTGCTAATGGAAGCCTGTGGCTCTCTCGCCACCCCGAGGGCGCCCGACGTGTATGTGGTCGCGTTGGGCGACGACGCACTGCGTGCAGCGATATCCGCCGTTTCGGATCTTCGGGCATCGCGGCCCGAGTTACGTATCATCCAGCAGTTGGGTGGCGGCAGTTTTAAGAGCCAGATGAAAAAAGCGGATCGCAGTGGCGCAACCGTGGCCCTTTTGTGGGGCGAGGATGAAGCCGCTGCCGGCGAGGTGACCGTAAAGGCGCTTCGCGGAAATTCACAGGAGAGAGTCACTCTCTCTTCGATGAGTGGTGCAATCGATGCGCTGCTCGATCAACCCGTAGTTAATGAGAAGTAAGCGTGGACAGTTACAGAACAGAAGACGAACAGGTCGAGGCGCTTAAGCGCTGGTGGAAAGAAAATGGCCAATCCACGGTCATCGGTATTGTGCTAGCTCTCGGCCTGGGCTTTGGCTGGCAGGCCTGGCAGCGGAACGAGCAGGTCACAGCAGAGAACGCCTCGACCCTTTATCAGCAGATGCTGCAGGCTCTTGCAACACAAGACGAGAGGGGGGCCGACGCCGGCCGTGCTTTGGCACTGCAACTGAAGGACGAGTACCGCGGAACCGCCTATGCTCAGTTCGCTTCCCTCCATCTGGCACGCTTGGCCGTTCTCGAGGGCCAAGAGCCGGAAGCAGAGAAGGAACTGCGCTGGGTGCTGTCCATGGCCGATGCCGGTTCTGAGCTTCATCAGGTCGCGCAATTGCGTTTGGCTCGAGTGCTGGCGGCGCAGGGGCAGGCTGATAGCGCCTTAGCGCTGCTAGAGAACGCAGAAACCGATTTCGTTGCCTCCTACGCCATGGCGCGCGGCGATATCCTGCTGGGCGATGGTCGTGAGGACGATGCGCTGGCTGCCTATGAAAGTGCAGTCGCGTCGCTGGACGCAGATTCGCCCATTCCTCAGACGCTGCAGGACAAGCTGCAGTATTTAACGGCTCGCCGTATGGGCTCCGAAGGCGGAGCTGGCTGATATGCAGCGTCTCTGGTTAGCGCTACTGCTCATTCCGCTTCTGGGGGGGTGCTCCACGGTCTCGGATTTCTTCGAGTTTAATGACGAAGAGGATCCCCAGCAGCCGGCAGAACTCGAAGAAATCGTCCAGCAACTCGACGTACGGAAGTTGTGGTCCGTTGGTGTTGGCGACGGCCAGGGCGATGGACTGTACAAGCTGCAACCCATGCTCGTGGGGGACACTATTTATGCAGCCGGCTCTGACGGAGAGCTTAAGGCGATCCGCGCCAGTACCGGGCAGACGCTATGGCGACAGAAAACCAAGCGTCGCATGGCCGGCGGTGTGGGCCATTACGAGGGTTCGCTGTTCCTTGGCGGAGCCGACGGCGAGGTCTATCGCTACGCTGCAGACACCGGAGAGCTGATTTGGGAAAGCGGCGTGAGCGGCGAAGTGCTTGCTCCACCGCAAAGCAACGGTCGTGTCGTGGTCGTACAGAGTTATGACGGCAAGCTCTATGGCTTTGATCACGAAAACGGTGAGCGCCTCTGGCGTTATGACAGCAACGTACCGGTGTTGACGATTCGCGGCACGAGCACGCCAATCCTCGAAGGCGGTGTCATTTATGCCGGTTTTGCCAATGGCCGTGTGATGGCCCTCGACGCCACCGACGGGTCGACGCGGTGGGAAGCCCGTATCGCCATCCCGGAGGGCCGCTCTGAAATTGAGCGCATCGTCGATGTCGATGGGGCCATGGCGATTTCTGGAACTGAACTGTACGTGGCGAGCTATCAGGGCCGAGTGGCCGCCCTCGACATTCGGACCGGGCGCAAGATCTGGCAGCGCAACGTGTCGTCTTTCAACGGCGTCTCTCAGGGTTTTGGAAACGTGTACCTGTCAGAAGAGTCGGGAACGATCACAGCCTTTCTGCGTAATGGGCAGGGCATTCGCTGGGAGCAGCCGGCCCTCGAGTGGCGAGGTTTGTCGAAGCCGGTTCCAGTGAGCAGCTATCTCGCTGTGGCGGACTACAAGGGGATCATTCACTTCCTTTCGCAGGTGGACGGCGAGTTTCTGGCGCGCACCAAGGCTGACGGCTCGGGTGTTCGCGCCGATATGATTGCGGACGGCTCGGTGCTGTACGTGTTCTGTAATGACGGGAAGCTTATCGCCTACGACGTCCGGGCCCGGAGCTGAGACATGCTGCCGGTCATTGCCCTTGTCGGTCGACCCAATGTGGGGAAATCGACGCTCTTCAATCAGCTGACCCGCAGTCGCGATGCCTTGGTCGCTGATTACGCAGGGCTGACCCGCGACCGGAAGTACGGTGAAGGCCGCAGTGGCGAAAACGCGTTTATCGTGATCGATACGGGGGGTGTCACCGGGGACGAAGCGGGTATCGATGCCGCCATGGCTCAGCAGTCTCTGCAGGCCATTGATGAAGCCGATGCCATTCTGCTGCTCGTCGACGCGCGAGATGGTCTAAACCCCATCGACGAGCAGCTGGTTCGCTATCTGCGCCAGAAAAGCCGCGATTTTCATGTGGTGGTCAACAAGATCGACGGCCGAGACGCGGATGTCGCTGTCAGTGAATTCCATGCTCTGGGTGTTTCGGAGCTTCACGCCATTGCTGCAGCGCATGGACGGGGCGTGCGACAGCTCATCGAGGATGTCCTGCAGCCGTTTCCTCCCTCTCAGGAGGGCGATGATAACGATGAGTCTCGAGGCACCCGCGTCGCCGTTGTCGGACGCCCGAACGTCGGAAAGTCGACGTTGGTGAATCGCATTCTGGGTGAGGAGAGGGTGGTTGTTTATGACCAGCCTGGAACCACTCGCGACAGTGTCTACATCGAGTTCAGCCGCAAAGAGAAGCCTTATACGCTCATCGATACAGCCGGCGTAAGACGCCGCAAGAATGTCCGCGAGACCGTAGAGAAGTTCTCTATCGTTAAAACCCTCAAGGCTATCGACGATGCCAATGTTGTGGTGTTGCTTGTCGACGCCCAGGAAGGGCTCGTTGAGCAGGATCTGCACCTCCTTGGGCACTGTATCGAGGCAGGCAGGGCCCTGGTGCTGGCGGTCAATAAGTGGGATGGCCTGGATGTGGATCAGAAGTCACGCATCAAGGCAGAGATTCAGCGGCGGCTGCAGTTTGTGGACTTTGCGGATACCCATTTCATCTCGGCGCTGCACGGATCCGGTGTCGGCAAGCTGTTCGGCTCCATCGATGCGGCCTATGCAGCAGCCATGCAGCCCATGGGCACCAGTCGTCTTACGCGAATCCTTGAGGACGCGATTGCCGATCACCCGCCACCGTTGATTAACGGTCGACGCATCAAACTTCGTTATGCGCATGCTGGGGGCAAGAATCCGCCTCGCGTGGTGATTCATGGCAATCAGACAGACCGCGTGCCCGACAGCTACCGCAGATACCTGGAGAAGACCTTTAGCCGCGTCCTCGAACTAACGGGGACGCCCCTGCGCGTGGAGTTTCGAAGCAGTGATAACCCCTACGCGGGCCAGCGTCAGAAACTCACGCAGCGCCAGATCAATCGCAAGCGCCGCCTCATGGCGCACGTCAAACAGGCGAAGAAGAGCAAGCAGCAGAAGAAGCGCAGGCCCACGGGCCCATGAACGCACCAGTGGCTGCGACGCCGGAACAAGTGATCGGCGACTTTATCGACCGTTTCTACGCCCGCGTCTTTAAAGACCCGCTACTGGCCCCAGTGTTTCTTGCGCAGGCGGGGATCGATCCCGCCGTTCACATTCCCCACATCAAAGCCTACTGGCGCAAGATGCTCCTTGGCGACCCGGCCTATCGTCGCCACATGATGCAGAAGCACCGTGACCTCCACCAGGCTGGCCCCCTGACCCAACAGCACTACGATCGATGGCTCTCTTTATTCGAGCGGTCCCTCGATGAGAGCGCTCCAAGTGAGCTCATCGACCGGGCCAGAACGCTCGGTCGACGAGTTGCAGGGAATATGCGACGGAATCTTGAGGCTACCGCAGGCTGCATCTAAATATATTTCGAGAAATATCCGATAAGCTATTGATTAATAATACTTAAATCGGGTTAATCTTCCGTTTTTCGTGCCCTTGTGACGGGGATTTCGGGTGTTATAGTTCACCATAACACCCACCCATACAGGGCTCGACAAATGATCACTCTACGCAAGCGCATGACAGGACCGAGAACGGGCAGGATGCTCCTTCCGGCACTCCTCTTCTTCGTTTGTGCATCCCTCAGTGCAGCGGGCGGCGGTGCCGTTGCGGCGCTCTGCCTGGTCCCCGCGGGACTGGCACTGGAAGCGGCGCGTAACGCTGATGAGGCCACGGACGGCGACGAGGCTCGCGACCATGCTTAGTTCCATGCCCAAACTGATGACGGCGGCGATGGTTGTCGCGGGCCTCGCGTTACAGCCAGTTTTCGCTGGCGAGACGCGAAAGTTTGACGATTTGGTTTTCAGCGAAATCGTTGTCCTGGGTGGCATCGAAGTTGAGATCAGTCAGGACGATGACAGCATTGTGCTGGTCAATGGTCCATCGGATGTTCTCGACAACAAACCGTTCTACGTCAGCAAAGAAACGCTGGTGCTCGGCAAGAGCAGGACCTATCGCGGTGACGACAACCACCGTATCCGTTTCAAGGTGGTGACACCGGAGTTGCGGGAGCTGCGGGTCAAAGGTAGTGGCGAGGCCTATGTGAAGGAGTTCCTATTGATGGACCCGGATCGCGGCGGTCCGCCACTGTTTTCCGTGGAAGGTTCGGGCGATATCAAGCTTTTCGGCATCGAGGGCGAGACCTTAGAGCTTCGCGTGAAGGGATCGGGAGACATTAAAGCCGTCGGCGTGGAGGTGGGCGATATCGAAGCGGTCGTTTCAGGCAGCGGAGACCTCTTTATTCAAACGCTGCAGGCCGACACAGGCGAGTTCGTCGTAACCGGCAGTGGCGATCTCGGTGTGACCGAGGGTGGCTACGTCAAACGCCTGGAAGTCAACGTGATCGGATCGGGTGATGCCCATCTTGGCGACGTTGACTGCGATAGCGTCGAGGTCAATATCGTCGGTTCCGGTGGTGCCGAGCTGGGGGTCATCCGCGACCAGCTCAATGCATCGGTGCTGGGCAGTGGCGATGTGCGCTACAAGGGCGACCCCAAAGTCGACAAAGTCGAATTTGGCAGCGGGGAGGTCCGCCGGCGCCGCTAGCGCTGTGATTCCCATGGAATGGACCGAAGGCCAACCGATCTATCGCCAGCTGAAGGACCTGGTCATTCAGCGGGTGATCGACGGTAGTTTCCCCGAAGGAGAGGCGATTCCATCCGTGCGCCAGGTCGCTACGGATTTCCGGATCAACCACCTCACCGTTGGAAAGGCCTACCAGGAGCTCGTGGACATGGGCCTCCTGGAAAAGCGCCGGGGGCTGGGCATGTTTGTTGCCCAGGGTGCACGAAGCTCACTCACAAACGATGAACAGCAGCGCTTCCTAGATGAGGAACTGCCCGCCTTTGCGGAGCGGGTGCGCATGCTGCAGCTGGATATGAGAGACGTCGCTGTGCGTCTCGAAAACATGCAGGGGAAAGAACATGCAGACCATCATTGAGGCGCAGGGGCTCCGGCGTAGCTTCGGTGATCTCAACGCCGTCGACGGGATAGACCTCTCTATCTCGCCGGGAAACGTGATCGGACTTATCGGTCCTAATGGCGCTGGCAAGACAACATTGCTGCGCGCGCTGCTAGGCCTGACCCAATGCGACGGTGATCTCCGCGTATTGGACTACTGTCCGCTTACGGAGCGCGACAAAATGATGGAGGAGGTTTGCTTCATCGCGGATACCGCCGTGCTTCCGCGGTGGATGAAAGTGTGTGAACTGCTCGATTATGTGGCGGGGACGCATCCCCGCTTCGATCGCGCCCAGGCCGAGGCCTTCCTGGAGTCGACGGATGTGGAGCCTGATCGCAATGTTGGCGCTTTGTCCAAGGGCATGACGGTGCAGCTACACCTGGCCATCGTGATGGCGATCGATGCGCGTTTGCTGGTGCTTGATGAGCCTACGCTGGGCCTCGACATTCTGTTTCGTAAGCGTTTCTACGAGCAGTTGATCAACGATTACTTCGATGGGGAGCGTACGATTCTCGTTTCCACACACCAGGTGGAGGAGATTCAGAATATCTTGACGCACGTGATGTTTATGCACCACGGGCAGCTGATTCTTCACGAGTCGCTGATGGATCTGGAGGAGCGATTCCAGGAGGTTCATGTCTTGGGTGAGGCCACCCGTCGCGCTGAAGAACTCCCCTATATCGGCAAACGCAACATACTCGGTGGAAAGGCCTACATCTTTGAGGGCTTGGCGCCTTCCGATGTGTCCTCGCTGGGGGAGCTTCGCACGCCGTCCGTGTCGGATCTTTTCATTGCGAAGGTGGGAGGCTAGGACCGTGGCAAACGCACAATCCTCCCGCCTCTTAACGCTGATCCAGCGCGAATTTAGGGAGCACAAAACCTCCCTGTTCTGGACTCCCATCATTTCCGCGGGCCTCCTGGCGCTGGTGATGCTGGGCAGTGTGGTCCTGGCAAACCGTATCGAATTCCTCGGCGGCGCTATTCTCGACGCGCTCATGCGTGAGGGCGGTAATGGCGTCAATATCACCATTTCGGTCAATGAAGATACGGGTGAAGAAATTACGATCATCGAGGTTGAGGACGTCGATCCCGAGACGGGAATACCCACGGGTGTGAGTGAGGAGATCGCCCGCATCGAGCAGTCCGTTGAAAATGGGGTCGCAACGCAGAGGGTTATCGTTAATGAAGATCCGACGGTGGAGCCGCCAAGTCCGCCAGCGGTCCCGCAACCGCCCTCGACTTACGTCGTAGTGCCCGAGGATTCAATCTCGGCAGAGCAATGGGAGTTTTCAAAGGAATGGTCCTTCAATCCCGATACGGGTAACGGTGGCGGAGATGACAGCGAGCTGTCAGACCTTCGTGGCAGTGAGCTCAATGTCATGCTGGGTGTGGTGCACGCCATACTCATTCTTATCCTGCTCATCTGTACGCTGAATTATCTGCTCAGCACGCTCTATGACGACCGGAAAGACCGGAGCATTTTGTTTTGGCGTTCTATGCCGGTCTCAGAGTGGGAGATAGTGCTGTCGAAGTTTGTGGTCGCGCTCATCGTCGCCCCCGTTATCTACATCGCAATCAGCCTGCTTCTCCAGCTTACCTACGTGATTCTCATGATGGTGCTGGTATGGCGCATGGACCAAGATCCCTTCGAAGTCGTGTTAGGGAACATCGATTTCTTTGCGCTGATGATTGATCCCATTAGCGGTTGGTTGATGACGGCGCTGTTGATCGCGCCAACCTACGCTTGGCTCCTCTGTGCGTCCGCACTGGCGCGGCGCTCGCCATTCCTGATGGCTATCGTGCCGGTGATCGCCCTTTTCATCTTGGAAGGATTGTTCTTCGGCACAGAAATGATCGGTGATGCGGTGCAGAACCATCTGCCGCACCTGACCGATGGATCAGCAGTTGGTTTCTACCTCTTTGGTCCTGATTGGACGCGCGTGGACATGGTGGCCGTCGCGGGCGGGCTCGTATTCGCCGCCTTCGCATTGGCCGCCTCCGTGTGGTTGCGGCAGCATCGCTGGGAACTCAAATAACCAGCTGAATCATAGACTTACACTTCTTAAGGTGTGGTAACCGATGTATTTCTATGGTGAATATCACATATAGAAAACATCGATTGGGATTATAGTGGTCCTGTGGCCTAGACTTCGCCCGTCTGCCGCCTCGTGCGGCATTTGCGTTAATCATTGAAGGTGAAATCCATGAGCTACCAGCAGGAAATTGACGCCGCAGCCACCGTGATCGGAGCCGCCGGCGACAGTTGGAAAGACATCAGCCCGGAATATGCAGCGCGTATGCGTCTGCAGAACCGCTTCCAGACCGGCCTTGATATCGCGCGCTACACCGCCGATATCATGCGCAAGGACATGGCGGACTACGACGCCGACACCGCGTCCTACACGCAGTCCCTGGGATGCTGGCACGGCTTTATCGGTCAGCAGAAGCTGATTGCGATCAAGAAACACTTTGGCAACACCGATAAGCGCTACCTTTACCTGTCGGGCTGGATGATTGCTGCGCTGCGCAGCGAGTTTGGTCCTCTGCCGGACCAGTCCATGCACGAGAAGACCACGGTTCCCGGTCTTATCGAAGAGCTCTACACCTTCCTCCGTCAGGCGGATGCCCGTGAACTCGGCGGCCTGTTCCGCGCTCTCGACGCAGCCCGCGCCTCTGGTGATGAGGTTGCCGCCAAGAACCTCGAAAACCAAATCGATAACCACCAGACGCACGTGGTCCCGATCATCGCCGACATCGATGCTGGCTTTGGTAACGAAGAAGCGACATACCTGCTGGCCAAGAAGATGATCGAAGCCGGTGCTTGCGCGATCCAGATCGAAAACCAGGTTTCTGACGAGAAGCAGTGTGGCCACCAGGACGGCAAAGTGACCGTTCCTCATGAGGACTTTCTCGCGAAGATCCGCGCCGTTCGCTATGCCTTCCTCGAACTGGGCGTTGAAAACGGTGTGATCGTTGCGCGTACCGACTCCCTCGGCGCCGGTCTCACCAAGCAGATCGCCATCAGCCACACGCCGGGCGACCTGGGTGATCAGTACAACGCGTTCCTGGATTGCGATGAAGTTGATGCCAACGACATCCACAGCGGCGACGTTATCCTGACGCGCGACGGCAAGCTTCTGCGTCCCAAGCGTCTGCCTTCAAACCTCTACCGTTTCCGTGAAGGCACCGGTGTGGATCGTGTCGTGCTCGACTGCATCACCTCCCTGCAAAACGGTGCTGACCTTCTGTGGATCGAGACAGAGAAGCCGCACGTGGGCCAGATCGCAGCGATGGTGAACAAGATTCGCGAGACGGTGCCCAGCGCGAAGCTTGTGTACAACAACTCACCGTCCTTCAACTGGACCCTGAACTTCCGCCAGCAGGTGTTTGACGCCTGGGCTGAAGCCGGCAAGGACGTGTCTGGCTACGACCGTGAAAGCCTCATGAGCGTGGATTACGACGAGAGCGATCTGGCGGCAGAAGCCGACGAGCGCATTCGTACCTTCCAGGCAGACGCCGCGCGCGAAGCGGGCATCTTCCACCACCTCATCACGCTACCGACATACCACACCGCGGCTCTGTCTACGGATAACCTTGCCAAGGAATACTTCGGCGACGCGGGAATGCTCGGTTACGTGAAGGGTGTTCAGCGCCAGGAAATCCGTCAGGGTATCGCCTGCGTGAAGCACCAGAACATGGCTGGCTCCGACATGGGCGACGACCACAAAGAATACTTCGCCGGCGACGCAGCGCTTAAGGCTGCCGGCGAAGATAATACGATGAACCAGTTCGGCTAAAAGAAACTGTTCAGCGTCCGCAAGGCCCGGCTAGCGATAGCCGGGCTTTTTTTGTTTGGAGAGGGCCAGGTACGAGCTTAGGCAAAGTCCCAAGGCAACGGTCACACCCGCGTTCGCCAAGGACAATCGTTCGCAAGTGCTCTTTGTGTAGCCCGCGGAAAAGAGGTGATAGAACACACCCCGAGCAATTCCAAACACCGCCGCCGCTGAGATTAGAGACAGCAAGATGAGCATCCACGCGAGAGGACGAAGCCGGCCAATCTGCCAGGACTGGAATCGGTAGACGCTCCGATTCGCGTGGCTGTGACAAAAGGCGACGCCAGCCAAATGAGGCGTAAGAGCAATACTCAGGATCGCCGCAATCACTCAAAATCCATACATGACCTGCACGCCATAGGTTCTCGGCGGACTAAAACTGCCCTGATCTATGCCCTCGACAACGAAGGGTTCTGCAATCAGTTCAAAGTCATCCAGCACGTTGTTCACATACCCGCGCACAGTGATTTCACCCATCTGATAATCCGCTGAGAGATCGACAATGGTCAGGGCCTCAGTCTTCACATCGTTATTCGGGCGAGTGAAAAATCCGTCACGATAATTCGCCTCCGCACCCAGCGTCAGATTTCCAATGGTATAGAACGCGCCAATGGCGGCGGTAAGCTCTGGTGCATTGGGGAAGCTGTTTCCGGTGAAGTCGACATTGTTGGTGGTGAAACGGTCAAATTCTGTATTCACATAGCCAAGGGCCGCATAGGTGTCCCATTGCTCATTGCGCCACGCCACTTCAAGCTCAGTGCCATAGACCGTTGACTCACCTGCGTTCAGCACAATGGAGATCGGATTGCCTGGCTCCTGGTCATTAACCTGCTGGTCATTCCATTCGAGATAAAAGAGGTTGGCGTTAACCGACAATCCGTTTTCAAACTGACTTTTGTAGGACAACTCATAGTTGTTCACATATTCAGGGTCGTACTCCACGGCCGCAAAAGTGAGCTGGTCGAAGGTGACCCCGCCTTGTCGATAGCCTTCGGAATAGGTGAATCCGACACGCTGATGCTCGTCCACGGCGTACGTTAGAGCGATCTTGGGAAGTAGTTCAGCGAAGTCTGTGCTCGCATCGAGCGCGATGCCGGGGATGAGCGGAACAACTGGGATGAATGGCGCTGGGGGGGGCAGGTTAAGAGATGCGGTGGTGCTGGTCACGGAATTCAAGTCCACTCGCTCGTAACGCGCGCCGAGGGTCAGCGTCAGCGCGTCACTGAGGCGAATATCGAACTCGCCGAAGAGGGCTTCTGTAGTGGTCTCCAGCGGGGCATCAGTAACGAGGTCGAGGTCGAGTCCGGAGCTCTGAAAGTTTGGGAAGGCGACGCCATCGCGAATAGCCCTGTTTGTTTCGTCGGAGTAAAAGAGTCCCGCTGATCCACGAACCCGGTCACCCTCATAGGTGAGTCTGAGCGTATGGTTGATCTCTTCCTGATCCGCCGTTGCAAACCAGGCGCGGTCCCTATCTGGTAGCGTCGTCGCGTAATTGGAGTTTAGATCCTCCGACAAAAACTCGTTGTAGGCCGTCTGCCACTCTACGCTGAGTTCGTTGGAGAGTTCGTAGCTCAGCTTCAGCGTCGTCACATCCTGATCCGACTCCATCCCGCCGTCTCCAAAGGGATTGCTGTTTCTGAAGCGACGCTCCTCGGGGAACCACGCACTCGCGTCGTTGCGCGCATCGGCCGCCACGTGCGTATGGCTGAGCAGTACCTCCAGAGGGATGGCACTGGAGCGGTACAAAAGCTTGCCTCGAAAAGTGTCCGTATCGCTGAAGCTGTAAGCATCTGTGCCGATGACCGGATTGTTGATAAAGCCATCGGAACTGAGCCGTTGTACCGTGACCCGATAAGCGAGTTCATCCGTAATGCCACCGGTATTCGCAATGGCGAGTTCATAGGTGCCGTAGTTTCCAAAGCCTGCGATGCCTGTCGTGCGCTGCTCAAACTCTGGATCATTCGTGGAAACGACCACGCCGCCGGCAAGAGAGTTGCGGGCCTGGGCCGTACTCTGAGGCCCTCGGAGCATCTCGACCTGTTGCACGTCAAACAACGTGTTAAAACCTCGTGCCAACTGCTGCGTAGTAAATGCAGCGCCATCGACCATCAACGATGCGACCTGCGCACTTCCTGCTCCGCCCACACCCGATGAGTTTATGCCCCGGACACTGAAGGAAAAGGCCTGTATCCCGGCACCGTTAACATTGACATTAGCAGCGCGGCTGAAGACTTCCGATAAGCGCTTGTCATTACTTCGAATGATGTCTTCTTCGGTCTGGACGTTGACCGACGTATTCGTGTCCAGAAGACTGCGCTGTATGTTCTCTCCTCGAACGATCACCTCTTCAACGCCAATATCTGGCGTGGCATAACGCGGGTCCGCAACGCTAGCTGGCCGCAACGCAAAGTCCTGTTGATTGATTTGAACGATCTCCAGCCCCGATCCTGCGACAAGCTGGCGAAGGGCTTCCTCCGGGCTTAACGTCCCGCGTACGCCGGCGCTTTGCATATCAGTAATCGCACGTGTGTCGACGGTGATTTGGCGCCGCGTCTGCTCAGAAAACGCTTCAAGTGCCTGCTCCATTGGTTGTGCTTCGATACTAATGAGCAATGCGCCGTCGTCCGCTGCGAATACCCCTCCGGTGAAGAGCATCAGCGCGAGTACGAAAAATGATGTCGAACCGGTACGCTGACGCGCGCCACGGTGTGTTGCCTTCAGTTGCATGGTCTAACCCTGATTAATGGATGTTTCGGTGCCGAGATAGGCTCTGATCTGCGTATAGACGGCGTGCCTGAGGGAAACCCGTAATCCCCGGCCGCTATTTGCTGCGGCTGTGGGGTAGGGCAGCAGGATGAACCAGCAGCGCCGCCTGCGTCGGCGGCTAGAGCTCGTTTAAAAACTCGGGGCGTTCGACGGCTGGCGGGAAGAGCGTGATAAGAGATCCGTCTTGGCGGACCTGAAGGCGGTGGGTTTGAATGAGTCCTTGGATCGCATCATTGGCTCGCGTCAAAAAGTAGGTGCCCGAGATGCGGGCCCTCATACTCTCTATCTGCGAAACATCGATGCGATATGACGTATAGGGGCCCAATCGTTCAAAGGCTTCGGCAAGCCCCGTGTCCCGAAGCACCAGGCGGCCATCCCGCCACGCGAGGTTTTGGTCACCGACGGTTGAGGCTTCGCTGACGAGTGTGCTGGCTCGTACGCGCGCCACCTCACCGGCACCCAAGGCAATCGTGCTATCCAGGGCGCTGACGTTAACCGAACCTTCAAACACCGTAACACCCGCCACCTGTTTAGGGCGGACATCGACAACAAACTCCGTACCCGTTACTTCAGTGGTCAGCGCTTGTGCCTCCACAATAAAGGGCCTGAGAGGTTGTGTTGAGACATCGAAAAAAGCGCGGCCGGTTTCGATAACGACTAGCCGCTGTTGCTCCGTCATAGAGACCGTCAATCGCGTATGCCAGTCGAGCCAAACGGTGGTTCCATCAGCCAGAATGACCTGTCGCTGCGCATTCTTGGTTTCAATGCGTTTGGCCGCTGCAATTGGTGAGACTGACGACGACGATTCGGACAAGTCCGGACTGGTCTGTAGTCCAAGGAATGCAGCGCCGATGGATATGGCAAGCACTAATGCTGGAGCCCAGCGACGGGGCTCGAGGAGTCGAGCCCGCGCCGCCTGCCGTTCAATGAGATACTGTTCGGCCCTTGAAAACTGCCTGGCTGGCACATCACTGAGGAGCCCAAAGCGCTCCTCGGCCCAGCTCATGGCGGCGTCATGCAGGGAGGACCGCTCGCGAAAATCGCTTCGCTGCGACGCCGACGCTTTATCGGAAGAGAGTCCGACGCGCTCCAGCACCTCGATCGCTGCGCGCCTTAAGCGCTCGATTTCTTCGGTTTGTGGATTGTTCTGCTGAGCCAACTGGATTACTTCGTTGCCGGATAAGGTGTGCGCCGTCGGGTTTCTAGGGAGCAGCGGCGTTTTCCCAAAAGACGGTACGGAAGCTTGAAACCCGTACTCAGCTAAGTCAATTCGCTGTTTCTGCGCTTGATCGTTAGGCTGTTAAAGCAATGCTTGCGAGCCTTGGCCAGGCGCTTTTCCACAGTTGAAACATGGAGCCCATGGTGTCGGGCAATTTCGATTTGACTCAAACCCAGGATGTGGTGATCGCGAAAAATACTCTGGGAAAGCAAGGGTAGTTCCCTAAGGGCCGCATCGAGTACTGCGATGAAGCGCTCTCTATCGACGATCGTTTCGGGCTCTACCTCGGTGCCATTCCATTGAGTCGCAAAAGCTTGTTCGCGATCCGTACGCCTTGTGTCTGCACGCATCTTGTCGATGGCCGCATTTCGGGCTGCGGAAAACAGGAAGTTTCGAAGATTTCTTGCTTTTGGGGGATTACGAAGCAGCTTTTCGGCCAGTGCTTGCTGCACATCGTCGGCTCGATCGGGCGTGCCTACAATCGATTCGATGTAGGCACGAAGCCCGTGGTCAAATAGTTCAGTGGAGAGATCATTGGAGCCGGTCACGGAGCTTGATCACATAGCGGCGCAAGCGCAGGATACTAATGCGAATCGTTATCGCTTACAACTTTGGTTGCTTCTTATCTGCGCACTCCCGCACTGCCGCACTACGCTGCGCAGCGAGTATGCGCCCGCAGGTCGCTCGGGCTATTCGGGGCACGCCTTCTCGTTAAAGTCCGTGCCGGCTAACCGCTTCGCCAGATATTGATGAAAGTTGATGACGGCGCGCTCAAGCTCGACGAGTTGGCCTCCTTTGCTTCGCTCACTTCGGACGCCTTTTTGCGCGCGCTCACAGATTGCCTGGTCCTCCGCAAAAATTTTTCGATCGATCGAACCAAAAATTCGCTGTCCAAGCCCACTCATAAACTGACCGAGGGGGCGCGCAGAGGCATAG
The DNA here is from genome assembly GCA_038750875.1 of Pseudomonadota bacterium. Lineage (GTDB taxonomy): Bacteria > Pseudomonadota > Gammaproteobacteria > Pseudomonadales > Halieaceae > Congregibacter. The sequence continues at coordinate 134,359 of JBCDGU010000009.1, read as the reverse complement.
CCCGTTGTAACCTCAACTTGGTCGGGTTCTGTCGGTAAGACACGTGCCCAACCTAGGTGCCCGCCATACAGATTAATAACCAGGTTCGGCGGCATATGGATCGAGAGATAGTGAGTTTCGGTCGCGGCGCCTTTGATCCATCCGAGGATATCTGTTGGGTAGCCCGCCTGTTTCCCCCCGGTTACTGACCAATCGGCATTTCCGTCGACGTAAAAGCAGTCTCTCGTGGAGGCTGCAGTCTCTACCGTATTCTTGTGCACTGCAAAAAAATGGTACCCCTCAACAAAGTTCTCTATCGCCAGCTTCCAGTTGGCATTCCACACGGAGGTGGACGTCGGGAGTGCATGGGAGAAGGAGTCAGTGGCGTACGGTTCCAGATGCATCTCCAGGCCCCTGAACCGCTGGGCGAGGGGTGGCGCGTCATCGTTTAAGGTGACGAACACAAAGCCGTGCCAGCTTTCGACCCTGAAGCTGGGAAGACAATGCTCTTCTTTGCGGACTTCGACACTGCCGGTATGCGGCACGGCCCGGAGCGTACCGTCGTCCTCATAGGTCCATGCGTGGTAGGGGCAGACCAATTTTCCTGTCGCCAGATTGCCGGCTCCTTGCAGCATCACAACGCCACGATGTCTACACACGTTAGACAGCGCGCGAAGACTCCCCTCCTTAGTACGGAGCACTACGATTGCCTCACCCGCAATGTTCAGCCCTTGGTAGTCCCCGGGCTTTGCCAAGTCGGCGTCCATACAAACGAATACCCAGTCCTCCTTGAATACGCGCGCCAGTTCGACGGAAAAGTACTCTGCATCATGAAAGGCCTTGAAGGGCAGTGCTTCAGCGACTCCCAATGGAGATACGGCGACTTCCTGAACTTGTTGAATGAGTTGCATACGACTAGATCTCAAATATGGAACATATATGTACCGTAACATAGAGCGAAGATATGGTACAGTTCTGTTCCGTAAAATATTTTCTCCAAGCAGTTATCCGAGCTAATCTATGAAAAAAGACCGACGCATCGTCCAGTCCGAGAACGCGATTCTTGAGGCCGGCATCCAGACACTGCTGGACAATCCAACAGCAGGCATGTCTGAGGTGGCGGTAAATGCTGGTGTCGGACGCACAACGCTGTATCGCCACTTTGAGACCAAGGAGGCATTGATAAGAGCCATCGTTCTGTACTGCTTCGACGAAATCGATGAGGCGCTGAAGCCGATCGAAGCCTTGTCAGGTCGTGCGGCCATAGAGGCCACAATTGAGTTACTCATTCCCGTTGCCGATCGGTACCGCGTGCTGAGTCGACTTTGGAGCGTGGTCAGCAACGATGTCGCGGTGTTAGCGCGTATTGAGCAATCAACGAGGGACGTGGACTGGTTGATGGAGCAGGGGGTCGAACGGGGAGTTCTCGACGGCGATTTACCCGCCTCTTGGTTAACGCAGCAGTTCGAGATGACGCTTTATGGCGCCTGGGATTTGCTCGATCGTCAACAAATTACCGTGGAAGAGGCGATCCGGTGCGCGCAGCAGTCATTCTTCCGGGGCGTTCAGGCACAACGATAACCGAGGCATTTACGGAGCGTGTCGTACAGGTATTTCCCGCTTTGCAAAAAGCCCTGAGCGCGCCAGCTGTCGGGTTACGGGAAGCAGTTCATTTTGCTCAGCACCGAAGTCTGATCCGGTGCCAAACCATGCGACGACCAGTTCTCTTTCGGGGTCGATGTAAATTCCCTGTCCCAGATAGCCCGACTTGTACATACCACCGTCAGCCCATATCGCATCCCATTGCCAGGCGGCGATGAGGGGCCGATCGTCCTCGGCGGCGCCGATTCCGCGCACCATGGTATCGCTCACGGGCACGCCGCCCGTACGCATTCTGGTGAGGGTGCTTGCCTTGATCATCTGATCCGGCCCCGCCTCTGTGAGCAGCAGTCCAAAGCGCGCAATGTCTCTCAGTCTTGCGCTCAGACCACCGTGGGCAATGGCATAGCCATCCTCACTGATGGCCATGAGGCCATCGGCCTCAGCACCCATCGGAGTCCAAAGCAGCTCTTGCAGGGTGTCTGCAAAGGACTCTCCTCGCACGGCTTCAATAATCAGCATGAGGACAATCGTGTTCGCCGAAACATATTCGTTGCTACTTCCAGGCTCTCGATGGAGCTCCATCGACGCCAGATGTTGGAGAAGCTCGGGGTTGCTACCAGATGGGGCGACGAGTCCCAATGATTCTTCTAATCGATAGATACACGTCGTGTTGTCTTGGTAGCCATCGCTGTCCAGGCAGTTGATACCCGATGCCATGTCAGCAACCTGTTGTACCGTGACGCCATCCCACGCCGTGCCCACGAGTTGGTCGACATAGGCGCCGACCTTTGCATCCATCGCGACCTGACCCTGTTCTGCCAGTACTGCAAGTGCGGTCGATGTAATGACTTTGGTTACGGACCAGGCAAAGTGGCGCTGCCAGGACTTCATGTTTGGATAGGCCTCGAAAACGATCCTGCCTTCGTACACCAGCACGATGCCATCGATCATCGGGTCGTTTGCTACGTAGTCCGCGAAGGCCGTGGTTCCTCCACGATACTCTACCGGCTGGTGCGCGAGCTCGTCCCAGGGGAGGGTCGGCAACTCACGCGCAGGGTTTAACCGAGGGACAAGGGTCATCGGCAGGTAAGAGCCGGCATTCAAGTGAAACTGGCGGCTAACTTCGTCGCCTCTGTCGAAGTTGGTGGGTGTGACCGCAGTGAACTGCTCGCGATGGTCTTGCGCTTGGACCGAGGCGGCCGCAGTTATTGCGCTTGTCGCGAGCACGTATAGGGCTTTTCGAAGGGAGTATCGCATTCAGATTCCGCGGACAGGCTGACACCTTCGATGATAACGCAGTGATCCGTAAGGGGCTGGGCGAGGGTCCTGAACGCTGAAGGGCGCGGGGCCTATCTACGTTGGTCAATAGTTGATTAAGCTAGGGACTCACGGGTGGGGGATTTTATATGTTGTGGAGAGCTCTACCGCGCAAGCGCGCGACGGTCTGCTACGTGTTCTTTGCACTACTGGCAGCCTGTACAACGTCTGATCCCGCTAGCGAGGCCGCAGACAGCGCGGCCAAACGTTTCGAGCCGCCACTGGGGATGGCCCATCTCTACATCTACCGCGACGACAACGTCTTAATCAACACGGCGATCAGCATCTCCGTGGATGGGGATGAGATTGGCCGCACGGGAAACGGGACCTTTTTGCTGAGCGTTGTTAAGCCCGGAGCGCATCGCATTATTGCCAAAGGGGAAAACACCGACGAACTCGTCGTAGACGCTCAGGCTGGTGAGAACGTGTTTGTGCAGCTAGGCGTGGGCCTTGGCGCCTTCACCAATCGGGCCAATTTGATTCTCATGGATGAGAAACAGGGGAAGGCGGCTGTGGCAAAGACACGATTATTGAAGTAGCTCCTTCAAACATCTTTTTATACGACCCAATTCAACGATAACGATCAAACTGAGCATTGATAAGTGACTTTGGCAGTTCTTAACGCTGACGCCCCTTACCCGGAGATATCAAAGTGTCTGTTGTCTGACGGTGGCGTTATCGTTCGTAACGTTGTGCCCGAGGCGCTGGTGGAGGCGGTTAACGCTGAGTTGCGCCCGCACTATGAAGAACAGGGTGATCGCTTCGAAAACGATTTCAATGGCTACAACACATTGCGGTTGGGCGGCATTCTCGGCTTATCCCGCTCGTCAGCGGACATCATTGCCCACCCCATGGTGATGGCCGTAGCCGATGCAGTGCTGCTACGTCACTGCGATAACTACCGTATCGGCAGTACGACGGCCATCGAGATTCAGCCTGGAGAAGGGATGCAGGTGCTTCATCGCGACGACGATATGTACCCCATGCGTATACCGGGCGTGGAGTTCCAGATATCGGCGATGTGGGCTCTGGATGATTTCACCACAGAAAACGGCGCTACCCGTGTCGTCGCCGGGAGCCAGGACCTTCGCGATGTCGACGGTATTCCCGAGAGCGATGTTGAGCAGGCAGTCATGTCAAAGGGCTCTGTGCTGTTTTACCTCGGCGCGACCGTGCACGGCGGTGGTGCCAATGAAACAGACCGGGCTCGATCTGGCCTTATCAATACCTATGCCCTCGGCTGGCTGCGCCAGGAAGAAAACCAGTACCTCACGGTGCCTCGTGAAGTTGCAGAGAGCTATCCTGAGCATATTCGGCGTCTGATGGGTTACCAGTCTCATGGGGTTCTGGGTGTCTACCCAGGCGATCCGGACGGTAACTGGTACGAGGCGTAGCGGGGTGCGCCTGCGCGTAAGTTTGGATACGTATCACGATATTCGAGGTCGTTGGCTCCACTGGCGACTCGTGGTTTCTGCTGTCCCGCTTCTTCTGGTGTTCTGCGCACCCTCTCTTGCCTCCGCGGAAACCGCACCTTCTCCAAGCCTCAGTGAGTTCCGCTGGCAGTACCGGATTCTCATCGTCGCCACCGATTCCGACGTCGAAACTGCAGGAGTAAAAACCTCAGAGCGCGAAGCGGCTCTTGAAATCGATGAATTGAAAGAGCGCGCAGACGAAGTTAACGAGCGCAATCTAATCTGGTTCCAGCTCAGCGCGCAGGAAAGTGTTTCGAACTTGCCAGGCCCGCTGACGCCACCACTCATGGATGAGCTACGCAGAGCGAGCGGTGGTGCCCCCGGCGTTACTCTGATCGGTAAGGACGGTGGCGTGAAGTATCGTGCTGCGAGCCTTGATCTAAGCGATGTCTTTGGCATCATAGATAGCATGCCCATGAGAGTCCGGGAGATGCGCCACGCGAAGGGCGAGGCGCGATGAGTCTTATGCGGCAACACCTTGTGTCGCTCGCCGCCTTGGCTGTGGCGGTGTACGCCGGCCTTCTTCTGGCGTTACCCGAGGTGCGCCCCGGTTTCGTTGACGGCCTGTTTGCCCGTCTGCCCCTCGCGACCGCGCTCCACCTTTCAGGCGGTGTGGCTGCAGTGCTGATTGGCGCATACCAGTTTTATCCGGGGCTCCGTCAGCGCCACTTGGTGTTGCACCGCTGGCTGGGTCGAGTCTACGTATTCGCCATCGCCACCGCCGGGGTAGCTGGACTGATCATGGCGCTTGGCACGCCCTGGGGTGTGCTCGCCCAATCCGGATTCTCGGGTATGGCCATCGCCTGGCTCATTACAACAACGGTCGCGTTCTTGCGCATACGGACTAGGGATATCCATCGCCACCGGCAATGGATGATTCGCAGTTATGCCGTAACCCTGGCCGCGGTCACACTCCGCTTGTATCTTGGCCTGATGGTCCTCCTTGGAATAGCGTTTCGTGACGGATACCCATGGGTCGCCTGGCTGAGTTGGGTCCCCAATTTGCTAATCGCTGAATATCTTATTCGTCGTCGAGCGTAGTTTGATCATGAAAGATGCACCCCCAGGCTTTGAGCCGCTTTTTCGCACCAGCCCCTATCTGGATTTGCTCGGGCCGATCTATAGCGCCCGAGGTGAGTCGGGCCTTGTGCTGGGGCTTTGGGCCGAAGAGAAGCACTGTAACGCGAGGAACGTGGTTCACGGCGGTGTGTTCAGTAGCATTGCAGACGTTGCACTGGGCTATAGCGCGGCCTTCGCCACTGATGAGCCCATGCCGCTGGTCACGGTCAATCTGACGCTAGACTACGCAGGCAGCGCGAAACTGGGCGACTGGATTGAAATTCGCACCGATGTGCAGCGGGTGGGGCGTCGCATGGCCTACGTTAACGGTTACTTCGTGGTCGGCGAAAAACGGATTGTTCGTTCGAGTGCGGTCTTCGCTGCCTCTTAATGGAGGTGGCTCGCAGCGCGCAAAGCCGAAGCACCGGCCAGTCAGAGAAAAAGAAACTCAAAAATAGCGACGGAAAAGTCCTGATGAAGAAGGGTGAAAAGATTCCCGTTGAGAACATTAATACTCCTGGGAAAACCACAAATGTCGATGCATCCAAATACGCTGCGATGAGGGCCGCGCTGCTATCGGTGCTGCCGAAGGAATCACCGGGCATGAACCAGCGGGAAATGATGGACGCCGTTGCGCCTCATCTGCCGGAGAGTCTCTTTCCTGGTGGCAGTACTTCAGGCTGGTGGGTGAAGACCGTACAGCTGGATCTTGAGGCCAAGGGTGTGGTGATCCGGGAGCAGGGAAAACCCCTGCGCTGGCATCAGGGCTCTTAGCTCGAGTCTTGAGCCACTCGCAATCTCAGCTCTCGGCGGTAGCCGCGGGTTCTAAAGTTTTTTACAGGGGTGCCGATTCCCGGACCGCCAGTGTGCACTTTCCGCTAGGTCAGCTGAGTTTCTGTCAGCGTTATGCTTTCGGCGCACGCACTTTTTCTGCGTTGGAGTAATTTGATTGCAAGGAGAACCTTGAAGTGGATCTATTAAGCGTCTACCCGCAGACAGTGACAGCCCTGGGGGCGATGGCTCTGCTGATGTTAGTGCAGACTCTGATCGTGGACGTCGTGGGTATGCGCGCTAAACATGTGCCGGGTTCGACCGTCGCAGCTGACCACGAGAACCCGCTTTTTCGGGCATCGCGCGCCGTGGGGAACACCAACGAGACGATAGCGATCTTTATCCTTGGTGTTCTCTTTTGTTTTCTAAATGGTGCAAACCCTGAGCACACGGCCATCGCCGCGTGGGGTTTCGTAGCCGCACGCGGCCTGTATGCGCTCTGCTATTACTTCAATCTCAAAATTCTGAGATCGACGGTTTTTGGTGTCGTACTTCTATCGCAGCTTTCACTCATCGTCATCGGGTTTCGCGCCTGAGCGTTAGGGCCCGTTCCATCTTGGACCTGAGGTAGCGCCCGCGTATAGTTCCCCTCGACGTTCTGAAGGAGAGAGATATGCGCTGGGATGATATCGATTTGCAGGTCTGTTCCGTTGCCCGCGCCCTATCGGTGGTGGGTGAGCGCTGGACGCTGCTGATCCTGCGAGATGCCTTTTTGGGCACCAGACGTTTCGATCAGTTCCAGTCGAATCTGGGTATCACTCGTCACCGTTTGTCCGAGCGCCTCGGGAAACTGGTGGAGCACGGCGTCTTAACGCGCGTTCAGTACAGTGAAAAGCCGCCCCGCCACGAGTACCGCCTCACGCGGAAAGGACTGGGTCTTTATCCTGTGCTGATGACCCTGGGCCGCTGGGGCGACGAGTGGATGGACAAAGGCGAGGGCGCTCCCGTTGAGTATTTCCACCAGAGTTGCGGCAAGAAAATGCATCCGGTGCTCACCTGCAGCGAGTGCGGCGAAGCACTTCGACCGCAGCACGTAACGCCTATGGTAGGCCCCGCTCTGGCCCTTCATCTGGCATCCGTCAACGAAGGCGAAACCTCTCTTCCCACTTTTCCGCTCCTCAAACGAGACATCGCTGAAACCTAAGTTCTAGGGGCGAAAACACCCGCGATGAGCTAGCATTACATCGTCCACATAAAAGGAGAATTCATCGTGGCGCAAGCTGTAACCGACCTCGTAATGAACCAGACCGATGACTCGGTCATGCCCGCACCGGCCCAAGATGTTGAAGCGGAACGTCTGACGCGCAAGCAGCGCCTGGCGGCCTCGCTGCGTATCTTCGGCAAATTCGGATTTGATGAAGGCGTCGCGGGGCACATCACGGTTCGCGATCCTGAGGACACCGATCACTTCTGGGTGAACCCTATGGGACGATCGTTCAAGCAAATGCGCGTCTCGGACCTTCTGAAGGTTGATCACGAGGGCAATGTTGTTGAAGGCGAGGGGCTGCTCAATGGCGCGGCCTTTACCATTCACTCCCGCGTGCATTTCCATCGCCCTGACGTAATCGCTGCCGCGCACTCGCACTCCGTATACGGCAAGGCGTTTTCCTCGCTCGGCAAGAAGCTGGATCCTCTCACGCAGGACGCCTGCGCGTTCTACGATGATCACGGCGTGTTCACCGATTACACCGGTGTAGTCCTGGATCTTTCAGAGGGTGATCGTATTGCCGATGCCATCGGTGATAAGAAAGCGGTCATCCTGCAGAATCACGGCCTGCTCACGGTCGGTCAGAGCGTCGACGAAGCCTGTTGGTGGTTTGTGACCATGGAGCGCAGTTGCCAGGCGCAGCTGCTCGCCGAAGCAGCGGGAACACCGAAGTCTATTCCCCATGAGATGGCAGAGCATACCGCGTCTCAAGTGGGATCGACGCTGGCAGGCTGGTTCAGCTTCCAGCCTCTTTACGACGTGATTGTTGCCGAACAGCCCGATCTGCTCGACTGATTGAAGCCTATTCCTTTCAGCATACGACCGCCCAAACACGCCGGAGGCGGAGGTCTCCGGCCCAGAATAATTGCGGCAGGCAACAAGTACGGGATGTGACAAATTGCCATGCCGCCCGAGCTGGTTTTGCCGACGACCGCCGGTAAAATCAAGCCAAGTCTCATAAGAAAGACTCTCATAGGAGCCCGCAATGCTAAACAAGAAAAAAACCGCGATGGTCGTGGCGCTTGCCGCTGCACTACCAAACCTGGCCCAGGCACAACTCGAAGAGGTACTCGTAACCGCTACGAAGCGCGAAGCGTCTGTACAGGACCTGCCGTTTTCCGTAAATGCCACCACGGCCGCCGATATCGAGCGCAATAACTTCTTTAACCTTGAAGACCTGTCGCGCAATGTCGCCGGTCTGACGATTCAGAACCTTGGTCCCGGCCAGAGTCAGGTCGCCATCCGCGGCGTGTCGGCCGGCCAGATCGTTCGAGACCAGCCCGGTGTGAAAGAGCAGGTGGGCGTCTACCTCGATGAGACGGTGATCTCCCTGTCGCTTTTCACACCCGATCTCGATCTTTACGACCTCAACCGGGTGGAAACCCTGCGCGGCCCTCAGGGTACGCTGTTCGGTTCTGGATCCGTGGGCGGCACCGTTCGTTTCATCACCAACCAGCCTGACTTCGACGAGACCAATGGATCGATAGAAGCCAACTTCAATGCCCTAACCGATGGCGATATCGGCGGACACCTGAAAGGCCATATCAACGTGCCTTTGAGCGACACGGTCGCGATTCGTGCCGTGGGTTACGCCACGGAGTACGCCGGTTGGATCGATGCTGAGCGTGAAAACGCGCCGGTTAAGGAAGACGTAAACCGCGGTACTCGCACTGGTGGTCGTGTCGCGCTGACCTGGGCACCGACGGACAACATGACCATCACGCCGCGCATCGTGTATCAAGAGATTGAGTCCGACGGCTTTAACCGTCAGGAGGTGTTCAACCTCTTCGCTAATCCGTACACCACAACCCGTCCGCCAAATCAGCTCGGTGAGCGTGAGCAGTTCCTTCGCCTTGACGAAGAGTTCAGCGACGAAACGATGATCGCTGACCTGACGGCTCATTGGGACATCGGTTCCGTAACGCTGACCTACACCGGCAGCTACACGGACCGCTCTATCCTCGTCAGCCGCGACGCCAGCGCACTGACCGGTTCGGTGAGCGTGGATCTGGGTTACCCCGATACGGCGGTGCTTCTGCCTTCTAATCTCCGCGATACCACGGAACTTGAGCAGTACACCCACGAATTCCGCGTTGCCTCCAATGGCGAAGGCCGTGTGAACTGGGTGGCAGGCTTCTTCTATGCAGATTTGGAACGCCAGTACGCTCAGCGTCTGCCCACACCGGGCTACGACGCGGTAACCGACGCCGTGCTGGGTGCGGGTACCTCGGCTGCCGTAGCAAACGGGTTCGGTCCCGACTCGCCCTTTAACTCAGACCTACCTTACGACATTGAGCAGCTCGCGCTGTTCGGTGAAGTGACCTGGGAAGCGACGGACAAATTGGACCTCACCCTGGGCGGTCGCTGGTACGACTTCGACGAAACCCGGACCATCACCACTGGCGGCCTGTTTGCTAACGGTGATTCCGGTCGTCGCGACAGCACCTCATCCGATGGCTTCAACCCACGCATCATGGCGAGTTACGCGCTCAACGATGATATGACCGTCAACGCGCAGGCGTCACAGGGCTTCCGTCTCGGTGGTGTAAACGATCCCCTGAACCAGGGCCTCTGTGATCCGGGCGACCTTGAAGTCTTTGGTGGCTTCCAGGATTACGGCGACGAGACCATGTGGAACTACGAGCTGGGCTTTAAGTCGCAGACGAGCATGTTCCAGTTCAACGCGGCCGTGTTCTACACGCAGATCGATGATCTTCAGGTGACGCTCGATGCGGGTTCCTGTTCATCGCGGATCTCCTTCAACGTTGAAGAAGCGCACACGCTGGGTGCCGAGTGGGAGCTTACGGCTTTCGCGACGGACAACCTGATGCTGACCCTGAACGGTAGCCTCATCGAAGCCGAGTTCGATTCGACGGTAACGGACAGCAACGGCAACATCATCGGTGGTGTCGAAGACGGTAACCGTCTCGCGTCGGTGCCTGAGTTTCAGTTCTCTGCTTCGGCGACCTACACCTTTGACGAGGGTCTGCTAGGTTCCGACGAAACCTACCTCAACGCACTCGTACAGCATGTCGGCGATCGATATACGCAGCCCAGCGACCAGGTGCCTGGCGCCGGTCAATTCCAGTCCGGTCTGCCCTTTGGCGGCGCAACGGGTACGGAGGTGACCGACCTGGATCTGCAGCTGCCCGATTACGAGATCGTCAACGTATCTGCGGGCGCGACCTGGGGTCCCTGGGACGCAGTGCTCTACGTCAACAACCTGTTTGACGAGAATGCACTTCAGTCCTTCGACCGTGAGCGTGGTGGCCGTGCACGTCTGGCCTTCCGTGTGAACCAGCCTCGTACCATGGGTCTGACGCTGCGTCGCCAGTTCTGAGGTCCGAAGGGAAGAAAAGCCCGGCTACATGGCCGGGCTTTTTTTTGCCGGCATCTTTTCGCACACTGCGGAGATGGTCCCCCTCAGTCCTCATTCCTTCTCTCGCTTCGGAGCATTGCAAGCGTCGCTCGGTCTGCTATGACTGAAAGTGATGCTTTCTGGGAGCGCATCCCGCTTCGCGAACTGTCCGATGAGCAGTGGGAGTCTCTCTGCGACGGTTGCGCGCGTTGCTGCCTGCACAAGCTTCAGGATGAGGACACGGAGCTCATCCACTACACGAACCTCGCCTGCAAGTTGCTGGATTCAGAAAAGTGCCAGTGCACCCGGTATCCAGAGCGACAGAAGCTCATCCCCGATTGCGTGGTGCTTTCACGGTCAGACAACGACACGCTTAGCTGGCTTCCAGAGACCTGTGCGTATCGCCTGCTGGACGAAGGCAAAACGTTGCCGAACTGGCACCCACTCATTACTGGCAGCAAAGAGAGCGTGCATGAGGCTGGAATTTCTGTACGCGGTCGGGTTCTGTCCGAGGAGGGTGTTCATGATGACGACTTTCAAGACTTTGTGATCGACTGGATTCCCGTCACCCGCTACGAGTAACACCTGCCGTACAATGCGGTTTTCGAATCCTGGAGTGGTTTAGTGGCTGGTTCTTCCCTCGGTCTGGTGCCTCGAATCGTTATCGGTGTCGTTCTCGGTGCCCTGATCGGTGTACTGCTACCTGACATTGCTCTAAAGCTCGGTGTGATAGGGCAGCTTTTTGTCGCTATGCTCAAGGCCGTCGCGCCATTGCTGGTCATGCTGCTGGTGATGTCGGCGATTGCCAATCGTCACGAAGGCGGCGCTGACTCCCAGCGTATCGCGCTGACTTTAATCATGTACTTCGTTGGCACGGCGTGCGCCGCTCTCGTAGCCGTGCTCCTCTCCCTGACGTTTCCTCAGACTCTGGCGCTATCCGGCGCCGCCGACGGCGCTCCGCCCGATGCGGTCGGCGGTGTGCTCATCGATGTGCTGTTCAAACTCGTCGACAACCCGATCAGCGCTTTGCTGACCGGGAACTTCCTGGGATGTCTGACCTGGGCCATTCTGCTGGGAATGAGCTTTCGAAAGGCATCCGCTGAGTTCCGCGCGAACTTGGAAACCCTGGCCGATGGCGTAGCCGATGTTGTTCGCTACGTGATCGCTCTCGCGCCTTTCGGTATTTTTGGTTTGGTCTGCGCTACGGTCGCTGCAACCGGCGTCGATGTGCTGCTGGATTACGCGAGTGTTGCCGGGCTACTCGTTTCAGCGATGCTTATCGTGGCCTTCGTCGTAAATCCAGTGTTCGTGTGGCTGGTAACCGCCAATAATCCCTATCCCATCGTCTTTCAATGTCTGCAGGAATCGGGGATTACCGCATTTTTCACTCGCAGCTCTGCAGCGAACATCCCTGTGAACCTGGCGCTCGCCAAACGCCTTGGCATCAGGGAGGAGCTGTATTCAGTGACCATACCGGTGGGTGCTACCGTCAATATGGCGGGCGCGGCGATCACGATCACCACGCTGACGCTGGCCGCCGCGAATACCCTCGGTGTCGAGGTTGGATTGGTGCAGGCGGTGGTGCTTTCCGTGGTTGCATCGCTGGCGGCGTGTGGGGCTTCCGGTGTGCCTTCGGGCAGTTTGCTGTTGATCCCCCTGGCGTGTGGTCTTTTTGGTATACCCCTGGACACCGCCATGCAGGTTGTCGCGGTGGGTTTCATTATCAGCGTGATACAGGATTCGGCGGAGACCGCGCTGAACTCCAGCACCGATGTGGTTTACAGCTACGCAGCGGATAACGCGAAGTGGTTTGACGAGGGCTCGTCTTGAACACCAGCACGCTGATCTTAGGCGGGGCTCGATCGGGAAAAAGTGCCCGAGCGGCAATCGTCGCCGAATCATTGCTTCCCCAGTCCATAGAGGCCGATAGCGGAGACCGCCCGTTGCTCCTCGTAGCGACCGCTGAGGCCTTTGATGCTGAAATGATTGAGCGAATAGACCGGCACCGTGCCGATCGATCAGCGCAATGGCAGGTGGTTGAGGAGCCCGTCGATCTCGTCGGCGTATTGCAAAGCAAAATCGAGCCGCATCACGTCTGCGTCGTTGACTGCCTGACGATCTGGCTGTCCAACCTTTTTCACTATGAGCGAGACATCGAAGCGAGTGTCAACGCGTTGGTAGCGGCTGTGAGTAGCCTTGCGGCCCCCATTGTATTCGTAAGCAATGAAGTGGGGCTGGGTATCGTCCCTGAAAGCGCATTGGGCCGGGCCTTTCGCGATGCGCAGGGCCGGTTGAATCAACAACTCGCCGCCGTCTGCGACACCGTGGAGTTTGTGATCGCGGGTATCCCAATGACGCTCAAAGAGGCTCGCTGAGAGTTAGCCCTCGCCTCACGCTGCGCAATCCAAAAGTGCGTCGATATCCAGATCTGCCTCCATCGCGTCGGCAAACTCGTCGATCGCGGCGTCCACGTTTCCCTGGTAGTTCACACGGCTTTGTGCGTCGGCACCTGCGCGCAGGAGCCAATCGCGACGATAGTCGTCATTGGTGAGCAAGCCGTGAATGTAGCTACCCTCGATGAGCCCGTCGGGGCTGGTAGCACCATCTTTTTGAGCCCCAGCTCGCGTTACAGGCCGGTCGCAATCGGGGCCGTCCGTATCTCCCACATGGATTTCGTAGCCCCGCACGGGAAGCCCGCTGTTTGCGCAGTGAACATCGGCTTGCTGAACGGTTTTTTCCTCCCCCATGGTCGTTGACACCCGCAGCAGGCTCAGGCCGTCAACGGTGCCAGGTAGGCCGTCATAGCCGTGAGGGTCATGAATGAATTCTCCCAGCATCTGGTACCCGCCGCAGAGCCCGAGGACGCGCCCTCCCGTTCTAGCGTGGGCAAGAATATCGTGATCCCATCCCTGGGAGCGCAGAAACGAAAGCTCGCTCGTCGTCGATTTACTGCCGAATAGGATGACGACGTCTGCATCTCGGGGAATCGGTTCGCCCGGTGGGACCCATTCAAATGCAACCCCCTCTTCTTGAAGCAGTGGATCCGCATCGTCGAAATTTGCGATACGCGAGAGCATCGGTGCAACGATCCGCAGCGCGCCCCCTCGGCTTTTCCGCGGTTTTTGAAGTACAACGGCATCTTCCGCGGGAAGCCTTGCTGCGCAGCTCGCCCACGACATCACGCCGAAGCAAGGCCACGCAGTTCTCGCTTCAATATCTCGGCGGCCGCTTTCGAAGAGCGCTGGGTCACCACGAAATTTATTCACCAAAAAGCCGCAGATCAGCGCATTGTCCTCTGGAGCAAGCACGGCCTGGGTGCCAACGATATTGGCGATAACACCCCCTCGATCGATATCCCCGATGAGGCATACGGGCACATCGGCACGCGTCGCGAAGCCCATGTTTGCCAGGTCATGTTGTCGAAGATTTGTTTCTGCTGGACTACCCGCGCCTTCCACAAGCACAAGGTCGTAGCGTTGTCTCAGCCTTCCGAAGCTGCTGTCGATGGCGGTGCGCAGAGACTCCCGTTCATGAAGGTAGTCAGCCGCCCCCAGGTGTCCCGCAACTTTTCCGTGGACAACAATCTGTGCCCGTCGGTCTGACTCAGGCTTCAAGAGGACGGGGTTCATGTCTGGGTGCGCCTCCAGACCTGCGGCCAGCGCCTGGAGCGCCTGCGCACGGCCAATTTCTCCTCCGCCGGCACAAGCGGCTGCATTATTCGACATGTTCTGAGGTTTGAAGGGGGCGACTGACACGCCGCGACGACGGGCAAGACGGCAAAGCCCCATGGTGATCAGAGACTTACCGACGTCTGAGGCCGTGCCCTGAAGCATTAAGGCTCCCTTCACGGACGCACCCCCTGAATCGATAGCGAATGCTGATCAATGGCGACGTCGACGCCGTAAACCTGAGCGCAGCGATCCGGCGTTAGCGTTTCCGCTGGCGTGCCGTCCGCGACGATCCGGCCCTCATGCATCCACAGCAGGCGATCTGCGAAGCGTTGAGCCAGCGCAAGATCATGCATGACGATCAGCGCGCCACCGCCTGCCGACACGAAGCTTCGTATGAGATTCATGAATGCGAAGGCGTGTTTTGGATCAAGAGAGCCCGTGGGCTCGTCCGCAACAATAATCTTTGCATCCGTCGAAAAAGCCCGTGCCACATGAACGCGAGCAAGCTCGCCGCCAGATAGGCGATCGACTCTGCGGTCTGCGAAGTCTTCGAGGTCGCAGTCCCGTAGCGCTTTATCGACAAATTCAAGATCGGTCTGGGTCAAGACACCGGTGGCCCCTGTGTGCGGGTAGCGACCCAGGCTTACGGTGTCCCGAACATTCAGGGGCCACGCGAGCTGTCTAGCCTGTGGTAGGTACGCAATAGATCGCGCTCGTTCGATGGGCGGCATCCGAAGCACGTCACACCCATCAATGGTGGCAGTGCCTGTGTGTGCTCTGACCAGCCCGAGAGACGCCTGAATGAGCGTCGACTTTCCCGCCCCATTGGGACCTAGGAGCACGACCAACTCGCCGCTGCTCACGGCATAGTTGGATGACTGAAGGATTTGCCGCCCGTGGAGTTGACAGGAAATATGGGTGACGGCGAGCTCAGACATAGCTGCCTCTGCGCTGTACCACGATCCACACGAACACGGGCGCTCCGAATAAGGCCGCCATCACACCGAGGTTGAGTTCGTTACTCGTCGGCATGACGCGTACGCAAATATCAGCCAGCACGAGAAGCGTGCCGCCAAGGAACGCTGATGGAACAAGCAGCTGCGAAGGCCGATAGTCCACAAACGGTCGAATGATGTGCGGGGCGATGAGGCCCACAAAGCCAATGGCACCCGCCAGCGCAACGGCGCCCCCCGTCATGAGGCCCGTGCCTGCGACAACCAGATAGCGGTGGCCGGCCAGCCGTAGGCCGAGACTCATCGCCGCGCCTTCGCCAAGGGTCAGAAGATCTAGCCCCTTCTGAGCCGCCAGGAGGCAGATCAGCCCCGCGGTCATGAATGGCAGGGCGAAACCAATGTCGTAAAGACCTCGGTTAGCCACCGACCCCAAGGACCAATTGAGCATATCCGACAATGAGAAGGGATTGGGTGCGAGATTGAGAAGGAGCGCCATGACAGCCGCTGTGAAACTGGACAGTGCAACGCCGATGAGGAGGAGAGTGACGACAGATTTCGTATAGCGATTGGCGACAGCGAGCAATATCGTCGCCGAGAGTGCCCCGAAGATCGCGGCCATGGGTAAGACCCAGGCGCTCATGAGCGTCAATCCATAATAGATGGCAACGGTAGCTGCGAGAGACGCGCAGGCTGATACGCCAAGCACGCCGGGATCAGCGAGGGGATTGCGAAAGAGACCCTGCATGGCGGCGCCACTCATCCCCAAAGACGCGCCCACAAGAAAAGCTGCGATCGCGCGGGGGAGACGAATTTCCCACAGCACAATGTGGTCACCGGGTGTGCCCTGCAGCAGGAGAGCCTTTGCGATCGACGACGCGGGCAATGCAGTGCTGCCGATGAAGCATGCAGCGATAACGGCGATCACCGAGAGAACGATGAGTAGCAGGTTAACCGTGTAGAGTCCCTTCACAGTGTCGCTCCTGCTAAGGCTTCGACGGCGTCGGCGATAAACCAGGCGCCACACGCGGTCCATGCCCCCTCTAAATCCACAAAGGGAACGCTTCTGCGAAGGGAGCTTGCGACCGGGTGCCTGGAGGCGCTCCACGAATTTCGATGGTTTGTTTCCAGATTAAAAAAGGCCGCAGCTACCATCGAGGGCGATTGGTAAGCCAGTTTCTCCAAGGGAATTGATCGCCATCCAGCCTGTTCTTCGAAGTTCTCGAGCCCCGCTGTGATTAGGAGGTCATGTACGAGTGAACCAGGTCCGGTTGTCACGCCCGCGGCGCTCATATAAAGAGCCTGTGCTCTAGCAAAGTCAGCGCCGTCACTCTGCCGAGTGGCACTCGTAAGTCGCCGCTGATACTCCTGGACCGTTTGCCTGCCTCGCTCCATCTCACCGAGCTCGGTGGCAACCCGCTGCGTAATCGCAGGAATCGATGTCGCATCGCTTCCCTCCATCGTTGCCGCCCAGCCGACATTGATGACGTCGACACCGGCTCGCTCGAGGAGGGGGCCTATGGTTGGACCGCCGCCGTAGGACCGAACGACAACATCAGGTCTGAGGGCCAGGATGTTCTCGGCAACCGGGCGCACTTTCCGTAGCCCCTTGGCTTTATCTCGCAGATAAGAAAACGGTTTCTCGGCATCGGGCGACAGGGCAGCGATGTTTTTGCGATCCACAAACTTCAACACATACTGGTCAGCGCAGTAATCCAGACTGACCACGCGTTTTACTGGGTTGGAGCTGTTTCTGCTCACTCCTCTATGTTCGTCAGTACAGCCCGCTAACGTCAGCATCACTCCGGCGAAGACAGCCAGGCTGTAGGTCCTGAGGCGAGGGCTCATGAACAGCTCCCCTTCCCGTGCCATGTGACATGTCCCCCGAAAGGGACCGCGAGATCATAGTTCGATGATTGGTCGCCGTCGGCCATGGCGGCCTTAATGACGCCCGAATGGGTGACACACAGCGCGGTATTGCCCAACTCGCTACGGGAAATCTCAGTAAGAGCCATTGAGGTTCGGTCGCGGAGCATGGCGACGCTTTCTCCGCCGTGGGGTCTGGCGTGCATGAAATCCTCGGCCCAGGCATTTAGCTCTTCCCGCGGTAGGTCCGC
Source organism: Pseudomonadota bacterium (assembly GCA_038750875.1). Taxonomy (GTDB): domain Bacteria; phylum Pseudomonadota; class Gammaproteobacteria; order Pseudomonadales; family Halieaceae; genus Congregibacter. The sequence continues at coordinate 116,796 of JBCDGU010000009.1, read as the reverse complement.
CCAAGGGCGTCCTTCCCATCGACCAAAGTCCATTTCTATGAGTTGAGGTTCCACGGTGACGGAGAGTCCCCGTTGCTCCGCAATGTACTCAGCAAGGCGGAGGCATCGCGACAGGGGGCTGCTGTATATGGAAGCGATCTCGCCGATGGCCGTGAGGGCCGCATGCGCCTCCTCGAAGAAACTGTCCGCAAGATCAAGGTTAAGTCGTCCGTAACAAAGGCCCGCATGACCGTCTGGCGTTGTGTGTCTAAGCAGCGTTAAAGCCATAGGGCTAACCCTAGATAGCAACCGAGTTCGCTGGCTTGCTGGATCGAGCCGAGCGTATCGCCCGTGTAGCCATCTATTTTCCTCTCAATCCAAGTGCGCAGTAGGGCATGAGCCGCCAGCATCATTCCCAGTGCGGTCATCACAGGAATGGTTCCAATCAACAGCCACGCTAATGCTGCTATGGCCATTGCGGTAACTGTCGCTACCCACATGCTTTTGGAGCTGAGCCCCTGAGCAACGGGCTTTCCCGTTCCCTCGTCGCGTACGTAGCGCCCATGGGTAAGCACCAGCACACTCGACAGTCGAGACAAGGCGTGACCCAAAACCAGCGCAATGGGAACATAACGAGGGGGAAGTTCTGTCAAAAGAGCGACTTTTAGAAGCAACGCCACGACGACGGCCAGCGTTCCGTAGGTGCCAAGGCGTGAATCGCGCATGATCTCCAGCGCCCTGGCCTTGCTGTGCCCACCTCCGATGCCATCAAAGGTGTCGGCAAGTCCATCCTCATGGAACGCTCCCGTGAGTGCGAGCGTCACCGCGCAGGAGATCAGCACGGAGGAGAGAAGGCCCAGCCACTCGCTGGTTACCAGAAAAACTGCGGCTCCGGCGGTACCAATGATGGCGCCCACAAGCGGGAAGTAGCGTGGAATTTCGGCCATCCGCGCTTCACTGTAATGGCCCTCGGATTGAACAGGAATTCGCGTCAGGAACTGCATACACAGTATAAAAATTGAGTATTCCCGCTTCATTCGCGACCCGAGACGCCGGCATCCTTGAATGTAGCCATTTCCGTCAGCATCTTGGCCGCCGCTCGTAAGATGGGCCATGCGAGTAGAGCGCCCGTTCCCTCGCCCAGCCGTAACTCCAGATCGAGCACCGCCCTGACGTTCAGAGCCTCCAATATCCGGCGATGACCCCGCTCTGCGGAAGCATGGGCGAAGATGAAATGTTTCGAGCTGGCCGGGCTCAGGGTTTGCGCGCACAACGCTGCGACGCTGCAGATAAAGCCATCGACGATGATGGGGCTGCCCTTGTTTGCCGCTCCCATCATGGCGCCCGTCATCATGGCGATTTCAAAGCCGCCATATTCGCGAAGCGCATCTACTGTTACTAGCTGCGCTGCCGTGCGCGCCGACGCCTGTTGCAGCAAGGCGCTCTTTTTCGCGAGTCCCGCATCATCAAGCCCGGTTCCTCGACCCGTGAGTTCAGACACCGGCGAACCAAGAATCTTGGCGGCGACGAGTGCCGCCGAAGCAGTGTTCCCGATTCCCATTTCGCCAAAGGTCAGGACATCGCTCTGAGCGTTTTGGCTCAGTGCATCGCCGTATTCCATCGCAGTGTCACACTGCTGCGCCGTCATTGCGGCTTCAACGAGGGAGTTAGCGGTGCCATCACCGACCCTTCGGTTGATCAGTGACGGGTGATCTATCTCGCCGCCGCGCACGCCGGCATCGACGACGCTGAGCGACACGCCCGCAGAGCGGGCAAACACCGCGGACGCGGCGCCACCTTCCAGGATGTTGAGCACCATCTGACGGGTCACTTCCTGAGGGTAAGCCGATACGCCGGTGGTAGCGATGCCATGGTCAGCTGCGAACAGTATAAGTTCGCAGCTGTCGATAGCAGGGCGAAGGGTCCCGGAGCTGATGGCCAGCTGTGCAGCTATTTGCTCAACGATACCGAGAGAGCCGGGCGGCTTGGTCTTGCTGTCTATAAATGCCTGAACGGAATCGGCGAAATCAGGCGTGTTGTTCTTTGAGTCCATAGATCAGCGAAGTGTTCGCCGCAAAGAGATCAATAGTCGACGCCGCGACGTGCTTTGATGCCGGACGCGTATGCGTGTTTGACGTCTTTGACTTCTGACACCGTATCCATGATCTCTCTCAATGGGGCGCCACCACCGCGACCGGTGACGACGACGCTCTGCTCTCGCGGGCGATTCTTCAAAGCTGTGAGCACCGATTCCTCCGGCAAATAGTCGTAGGACAGCATGTAGGTCAGCTCGTCTAGTACGACAAGATCCAGTTCTGGATTCTCCAGCATAGGCTGCGCAACGGCCCACGTGCGCTCCGCAGCCTCAATGTCACCGCTGCGATCCTGCGTGTCCCAGGTGAATCCCGTGCCCATCTGGTAGAACTCAACCTGCGGGCAGTGATCCCGCACATAGAGTTCCTCGCCAGAGAGCTGAGCGCCCTTGATAAATTGCACCACACCCACGCGGTGCCCATAACCTAACGCTCGCATGACCATGCCGAAGGCCGAACTTGTTTTGCCCTTGCCGTTTCCCGTGAGAAGGAGCGCTACGCCGCGCTCCTCATCAGCCGCCTCAATAGCGGCATCGACTTTCTCCTTTTGCTTTTCCATCGACGCCTTGTGACGGGCGTTTTTACTCTCGTCAGAACTCATATCTCACTCCGCCATAGACTGACGCACGGGCCGTATTGTATGTGATGACTTCCTGATACTCCTCGTCGAAGACATTCTCGGCGCGAAGGTAGAGGTCGAGTCCCGGTAAAACGCGATAGCTGGCATTCAGGTCGACCACCGTGTAGTCGTCTAAGGGCACCTGTCCGATGTCCACTGAGTCGCGTGAGTTGCGCAGGTTTGCACCCACTTGGAGACGATCTCCCATACCCGAGTAGGTGACCGACAGATTCGCCAAATGCTCGGGACGGCGAAGACGCTGTTCTCCCGTTGGCGTCTCCGTATCGTTCCAGGTGTAGTTGCCGGACAGGGTGATTGATTCCGTGACCGGGACACTGCCGATTAGCTCGACGCCTTGTGAGGTCGATTTGCCCTGTTCCTGAATATAGCCTGAGAACCCAACCAGATCGAAAGTGATCAGGTCGTCCACCTCCTGATCAAACCAGTTCAGCTCCACGTAGCTGCCGTTGTCTGTTGCCCAGGTAAAGCCAATGTCGTAGCCGGCGCTGGTCTCCTCTGCGAGCGGTGCGTTCGTCGCTGGCGGAAAAGCGAAAGGTCCATTGTTGTAACTGATTTCGAAAAGACTGGGTGCTCGAAATCCCGTGCCGTAGCTTGCTTTTACCTTGAAGTCGCCTCCAGCCACATCCGTTACGTACGCCGCACTCAGGCGATAGCTCGTGAACTGGCCAAAATCATCGTTGTCATCATGGCGTACACCGGCGCTGACGCTGAGGAGTTCTGTGACCTGCCCCTGATACTCCGCATACACGCCCACCTGATCGCGATCTCGATCTGTACTGCCATCGTCAATGGACTCCGTTTCATGATCGGCGCCGTAGACTAGGCGAAGGGCATCGCTGCCTTTCCAGCTTCCCACGTAACTAAACCGTTCGAGGGAGCCTTCCGTGGCAAAGCTGCTGATGCCCTCGGAGAAGGACTCACGATCGGTTCGGTTGTCTGAGTAAGCGAGCTGATGCGTGAACGCGCCCGTGGTTGCGTCAGCGGCCAGACGCCAGCTGTCCTGGCTGAATTCGTCGGTGCAATCATTTGTGGGTGAAAAACCGCTGGTGAAACAGCCGTCAAACTCATTGTCGGCGTCGATGCTACGAATAACGGCTGATAAGCGCAGGTTGTCCAGAGCCTGCCAGCCCGCGCGAGCGTGGACGGTGGTGTTGTCGTAGCCGTCGGCATCGCGGATATCGGTATCGATATCGCGGGCGTTAAAGCCATCCGTCTCCATGTCGGCAACGGAAAGGAGGAAATCAGCTTGATCCGTGCGTCCTCCAATACTTCCGCTGAGTTGCTGTGTCCCGTAGCGCCCGGCTTCAGCGGTCACACGGCCTCCAAACCCATCGCTTGGAGCCGCGGTTTGAATGTTGATGATACCACCGGCGTCTGCGCCGTAGCTCAGGCCTTGGGGGCCACGGAGGATTTCAACGCGCTCGATGCCTGCGGAAAGGAGGTGCTCGAGGCGGGGGCCAACCTGAGTTCCAGAGGTATCGCTGATGTCGATACCATCCAGAATCACCATGGTCCGGAAGCCTTCTTCACCACGGATTCGAACGCTGGTGGCCTTGCCGGCGCCACCATTGTTAGATGCGGCGACTGCCGGCTGGGTGCGCAGGATGTCGGCAAAGCTCAGGAAGCCGCGCTGCTCGATTTCTTCACCGGTAAGGATGGATACGGACGTACCTATGGTTTTCAGCGCCGTCGGTACGCGAGACGCGGTGACGACGGTTTCCTCAAGTAAGTTGTCGCCGTAGGCGGGAGATAGGGTGGCGGCTAAAACGCTTGCGCTCAGCGCGGTTGTCGTCGCCTTACGGCGAAAAGCGAGATTTTTCCTGCGCGTAGCAGGGTCGGAGATAGATTTAAGACTGATCATTTTGTTGCCTCAATGCCAAGACTTGGGTCGGCGATTGAGGGAGGGATCAAGGGAGAAACGTTCGCGCAAGAGTCATCCGCGCCAGATCGTTGCAACCTTCAATGAAGCCCTCCGCTCCATCAATTTAGTTACGTTGCTAACGCCAGGGCAGGTATCGGGCTCGCGCGCCTCTCTAGAACCGCTAAAGATTCGCGCCTACCGTTGCGGGGGCAGCGCAGGATTTGAAGATCCTCGGGTACAATCCCGAGCGCTTCACACCTGCTTCCCTTTTAACCTACCCAGACACGATGGTCGGTAGGCACCCAAGGCGGGCGTAAGGGTGGGGGCTCGACCCGTTTTTGTCAAACAACGCCGGATGCAATTCGGTCGCGTAGGAAGCATGGTAGTAGAAACAGTCAGCAGCGAGGACCTGGTCTATGTGGAGGCCTGTTTGGGACGCGCACCGCGCGGTCTGCAGGCTGTCTCGGCTCGCGATGCTCAGGGTCGAGCCGCATCTATCCGTGTGGCACCGCTGGTTGATGGCAAACCATTTCCTACGTTGTTTTGGTTGGTAGATCCGGAGCTGCGTCTACGCATTGATCGAGAAGAGGCGGGTGGAACTATCAAGACTCTGCAGCAACAGGTCGACAACGATGAAGCGCTTCGCTCCTCTATGGCCGAGGATCATCGTGCTCATATCGCACTGCGAGCTAGCTACATCGACACGGAGACTCGTCAAGCGTTGGAAGCGTCAGGGCGCTGGAGGGCTCTGAGCGATCGAGGTATTGGCGGTATCGCCGACTTCGGGCGGATCAGGTGCCTTCACACCTGGTATGCAGCCCATCTCGTACATCCAAATACCATCGGGCGCCTGCTGGACGACCGCTGGGCGCTCGATCTGGCGCCCGGACAAGTCCTCGAAGGCTAAGGTCTAGCGAGGCGCCTGGGCCTCGATGAAGGCACGGATGTCCTTCAGGAAGGCCTGACGGGCATCCTCATTCAGATACATCATGTGGCCGCCCCCGTAGTAGGTGTACTCAATGCGTCCTTCGGGAATCCCGTACCGATTGAGGGTGTACTCAGCATCGAAGAAGGGGGTAATCAGGTCGTAGTAACCGGATTGAACCAGTACCTTCAGGCCCGGGTTTACCTCCAGCGCTTTCACCAGGGCGGGGGTGGTATCGACCCAGTGAGGTTCCCAGCTGCTGTCACGCCCATTGGGGTTCCAGTTCCACTCATCGCCAAGCTTCGGATCTGACGGCGAGAGATAAGCGCGGTCCCAATCAATATTCAGGTCATCGCGCAGATAGGCGAGCAGCCCGGCTTTGTAAGCCCCTGATATCGCATTGCTAGACGCATCACCGGAAACACTCGCCGGGAGATCATCGACGGGATCCATGGTGTAGCGGGCATCATTGCGACCGACGGCCTTGCCCTCATCGCGCAACAGTTCCTTGGCAAAGCGGAAGCCGTTCACCCGTAGCTTGGCCCGTTCCACATATTCGGCAGAGAGCCCCGTGAACTTCACCAAACCGTCTCTCACACGATCGCGATCTGCCTGGGGCAGGGTGTTTCCTCGCCATAGTGCTGGCAGCAGTTCGTCCGTTGCGAAATCTCTGGCTGCCTGAACCCACTCTTCGAGGCTCATGCCGTCCGCGTCTACACGCCCGTGGTAATAGGCAGTTGCCGCCATGGTGGGCAGATAAGTGACGTGGGAAATCAGGTTGTCACTGACGTAGGGTGTGGAGCCCGCGTAATTCAGTGCCTGGGATACGAAGATGAGGCCGTTCAGAGCCACCATATGTTCGTCCTCGAGGAGTTCAGCAACCGCGGCGGCACGTGTGGTTCCGAAGCTCTCACCAAGAAGAAAGCGGGGTGAATTCCAGCGACCGTTTGCAGTCAGCCAACGGCGGATAAATTGGGCGATAGACTCCGCGTCTTCGTTGAGACCCCAGAACTCTTTGCCTTCGTGATCACCAAGGGTACGGGAGTAGCCAGTTCCGACAGGGTCGACGAAAACAAGATCGGTAACATCAAGAATGGTTTCTGGTGCATCGATGATGGGGAAGGGTGGGGCACCCGCGTGTTCCGCATTGCTGGGCACGACCACGCGCTTCGGCCCGAGGCTACCCATATGCAGCCACAAGCTTGCAGAGCCAGGGCCGCCGTTCCAGACGAAGGTAACTGGGCGGTTGCCGTCGCCCGGCTGTCCAATGTAATCAAAGCTGAAGATGGCACCGCTGGGCTCACCCTCTGCGTCCTTGAGATAGGTCTCACCGGCGCGAACCTGGTAGGACATGGAACGTCCGTTAAACGTACCGCGATGCTCCGAGACAAACTCCGTGGGTTCCGGGATCTCTGGCTTCTTCTCTTCTGACTGGGCGGTTAGCGAAAAAAGTGCGGATAACGCGATTGCGAAAATGGCGGGGAGACGCGGGTTTACAGCTCGATTCAATGACATGTCAGAGATCGCTCAAATCGGTTAAGGCCGCCGATCATAGCAGTGCCGCTGGCAAATCTCAGGTGATACCCTCAGGGTTCATCAGGAGCCCAAGCCATGCCGCAGACCGTCGTCCGAACCTTCGGACTCACCCTCTCTTTTGCTACTGATTTAGCTACCGAAAAAGGTACGCGCATAAATGAGTGATGACGCTGTAAGTACGGAGGGTGTTCGTTGGTCTGTTGTAGCCAAGTGTGTGCTGGTTTCCGCTATCGGAATCGGACTGTTCCTGTATCCCATGGATTACAACGGTTCACGAACCATCGGTCTGGGAATCCTCACCAATGAACTAAGCGGTCTAATCGGCGATCAGATGCGGTACTTCACGGTGCCCATCTTTGTAGCTGGTGCGCTTGTCGCGTTCGTTTACAACCTTCTACCGACATCGGTAGTTAGCAAACTACCCTGGCGGGAACGATTTGTTTCGGAGCATTGGGTCTGGACGCTGCTTGCATTGATGGCAGGTGTCGTTTCTTCGATGACGCTGCTGCAGCTTGGGCCTGAGTGGGTCGTCGGAAAAGGTACGGGAGTGACGGCCTACGTTGATGTAGCGGGCGCGATATTTTTGATTATCGGCCTGGGCTGCCTGTTTCTGCCGTTTCTGACGGATTACGGCCTCCTCGAGCTGGTAGGAACGCTCCTGCAACGCCCCTTCCAGTTTGTCTTCCGGCTTCCTGGTAGAGCGACCATCGATACGCTGGCTTCCTGGGTGGGTGCTTCCAGTGTCGCCGTCATCATGACGAGCCGGCAGTATCAGCGCGGTTTCTACACCGCGCGCGAGTCGGCGGTGATCGCCACCAACTTTTCTGTGGTGTCCCTGCCCTTCGTTTACTTTGTGTCGCAGATCGCGGGCGTGTCCGACCAATTCTTCCAGCTCTATGGCTCCATGATTCTGGTTTGCCTGGTGTGCGCGCTGGTGACGCCACTCTTGCCACCCTTATCGAGAGTGCCGGATCGCTACCATGAGGATCGCGAGTCCCAGTTGCACGAGACCGTGCCCGAAGATCGCTCACGGATGAACTGGGCGGTTACACGGGCTCTGGAGGTCGGAGGGCGAGCGCCGTCACCGATCCTATCTTTGAGATCCGGTTTTGCCTCGATGGTAGAGATTTTCCTCACGATGATGCCCGTGGGGATGAGTATCCAGTTCCTGGCGCTTGTGTTTTACGAGTACACGCCGGTGTTTCAGTGGATTACCTATCCCATTGTCCCTGTGTTGCAGCTGCTGCAGATTCCCGAGGCGGTTGCCGTTGCGCCCGGCGTCGTTATTGGATTGCTTGATCAGTTTGTACCGGCGGTCATCGCTGGCACGATCGACGCGCCGCTTTCGCAGTTTGTTCTCGCAGGGCTTTCCGTAACCCAGCTGATCTTCTTTGCGGAGTCTGCGGTGCTGATTACGCGCAGCCCGATACCGTTGTCAGTACCGCAGCTCGTGCTGATCTTCGTGATTCGCACGATCATCGCGGTGCCGATCTTGGCGTTCATTGGGCATCAGCTTTACTGACCCGACTCTCGCCCAAAAGGGCGTTTGGCTGAGACTCAATCAGTAGCGTCCGCACCTTCTTCCGGGTCTCGATAGGGCTCAAACCAACCCAGGATGTTTCCAATCTTGTCGATGAGTTGGCTTGGCTTTTTCGCGATGAAGTGGGAGGCGCCCGGTAGCTCTACAAGCATGGTTGGCACCTTTCGATAAGCAAGGGCATGGTAGAGCTGCTTCGCCTGGGATGGCGGTGTGCGCAAGTCATCGAGACCCACCATGACCAGCGTTGGCGTATTTACGTTGCCGACGAGGGAGATCGGCGAGAAACGCAGGTAGTCGTCGGGGTTCGTCCACGGCGTGCCGGGATAGCGCGTGTGGTAGTACCAGTACCAGTTGTCGGCGTTCAGCGTTTTGCTGTACCAGTTCATGACGGGCTTGATAACGGCGGCGGCGCGGAAGCGGTCCGTCTTTCCAATGATCCATGCTGTCATGATGCCGCCAGCGGAACCGCCCGTGACATAGAGCTGTTCTTCGTCGATGAAGCCGAGATCGATCACAGCATCTACACCATCCATGGTGTCGTCGTAGTCTTCACCGGGGTAGTTGTAATACAAAAGATTGGCAAACTCTTCGCCGTAACTCGTGCTGCCGCGGGCGTTCGGGAAGAACACCACGTAGCCGGCAGCCGCGTAGAGCTGCATTTCAGGAGAGAAGCGCTCACCGTAGTTGCTGATGGGGCCGCCATGATTTTCGACCAGTAATGGGTATTTTTTGTTCGCATCGAAGTTGGGGGGCGTGACAATCCATCCTTGAATGTCACGCTCGTCCACTGAGCTCTTCCACCAGAGTTCGCGGGTCTCGCCGAGATCGCGGTGGCCTAGAAGATCGGCATTCAGGGTAGTCAGTCTCTGAAGTCTTCCCCGCGCCATCAGAGCGACGTCGGCGGGAAACTCCGGGCGCGTATAGGTGTATGCGAGAGTGCCGTCATCAGCAACGCTGAACGACCCACCAGCATAGGGACGCCCAATGCTGGTGCCGCCGATATCGATGGCGACTTCCTTCCACTTGCCGCGAAGGTCCGTATACCCAATGCGGGTGCGTCCTCGATCGTCGTATTGAAAGTAAAGCCCGCGACCATCGGAGGCCCATCGGATGGATTGCACACTGCGATCGAGGTCCGGTAACAGGTCTTTCACATTACCGCCGTCGGCATCCGCCAGCCGCAGTTGCGTTACCTGGAAGGCCTCGCGTTTGTCAGCGTATCCCAGCCACGCGATGTGCTTGCCGTTCGATGAAAACGATGGACGGCGGTCCGGGCCAGAGACGGTCGTCACATCGGTCGTGATTCCGCTTTCGACGTCTACGAAATAAATCTCTGTGTTTCGGTAGTCGTGTTGCCAGTCTTCTGATCGGTTGCCCGATACCGCAATCGCTGTGCCGTCGGACGACCAGCTGGGATCTCGGTGGTGGAAGTCGCCACTGGTGATCTGTCGCGCGGTTCCACCTTCAGCTGGGACGACAAAGACATGGCTGAATCCCGCCTCGAGGTAACCTGTCCCATCGCGCTCGTGGTACAGACGATCCGTGATCCGCGCAGCCGGTGCCCACTCCGCGCCCTCAGGTTTTGCGGGTCTTTTGGTAAGGGTGGGGGCATCCTTGGCGACGGTCATGGTGAAGGCGAGGTGTTCGCCATCCGGGCTCCATTGCATGGCCGACGGTGACTTGGGTAATCGCGTGACTCGGGCGCTCTGTCCGCTGTCCAGCCAGTGCATGTAGATTTCTGAGCCTTCCGTTTCTCCAGCGCTGCGTACATAGGCAATGCGATCGCCAGAGGGCGACCAGCGTGGCCCTGATTCGTCGCCCTCAAAATCCGTGAGTTTTCGGTGTTCATCCCCGTCGGCACTCACAAGCCAAAGACTGCCGCGACGGCGGTCTTTCATGATGTCGAAGCCGGAGCGACGGTAGACCACCCAGTCACCATTCGGCGCGATCTCAGGATCGACGGCCCATTCCAGTTCAAAGACGTCGAGATCTGTGAATGATTTTGTGGCCTCTTCGCTATCCGCGGCGATCGACAGATTGGAAATCGACGCCAGGAAAAGCAGCGAGACTGAGGTACAAGCTCGCGCAGTGATTGGGGTACAGACGAAAGAAGAGTCGAGGGAAGGGAAGAGCGCCCGTGAGAGCACGCGGAGACGCTTAAACAGCAGCTGATTCATGGAGAAACTCCGGATTTTCGGACTGGGAATCCTAGCATCACCGCGCCTGATCGTGGCGGTGGATCGTGATAGCATGCGCGCCCTCAATCTGGACGGAATTTGGCAAAAACCATGGCGACGGTGACCGACGACCTCAGAATTCAGCAGACTAACGAGCTGATCTCTCCTGAGTCTCTCATCAACGATATTCCCTTGAGCGATGCGGCTGCGGCGACGGTCGCAGCGGCCCGTGAATCGATAGCGTGCATCCTTGAGGGTGAGGATGACCGCATGCTGGTGGTTGTGGGGCCATGCTCTATCCACGATCCGAAAGCCGCACGGGAATACGCGCAAGGGCTGAAGTCTGCCGCCGACAAGTTTGCCGAAGACCTGCAGATCATCATGCGCGTTTACTTCGAGAAGCCGCGTACCACGGTAGGCTGGAAGGGTCTCATCAACGATCCGGACCTGAATAACACCTTTCAGATCAACAAGGGTTTGCATCTTGCTCGACAGCTTCTGGCTGATCTTGCAGATCTGGGCTTGCCGACGGGCACGGAGTACCTCGACCTGATCAGCCCTCAGTACGTCGCTGATCTTGTGTCCTGGGGTGCTATCGGCGCTCGCACTACAGAGAGTCAGACCCACCGCGAGCTCGCCTCTGGTCTGTCCTGTCCCGTTGGTTTCAAAAACGCAACAGATGGCGACATTCAGGTGGCCATCGACGCGATCAACTCTGCCTCACAGCCGCACCGTTTTCTGTCCGTAACGAAGCAGGGCCACTCGGCGATTTTCCAGACTGCGGGGAACAAGGACTGCCACATCATTCTTCGCGGCGGCCGCCACCCGAACTACGACATGTTCTCTGTCGACGATGCCAGCGCGATGCTTGCTAAGGGTGGCCTGCCTGCACGCATCATGATCGATGCCTCTCACGCCAATAGCCGCAAGATACCTGCGCGGCAGCTGGACGTGATTCGCGACATCGCGACGCAGGTTGGTCGCGGCAGCCGCAGCATTTTCGGTGTCATGATCGAGAGCAACCTGGTGGAAGGCCGCCAAAACGTGGTTGCCGGACAACCCCTCGTTTACGGTCAGAGCATCACGGACCCCTGCATCGACTGGCAAAGCACAGAGAGCGTGCTGGGCGAGCTGGCTGCATCCGTAAGAGAGCGCCGCCAGCAGGCGTGATTCCGTCAGCAGGCCCGCAAGGCTTCGCTTTACGGTCAGCGTTTCGGGAAACGTATAGCCGCCCAATGCAGTGCGAAACTCGGGGTTTTCAGGCCAGTGAAAGCGCAAATCACTCCCGCAGCCCCAGGTGCGTGCCGGCCAAGTGCTGATATCGGCGCAGCTTAGTACGGGACCTCAAAGCGGAGTACGAATTCTAGTTTCCGGGGGGCACTGCGCTGGTTCGGAATTGAACAGGTTGCGCTTTGAAAAGGAGCGTCCATTCCTTTAGCGCGTTCTCTGATAAATTCCCGTATCCATAAGCATAAAAACCTCAGGGGAGTAACAGATGCCGAAAGAAATGACGCCGGAACAGGCGGCCGCCTACTGGAAAAGGAACGTTTCCTTAATGGCCAAGCTTCTCGTGATTTGGTTTGTAGTCAGCTATGGATGCGGGATCATCTTTGTCGATGCTCTCAATCAAATTTCCATCGGGGGATACAAACTCGGTTTCTGGTTCGCGCAGCAGGGGTCTATCTACGTCTTTGTCGTTCTGATCTTTTTTTACCGATCGCGCATGGCGGCGCTGGATCGCGAGTTTGGCGTTGAAGAAGACTAGGGGCTGACCATGGACTTGCGGACCCTCACCTATATCGTCGTGGGCATTACGTTCGCCCTCTATATTGGCATTGCGATCTGTTCCAGGGCGGGATCAACGAAGGACTTTTATGTCGCTGGTGGGGGTGTGCATCCCGTGGCCAATGGTATGGCGACGGCTGCCGACTGGATGTCGGCGGCGTCGTTTATCAGTATGGCCGGACTGATTGCCTTTATGGGTTATGGCGGCTCCGTGTTTCTCATGGGCTGGACCGGGGGATTCGTGATTCTGGCGATGCTGCTGGCTCCTTACCTGCGAAAGTATGGAAAGTTCACGGTCCCGGAGTTCATTGGCGATCGTTTTTACTCCAATGGCGCCCGAGCCGTGGCCGTGGTGTGTCTCATCATTTGCTCCGTGACCTATGTCATCGGGCAGATGAAAGGCATCGGAGTCGCTTTCTCTCGTTTCCTGGAGGTGGAATACGGTACGGGGCTGCTCGTAGGCATGTGCATCGTGTTTTTCTATTCCGTCCTTGGTGGCATGAAGGGCATCACCTACACGCAAATCGCTCAGTACTGCGTACTCATTCTTGCCTACACCATCCCCGCCATCTTTATCAGCCTCCAGCTGACCGGAAATCCCCTTCCGCAGCTGGGGCTCGGTGGAACGCTTGTGGGGTCTGATACCTACTTGCTCGATAAGCTTGACCAGGTCGTGATAGAGCTGGGATTTCGGGAATACACGACGGACGTGCGGCTCTCAGGTCTGAACATGTTTGCCTATACCGCCTCACTCATGATCGGTACAGCCGGGCTGCCCCACGTCATCATCCGTTTTTTTACCGTACCTAAGGTTAGGGATGCCCGTTCATCGGCCGGGTGGGCCCTAGTATTCATTGCGATTCTGTACACGACGGCTCCTGCCGTGGCCGGTATGGCTCGGCTAAACCTGATGCAGACAATTGAGCCCGAGCCGGGTGTCCATCTAGCTTATGAAGAGCGTCCTCAGTGGTTCAAAAACTGGGAAACGACGGGGCTGTTGGAATTTGAGGATCGAAATGCCGACGGTTTGATGCAGTACAGTGCCGACCCTCAACGCAATGAGTTGGTAAAGGTCGACAATGACATCATGGTATTGGCCAATCCGGAGATTGCCCGTCTTCCAAATTGGGTGATTGCTCTGGTGGCGGCTGGCGGCCTCGCTGCGGCGCTTTCAACAGCGGCCGGTTTGTTGCTGGCCATTGCGTCGGCTATATCTCATGACCTTCTGAAATCGATCTTTGCGCCCAACATTTCCGAGAAGCAAGAGTTGCGCGCGAGCCGTGCGGCGATGGCATTTGCCATCGCGGGTGCGGGCTACCTCGGATTCAATCCGCCGGACTTTGCCGCGGGTACCGTTGCCTTGGCTTTTGGTCTTGCGGCTTCCTCGCTTTTCCCGGCGTTGATGATGGGGATTTTCAGCAAGACCATCACCAAGGAAGGAGCCATTGCAGGCATGCTGGCGGGTATTGGCGTCACTCTGTTTTACGTGTTTCAGCACAAAGGCATCATGTTTATCGCATCGACGGCTTTTCTGGGGGAGATGACGCCTAATTGGTTCCTGGGAATCGAGCCCAATGCGTTCGGAGTAGTCGGTGCCATCGTTAACTTCGCTGTGGCAATCGGGGTCTCGCGAGTGACGGCGCCGCCGCCAGCGGAAGTACAGGCACTTGTCGATGACATCCGTATTCCCGCGGGCGCAACTGGAGCGCTAGAGCACTGAAAGATTGAATCATGGCGCGGCGGCAAGGTAGTGAGGTGGCAGTGTTTCCGTTAGCTCGAGCCTTTGTCATGATCGGTGTGTCATGAGAGACAGACACGTGATCGTCGCATGTATTGTGACGCCGCTTCTGGCGGTCATGGCGTGGTTTGGCGCCGGTGCACTGACGGGCGAGCGCGCCGCGGCACCGCGACCAGGCCACTCTTATCCGCTTGTTGCTCACAGCAACTGTCGTTACGCCAGTGGGATTTGCACGCTGAGCAATGAAGACCTCAAGCTCAATCTTACGAGCGTGGGCAATGGGCAGCATGTGTTAGAGCTGGAATCCTCTCATGCTCTTGATAGTGCGGTAGTCGCCCTGACTTCAACTGAGTTGCCCGGTGCTCCGAGTCCCATGGAGGCTCAGGGGGGCGATGGTCGGCGCTGGCAAGCGCAAATGGCGCCCCGTATATCGAGCCAGGGGCAGATGCGTCTGGCGGTTACTCGGCAGGGTAGCGCTTTCTACATTGAGACAGGTACGGAGTTCCTTCGCCAGGCCGTAAAATGATTAACCGTTAACCGTTAACCGTTAACCACTGCTTTGTGTGGCCAGATGGGGTCAGGGCCAGCCTTCGACGGATTCTGTGCCCGGTGCCAGATCGAATAAACGGCGTTAGTTTGCTCCTGACACAGCGCTATTCAGAGCCGCCTTCGGATCGATGAGCCGAATCGTTCTCGTGGCGAGCTCCTTTACTTCAGCGCTATCGATGATGAGCGCTTTTAACTCAGCCACCGAAAGTGTCGGATTCAGTGCCAGGACTTTGCCTGCAAGGTTCATTACCTGAGGCGACGACATGGAAGTACCGTTATAAGGCAAACGATTGCCACCGGGCACATAGCTCTCGACCTCAAAGCCATTGCCGTAGAGATCTACATTGCCGAGGCTGGTGAAGCTGGTCTCGTCGCCAGCTTGGTCGACCGCGCCTACCGTTAAGAAATTGGGATAGTCATACCCACCCGGGTAAGACTCATCGAAACCGATGTCGTTGTCAGAGTTTCCTGCGGCTGCGATAAAGAGTATGTCGGGGGATTCGGAAATCGCAGAGCGCAGTGCGGTATTTCCAATGTCGAAAATTTCACGGGCCAGAGCTTTACGCTCTTCGGCCGAGTCGCCAGCCCCGTTCGCTTCCAGGGCATCTTCAATGCTTCTAAGGTCGCCGCCCCAGCTCATGTTCACCACGCGGACGCCGTTCTCACGGAAGTAGTCCGCGACTTCCAGGACCATTGCTGCTTCACGGTGGGCCTGCGCGATCGTTGGCTCCTCAGGAATGAGTTCATACCCAAAGGTCAATCGAGCGACCATTAACCGCGCGAAGGGATTGCCCTCCGCTGCGATTCCGGCGACGTGCGTGCCGTGAGAATAGTTTCCGTAAATGGAAAGGGACTCCAAGAAACTCTGAACCTCCTCTTTAGGAAGGCTCGCCATCATCTGGCGAAATTCGCTAGCCTCTTGGGAATCAACGTTGAACTGCACGTCTCCAAGGCCTTTGTTAATGCGCTGCAATGCGGCTTCGTCTTCGGCCACATCGCCGATGGGATAGAGATTGCCGACAACTTTGTTTGAGTCATCGTCGTAGGCGATGCCGTGCACATCGTCGATATAACCGTTGTCATCGTCGTCGATGCCATTGTCAGCAATTTCGTTTTCGTTGATCCAAAGTTGGCCCAAGGGTGCGAAGATCTCTGTGTCGATTCCGCTATCCCACACGGCCAGCGTGACCGGTGTGCCCTCATCATCGTCCGTTAGCGTGACCTGACGGGCGGCCCAGATGTCTTCTTTTTCCACCCGATTGGTCGCGATGGTGTACGACAGCACGTCGTTCACGGTGCTTGCGGCCGGCAGGAAGTAATCGAGGGTGAAGGTGACGCTCACCAGGGACGATGCGATGTCGTAGCTGACTTCACCGTCATTCTCATCAGCAATGGGTTGAAAGCGGGAGTCGAGGCTGCCCATCACAAACGCACGGCTGAGAATCTCTGTACGGCCCTTGAGGCTCTCAAGGTTGGCTTCGACGGTTTCGTAGGGGAGGGCGCTAACAGCGCTCTGCAGTCGCTCCGCAAGGGCCTCATTTGAGCTTTCGCCATTCATGCGGCTGCGGGCAACGGCTTCACCGACGAGTCCCATCGTCAATTGATTGGCTTCTTTAGTCTCGAGATCGCGACGCTTCTCGAGGTAGTCCAGATAGCCCTCCCAGTCTTCCTCCAAAAGGGCGATGCTGCCAAGGACACCGTAAAACCCCTGTAATGTGTTGTCGTCTTGGATGTCGTAGGCATCCAGGTCTCCGAGGATGTCACTACGAATCTGGTTAGCGAGCGCAACGAGCCTCTCGCGATTCTCTTCTTCGTAGAGGGCAGTGACCGGCACATCCAACTGATAAATGTGCCGCGGCAAGTCGTCCTTCTTTTCGATGACAGGCTTGTCGGCTGCCGTGGCGACTGCAGCAGCAAGGGTCAATACCGCAAAGATCAGCGCGAGTGCTGCACAGTAAAGGGCCGCAGATAAAGAGTGTTGTCCGGTCCGGGTCATGGCAAATTCACATCCATTTTGAGCTGGCACGAGTGTCATTTAACGAAGGCGCGGCTGCAAGCGTCTTTGGAGTGACTGCGATGGGACGAGGGGCTGACGCGATAGTTCGCGGTCCGCCCTTCATCGACGCTGTGTGGCGGGCACCATGACCCGCTTGGGGTCAGTTAGCGGCCAGTTCGCTAGCGCCCCAGGCCTTATCGGCCCACAGGGCGGCCACACGCTGATCACGACCACAATTCCAGCGGTAGTACTTGTAGCGCAGGGGATTCTTCTCCGCGAAGTTCTGATGGTACTCCTCGACAGGCCAGAAACGATTCGCAGAGAGGATGACCGTTGCCACCTCATCGTCGGGGAAGAGCGCGTCGACCTCAGCTTTTGAGGCATCCGCGATCTGCTGCTCTTCGTCATTGTTCACGAACACGGCGGTTTTATAGCTAAAGCCACGGTCGCAGAACTGGCCCCCATCATCGAGGGGGTCGATATGGCGCCAAAAGTGGGTCAGCAGGTCTTCAAAGGAGACCACCTCGTCGTCGTAGGTTACCTCTACGGCTTCGTAGTGGCCCTTATGGTTGCCGCTGTAGGTCGGATTCTGCAGCCTTCCCCCGGTGAAACCAGAGACTGTTGCGGTTACGCCCTCGACTTTGTCGAAGTCCGTTTCGACACACCAGAAGCAGCCGCCGGCAAAGTATGCCTTGCGCTCTTCGGCGATGGAGAAAGACGAAAAGCCCGCGCTGATACCTGCGGTGACTGCCAGGGCCATCACGAGCTTTGTCGACGTTGTGAACAGGTTTGAGGATTTCATGGTTTTAACTCCGTCTTTCCTGCTCTCTTTGTCCTCCGCGAGAGCCATTGGTTCCCGCGGAGTGCTCACAGATCAGCCGACGTTGCTCAGACGCTGCTTCGCGGTTTCGTACTCTTCCGTCAGGCGCGCGACCATATCGCCGGCACTGCCCAGGCTCTTCACAGCGCCAATGCCCTGACCGCAGCCCCAAATGTTCTTCCAGGCCTTGGCGTCCGTGTTGCCACCGCTGCCAAAATTCATTGCCGAGGGGTCGGATTCTGGGAGATTGTCAGGATCCATACCCGCATCCCGGATAGACGGTGCCAGGTAGTTGCCGTGTACGCCCGTGAAGAGGTTGCTGTAAACAATGTCAGAGGAGTTGTAATCGACGATAGCCTGCTTGTAACCCTGCTCAGCGTTCGCCTCATCCGTCGAGATAAACGCTGAGCCGATGTAGGCGAGGTCGGCGCCCATGGCCAAGGCTCCGAGCACCGCATCGCCCGACGCGATAGAGCCCGAGAGCAGCAGCGGGCCGTCAAACCACTCGCGGATCTCCTGCACCAGCGCGAAAGGCGAGGTGGTGCCAGCGTGACCGCCGGCGCCGGCAGCAACAGCGATTAGGCCATCGGCGCCTTTTTCAATGGCTTTCTTGGCGAAGCGGTTGTTGATGATGTCGTGTAGCACGATGCCACCGTAGGAGTGGGCTGCCTCATTCACCCATTCCTTTGCGCCCAGCGAAGTAATAATGACTGGCACTTCGTATTTCACGCAGAGATCGAGATCTTCTTTCAGGCGGTCATTCGAGCCATGAACGATCAGGTTCACCGCGTAGGGCGCGGAGGGCTTGTCGGGATTCGCAGCATCGTATTCGGCGAGTTCTGACTTAATCCGCTGCAGCCATTCCTCCAGCTGTTCAATGGGGCGCGCATTCAGGGAGGGGAACGAGCCGACGATGCCTGCTTTGCACTGGGCAATCACAAGATCAGGGTTAGAGATGATGAACAGTGGAGAGCCCACTACGGGCAGGCGAAGGGTAGATGACAGAAACTCAGGCAGCGCCATGAAAGACTCCTCAGTGCGTTTTAGTGATGAATTGTTAAGCGGTAATACGAAAGCGCGAACAGATTAGGGCACCGGCAACTAATATGCAACATTTTGCATATTGGCGGTTCCTCCTGCACAATCGTCGCAAAATGCTTGTTGATGCCCGCCATGGCCCTTCGCTACGCGATACTGACAGCCCTTATCGAGGATGACCTCTCCGGTTATGACTTGGCGCGCTCCTTTGACAAGTCTCTCGGGTTTTTCTGGAAGGCTTCCCATCAGCAGATCTATCGCGAGCTAAAGCTTCTTAGCGAAAGGGGATGGATTCGGGGCACGGCGGAGGCACAGACAGGAAAGCCCGACCGTATCCTTTATGCGCTTACGGATAACGGTCGAAGCGCACTTGACGAGTGGGTGTTGCAAAAAGATCGTATGCGACTTCACGAGACCCGCGATGAGCTCTGCATCAAACTCTATAACCTCAGCGCGTCAAATGTGGGGTACCTTCACGCGCGTATCTCCGAGCGTCGCGAAGAGATGATGCGTCGCCTGTTTCTCTACGAGCGCATTCGTCGAAATCACTATGCTGACCCAGACTCGCTTCCTCTGCGTCGCAAGGGTGTTTATCTCGCTCTCATGGGCGGTATCTCGCAGGGCGAGCAGTACCTCGCGTGGTGCGACGATGCCCTGAGGCTGCTGTCGCGCGAGCTTCCCGAAGTCGATAAGGCTGCGACCGCGTCAGCGGATACGGCATAATATGCCCGCCGCTCTGAGGCGGCTTTCCACCCTTTGAGCGCGGCATGTATCACCAGTATTTCGGTCTCACAGAAGCTCCTTTTTCTATCGCGGTAAACCCGCGGTATCTCTATATGAGCCCGCGCCATCGGGACGCTCTCGCACACCTGCTGTACGGCGTGGGTGCTGGGGGAGGCTTTATTCTGCTCACCGGTGAAGTCGGAACCGGTAAGACCACCATTAATCGCTGTCTCCTTGAGCAACTGCCTGACGCCGCCGATATCGCCATCGTGCTGAATCCGGCTCTCGATGCCAGAGATTTGCTGGCGACGGTCTGTGAAGAACTGGGTATCGAGTTTGACGAGGATCGGCCCGGGCTCAAGGCGCTCACCGACAGTCTTCACCGGTATCTACTTGCGAACCACGAAGCAGGCCGCAAGACGGTGCTGATGATCGATGAGGCGCAGCACCTTGGGTTTGAAGTCCTGGAGCAGATTCGACTCCTCACGAATCTGGAAACCAATGAAGAGAAGCTGCTGCACATTATTCTCATCGGCCAGCCTGAGCTTTCGGAAAAACTGAATCAGCCGGCATTGCGGCAGCTGAATCAGCGTATTACGGCACGCTTTGAGCTGCGGCCCCTGAGCGTTTCGGAAACGGGGGCCTATATTCGTCACCGGCTCCACGTGGCTGGCTTGCCCGCGGGGACCGAGCTCTTCAGCCCATCTCTGGTGCGGGCCATTCATCGCCAGAGCCGCGGAATTCCCAGGCTGATTAACCTTCTTTGCGATCGAATGCTATTGGGCGCCTACGGCAAAAGTATGCAACGCCTTGATCGATCGCTTCTGCGAAGCGCTGCAAAAGAAGTTGCCGGAGCCCCGGGTGAGCCGCGAAGGCTTCGATGGCTGTTACCTGCGGCTGTCGGATCTGCCATCGCAATGCTGGGCGTTGTGCTGTGGGCGGTCTTTACCGATGACCCCACGGGAGACCGCGTTGCTGAACGCGCCGTACCCGCCAATGGCGTGGCACCAATGACTCAACGTTTAACGCCGACTTCAAGCGACCCACTAAACACGGTGGGCCGAACTTCTGGTTCGGAGGTTGCGTCTGTTGAGGTCGAGCCTGGCGCTGATATCGACACATCGCCGCTGACCGCCGAGCAGCCGAAAATTGTTTCGCAAGCGCCGCGGGACTGGCTAATGTCGCCGGAAGCTGGGGCAGCATCGCTGCTCGCGCTGTATGGGGTCGATGCTGCCGGTGGTCGCTCATCACCTTGTCAGGGTGACCTTCCTGACGAATTGCGCTGCGAAGTGACGCAGGCTCGAAGCTGGAACACCTTGGAAAATGAGGGGCGTCCGGCGTTGCTTTCACTGCTGGATGATACACGGCGAGAAAGTAGGGCACTTTTCCTTGGCACGAGCGGTGATGACGCCATGCTTGCAGGGACAGGCGGTACGCGCCGTGTCCCGCTCGGGGACCTCGCTGCGCTGTGGACCGGCGATGCGTGGTTTTTGTGGCGGACCCTTGCGGGCGTAAATCGCACGCTTAAAAGAGGAGACTCGGGCCCGGACGTACGCGCCGTGGCGGACCTGTTTGCTGCGATTGACGCCCAGCCAGAGCCGCTGACAGATACGCTCTTTACCGCCGCCATGGAAACACGGGTCCGCCTGTTTCAGCAGGCCGTGGGCCTCAACGCGGATGGCGTTCTGGGCGAGCGAACGCTGCGTGCGTTGATGATTGCCGCGGGCAGAGATCTCAGCATTGAGGAGGCTCTGCAGCAGAGCATGGGCAAAGCGGGTGCCCCATCTGATGTTTAGAGGCACCGGGTCACCGGGAGCAATTCCGTGTCGCTGATTCTCGATGCGCTCAGTCGAGCTGAGCAGGAACGCAGATCGGAAGAAACCACGGTGCCTGATCTTTTAATGCAGGCTCCCGTAGAGCCTGAAGGAACGTCGCGCTGGCTTCCCGCGTTGCTGGCAGCTGTGGCGGTACTTGGTGTCGCCGCGCTCATCCTGATCTGGCGGCCATGGGCAGAACTGAGTCCCCAGGATCTTGCCCCATCGAGTTCCCCGGACTCCCCATCGTCGTCTATCGACTCTAAGTCTGTTGTAGGTCGTGAGAGCACTGCCGTGAGCGACCCGCAGACCATAGGTGGTGGCGCGGGAACCGGAAAACAGTTGCAAGGGAGAGGTTCTCAACCCACGCAGGCGTCGAACTCCGACGGAGATCGATCTGCTGCGGACACTGGCACTGCGGTGGCGATGTCCGAAGCTCCAGGCACTGCATCCTCAGCGGTCGCTGGCTCAAGCCAGGGTGTCTCAGGTTCGGAATCAATCGCGGCTCTGTATGCCGCAAGCAAGGGCTCACCCAAGGCGGCCGCGAACCGTGCTCGGGATAATTCTCCAGATCAATCCGATGCGGAATCGATCGCGACTCAACGGCTAAATCGCGAGACTCAGTTTGCCGTTGGAGCTGCTGAATCCGCACCAGGAGAAGAACGCTCAGGAGAGTCTTTAGCAGCAGCACCGCGTACTGCTGCACCCAAAGAGGAAGAGCTGGATGTGGAAGCGATTTTGCGGGAAGTGCAGCGGGAAGCGGCCGCCATCGAAGGTGCCGATGAACATCCGGTTCCGCTCCTTGCAGATCAATCAAAACAGTTCCGTGATTCGGTCCCGACTCTCATGTACCTGCGCCACGATTACCAGGGATCACGCAACTCGACGGTCTACCTAAACGGTGAGTCCCTGCGGGTGGGGCAACGGACACGAAATGTCGAGGTGAGGGAAATTCTCCCTGATTTCGTAGTGCTACGCTTTCAGGACACGGAGTTTCGTCTTCGGGCTTTGAACAGCTGGGTGAATTTGTAGACGAAGCACGTCACATGGGGTGGTGCTTAGGCGATCTGTAGCTTAAGTCCCAGTCTCTTGAAGCCATCGATCTGACGCTCCAGCTCCTGCCACGTGAGCGGATGCTGTGCCAGCCAATCCTCAGGGAACACCAGTTTCAGACTCTTGCTTCCCGCCTCGATGGTAAAGTCAGGAAGTTGCTCCAACTGCTCCACGTATTTGAAGAGTGCTGCGAGGCGGAGCAAAGCGACGAGACGCTGCAGTCTGGGCAAGTCGTCGACATCTGCCTCGGCCAGAAGCTCCGGTCGTACTTTGCCCTGCTGTCCCATGATCACAATGGCCATGATCTCCTGCTCCTGCTGGGAGAACCCGGCCAGATCTGAGTTTCGTACCAGGTAAGCCCCGTGACGGTGGTAGTGCTTGTGCGAGATGGCTTTGCCGATCTCATGGGCCAGGGCTGCCCACACCAGAAGCTCCCCGTCCTCCCGCGACAGATCCCAGGCTTTGCGCGTCGCATCGAAGAGTACGCGGGCGCGGCGAGCCACCAATTGGGCGGTGTCCTCCTCGGCGTGGTAGCGCTGGACAAGGGCCGACACGCTGCGCTCCCGAACATCTTCATGCCTGAGCCGGCCCACGAGGTCGTAGAGCACGCCTTCGCGTAGGGCGCCCTTTGAAGTGCGCATAACATCAACATCCAGCACGTCGAAGATGGCTTCTGTGATAGCGAGACCTGCCGCTATGACGGATCGGCGAGCCTCGGCGAGGCCTTGTAGCTCGATGCCATCGAAGTCATCGAAGCGGAGCAGGGTTTTCCGCATGCGCTGTAGCCCCTTCCGCGTGATCGTCCCCTCAGTCCATTCCTGAGCAGAGAGTATGCCCTCCAGTGCCTGGAGCGTGCCCGAGGAGCCGACGGCCTCAGCCCAGTGCTTGCTGCGAAAGGCCTTACCAATATGCGAAACCTCGACCCGTGCGGCGTCGTAGGCTGCCGAATAGTTGCGTTTAGTGAGTTTTCCATCTTTGAAAAACTTTCGACTGAAGGTGACGCAGCCCATCTGAAGGCTTTCCAGCTTGCGCGGCTCAAAGCGTTCGCCGATGGCGAACTCGGTGCTGCCACCTCCGATGTCGACGACCAGACGCGCCTGGGAATCATCGGCAAGCGTGTGAGCGACGCCCAGATATACCAGGCGAGCCTCTTCCCGGCCGTAAATTACTTCGATGGGGGCACCGAGGATTCTGCGAGCCGGTTCGGTGAAGTCGCGGCGATTACGCGCGCGCCTGAGCGTGTTGGTGCCCACCACGCGAATCCGCTGAGGTTCAACGCTCTGCAGCATTTGCGCAAAGCGACTCAGGCAGTCGAGGCCGCGCTCAATCGCGTCAGGGGTCAGTACGTTGCCATTGAGGCCCGCGCTGAGCTGGACCTTCTCAGACAGCGCCTGCGAGGGTCTTATCTCGCCCTGTTCCATGCGCGCGACAAGGAGGTGAAAGGAGTTGCTGCCGAGATCAACGGCGGCCAATAGGCCGCCGTCTTCAAGCCCGTCCGTGGGGGCGGTCACACTGTCGTTCACGTGGTGAAATGGATCCCGGGAAAAGTTGTCGACAGTTTACCTGACGACCAGATCATTGGTACCAGACAGGGAGCCGACGGTCCGTAGAGTGGCTTGCCGCGCTACGTCACCGTCTCGCGGCTGACGCGAGGCGGCATGGCGGCGAGTAACTCGTAGCCGATAGTGTCGGCATAGTGCGCAACCTCGTCGATGGGTAGCTGCTCGCCCCACAGCGTGACCGCGGAGCCGATGCGTGTCGCTGGCTGATCCGTGACGTCGACGGTAATCATGTCCATGGAGACGCGTCCTGCGAGGTAGCAACGCTCGCCCTCGACAAAGACCGGCGTCCCATCCACCGCATGGCGTGGGTAGCCGTCACCGTAGCCAATAGCGACTGTGGCAATGCGGGAATCCCTCTGCGCTACCCAGCGCCCGCCGTAGCCGACGGCGTCCCCTCTGGCAACGTTCCGAACGCTTATCACTTCTGCGCTGAGCTCCATTGCTGAGAGCAGATTCAGTGATGGCGCGGAACGGTTGGCAAATGGCGAGCCGCCATAGAGCATGTAACCAGGCCGTATCCAGTGACGATGGCTAGCTGGCAAGGACATGATTGCGGCAGAGTTTGCACAACTCTGCTCTGCCGGAAGGCCGCCAACGGCGTCATCAAAGCGGCGTAGCTGGCGGTCGCAGCCGTTGTCGCCCGGTTCATCAGCGCAGGCGAAGTGGGTGCAAGCCACAAGGTTCCCGCGCTCAGCGAGCGGTTGCAGGCGCCGCACGACTTCCGCTGCTTGGCCCGGTTCGAAACCGAGGCGATGCATGCCCGTATCAATTTTAAACCACAGGGCGGGAAAGCTCCGTCCTGAGCTCTCAAGCCATTGAAGCTGGTGCGCCTCGTTGATGCAGGGGATGTAGCTGCGTTCGGCGGCGAGTGTCAGTTCATCGGCACTTTGAGGGCCTTCAAGCAACAGCACTGGCTTTTTCAGCCCGGAATCGCGAATCGCTTCGGCCTCCTCAATGCTAGCGACGGCAAAACCGTCGACGGAATCTTCGATGATTCGGGCCACGCTGGTGATCCCGTGGCCGTAGCCGTCAGCCTTCACGCAGGCCAGTAACCTGGAGTTGGGTGCATGGCCACGCGCCACGCCAACGTTGTTTAGAAGGGCTCCCGCAAACACGCGGGCCTTTGCGGGCCGCGCCATGTCAGTAATCGTAGCGGTGGTCTGCGAAAAGTTGCTGCGCCTGCAGCCAGATGTCACCGACTTCACCGCCGTTCACGGGTGCACCTTCTATGGCGATGACGGGCGCAACCTCTTTGCTTGAGCTGGTGAGCCACACTTCATCGGCGTCCATCACCTCCGTCCTCGTGACCACGCGCTCCTCGAGGGGCAGGGTAGAGTGCTGACGAAGTATGTCGATAAGCATGAACCGAGTAATGCCCGGCAGCTTCTGGTGGTCGAGTTCTGGCGTCGCAATGATGCCGTCTTTAACGACGAACACGTTGCAGGCTGCGGCCTCTGTAAGCTCATCGTTCTCGTTAAACAGCAGCGTTTCCTGATGGCCTTTAACATGACCGTGCTGGTAGTGCATCACGTTACCCAGCAGGGATGTGGATTTGATGTTGCAACGCTGCCAGCGTAGATCCCGTGTGGCGGAGACTTCGTACTTGGCCGCTTTGCCTTTTTCTGCAATGGGCGGGGGCGGAATTTCGAACGCAAAGGCGTAGAGCGTGGGTGGGATATGTTCCGGCATCGCATGGTGGCGTCTTGAATCAGCACCGCGACTGATCTGAATGTAAATGCCAACGTTGTCCGCCTCGTGGTCAGCTGCCAGCTTCTCGGCGATGTCTCGCCACGCTTGGTGGTCGACGTGCAAACCCAGGGAAATGGCGTCAAGTCCGTCTTGCATGCGCTTGAGATGCGGGGCAAGGCCGACCGTTTTTCCGCCATAGCAGGGGATGACTTCGTAGATGCCGTCGCCAAATAAAAAGCCGCGGTCCATCGGTGAGATGCGGGCTTCTTCCATGGGCATGTACTCGCCATTGAGATAAACGGTGCTCATGAGCGACTCTCCTTAACCTTGCTCATCCGACGAACGAAAGCGGACCACCATGGCCTTCAGTTCATCAAGTATTGCCTGGCCGGCAGTGGCGGGGAGTCCGTCCTCTGTCAGCGTGTTTTCCCGCGTGACACCGTCCACGCTATCCCGCTCCGAGAGATAGGTGAGCAACGCGAGGTGGTCTACATCATTCAACAGCTCCGTACGATCCATCGCATCCAGTATCGCAATGAGCCCGTACGCGCCCCAGTTAGAAACATCAGCGATGAGCAGTTCGTCGCAAGGGGTGGCGGATCCACGGATAGCCAGCTCCGCCACCGCGTCTTTGGCATTGCCCATGCCAATTTCGTTGCCTCCGTCACCGATGGCCACGGTAGGGCAGTCAGCAAGTGTTAGATAGTAATCAAACACGGCACTGCGAGCAGAGATGTCCTCGCCCCGCATGTTGTAGTAGCGCCCATCCTCGGCCAGCCCCGGACGCTCGATGGAAACAATGCAGTCGGGTCTGAGTGTTGCGAGGGAAGCCGCGGCTTCCTCCTTGCCGGACTGCACGTCAAAGGCCGAAAGTCGGAGGAGCTGAAAGTCATTGCCGAGCGTGTCTGCCAAGGGCGCCGCGCAGGCAAGATGGCATTGGGCGCCCCTGGCAGTGAGGGCGTTATAGAGGGCGAAAGCCCCCACAGGCCCATCCGTTTCGAAGGTTTCGCCCACGGGGAAGCCCGTGCCAATAATGATGCGATGCGCCCCATGAAGATGCCTGGCGGCTCGAAGGTAGTAGCCTGACGGTAGCGAAGAACGCAGATCTTCCATATGGCGGAGATTCTTCTTTACCAACAGGGCTTCGATGGCGGTTCCGAGGTCGTCGAGGGTCATGAGTCGCGCGCCTGAAGGCTGATGGAACGACGGTAAATGCGCTCCAGATGTACAGCGTTGTGGGCCGCTTCGGGGCTGATGGGCGTGAAAGTTACGCGATCACCGGGTCTAAGCTGCATCAGTCGCGCGCAATCACTGGTCAGGGCGCAGCCAATCTTCGGGTAGCCACCAATCGTTTGACGGTCGTTCAGCAGGACGATGGGTTGCCCGTCGGCGGGAATCTGAATGGCGCCAAAGGCAATACCCTCCGAGAGGATGCCCGTGATATCGCCATCGATAACCGAGCCCTCGAGGCGATAGCCCATGCGGTCTGCCCGCGGGGAGACCTCGTACTCACTGCCAAAGAACCGGCGCTGCTGGAGCCGCGAAAAATGCGCTTGCTGATACCCCGGGATCACGCGCACGGTCAGGTGCTGCGCATAAGTCGGACGGGAGGCTTTGGGTAACGTTAGGCCCTTGATCTCCTCGGACGGGTTCACCTGTAGATCATCACCGGCGTTGAGCTTTTGTCCCGACAGGCCGCCAATGCCTTCTCGGACCACCGTCGATGTGCTTCCAAACTGCGGATCCAGCGCAAAGCCGCCCCGCACTGCAAGGTAGCTGCGACAGCCTTTCTCACTGAATCCAAGGGAGAGTTCCTGCCCTTCGTCGATATTGAGCGTCGTCCACTGGGGCTGCTCTGTGCCATTGATCGTGATCGGCAGTTCAGCGCCCGTAACGGCAATCTGCAGGGACTGTTGCGCCCGAACCGTGAGGCCTCCGAAGCTGACTTCCAGCGTCGTTGCATCGTCACCGTTGCCGACCAGTTGGTTCGCCAGACTTGCAGCGAACGGATCGGCAGGGCCGCCCGTTGTGAGCCCCAGAGCCGCGTGCCCAACGCGTCCACGATCATGGAGCAGGCTTAGGAGGCCGGGCTGAAGTACTTTAAAGGCCTTCAAAGCTCGCCTCCCGCATCGAGGAACGACTGGCGATCTACAGGAACAAAACGCACTCGATCTCCCACGCCAACGGGCATGGTGGGGTCCGCAGCGGGATCGAACATCCTGAGCGGTGACAGGCCGATCAGGTTCCATCCACCCGGCGAAACAGCGGGATAAACTGCGGTCTGTCGGTCGGCAATCGCAACGGCGCCTCGGGGCACGGCCTGGCGAGGTGTTGAAAGCCTTGGGGCAGCGATGCGCTCGTCGACATCGCCCAGATAGGCAAAGCCTGGTGCGAAACCGATGGCGTAAACCCGGTATTCGCGTTCGCTATGGATGCGGACAATCTCTTCCCAATCCATTCCCTTGGCCTTGGCCAAAGGAATCAGGTCCTGGCCACAATCGGGATGGTAGTAGGCGGGTAGCTCCACAAGACGACCCTCCGTGGCCTCCGTGGCCTGCACGCTCTGGGCCGCGACGCGGATCGTGTGTTGTACGAAATACTGGTCTGTCTCATAGGGATCAAACGCGACCAGCAGAGAGGCGTAGGAGGGCGTCAGATCAACGAGCATATCGCCAAGAGCGCTGCGCAGGCGCTCGGCGGTCGCTTGAATTTGAGCCGCAACTTCCGGAGAGGCCTCGTCCGCAAAGTAAGCGATCAAGGCCGCCTCACCGGCGGAGTGAATGCGAAGGTCTTTAGTCATCGAGGAGGGCTTTAATTTCCCGGATCGCCTGAACGCCCTCGGCGTTATCGCCGTGCACGCACAAGGTGTCGATTTGTAGTTCGAGGCGTTTGCCTGACGCCGTGGTGACCACGCTTTCTTCTGCCAGTTGCTGTACCTGTTCCAACATGCGCTCTCGCGTATGCACTGCGCCGGGCAGTCTCCGGGAAACGAGTCGGCCATCATCGTCATAGCATCGGTCAGCGAAGGCCTCGAAATAAAGTTCTATACCCTCTGTCTTTGCGAGCTCAGCATGTTCGCCTGCGCGAGCAGTGCCCTGAAGCATGAGCTTCAGTGCCTTTGGATAACTCGCGACGCTTTGAAGCACCGTCTTCAGGATGTCGTCATTGGCCATCATGTCGTTATAGAGCGCACCGTGTGGTTTCACATAATCCACGGCGACACCCGCGATGTTGGCCATGCCGTCGAGCGCTGCGATCTGGTAGTGCAGCGTGGCGCGTAGCTCATCGGGGCTCAGGGCCATGGTGCGCCGGCCGAACCCTACCAGATCCGGATAAGCCGGATGGGCGCCCACGGTAACGCCATGCGCGGCGGCGAGTTTCAGGGTCTTTTCCATATGAATTGGATCGCCTGCGTGAAAGCCGCAAGCCACGTTGGCCTGGTCCAGGAAGGGCATGACATCCGCGTCCATGCCCATGCGCCAGTTACCAAAGCTCTCTCCGAGATCGCAATTCAGAAGCATGATCGTTAACTCCCGTGACGTGTGTCAGAGCACCGCCAGTTCGGCGTTGCGTTTGTCCGTAATCAGCATGCAACCCGGACTATGGGTGATCGCAATGGAAAGCCGCGCTGATTCAAGGGCTACCTGCGGCGTCACTCCACAGGCCCAGAATACGGGAACCTCGTCATCGCGAATGGAAACTGCGTCTCCAAAATCCGGGTTGGAGATATCGCCGATGCCGATTTGGCTCGGGTCGCCAAAATGAACCGGAGCGCCGTGTACCGCCGGAAAGCGACTGCAAATCTGGATGGCACGGATTGCGTCGGCGGCTTTGAAGGGGCGCATGCTAACCACCATATTGCCCGCAAAAGGTCCTGCGGGTAGGCATGGAATCGCGGTTCGGTACATGGGGACGTTGACGTCTTCCGTCACGTTTCGAACCTCGAGGCCTGCGGCCTGAAGGGCTTCTTCGAAGGAGAAAGAGCACCCGAGGGCAAAGGTGACGAAATCGTCCTGCCATAGGTCTTTGATGTCAGACACATCGCTTACAGCGATGCCATCGCGAAACACCCGATAACGGGGAACATCGGTGCGGACATCCATCGGTCCGACGCCGGGCAGGGAGGTGTCACCGGGCGCCGAGCTCACAGCAATCAGGGGGCAGGGTTTCGGGTTGGCCTGACAGAATCGAAGGAAGTCTGCCGCGGACTCCTGGCTCATGATCGCGAGGTTGCACTGCACGTAGCCCGCACCCAGTCCCGAGGTGTTCCCGGTGATGTCGCCCCGACGAATTCGCTCCCGCAACTCGGCGGCGCTGGGCGCATTAATTTGTGTCACGTCGTATGCATCCTGATGTGATGGTGCGAGCCGGGGAGGTTACCTGAGCGCGCGGGTTTTCTGTAGCAGACCCAGCTAGACCTTTAGGGTTAACACCCCGGCCGACGCATAGCCTTCATCAGCACCATGTCTGAGTCGCTGAGCTTTAGGTATGATCCTGCAGATAGAAGCCGCAGTGATGGATACCAATAAAATGCCGCTTATTCGAAATACCGCCCAGGAAACGCCTCTCAAACCCGCCATCATCATGGGGAATAGTGGTGAAATCGTCTCTTACGGTCAGCTCGAGGATCGCTGTAACCAGGGCGCGCAACTGTTTCGCTCCCTAGGGCTCAGCAAAGGCGATCACATCGCCCTGATGATGGAAAACCGCCGTGAATTCCTCGAGATCTGCTTTGCCGCCCAGTACGCCGGCCTCATTTTTACGCCCATTAGCAGTCACCTCCGTGCTGAAGAGACTGCCTATATTCTCAACAACTGCGGTGCCCGCCTCTTCATTGCTTCGGCAAAAACTGCTGAGGTCGCCCTGCAGGCCGCGGAAAGCACGCCGGAGCTGACTTATCGGTTGATGCTTTCCGGAGTTCGGGAGGGCTTTGCTTCGTGGGAGGAGGCGATCGATTCCATGTCGGCCGATCCTATCTTGGATGAGGCCTACGGCGTGCCGATGCTCTATTCGTCGGGCACCACCGGCCAGCCAAAGGGCGTGTTTATTCCACCGGAGTCCGATGATGTTGAGCAGCCGAATGCATTAGCACCAACGGTCGGCGCGGCCTTCGGCTTTGGCCCCGAGACGGTCTATCTCTCGCCGGCGCCGCTGTACCACGCCGCTCCGCTGCACTACAACATGATGAACCTGTATCTCGGCGGCACCTCCGTGATCATGGAGCAGTTTGATGCGGAGCGCTCCCTGGCCCTTATCGAGGAACACCGCGCTACCCACAGCCAATGGGTGCCGATCATGTTTGTGCGTTTGCTCAAGCTCGCTGAGTCCGCGAGAACTCATTACGACGTGAGCTCCATGCAGTTCGCTATTCATGCGGCGGCGCCCTGCCCGGTGGAGGTGAAGGAGCAGATGATCGAGTGGTGGGGCCCCGTGATCGTCGAATACTACGCTGCGAGCGAGGGTATCGGGTTTACGCTCATCGACTCCAAGGGCTGGCTCGCACATAAAGGTTCCGTGGGTCCGGCCATCTCTGGCGAGCTCCACATTGTTGGCGAAGATGGTCGCGAACTGCCGACGGGCGAGATTGGAACGGTGTACTTTGGCGGGCCACAGGCGAGGTTTAACTACCATAACGAACCGGGCAAGACCGCAGATTCTTACGATGAGCGCGGCTGGGCGACCACGGGCGATGTGGGTTACCTGGACGAGGATGGGTTCCTGTATCTCACGGACCGCAAACACTTCACCATCATCTCAGGGGGTGTAAACGTCTATCCCCAGGAGATTGAGAATCTGCTCATCACCCACAACAAGGTCGCCGACGTCGCCGTTTTTGGCACACCCCATGAAGAGTTCGGTGAGGAGGTCACCGCGGTGGTGCAGCCGGAGAACTGGGCTGACGCCACGGACGAAGTTGCCTTCGAGTTGATGGAGTGGCTCCGGGGACGCCTCTCAGGAATCAAGGTGCCACGCCGTTTGGATTTCCGGGAAAAGCTACCTCGACTGGACAATGGAAAGCTCTACAAACGTCATCTGGTTGAAGAGTACCGGGCGGCGGCGCGGGATGATCGCTCGTCCTGATCAGATGGTTCGGGCGCCCCTTACCTAAATGTATCCATTGCCGCTGAGCGTGGAATTCAACGGCGCGCGGCGATGCTGACCTTCGAAAATCAGGTGACGATAAGCAGGCCTCTTCCGGAGGTCTTCGAGTTCGTCGTGGACTCGCGTAACAACCCCAAGTGGAACTACTTTGTGCTTCAGGTAGAACGATGCAATGACGTCATCGGTGTTGGTGCAGAGTACTTACAAACGAGGAAAAGCGATCAGCAAAAGTTTCGTGTCGTCGAGTTCATCATCAACGAATACTGCGCGATTCAGACCCTTCCGGGCGAGAGGCCGGCCGTAAAGCGGGCGCTCCGTTTCAGCGGTGACCAGTCGATAACGACGGTTCAGGATCGTGTCGAACTCCATGTCCCGTTGCCCGAGTTCTTGTCGCCAGTGCTGACGGCCCGTACCAAATCCGCAGTGATGAAGAATCTAAGGTGTCTGGCTGAACTCCTGGAAAAGGGTTTTGTCATCCTGGAGGATGGTAGAACCGTACGCCTCTAATACAGTGAGGCCCCCGCACTGGCGCACTTGGATAACGCCAGACCTTAGGAGACCAGGGGCGGTGCCCTGGTGGGCATATTGTTACTGTCGAAGGTCGCGCTTCCCGGGTAACGGTGACGCTGTTGGAAATCCGGCGCCACTCGTACGGTGCGGCGTCAGGACTCGGTCATTGGCGCATGAGGCGCTCTTTGAGGCTGAACCGCCCCGGCTTCTGATTCCCTGATAAACGGTAGATAAAAGGTCGGCAGCACGAACAAGGTAAACAAGGTGCCAATCATCATTCCTGCGGTGATGGTCATGCCGATGCTGAAGCGGGCATTCGCCCCCGGGCCACTGGCAATAACCAGCGGCAGTACGCCCAGTACCGTTGCGAAGGTGGTCATAAGAATTGGGCGCAGGCGCAACGTTGCGGCCTGCAATACCGCTTCCCGACGATCGACACCATTTTCAGTCAATTGGTTTGCGAATTCGACGATCAGGATACCGTGCTTCGCGATCAGACCAATAAGCGTCAGCATGCCGATCTGCGTGTAGATATTGAGAGTCATTGCGCCCATGGCGATGGGCAGCATGGCGCCAAATATCGACAGCGGAACGGCGACCAGTACCACGAAAGGATCTCGGAAGCTGTTGAACTGCGCGGCGAGTACCAGAAAGATCAGGATCATCGACAAGGTAAATAAAAGAGGGAAAGTCGCACTTTCCTGCACATAGCGCCGAGAGGTGCCCGTGTAGCCGGCCCGGAAGCCGCGAGGTGCGATCTCCGCAAGTTTTGTCTCGAGAAACTCAAGGCCGTCCCCCAGGGTATTTGGCGGCATCACCATGCCCTGTAAAGTCGTGCTGTTGAGCTGCTGAAACTGCGACAGTACATTGGGCTCAACGCGGGTTTCAAGGGTGATCACGCTGGACAGGGGTACGAGATCACCGGCGCCGGTGCGTAGATAGTACTTCTCCAGCTCCGCTTCCGTCAGGCGGAAGTCCCGCCCGGCCTGGGGAATCACCTTGTAACTGCGACCCTCGCGGGTGAAGCGATTGACTTCTGCCTCGCCGAGCATCATGGCCAGAGTGCTGGCGATATCCTGCATGGAAATTTCAAGACGAGCAGCGAGTTCCCGATCGATGTCCACCGTGATCTCCGGACGGTTGAAGTCCAGACTTTGACTGACAAAGATAAACAAGCCGCTTTCCCGAGCGGCCTGGACAAGCTCGGTGCCCACTTGCTCAACCCGCTCGTAGTCGGCGGTAGAAGCAACCACAAAGCTCACGGGCAGCCCGGCGTCGGATCCCGGGAGCGCGGGTGTGCCAAAGCTGAACATCTCCATGCCAGAAATACTGCCCAGCTTCGCCTGAAGCTCCTGCTGAACTTCCTGCTGCGTCCGCTCTCGCTCGCCCCAGGGAATCAAACTCAGCCCGCCAAAATTGCTGTCGGGTTCGGCAACCTGCCAGGAGGAGAAAATCTCGGGAATTTCTTCCCAGATCTCTACGACCTCGTCGAGGAAGACATTCACGTAGTCGAGGTTAGCATAGGCCGGAGCTGAACCAACAACATAGATAGAGCCCGTATCTTCTTCCGGCGCGAGCTCGCTCTGACTCACCATAAACAGTGCCGGCAGGCTCAGCAAAATACCGATGCCAAACAGCAATACGGCGCCCCGATTATTCAGACAGTGAGCGAGCAACCGCTGGTAGGAACTGTTGAGCGCATGAAAGCGGTCATCCAGCCAGTTGGCGAAACGGCCCTGGTTTTCGTGCGATTCCAGGAGTCGTGACGCCATCACCGGGCTCAAGGTGAGGGCAACAACACCCGACACCAGCACGGCGCCCGCAAGGGTCAGTGCGAACTCCGTAAACAGGGCGCCGGTGAGGCCACCGATAAACGCTATGGGGGCATATACCGCGGCGAGCGTGAGCGTCATCGCCACGACCGGTAGCGCGACTTCTCGGGCGCCATTGAGAGCCGCTTCCATGGGCGACTCGCCGTCTTCGATATGCCGATGCACGTTCTCGACGACCACGATGGCATCGTCAACCACCAACCCGATGGAGATCACCATGGCCAGTAGCGTCAGCAGATTCAGTGAAAAGCCCATGGCGAGGATCAGAAAGACGACTCCAACCAGGGAAAGGGGAATGGCGACCAGAGGAATCAGTACCACCCTCAGAGAGCCGAGGAACAGGAAGATCACCAGTATGACAATGAGGCCCGCCTCCAGGAGTGTTGAAATTACTTCCTCCAACGCCATATCAATTGCAACGGAGCCGTCCCAGTCCAGAATCAGTTCCATGTCGGCAGGCAGATTGGCTTCCAGAGAGGGAATAACTGCATGTACCGCCTTGGAGACCTCCAGCGGGTTTGCATCGGGCGCCGGAGTGACGGACATGAACACCGTATCTTGACCGCTGGTGAACTGCCGTGACTGATTGTTCTCGGCTTCCAATTCCACATCGGCAACGTCACCCAGACGCACCTGACGGTCGTTATTCTGGCGAACCACCAGGGCCTCGAACTCGTCCGGTGTCTGCATACCCGTGACCGCGTCGACCATGACGCGCACCCAGGCGCCCTCCGTCGCGCCCGCGGTACTGATCACGTTGTCTCGCATGATGGCCTGATTGATGTCGTTGGCTGTGACGCCTAGGGCGGCCATACGTACGGGGTCCAGCCAGATACGCATAGCCAGGTAGCGGCCAAAGATGCCAGCTTTCCCAACACCCTCGATCGTCGCAAGTTCCGGTTGAATGCTTCGCAGGAGATAATCGGTGATCTGATAGGGGCTCATCTGGTCGCTGACAAAGGCCAGGTACATCATCGCGTCCCCGCCCGTGGCGGTGGAGATCACGGGGTCGAGCACATCTTCAGGGAGTTCGTCTCGAGATTCATTGACCTTCGCGATGACCTCCGTCAGCACCTGCGAGGTGTTCTCTCCCAGGCGAACGTGCACTTCGATGGAGGAGATGCCAGGGTTACTCGTCGACGTGATGTACTCCACGCCCCGGGCGCCGGCGATATTCACCTGCAGAGGTGTCGTCACGAATCCCTGAATCGTGCGGGAGTTGGCACCGGGATACACGGTGCTGACATAAATCACGCTGCGCTCCAGCTCTGGGAACTCCCTCAGCGTCACCTTATTGAGGGCTGCGAGGCCCGAAATCAGCAGCAGAGCGCTGATTACAATGGCGAGTACGGGCCGTCGGATAAATACATCCGTGAAGCTCACTGGAGATCAACCTCCTCATCGATTTGGACGCGGGCGCCCCGATAGATTTTATTCTGACCGGCAATGACGATCTGCTCACCGCTTTTAACCCCGCTGACGATGGCAATGTCACCATCAAGACCGGGCAGCGTCTCCACGACACGTGGCTCGACGAACAGACCCTGCTCATCGCTCTCAATGACATACACGATGTCGCCTTGGAGCGAGTAACTCACCGCGGTCTCGGGTACAAAGACCCGTTGACTCTGGCGGTCAAGATCGACGCTCAAACGGGCAAACATCCCGGGGAGTAATCCATCCCCATCGATGATCGTGGCGCGAAGGAGCAGGTTACGGGTGTTCTCATCAACGTTCGCATCAACGGCGTCCAGCCGCGCTAAGAAAACGCGCTCGGGGAACGCAGCGGTGCGCAGTTCAATACTCAGGCCCGGTCTCATGAGTGGGGCGTATCGGTCCGGGACGGAAAAATCGACTTCCAACTGTGAGACGTCCTGCAGTGTGACGAGAGGCGTGCCACCTTCGACGTAATCCCCCAACCTGATCTGGAAGATCCCCAGCGTACCGGAGAAGGGAGCGCTGATTCGCTTGTTCTTCAGAATCGCGTCCACTTCTGCCAATTCCGCCCGCGCAGCGCGAAGATCGGCGCTCGACTGGTCAAACTGGCTCTGGGGTATGGAGTTTTCCTTGATGAGCCGCGCATCTCGGTCGTAGAGCTGTCTGGCCAGCACGAGGCGCGCGTCAAGTCGTTCGCGGGTCGCTATTTCAAGTTCATCGTCGATGGAGAGAATCGGCTCGCCGGCTTCGATCGTTGCTCCTGATGGGGCGTGAATTTTGATGATATCGCCACTCACCTCTGCGCTGAGCAGGATTCCCTGGGCGGCGCGAACGGTACCGACGGCCTCGATGCTATCTCGCCACGGCCGCTGCTCCGCATAAGACGCTGCGATGGTTACCGGCGGCTGCGTAAAATCACCGGAGGCGAAGGCAGAGAATCTCTGGAAGATGTAGAAGGCGGTTCCGCCCAGGATCACAACGAGTAGGCTGATCGCTACCAGATAGGCGCGCAAGTTCATTCTCCCCAAGCGGGACTGAAAAGTGGCCCGATTCTAGGCGCTCTGAGCGCTAATTGCATGGATTAACGGGGCCCCAGACGGGGTGTTGTCCTAGCGGATTTCGTTGGTTTCGTAAAGTTTACAGCGCACGCAGGTCCGTTATGCTGCTCTTTTACACGCGTTGAGGTACCGAAGGCATGGCGTCTCGGAAGTTAAAGAAACTCGAGAAAACGATGGATACCGCGCCGTCCTACTCAGAGTGGGCGGAATCCGCTCAGGCTCACGACGAGCTCAGTGGAGCAAGGCGCTGGCGTGATATCGATCAGAGTCGTCAGTACGACTACGCCCAGATCCGGCTCAGACTGGATCGTCTTCGCAGCCTGCGAGTCAGAAACGATCACCAGGGTCTGCTTTTCACCCTCAATGAGGGTATCCACGGCAACATGGGCGGCATGGGGCGTAGTTCCCTCTACCTTCGCGCCAAATATGGCACCAAGCGTCTCATCGAGCAGTACATCACTGAAATCGACGAGGCACTGACCTTCCTGGCCGATCTCGATTCTGACGAGGTTGATATCCAGCAGAAGATGGACTTCTTCTATCGCGCGAATATCTGCTACGGACGCTCGGCGCTGATGCTCAGCGGTGGTGGTGTGCTCGGTTTCTATCACCTGGGTGTGGTGAAAACACTGCTTGGTCAGGGGCTTCTGCCGCGTGTGATTTCCGGCGCGAGCGCGGGCTCCCTGGTCGCCGGTGTCGTCGGTACTCACACCGATGCAGAATTAACGCAGTTCTATGACCCCGCGAGCCTGATGTTTGAGGCAGAACGGGAGGCCAGTGTTTTCTCGCGCATGTTCTTCGGTCGCAATCCGCAAATCGATGTCGGAGATCTTGAGCAGATCGTGGCGCGTCTGATTCCCGATCTGACCTTCCAGGAAGCGTATGAGAAGACCGGTCGCCAGATCAGCATTACCGTGGCGCCGGCGGAACCGCATCAGCGGTCTCGCCTTCTGAATGCCATCACGTCGCCCAACGTGTATGTCCGTTCCGCGGTGATGGCGTCCTGCGCGGTGCCCGGCGTGTTCCCGCCGGTGATGCTGATGGCGAAGAATTCCCATGGCGAGTCGCAACCCTATCTTCCGACTCGACGGTGGGTGGATGGCAGCATCGCGGATGATCTGCCGGCGAAGCGCCTGTCGCGCCTATACAGCACAAATCACTACATCGTGAGCATGGTGAATCCCATTGCAATACCGTTTCTGAATCGGGGAGAACAGCGCACGCAAT
This sequence comes from Pseudomonadota bacterium, assembly GCA_038750875.1. GTDB lineage: Bacteria > Pseudomonadota > Gammaproteobacteria > Pseudomonadales > Halieaceae > Congregibacter. Next base: position 79,112 of record JBCDGU010000009.1, on the reverse strand, counting down.
TGGGCAGCGCCCTGGGATCTCTTGGCGTCGGTATGGGGCGAGAGGTGCTCAATTTTTATCGCGGTATTGCCCAGCGCAATGGCGATAACTGGCCCCGCTTCAACATGCTAATGAACGGCGTCCATGCGCTCATGGATCAGGAATACAGCGGCGACATCAACATTATTCCGCAATTCCGCTGGTATAACCCGACGAAGATTCTTTCCCATCTTTCGGAAAAGGAGCTCCTTGCGCTGCTGGAGGCGGGCGAGCGATCTGCGTTCCCCCATGTAGAAGCGATTCGAATCTGCACCCAAATCTCTCGGCGCATGGAAGAAATTCTTCATCGCTTTGAGTACGGAGATCTTCGCCCCCAGGGAGATGAGTACCACCGCCCCAGAGCATCGAGGCGCCGTCCCGCGCCCACGCGTTCCGACCGTGAAGCGTTACGGGAGACTGGCTCCCAGCGCATCGACAAAGCGGCCAGCGTGCGCACCCGCGCTAAGAAAAAGCCTGCAGCAAAGGGCCGCCCTTCTTCGGGAGCAGGAAGTCGGAAGAAAAAGCTGAGTGATGCTGCCTGAGGGCTGGCTGGGCGTCCTAGCCTGCATTCATGTATTTCACGCCGAACTCCGCGAGGGGTTCGACCATAGCTCCTCGGGCCTCTGCCTCAGCGCTTGAGGCGGTTCCGATCAAGGCGCGTTTTTTAACGCCCTGCAGAATGGCGGCCAGGCGGAAGAAGCAAAACGCCAGATAGAAATTCCAGTTCTCGATACTGTCGCGCCCCGTGCGTGCGCAGTATTGCGTTAGGTAGTCCTCATCGCTCGGCAGGCCAAGGGCTGCTCGATCTACGCCCATGAGTCCACGCATGCCCTCCAAATCCGGAAGTTGCCATGCCATGATTTGGTAAGAAAGATCTGCCAGTGGATGTCCTAACGTAGAGAGTTCCCAGTCGAGAATCCCAATCACTCGAGGCTCCGTCGCGTGAAACATCAGGTTGTCCAGGCGATAGTCGCCGTGAACGAGGCTTACCTGGCCATCATCGGCGGGCACGTTGGCGGGTAACCACTCGATAAGCGCTTCCATCCCCGGACTCTCTTCCGTCTCCGAGGCGCGATACTGCTTGGTCCAGCGACTGATCTGTCGCTCGTAGTAGTTGCCCGGGCGGCCGAAATCACCGAGACCCACCGTTTCCGGGTCGACACTGTGTAACGCTGCCAGCACGCGATTCATTTCGTCATACATCGCGGCGCGCTCATCGCCGGAAGCGACTTCGGGTAGCTTCGGATCCCAAAGCACGCGTCCTTCCAGATATTCCATCACGTAGAACATGGACCCGATGACGTCATCGTCTTCGCAAAGTAGGTATGTTTCAGCCACGGGAACCTCGGTGTCTCGGAGCGCCGAAAGCACGCGGTACTCACGGTCAACAGCATGGGCCGATTTGAGGAGCTCGCCCGGTGGCTTACGTCGTAAAACCCATCGTTGATCCCCACTTTTTAGTAGAAAAGTAGGGTTTGATTGCCCGCCAGCAAATTTTTCGGCCTCCAGTCCGCCGTTAAAATCAGGAAGGCGTCCCTTGAGGTAATCGGCAAGGGTGTGAGTGTCGAGGGTTTGTGTATTCATAGAAAAGGAGGCACAGCAAAAGTTGTGGCCGGAGTTTGCAGCAGCAAACACGAGGGCGCAATCTTGTTCACGGACGCATTGTCTGGTGCGTGCAGTAAAGCTATGCTTCCGCGCCTGTAATTCCCCGGCCAATCCGGCAATTAAACCCTAAGATTAGGATGGTTTTATGTACGCGGAACTAAAGCGCGCGTGGGCGGAGCTCACCTCTCAAGGACAGATGTTTGAAGTGCAGCGCAGTGAAGTGCGCGGCAGCGACATCCTCACTTTTTCCCACGCGCCCGCTGCCCTGCGCGATGTCTGGATGATGGCCGCAGGTCACGGCGACAACGAGTACCTGATTTACCAGGAAGAACGCTTGACCTATACCGACGCCCACCGCATTACGGCGGCAGTGGCTGCCGCGCTGGCCGAGCGCGGTGTGCAACAGGGAGATCGTGTCGCCATCGCAATGCGTAATTATCCTGAGTGGATGCTTGCCTACTGGGCGGTGGTCAGCATGGGCGCCGTCGTGGTCGGTATGAACGCATGGTGGGTGCCCCACGAAATGCACTATGCACTTGAGGACTCCGCACCAAAAGTGCTGATCGGAGACACGGAGCGACTGCAACGTTTCGAGGAGATCCGTGGTGATTTTCCCGATATCAAAGCCGTGGCAGTTCGCCCGAATGGCGAGAGCCCTGAGTGGGCGGAAGACTGGACGGATCTTGTCGCCGAGGGCGGCTCCATGCCTGAAGCGACGATTGATACGGATGATGACGCCTGCGTTTTCTACACCTCGGGCACAACGGGCCGGCCAAAGGGTGCGCAACTGACGAACCGCAGTTGCGTGGCCAACATTATGAATGTGGCGTTTGTAAACTCGGTGCAGCCTCGGGCGCTGGCTTATGCAGCGGGTCAGGAGCCACCGGAGGCGGGCAGTGAGGAGCCCGTGCGCGCGCTGGTCGCGACGCCACTCTTTCATGTGACTGCCAACAACTGTGTCGCCCACGTTGTAACGCTGGCTGGTGGCAAGCTGGTGCACATGTACAAATGGGATGCCGCCGAGGCCCTGCGTCTCATCGAGGCGGAAGAAATCTCGGCCTTCAGCGCCGTGCCCATGATGACCCGCGAAATATTGATGCACCCGGATTTTCAGACTCGCGATACTTCGTCGTTGAAAACCATCGGTGGCGGTGGCGCGGCCATGCAGCCAGACCTTGTCGGCAAGGTGCCGGAGCATATGCCGGGAACCCGGCCCAATACGGGCTACGGTATGACGGAGACGAGTGGTCTGATCTCAGCCGTCGCGCTCGAGTTTTTCATGGATCGACCGAAGAGTGTGGGTCCGACCGTGCCCACGGTGGAAGCCAAATGCGTCGATGGCGAGGGCAACGCCTTGGGCCCCAACGAAGTGGGTGAGTTGGTCGTTCGCGGCGCTCCCATCATCAAAGGCTATCTCAATCGCCCGGAAGCGACGGCAGAAACCATTGTCGACGGTTGGTTGTACACCGGTGATGTGGCCTACATCGATGATGATGGCTTCATCTTCCTTGTGGATCGGGCGAAGGACATGGTGCTTCGCGGCGGCGAGAACATCTACTGCGCCGAGGTGGAGAATGCGTTGTTCAGCTTCGATGGGGTGGCCGAAGCGGCGGTGTTCTCTGTGCCTGACGACCGACTGGGTGAAGAGGTTGGTGCAGCCATCTACAAAGAGCCCGGTGCGACGGTGGATGCCGAAGCGCTTCGTGCTCACTGCAAGACGGTCCTGGCACCCTTCAAGGTGCCCCGGTACATCTGGCTGGTGGAAGAAGCCCTTCCGAGAAATGCCAACGGTAAGTTTGTGAAACGCGCTCTTCAGGACTCCCTCAAGCTCGCCGACGCCGTTTGACGCTCCAAAATGCAAGGCCCCCGAGATCAGCGTGACACGGGGGCTTTTTACTCTCCGCTGGCTGGGTTCGATGAGCGGTCGATTTAAGTGTCGACACTCATGGTGGCGCCTGCAGTGGTTTCACTGGTCGCGTAGCGGATAGAAATCCGCGCCGCATCAACACCGCCTTCGGTAACCAAGGAGCGTTTTGCAGCTGCCGCGCGGTCGCTACCAAGGTCCTGCAATGCCCCCGGTGCGAGCGTCCGTGCCGCAAGTACAGCCTCCAGTTGTTCCTCAAGGGTCGGCTCAACATCTTGGGCGGAGTCTGGGGATTCTTGCCGTGGGATCTGAAGCGATTCGAACCGGTTTGCAATCGCTTTTGCGAAGTCGTCATCACGATCATCAAGACTAGCTTCACTTAATCCCTCCTCCATCAGCTCTGCCTCCAGGGATGCGAGCCTCAGGGCGCGGCCATCCGCCGCGGGATCAACGTTCCCTTCGATGGTTAGTGTCAGCTGTGGCCGCTGAGCGAGCGCATCGGCTAGGGCGGTCAGGGCTGATTCGGCCTCGCTGGTCATCGCATCAGATCCGATGTAAAAGGCGATGTGCTCCAGATCTTCTTCGCTGCCCACGAGGCCGGCGAGCAGGCTGAACGGGGCGGTGACCGCTTTGACAATAATGTTTTTCACTGCCGTTGCGATGATGGGGCCGAGGCTGAAGCTTGGGTCGTCCACGTTCCCGCTCACGGGCACGGACAGGTCGATCACACCCTCGCTGTCGGTCAGTAACGCGAGACCGAGTTTGAGGGGCACGTCCACGGCCAGATCGCTCTCCATCGGCTCGCCGAGCATCATCTGGGAAATGACGATGCGGTTGTCGCCGTCGATGCGTTGGCCGTTCAGGGCATAGCGCAAGTCTAGATTCAGGGTTCCGCTGTCGATGGTGTAACCCACGAACGTGCCGGAGTAGGGCGACATGGTGGCGATATCCATGCCCCGGAACCGGAAACTAAGCTCGGAATTGCCATCCTTGGCCAGCGGTGTTCCGGAGCCCAGGATCTCTACCGGCGCGTAACCGTCGATGGATCCATTCAACTCGACGGCCATGGGCGATTCCGACGCAGTGTCGATGTCGGTGATATCCGCCTTAATGCCCGCAATCTGAGTATGGAATGGCAATGGCAGGGAGGCGTCTGAGAATTCAAGGCGACCTTCACGCAGGATCACGCTCGCCAGTCGCACGCGCCAATCACCACTCTCTGTCTCGTCATTGATTTCCGCTGTTTTGGCGTTGTTCCCAGTGGGTGGTTCCTCAAACTCACGCACAACACCATTGATATTGATGGTACCGTCCTCGAGTACGTGGAGCGATCCCTCGGGTTGATCCAGATAAAGTTCGTCGATGGCGACGTCCTGGTTGACGACGTCGACCCGCACGTCGTTAACGCGAAGAGTTCGAAGGGCGAATGCTTGCTCCTGGGTGTTGTGAAGGACCGTGCTGAAGTCGTTAATGGCAAGGTTGGCCTGGACCGTTATCGGTGCGAACTCTGCTAGATCGATTGTGCTGTCCAGAGACATTACACCCGTCGCCAGATCGGTACGGGCCTGCTGGTGGACAAGAGGATGGAGCCAGCTCAGTGGAAAACCACTCAGCTCGATGCCCGAGTTGCCGCTGCCATTGCCGACGTGCAGATCGCCCTCAATCGTGAGTCTCGCCGCTTCGTTAACCGTGAGCGAGACGGAGATCGGACTTGAACGCTCGGCAGGCCAGTGCAGGTCCTGGGCGGCGATAGCGATAGGCGTTACGCGCATTATTTCGGGCTCGAGGTATTCGCTGCGCCAGTTCACCTGGCTGTCATCCAGCGAAAAAGCGCCCAGAGCGACGCGCCATCCATCGCTGCTATCGCCCGGTGCCTCGCCGGTGCGATCGCCGTCAGAATCCGCAGGTGCAGACGTTGCGCTGGCCGCTGGCTCCGTTGTGGACCCCGTGCCGTCCTTCGCGAAGCTGCCCTTTGCGGTGCCGTCTTCTACGGTGCTGTCATCTACAGTGCTATCTTCTACGCTCCTTTCCCCTGCGGTATTTTCTCCTCCAGGGGCGAACAAGGTCTGCAGGCTGGCTTCGCCATCCTCGTCGTATCCGGAAATCGAAAGTCCCCGGATGGAGAGTGAATCCATACCGACGGCTTGTTCAACTAGATCCAGTTGCAAGCCATCCAGTGATAGCTCGGCGAGTTCGGTGCTCGTATGCGGAAGCGCGTTTAGATCTGGCGGGCTGGCCGCCACACGGTGAATACGCACCGAGCTGTCGCTCAGCGTGAGTTGGAAGTCCTGGTCCCAGTCGGCCTCATAATTCAGTGTAATGTCTAGGCGTCCGCTGTGTAGGACGAAAGGCAACTCGTCTGCGTTGTATCGATAGGCATTGGTGAGATCGCCGTTTTCGAGACTGAGCATCCCAAAGCTGCGGCCCGCACCAATATCCAATTCACCCCGCCAAGTCAGTACGCCACCGCCATCGCTGACCAGGACAAGGTCTCCGTCGCCCTGACGCTCCGGCACCGTGGTCAAGTTGCGGGTTTCCAGATTCAGGTCCCGCTGGACCGTGGTGTAGGTGCCTGGCTTCGTCTCGTCGGTAAAGCGAATGGTCTCGGCGTTGATGCGAAGCAGGTCCACGGTGAATCCAGGAGCTTCCCCAGAGGATTCTGCGGTGGCTTCGCCGTCAGTTTCGGCGACTAGATCGTCAAAGTGAAAGTGTCCATCACCATAGCGCAGTACATGAATCTTAAGTCCGTCCAAGGAAAACTCGTCGAGCACGACCCCTACATCCCACAGGGAGCCGATAGACAGGTCTGCAATCAGTTCTCGAAAGGCGAGGGGGTTATGGCCATCGTCTTCATGGAGTGAAATTCCTTTGGCGTGAAGGGCCAGCGTGAATGGGTTGAACCAGAGTAGTTCGCTGCGCAGTTCCCGTTGCGTATTTTCCAGCACTAGCCGGGGGGTATAAACGTTGAGAAGGGGCAGCACCACAACCATCGCCACCGCGAGATAGAGCAGATACAGAAATCCAAGGCCCTTGATGATTTTGCGAAGCATCGTCATGGCATCCATGGTAGCGAAGGGCGGGGAGAGAACCGATGGTACGGCATCTTTGTTATAGCCCCTTGCGATACGTGTAGGGCGTCAAGCCAGTCCATGATTTGAAAGCCCGAATAAAGGCGCTTGCTTCAGAGAAGCCAGAGCGGTGGGCAACTTCCTCAACGCTGAGATTACGTTTGCCTAAAAAATGAAGAGCGGTGTCCCTTCGAATGTCGCTCTTGATCTCTTTGAAGGTCGCGCCCTCCGTCGCCAGCCGACGGCGTAGGGTCTGGGGATGTAGCTCCAGAGCCGCCGCCACATCTTTCAGTTCCGGCATGTGGAGGAGGTCCGTGCGCAGTTTTTCGCGAACCCGGGCGGTCCAGCTAAACTGATAACTGGTGGTCAGCATGGTGAGCGTTGGGTGCCTGAGATAGCGCCGCAGGCTCTGGACGGACTGCGTCACCGGCTTCTCTAGCAATGAGCTCGATAAGCTTAGCCCGGTCTCGGGCTGCTCGAAGCTGACGGGATTTCCTGCAAACATGAATCGATAGTCCTTCGCCCTTGCGCTGATCGGCGAAGCGAAAAAGACTTCCTTAAGGGGTAGTTCTTCCTGCACCAGCCAGCATGCGAAGCGATGGGTGTTCAGGAGTGTGAGCTCGGCAAAATAGTTGCCGTGGGCCCATGAATTGGGTGACAGCAGAATGCTGCTGATATCTTCCTCGTAGTGCAGGCTGATGGCCATGTCATCACCCAGGATCTGAAAGTAACGACAATAACGCTGAATCGCCTGCCCGAGCGTTGCGCTGTTGATCACGGCGTGACACATCATGTCCCACGTCCCCAGAGGCAGCACACGACTCGCATAGCCGAGGCTCTCGTCCCCCATGGCCTGCATGGTGCTGGTCTGAAGATCGGCGAACTGCTGGACCGAGATTCTGGCCCGCGGCTCGTGGAGAAGCCGCGCGGAAATTCGTTGCCGACGCAATAGCGGCATCGGGTCCACCCCGTTCGACAGCGTGTGCTTCAAGACGGCGTTCACGAAATGCATGGTGATAGAGAACTTGTCGATAAGGCGGCCGCCGGCGACGGTCGTCGCTCGCTTTCCCTGCCTCAGATCCGCTGTCATTTGCAGTCAATTTCTCTGTTCATGGCTGTCATTGTTGCACCCGGGACGCCTCACCATACTGCTGCGCTCAGCCAGATTTGCCACGAGAATCAAAATGCTACCGCGCGATTTCACCGAAGAGCAGGAGATGTTTCGTGATGCCTATCGGAAATTTCTTGCGAGCGAGATTGTGCCACACATGGAGACGTGGCGAGACGCAGGCATCGTGGATCGCGAGGCCTTCCGCAAAGCCGGCGAGCAGGGTTTTCTCATGATCTGGCCCGACGAGAAGTACGGCGGGATGGGCGACGATGATTTCCGATTCGAGCAGATCATCATGGAGGAGTCGGCCTACGCACGTGTCGGTGACTGGTACAACACACTTCACAGTCGACTCGTGGGTCCCTATTTCACCCGCTTTGGTAACGAGGAGCAGTGTCAGCGCTTTCTCCCCAAGTGCGTGACGGGGGAGACGATTCTCGCCATCGCCATGACCGAGCCCGACGCGGGGAGTGACCTCGCCGGTATGCGCACGACGGCGGTCAAGGACGGCGACCATTGGGTCCTCAATGGGTCCAAGACCTATATCTCCAATGGCATTAACGCCGACGTGGTTATCGTCGCAGCGAAAACCGACCCCGAGAACAACCCCCACGCTATGACGCTCTTTCTTGTCGAGCGGGGTATGGAAGGCTTTGAGCGCGGCAGAAACCTCGACAAGATGGGTTTAAAAGCACAGGACACGGCTGAACTCTTCTTCAACAGCGTTCGAGTTCCCGACGCCAATGTTCTTGGCGAGCCCGGCAAAGGCTTCTACTACCTCATGGAAGGACTCGCTGAGGAACGCCTTATTGGCGCTGCCGGTTACCTGGCCGCGGCCCAGCTGTCCTGGGATCTCACCGCTGACTACGTCAAGGAACGGAAAGCCTTTGGCAAACCTTTAGCAGCGTTCCAGAACACCCAGTTCAAGCTGGCGGAATTGCGCACGGAGCTCGATATTGCCCAAACCTATGTGGATCAGTGTGTGGCCGCCTTTACGGCCGGCCAGCTGACCGCCGTCGACGCGGCAAAGGCCAAGCTGGTAACCAGTGAACTGCAGGTGAAGGTCGCGGACATCGGCGTTCAACTGCACGGTGGTGCGGGCTACATGGATGAGTATCCCATCAGCCGACAGTATACGGACGCGAAAATTTCTACCATCTACGCGGGCAGCTCCGAAGTGATGAAGATCATCGTGAGCCGAGAGTGTCTCGGTGACGATTACCAAGCTTTCAACGTGCGGAATTTTTAAGGAACGACCATGGGGCCACTGAACGGATACACGGTCATCGAACTCGCAGGCATCGGTCCTGCGCCCATGGGTGGCATGATGTTGGCGGACCTTGGGGCTGACGTAATTCGTGTGGATCGTGCACCCACAGACGCGCCTTCGCCGCTGGAAAGCGTTAGCGGGCGCGGCAAAAAATCTGTGGTGCTTAATCTGAAGTCACCGGATGGGGTTGAAACGCTTCTACGCATGGTGGAGAACGCTGACGTCATCATTGACCCCTACCGCCCTGGTGTATGCGAGAAGCTCGGCATTGGCCCCGATGTATGCATGGCGCGCAATCCCAGGATTGTATTTGCCCGCATGACGGGTTGGGGACAAGAAGGGCCGCTGGCCCAGGCCGCCGGGCATGACATCAACTATATCTCCCTCACGGGCGCCCTGTACGCGATCGGTCAGGCTGGTGGAAAGCCCATACCTCCCCTGAATCTGATTGGGGATATGGGCGGTGGCGGCATGCTTCTCGTCAACGGCGTTCTTGCTGCGCTGCTCGAAACAGGGAACTCCGGGCAGGGGCAGGTGATTGATGTGGCGATGGTTGATGGGGCAGCGCAGCTCATGTGGATGTTCCACAGCTTTCACGCCATGGGTGGTTGGAACGCGGATGCTCGGGAAGCCAATATGCTCGATGGCGGCACGCACTTCTACAATACCTACGAGTGTGCTGACGGCGAGTATGTGTCCATTGGTTCCATCGAACCCCAGTTCTATGCGCTCCTAAAAGAAAAAGCAGGGCTCGACGAAGAAGACTTTGGGGATCAGAACAACCCGGCGCTTTGGGGTGAACAGAAAGACAAGCTCGCTGCCATCATGCTGCTAAAAACCCGCCGTGAGTGGTGTGAGATCATGGAGGGCAGTGATGTGTGTTTTGCACCTGTACTTCGATTTACCGAGGCTCCTGATCATGCGGCGGCGCAGGCTCGCAACAGTTACATCGATGTCGATGGCGTGACCCAGCCCGCGCCGGCGCCGCGATTCAGCCGCACCGCGGCAACCGTCGATCACGGCAACCCGGCAAATGGCGCTGATACCGCGTCTGTCCTCGAAGCTATGGGTTTTGCAGAGAAAGAGATCGACCAACTACGCTCGGCGGGTGCCATTAGCTGAGTCATGCCTTACCTCAGCTGCTGCTGGCAGACGGGGACGAAAATCTGTTCGCGGGAGATAAGAAAAAGTGACCGACGAAAGTTACGAGACATTGCTGATTGATCGCGAGGGGCCAGTGGCTCGCTTGACCATGAATCGCCCCGAGCGTCTGAATGCCTTTGATCCGGTCATGCGTGTCGAAATTCGTGATGCCGTCGCACGGCTCAATCTGGACCCGGAGCTGCGTGTGATTATCCTCGCGGGCGCAGGTCGAGCTTTCTCCGCCGGCGCGGATCTCGCCGCCAAGGAGGCAAATCAGGGAGGGCCCGGTCTCTCCACGGAGCAGATGCTCAAAACTGACTACAAACCGGCTATTGTGGGAATCATGGAGTCCCCGAAGCTGTGGATTGCGCAGGTTACGGGTCCAGCTGCGGGCGTCGGCAGCGCGTACATGCTGGCTTGTGACTTGGTCGTCATGGCGAAGAGTGCATACCTCTATCAGGCCTTTGCCGCCATCAGCCTCATACCGGATGGCGGAGCTACCTGGCAGCTTCTGCGGGCTCTGGGCCGCAAGCGTGCTATGGAGATCATCATTGGGGGCGAGCGGGTGTACGGTGACCGCTGCCTGGAACTGGGATTGTGCAACCGCGTCGTAGAAGACGGCGCAGAGGCCGACGCGGCTATGACCTGGGCGCACGAACTCTCCAAAAAGGCGCCCCTTGCCGTTGAGTACAGCAAGAAAGCGGTCTACATGGCCGCGCAAACGGATTTTGCTGAGATGGTGTCTCAGGAAGCCGCCATGCAGCGGCTGTGCGTCGAGAGCGATGACTACCGTGAAGGCCGGAAGGCGTTCTTCGAAAAACGCGAACCCCAGTTTAAGGGCAGCTAACGGCCCGAAAGTCCGATTTACCGGCGTCCCTTGGTAGACTCCTGCCATGACTGACTCGAAACAGGAACTCGGGTCCGTATCAGCGGGCTTGGAGGAATTGCGTGCGCGGATAGCGCGGGGGAGTGATGCAGCTCGGCCGGAAGCGGTCGAGCGGCGTCGCAAGAAAGGATTCCGCACGGCGCAGGAAAATCTCGATGATCTCCTGGATTCTGACGCGCCCTTCGTCGAGTACGGCGCGATGGCTGTGGCAGCTCAGCGACAGCGACGAGACTACGAGGAACTTCAAAGAGAGACTCCCGCCGATGGTGTAATCACCGGTATTGGATCCATCAACAGTGAGTACTTTGGTGAAGGCGCTGCCCGCACAGCGGTGGTCATGTATGACTACAGCGTTCTTGCCGGGACCCAAGGTTTTTTCCATCACGCCAAAATCGATCGCATCCTGCATGTTGCCGCGCGGCAAAAGTTACCCGTGGTTATGTACACGGAAGGAGGAGGTGGTCGCCCGGGCGATACGGATGTCACCACCCAGATTGCTGGGCTAGATGTCTCAACCTTTGCGGTTTGGTCGTCACTAAATACGGGCTTACCCCGTATTGTCGTCAATAATGGCTACTGCTTTGCGGGCAATGCGGCGCTATTCGGCGCTGGCGATATTCGTATCGCCACTCAGTCTTCGAGCATCGGCATGGCGGGGCCTGCGATGATCGAAGGTGGCGGGCTCGGGAAGTTTCATCCCGATGAGATCGGTCCGTCGCAGACCCAGTGGATGAACGGTGTCATCGATATCCTGGTTGAGGATGAGGCCGCCGCCACGGCGATGGCGCGACGACTGCTCTGGTACTTCCAGGGTGATGTAGATCCCGGGCCGGTCGCGGATCAGGCGCCCCTGCGGGACGCGCTGCCGGAGGATAGACGCTGGAGCTATCCTGTCCGCGATATTATTGAACGTCTCTTCGACGCCGGCAGCTTTACAGAGCTGCGCCGGCCCTTCGGCCGCAGCGTGATCACGGGACTAGCAAGGCTTGGTGGCCTGGCTGTGGGTGTGCTGGCCAGTGATTGCCAGCAATTGGGTGGCGCCGTCGATAGCGAAGCATCCGACAAAGCGTCCCGGTTCTTCAAACTGTGCCGGCGTACGGGATTGCCGGTCATTTCTCTCGTAGATACTCCGGGATTTATGGTGGGCCCCGCGTCGGAGGAAACGGCTGCTGTTCACCGCATGTCTCAGCTTTTCGAGGAGGCAGCGACCGCATCGGTGCCCATTCTGGCGGTGTTTTTGCGCAAAGCTTATGGCCTCGGGGCCATGGCCCTCGTGGGGGGCAGTTTCGCGGTCCCCGATTTTGCCTGCGCGTGGCCCACGGGGGAGTTTGGCGGAATGGGACTGGAGGGCGCGGTGCGTCTCGGGTTTCGCAAGGAGCTCGACGCCGAGACCGACCCCGAAAAGCGACAGGCGCTCTTCGATCATCTGCTGGGTCAGCTGTACGAGAAAGGCAAGGCCCTGGAGGCAGCGGCCCATCTGGAAATCGATGCGGTGATCGACCCCGCGGACACGCGCGCGCAGCTGCTCGCGGCCTTGCATCGTCAGAACAGTGGCTAAGGGTATGTCCCGCAGCCTCGAATCAACTAAAACTGGGTCGTCGCACGGTCGCAACGACTCCTCGCAACAGCAACGATAAAGAGGTAGAGATGCAGGATTTGTTTGATCTGAAAGGCAAAGTCGCCGTGGTCACGGGCGGATCGCGGGGTATTGGAGCGATGATCGCGCGCGGACTCGTAGAGTACGGCGTTCGCGTCTATATCACGGCCCGAAAGGCTGATGAGCTCATGGCGACCGCAGAGTCGCTGTCTCAATTCGGTGAGTGTATTGCGGTGCCCGCGAATATCTCAGACCAGGAAGGCATCAACGCGTTTGTAAGCGCCATCGCTGACCGGGAAGAAAAGATCGACATTCTTTTTAACAATGCTGGCGCCAGCTGGGGAGCGCCCATCGACGAGTATCCGGAAGATGGCTGGGACAAGGTCATGGATCTCAACGTGAAGTCGATCTTCTTCCTAACCCAAGCGCTGTTGCCGAAGCTGCGTGCAGCGGGTACGGCGGAGGACCCTGCGCGGGTCGTGAACATCGGCTCTATTAACGGTCTGTCATACGCCCCGTTGCAGAACTACGCCTACACCGCGAGCAAGGCGGCGGTTCATCATTTAACACGGCAGATGGCCGTCGACCTGGCGCAAGACAATATTTCCGTGAATGCCATTGCCCCCGGATTTTTTCCAAGCAAAATGACCGCGCACCTATTGCCGCAAGAAAAGGAGATGGCGCAGGGCATTCCACGCCGTCGCCTGGGCACCCCGGAAGATGCGGCGGGCACGGCAATCTACTTGTGCTCCAGAGCATCGGCCTTTGTCACCGGGAATGTGCTGGTGCTCGACGGCGGGCAATACGCCGCTGCCTAGCGAGTGCCTAGCGAGTAAGTACGAGGCGCGCTCCCTGCAGGGACGCGCCCGCTCTTGCGAGAGCCCCTATCCCTTCATCGCGCTGTCTGCGCAGCGCTTCGATCTCTTCGCTGCGAATTGCGTTGTTAGCCTCGGCCAGCGCTTCGAGGCGACCCATCTCGTGGTCGAGATGACGCTGATACTCTTCCGACGCTATCGAGATTTGCGTATCCAGCTTCTCCTGAAACAACGATTCGGCGTCCGACAGACGTGCTTCGATCTCGTCCCTTAATTGTTTGACGATCTTGCTCGCAGCCCCGCGGGGCAGCTTTTCAATACGCGCACTGAGCCGTTCATGGGGAAGCAATTCAGAGAGATCTCTGCCTTTGGCATCCAGCAGTACGCGTGTCGGTGACAGCGGCAGATATCGGTGTACGCCGAGGTGGCGGGGCGCATTGAGGGAGACTGTGAAAATCAGCTCGTAAAGCCGCGATCCTGCGGGCACGCCCTTCAGGGATATGGCGCCAACGGCGGCCTGGCCCAGGGGGCTGGCGAGGACTGTCTCCATCGCGCCATCCATCCAGGGATGCTCCCAGCCAAGGAACATCCAATCCTCGCGCTGCAGCGCTTCCTCCCGTGCGACCGTTACCGTTGCGCCATCGTCCTCGAGTTCCGGAAAGACCGCGAGCAGCTCCTGCTCGCCGCGGCGGATAATCGCGCCTGACTCTCCCTGCTCTTCGTGCTCAACACCGGTCACGGCGCAAAGCTCCTCCAGATAGGTAGCCAGCGGTTCTGCCGATTCGGCTTCCTGAATCGACGTTACGAGTGCCGCGCCCGTGACCGGATCACAGGAGCTTCGCTCCAACAGCCGATCGCGACCCTCGCTGAGTTCCTGTCGAGTCTGTGCGGTGAAGGTTGCCGTCTCGTCCAGGAGCTTTTCAAAGGCGTCCCCATGACCGGTGAGTGCTTCATCGAGTTCGTCAAGGAAGCGTCCCAGAATCATGTCGCCCGCTGAACAACTGGCGCGAAACAAATCCATTCCTTCGTGATACCAGCGCATCAGCGTTTCTTGGGCGCTGCCTTTGATGACGGGAACATGGAGGTAGATCGTGTCCTGTTGCCCGATTCGATCAAGTCGACCGATCCGCTGCTCCAGCTGGTCCGGGTGCGCAGGGAGGTCGAAGAGCACGAGATGCTGTGCGAACTGGAAGTTGCGCCCCTCGCCGCCGATTTCAGAACAAATAAGAGCCTGGGCCCCCTGGTCTGCTTCTGCGAAGTACGCCGCCGCCCGATCACGCTCCACGAGGCTGAGGTGCTCATGGAACGCCGCGGAGCGGATACCAGCACGGAGCTGCAGATGATGCTCCAGCGCGAGGGCGGTGTCGGCGGAGGCGCATATCACAAGGACTTTTGCGGGTCGCAGGGACTTCAGGTGATCGACCAGCCAGGTGACGCGCGGGTCGCTTTGAAGCCACTGCGATTCATCCATTTCACGATCGGGGTAGAGGCTCTCAAGACCTTCTTGTCCCTGCGTGTCCAAAGGATAGAAGGTGACGTCACGGCTGGGAAAGCCACCGACGGCGGCGCGCGTGTTCCTGAACAGCACGCGGCCCGTGCCGTATCGATCGAGGAGGGCTGCCTGCCTGCGCGTTGGGTCTGGCTCATTGGCGACGTCGCTCGGTAATCCCTCCGGGGTTTCCCCTCGATCAAGGGCTTCCATGAGGTCGCTCCATTGGCGGTATTCTTTCTCCTGACGCTGAAACTGTTCAAAGTCATGGAAGCGATCAGGATCCAGCAGTTGAAGGCGCGCGAAGTGGGCCTCAAGACCGACCTGTTCTGGTGTCGCGGTCAGCAGTAGCAGACCCGGTGTGAGCAGCGCGAGCCTTTCCAGCACCGCGAAGGGCAGGGTAACGGGCTCGATGCGGTGCGCTTCGTCTACGATCACAAGATCCCATTCTGCGCCAATCATGGCGGCGGCGGTTTCTTCGTCATCCAGGCAGTAAGCGCCGCAGATGACCAGTTGTTCGTCCTCGAATACATTGTCACTGCTTGATTCTTCGATGCGCTCGCGGTCGTACAGGGCGAAAGGCAGATTGAATCGTCGTCGCATTTCGACCATCCACTGAAACTGCAGAGACTCCGGAACGATCACCAGCACGCGACGACTATGGCCGCTAAGCAGCTGGCGATGGAGGATCATGCCGGCTTCGATGGTCTTGCCCAGCCCGACCTCGTCGGCGAGCAGGACTCGCGGAGCGTGACGCTTGCCAACCTCGTTGGCGATGTATAGCTGATGGGGAAGGAGTGCCGTTCGTGTGCCCAGCATCCCCCTGAGGCCGCTGCGCTGCAGTCGATCGGTCTCGATACAGGTTCTCAGGCGCAGCGAAAACGCCGCATGGCTGTCGAACTGGCTAGCCAGTAAGCGCTGTCGAGGATTTGCCAGATCGATGTGGTCGTCGAGGTCGAGCTCTGCCACAAAGCCCGCACCGTCATTCGTCGCGACTTCATAGATGAGAAGCTCCTGCTCCTCGTGAACGTCAACGATAGGGAAGCGGCCCCCTCCGCGCCGATTGAGCGTATCCCCCGCCCTTAGGCGAAGTCGGGTAAGGGGCGCATTATCCGACGCGTAGGTTCGCTCTTCTTCCACCGCGGGAAAGTGAATGGTGACTCTTCGCGGATCAGACTCCACGACAATACCCAAGCCCAGCTCTCCATCCGCATGATTAAGCCAGCGCTGACCAATCGCAAAGCTCACGCGGCCTGAACTCCACCGCCAAGGCGGTAGAAAAGCCGCTCGCTGTTGTCGAAGCACGCCTTTAGAAGGGGCTCAACTGGTACACCCTTAATCTCGGCGACCCTCTCTGCGACAAAGGGCAGGTAGCGGGGCCCGTTACTCATGCCACGATAGGGTACCGGTGTGAGATAGGGTGCATCGGTTTCAAGAAGCAGGCGCTCCACCGGTGTCATGGCCACGGCTTCGCGGACGTTGTCGGCGTTCTTGAAAGTCACCATGCCGTTAAAGCCGAGGTAGAACCCGGCGTCTAGGGCAAACTCAGCCAGCGTTAGCGTTGAGCTGAAGCTGTGGATGACACCCTTTTTTGGAAGCACGTCGAGGTGCTCCGCCAGCATCGCCTGCATATCGCCGTCTGCATCTCTTGAGTGGATGACCACGGGAAGATCCAGCTCTGCCGCGATTTGTAGTTGGTCGGCGAAAACCCGACGCTGCACCGCACGATCGGCGTGATCGTAAAAGTAATCCAGACCTATCTCGCCGATGGCAACGACCTTTGAGTCATTGGCGCCACGGCGAATTTCGGCACCCACCGCATCGCTGTACTGCTCTGCCTCATGGGGATGGATACCCTGAGTGCAGAAAATCTGAGCATTTCCCGAGGCAAGCTGTCTAACGATAGGCAGATTGCCCGGGCTCACAGCGATGGTCACGATTCGGTCGATGCCGACATTTGCCGCTGCGGCGAGTTCTTCGGGAAGTGCCTGCTCGTCGAGGTAATCGAGGTGGCAGTGAGTTTCGATAATTGGCACGGAAAAACGCGGGATGTCCCGGCGCGACTTCTTGCTCATGAGGTGATGGTGATTGGGGGAAGAGGAGTTCATTATATCGGGTCTATGAGCCGCCTGCTGTTACTCCTCAGCCTTTTCTGTGCCCACGCTGTGTCTCCATCGTGGGGAGCCAGCGAACCCTTTGGTCTGCGCGTGGACTTCGGCTCTATGGAAGACCTTCAGGGAGGCACCCCTGCAGCTGATAGCGAACTATCGCCACAGGAACTGCGTGGCCAGATTGCGGTTCTCGAAGAACGGCTCGCTGAAGAGCGCTACGGCTCTGGCCCCTTCGGCCTCGGCATGTCTGAGACGCTCAACGATCTTGCTCGCAGCTACAAAGCCCTCGGTAGAACGGGTGAGGCTCTCGGAGCCTGGCAGGAGGCGCTCTACCTTGTTCGCGTTAACGAGGGGCTTTACGCGCCGGCCCAGAG
Source organism: Pseudomonadota bacterium (assembly GCA_038750875.1). Taxonomy (GTDB): domain Bacteria; phylum Pseudomonadota; class Gammaproteobacteria; order Pseudomonadales; family Halieaceae; genus Congregibacter. The sequence continues at coordinate 61,761 of JBCDGU010000009.1, read as the reverse complement.
GCCATTGGTCAGGCAGATTCTCGAGACCTTGAGAGAGGCGAAAGATTACAGTGCTCTCGACAATCGTTACGACTATTTTTTTCGTCTTTATGGTGCCGGCCAGCCACCCTTGACGGACGTGCGGCTTGGGGCATTGCGCGAGTATCTCCGCTGGCAGCGCGAGGCGGTACTGCGGCGACTCGATGGCATCGCAAAAACCCGCCTCCTGAGGATCTACAATCTCAGCTACGACACCTGGGAACTTGTCTCAGGGGACTCCGGTAGTTCCTGGCAGTTGATTGTGGCCGCTGGCGAAGAAATGATGAGCGCGCTTCATCTCATCGAGCTGCTCGTGGACCCACCGGAGCGCATCGACGTGCGTCGGGAGGAATTCCGCGTCACGCAAGATAATCCTCTGGATTTCGATCTTGAGCAGGAGCGACTCGACAACATCCAGCGCACGCTGCGCCGGCGCGGCCGCGAAGTCCTGGAGACTATGGAGGCTGTAATCCCGGTGACAGAAACGGAGGCCTGGGCGCGAGTAAAGTTAAGTCAGGCCGACTGGCTCATGTGGCTGGGTGCGTCGAGAGAAGCGCGCGGGCGCTATGAGGATTTATGGACTGACTTGCGCAAGCAGGGGGCAGGTGAGCTCGCAAATACCTGGTTTGCTGATCCCACGCCCCTGCCCGACAATGATGTCTTCCGGTATCCCGGGAGACAGCCGGTCGCCATAGTCCCAGCACTGGTGGAGACTTCGCCGACGGGACGCGGGCGAGCCACTACGCCGACGGAGCAGGCTTACGCCACCCGTGTTCGAAGAACGCTAAACGGGATACGCTACCGGCCCGCCATCGTAGACGGAGAAGCGCTTGATGCGCAGTTAGGCCCCGAAAACTTCAGTTACTTCGAGCGGTAATCCCCGCCTGCAAAGGCGGGTGGAAACAGCTTAGTAGTTGTTGATGACCAGAATTGCGCCGCTCGCCGCGAGGCTGCCGCGCGTTCGCCAGGGCAGGAGTTCACCACCGTGCCTGTCGATACAGCGTTCCGCCATCTCATGAAAGGTTGGACGCTCAGGGTCGGCGACGAGTATCCGTTTGACACCGGCTTTCACGCATCGGTTGATCAGATTTGAAACCGTCGGTACCAGCTCATCCCAGAAGCAGACATCGGCCGCGATAAAGGTATCGAACTGAGACAAATAGCTGGAGGTCAGCTTCTCGAAACGGGCGACCTTGCCTTCCGTTTCCACACCGTTGAGTTGCGAGGTGACCTCAAGGAACGGAAAAACTAAGGGATCCGCATCAACGGAGGTCACTTTGGCGCCAAATTTCTTAGCGCACCAGATGCCCCCGATTCCCCATCCACAGCCCGCATCGATAACCCTCTGCGGCATTGGATCGGGATTCTTGTGTAGATAATCGATAATCAGGCAGCTCGACTTCCACAGCTTATTGCCATGAATCGCGGGCGCCTCATGGGCCCGCTTGGCACGCCGAATTTCCGGGTGACTGGCTAGGGGGAATGCCGCCCCGCGAAAGCGGTGCAGCTGGGGCGCTGCCATCAGGCAGCGCTCTCAACATCTTCGGCCTGGGGCCCCTTATCAGTATTTACGACACGGAATTTCACGTCTGCACCATCTTTTAACGAGCGACGGCCATCACCTTGTATGGAGCGGTGATGTACGAAGATTTCTTCGCCGTTCTCGCGAATGATGAAGCCGAATCCTTTGGTGCCGTTAAACCATTTCACCGTGCCGCTCTCAAGTTTGCCGTTCCCTTTGCTCTTAGCATTGTTCTTGCCATTGGAAGCGGCCTTCGGTGCTGCGGGTTTCTTCCCTTTCTTTTCTTTTTTGTCCTTCTTCACGCGCGCGGACTTAGCAGTTTCAGGCGTATCTGCCTCGCTTGGGGCTGCAATACCGCCGGGCATAGGAATTGCGCGATGACTCAAAACCACAGCGGCTATGGAAGCTGCTGCGCACGGTACGAAGATGGAAATAACGGATAAGCCGGCGATCAGCTGAGCGCTGACCAATGCGGCGACCAGTGCAGCGAACAATGCCACTAGCACCTTGCCAGGAATAGACATGAGACCTCTCTACCACGCGGCCTTTTAACTGGCCGTCTGTAAACTAAATTTTTGCGACGTCTTCGGCTTGCAGGCCTTTGGGGCCTTCAACCAGATTGAACTCTACCGACTGGCCTTCATTGAGAGTGCGGTAACCCTCTCCCTGTATGGAACGGAAGTGGACAAACACGTCTCCGTCGAATGTCTCTCCCGTGATAAATCCAAAGCCTTTGGCATTGTTAAACCACTTGACCGTGCCATTGACACGTTCGCTCATACTGTCACCTCGTAACGTTTTGATCACTCAAACGTTAATACCGCTGAGTTGCTGCCTAGTCCGAGGTAAGACCATCTCTTTGTTTCTGCAGCTTTGCCAGCGAAGCTTCGCTGGTGTCTAATTTTTGTCGCTCTTTTTCCACTACAGCGCTGGGCGCTTTAGCGACAAAAGCGTCATTTCCAAGTTTACCTTGGATTCGCTTGATATCCCCTTCAAGACGCGCAATTTCTTTATCGAGGCGCGCCAGCTCCGCTTCGCGGTCGATCAGGCCTTCGAGGGGCACCAGAATCTCCAATCCACCGCAGAGGCCCGTGGCCGCCTGAGGCGCTTCGGCGTCGTCGAGCCAGCTAATGGCCTCCAAACCCGCAACCTGCGTTAGGTACGGCGCGAGTGCCTCAACGCGGCGGCGATCATCGTCATTACCGGCCCGAAGGACTACGGGGATGCGCTTACCCGGTGCGATGTTCATCTCGCCGCGAATGGTCCTGACTGCGAGGGCAAAATCTTTCAGCCACTGCACATCGTTATTGGCGGCTTCGTTGACGAGCGCCTCATTTGCACGGGGATAGCTCTGCAGCATGATGGTCGGCCCTTCGGCGCCAACCTGATCCCTAATGGACTGCCAGATTTCTTCCGTAATAAAAGGCATCAATGGGTGCAGGGCTTTCAGATTGGTTTCCAGCACGGTAATGAGCGTGTGCCGCGTTGCTCTGGCGGTCGCTGCGTCGGCATCGCGGAGCGTGACTTTGGCCAGCTCCAGGTACCAGTCGCAGTATTCGTTCCAAATGAAGTCGTAGAGGAACTGGGACGCCAAATCGAAGCGATATCCCTCAATGGCGCGTTGGACCTCAGCCAGCATCGTCTGCTGGGCACTCATGATCCAGCGATCGGCCAGACCCAGGTTCCCAACGTCGGGTGCACTGCAGTCCTGGTCGGCGGTGTTCATCTGCACAAAGCGTGCAGCGTTCCAGATCTTGTTACAGAAGTTGCGGAAGCCTTCAATGCGGCCGATATCGAACTTGATGTCACGACCGGTAGCGGCGAGAGAGTAATAGGTGAAGCGCAGGGCATCGGTACCGTAGGCATTAATGCCATCGGGAAACTGCTTCTGTGTAGCTTTGGTAATGCGCTCGGCCAACTGCGGCTGCATCATTCCGGCGGTGCGCTTCTCAATGAGCGTATTCAGATCGATCCCATCGATGAGGTCGATGGGATCCAGAACGTTGCCTTTTGACTTGGACATCTTCTGGCCTTCCGCGTCACGGACCAGACCATGAACGTAGACCGTCTTGAAAGGGACTTCCTTACGCATGTGAAGGGTCATCATGATCATGCGGGCGACCCAGAAAAAGATGATGTCGAAGCCCGTGACCAGGACACTGCTGGGATGGTAGCGCTGAAGCCTCTCTGTCTCTTCGGGCCATCCCAAGGTGCTGAAGGTCCACAGCGCCGACGAGAACCAGGTATCCAGTACGTCGTCGTCCTGGCTCAAGGAGACCTCGCCGCGTAACCCATGCTTTTCACGTACGCTGGCCTCATCAGGGCCAACGTAGATGTTGCCCTCATCGTCGTACCAGGCGGGGATACGGTGCCCCCACCAAAGTTGCCGGCTGATGCACCAGTCCTGGATGTCGCGCATCCAGGCGAAGTAGGTGTTTTCCCACTGCTTGGGGACAAACTCGATGTCGCCGTTTTCAACCGCTTCGATTGCGGGACCTGCGAGCGTTTTGGCATCCACATACCACTGCTTTGTCAGGTAAGGCTCAATGACAACACCGGAGCGATCACCGCGGGGAACTTTGAGCTTGTGATCCTCGGTCTTCTCGAGGAGGCCGAGGGCGTCTATGTCGGCGATCACTTTTTTGCGCGCGTCGAACCGATCCAGGCCCTGGTAGACCACTGGTGCGGCGCTACTGATGGCGGCATTAGCATCCAGGATATTGATAAGCGGCAGATCGTGGCGCTGACCCATCTCGTAATCGTTAAAGTCGTGCGCCGGGGTGATTTTCACGCAGCCCGTACCAAACTCGGGATCGACGTAGTCATCGGCGATGATGGGGATGGGCCGATTGCAGAGCGGTAAATCAACGGTCTTGCCAATGAGGTGCGTGTAGCGCTCGTCATCGGGGTGCACCGCGACAGCGGCGTCGCCCAGCATGGTCTCGGGGCGCGTGGTGGCAACGGTCAGGTGGCTGCTACCGTCGCTCAGGGGGTAACGGAAATGCCAGAGCTTGCCGGCTTCTTCTTCAGAGACAACTTCCAGGTCAGAGATGGCCGTGTGCAGCGCGGGATCCCAGTTCACCAGGCGCTGGCCTCTATAGATCAGGCCTTCTTCATAAAGGGTAATGAAGGTTTGTTGAACGGCGGCCGACAGACCATCGTCCATAGTGAAGCGCTCCGTGGACCAATCCGGTGAAGCGCCCAGACGGCGAAGCTGCTGGGTGATGGTGCCACCGGAGGTCGCTTTCCACTCCCAGACTTTTTCCGTAAACGCGTCCCGACCGATGTCGTGACGATCTGTGCCTTGGGCAGCAAGCTGACGCTCGACCACCATTTGGGTTGCGATACCTGCATGATCAGTGCCGACCTGCCAGAGCGTGTCGTACCCGGCCATGCGTTGATAGCGAATCAGCGCGTCAATGATGGTCTCTTGAAAGCCATGGCCCATGTGCAGGCTGCCGGTCACGTTGGGCGGCGGAATCATGATGCTGTAGCTGTCGCCTTCGCCCGACGGCGCAAAGTAGCCCTCGCGCTCCCATTGCTCGTACCAGCGCTGTTCGATATCTGCGGGCTGAAATGTCTTGTCCATGGTGCTCTGAGTTCTTAGGGGGCTATCGCCGCCATTGGAGGTTTTAAACGGACGTTGCGTGAGCCCGCGGAGTTAGGAAAGGCGGCGGATTATACGCTTGCGAGGCGATGCTCTTCCAACTGGTAGCCGCGCTCTCGATAGTGCCGATAGGAATTGCGAAGGGCTTCCAGCCGATGAGGTTCCTGATTCACCAACTCGGCCACACGATGGAAGCGCCCGATGAATCGGGGGACTTCGGCGCAGAGATTGATCAGGAGATCATCATGCGCCTCAGGCTCTTGTCCCCAGCCAATAACGATCTGGGCGTCGGGCTCACTGGGCGCAAGCGCGTGGGGCAGAAAACTTGCCGGCCGAAAGGTCCAGAGACGCTCATCCAGCGTTCGAGCTTCTTCCTCAGATTCGCTGTGTATGAAGATTCGATGACCCTTCTGGTGAGCCTTGTCGGTCAGTCGCAGGGCCAGCCGCAGTCGGCTGTCCGCATCGTTATTTTCAACAATGTAGAAGCCGACCCGCGTCACGCGGTGCCGGCCTTCTCACAGAGGTATTGGGTCAGCAGTCCAACGGGGCGACCGGTGGCGCCCTTTGGCGCTGAGTCCCAGGCTGAGCCGGCGATATCCAGATGAGCCCAGGAATAAGCCTTGGTGAATCGCGCCAGAAAGCAGGCTGCCGTAACGCTGCCTGCACCGGGACCGCCGATATTGCCCACGTCCGCAAAATTGCTATCGAGCTGTCGTTGGTAGTCATCCCACAGCGGCATGCGCCAGGCGCGGTCGTGGCTTTCGGTGCCAGCGGCTAGAAGCTCGTCAGCCAGTGAGTCATTGTTGGCGTAGAGGCCAGAGGCATGGCTACCCAGGGCGACGACACAGGCCCCGGTGAGGGTCGCAATATCGACAACGCTCGAGGGCTTGTAGCGCTCGGCGTAGGTCAATGCATCGCACAGAACCAACCGGCCCTCGGCGTCCGTGTTGAGAATCTCGATCGTGATACCCGCCATAGAAGTCACTACATCGCCGGGCTTGGTGGCGGTTCCGCTGGGCATATTTTCTGCGGCGGCGATAATGCACACCACATTGAGGGGTAGTTTCATGGAGGTGATGGCCTGGAGCGTGCCGATCACGCTGGCGGCACCGCCCATATCAAACTTCATCTCGTCCATCTTCGCGCCGGGCTTAAGAGAGATGCCGCCGCTGTCGAAGGTGATGCCCTTACCGACGAGCACGTGCGGACCGTCTCCCGCTTTGCCGCCTTTGTACTCAACAACAATAAGTTTCGCGGGTGTAGCGGTGCCCGCAGTTACCGAGAGCAGGGAGTGCATGCCGAGGTCAGCCATCGCCTTTTCGTTGAGTACCTTGCAGCTGCACTTGTCGCTGCTGCGCGCAATGCGACGGGCTTCCTTGGCAAGGTCCTCAGGCGTGCAGTGATTCGCGGGCAGATTAGCCAACTCCCGTGCGACGTTGATGCCCTCGGCCGTGTGCGCTCCGCGATCCGCCGCTTTTTTGGCAGCGCGAGCGCTGGCTGCATCTTTGGCTACCAAGGTGACTTTCGAAAGGCTGGCTGGTGCCTTCGGTGACGACAGCGTCGTGCTGTATCGGTAGCTGTTGTACACCGCGTCGCGAGCTAGCGTGCGGGGGAACCAATCACTGTCTGCTGCTGCGAGCTTCAGTGCGGAAAGATACACGATGGCGTCTTTGCTTTTGCTTGCAAGGAGCGCCTTGCTCATGGCCATGCTGGTTTTTCTCAGTGCATCGCGCCCAGGCTTTCCTTCGCCGGTGCCAACCAGCAGAACGCGCGCAGCATCGCCGGCGCTGTGAAGAAGAAGCGTTTCACCCGCCCCACCCGTGAAGTCACCGGCCTTGAGCGCTGCGTTGACGAGGCCGGCGGAGTCTTTAGCGACGTTCTTTGAGGGGGCGTCGAGTTTGAGGTCTGAGCCTACGAAGAGAACGGCACAGGAAGTTTTAGAGCTGCCAAGCTTGTCGAGTTCCTTGGCGGTGAAGCGGAGCGCAGGCATAAGAATGTCCCGTGGAGGTAAAGCGCGCTAGTGTAAAATGATCGTCGTGGAAACTGAAACCGATAGGCAACGCAAAGCTCGTGGCGGAGTGATCTCTCTGTGAGGCTGAGCCGATATCTCGCGGGCGACGTGCTCGGCCATACCTTCGCCGTGAGCCTGGTATTGCTGGCGATCATCATCACAGGCAGATTCGTAAAGTATCTCGCCGAGGCAGCGTCTGGTGAGCTCGCCGCGGAGATACTCCTGCCGGTCATGCTGTATCGATTGCCCGGCTTTCTCGAGCTTCTTCTCCCTCTTGGCCTCTTTATCGGCATCCTCATGGCCTACGGGCGCCTCTACGTCGAGAGTGAGATGGTCATCCTCAGTGCCTGTGGTATCGGCCCCGGCAAGCTCGCTCGCATTACCCTCATGCCGGCGACCCTGATCATGTTGCTGGTGGGCTCTCTTTCACTGCTGCTTACGCCGCAGGGCGCAGCCCGTTCAGAAGCCCTGCTCAATGACCCGCGAGCATTTCAGGGCATCAATCTCTTGCAAGAGGGGCGTTTCCAGTCTCGAGGTGGCAGTGGTGTCGTGAGCTATGCGGCGGCCATTGATCGTGACGAGGGGGAGCTGCAGCGGGTTTTCTTTTACGAGCCGGCGGAAGAGGGTGGCAGGGGCGCTCCAAGCGTGACCGTCGCACAGCGCGGACGAGTGGTGCGGGATGAAGAGACCCGCGTCCGTTACATCGAGTTTGAAGAAGGGTTTCGCTTCAGCGGAGCTGCCGGCGCCGGCGCTTTCCGCATCACCAGCTTTGACACTTTTGGCCAGCGCCTTCCTGATGATCCCAGCCTTTCGCGAGCGCAGCCGGTCGATGCCCGATCCACGCTGTCGCTTATAGGGAGCACGGCGCTTGAGGACATCGCCGCATTTCATTGGCGACTGTCCCTGGTTGCGATGGTGCCGATCGTTTCACTGCTTGCCCTTGCCCTGAGCAAAACCAATCATCGTCAGGGGCGTTACATCAAGCTGGCGCCGGCGCTGATCCTTCATCTTTCGTACCTCCTGCTGCTGGCAAGTATTCGCACGCGTGTTGCTGAGGGCGACGGTGCCATCGAGTTGTTCTGGCTGTGCCACGGTGTGTTTTTATCGCTTGCTTTGTTGCTACTCCAGGGCTCCGCGCTGCGACAGCGTCTGAGGTTTACACGCTAATGCGCAAGGTCGATCGTTACATTGCCCGCACCGTGTGGTTCTCGACGCTGCTTGTGCTGTTTGTGATTGTGGGCATCGATGCCCTGTCTGCGTTTATTGATGAATCTGGCAGTCGCAGCGATGCCTATGGCTTCGCTGAGATTGGCCGTTACGTTTTACTGAGCCTACCTGGTCGCTGCTACGAGTTCATTCCCTTCGCCGCTCTCATTGGCTCTCTTATCGGCCTCGGTCAGCTGGCGTCTTCGAGTGAGCTAGTGGTGATGCGCGCGGCGGGTATTTCAAATCTGCGTTTGTCATGGACCGTGCTCAAGCAAGCGTTGCTTATCGCGCTCCTCGGATTCCTATTAGGCGAGTACGTGGCCCCGGCAGCGGAGCAGCAGGCTCAGGGCGGGCGCGCCCAGGCGTTGTATGCCGATCGTCAGCTGACGCCCGAGCGAGGTATCTGGCGACGGGACGGGACGCTGTTTCTTCATGTCAGTGCCGTAACACCTGATCAAAACATTTTGGGCGTCACCGCGTATCAGTTCACGGAGGATGGCTGGCTTCGTGAGGCGCTTTTTGCAGACCGGGCGATCTACACCGATGGCGGCTGGGAGCTTTCTGAGGTGGCCCTTTCGCGCCTTGCCCTTGATGGCATCGAAACAGAATCCCAGGAACAACTGTTTCTGCAGACCAACATTACTCCCCAGATTTTAGCGTTGGAGAATGTTGAGCCCGCCCAACTTGGACTCGAAGATCTTTTGGGCTACGCGCGCTTTCTTCGATCACAGGGAGAGGACGCTGGAGAGTTTGAGCTGGCCACGTGGCGAAAGGTTCTGCAGCCCGCGTCCGTTGCTGCGCTTGTCCTGGTGGCGATCTCCTTTATTTTCGGGCCCCTGCGTGACGGCACCCTCGGCTTCAGGATCTTTGCGGGAGTCATGGTGGGTGTCCTTTTTCGCCTGAGCGAGGATCTGCTGGGGCCAGCCAGCCTCGTGTTTGGCTTCCCGCCACTTTACGCAGCATTGGTACCTATTGGTCTTTGCGTTGTCGCCGGCCTATTGCTGTTGCGCAGAGCCTGAATTTTATGAGTTATATGGAGGTTTCATGCTGAGACGGTCATTCATCAAGTACTCCACGCTCGCCGCATCAGCGGCCGTATTCCCGAGAACAGCGCTTGCGGCAAGTGGCGCGTGGGAAACCCTCGAGGACATGCCGTTTAAAGCACAGGAAATCTATCCCTGTCTGTATGAACGGGGTGGCCAGGAGTTTCTGTTCAGTGGAGGCGGTATCGCCGTTCGCCTTGGAGATCCCGTGGTGCGCCGCACGGCACTTTTTGATCCAAGAGCGGGCAGCTGGACCGAAGGAGTTCAGCTGCCCGAGCCTCGGCACCACATGAGCTTCGTGCAGCTTGGCACCCAGATTCATGCCTTTGGTGGTTTCCGGCGTAGCGGAACAAACATGTGGCAGATGCGCCGTGACCACTGGGTCATTGATGACCCGTTGAACGGCTCCTGGGTTGAGCGTGACCCTATGCCGGGGCCCCGTGGTGAAGCGGTACCCGTTGTCGGGGGCGGTCGATTGCACCTGATCGGTGGTCGGGTGCCAGCAGCAGCCGCAAATAACGATTGGGAGGACCATACCGATACAGCTTTGCACTGGACCTATGATGCCGAGAACGGTGAGTGGGGGACGCGAGCGCCATTGCCTGTACCCAGAAACTCTTCGGCGGGCTGCGTGCTGGATGGAAGCATCTACATTGTAAGCGGCCGTACCGTCGCCGATCGCGAGTCTGCCGTTTGTCATCGCTACGATCTGCAGACAGACCGCTGGGAGCAGATAGCGCCGCTGCCCTCCGCGACTCATGGTGGCCCTCCGGGCGGGCAGGGCGGTCTTGCAGCAGCTACCGTCGGCGGAAAGATCTACGCGTTTGGGGGCGAGTGGCTATCGGGCGATCTCGGCGTGTTTGCTGACGTTTGGCGCTATGACCCTCAAGCAGACAGCTGGTCAGCGATGAAGCCCATGCCCGAGCCACGTCACGGCCTCGGCGCTGTAGCCATTGATGGCGCGATTTATGTGCTGGGTGGCGCAGTGGGAGCCGGGGGATCAGGGGTGACGGCGACGCTGGCGCGCTACACGCCGGCCTAAACCCACGTAGACCCGCGTAAGCCTGACTGGTACCGCGCGAGTTCTGCTAGCGTCGAGAACGCGACCGGCGCCAGCGCTAAGTCTTAGGTTCTTTCTTTTTCTTCGGTAGGAGCCGTAGTTCCGTGCCTGAGAGCATGTCGTGCCAGGTGCGTCCTCGCTTATCCACAATGCACCAAAGATAGCCTAGGCCCAGGCACGCTGCCGACAGCAACGCTGATCCGCACCGGGTGACGGTTCTTCCAAAGGTCAATGTATTGCCGGCAGAAGGCACCAGTTTGATGCGCCACGCCTGCATACCCAGGGTCTGGCCATTTTTGAGCCAGAAGATCGCGAAGAAACCGATGCAGCTAAGGATGGCGATAGCTTGAACTACCATCGGTGGGAGGATGTCGTCACCGGCACTTCCCAGCATGGATTTGATCCCCAGGGCGGCACCGACGCCCGCCATAATCAGCGGCACCACGAGAAACGTGTCGTAGACCATCGCTGCCAGGCGGCGAAGCAGGCCGGGTGCGGGGAGCACTTCGTCGTTGTTGGTCATCAAAGCGTGCCGGAGATCAGGAGTTGCCGAGATCTTCCACGACCAGATGGTCGGTGTTAGGTGCAGTGGCACTGACCACAGCCCTTTCGTCGTCTCGCAACAAATCGGCGCCAGCCGCATCGACCTGCAGGTGGGTTAAATCAATATCTGCTTCTGGAACCTGCTCGGGGGCGCAATCGCTGAGATCATGACCCTCGGGCGCCAGCGAAATAGCTGACACATCAAGATCTAAAGCCTCTGCAGCCTTGGGCTGGGGGGCGAGAGTGGTTCCCACGTCCGCAACGGTAAGGTCGGGCACTGGCGGTGGTGTGGGTGCCGGCGCAGGATCCGAGAGGATTGTTCCGCTTGCCGCGACACTCAGGTGATCCGTGGCGACATCGCGCGGCTTCCAGGGCGCGCGCTCATCCGGTCGCAGCACGTCGCTGCCTACGGGCTCCAGGTTTAGGGGTACCGCCTGGATGTCGGAAGATGGGCTCGATGTTGTTGAAGAGTCCGCTTCTTGTGTTAAGTCGCTTACTTCCGGTGAGGCGACCGGTTCTTTCAGTGGCGGTGACGTCGAGGCCGTTGCGGCTGGGGTCGGCTGAGTCGCTGACTGACTCGCAGAAGTCTCTGCAGCTACTTCAGAGATGCTGACCCGCGCGCCCGCGTTGTTCATGGCTTTCTGGTACTTGAGCGCCGTCGCGCGATCTACATTTCGCTTGATGCGCTGAGGCTTGCCCGAGAAAAGACGTGCGAGGGTCGCGTCATCGGCCTTAAAAAGCGTGCCGACGGCGGCGCGCACATCCTCTTCCGCGAAGCCTTCGAGGCACTCACCGGAAAACGCGATGTCGTAGCGTTCGGAATCTGCAGAGCTCATGAGGAGAGTATAGGCGTTGGCACCATACCGACAAAGAGCTACTTACCCCGCCGTCTATGGGTGCAGGGTGCCCATAGAAGGTCGCAGGCGTATAATTTGCAGCCTATTTCCAGAGGTTATTTTATGAGCGTAGAAGCACAACTTCGCGACATGCTTTCGGCGCGTTTTGAGCCTAGTCATATGGAACTCGATAATGAGTCCCACATGCATTCGGTGCCCGCAAATTCAGAGACTCATTTCAGGTTGGTGATGGTCTCTGATGCGTTTGACGGACTGCGTGCCGTCGCCAGGCATCAGGCTGTATACGGCGAGGCAAAGGAGCTTCTCGAAGGCCCCATTCATGCGCTGGCGATGCACCTCTACGATCCTGCTGAATGGCTGGAGAGGCAGGCTGATGCACCCGATTCGCCCCAGTGTCTTGGTGGGTCGGCCGCTGAGAAGAAGGCGAGTGCCTGATGTCGATTGTCGTTGCCGCCCTCTACAAGTTCGTCACCCTCGAGGACTACGAGGCGCTGCGTGAACCGCTGCTGGAGGTCTGTAGGGAAAACGGGGTAAAGGGAACCTTGCTTCTCGCGGAAGAGGGGGTCAACGGTACCGTCGCTGGCAGCCGGGAGGGTATCGACGCGCTCCTCGCTCATCTGCGCAGTGATGCGCGCCTGGCGAATCTTGAGCACAAGGAGTCTCTCCACGAGGCGCCGCCTTTTCTGCGCATGAAGGTCAAGCTGAAGCGCGAGATCGTGACCATGGGCGTGCCCTGGGTCGATCCGAAGCGGGAGGTCGGCACCTACGTCGCGCCTGAGGAATGGAACGCGCTTATCGAGGACCCCGAGGTTCTTCTGGTTGACACGCGCAATGACTATGAGTGCGCTATCGGTACTTTTAAGGGCGCTATCGATCCAAGGCTGCAGACTTTTCGAGAATTTCCGGACTGGGTGTCGGAAAACCTCGATTCTGCGAAACACAAGAAAGTCGCTATGTTTTGCACGGGAGGAATTCGCTGTGAGAAAGCCTCGTCCTACCTGCTAGAGCAGGGCTTTGATGAGGTGTTCCATCTCAAAGGGGGCATCCTGAAGTACCTGGAAAAGGTCCCCGAAAGCGAGACGCAGTGGGAGGGTGAGTGTTTTGTGTTCGACGAGCGCGTCGCTGTCGATCATCACCTTGAAAAAGGGAGTTATGACCAGTGTTTTGCCTGTCGACATCCGGTTAGCGATGACGACATGTCATCACCGCTGTATGTGAAAGGCGTGAGCTGTCCCCATTGCGCAGACAGCAAAAGCAGCGAGCAGCGGGAGCGATTTGCCGAGCGGCAAAAGCAGATGGATCTCGCGCGGGAGAGGGGCGAACGGCATATCGGCGAAGGCGCGGGCCGACGCGGGGCCCGGCGGGGACTGGAACACTCGTGACGGACGCGAGGGCGGTAAGTGCAAGCGTAAGCTGCGGTGAGAAGCTGGTTGAACTACTCGCAGCCTATGGCGTCGACACGGTGTTCGGTATCCCAGGGAACCACACGGTGCAGCTGTACCGTGGCCTCGAGAACACCCCTATTCGTCACATTTCGCCCCGTCACGAGCAGGGTGCCGCCTTTATGGCCGACGGTTATGCCCGCGCCACGGGGAAGCCCGCCACCTGTTTTTTGATTTCCGGGCCTGGTTTGGGCAACGCCGTGACGCCAATGATCCAGGCCCTTGCTGATTCTGTGCCCATGTTAGTCGTGACAGCGGTCGCCGCTACGGAGCAACTCGGCATGGGGGAGGGACGCCTCCACGAGATACCCGACCAGCGCCAGCTCGCCCGTCAGTGTTCCCGCTTCAGTCATACGCTAATGCGACCGGATGAGCTTCCGAAGGTGCTGGCGCGGGCTTTTGCCGTGTTTAGCTGTGAGCGACCGGGCCCTGTGCACATTGAGATTCCCCTTGACGTTATTACCGCCGATGCTTCCCACGTTTCCGGTTCTCCCTGGCCAATTCCTGCGCCACCGGTGGCTGCGCCCGAGGCTATCGAACGAATTGGGCAGCGGCTGTCCGCGGCAGAGCGACCGGCGCTGCTAGTCGGTGGCGGTGCGATCAAGGCCGCGGATCAGGTGCGTGCTCTGGCGGAGCGCCTCGATGCTCCGGTGGTAACGACGGTCAATGGGAAAGGCCTGCTTCCACCGGATCATGAACTGCTCGTTGGTGGAAGTCCGAGTCTTGAGAGTGTGCGCCAGTTCTTACGTGACTCGGATGCGGTGCTAGCTGTGGGGACGGAGTTTGGCGAGACCGACTACGACATGCTGTTCCTGGGGCCTTTGGGTGAGTTTCCATGGATGGCACGTGTCGATATCGATGCCGCGCAACTCTCGCGAAACCAGCGGGCGGACGAATTAGTTGTCGGCGATGCCTTGGAGTCGGTTGCGTTACTGAACGCTCGCGTGACGTCCCGGGAAGCAGGAGATGGCGCAATGCGCTGTGCCGCTGTTCGCGAAGCTATCTCCCGGGAAGAACATTTCAGCAGGGATATGACCCGTCTTTTTGACACTATTCAGGCGGCGCTTCCCGGTGTATGTCTAGTTGGCGATAGCACACTTCCAACGTATTACGCGGTCTGGCAGTACCAGGCGCCCGCACCACGTCGGTACTTCCACTCCGCCACGGGTGGGGGCACGTTGGGTTATGCGATTCCCGCTGCCATTGGTGCGCGTCGCGCGTTAGGAGACCACATACCTGTGGCGGTGCTTATTGGCGATGGGTCATCGCAGTTCACCTTTATGGAGCTGGCGTCTGCGGCTCAGGAGGGGCTGCCGATCATCGTGCTGCTCTGGAATAACAGCGGCTACCAGGAGATCAAGCGGGGCATGATCGCCAGCAAAATCGAACCCGTGGGCGTAGATATCGCGGCACCAGATTTTATCGGCGCTGCGAAGGCGCTGGGCTGCGAGGCGGAGTCGGTAGGGTCTCTGAAAGATCTTGAACGGGCGTTGAAGGATGCCGGCCGGCGCTCGGTGCCAACGCTTGTTGAGCTTACGGAAGAAGAGTTTGTCGGGGATGCACCAGGATCTTGGTACTGATGGCGCGGGAGTAGCCCAATACACGCGAGCGCCATAATTGTTCTACGGCGTTTCGGCGCTCTTGGATAGTTTTTTTTGGGAACGAGGATTCCTATGTTTATCGATGAAGAATCCGGTAGCGATGCACGCGTGAGTACGTCTACGGCCCTGCGCCATGTGATCGTGTTTCAGCTGAAACTTGCCGCAGACGCGCTGCGCGATTTTTTGCTGAGCCCACTGAGTATTGTCGCTTTCATGCTCGACGCGATTCGCAAACCGAGAGTCGAGAAAAGTCTCTACCTTAGGCTCATGCTAATCGGGCGTCGGTCCGATCGAATGATCAATCTATTCGACGATCATCAGGATGCCGGCAGCTTCACCATCGATAGTGCCGTCGATGAACTTGAGCAATTGCTGCGCTCTGGGCAGCGCAAAGAGGAGCCTGAGACAACGTCTGAGGAAGAGTCTGGGGCTGCCGATGTTGATGCAGGTGCGGAAGAACGAGCCTGAGTTTTACTCCGACGGCGCCAGATAGGGCGACAGGCGGTCTCGGAAGCGGCTAACGGGCACGAAGATAGAAACGCTTTCGCCGTCGCCACGGGAAATCACGCCGACGATTTGCCCTTCGTCGTTGAATACGGCACCACCCGAGGCGCCCTTCTGGAGCACGCAGTCGCTACCGAAGTCCTCGACCTCAATTCCGCGCTGTCGGCAGGAGACCGTTACCGGTCCCTGGTCCTCAGCGTTGTGATCTCTGGGATAGCCCGCCATGACGAGTTCAGTACCTTCTAAGGAGGTGTTCTCTGCGATCTCGACGGCGTCGGGGGCCGGCTTCGCCAGCTTCAAAAGAATCCAGTCATTGCTCATGCTCTCGCCACTCGCCACAACTCTGACCGGGGATCGAAAGCCAGACGAGAGCTCAAAGGTTAATGGCTTACTAAGATCCCGGTAGTCCTCAAGGCAGTGCCAGGCGCTGAGGAGAAACTCAGCGTCTCGGTCGCCCTGGGAAACGGCCGTTGCAGAGCACCGTTCGTTGTAATGACGGGCGTAGCCGTTTTCGTAGCGTATTGCCGGCACCAGGAGCTGGCCGACCGCGGCGATGGCGGTGGTCGACACTCCGTCATTGATTTGTCCTTGGTTCATCCTGTCAGGAGAGAGCGGCGAAGAAGAGCGCGCGATTGCTTCTCTGGATGGCTCCGCTGACTCTGCATGGGTCCCGGTCCCTAAAGCTAGCAACATGCAGGTGACCAGGGCCAAAACGCGTCGATAGACGCCTGCGCCATCGCGTGTCGGGCGTGCAGAAACAAACGCCAGTATGCGCAATGGATTTACACCGAACCGCAGGTTGGGGTTTAGATCCATAGAAACGATGAAAGTGATTGGTGGGCGGATCACGGACTAAGTAGGGGGCTACGGTTTTAGTTGCTCGATGGGTTGTTACTTCTCTAAGCCTATCACTCCCCAGAACGCACTTGCCGCCTGCCGTGAGCCTTCAGTGCTATCCACGGGGCAATGCGCCCGGGCTGGCAGCCCTACGTTGGTCCGGGCGTGAACGGCACGACTGCGGATATTGATGTGACGATGGGCAGCGGCGAGCACTCGCTTTGATCTGAATCAATGGACTTGAGAATCCATAGAGGAATCAGGTTTCGAGGTTTTCTAAATCTTCGGTGATGAGCTCGAGTTCTCGCGGCATACCAATGCCCCAGCCCTGTAGATAGTCGACACCAATTTCCCGCAGGGCGGGCAGCATGTCGAGGTGCTCGACGCACTCAGCGACGGTCTTTTGCCCCAGGAAATGGGCGAGGTCATTGATGGACTTGGCCATGGCAAAGTCCGTACGGCTTTGATGGACATCGGCAATGAAGGTGCCGTCGATCTTGACGTAATCAACGGGCAGTTCCTTGAGGTATTTGTGGCTCGCAAGGCCCGTGCCGAAGTCATCGAGAGAGAACTTGCATCCGATGTTGCGCAGCGTACGAACAAAATCCGAGGCCCGCGGCAGGTTATCGATGGCACCGGTCTCCGTAATCTCGAAGCAGAGTTTGCTGGTGCCCACACCGTACTCGGAGATTTGCTCGAGCACATAATCCAGAAAATCGTTGTCCGTGATGCTCGTGCCCGAAAGATTCACCGACAGCTCCGGAACCTCCTTCTGGGCGTCCATGAGTCGTGAAATCCAGGCGAAGGTTTCCCGCAGGACCCAGCGATCGACCATCGTGATATAGCCAAAGCGTTCTGCGGAGTCGATGAAATCCTGCGGCCCCTGCAGTTCCCCATCATCATCCCGTATGGCCAGCAGTACCTCGTAGTGATGACTCGCACTTTCGTTGCTGTCGATGGGGCTTTTGACGATGGGCTGCGCTCTGAGCACAAGAGAATCCGTGGACATGGCCTCATCCAGTCGCTTCCGAGAGGCTTCACGCTCCTTGCGGAAGCGCAGCACTTCTTCATGGTCGACATCAAAGACAACCACCTGATCTCGGCCTTGACCCTTGGCGAGCTCGAGAGCTGCTCGTGCCTGCTTGAGTACGCTCTCGGGGCTCTCGCTACTCTCCACAACTGCGGCGATGCCCATGGATACGGTGAAGGAGACGTCCTCGCCGTTGATGGTGAGACTGCTTTTGGAAATATCAGCGCGAATCTTGTCGGCGATGTCGCGGGTTTCCCGGGCCCCGCGATAGGTGAGGAGTATGCCGAATTCGTCTTCCTCCATCCGCGCCGTCAGAGCGCGACGGTCGTTCAACTGCCCCAGGAGCTGGGCGAACTCTGCCAAAACCTGATCACCACTGGTCTCGTCAAAAACCTCATTGACCAGGGAGAAGTTATCGATATCGAGGAGGACAAACGCGTGCTCACTGCCCCGCGTCTGCGAATGGCGGAGACTGCGCTGTAGCTGGTAGAGCAGCGACTCGCCGTTGATCAGTTTCGTGAGGCTGTCCCGGTTTCGATCAAAGCTCAGGGTTTTTTGCGCGGCCTCAAGGGTTTCGTACATGCTCTGGTCGAGGACGGACATATCGTCAACCGGTGAAGGGGGTTGAGCCCCGCGGCTGAGCTGCCTTGCGAGTTGGACGTTGGTGAGCTCTGCAATTTTCTGTCCGCGCTCATTGACGAAAGCAAAGCGGTCGCGGGCGTCGCTCACCCACACGAGTTTCATGTGACGGCGACGTCCATCTTTGTCTCGATAGCGCAGACGAGCACCGGGCTCGAGATCATGGACCCGTTTGAGCCAGCGACGGAGCCGGGGCAGTTGTTGGATACGCTGGGCATTTAGCACCTGCGGCATCGCGACGGGCGACTGGTACTCGGCGGTTGCCAGGGGCGCCTGGCCCGTCAGGACCGAATTGATCCGCCGCAGGGGAGTCTCGTGCGCCACCGATCCCGGGTTCGATGCGTGGAGTCTTTTGTTCAGGGCCCTCAGGCGCAGCTGCATTTCCTTGACGCGCACCGAAGGCAGTTCCTGGCCCTCGGAATCTTTGAAGTCCCGGAGGAGCGTATCCAGCAAGTCCGCCTCTTCCCGCCAGGCAACACTGTCATCGCCCTCCCGCAGCGCGAGTTGCACCAGGGCTGAACGCCACCCGCCATCAAGGAGATCGACAACGGGCTTCGGTGCCCGCTCGCCCTTGAGGCGGCCCTGGACCAGTGATTCAACGCGGCGTTGAGCTCGGATGAGCTTCTCCTGCCCTTCGAGGCCCGAAACCACGCGATCAATATTGCGGTTGGCCGTGCGATCCTGCTGTGACAACAGGTTGTCCAGGTCTGCGTGAGCCGAGGAAAACACCGCACTGTCATCCGTGTATTCGTCCGCGATCTTCTCGACGATGGTCGCGACCTTGCCCTGAAGGGTTCGGTTGACCGTGTGATCGGCGCTGGCCAGCACAGAGAGCTTATCGAGTAGCTGGTGTGCCGGGTGCTCCGGTTGTGTGAAGAAACGCGGCTCCTGAATCGATAGCCGCGCCAATGGCACGCGCAGGCGGGCTAGGCTTGGTGCCATGTCAGCGCTGACTTCAAAGTTGTTGTGCAGCGTTCGGAATACGTTATCGACAAAGCTCAGGCGGTTCGCACCTTCGCGGCCAACCTCGACCTCACCGTCAATACCGGAATGATCCTGAATCAGGGATTCCAGGGAGGGCAACTCTGCGAGGGATTCGGCCTGAGGTGCTGACTGTTGAAGCGCCTGAAGCACACCCAGGAGCGCAGTCTGATCGAGCGTGGTGGTGGGGTGTATATCTCTGTCGGCAGTGTCGCCCGCACTGGACGTAACGCCTGCCACAGTTCCAGCGCCAGATTCCTCAGAAGTCCCGTCGCCGTCTCCATCTTCCGCAACGCCTTCGCGGCTCGTGTTGAGCGCGTTGAGCACCGCGTCGTACATGGCATCGTGGCGATCTTTGCTGTCGGCGGATTCGGAACCTTGAGACTCTTCTGTCCGATCTTTCTCGCTGCTCGCTTGCGTGGACCCGACGGTTCCGCCACCTGAACCACCGCCCCCGCCGGAGCCCTCTTGGGAACTGCCCTCATTGTTTTGGGGCGCACCATTTTGGGGTACCCCAGCGCCACCACCGCCCCCGCTCGTGGCCGAGCTTGGCTCGGGCTCAGGTTTCGCCTTGGTGCGAACCGCAGATTTAATGATGCGCTTCTCGACGGGGTTGAGAAGCGATCCATTCTCCAGGATGTCTTCTTCGAGACCCGGTTCGATGCCAGCGTCCACAAAAATGCCGTTCAAGGCAGGGTACAGTCGCGCCAGATGGGGCGCGTAGCTCTCACCGAGGTACTTCAACGTGTCTCGGATGACTTCTACGGAATCGCTGACATCCTTGAATCCATCCAGGAAGGCTTGCACCACATAGGCAGGGTGGAACGGCGTTCGCGCGCGTCGGGGTTCAATATCCGCGACAAGGGCCGCGCGGATGGTCAGGCACTCGAGATCGACGCGGTAGGCTTCGATCAGCGAGCTGACCAGCTTATCCACAGCGAGTTTCTGATCCATCTCGTCCAGAGCCACCAGATCGAGATTTCGCGCCGAAGCTGCTTCAAGATCGGCAAAGGTTTGTCCTTCGCCGTCCTTCTCAACGTTCTGGAGGCTGCCGTCCAGAGATTCTTCAAAGATCTTGAGGAAGCTATCGCTCCGTCGTTTCAGCATATTCAGCGCGTCGTAGTGGGCGTGCTGCCCTGACATGCCATAGCGCGAGGATGTAGATAGGTCAAAAAGGTGATCGCCCAGATCCACCAGAAACCGTCGCATGGCTTTCTTTAATTCGTCCAGGCCCTGGTCCCGCATGGTGGTGAGCAATCTCAGGGATTCGTCAGCGTCGGGCAGCCAGATAATTGACTCGGGGTCCAGCGCCTCAAGGAGTGCGCTCGGAATGCCGTCGTCGGGTTCGACGTACAACTCTCGTGCATTGCCCTCGTCGATGCTTCCCGCAATGCTCAGCTGGGCTTCTTCGTCGCCGGGAAGGCCCGCGATCAGCAGATCCACGGGTAGCCCATCGGGGGGTACGGTAGAGATGGCCTGCTTGGGCTGAAAGCAGAGCCTGCCAGCGTCGTCCAGGTTGGCTGTGCCGGCGAAGCGCAGTCCGTCCGGAAGCCGGATATAGGCGGGGAGGGCTGACTGTTTATTGCTCATTCATGAGCCGCCGAGTTGCTCCTAACGTCCGTGAAGCGGCCTGCATTTGCAGTCCAACTCCGGAGTATACGAGAGATGGCATCACCACCAAAGCGCCCTATCCCTTTGACACCCATTGTTTTTTCATGCGGGCATTGCCTACCATCGCTGCGCAGTTTGTGCGGGGAGTTTGAGAGGTGACACAGAGGCGGGTCGTAACGCTGCGCGAGGAGTGGCTGGTATTGCTGCAGCGGGAATTCGATGACCCGTACATGCAGGAGCTCTCGGCATTTCTTCGCCAGCGAAGAGCAGCGGGCGCAGAAATCTATCCACCAGCGTCGCAGATTTTTGCGGCGCTCGACTCGTTGCCTCCGCAGGACGTTAGGGTGGTCATTCTTGGTCAGGACCCCTATCACAATCCAGGGCAGGCCCACGGACTCTGTTTCTCGGTTAATCGCGGAGTACCGGTTCCGCCTTCATTGCAGAATATTTATAAAGAACTCTCCGCCGATGTCGGCCTTGAAATCCCGCGCCACGGGGATCTTCGCCCTTGGGCCGAGCGCGGAGTACTGCTCCTCAACAGTGTGCTGACCGTGGAGCGAAATCAGCCCGCGTCTCATCAAAAGAAGGGCTGGGAGCGCTTCACAGATAAAGTGGTGGCGCTATTGTCTGGCGGCGATCGTCCATTGGTGTTCCTGCTCTGGGGTTCCCATGCTCAGAAAAAGGGGGCGGCCATTGATCGACAGAAACACTGCGTGCTGTCGGCGCCACATCCCTCACCGCTCAGTGCGCACCGCGGTTTCTTCGGGAGTCGGCCCTTCAGTCTGGCGAATCAGTTTCTCGAGAAATCCGGGCAGCCGTCGATGGACTGGTCTCTACCTCTGTGAGGTCCTGCGCGGAGTGCGTCGATAATGCGCTCCGGGCCCCAGGGCCTTTGATGCTTTTCGCCTAGGAGGTTGCCAGTGGCTGCAGCGTGGCATCCGACCCATCCACGCGCAGTTGCTGATCGAAGTGCGCTAGAGGGACTTCGCAGGCAAACGCGGCGTTGCCGTCCCGTGTGGGTAAGGCGCGTAGGATTTTCCCGGCGTTCGCGCCGGCCTCATCTAAAAGCTCGACGAGCCCCGTCTCCAATAGTGCTCGAGAGCCCGTATACACGCGAATCCGCTTTTTACTTTGGCCCTTGTAGTGCAGGCGAGCGACTACTTCCTGGCCCGTATAACAGCCTTTGTCGAAGGCGACGCGCCCGGTCTCATCGTAGTTGAGCGCCTGCGGTGTAAAGGCTCCCGTTTCTTTTCGCGTCACTCGAAAGTGACCGCTGCGCAGTATTTCGCCCTGCCAGAGCGCTTCGGATACCTCGCCGTCACCCCCATCAAACCCACCGGGCAGGTCGCCCTCCAAACTGATGTACTCGTCCGCCGAATCCGTGCGCTTCAGAACGATTCCGCCGTCAACGGTCGCAACGGCGCCGGGTAAACCCGCATCTCCACGAGCGTTATCACCACGACGTGCCGGCGCGAGCAGACCGAATACCTTGGTTTGTTCATCCACAGCAACGCCAATTCGCGAAAACTGCGCATACCGTCCAAGAGCGGTTGCAACATCAGTGCTGAGGTCGGCGCTCAGGCGGAGCAGACACTGATCCTCATCAAGCTGAATAACAACGAGGTCGGTGATGACGCGGCCTTTTGGTGAGCAGAAAGCACCGGCGACGGCGGTCTCAGGTGTTACTTTGCGTGTATCGCAGGTGAGCTGGCCCTGCAGGAATTCGGGGATAGCGCGGCCGCGCAGGCGCAGAACCGCTTCCGTCAATAACCGTGTCCCGTGACCGCTCAAGATGATAATCGCTCCAATTCGTTGTGGGTTTCAACGCCAGTGAGGTCAATGATAAACGCTAAGCGGACTCGGCTATACTCGCGCGCCTCACAGAATGCCCTGTCCCGATTCCAGATACCAACGTGTACGAAGGATGAGGGCGAGGTTTCAGGACGAGAGCCAAGGGCCCGAGCGAAGGACCCGAGCGAAGGACCCGAGCTAAGGACCCGAGCTAAGGTCCGGGTTTAAGGGCCAGGTTTAAGGTCCTGGGTTAAGGGCGAGAGCTAAGGGCGAGAGTTAAGGGCGAGAGCGGATTATGGTTGATGACGACTACAAGAGAATGTGCTGGGCGAGTCGTCGTGGCATGTTGGAGCTCGACTTGATCCTCGAACCGTTTGTCCGAGACCACTATCGCGACCTGCCCGGAGAAGACAAAGCGCGGTATCGAGCGCTAATGGAATGCCAGGATCAGGAGCTTTTTGGCTGGTTCCTCCGCCGGGAGCTGCCGGAGGACGCAGAGCTCGCGACGATGGTGCAGCATATTCTTGCTTCGAGGACGGCTTGAGTTAGACGTCGCCTTTGGCGCCTCGCCGTCGCTCGATGGGGTGCTGCCTAAGCTATTTGCGGCACTGGCGTTGACCGCCGCGGCCTGTGGTCTCATCGGACACTACCCCTGCATCCCCCTTAGCGGCGCTCTATGGCTGTCTCGCTGTGCCGTTGGGGCAATGAGCCCGAGTGGGAAACGCCTCGTCCGTGACTGCGGTGGCGTCTGGCGGCTTTGGGCACCGGGCATGGTAGGGGAGGGGTCGCTCCAGTCGACAGCCCGCTTTCCCGGCCTTCTGCTGCTTCGATTCACGCCGCGGGCAGGGCCATTCATCGATCGGCCTCAATGGCTCCTTGTGCTCCCTGCTTCCTTGTCCGAAGCCGACTGGCGGAGCCTTCGGCGGCTGCTCTCCATCGATGGGGAACCTTTTACCTAGCCAGGAAAGTTACTCGGGGTCAGGATTGTGTCCTGCGGAGCTTCCAGCGTATCCGGGTAATCGATATTGAAATGCAGGCCCCGACTCTCCGGGCGGCTCTTCGCCGATCGGATCATGAGCTCTGCGACCATCGCGAGATTACGCAGTTCCAGGAGATCGTTGCTGACCTTGTAGTTGCCGTAGTACTCGGCGATTTCTCCCTGGAGCAGTTCGGCGCGGCGCAGCGCCCGTTGGAGGCGCTTATTGCTTCGCACGATACCGACGTAATCCCACATGAAGCGACGGAGTTCGTGCCAGTTGTGCGAGATCACCACGTCTTCGTCCGAATCGGTGACCTGACTTTCGTCCCAAAGCGGTATCGGCGGTGATGCTGATGCGTCGGGCACACCTTGCGCCTCGATGTGCAGTGCGGCGGCCTGCGCATACACGAGGCATTCGAGGAGCGAATTGCTCGCCATCCGATTCGCCCCATGCAGCCCCGTAAAGGAACACTCGCCAATGGCGTACAGCCCTTGCACGTCCGTGCAACCGTGGGAGTCCACCACAACACCGCCGCAGGTGTAGTGGGCTGCTGGCACAACGGGAATCTGGTCGCTTGTGATGTCGATACCGAATTCCAGGCAGCGCCTCCAAATCGTTGGAAAGTGGCCTTTTACGAACTCAGGGTCTTTATGGGTGATGTCCAACATGACGTTGTCTAAACCCAGGCGCTTCATTTCGTGGTCGATGGCGCGCGCCACGATGTCCCGAGGCGCGAGTTCGGCGCGCTCATCAAAGTTTGGCATGAAGCGCTCGCCGTTGGGGAGACGAAGCAAAGCGCCTTCTCCACGCAGCGCCTCGGTGATCAGAAATGATTTGGCCTGTGAGTGAAACAGACAGGTGGGGTGAAATTGATTGAATTCCAGATTGCCCACGCGGCAGCCCGCCCGCCAGGCCATGGCGATGCCATCACCCGAGGCTCCGTCGGGATTACTCGTGTAAAGATAGGCTTTGCTGGCACCACCACTCGCTAACACGACCGCTCGGGCCTCAAAAAGATCGACGGCGTCCGTGTCTTCGGCTAGCACATAAATCCCATGACAGCGGCCATCTCGTACCACGAGATCAACGGCAATACGACCTGGAAGCAAGTCGATGTTCGCGGCCTCACGGGCCCGCGCTTCCAATACACTGCCGATGGAGGCGCCAGTGCGGTCCGCCGCATGGACGATGCGCCGGTGGCTGTGGCCTCCTTCTTGAGCCAGGTGATACTCGGGTGATTGGGTGGCATCAATGTCTTCACGAAGGTCGAAGTCCACACCCAGGCCAGCTAGCCAGTCCACGATGTCAGGGCTGCGGGAGACCGTCAGTTCCACCGCCTCCCGATGACAGAGACCACCACCGGCCCGAAGCGTGTCTTCGACGTGCGCTTCAACGCTGTCGCGGGCATGAAGGACCGCCGCCATGCCACCTTGGGCCCAGTAGGTGGAACTCTGCTTCACGTCGCCCTTTGAGAGCACGGCGATGCGGGTATCCGCATCCAGGCGTAGCGCGGTGGCAAGACCGGCGGCGCCCCGGCCGATAACGACTACGTCGTATTGATAGTGCTTGCTCATGCCGTGCGCGAATTTCCTTCACCTTTGCGATCGGATCGTTATGATGCCCGTTTTGGAACCTAGACGGTACGCTGGCGTTGCCCGGCGTCCCGGATGTGAATTTGTCACAGGGAACTCAGTCGCACTGACGTGGTCCATGAAGGCGTGGAACGTGCACCGTGCGTGACAAATCGCCGTAGCCCATGGAGGGCGCGAGGTTCATGGAGGAGAGCGACGTTTGACCGCAGCGGTCACAGACAAGCAACTGGTCGTCCGCGTCCAGAAAGGGGACAAGTCGGCTTTTGATCTTCTGGTGGTCAAGTATCAGCAGAAGATTATGAGCCTGATCAGCCGGTATGTGCACGACTCAGATGAAGTGCAGGATGTGGCGCAGGAAGCGTTCATCAAGGCCTATAGGGCCTTGCCGGGATTTCGTGGCGACAGCGCGTTCTATACGTGGCTCTACCGGATTGCTATTAATACGGCGAAGAACCACTTGGTGTCCCGCTCCCGCAGACCCCCCGGGTCTGATGTGGAGCTGGAAGACGCCGAATACATGGATGCCGGCGAGGCGCTGCGAGACAGAGAGAGCCCCGAAGCAGCCCTCTACGGTGAAGAGTTGCGCTCAACGGTGAATGATGCCTTGAGCGCGCTGCCCGATGATTTGCGGACTGCGGTAACTTTGCGCGAGTTCGATGGTCTTAGTTACGAAGAGATTGCGGAAGTCATGGAATGCCCGGTTGGAACGGTCCGATCGCGTATTTTCCGGGCCCGCGAGGCGATCGACAAAAGCGTGCAGCAGCAGCTTGACGGTCGTTAGATTAAAGAAAGGCCCGGTTGATAGTGTGAATCAATGGGCAAGGTTACCCACGGGGCGGTGTTTTTGGGTGGCGGTAAAGAAGCGCGAAGAAGAAAGTCGATGGGAAGAGGGAGCCTACTCTGAAGGCCAAGGCAGGCTTCTGGGAAGGCTTTCTACCAGGTTTCTGGATGAGGCGTAGAAGAAAGGCGAGCGGAGACTCGTTGTTCGGTGTCGCTGAGGAGCGAATACAGTTATGTCGGAGAGAGATGCGTTGAACGCGCAAGAATCAAGAAAGGAAGTTCTGTCAGCACTTCTGGATGGAGAGGCGGGTGAGCTGGAGTTGCGTCAGCTCTTAAGGGATCTCGATGATGAGCCCGAACGGCTAGCGCAGTGGTACCGCTTTCAAGCTACCAAGGCGGCCCTTCATGGGGAGCCCGTTTTCCACGCCCCCGATTTTGCCGCGCGCGTCAGAGGCGCGATTGACGCGGAACCTGAGATGGAGTCTCAGCCTGTTGCTGGTGGGCTCAGCGTTATCGGCCGTGCTATCGGAAGTTTCGCTGTCGCTGCGTCTGTGGCGGCGGTAGTGGTTGTTGGAGGCCAGCAAATTGCTCAGACTGGTGTCGATCAGTCTAGCCAAGTCGCACGAGTAGGCGCTGTTCCAGTGGGTGTAGTGAACACCGTCGGCGCAGTACCAGTGCAAGCCAGCTATGGGACGCGGGCCCTTCCGGTGCTTGAACCTGCGGATCGCACGGCCTACCGAGAGCTCGCTCGCCAGCGACTTCGCCGATATGGAAAAGAACACGCAGAGCATGCATCGATGAACACCCCACAGCGGATGCTACCTTACGCCCGAGCAATTTGCGTCGACAAGTAGACTTACACTGGTGAAGAGAAATACAGAGAATTCAGGATCGAAGCGAGGGCAGTGTCTCGCGGTGATCCTGGCTGCCTTTAGCTTCCCTGCGGTGGTGGCTGCACAAGACCAGTGCAGTGGTCTTGATCCAACGATCCAAGCGCTTCTCGAGTCAATGTCCAGCAGTGCGCTTACCATCGATTACCGCGGCGTAGTCACGCTACAGCGTGGCGGCGATATGCAAATCCTCGAAATGTCGCATCGAGTTGTCAATGGCGCACAGACCGAGACGGTCACTCGTCTGACAGGGCAGGACGCAAGCGTTCGTAGAACTCGGCGATCAGGCAACTGCATAGGCTCTGCGAACGACCCTCTTGGGTCCGGGCAGTGTGCGGTTAGCTCCGTGTGTGAGCTTGCAGACGTCTATCGCTTTCGTGTGTCAAAGGGTGAGATGGTGGCTGGTCGCGACGCGATAAGGCTCCGTGCCGAGCCGCTTGATATGTATCGGTTTGGGTATGTTTTTGAGCTCGACCGGGAAACAGCGCTGACGCTGAAGTCCACGACGCTCTCGGCTGATCAGCGTGTTTTGGAGCAGTTCCAGTTTGCCAGTCTGCAGATGGTTGCACGCAGCAGTGATTCTCCGAATGCTGGTCAGGGCGCCTCCCGGCAAAGCGCCACGGAGCCAATGGATGCTTCAAGTGACGCACCCATGCCGAACCGCATGGGCCCAAAGTGGGAGCCGTCTTGGGTTCCTGAGGGCTTCGCCGCGACCAGCGAAACTCCCATGGAGTCTCAGCGCAAAAGTTACACGGACGGTCTATCGTCTTTTTCAGTCTTTATCGAGCCGCTCACTGTGCCCATTAACCCCGGTGAAGGCGTGGAGCGCGAGGGCAGTACCGTGGCGTATACCCGGTGCATTGAGGCCAACCAAAACCCTGTGCTCGTAACGGTTGTTGGAGAGATACCCACAAACACGGCGCGCATGGTTGCCGATTCCGTGCGGATGCGCTGAGGGCCCGGCCTTTTGCTGACGGAAGTAGGAAGGGTTGTCGCTGTCGAGGACCAGGCCGTTTGGGTGGAAACCCTCAGGCAGTCGACCTGTGGATCGTGTGCAGCGCGAGCGGGGTGCGGTCACGGGATGCTGAACACTGCAGCGGCCGGGGCGAGCCGTGGCCTGGTAAAGGCCCTTCTCCCAAATGCCAAAGATCTTGCCTTGTCGGTGCATGACACCGTGGAGATTTCCCTGCCTGAGACGAGATTTCTGCGCGCGGCTTTTCTGCTTTACCTTCTCCCGTTGTCTACGACTGTATTGGCTGCGATGACCGCCAACGGGCTACTCGCCGATGGAGGCCTAACGCAGCCCGCTATTGATCTTCGTGTGACCCTGTCAGCTATCGCGGGCCTCAGCTTCGGTCTCCTATTGGTCCGACTCTTGTCGTCTAGGCGGCCAAGGGAAACGTACTGGCATCCGACGGTCACTGCAAAAGTCTGAGCCTCGCTCAAATCCCGTTTTGCTAACTCTAAGTTCTCCTATGGATAAGACTATGAATTTCATGACCCGCGCGATTCGTCTGCCGGTTGCGCTTTTTCTGTTCCTGGTGGTCGCATCGGGGCTGTTGAGTGCGCAGGCTTCGGCGGCTGCGCTGCCCGAATTCACCGAGATCGTAGAGAGTAAATCTCCCGCGGTCGTAAAAATCATCGTGGAAGGGACCTCGCAACCCGCGGCTGAGATGAATCCCGAGGAGATCCCCGAGTTTCTCCGCCGCTACTTCCAGATTCCCGTGCCGCCTCAAGGGGGGCAGGAACGTGTCTCCACGGGTTCTGGCTTTGTGATCAGCGATGACGGTTACATCGTGACTAATCATCACGTCGTTGACGGCGCCGACACGGTGACAGTCCGCCTGTCCGATCGTCGCGAATATGACGCGGAGGTCATTGGTCTAGACCCTCGCTCTGATCTGGCTCTTCTGCGCATCGAGGCCGAGGACCTGGTCTATCTGACCCTGGGTCAAGATGATGATCTGAAAGTGGGCGAGTGGGTGCTGGCCATTGGTTCTCCCTTCGGACTCGATTACTCGGTCACGGCGGGCATCGTCAGCGCGAAAGGCCGCAGCCTGCCCACACGCAATGGCGAGAATTATGTTCCTTTCCTCCAGACCGATGTCGCCATCAACCCTGGAAACTCCGGTGGCCCGCTGTTCAACCTTGACGGCGAAGTCGTGGGCGTGAATTCGCAAATTTTTACCACCCGCGCCGGAGGCTCCATCGGCCTGTCCTTTGCGATTCCCGTCAACGTGCTGCGAAATGTCATCACGCAATTGCGCGAGACGGGCACTGTGACTCGTGGCTGGCTGGGCGTCACCATCCAGAACGTGGATCGAAATCTGGCCGAGTCCTTTGGCCTTGATCGTCCTCGCGGCGCGCTGATCTCTCAACTGGCACCCAAAGGGCCGGCGGAAGATGCGGGATTTGAGCCGGGCGATGTGATCCTGGAGTTTGCAGGCGAAGAAATCGAGACATCATCGGATTTGCCTCACGTGGTGGGCCTTGTCGCGCCGGGAACAGAAGTGGACGTTAAGGTGATGCGCGATGGGCGCCGCAAAACTATCGAGGTCGAGGTTGGCGGGCTCGACGCTGACGATCGCCTCGACCAGGCATGGCGCGACGATTCCGAAGGGCCCAATGGTGGTCGCTTGGGCATTACCGTGGAGGATCCCCCGGAGGAAATGCTGACGCGTTTCGAACTCTCCGGCGGTGTGCTCATTCGATCTGTTGAACCGGATTCAGCGGCCGATGACGCCGGGCTGATGCCGGGTGATGTCATCACGGCTGTCGGAAGCACGCCCGTCCGCTCCGTGGATGCGTTCCGCGAAATCATTACCGGGCTCGATGCGGGGGCGTCTGTGCCCCTGAGACTGATGCGCCGGGGATCTCCGCTGTTCATCGGTGTGCGCCTGCCAAACTGACGCCCCGAATCTCCCCGCCAGCCACATGGCAGGCGGGGGTTCACTAGGCTACAATGCCGCGCTTTTTCCGAAGGCCCTCAGGGGCTTATGGCAGTACGTGGTCCCCTCAAGGGACTGCGTTTTCCGCTTTTCCAGAGGATCCTCAGGCGTAGCACGTGTCCGATCTTGACCACATTCGGAACTTCTCCATCATTGCCCATATTGACCATGGCAAGTCGACGCTGGCCGACCGTTTTATCCAGTACTGTGGTGGGTTGTCTGACCGTGAGATGCAGGAGCAGGTCCTGGATTCGATGGACATCGAGCGGGAGCGCGGTATCACCATCAAAGCCCAGAGCGTGACCCTCGATTACGAGGCGCGCGATGGCACGACCTATCAGCTGAATTTCATCGATACTCCTGGCCACGTGGACTTCTCCTATGAAGTGTCTCGCTCCCTGGCGGCCTGTGAAGGCGCGCTGCTGGTCGTGGACGCGGGGCAGGGTGTCGAAGCGCAGTCCGTCGCCAACTGTTACACCGCGATCGAGCAGGGTCTCGAAGTCCTGCCTATCCTCAACAAGATGGACCTGCCCCAAGCTGATCCGGACAAGGTGAAGCTTGAGATTGAGGAAATCATCGGTATTGATGCTACCGACGCGCAATTAGTGAGCGCAAAATCAGGTCTTGGCATCGAAGACGCCCTCGAGTACCTCGTGGAGCACATTCCGCCGCCCGAAGGCGATCGAGTTGCGCCGCTGCAGGCACTCATCATTGATTCCTGGTTCGATAACTATCTTGGTGTTGTCTCACTGGTGCGCGTCAAACAGGGTGTGCTCAGAAAACGCGACAAGATTCTTACGAAATCGACGGGCAAGCAGCACGGCGTGGACAGCGTTGGCATCTTCACTCCAAAACGCGAAGAGCGCGACTGCCTGCAAGCGGGCGAGGTCGGCTTTGTTGTAGCAGGCATTAAGGATATTCAGGGCGCCCCGGTAGGTGACACGCTGGTACATGCGAATCAGTCAGATGTGCCCTCGTTGCCCGGCTTCCAGACGGTCAAGCCGCAGGTTTACGCCGGAATTTTCACCGTCTCATCGGACGACTATGAGGACTTTCGCGAGGCGCTGGCAAAGCTCACGCTGAACGACGCTTCGCTTTTCTACGAGCCGGAGACCTCCGACGCCCTGGGCTTTGGATTTCGCTGCGGCTTCCTTGGCATGCTGCACATGGAGATCATCCAGGAGCGGCTCGAGCGAGAGTACGACCTCGATTTAATCACCACAGCGCCCACGGTGGTTTATGAGGTGCTCAAGAAGAGCGGGGAGACTGTCCTTGTGGACAATCCCTCATCCCTGCCGGACGTCGGTGATATCGATGAGATGCGCGAACCCATCGCTCGATGCAACATTTTAGTGCCGCAGGATTACCTGGGTAACGTGATTTCCCTGTGTGTGGAGAAACGGGGTGAGCAGAGGGACATGCAGTTTCTCGGTGCGCAGGTCGCTCTCACTTACGACATTCCCATGGCCGATGTGGTGCTGGACTTCTTCGATCGTCTGAAGTCCGTGAGCCGCGGCTATGCATCGCTCGACTATGGCTTTGATCGCTTCGAGGCAGCCAACCTCTCGCGCCTCGACGTGCTGATTAACGGTGATCGCGTCGATGCCCTCGCCATCATTGTGCATCGCGACCATGTGCAACATCGTGGACGTCAGCTGACAGAAAAGATGAAAGAGCTGATACCCCGGCAGATGTTTGATGTGGCCATCCAGGCAGCGGTGGGCGGCAAGATAGTGGCGCGGCAAACGGTAAAAGCGCTGCGCAAAAACGTGACTGCCAAGTGTTATGGCGGCGATGTCACGCGGAAACGGAAGCTCCTTGAAAAGCAAAAGGCGGGTAAAAAGCGCATGAAGCAGGTGGGTCGTGTAGAGATTCCCCAGTCCGCTTTTCTGGCGGTTTTGAAGGTGGAGTGAAGGTTGCTCCTGAAGTCCTCACCATCTGCCGCTCGTAGTAAGATGTTGGCCTTAACTCATGGCAACCACCGTCGCGTGAGGCGGGTTGTCGAAAGCGAGGAAACCTGTGTCCCTTGATTTCCCCTTAATCCTGGTTCTGCTCGTGTTCGGTACAGGCGTGGTGTGGCTAGGCGATCGCATGCTGCTGGCGCCATCTCGCCAGCGCAGCTTCGACGCTCTGACGTCGCGTTATCCGGGGTGGCAGGATGATGGCTCGTCGGATGCTCAGGATTTCGCGAAGGCCGCGGAAACGCTGCCGCGTGAGCCCGTACTTGTTGAGTACGCGCGATCGTTTTTCCCCGTGCTCGCAGTGGTGTTTGTACTGCGCAGTTTCATCGCAGAGCCCTTCCAGATTCCCTCGTCGTCTATGGTGCCCACCCTCGAGGTCGGCGATTACATTCTTGTCAACAAGTTCACCTACGGCATACGTCTTCCGGTGCTGCGCACAAAGGTGATCGATCTCGGTGAACCCAAGCGCGGCGATGTGATGGTCTTCTTTCCGCCCCATATGAATAAGACCTATTACATCAAACGTGTCATTGGTCTCCCGGGAGACGTCGTCAGCTACCGAAACAAGCGCCTGTACGTAAACGGCGAGCCGGTGCCCTTTGAACCTCTCGCAGTGCTACCCCAGGCCCAGGGACGCACCCAGGTTGGTATGGCAGAGCTTGGTGGGAAGCGGCATCTGCAGCAAATGAATCTTATGCGCCCGGCCAGAGACTTTACGGTGACGGTAAAGCCCGGCCACTATTTCATGATGGGTGACAATCGCGATAATAGTGCCGACAGCCGGTCCTGGGGGCAGGTGGCCGAGAGGGACATTGTTGGAAAAGCCTTTGCGATATGGATGCACTGGGATTCCCTCTTTAGCATTCCAAGCTTTGATCGCGTTGGCAGTATCGAATAGCCTGCATCGGGATCAACGGATCGGGGTAGAATAACCATGAGAACCTCTTTAACGCATCAGGCGGGCCTCGGCCTTCTCGCCATTCTCATCATCGCCATGATGACGGGTTTCTTCGTGATGGCGGGGATCAAGATTGCGCCCGGCTACGTTGAGTATCAGCAAATCCGAAGCGCCGTGATTCGTGCAGCCAAGGAATACGATGAGGATGAGGACACGATTTCCGATATCCGAAGAAGCCTCTCTAGTTTCTTTACCACTAACCAGATCTACAGGATCGACTATCGCGACGTCATCATCGAGCGCCGGGAAGGTCGTATTGTTATCGATGCAAATTTTGAGGACCGTATTCCCCTGCTTTGGCGCATCGACGCCGTGGTCAAGTACGACGATCTTCAATTTATTGCTGGCGAAGACTACGGCGACTAGCGCGTGGACCGGCAACGGTGGCTTGAGCAGCACTTCGGTTGCCGGCTGGATGACGATCAGCTCCTGAAGCAGGCCTTTTCCCATCGGAGTATGGGGGCGCACAACAACGAACGCCTTGAGTTTCTCGGCGACTCTATTCTCGGGCTTGTTATCAGCGAAGCCCTCTACCATCGCTTTCCGTCTGCAGATGAGGGGCAACTCAGTCGTCTTCGCGTTTCTCTTGTTAAAGGCGTCACCCTTGCCCGCGTAGCACGCGAGATTGAACTGGGTGAGGGTCTCATTCTGGGCGCTGGCGAGACTCATGGAGGGGGACGTCGCCG
The DNA here is from genome assembly GCA_038750875.1 of Pseudomonadota bacterium. Taxonomy (GTDB): domain Bacteria; phylum Pseudomonadota; class Gammaproteobacteria; order Pseudomonadales; family Halieaceae; genus Congregibacter. The sequence continues at coordinate 28,663 of JBCDGU010000009.1, read as the reverse complement.
GGACTCCATTCTGGCCGATACCCTCGAGGCCCTTTTTGGCGCCATCACCATTGATAAGGGTTATGAAGCGGCCAAGGCTTCAGTCTTGCGAGTCTTCGCGCAGCGACTCGCCGATCTCCGACTAGAACAGGCAGAGAAAGATCCGAAGACCCGCCTGCAGGAGCATCTTCAAGGCCGCGGTGAAGCATTACCCGTTTACGAACTGATTCGTGAGTCTGGTGAAGAGCATGCCCGCGTTTTTGATGTGAGCTGCTCGCTCGACATTGGCGGCATTCACGGAGAGGGCCGGGGATCGAGCCGGCGCTCCGCGGAGCAGCTCGCAGCTGCAGCCGTGCTTGAAAAATTGGGAGTGAATGCATGACAAGCCGGTGCGGATATGTGGCGATCGTTGGCAGGCCGAACGTTGGAAAATCAACGCTACTGAATCATCTGCTGGAGCAGAAAATCTCCATCACCTCGCGCAAACCGCAGACCACTCGTCATCAGATTCTGGGAATCAAAACAACGGAGCGTGCGCAGCTTCTGTTTGTGGACACGCCAGGTATTCACGGCGCCGCAGAGCGTGCCCTTAACCGGTTCATGAACCGAGCCGCAGGGGCGGCGGTCTCGGGCGTGGACGTGATCGTGATGGTGGTGGAGCGCGGTGAATGGCGTGATGATGACGAGCGGGTGCTGTCTGCCTGTATCAACGCGGGGGTTCCCATTGTGCTCGCAGTCAACAAAATCGATCTGGAAGACAGCCCCAACGAAGTCTTGCCCGCATTGGAGTCCCTGGCAACACGCGCTGACTTTGCGGCACTGATTCCCGTCTCGGCCCTCCGTGGGCGCAACCTAGATGCCCTTGAAGAAGCTCTGGTCGAGCGGCTTCCCGAAGGCGAGTTTTTATTCCATGAGGATGAGGTCACGGATCGAAGCACACGGTTCATGGTCGCCGAGATCGTTCGGGAGAAGATTACGCGCCAACTCGGTGACGAACTGCCCTACGCCGCGACCGTTGAAATCGAGGAGTTTCGCGAGGAGGGCGCGGTAACCCATATTTCCGCATTGATTCTCGTGGAACGCAAAGGTCAGAAAGCCATCATCATCGGCCATCAGGGTAAACGTCTGCGGCAAATCGGAACCGAGGCCCGCGTGGATATTGAGCGCCTCATCGATGGCAAGGTAATGCTCAACCTCTGGGTAAAAGTGCGTGCCGGCTGGGCCGACGACGAGCGCGCGCTGCGCAGCCTCGGTTACGACGACGGCCGTTAGTCCACGATGCGCGTTTCCCTCGAGCCCGCCTACCTGCTTCATCGCCGCCCATTTCGCGATAGCAGCCAGCTGCTGGAGATGTTCACCGTCAATCACGGGCGTGTTGCACTGATGGGGCGGGGATTGACGCGCAAGCGGCATGGCGGGGCGCTCGGCGCCATCCTCCAGCCATTCAGGCCGCTGCTCATCAGCTTCTCTGGTCGTGGTGAGATGCAGACACTCACTGCCGTAGAGAGTGGCGGTGAGCTCGCGGCACTTCGGGGCGACGCATTGCTGAGCGGTTTTTACTTGAACGAACTGCTCTTGAGACTCCTGCACCGCCATGATGCACAGCAACTTGTATTTGCCGCCTATGGGGGCGCTCTCGGAGAGCTGGCGGCGCTACCGGCAACTGCGTCTCTGGAGCCTGCGCTTCGCCGCTTTGAGTTTGCCGCCCTCGACGCGCTGGGCTACGGGATCGACCTGCGCGTCGAAATCGATAGTCACGACCCCATCATTGATGATGTTCACTACCAGTTGCTGCCGGATCGGGGCCTTCAACGGTGTGTGAAACCCGGTAAAACAACGTTCATCGGCGCCGATCTTACCGCCATCGGCCGCGGTGATTACGCAGTGGCGCCGCAGACTGCCAAACGCCTCGTGAGAAATCTGCTGGAACCTCATCTGGGCGATCGTCCTCTAAACACTCGGCACATGTTCGAGCGGGCGCCAAGCCAGCCCGATGCCGGTGCAGCATGATCGGAATTGGCACAGATATTGTTCAGATCGAGCGCGTTGAAGCCGTGTGGCGGCGACAGGGCGAGCGGTTCGTCAACAGAATCCTCACGCCCCCCGAGCGAGTCGAGTGCGATCAGGCGCACCAACCCTGGCGGTACCTCGCGAAACGGTTCGCCGCCAAGGAGGCCATCGCCAAGTGCTTTTCAACGGGTATTGGCAAAGACTTGAGTTGGCAGGATATGACCATAGAAAGGAGTGGGTCGGGTGCACCCGTGGTTGTGCTTTCTGCGACGGGACGTGAACTCGCTGCAACAAAAGGAGGTCGTGAGGTCCTACTGAGCATTTCGGACGAACAGGAATACGCAGTGGCCTTCGCTGTGCTGGTCCCGTAAACGGGCTCTGCCGGCGACTCCAGACTAGAGATTTTCCTATGCCCAATTATCCCACCATCGAGTCCTGCATTGGCGCAACGCCCCTGGTGCGTCTGCAGCGGTTGCCAGGTGATACGAGCAATACGGTTCTCGCCAAGCTCGAGGGCAATAACCCGGCAGGCTCGGTCAAGGATCGGCCGGCTATGAGCATGATCGCCGAGGCCGAAGCTCGCGGCGATATCTCTCCCGGAGACACGATCATTGAAGCGACCAGTGGGAATACGGGTATCGCTCTGGCGATGGCGGCAGCGATCCGAGGTTACCGCATGCGCCTCATCATGCCCGCCAGTGCCAGTGAGGAGCGCAAGCTCGCCATGACAGCCTATGGCGCTGAACTCATCGAGGTCAGCGCGGAGGAGGGCATGGAGGGCGCTCGAGACTTGGCCCATGCCATGCGCGACGCCGGGGAGGGCATTGTCCTCGATCAATTTGCCAATCCCGATAACCCGCTTGCCCATTATCGAGGAACTGGCCCCGAAATCTGGGAGCAGACGAGCGGTGAAATCACGCATTTTGTAAGCTCCATGGGAACGACGGGCACCATCATGGGCTGCTCCGCGTATTTCAAAACCATTAAGCCAGAGATCGAAATTGTTGGTCTGCAGCCTACGGAGGGTTCAAGTATCCCCGGCATCCGTCGCTGGCCTACGGAATACCTTCCGAAGATCTTCGAACCTGCCCGTGTCGATCACGTGATGGATATGTCCCAAGAAGAAGCGGAAATCACCATGCGCCGCCTCGCAAAAGAAGAAGGAATTTTCTGTGGAGTTTCTGCCGGCGGCGCTGTTGCGGGCGCACTGCGCGTGTCTGCTCAGGTAGAAAACGCCACCATCGTTGCCATCATTTGCGATCGCGGGGATCGCTATCTATCCACGGGAGTCTTCGCAGACGCGTAACCCTCATGGTTCAGGTTAGAGAACAAAGCTATCTGCGAGATGGCCATGTCGATATGGAAGCATGGCTGCAGCAGCTTCCTGGGGCTGTTAGCGACACCGATGGCGGCACCACACGCCTGCGAGACGCCGTGCTCGTTCTGCAGGACGCGGGTGAACAAGAGGGTATAGAACTAGCCGACTGGGCTCGGGAAAGTAACTGTGAGTGGGCCGGCATCGAAACGGCCCAGATTCTTGCCGATCTGGGCGTCGGCATCGACTGTTTGCTCGCGGGTCTCTTCTATCGCGCGGTGAGAGAAGAGCGCATACCGCTCGATCTTATCCAGCGGGACTTCGGAAAGCCTGTGGCACAGCTCCTGGAAGGCGTTTTGCGCATGGCTGTGATCGCTGACCTTCGAAATCCCGGCGATACGGTGGTTCTCGGCCAAGGAGAAGCGCAGCAGGACAACATCCGCAAGATGCTGGTCGCGTTGGTCGACGATGTTCGGGTCGCGTTGATCAAACTTGCCGAGCGAACCTGCGCCATCCGCGCGGTGAAAAACGACAACGAGCGACGAGAACTTGTTGCACGGGATGTTTTCGATGTCTACGCGCCTCTGGCGCACCGCCTTGGCATCGGTCACCTTAAGTGGGAGCTTGAGGACCTGTCATTCCGCTACCTCTACAACGACTCCTATATGCGTATCGCGCGTCTACTGGATGGCAAGCGGCTGGAGCGCGACCGTTTTATTGCCCGGGTAAAAGACCAGCTTGCCTCGGTGCTCGGCGGAGCAGAAATCGACTGTGAAATCAGTGGCCGCGCAAAGCATATCTACAGCATCTGGCGGAAAATGCAGCGCAAGGGCATCGGATTTTCTCAGGTCTACGATATCCGTGCTGTGCGCATCCTCGTTAAGGAAGTTAAGGACTGTTACGCCACATTGGGTCTCGTACACGGGCTGTGGCGGAACATTCCAAATGAGTTTGACGATTACATCGCCAACCCGAAGGAAAACGGTTACCGATCGCTGCACACGGCGGTGATTGGCCCTGAGGGAAAAATTCTGGAAGTGCAGATTCGTACCCACGAGATGCACGAAGAAGCCGAGCTCGGCGTTTGTGCGCACTGGCGCTATAAGGGCACAGACTCGCCGCGGGGCGGGGAGAGCACCTACGATGAGAAGATCAACTGGCTCCGCCAGGTGCTCGACTGGCACGAAGAGACCGGTGACGCCTTGGGCGTTGCGGAACAGCTCAACTTCGCTGGTGAGCAGGATCGCGTTTATGTCTTTACGCCCAGGGGCGATGTAGTCAATCTTGCCAATGGGGCGACGCCTCTCGACTTCGCCTATCACGTGCATACGGAAGTGGGACATCGGTGTCGCGGGGCCAAGGTCAATGGCTCCATCGTTCCCCTGACGCACACGCTGGTCACCGGTGATCGGGTCGAGATCCTCACCGCCAAAGAGGGGCAGCCGCGAAGGGACTGGCTTCAGTCGGGTCTGGGTTACCTGCATACGCCAAGGGCACGGGCAAAGGTTCAGGCCTGGTTCCGAAGCCAGGCCCGCGAGGACAACATGGAGGCGGGCCGTCAGCTCATGGAGCGAGAGTTCCGCCGCCTTGCTCTCACCAGCGTGGACTACAAGCGCATCGCAGCGGCGGTTGAATTCACGACTGTCGACGACATGTATGCCGCCGTCGGCGCCGGCGATCTGAGCGCGGCCACCGTTGTTGGCGCGGCAGAAGACCTTATCGGTGATAAGCCACAGCCGGAACTGCGCCTCAGTCGTGGAACGGGAAATCGCACGGGTTCATCGGTGCAGGTGCAGGGTGTAGGCAATCTGCTGACCAATATGGCGGGATGCTGCAAACCTGTCCCTGGTGACGCCATCATCGGTTTCATCACTCAGGGGCGGGGAGTGAGCATCCATCGCAATGACTGCGCACGTCTGCTACAAATTTCTGAAGAGCACCCCGAACGGGTGATCGAAGTGGACTGGGGGCGTGCACCCGATGAGAAGTTCGAGGTCGATATCGCATTGGAAGCCTACGACCGCCAGGGCCTCTTGCGAGACGTAACCTCCATGTTCGCTAACGCCCGCATCAACGTGCTGGCCATCAACACGCAAACCAACAAGAAGACCCACGCCGCCGAAATGCGGATGACGGTGGAGGTGAGTGATCTCGGTTCTCTCTCCAAGCTTCTTGAGCGGTTGAATCGGCTCAAAAACGTGATTTCGGCTCGAAGACTCCACAGCTAAGTCCTCTGTGAGCTCCTTGAGCCACGGTGAGTAATGAGTGACAAGCGGCAGGCCTATTACGACCGGCAACTCAGAATGGACACCTCATGAAAGATAAGCATTACGAGCTAGCGGATTTACTTCGCATCATGGAGCGCCTCCGTGACCCAGATCATGGTTGTCCGTGGGATCAGGCGCAGGACTTCAAAAGCATCGTCCCGTCCACGCTCGAGGAATGCTATGAGCTTGCCGCAGCGATAGAGGCGGAGGATTACGCTCATCTGGAGGATGAGCTGGGGGATGTGCTCTTCCAGGTGATTTTTTATGCGCAGCTGGGGGCAGAGCGTGCCCTGTTCGATTTTTCGTCCGTCGTTCAGGTGCTGTGTGAAAAGCTGCTTCGGCGCCACCCCCATGTGTTTGCCGACGGTCTGATCGAGGGCGTTGTGAATGCGTCCATAGAAAGCGACGAGGTGAAGACGCAGTGGGAGGCCATCAAAGCCTCGGAGCGGCAGCATAAGGCGCTTCACGGGGTGCTTGATGACGTGCCCGTCGCGTTACCTGCACTGCCTCGGGCGCAAAAGCTGCAGAAGCGAGCAGCGCGTGTTGGCTTCGATTGGTCAGAGATCGCGCCCGTGTTGGCCAAACTGGACGAGGAAATTGTGGAGCTCAAGGCGGCCGTTGACGCTGGCAATCACGCGTCGATGGAAGACGAGTTGGGCGATGTGCTGTTCACCACGGTGAACATGGCACGTCACCTGAAAGTTGATGCGGAGTCGGCGCTCAGACGCTCTTCTTCCAAGTTTGAAGCTCGATTCAGGGCCATGGAAGCCGTCGCTGCAGATCGTGGCGAAAGCTTGTCAGCGCTCGATGACGAGCAGCTAGACACGCTCTGGAACGCCGCAAAAGCTGTACAGAATTCGACCTGAAGAGCGGTTGCCCTTCCACCTTAGTCGCTTGTGCCTCGACCAGTGGGTCGGTATGGTGAGCGGCCCTGTCGAGGTGGCCCCGGCCAGCGCTCAGGTGACTGTCAGTAAACGAGGACTCCCATGCGACTGATTCTGCTCGGCGCACCCGGTGCCGGTAAAGGCACGCAGGCCCAATTCATCACGGAAGCTTTCGGCATTCCACAAATCTCCACCGGCGACATGCTGCGTGCCGCCGTCAAGGCGGGCACTGAACTGGGGCAGAAAGCCAAATCCATCATGGATTCCGGCGGCCTTGTATCTGACGACATCATCATTGGACTCGTGAAGGAGCGCATCAAAGAAGACGATTGCGCCAAGGGTTTCCTCTTCGATGGTTTCCCAAGAACGATTCCCCAGGCCCAGGCCATGGTCGATGCAGGCGTTGATATCGATCACGTCATCGAGATCGCTGTCGACGAAGAAGAAATCGTAACCCGCCTGAGTGGACGTCGCGTCCACCCGGGGTCCGGCCGCGTGTATCACGTCACCAACAATCCGCCGAAGGTGGAAGGTGTTGACGATGAAACCGGCGAAGCGCTGGTTCAGAGAGACGACGATCAGGAAGAAACCGTTCGCAAGCGCCTTGCGGTGTACCAGGAGCAGACGCGTCCGCTGGTCGATTTCTACGGCACCATGGAGGGCGAGCGTGCGCCCGCTTACCACCGCGTTGCAGGTGTGGGTGTCGTGCAGGATATTCGCAGCCGCGTAATGGCCGCCCTCGGAGCATAATCCGATACGGCTTCGGCTTTAGCGGGCCTTTTGATGGCCGGCGGGGAAAGCTTCGAAAAAGCCCTGCGAGAAAGCCCTGCGAGAAAGCCATTCGAGAAAGCTCTTCCTGACAGTGCTTCTTGAAAGCCTCCAAACGAGCTTTCAAGAACGCCAAAGAAAAAACGCTTCCAGCAAGGCGGCGAACGACCCGGCAGGTACGCTCCGAACACAGTCGACGCTGCGTTAACGCCAGTCGTCGGCGCTATTTCGATTCACAAGACCCAGAGCCTTCGGATCCTCGAAGCTACAGGCGGCGGTTTCGATCTGCTCATACCACCTGCGGACCGCTCGCTTACCGGTCGCAAGGAATTCGTCCAGCCCCCCAAGGCAGGTCGTTCTCAGAGCTGCCACCAGGTACTGAGGAACGTCTCCCGAATTCGCATAGACAAGATCGAGCTCTGGGTCCGCTTCCAGGCGGTGGAGTAGTGATCTGGGGACTTCGGGGGACAGCGTTGGCATGTCACAGGGCACGGTCACTAGTGTTCCCGTGACCCCGTATTCGCTCGCCGCGAGCAGTGCTGCAAGAGGGCCAGCGAAGCCCGGAAGGCTATCGGGGAGCACGGCGTCGAAGTCCATGGAGCCGTAGCTTTCGAGATTCCGATTGGCGCTGACAAGCACAATGGGGCAGGTCTCCCGTAACGTGGCCGCAACGCGAACGGCCGCAGGTATGCCTCGCTCGGGAATCAAACCCTTATCAATGCCGCCAAGCCGCTCACCGCGACCGCCGGCGATTACTAGTCCTGTGATCAACATGGCGCCCTGAGCTAGTCCTCCGTTTCGGTGGTCATTGTAGGGGACGTGGTTTAAACCGTCCTTGGGTAGAGGATGCCTATGGCTGAGTCCTCGGCTTGAGTTGAAAGAAAGGTAGTGATTGGGGCATCAGCAGCCTTGTGGGATAATTCTGGCTTCAATTCCTGACCTTCAACCGTGAAAACCTTACTCTCCATAGACACCGCCACCGATGCGCTCAGTCTCGCATTTCAGAATGAGGCGGGTACCAGAAGCATCCACCGAGTGATGCCGCGCAAGCACCATCAGCAGCTTTTTGAAGTGATGGATGAGTTGCTGGATGGAGAGTCTCTCCGCGACCTTAGCCTGGACGGCATCATCTACGGAAAAGGCCCAGGTTCTTTTACCGGTTTGCGTATCGCTGTGAGTGCGGCCCAGGGTATGGCATATAGCCTTGGTGTCCCTCTCGTCGGGGTATCGACGCTGGAAGCTCTGGCGGCGACCCTTTGCGCGCAAACGGATGTCGTCGTCGGTGATGAGATTCTTACCATGCTCGATGCCCGTATCGAGCAGGTCTACGCCCAGGGCTACCGACGGACCGAGATTGGGGTGGAGGCTTTGAATGACGCGGCTATCATGACGCCAGCGGCCCTTGCCCTCCAGGTGTCTACGGGCCGTGCACCCCAGCATGTGGTCGGGAACGGCCTGGCGATCGCCGACGTGGCTTCGATATTCGATGACCTTAAGGCGCAGTGCTGGTCAGATGTGTTGCCTGAGGCGGCCATGATGCTTCCCATCGGTGAGGCGCTGCTGGAGCACGGCGCCGTGGAAGATCCCGTCGATGCTCATCCGGATTACGTGCAGCAGCGCGTGGGCTGGAAGACGTTGGCAGAGCAAGGAAAGAAAGCGTGATCGAGTGGTGGCAGGCGCTATTACTCGCTCTTCTGCAGGGGCTCACGGAGTTTCTTCCCATTTCCAGTTCTGCTCACCTTCTACTCCCGACGCTATTGATGGATTGGCCCGACCAGGGTCTAGCCTTTGACGTCGCGGTGCATTTCGGCACATTGCTCGCCGTGATGCTTTACTTCAGGAAGGATTTGCTGACGCTCTCAGTACAGGGGGCCCGATGCATCGTTGAGCGCGAAATGAATGATGGTGGACGCGAGATTTTCTTCCTTGCGATCGCCACCTTGCCCGCAGTGCTAGTGGGGTTTTTCCTCAACGACTACATGGATTCGTTGCGGACGATTCCCGTGATCGCAACGACGACGATTGTTTTTGCCCTTGCCCTGGGCTTTGCTGACCGCCGTGCGGGCACCGCATCTCAGGATGCGGTCGCCGGAGCTGGGTCCGCCTTTCTCATCGGATGTGCTCAGGCGCTGGCACCCATTCCAGGCACTTCTCGTTCGGGTATTACGATCACCGCGGCGCTTCTGTTGGGCCTTAGCCGAACTGCGGCTGCTCGCTTTTCTTTTCTGCTTTCGATCCCCGTGATCAGTGGTGCAGCTCTCCTAAAGACGCTGGAACTGCTAGAAACAGGCTCTGTGGTTCCCTGGGGTATGCTGCTGGGTGCAGGAGCCTTTGCGGCGCTCAGCGCTTATCTGTGTATCGCAGCGTTTCTCGCACTCATCGAGCGCATCGGCATGATGCCCTTTGTGCTTTACCGATTGCTTCTCGGTGCGCTGCTTGTTGTTATCTGGCTTGCTTAGTTAAGGCGCGATATGAAGATAAGCTTCCTGGGGCTTGGGGTTATGGGTTTTCCTATGGCCGGACACCTCGCAAATGCCGGTCACGAAGTCTGTGTGTACAACAGGAGCCCCGAAAAGGTTGACGCGTGGCTCGCGAAGTACCCTGGGACCCGTGCGGCGACGCCGGCGCATGCGTCCGAAAGCGCCGACGTGGTTCTCCTTTGCGTGGGTAATGACCACGATGTCCGGGAAGTGGTTGCTGGAGGAGAAGGGATTCTGTCGGGAATTGGCGCGGGCGCGCTGGTGATTGATCACACCACTGCCTCGGCTGATCTGGCGCGAGAGCTTCATGCTAAGTGCGCGTCTCAGAGCGTTGGATTCCTCGATGCGCCCGTAAGCGGTGGGCAGGCAGGCGCAAAAAACGGTGCGCTGACGGTTATGGTCGGCGGGGACGAGGTAGATTTCGAACGGGGTGAACCGGTACTCACTGCCTATGCCAAGTGCGTTCGACGGCTCGGTGACGTCGGTTCGGGCCAGTTGGCGAAGATGGTGAATCAGGTCTGTATTGCCGGCGTGGTGCAGGGACTGTCCGAGGCGCTGTTGTTTTCTGAGGAAGCGGGGCTCGATAGCGCTGCGGTCATTGAAGTGATTGGCCAGGGAGCGGCGCAGTCGTGGCAGATGGAAAATCGCTATCAGACCATGCTCGCTGGAGAGTATGAGCATGGCTTCGCCGTGGATTGGATGCGAAAGGACCTCGCCATTGTGAAGGAAGAGGCTGAGCGCTTAGGGCTCGATCTCGTAGTCACAAAACTTGTGGACGGCTATTACGGAGACGTTCAGAAAATGGGTGGCTCGCGCTGGGACACGAGTAGTCTCTTTGCACGGCTTCGGGCTCTCCACGGCTCGAAGTCTGGTTGATGGAAGCGGATCAGCTGGTTCAACGCTTAGCAACACTTTATAGGTTATAGACGAGATTCTTATGACTCAGCGACGGGTTCTCACGGGGATTACAACGACGGGAACGCCTCATCTTGGCAATTATGTGGGCGCCATTCGGCCTGCCATCGCCGCTGCAAAGGCGGGCGACAAAGAGTCGTTCTTCTTCCTCGCGGATTATCACGCCCTCATTAAGTGTGCCGACCCGGATCAGGTGCAACAGTCGACATTGGAAATTGCCGCCACCTGGTTGGCTCTTGGTTTAGATACGGAGGCATCGGTTTTCTACCGTCAGTCTGATATTCCCGAGATTCCGGAACTGACGTGGGTACTCAACTGCTCGGCGGCGAAAGGACTTATGAACCGCGCCCATGCTTATAAAGCGGCAGTGCAGGCCAACGAAGAAAATGGTGATGATCCGGATTTCGCTGTGACCATGGGGCTTTTCAGCTATCCCGTTCTCATGGCGGCGGACATCCTTCTGTTCAGGGCTCACGATATTCCCGTGGGACGCGATCAGATCCAGCACGTGGAGATGGCCCGTGATATCGCCCAGCGCTTCAACCATAACTTCCAGGATTTGTTTGTGCTGCCGCAAGCACAGGTTGATGACGATGTCGCAGTGCTGCAGGGCCTCGATGGCCGCAAGATGAGTAAGAGCTACAACAACACCATTCCACTGTTTGACACAGAGAAGCGACTCAAAAAAGCGATCAACAAGGTCAAAACGAACCTGCTGGAGCCGGGCGAGCCCAAAGATCCTGAGGACTCAACGGTGTTCCAACTCTGGTCGGCGTTTGCCGATGCCGAGGGCACCGAGTCTATGCGCAAGGCTTTCAACGAGGGTATTGCCTGGGGTGAGGCGAAAAAGCAGCTTTTTGAACGCGTGAATGACGAGCTTTCGGCGCCCCGTGAGGAGTACGAGCGACTCATCGCAGACCCGGGTCATATTGAGTCTGTGCTGCAAAAGGGCGCTGAAAAAGCGCGAGAGCACAGCGTGCCATTGATGGCTGAGGTACGGGACGCGGTCGGCATCAGGCCTATGGCCTGAGCAGGAGCGGTCCGCGATGCCCATCTTAAGACTCCGCGTTCTTCGCCGTTGCTAGCTGGTGGACGCGCCGAGCTACGTACGCCAATTCGTATCCAGGAACTTCGTCAACTTGCGGCAACCGGTGCTAAGTTCGTCGCCCGTGCACACGCAAAAGTGGACGAGCTGTGTATTGGACCACAATCCTTGATTACGCAATCGCTAAACGGCCGGTTTCCAAACAGTCTTACGGACGGCGATAAGCAAACTCGAAGTAAATGCCCCGAGGTTCGCCCACGAAGTAGCGGTAGGATCCGAAGCCGAAGTCTGCGCGCTCGGCATACTCCTCATCGAGCAGGTTCGTTACACGCACTGTTGCTGACAGGCTTGAGCTGATGGTGGTTTGTAGCCGCAGGTTCAGGAGGTCGTGGCCCTCGTACTCGTGGGCGTTATCTGGATCCAGGTAATACTCTCCCAGATGGACCCACTCGAGTTCAACGGTTCCCTGTCGGCTTCCGAACAGGCTGCCTCGTCGCCCGACTCGTGCACTGCCAAATTCCCGCGGCGCTGTGTCGATATCGTTACGCTCGATATCGATGCGTGATCCCAGCAGGTTCGCATCACTCTCATAGCGATGACGGGCAATGTTCCCGTCAACACCCGCATACCAGCCGCTGTCACCGGTCCAGTAGACGCTAAACTCCAGGCCGTTGTGGCTTGTTTCGGCGCCGCTGACGTTCTGCCGATCAGCATCCTGAAAAATCACATCCTCTTTGCGCATGCTGTACAGAGATACATCGTAAGAGACGTTACCCAGCAGACCCCGCAGACCTACGTCGATGCTGTTGATGGTTTCGCTATCCAGATCCGCAATCTCCTGACCCGCTTGCAGACGATAGAGCTCCGACGTTTGCGGTGGGCGAAAACCTCTCGCCGCGCGCGTGTAAAACCGATGCGCATCTTGGAAACGATACGTCAGGCCGACGCTGACACTGCCATTGTTGAAGGTGTCCTCGCGGTCTTCCGGTCGGAAGAAGCGGCAGGCGGTTGCCTCCGGAGCACAGGCTGAGCCTGCGGCCACATTGGTTTCGTAGTCGTACTCGTTGCGCTCAAGGCGAACGCCGCCAGATAACGTCCAGGCCTCGCTTAGATCGAGCTCACCCTGCGTGTACGCAGCCAGCGACAGTGCATCGACATCGTAGTCATAGTGAACGCCCTGAGGCTGGTTGGGGCTGAAAGGTTCCTGCTGGATTTCCGTCAGCCACCCGCTTGTTAGGTCGAGGTCAATACCTGAGCGCCAACGCAGACGATCACCGCTGTCGTCGCTCAGGGCCAACTGAAGGCCTGCGCCAGTCTGGCCGTTTTTCTCCGTGGCCTGCCAGGGCAGGAAGTGCTGCAGGAACTCCATGCCCGTTCGTCGGGCATAGGGAGTAATGGTTAGCTTCCGCGCACCGAGGTCTCGCTCCCAGCGGCTGTAGGCGCGAGCAGAGTAGCTGTCTCGGTAGGCCTCAGGATTCGGATTGCTCCGTCGCAGCTCAGGGTCTTCATAGGCCTCGAAGCCTCGAACAAATCCTGAGGTCTCCTGGTTCAGGTTGCTGAGCTCCATAGCATTGGTCACATTCCAGCTATTGCCGGCGTAGTTGTGCTTAAGCGTGACTTTTTGCTGATCAAATCCCGAGTTGTCCTTAAAACCGCCATCGGTGGTGCCATTGAAGTAGACCCCGTACGCGTGGGTGCCCGTATCGCGCGCCGCGTCGACGCGAAGGCGGTAGTAGTCATTGGGTCCGGCTTCCAATGCATAGCGCTGACCGCTGGCCGCGCGAGGGTCTCGGCTCAGCACGTTGATCACTCCGTGGACTGCGTTGGCACCGTACACGGCGGTGCCCGGACCCCGAATCACCTCGACGGCGTCAGCCTGCTCGCTGTTTGCGTCGAAAAGCTGGTTGACGTTGCAGAACCCGGTGCCACGGAGGCTGATGCCATCCCAGGCCATAAAGAAAGGTCCGCAGCCGCCACCACCGGTGAGTACGGGGGAGCGGAGCGCTGCAAGACTCTCCTGACCATTTCCCCGCGAAATCCATGCGCCGGGAACACGCTGAGTCAGCTGATTGATATGCACGGCACCGGTGAGGTTGACCGCGTCCTGATCAATGCGGCTCCAGGGCAGGGCGAGATCAAGGCCCTGCTGGGCTTCTCGACTGGCACTGACGATGACCTGCTCGATGCGATCAGCAGAGGCATCCTGTTGTGCCGTAGCGGTTAGTTGGACGAAGAGTGGGAGCAAGCCCAGAATCCGAAGGGGGCGGGCAATCGATGGAAGTTTGGAGAGCACAGTTTATCCTTTTTAGTTTCGGCGCGAAGTGTATCTGAGCTCGTGTGGAGTCCCAAGTCGGTTACCCAGAGGCCTCGGGCCCTTGGGGCCGGCGCTGCTTATCGATAGACTGCGCCAAAGCTTTCAGAGTATCAGTGCGTGTCACGCTGCTTCATCGCTATCGCCGGTCCCTCGGGCTCCGGCAAGAGCCTTTTTTCACAGACCCTTCTCAGCGAACTGCGTGCGGCGGCGCCGGCGGTGCGCGTTGCCCTCATCAAGGAGGATTCTTACTACCGCGACCAGTCTCTGAAGACGCTGGAGGAGCGAGAGAAGGTCAACTATGACCATCCCGATGCTCTGGAGCATGAACTCCTTAGCGAGCACCTCATGCAATTGCGGGACGGACAGGGGGTGGATGTTCCCGTCTACGACTACACGGTACACACGCGGGCGACGGAGGTTGAGCGCGTCGAGCCGGCGGAGGTCATCATCGTGGAGGGAATCCTGCTACTGGCCAGTGAGGCGCTCCGGGGCAACTTCGACATGCGTTTCTACATGGACACGGCTTTGGATATCTGCCTCCTGCGCAGACTGGACCGCGACATGCGCGAGCGAGGCCGCTCATTGGATTCCGTGGTAACCCAGTACCAGGACACGGTGCGGCCTATGTACTACCGCTACATACGGCCCAGCGCTGAGTACGCCGATATGGTGATTACCGGGGGAGGGAAGAATCGCGTCGCTCTCGATGTAGTCCGCAGTGTGTTGTTAGACCGGGCCTCGGAGTCGCGTTCATGAGCACTGCGCTGCTGGCGCTTGGTGCGATGCTGGTCATCGTGGTGATTGCCTGGCTGTTTTCCCTTGATCGGCGCGCTATCTCACCGCGTACGGTGCTGGCTGCTTTTGGGCTCCAGCTGTCGCTGGGCGCATTGGCGCTGTACGTGCCTGCGGGTCGGCAGATTCTAGAGTCCCTCTCCCGGGGCGTTTCGAACGTCATCAGCTACGGGCAGAGCGGTATCGACTTTGTCTTTGGCGATATCGGACGCTACGAGGTCGGTTTTGTGTTCGCCTTTCATGTGCTGCCGATCATCATTTTTTTCTCGTCATTGATGGCGGTCCTTTATCACCTGGGCATCATGGGGTGGATTATTCGGGTGCTGGGTGGCGGCCTTCGCTGGCTGTTGGGCACGACGCCGGCGGAGTCCATGTCTGCGACGGCCAATATCTTTGTCAGCCAGACGGAAGCGCCTCTGGTCATTAAGCCCTACATTGGCGCCATGTCACGATCGGAGCTGTTTGCCGTAATGGTCGGAGGTATGGCGACCGTCGCCGGCTCCGTATTGGCGGGGTACGTCGCACTGGGGGTGGAAATGCGCTACCTGCTCGCTGCTAGCTTCATGGCGGCGCCGGGTGGCCTTCTGATGGCAAAGCTGCTGGTACCGGAAGACCCCGCTCGCCGCGTCGACGACGAAAGCGTCACTCTGAGCATTGATAAGAGCGTTAACGTATTTGATGCCGCCGCTACGGGGGCCGGCAATGGGCTTTCCCTGGCGGTGAACATTGGTGCCATGCTTCTGGCATTCGTGGGACTGATTGCGCTAATCAATGGCCTCCTTGGGTGGCTCGGAGGATTCGCGGGGATGGATGCCCTGTCCCTCGAGTACCTACTGGGCAATCTCTTCCGACCACTGGCCTTCCTGCTCGGAGTGCCCTGGGAGGAGGCCGGCGTGGCAGGAAATCTCATTGGGCAAAAGCTGGTGCTCAACGAATTTGTCGCCTTTGGTAGCTTCTATGAGGATAAATCGGTGCTCAGTCCTCACGCACAGGCGGTCGTGTCCTTCGCCCTTTGCGGCTTCGCAAATTTCTCCTCCATCGCAATTCTTATTGGTGGATTGGGGACCCTCGCACCGGAACGGCGCGAGCTCATTGCTCAATTGGGTTTGCGCGCCGTGTTGGGTGGTTTTCTGGCAAATCTCCTCAGTGCAGCAATCGCCAGCTTCTTTCTGTCCCTCGCCTAGAGCGAGGGTCCGGTTTGTTAAGATTCGCCTCGCGCTCACCTAGACCGATCTTTTCATGACGACTCAGAACTCGGTTCTTACCGTTACCGATGATCTTCCCATTGCGGTGGCTAGGCCCGTGCACAGCGGCAAGGTGCGATCTGTATATTTCCTCTCGGCCCAGGATTCACGGCGCCTGATCGAGGAGCGTGCGTATCATGTCCCGGAGCATTCACCGTTAGCGCTGATGGTGATTTCCGACCGTCTCTCCGCCTACGATTGCGCGTGGCGCTCCGAGACCCTGGCGGGCGTTCCAGGTAAGGGGGTGGCACTCAATGCCATCGCTGCCCATTGGTTTACCCTTCTGCGCGATACCGTGGGCCTGGGGAACCATCTTCTGGAGATGCCACACCCCATGGTGTGGGTTGTAAGGCAGGCGAGGCCGGTGATGGTCGAGGCCATCGCCCGTCGTTACATCACGGGGTCTCTGTGGAGAGCTTACGAGAAAGGCGATCGTCACTTCGCTGGCGTCGCTCTCCCCGATGGGCTGGCTCGCTACGGTGAACTCCCCGACGTTCTCTTTACTCCCTCGACCAAAGGTGTGATGACGGGCCTTGCGGGTGTACCTGCCTTTGACGATGCGCCCGTCGATCCGACGCGCATCGCGCAGCACTTTGAGGCTTTTGGTCTGGGAGACGCATCGGATCTCGCACAACTTGAGAGCGCGCTCCGTGACGGTTTTAAAGCAATTGGTCAGGCGCTTGAGACGACCGGTCGACTGCTCGTTGATACCAAGTTTGAGTTTGGATTCGCCCCCACTGCGCAGGGCGAAGAACTCATCTACATGGACGAGATTGGCACACCCGACTCGTCTCGAATCTGGCGTAAAGACGATTGGAATTCGGGTTCTCCCACGGAGTTCAGCAAAGAAGTATTTCGCGAGGCATTGCAGGATTGGGTGCCAGACCGCGACTTGCTCCTGAATTCGGATCGTATGGAAGAGCGACTGGCTTTCGCGAAAGCGCACCGGGTTCCCGATGAATTTTTCCATAAAGTGTCTCAGGTGTATCGGGATGAAGCGGAGGCCCTGCTCAATCTCCCGATCGTCTTTCCCGACTCACCGCGGGAAGAAATACTGCAGATCCTCAGCTCAGAATTCGGGCTCTTGATTTAGTTGTCCCGTGCTCAGCGATCCTGCCTTTTACTTCGTAGCCATTCCGGCGGTGCTTCTCTATGGCGTTGCGAAGGGTGGCTTCGGCGGTGCCATCGCTATCCTGGCCGTGCCGCTGATGACGCTGGTAATGCCGCCGGCTCAGGCTGCAGCGATTCTGCTGCCAATTCTGGTCGTAATGGATATGGTGGCGATCTATACCTACCGGGGTCACTTCGACGGTCTGGCACTCCGTCTTCTTCTACCCGGTGCGGTACTTGGGGTCTGTATTGGCTATCTCCTTGCGGAGTACCTGAACGACGAAATCATGCGGTTAATCGTGGGTAGTGTTGCCGTTGTTTTCGGGCTGCAATTCCTGGCCGGCATGAGTACTTTCGTCGGCTCGACCCATCACCGCCCAACGGCCATGGCTTTTGGCACCCTCGCGGGATTCACGAGTTTCAGCATCCATGCCGGCGGACCGCCTTTTACCATGTACTTGATTCCCAAGGGCGTTGCACCTTTTGTCTATGCCGGTACGGCAGCCCTATTTTTTAGCGTGGTTAACCTCGCGAAGCTGCCGGCTTATTGGGCCCTGGGCCAGTTCACGCAGGAAAACCTGATCTATTCAGCGGTTCTGATCCCGGTGGCCCCATTGGGAGTGCTGCTCGGCCGCAAGCTGGTTGGCCTATCGAACCCCCAGTTCTACTACCGCCTGATTGCTGCGTTCCTCGTTGTTATTGGGTTAAAGCTGATCTACGACGGCGTCACGGGCCTATAGTCTCTGTGCGATGCCGGTGATCCAGGCGGTATACTTTAGTGGTTTTCCAGAGGATGACGGGGCAGATGGCTAACCCGCTTCAATTCGTAAAAGTGACGGAGACGTTGGCGACTGGGCCGCAGGTTGCACCGGGGCATATGGTGGGCATTGCCGAGGCGGGCTACAAGGTGGTGGTGAACAACCGGCCAGATGGTGAAGTGCCCGGTCAGCCCAGTAGTGCCGAGTTGCAGGCAGCCGCAGAAGCAGCAGGAATGTCTTACGTTTACTACCCCGTTAATGCCTTCAATTATCCGGGCGACGACATCAGAGCCCTGGGGGAACTGTTTGATAACGAGTCCGAGCCTGTGTTTGCGTTCTGTCGAAGTGGCACTCGCTCAACCAATCTCTGGATCAGCAGCCGCTCACCGGAAGATCGCGATGCAGCACTCCGCCGCGGTCAGCAGATCGGTTACGACGTTTCCATGGCCCTGCACGCATGAATATGTAGGAATGAAAATAGTCAAAAGCAGTGAATACAAAAAAGCAAAAATACAGAACACAGAAGCTAGAGGACCCACCATGAAAAATTCGCTTACCGCCCTAACGCTGACAGCGGCTGTCGCAGCCGCTGGCCTCTCGTTCCAGAGTAGCGCCGATGAGCTAAAGGACGCCGTCGCCGCAGATTACGATGCGCATCTCGGTGACCTATTCGTTTATTTCCACCAGAATCCAGAGCTATCGTTTATGGAGCACAACACGGCCCGTCGCCTCGCAGATGAGCTGCTAGAGGCGGGCTTTGAGGTGACCGAAAGTGTTGGCGGCACGGGCATCGTCGCCATGATGGAGAACGGTTCCGGTCCGCTGATCATGATGCGGGCGGACATGGACGGTCTACCCGTTCAGGAAAAGAGTGGACTTGAATACGCCTCATCTGCCAAGCAAATCGATCCCAATGGCAATGAAGTCTATGTGATGCACGCTTGCGGTCACGATGTACACATCACGGGTTTGGTCGGAACCGCGCGCCAGATGGCAGCGCGCCGCGATGAGTGGTCTGGAACGTTGATGCTCATTGGACAGCCCGCTGAGGAGCGCATCGGGGGCGCGAAGGCGATGATGGATGACCGACTGTGGGAGCGATTTGGCAAGCCCGACGCGGCCATGGCCTTCCACGTAGCCTCAACCATCCCCACCGGTAAGCTGGCGGCCGCATCGGGTGCCCAGTACTCCGGTGCCGATACGGTCGACATCATTGTCCATGGAATTGGTGCTCACGGAGCGAGCCCGCATCGCGGCGTGGATCCCGTACTTTTGGGGTCTCAAATTGTTGTTGGCCTGCAATCCGTAGTCTCCCGTACGCTCGCTCCCCGTGATGCCGGCGTAATCACCGTGGGATCTTTCCATTCAGGGACCAAGCACAACATCATCTCCGATAGCGCCCATCTGCAGCTTACGGTGCGCAACGACGATCCCGCGGATCGGGAGATCCTGCTTGATGGTATTCGTCGCGTTGCGGAAAACATGGGGCGGGTGGCCGGTCTGCCGGAAGACAAGCTACCCGAAGTTATCGTTTCCGATGAATCTGTGCCCGTCACCCTGAACGATGCAGCGATGACTGACAATTTGCGCGCGGTTTGGAAAGAGCGGTTTGGTGACGATGTGATGTGGGACGCTGAGCGCAAGGGAATGGGTGCCGAAGATTTCCCGTATTTCACAACGGATCCGTTTATTCCCAGCACCTATTTTGCGGTCGGTGGCACGCCCCCGGCAGATTTTGTCCGGGAGGCCGAGGGCGGCGCGCCCGTACCTTCGCACCATTCGCCGCTCTTTAAGATCGAACCCGAGGCTTCCGTAAGGCTGGGTGTCGAGGCAACGGTTTCCGCGCTGATGGAGTTGTTTGACGCATGAGTGATGTGCCTGTCAGACCCGCGAGTACCGTCGTTGTGCTTCGCGACGGCCCTTCCGGGCTCGAAGTACTTCTGGTCCGCCGCAATCGCGCATTGGCCTTCGCCGGCGGTTTCTGGGTGTTCCCTGGCGGTGCGGTGGATGACAGTGATCGCGAGCAGGCAGAAGGCGATCCAGACGCCGCGGCTCGCTACGCGGCAGCTCGCGAGGCGGAGGAAGAGGCCGGTATCACCATGGACCCCGACGCCATGGTGCTAGTAAGCCACTGGACTACGCCGGCGGCGGAAAAGAAGCGATTCTCGACTTGGTTCTATGCCTGTGTCGCTCCGGCAGATACGGACGTGGTCATTGATAACAGTGAGATTCACGACTTCCGATGGGTGGGGATTCAACAAGCCCTTGGGGAACATGGCAGAGGCGAGCTCAATCTCATGCCACCCACTTACATCACCCTGCGGGAACTAGAGCGGTATGACACAGCGGATGCGGCGGTCGAAGGCGAACGCGAAACGCCGTGTCCACGCGTATTGCCCCTGATGCTGAAGATCGGCGAGCGCGAGTACATCACCGTGTACCCCGGTGACGCGGCATACAGCTCTGGTAACCACGAAGCTGAAGGGCCCCGCCATCGCGCCTACATCGAAAATGGCGGTTGGCGTTACCAGTACGAAGGCTGTCCGGATGAAACGCCGCTGTTCGTGCAGGACTGACAACGCGCAACAGACTTATGAGCGCTAAGCACCCCCTCTGGGACAGCCCAGTACGGATCATCCATTGGGCCATCGCGCTCATGATTCCCGCGAGTTGGTGGACCGCGGAGGAGGGGTATATGGAGATTCACCAGTACCTGGGGCTTAGCGTTCTGGGGCTGGTGATTACACGGTTGGTTTGGGGAATTATTGGTTCGCCGCAGGCGCGATTCTCTGATTTCGTGCGGGGCCCCGGTGCTGTGCTGGCCTACCTGAAGGGCGCACCCGCCCAGACGCCCGGTCACAACCCCCTCGGTGGCTGGTCTGTGGTGACGCTGTGGGCGCTGCTTATTGCACAGGTATTGACCGGTTCCGTGAGCACAGATGATGTGCTGTTTGACGGTCCGTTTCGTCACGCCATCGACAGCAGCCTTGCAAACCGGTTGGCAGAGTTGCACGAGACGCTCTTCAACATTCTGTTGGGGTTTGTCGCCCTTCATTTGGCTTCTGTGCTGTTCTATGAATTCCGACGGCGACAGCGTCTCCTGCTTCCGATGATCAAGGGTGCCAGCGAGGGGCGCACGGGCACGGGTCCCGCGCGGCCATGGTACTGGGCACTTCTCGTGGCGTTTGCTGTCGCGGGGTTGCTAGCCGGTGCGCTCGAAATGGCACCGCCGCCTCCGGCGAGCGCGTATTGGTGAGGAAGAACAACTCACACACGGAGCTCGACGTGTTGTATCAGGCAGGTGCGTAGCTAAGTGCGCTGCGTCCGTGTGTAACATCTAGCCGTGGGGAAGCCCATTGCCATCCGGGCAGAGGAAAGAGCGACCCCATTAAGCTGGGGTCGGGGTGCTACTTCTTCAGACGGGTAGAAGACCTGGGTTTTGGTCCCAGGTCTTGGGACTAGATCTTGGTGCTCGTATCAATCCCGTGCCTTGGTTCGGGTGCAGGCCTTAGAGGTAGTCTTTTGACTTGTACTCATCGTGGCAAGCTTTGCAGGTGCCACCAATGGCCCGAACCGCTTTTCCAACTTCCTGCTTGTCACCGGTGGATGCGGCGGGCACCAGCATTTTCGCGGCCTCTTGAAGATCTCCGTATTTCTCGAGGAAGTCGTCGGTATTTTCCCAGATTTCGGGTTTCGAGCGGGTCTTTCCGCCGTCAGTGCCCGGCCCAAAGGCGCGCGCCACGTCTACGCTTGCAACGGCACTGAAGTCTTCAGCGAGCTTCAAAAGCTTTGCCTCGTCCCAAGGAATCTCGCCTTTGAGCATGCCTGCGATGGGGCCAAAGTTCATCGCCAACAGCGTAAAGTAAGACTGACGATAGGACTGCATCGGTTCCTCGTCATCGAGGTGCGACATGGCAAACGGGGTGATACTCAATGCGGCGGTTGCAATGGCAGCGCCTAATAGTCTTTTACTCATCTGGGGCCTCCCTCCTCAGAATGAATCTCCAGTAAACCCCGAACGCCACGAGTTTCGCAAGGCGAGCGCTGTCTTTATTTGAACACAGCCTGTTCGCCAAGCGACTGATCTGAAACTCCTGCGATCTGGTCCACATAGCTTTGATAGAGGGTTTCCCCGCCGAAAGAGGGCGTTGCATCGGGGTCGTAGGCTTTCTTCGTTGTGTCCCAGAGCAGCATGGACTCCGTGGCATAGTAGTGGCCGATACGAGCGAACTCGGCACGATCGTTTAGGGCAGGGATTACCTTTCCACCGAGTGAAAGAGCAGCCGCGACCCAGCGCAGTAAGCTGGGGGGTGCCGAGCGACTTCGAAACGGCACACCCGCTGCCTCTGCCAGCATCCGGCCTTGTTCCAGAGGCGTTATCGCCGGTCCTGGTCCGCCGATGGGCAGCACTCCGCGCAGTTCGTCGTCTTCGATAGTGAGTCGAAGGTAACGCGCGAGATCTCCCTCGCTAATGGGCTTGCAGCGCGTGAGCTCACCGGAGCCAAAAACCAGGAATGGCTTTCCGTTTTGTACGCGATTGATTTGACCGCTCAGTGATTTGAAAAACGCCGTCGGGCGAACAATGGCGTGTGCTAGCCCACTGGCTTGTAGTTCTTGCTCAAAGCGAAGCTTCGCTCGCTGGAATGCCAAGCGGGGTTTCTGCACGCAGATAGCCGACAAAAGGGTGAATTGATGAACATTTGCCTGCGTTGCCCAGTTCAGAAGTTCACGATTGATTCCGTAGTCGACGATTTCGCTGTCCCGTAAGCCACCGCGCCGGCTTGCGATGCAAGAGATGACGGCATGGATCTTCGTGTCGCCAATCAAATCGTGAAGACATTGGCTCGTCAGATGCTCTGCAAGGACGTAGGTCGCCCGGGGGTCAGATTGGCCGCTCTGCTCGATTCCGGCATTCCTTCCCTCATGCGTGCTGCCACCCGCGTCTTCTTTGCTAGGCCCTTGGGCGTCAGCCACGCCGCCACCAGGGGGATTAGATTCGTCGCAGGAATGCGCAGGTTGCGAGAGCGCGCGCTCAGAGTTAGTGGGTAGGGATCTGACAGGTGCAACGACCCGATACCCACAACCCAAAAGCTCCCGGAGCACCCGGGAGCCGATGTAGCCGGTACTACCGGCCAGAAGAATGGTCTTGGGCAGCGCTTACTTCCCAAGCATCGTTCGGGCGACAAGCTCTCGCATAATCTCTGAAGAGCCACCGTAGATGCGCTGGATGCGCGCGTCCGTGTAGAAGCGTGAGATCGGATACTCCACGGTGTAGCCGTAACCACCGAAGAGCTGCAGGCAGTCGTCGATGGTGGAACACTGCATCTCGCAGGATGAGAGTTTCAGCATGGCCGCTTTGTCGGCGGTGAGCTCATCGCGATTGTATTCATCGGCACACTGTTCATAGAGCGCACGGTTGAGTGCAATCTCCGTCTTCACGTCAGCGAGTTTGAATCGGGTGTTCTGAAACTCGCCGATGCTTTGGCCAAACGCTTTGCGCTCTTTCACGTACTCGATGGTCAGCTCCAGCGCGCCTTCTGCAGCGCCGATGGCCTGGGCGGCAATGCCGAGGCGTTCGCGCGGCAGTTCTTCCATCATGATGATAAAACCACGGTTCACCTCGCCCAACAGGGCGTTCGCCGGTAACCGCACATCCTGAAAGAACAACTGCGCTGTGTCCGAGGTGTGTTGGCCGATCTTCTCTATTTTGCGGCTCTTCTCGAAGCCAGGAAGGCTAGTGTCAACGAGAAACAGGGAGGTGCCCTTCGCTCCCTTACCGGGATCCGTGATGGCGGCGACCACCACAAGATCAGCGTGAATGCCGTTGGTAATAAAGATCTTGGAGCCGTTGAGAATCCATTCCTCACCATCGCGGACGGCGTTGGTACGGATACCCTGGACGTCCGAGCCCGCGCCCGGTTCGGTCATTGCGAGAGCGCCGAAGGCTTCACCGGCAACCATTTTGGGCAACCACTGCTGCTTCTGCTCTTCCGTGCCGTGGCGGCTGATGTAGGGGGCGACGATGTTGGAGTGAATGCTGTAGCCGGTGGCGACGCCGCCAAAACCCATGCGTGAAAGCTCTTCCATCAGCATCAAGGTGACGTGAGGGCTGGTTCCCGCTCCGCCGTAAGCTTCGTCGACATCGGGGCAGAGTAGGCCCGCCGCGCCCATGGTGTTCCAAAATTCACGGGGGACTAGATGGGCTTCTTCCCATTCTTCAAAGTGAGGTGCGATCTCCTGCTCAAAGGCGCGCCTCGCCATGTCCCGAAACAGGGTGAGTTCGTCGCTGCCGATATCCATGTTCATGGTGTTTTTCCTGCTTGTCGGTATCTTGAGCAATATTGTGGTCGATGACCCGTGGTCTCGCAACAGACTCCCTTACCCCATCACTGGGTTATCGCCGCGGTCGGACGGCCCTCTCAGCACACGCTCCACTTCGGGGGTACTTTTGCCTGCGTCAGGCGGTGCTAAACTCGCCCTCCTGTTTCATAACACCTGCCCATCACAAGGGAGATAAAGGCATGCACGAGTACCTCAAGTTTTACATCAACGGCGAGTGGGTCGATCCAGTAGAACCCAAAGCACTGGACGTCATTAACCCGGCAGACGAATCCGTATGTGCTCGCATTTCTATGGGTTCTGAGGCCGATGTGGATCGCGCCGTGGCCGCCGCCAAGACCGCCTTTGAAAGCTATGGCTTTTCGACCCGTGAAGAGCGCATTGCGATCCTCGAGCGTTGCATCGAGGTTTACAAGAAACGCTACCAGGATATGGCCGACGCTATCCGCATGGAAATGGGTGCGCCCAAGAGGCTTGCCGATGGGGAGCAGTCTTATTGCGGTCAGGGCCACCTGCAGGAGGCACTCGAGGTACTCAAGAGCTACGAATTTGAAGAGGACCTGGGGCCCCACCGGGTTATTAAGGAACCCATCGGTGTCTGCGGGTTGATTACGCCCTGGAACTGGCCCATCAATCAGATCGCCTGCAAAGTCGCCCCGGCTATCGCCGTAGGCTGCACCGTCGTATTGAAGCCCAGCGAAATCGCGCCGCTCTCGGCGCAGATCTGGGCAGAGATTATGGACGAGGCGGACGTACCCGCTGGTGTTTTCAACATGGTGAACGGCGACGGTCCAACGGTGGGCGCTTCTCTGTCGAAACACCCGGATGTGGATATGATGTCCTTTACGGGTTCGACCCGTGCCGGTACGCAGGTCGCTTTGAACGCGGCGCCCACGGTGAAGCGCGTGACGCAGGAACTCGGTGGCAAGTCGCCCAATATCGTGCTGGCGGATGCGGATCTTCAGGCGGCGGTGACCCGTGGCGTTCTTCACATGATGAATAACACCGGACAATCCTGTAACGCGCCGTCGCGCATGTTTGTGCCTCGGGCGCTCCTTGCGGATGCAGAAGCCATCGCCAAGCAAGTGGCCGAAAGCGTGGTCGTCGGCGACCCATCTAACTCTGACACTAGGATGGGGCCGGTGATATCCCAGGTGCAGTTCGACAAGATTCAGGGCCTCATTCAGGCCGGCATTGACGAAGGCGCAAAACTGGTGGTCGGCGGCACGGGCCGCCCTGATGGGATCGAGAGCGGTTACTTCATCAGGCCGACGGTTTTCTCTGATGTAAACAACGAAATGACCGTCGCCCGGGAAGAAATTTTCGGCCCGGTGCTGGTGATGATTCCCTACGACTCGGAAGAAGAAGCCATCGCTATGGCCAACGACACGCCGTACGGACTGGCGGGCTATGTACAGAGCGGCGACATCGAGCATGCCCGAGATGTGGCTCGTCGCATTCGCGCCGGTAACCTACACATCAACGGCGGCTCTGGAGGCTTCGACGTTCCCTTCGGCGGCTACAAGCAGTCTGGCAACGGCCGCGAGTGGGGCGCCCATGGGTTTACCGACTACCTCGAGATCAAGGCTCTTGAGGGCTTCGCTGCCTGATGGCTGACTATGTACTTGCCATTGACCAGGGAACGACGGGCAGCACCGTCGCCTTGGTCGATGCGCAGGGCCAGCTTTGCGCCAGCATTAATGTCGAATTCCCCCAGCACTTTCCAAAGCCCGGCTGGGTAGAGCACAACCCCGACGATATCTGGGCTTCGGTGCAGAGGGCCCTCGCAAAGCTGCTGCGTCGCAAGCTTTGCCGTCCATCGGATATCCGCTGTATCGGCATCACAAATCAGCGTGAAACGACGCTGCTCTGGGACCGTCGCACAAGCGAACCTCTCCACAACGCTATCGTCTGGCAATGTCGGCGTACCGCGGATTTCTGTGAGGGGCTCAAAGTTGCGGGGCACGAAAAGCTCGTTCGCAAGCGTGCCGGGCTGGTGTTGGACCCGTACTTCAGTGCAAGCAAGTATCGCTGGCTGTTGAAAGAAGTACCGGCAGCGCGGCGCGCCCACAAAGCGGGAGCGCTCGCTGGCGGCACCATCGACAGTTACCTGGTCTGGCGTCTCACCAGTGGTGAGGCCCATGTGACGGATGTCTCCAACGCGGCTCGCACGTCGCTCATGAACCTCAAGACGCTGTCCTGGGATCCCGAGCTGCTTAAGCTCTTTGAAGTGCCGGAGGACATCCTTCCCCGTATCAGTCCCAGCAGCGGGGTGCTCGGCTACACGAAAGGCATCCGCGGTCTTCCCGATGGCATACCGATTTCCGGCGTCGCCGGTGATCAGCAGGCGGCGCTGTTTGGGCAGGCATGCTTTTCTCCCGGTGATGCCAAGTGCACCTATGGCACGGGCTCCTTCATCGTTATGAACACGGGGTCGGAGCAGATTGCTTCCAAATCCGGCTTGCTGACCACCGTTGCCTGGCAGGAGGAGGGCAAACCAGTGGTCTACGCCCTTGAGGGCGGTGCTTTCATCTGCGGCGCTGCGGTGCAGTGGCTGCGGGATGGCCTGCAACTCATCAAGAAGGCCCCGGAGATTGAGGCTCTGGCATCCACGGTGCCTGATCATGGCGGTGTGGAATTTGTTCCGGCGCTCACCGGGCTTGGAGCGCCTCACTGGGCCGCAGATGCCCGCGGCATCATCACGGGTTTGACCCGTGGTGCGACGCGCGGACATATCGCGCGGGCGACCCTGGATGCTATGGCCCTTCAGAATGTCGACATCCTCGAGTGTATGGAAGCTGATCTCGGAAAACGCATGAAGCCCCTCCGCGTCGATGGCGGTGCGGCGGCGAATGACCTGCTGATGCAGACTCAGGCAGACTACCTTGGCAGGAAGCTGGTCCGTCCGCGCATTATCGAAACGACCGTTGCTGGTGCCAGCTATCTGGCGGGCCTCGGTGTTGGCCTGTGGTCCAGCACCGCGCAGCTCAAGCGCATCTGGCAGCCAGAGATGGAGTTCAGCGTGAGCATGTCGGCCGCACAGCGCCGTCGCCGACGCACAAGCTGGCAGTCCGCCATCTCACAAACGCTGGCGCGCTAGCGTCGGACTCATCGAGGAGAATCGCTTTGTCTGAATTCAATCAGCCGCTGTCGGGTAACGAGATGCCACGTTTTGGTGGCATTGCCAGCCTTTTCAGGCTTCCCGTTCAGCAAACGGCGGAAGGATTGGACATCGCGCTCCTCGGTGTGCCCCTCGATTGTGGAACCAGCAATAGAGCTGGCTCGCGCTACGGACCCCGGCAGATCAGGGCCGAATCGGTGCTCGTCCGGCCTTATGGGATGGCAACGGGCGCCGCGCCTTTCGACTCCTTTCAGATCGCAGATATCGGCGATGTGGCCCTCAATACCTACAACCTCGAGAAAAGCGTTGACCTGATCGAGGCGCATTTCGATGGAGTGCTGGCGACGGGCGCGAAGACCGTTTCCATGGGCGGTGATCACACGATCACGCTCCCCATCCTGCGAGCGCAGGCAAAGGTACATGGGCCGGTAGCCGTGGTGCATATTGATGCGCACGCCGATATGAACGATCACATGTTTGGTGAGACTGTGACGCACGGGACGATCTTTCGTCGCGCCATCGAAGAGAATCTCATCGATCCGAATGCCATGTTCCAGATTGGTCTTCGAGCCACTGGGTACGCGGCGGATGATTTCGACTGGGCAAGACAGCGCGGCGTTCGCGTGGTGCCCACGGAAGAGTGCTGGTACCAGTCCCTGGCGCCGCTCATGGAAGAAGTGCGACAGGTGATCGGCCCCGATCGGCCGACGTATCTCAGCTTTGACATCGATGGACTGGATCCGTCAGTGGCGCCGGGCACGGGAACGCCTGAGCCCGCGGGCCTCACGGCCTCACAGGGCATCGAGGTCATCCGTGGGATGTTTGGATTGAACCTGGTGGGTGCGGACCTCGTTGAGGTGTCTCCGCCTTACGACACCACAGGCAATACCGCGCTGCTCGCGTCGAACCTTATCTTCGAGATGCTTTGCTCATTCCCGGGCTGTGCGCGTCGTTAAAAACTCGCACGAGCAGGGCCGGTGAAGAGAGGGTTGGGAAAGCGACTCATTGCCCCGAGCTAAAGCTCGGAAAAAACTTGGGACAGTAGTTTTGTGGCTAATGATTTGGGAACGATATTCCAAGCGCTGGGTTTATTGCTTCTGAGTGCACGTGTCGAGGCAGTGTTAGAGTTGGTCAAGCACCTATAGCGGACGTTAGTCGCTATGTGCGTTAACCGCCGCTATCTGGAATGACCCCAGTTTTTGGACACCGATCAGTCTCACTGTGAGGCTGCTTCAAAGGTCTCGGGGCTGACGCCGCCGAGGTGTTCATGACGCCGCTGTCGATTGTAGAACACCTCGATGTAATCGAAGACGTCGGCCCTC